>NZ_CP154826.1:1398704-2797408 GCF_039613825.1 Diaminobutyricibacter sp. McL0608 | reverse complement strand
AGGACACCCCGAGTGTGATCGCCCCCCTCGGAGACTTCTTCGGCCTGATGAACTCGCTCTCAGGTTCGTACGACTCGCTTCCGCTCTCGGTTTCGGCCAAAGAACCGGAGCTCAACACGTTCGGTGGAAGCGCCGCATTCAACAGCTACTTCCGGATGCCGTTCAACTCGCGCGCCCGGATCGTCGTCGAGAACCAGAACGACATCCCTTACCTGCAGTACTTCTACATCGACTACGAACTGGTGCGCGAGCCGCTGCCTGAGGACACGGTGTACTTCCACGCCCACTGGCGTCGGGCGCTGCCCAACCAGGGCTGGGGTCCCGACCTGCAGGCGAACAGCATCGAGACGACCATCCCGAACCTGACCGGTGACGACAACTATGTCGTTCTCGAGACCGAGGGACGCGGACACTATGTCGGCTGCAACCTGGCGGTGCGCCACTTCCAGGGCTCGTGGTGGGGTGAAGGCGACGACATGATCTTCATCGACGACGACACGTGGCCGCCGAGCCTGCACGGCACAGGCATGGAGGACTACTTCGGGCACGCGTGGGGCATGCAGGACAACGCGTACCTGTTCAACGGAACGATGGTGCACGAGGCCAACGTGCCCGGATTCCACCACAGCTACCGCTTCCACATGGCCGACCCGATCCGCTTCTCCAAGCGCATCAAGGTCACCTTCGAGCATGGCCACGGCAACCATCTCTCCGATGACTGGTCGTCTACGGCGTACTGGTATCAGACGCTTCCCTCGCCCGAACTCACCATCCTTCCCGTGGAGCAGCGCCTTCCGCTGCGTCCGATCGACCGCGTCGTCGAGGCGCCGTTGCCCGAGTTGACTGACGAGCAGACGGATGCGCGAGCGCGGGCAGCCGAGCGGATGGAACGCTTCGTCGCTGCGCGCGACGAAATGCGCAGACAGCGTCAGGAAGAGGTCGACACCTGGGAGGCGGGCAACGTGACCCAGGCTCGCGACATCCGCGCCCGTTTCGATGCGGGGGTCGCAGAGTGACGCGCCCGGAGTTCCACTTCACCGCCCCAAGTGGCTGGATCAACGACCCCCACGGCATCACGTACCGCGATGGCCGCTACCACCTCTTCTACCAGTACGTGCCGGAGAGTCTTGTCTGGGCGCCGAACTGCCACTGGGGTCACGCAACGGGGCCGGACTTGTTCGACTGGACAGTCCAGCCGGTGGCGCTCGCACCCGGCGACGGTGACGACGGCATCTGGACGGGGTCGCTTGTCACCGACGACGCCGGCGAGTCGACCATCTTCTACACCTCGGTCGTACAACCCGGGATCGGCATCGGTCGAGTGCGCCGCGCACATCCGGCCGACCCCGAATGGCTCACCTGGGCCAAGGAGGGCGTGGTCGCGACGGCGCCGGCCGAGCTCGACATCATCGCCTACCGCGACCCCTTCGTCTTCAGGGATGGGGAGGGGTGGCGCATGTTCGTCGGCGCTGGGCTGGCAGACGGCACCGCCACTGCACTCTCCTATTCGTCTGCCGACCTCGCGGAGTGGTCGTACGACGAGATCGCGGTGCAACGGTCCACGACCGAGACCCAGCCGGTGTGGACGGGGGCGCTCTGGGAGTGCCCGCAGCTGTTCGAACTCGACGGCCGGCACGTGATGGTCACCTCGGTCTGGGACGACGACGTGCTCCACTACGTGATCTACGCCGTGGGCGACTATGTCGACGGCAACTTCACGCCGACGTCGTGGGGTCGCCTGAGCTATGGGCCCAGCTACTATGCGCCCTCGTTCTTCCGCGATGCCGACGGGAAACCATCCCTCACCTTCTGGCTGCGCCACGTCGAAGACCGGGACGCAGGCTGGGCTAGTGCCCACAGCATCCCGCACACGCTGTCGCTCGTTGGCGAGACTCTCGTAGCAACGCCACACGCCGGACTCGAGAAATACCGGCGCGAGGTGACGACATCGCGGATCGCCGGGCTCGCGGCTGACTGCAGCTGGCAGCCGGCTCCCGGCGGACACTTCAGTGTCGCTTCCGGTCCCACGGTGCTCGCGAGCCTGGTGTTCGACGGGGAGGGACTGCGCATCCAGCAGGGCAGCGAATCCTGGCCGATGCCGTTCTCAGACGGACCGGTGCGGATCATCGTCGACGGCCCGACCCTGGAGGTCTCGACCGATGGCGGAGTCTTCGCAGTGCCGGTCGCGCCGGCGGCCGACTCGCTCGAGATCGCCGCATCCGAGCCCGTGAAGATCTGGCAATTGGCGCGATGAGCGCGGCGACTGTCATCGGCGAATCGCTGGTCGACCGTATTGTGGGCGCCGACGGCGCCGTTCGTGAGGTCGCCGGGGGAAGCCCGATGAACGTCGCCGTAGGTCTCGCGCGTCTCGGCGTCGACACGACGCTCTACACGCGGTTCGGGACGGATCGGCTCGGCCAGATGATCGGGTGTCATCTGGCCGAGTCCGGTGTCCGCGTTGCGCCCGGCTCGGTATCGGGAGCCGCCACTTCCAGCGCTACGGCGAACATCGACGAAGAGGGCGCGGCGCACTATCTCTTCGACATCCGGTGGGATCCGGAACTCGGCGGACTGGGTGCCGCCGACGTCCTCCACACCGGATCGATCGGAGCACTCCTGGAGCCGGGAGCGGATCGCGTGCTCGAGGCGCTCGAAGCGGCCGAAACGTCGACCCTGGTTTCGTTCGATCCGAACATCCGCCCCGCCGTTCTTGGTAACCACTCGACGGTCGTGGAACGCGTCGAACGACTGGCCGCGCAGGCCGACGTCGTGAAGATGAGCGACGAGGACGCCGGATGGCTGTATCCCGAAGTCGGGCACGCTCAGATCGCCGACGCGTACGTCGAGCGCGGCGTATCGCTGTTCGTGATCACGCGCGGTCCGCGTCCCTGCCTGGTACGCACCTCCGCGCACTCGTTCGCCGTGACACCGCGCGCCGTCAGTGTCGTCGACACGATCGGAGCCGGGGACGCCTTCATGTCCGGGCTGCTCTTCGCCTGCCTGGAGGACGACCACGTCGGCGCCGTGGTCGGACGGCGTCTGACGCTCGACGCGGTTCAGTCGATCATCGGCACGGCACTCGAATCGTCGGCGATCACCGTCGGAAGGCTCGGAGCGTCGCCGCCGGATCGGCGTGCCCTGGCGGAAGCGGCTGGCGGCGGACTACTCCGCGTGCCTCGAAGGGCACGGGTCGCGCCCCGGCCGTGAAAGGGCAGCGAAGCCGTTCAAGAAGCGTCAGGGCCGCTAACCTCCAACGTGCAAGCTGGCGTCCTCTTGACCCGGCGGCGGCTTGGGTGTAGGCCTAGCGACGTAACCCCCAGCCGTCATCATCGGTGGGGAAGTGGCGGGTGGACGAATCCGGTCTTATCAGAGGGAATCGGCGGTACACCCATGAACGGAACATCGCTCGACGGGCTGCGTGAGCAGCTCCGCGGGCAACTGGTCGAACCAAGTGATCCTGAATACGACTCGGCTCGCGCTGTCTACAACGGCATGATCGACAAGCACCCGGCCGGTGTCGTCCGGGTGGCGCAGGTGGCCGACGTCATCGCCAGCGTGAACTTCGCGCGCGACAACTCCATAGCCCTGGCAATTCGTGGCGGCGGCCACAGTGCGCCCGGCTTCGGCACCTGGGATGACGCCCTGGTCATCGATTTTGTCAACCGCACTGGAGTCCGTGTCGATCCGGAAGCGCGCACTGCCCGTGCCGAGCCGGGAACCACCTGGGCAGACTTCAACAACGCGACCCACGCGTTCGGTTTGGCCACCACGGGCGGCATCGTGGGGTCGACCGGGATTTCTGGCCTGACCTTGGGCGGCGGCATCGGCTACCTCTCCCGAAAATACGGGCTGTCGTGCGACAATCTGCTCTCCGCAGACGTGGTCACCGCAGAAGGCACGTTTCTGACGGCGAGCGAAACCCAGAACGACGACCTGTTCTGGGCGCTGAGAGGGGGCGGAGGCAACTTCGGCGTGGTGACGTCACTGGAGTACAGACTTCACCCCGTGGACATGGTCCATGCCGCGATCATCATCTACGGCATCGAGCACGCCAAGACCGTGGCTGAATTCTACCGGGACTACATCGCCTCCGCCCCGGAGGAATTCGGGACGTTCATGGGCTTCCACCAGGGACCGCCCGTGCCGTTCCTCCCCGAGGAATGGCACGGCAAACCTGTCTGCGTGATCATCGGCATGTGGACGGGGGATCCCGCCGAAGGCGAAGCCCGCTGGCAGCCGTTCCTGGATGTGGCTCCCGTGGCCGGTTCGATGGTGGGCGTCATGCCGTACCCGGCGCTCAACTCCGCCTTCGATCCGCTGCTGCCCAAAGGGATGCAGGCCTACTGGAAGGCGAACTTCCTCCCCGAACTCAATGACGGCGCCATTGCCGCCCATCTCGAGTACGGGAGCAAAGTTCCGAGCGTCCAGACGTCGGTCCACATCTATCCGATCGATGGTGCCGTGCAGCGCGTGGGTCAGACGGACACGGCCTTCGTCAACCGCAACGTCAAATTCTCTCCCGTGATCGCCTGCATGTGGGATGACCCCGCAGACAACGCTGCGAATATCGACTGGGTGCGCAGCTACTCAGAAGCGTTGCGCCCGTATTCGTCGTCGGGCGGCTACATCAACTTCATGGACGGTGACGACCAGAGCAGGATCGGTGAGAACTACGGGGTCAACTACGAACGCTTGACGGCCATCAAACGCACGTACGATCCCGAGAACTTTTTCCACGTGAACCAGAACATCAAGCCTGCCTGACCTCGAAAGGTTCTACGCAGCGTCGAGCATCCGCAGGTCCTCGTCGCTGAGGCGGATGGCGGCCGCCGCGACGTTCTGCTCGAGATGTGTCAGATCGCCGGTGCCGGGAATCGCGAGGACGTTCGGCCCCTGATGGAGCGTCCACGCGAGGCGGATCTGCGTCGCGGTCACGCCGTGGGCCTCGGCGAGCTGGTTCACGTCGCGTCGTTCCTCGGTCGCTCTGCCACGCTCTCGACCACTGCCGGCCATTGCGAAGTACGGGATGAACGCGATCCCACGCGTTGCCGCCTCGGAGAGTACGGGCAGGGATGTGCGCTCATCGAGTCCGAAGCGGTTCTGCACGCTGACGATCGGTGCTATCGCGGCCGCTTCGATCAGTTGCTCAACGCATACGTTCGACACACCGAGGTTGCCGATCAGCCCTTCCGCTCGCAGGTCGGCGAGAGCGCCAAGGTGTTCTGCGATCGATCCGTTGCCGAAGACACGAAGATAGACCAGCTCCAGACGGTCGCGACCGAGCTGGCGCAGATTCTCCTCGACCTGGCCGCGCAGCTCATCCGGCGTCGCGGGATCAGCCCACTCGCCTGACGGAGTCCGTGCAGGACCGACCTTCGTCGCGATGACGATGTCGTCGTCGTGGTTCGGGAACGCTGCGTTGAGGAGCTCGTTCGCGGAGAGCCTCGGTGAAAAGTAGAAGGCGGCCGTGTCGAAGTGGTTGACGCCCAGATCGCGTGCACGTCGCAGAACGGCGATCGACTCGGCCCGGTCACGACTGGGGCCGGTTCCGAACGCGGCTGCGGAAGCCAGGCGCATCGCACCGAACCCCATCCGATTGACGCTCACATCGCCCAGGTTCCAGCTCCCCGCGGGAGCCCGCGTCTGAAGCTCCGTCTGCATGCTGCCGTCCACCATGGTCCCCATTCCGAATCCGTTGAGGTGGTCAGTTTCACACAGTGCTTCACGCTGTGTGCTGAAGCGATCGCGGAGCAGAGCACCGTTTCGCGGCGGTCGGGCAGTATGGGTGCATGATGTCGAAGGCTCGTTTTGAGGCGTTCAGCGACGGTGTGCTTGCAGTGGCGATAACGCTGTTGGTGCTCGATCTTCATGTCGACATCAGCCCTGGCCACTCGCTCGCGGAGGCGCTGGCGAACCAGTGGCCATCCTTCGTCGCCTACGCGCTGAGCTTTCTGGTCATCGGTGTGATCTGGGTCAACCATCATTCGGTCCTCCGATTCGCCATGGTTGTGGATCGGGTGCTTCTGTTCGAGAACCTGTTCCTTCTGATGGTGGTCACAACGATCCCGTTCACCACCGCCACGCTCGCCGCCGCTCTTGCTCACGGAACCGGTGAGGACATCCGCATCGGCGCCCTTCTGTATGGCGCGTCGATGACGGGCATGGCGGTCGCCTTCACCCTGCTGTTCGCTCGAATCAGTGCAACACGATTGGCTGCGGGAACCATCACGAGATCGCAGAGGCGTTCGGCAGTCCTCCGTTTCGGGGCAGGGACGATCCTCTACCCGCTGACGGCAGTCATCGGTATCTGGAGCGCGCCCATCATGCTCGCCGCCTACGGCGCACTCAGCATCTACTACTTGTTCAACCAGACCGGATATTCAGAGTCCGTGAACGAGACCGTCAGTTGACGAGGATGCCCAGAGTGAAGAGGATGCCTCGCGAACCGAAGCTAACTGTGGCGGGCTCTTTGACGTATGGATCGCCACATCGCCCCGAGACCGAGTTTGCGCCTCTACGCAATCCCCGCAGACTGAAGTGCTCTATGCGCGGCTTGAAAAGCCTCACGACCCGTCGGCGTGCCGCAATAGACCGTGACGTGGGTCAACACGTCCTCGAGCTCCTTGACGGTGACGCCAGTGGCAAGTGCGCCCTTTGTGTAAATCTCGACCTGTTCGAAACGGCCGAGAGCGGCGAGAATGCCAATGCTCAGGATCGATTTTGTCTTCTTATCAAGGGCTGCGCCATCCCACGCGAGCCCCCAAGCCAGTTCCGTCACGATGTGTTGGAACGTCATCATGAATTCGTCTGACCCAGACAGATCGTTATCGACGTATTCGTCTCCCAACACTTCACGACGAATTTCAAGGCCCCTCGTGAACCGTTGACTGTCCTGCATGTGAACGCCCCCTTGCTAACGCTGCTCTCGCCCTCTGGAATGAGGTGCGGAAGGCCACCAGTGCAGTCGCGAGCGTCAACGTCCGATCCACATTGTCGCGAATTTCCGATCGGACAGTCGGTGCAGTCACGACCGAGCACCGTCCAGGCGTGCGAATGTCCTGGAAACCTCCAAAACAAGCCTCCACCCGTCGGACGCGGCGGTCAACGGGTCGCTCTGACGACCGAGCACGGTCCGCGGATCCATCGATATTGATTGGCAACCAAAAGGTTGCTAATCTGACAACGTGGATGCAGTCTTCCGTGCGTTGGGTGACCCGGTCCGTCTTGCCCTGGTCGAAGAGCTTGCGCGACGAAACGATCAGACTCTGTTCGAGTTGTGCGTGCGTCTGATCAACCGAGGCCACAGCCTGAGCCGACAAGCCGTGGCGAAGCATGTTGCTTCCCTGCGGGATGCCGGGCTGGTCCACCTGACCACGAGCGGCCGCACCACGATCCATCACCTCGACCCGACTGTGCTTGTCCAGGCGCAGGCACGAGTCGCTCACCTCATTGAGGAGCTGTCATGAACATCACGATCACAACGACGTCCGTGCTGGTCGACGATCAAGCCAGAGCTCTTGAGTTCTATACGAACACGCTCGGTTTCGTGAAGAAGACCGACATGCCGGCCGGTGAATTCCGGTGGCTGACCGTCGTGAGCCAGGACGCGCAGGACGGCGTCGAGCTTCTGTTGGAACCAGACGAGCATCCGGCGGCAAAAGTATTCAAGGCTGCGCTTGTCGAGGACGGAATTCCGTTCACGAGTTTTGGCGTCTCAGATGCAACAGCCGAGTTCGAGCGCCTGTCTGCGCTGGGCGTGAGATTCACGCAGCCGCCGATGACAATGGGGCCGGTGACCACGGCAGTGCTGGACGACACCTGCGGCAACCTGATCCAGATCGCGAGCATGCCGTGAACCAACTCGACGCTGCGGGGTTCAAGACAGGTCTCTGGGAGGAACCCGACCCGCACGGAGGCACGACCGCCGGTGAGTACAAGGATGGCCAACGCACCGGACTATGGCGCCACCTCTTTCGCGACGGCGGCGTCCGATCGGAGTTTCACTACGCGGACGGGGAGCTCACGGGAGAGTGCGTGTGGTTCCGACCGTCGGGCGAGCTTCGCCAGCACGGCGGATTCCTCGACGGTCAGAAACATGGTCACTGGAAGCGCTGGACGGACCGCGGGATTCTCATCGACGAAGGCGACTTCGATCACGGGTCCAAGACCGGGGTATGGACGTATTACGCACCCGACGGAAGCGTCAAGAAGACTACGAACCATCGACCTGGCTCTTGACACGACCGAGTCAGCGCCCGGCACATGGTGGGCTAGCATTCGGGAATGACGAACCCGGCTCCGATCGACGACGTCCCGATCGCTGGTGAGGCAATTCGCCTCGGGCAGTTCCTGAAGTTCGCTGGACTCCTCGATTCCGGTGGCAACGTGAAAGAGGCCATCATCGACGGCTACGTGACCGTGAACGGCGAGGTCGATCGCCGCAGGGGACGGCAACTGCAACTCGGCGATATCGTCACCTTCGAGGGACGCAGCGTCCGCGTCAGTCCGTGAGGCGTTTCGAGCATCGTCAGGATGCGCTCAGTGCTCCGAACCATTGCGCTTCGCCGTACTCTTCGTGACGCTCGAGTTCGGTGAACCCGAGCTTCCGAAGCACGCGCAGCGACGGCTCGTTCGCGAGCTGAGTCGAAACGACGAGCGGCTCATCCGGAGCGGCCGCACGGAACCATGCCATCGCCGCCGCGCACGCTTCCGTCGCGTAGCCGTATCCCCAGGCATCCGGCAACAGCATGTAGCCCAGCTCGACTTCGCCGCCCCCATCGCGGACGTGACCCGGCCGCGCGACATCGCGTGAATCGAACGTGACGATGCCGCACACCCGGCGGTCGAGCTCGACGACGAAGAAGCCGGCCCGCTGGCCGGGGATGGCGGGCAGCAGCTGATCGAGGTGCTCGCGCGGCTCCGCCCCGCCGACGAACTGGTTCACCCGTTCATCGCTGAACAGGTCGAGCATCGATTCGCGGTCGCCTCCCTCGGCCGCGCGCAGGATGAGTCGTTCGGTCGAGATCGGGGCAGGAGGCCAGGTCACTCCGTCGAGATTCGCCATGGCGCGAGCGTATCGTCAACTCAGGACGTGGCCGTCGGAGCGTCCCGCAGCGCGGAGCACCGTCGATGTGGCGTCGAGTTCGGGCCACGGTCTCTCGACACCGAACTCGACGATGCCGGCGGTTCGCATGATCACATCCTCGCCAGCGAGAAGCGAGGCCAGCTCTTCCATGCCGGGGTTGTGGCCGACCAGGAGCAGTGTGCGGACATCGTCCGGCACATCAAACACCACTTCGAGGAGCTGGTCGGCGGACGCCGCGTACATTGGGTCGTCGATTTGCTCAGGAGGCACGGGTGCGAGCTGGGCGGACGCGAGCTCCCAGGTCTCGCGGGCGCGCTTTGCAGGCGACACGATGGCCAGGTTGATCCGGTCGGCGTGGTTTGCGAGCCACCGCCCGGCGAGTGGGGCCTGAGCCCGGCCCCGTTCGGCAAGGGGTCGGTCGAAGTCCGGAGCGGAACCGGACCAATCGGACTTGGCGTGGCGCAGGAGGATGAGAGTGCGCTCGATCGTCATCACGCTGCCAGTCTGCCGCACGATCAGGCCGCTCAGCACAGTAAGCGAGACGATCTGCCGAGCCCACGCGGCCCCGCCGATGAACGTCCTAGTCTTGGAGCATGGCAAAGAACTGGTTCATCACTGGAACTTCCCGCGGTTTCGGCAGGGAGTGGGCGATCGCAGCGCTCGACCGCGGTGACAGGGTGGCGGCAACGGCGCGCAGGCTCGAGACGCTCGAAGACCTGTCCGAAAAATACGGCGACAACCTGCTCCCCATCGAACTGGATGTCAACGATCGTGACGCGGACTTCGCTGCTGTCGCGCGAGCGCATGAGACGTTCGGCAGCCTTGACGTCGTCATCAACAACGCGGGCTACGGCCAGTTCGGAATGATCGAAGAGATCTCCGAGCAAGAGGCACGCGACCAATTCGAGACGAACGTCTTCGGTGCACTCTGGGTCACTCAGGCCGCTCTGCCATTCATGCGTGAGCAGGGCCACGGGCACATCCTGCAGGTCTCCTCGATCGGTGGCATCAGCGCCTTCCCGAACATCGGAATCTACAACGGCTCGAAGTGGGCTCTCGAGGGGTTCACTCAAGCATTGGCGCAGGAGGTCGCGGACTTTGGAATCAAGGTCACGCTGATCGAACCGGCGGCGTTCTCGACCGATTGGGGAGGGGACTCGGCCAAGCACGCGGCGCCGCTGGCCGCGTACGACGCGTATCGCGAGAAGGCGGCCGAGGCACGGAAGGCGCGAGTCTCGTCCCAGGGCAATCCAGGCGCGACCGGTCAGGTGGTGCTGGAGCTCGTCGATGCTGCGGAGCCGCCCTTGCGCGTGTTCTTCGGCACAGCACCGATCGGGATGGCCAAGGCCGATTACGCGAGCAGAATCGAGACCTGGGACAAATGGAACCATCTGTCGGTCGAAGCGCAAGGTTGAGCCGCGCCCGCGACGAGATCCTTGAAGGGCTTACGTGAATATCACCCTGCTCGTCCGGTTTGTCGCCGTGGCCGAGGAGCTGCATTTCCCGCGTGCAGCAATCGCACTGAACATCCCTCTCGCTGCTCTCTACTCGTCGATTTCGAAGCTCGAAGACGAAGTGGGGACTCCACTCTTCATCCGCGAGCCCACCACTCGGCTGACCAAGGCCGGAGTCCTCTTTCTTGCCACAGCGCGGGAAGAGATTGCCGCAGTACCCGTCCCGGTCGAGAAGCCTGTCAAGCCGGCCGGCGGCAAAGCCAAAGCCTCGAAGGGCAAGGGTCGCACCCCGGCCGTGAAGGGGCAGCCGAAGCCATTCAAGAAGCGTCAGGGCCGCTAGCTCTCGTCATTCGTGTTCTGGCAGAAGCGGCGCCGACCAGCCTGGATCGCGACCGAGTTGTGCGGCACGAGCGACCGAGGTTGCGCCGAAGCGATCGCGAACCGCGTCGAGCACGGTGTCGAGGCGCGCCCCGTCGTCCCAGTCGATCGGCAGTTCGGGCTGGAAACTGTCCGCTCGTCCCAACTGCGACAGTGAGATGCCGATGAGCGTGATGCCGCGTTCTGCGAGTTCAGGCTGAACGGTAGCGAGCAGGCCTCGGGCGATGGTGAGCAACACTGATGTCCGGTCTGTCGGAAATGGGAGCGTGCGTGAGCGCGTGGCTTTGGCGAAGTCGCCGTAGCGGAGCCGAAGCACGATCGTGCGGCACGTGCGGTCGCCGTCGCGGAGTCGGCGAGCGAGCCGGTCGATGATCTGAGTGAGGATGAGGTCGAGCTCCTCGCCCGTGCGCGGGCGACTACCGAGCGCACGCTGGGAGCCGATCGACCCGCGTCGCCGCGTGACGTCGACCGGGCGCGGATCCCTCAGCCGGGCAAGCGCGTGCAAGTGCGCGCCGGCCGCCCTTCCCAACAGTCTCTCTGCCGTTGCCTCTTCGAGCTCGGCCAGCTGACCGACAGTGCGGATGCCGAGTCTGTGCAGCTTCTCTGCCGTGACGGCGCCCACGCCCCACAGCCGTTCCACCGGGAGCGGGAGCAGGAATTGCTGTTCGCGGTCGGGTTCGACCATGAGCAGCCCGTCGGGTTTGCTCACGGCGCTGGCGACCTTGGCGAGGAACTTGGTCCTCGCGATCCCGACCGAGATCGCGAGTCCGACCTCTGCACGCACCCGCTCCCGCAGTCGCATCGCGATCTCCTCGGGCGTGCCCGCGATGCGCCGGAGCCCCCCGACTTCCAGAAACGCCTCGTCGATCGACAATCCCTCGACGAGCGGGGTCGTATCGCGGAAGATCGCAAAGACGTCCTTGCTTGCCGCGGAATACGCATCCATCCGCGGCGGGACGACCACGGCCTCCGGACACAGGTCGCGCGCCTGTCGGCCGCCCATCGCGGTGCGCACTCCTCGCGCCTTCGCCTCGTAGCTCGCCGCAAGCACCACGCCGCCCCCGACGATGACGGGCCGGCCGCGCAGCGCAGGCGCGTCGCGCTGCTCGACCGAGGCGTAGAACGCGTCGAGATCGGCGTGCAACACGGTGGCCTCGCCCCGCATCCGCCCTCCGATCGATCGCCTGTCGGGAGTATGGTCGCACAGACCGCAGACACCGGCCTGAGGAACGGAGCAGACGACTATGACGACCACACGGACAGCGACGGGACCACTCGTCGTCTCAGCGCGCAACCCGCGGTATTTCACGCCAGCATCCGGACCCGATGCCGGGCGCGCGGTCTACCTGACCGGATCCCACATCTGGAACAACCTGGAGGACGGCATGGGCCCGGGACCGGAAGGGTCGGATGAACCCGAGAGGATGGACTACGACGCCTACCTGGAATTCCTCAGCGAACGCGGCCACAACTTCATCAGGCTGTGGCGCTGGGAGCAGTTCCGGTCGCAGGCCGCCGGCGGAAGCTATCACTTGAACATGAGCCCGCAGCCGTGGCCCCGAACCGGTCCGGGCTTCGCGAAGGACGGCAAGCCGCGCTTCGACCTGGAAGGGCTGGACGACGACTACTTCCAGCGGCTCCGTGACCGTGTCGTCGCAGCTGGAGAAGCCGGCATCTACATCGGGGTCATGCTCTTCGACGGATGGGCGCTCCACCTCAGCCCTGCGCCCGACCACATCGAAGGACACCCGTTTCACGCGGACAACAACGTGAACGGCATCGCGGCCGCATCGATCAACGACCTGCAGGTGCTGCCGCTCGACCCGCACGTGCAGTCGATCCAGGATGCGTACATCCGGAGGGTCGTCGACACGCTCCACGACCTCCCCAACGTGTTGTGGGAGGTGGCCAACGAGTCCTCCGGCGGTGGAACCGTCACCGACGAATTCGCGGGATTCATCGGTCTGGAGACGACGCCGGACTGGGGAGACACCACCGAATGGCAGTACGGGGTGATCGAGATCGTCAAACAACACGAGCAAGCGCACGGCTACGACGCGCATCCCATCGGCATGACGATGCAGTTTCCGGTTGCGGTGCAGACCGCAGTCAATGATCCGCTGCTCGCAAGCCGCGCCGAGTGGATCTCACCGGGGTACGACGATGAGATCTTCGCGGACGGAGGACATCCGATGGCGCCAGGGTCTCCGCCGTCGCACTGGTATGTCGACCCTCCCCTCGCCGACGGAGCGAAGGTCGTGATCAGCGACACCGACCACTATGCGCCCGGGCACGGCGATGCCCTGTGGGCGTGGAAGACGTTCCTGCGCGGTCACCACCCGATCCTGATGGACTTCGGCCTCATCGCCGGACTCGAACCAACCGGCGATGCACCGGCCGACAGCGGCGTGCCGCCGTTCGAAGCGTACGAGCCCGCACGGTGGGCGATGGGGGACACTCGCCGTTTCGCTGAGCGGGTTGGGCTGGTCGATATGCTGCCGCGGACGGATGTCGGTCCTGCCGGTTTTGCGCTGGTCAACCCCGGCGTCGAATACCTCGTCCTCCAGGTGGATGGCGACGACCGCGGGTTCACGATCGAGCTCGCTCCAGGCGTGTACGGGGTGGAATGGTTCGGGATCGACCGTCGCGAGACCGTGCGCGCAGACGAACTGATCGTTGACCAGACCGCGAGCGTGGTCGAGTTCACCTCACGGGTCGCATCCGGGCCGGCTGTGCTGTACCTGTCGCGCAATGAGACGTAGGAGGAACATCGTGAGCAGGGCGTTTGCGCCTTTGCTCGTTCTCTACATCGCGGGTTCGTGCGTGGTCAGGCGTGACCGGCTGGCGCGGCGGGTCTGTACCGTGTTGTCGGCCGGGCGCTGCAGGAACACGGCCACCATGAGGAGCACAGTGCCCGCTATCGCGACGGTGAGGTTGAGACCGAACAGCATGATGGTGAACGGTGGAATTATCAGAAGCGACATGGAAATGCCGATGCTCCAGTCGCTCACACGGAACCCGAACCACCGATAGGTCGGAACCGATCGTTCGAATCGGCCGAGCACACGCGCGACGACGATCAGCACGAGGATGCCCATCAGAAGGATGAGAGGACGCGTCGCCCACCACATCCCGCTGCCTGGCGCCGGTGACGGGAGCGGCGTGAGGAGCAGCGACCCGACGATCAGCGCCAGTATCGGCAGGTGCCACAGATACACCGTCATCAATCGGCTTCCGACCGCGGAGACGATCACCTGCATCGCCCGGCCGCGCATAGCCCGGGTCAGGAGAGGATGCAGCAGCATCAGCAGCGAGAACTGGGCGATGGCAACTACCGCCAACACCACCGTCGGCGGGTTGAGATTGTCGAGAATGTTCGCCGGGTATCGGCCGACAGTGGTGAGTAGGCCGAGCGTGAAGTAGCTCGCGGTGGCGAGGAGGACAAGCGCTCCACGGGATCGAGCGCGAAACCAGCCGTCGGCGGCCCAGATTCCGAGCTGCTGGATGAACAGCCACACGAAGATCATGTTGAGCAGGCCGAACTCTTGTATCCCCGTGGTGTCGCGAGCGACATCGAGGGCGATCGCTGCGACGGCGACGCCACCGAGGGTCAGGATCGGTGCACGGTCATGCAGTGCTGTCATCCCGGGCAGGAACGCCTGACAGAACGCGTAGGCGCCGAGAAACCACAACGGCAACGCGACACCGGCCGCGATCTTGTTGGCCGTATCCGTGTCGAGGCCGGCCAATCGCATGATGAGGATGGCCGTCGACAGGAAGGCGAAGAGTGGTATGGCTGGCCGCGCAAGGCGTTGGAACCGTCCCCGGATGAACTCGGCCGCCGTACCACCGCGCGCCGCCGTTCTCCGCCACGCTTGCGCTCCGACCAGCCCGCCGATCACAAAGAACAGCGGAATTATGAGGGCGATCCACGTGACCGGTGTGAACCACGGCTGAAGGCCGAGCGTTCGTTGGAGGACGAGCTTGCCGTCGAAACCGACAGAGGCGCCGATCATCAGGAGGTGGCCGACGACGACGAGAGCGAGGCAGCCGACCCTCGCAAGGTCCATTACGGGATCGCGCAGAAACGGCACGCCCGCTGCCGGTGCCGCATGCGCGGTTTCCACCGCAGCGTTCGACTTGCTCAACTCTCACCTCCGCGAGGATGAATTGCCGTAGTTCAGTGTCCCACCGATCTACGGTGAGAGGCCGTTGAACGACGAGGAGAGTCGAGGTGTCGTGGTGCACCGCGAGGCCGGGCAGCGCGAAGGTCTTCTCTGAGCAAACTCGAGCTCTGGCGGAACGGCCGAACTTGGGTAAGACTGACGCATGACCAAGGCGAAGGGACGAGGCCTCACTCGGGTCCCGATTATCGGCCAGCTCCGTTCCTACAACCGGTCGTGGCTGCGCGGTGATGTGATCGCCGGGGTCACTGTCGCCGCTCTCATCGTCCCGAAGAACCTGGGGTACGCAGGCATCGCGGGGGTGCCACTGCAGAACGGGCTGTACGCGGCGGCTGCCGGCGCCATCCTGTACGCGATCTTCGGAACCTCCCGCCAGATCTCGATGGGCCCGAGTTCAGGCCTTGCGGCGGTGGCCGCGAGTGCCGTGCTCGCCGCGAGCATCACCGGCGAGCAGGACGTCGCCTCGTTCGTTGCCGGGATCACGCTGGCTTCGGGCATCCTGTTTCTGCTTCTCGCGGTGTTCAGGATGGGCTGGATCGCGCAATTTCTGTCGCGCGCGGTGGTCACCGGGTTCCTTTTCGGTGCCGCGATCGACGTTGTGATCGGGGAGCTGCCGAAGCTCACCGGAACCGAGACCACCGGATCCAACCCCATCCAGGAACTGTGGTCATGGTTCGGAACGCTCGACGACGCGCACGGGACGACGGTGCTGGTCGGCGTGATCTCGCTGGTCGTCGTCTTCGGACTGCGAGCCATCGCGCCGCGAGTCCCCGGTGCCCTGGTGCTCGTCGTCGGAGGGCTGCTGGCCGCGGCTTTGTTCGACCTCGGGGCAAAGGGCGTGGCCCTGGTGGGTGACGTGCCGCGGGGGCTGCCCTCGCTGCAGGTTCCGGATCTGCAGCTGCTGTGGGACCACGCCGGCACCGTCGCGCTCGCCGCGGTGGCGCTGGTCATGATCGGTTTCTCACAGACCGCGGGGGATGCGCGCACTTTCGCTGCGAGGCACCGCTACCAGATCGACATCAACCAGGAATCGGTTGCCCAGTCGCTGGCCAACATCGGCTCCGGACTTTTCCAGGGGATGCCCGTCTCGACCAGCCTGTCCGCGAGCTCGTTGAATGACCGCTCCGGTGCCAAGACGGGACTGGCCTCTCTGACCTCGGGCGTCACGGTACTGCTCACCCTGCTGTTTCTGGCGCCGCTCTTTTCGAACCTGCCCAAGGCGGTTCTCGGCGCGCTGATCATCGAGGCCGTCGTGATGGGGATGATGGACTTCCCAGAGATGCGGCGGCTTTTCCGGGTGAAGAAGGTCGACTTCTGGATCGCGATTGTGGCGCTCCTCGGAACGCTGGTGTTCGGTGTGCTCGCGGGCGTCATCATCGGGATCGGACTGTCGCTGGCCTGGCTTGTTGCGGTGGCCACGCATCCGGAGATGCCGACGCTCGGTCGTGAGCGTGGGACGCAGGTCTTCCGTGAAGTCGACACGTTCCCCGGCGATGAGATTCTGCCGGGCGTAGCGGTGGTGCGGTTCGACGGCGGCCTTTTCTTCGCCACCGCCGATGCCCTGGAGGACCATCTGCGGGAGGTCATCCAGGCCAACCCGGAACTGACCGGGATCGTGATCGACTGCGGGGGGATCAACTTCATCGACTCCCAGGGCGCGGCGAAGATGGCGGACGTCGTGACTCTCTGTCGCGACGCCGGCGTGAATATCCGGCTCACCCGGCTGAAGCCGGCTCCCCGGGTCGTGCTCGAACGCGATGGCGTGATCGAGATGGTCGGGGCCGACCACATCCATGGCAACATCCACCGGGCGGTCGAGGCGGAACAGGCGGATGCGGAGCGCGGGCGCGAGGGGAGCAGCAGTGGCGGCAACGCGGGAGACTGACTGCTGCCTCCGTCGCCATGTGACAATTCACCCCTCTGAATCGTCATAGCTTCTGAAGGATCGACCGTAAATCGAAAGAAGCGAGGCTATGACGACACGAGACGATGTAGACACGACGGCACGGGACGCGGACGAGGCGATTATCAGACAGCAACTCGACGCGCTGATCGGGGCGCTGAGAGTCAAAGACCTGGATGCACTCAGGGAGATCTACGCTCCGGATGTCGTGTCGTTCGACGTCGAGCCCCCGCTGCAGCACGTGGGGCTCGCTGCGAAGCTGAACAACTGGGTCACGGTTTTCACGATGTTCCAGGAGCTGGACTACGAGGTGCGCGAGCTGACACTCGCCGTGGGCGATGTCGTGGCGTTCGGGCACGGGTTCGGTCGGATCAGCGGCACCCTGACGAACGGCACGGCCACAAACGGCATGTGGGTCAGGGTCACGTTCTGCTTCGAGAAGGTCGACGGTCAGTGGCTGATCACCCACGACCAAGCATCCGTGCCGCTCGACTTCGCCAGCGGCAAGGGGATGACCGACCTTGAGCCGTGAGCGGGCGCTCGCCTATCGGGTTTCTTCCAGCTGTGGGCTGCTGCCGATGGCGGCCTGAATCGTGCGAATGGTGGACCCGAGGATGCCCGACGAGAGTAGGCCGGGACCGAGTGGGCCGGCGGAGTCCTCGCCGAGTGGCGGCAGCTGCTGAAGCGCCGCGCTCACTCGAGCGCTCATGTGCTCGAGTTGCCAGGTGATCTCGTCGGCGACGGCGGTGGGCTGGTCCGGTTCGGCCAGCCCAGCCGCTTTCGCCGCGTAGGCGGCTGCGCCGAGAGCATGCGCGCCCATGTGAGCGACACCGGAGGCTTGTGCCGCTGCCCTCGCGGCCGCGACCGCAGCGGGTGAGCTCACGGCGTGCGCGGCCCGACCGGCAACGAAACGGCGGCGAATCTCTCCGGCGGTATCGAGTTCACCCCGAGCAAAGGCCCGAGCACGCGCGATCGCATCTCGCGGTCGGTCGTCCGTCGGAGCCTCTGCCTCGAACAAGACCAGGACGCGCTCAGCACAGTCGGCTGCCCACGTTGCGACGAGGCGGCGATCAGCTTCGCTCAGCGACTGGGAGGACGGCATGCCAGCATCATCGCATCGCGTCGCGCGTACTTGATATCCGCGGCGCTGGCTTACCCGCGCTCGTCGAGTACCTCGCGGAGCCGGCGGGCGAACGCTTCCGGCTTCCCGGGATATCCGGAGTCTTCGGCGGCAAAGCCGCCATGGTGGCTCGGGAACACGACCGGATCCGAGCCGAGCAGCTGGGCGACGGCGACAGAGGCGCGGCCGGTGAAGATGCCTTCGGACTCTTCCCCGACTCCGATCACGATGCGTGTCGGCGCAGCCTTGAGGGCGTCGATGTCCGGTCGGAGATCAGTTATCGCACTCGAGCGCTCTGAGAGCAGGGGGTCGTCGCGTGAGCCGTTGTCGTCTGCCGGCATCCCGAACATCGCGGGATCGGGTGCGGGCTGGGCGAGGTAGTCGTCGGTGAACTCTCCGCGCCACGATGTCATCGCGATGAACGCGGCCATCCCTGACCCGAAGCCTTTGGAGTTGTAGGCCTCGTGGACCGCCGCCAGAGCACGCTCAGCGCCGTCCGCGTCGGGGAGGACTCCGGGCAGCGGCGGCTCATGGGCGACGAGGGTTCGCAGGTCGTCTGGGTGGGCGGCCACCAACGCCAGTGCGGTTACTGCTCCGCCGCTGCTCGCGAACATGTCGACCGGCCCGGCGCCGAGCGCTGTGATGATCGCGTGCACATCCTCAGCCTGCTGAGTTGGCGTGTTGGTGACCTCGCCGTCGCTGCGGGTGCTGCGCCCCAGGCCGCGCGGGTCGTACGTGACCACCATGCGGTCGGGCAAATACGACGCCAGGGCACGGAAGCCGCTCGCATCCATCGGCTGGCCGATCATGACGAGCGGTGGATGTGCGTCCGCTCCGTTCCGTGCGTCGGCGATGTCGTAGACGATCACGGCGCCGGGCGTTTTGATGCTTTTCGTTTCCATGTCTGACTCGTCTCCGTCGGCGATCAATTCCCGCTTTGGATCGTACGCTTCCCCCAAATCTGGCACGAGGGCAGTCGGCCTGTTCGCGTCGCTGACGGTTGTGGGTCGGTGTCCAGTCTTATGCAGCCCGTGAAAGACGCCGCCCCGCTCATCCCGGCGTAATCTCGCATTGAGCCCACGAGACCTCACACGTCATCCACCCAGACCAAGGACCCACGCATGACCGACCGCCGCCACGACAACTTCAACGACCCGATCATCGCCGAGTTCCGCGCGAACGACGGCACCGTGACCTCGCGCGGGTTCGGCCGCAGCCTGGTGCTCCTGCACCATATCGGCGCGAAGACCGGCATCGAGCGGGTCACGCCGGTCATGCAGATCGCGACGGAGGACGGCGGCTGGCTCGTTGCGGCGTCCAAAGCGGGGGCGGATGACCACCCAGCTTGGTACCACAACCTGCTCGCGCATCCGGATATCACGGTCGAACTGCCCGGGGAGGGCGAGGTGCAGGTCCACGTGGAGGAGCTCAGAGGAGCCGAGCGCGACGAGGCGTGGGCGAAGTTCACTGCACGCAGCCCCGGTTTCACGAGCTACGAAGCCCGCACGACGCGAACGATCCCCGTATTGAAGCTGACCCGCCGAGACGCCTGACGATCGAACCACCGGCCTGACTGAACCCACGCCCGCGCCCTTTGCAGGCGATGATCGGACCACCACCGCCAACTACTCCTGAGAGGACACCACCCTGTGGCCACGCTCGCCAACATCGTCTTCTACGCAAACGACCCACAGGCCCTCTCAGACTTCTGGGCAGGCGTGTTCCGCTACCCGCCTCAACGCTTCGACGGCGAACTCCGGGAGGAACTCCTCGCTGGCGGCCTCACCGAGGCCGATCTCGGCAAGCGAGCGCTCGCCGCAAGTGCCGATGGCACCGGGCCGCGGTTGTTCTTCCACCACGCGGATGGCCCGAAGACCGGGCGTAACCGCGTTCACCTCGACGTGCAGGCCGTGCAGGGGCGCCGCCCAACCGATGACGAACTCGACGCCGAGAGGGATCGCCTCGTCGCCCTCGGCGCGAGCGTCGCGCGTCTCATCGATCAGGCCTGGGGGCCGGTGACCGAGCACTACTATCAGATGCGCGATCCGGAAGGGAACGAGTTCTGCCTGCAGTGAGCAGGTCGCATCCGCCTACCCATCCACAAGTGATCAACCTGAAAACCGACGAGGCGCACGATGGGCGTCACAGGAATCGGCGGCCTGTTCTTCCCCAGTCGTGATCCGGAGGCGCGGGCGAACTGGGAACAGGAAGCGGGAATGACCGTCTTCGCGCCGTTCGCCGCTGACACCGACTATTTCGCATCCGATCAGTCCTTCATGCTCAACCTGCGAGTGACCGGGCTGGACGAGTTGGCCGCGTCGCTGGAGGCGGCGGATATCGCCGTCGAACGGCGACCCGAGTGGGAGACCGAATACGGGCGCTTCGCCCGCATCCACGATCCTGAGGGGCTGCCGATCGAGCTGTGGGAGCCGCCCGCGTGAGGTTCGACGTGAGCATCAGCGGCCCGAACGACAACCCGAGATTGAACCCAACAGCCCGCTCCCTCGTGTCTTTTGATGGAGGGCCTCCACCGGGAAGGCTCGAACCGGAAGCGAGTATGCAGATGACTGACACGAGTGTGCAGGCGACCAGGAGCGGACAGGGACTGCTCACGGTCATGCGAGTCCTGAGCGCGATCGTCCTTCTGGCGATTGCGGCAATTCACCTTTTTCTTGTCTTCGATGGCGTCGGCGGCACGCTCAGAGTGCTCTTCATCCTCAACGTGATCGCGGCGGTCGTCCTCGCGATCGGGATGCTCGTGCTGCGCGGCCGACTCCTGGGCATCGCATCGGTGCTGAGTCTGCTGTTCGTCATCGCCAGCCTTCTCGCGCTGCTGCTCGCGCTGACTGTCGGGCTGTTCGGCATCCGCGAGGTGTGGACGTTCACCCTCGTACCTGAGACGGTCGTGGTCGAGGCGATCGGCATCGTTGTGCTCGCCATCACTACCGCGGTTTCGCTGCGCAGGCCGCGGACGGCGTGACGGCAGGCTGACGAACACGAGGGGCCCCGCGAATGGGACCCCTCGCCTCGCCGAAAAACGATCTACCGCGAGCTCACCACCGTGAACCCGCCGGCCTCCACCGTGACGTTCGCGTGCGATCCGACGACAGCTGGGCCGCCCACGGCACGCCCGAACCGGTCGAAACGCTGCACTGTGACCGGACGGGTCGCGCTCAGCTTCTGCCAGGCGCGCGAATCCGTTCCGTTGACGTAGATGTCGCGGCTCGTCCCGACGCCCGCCTGACCGAGGTGCGAGACCACCGGCTGCACGATCACTGCATCCAATGAAACGGCCCCGCCCACACGCGCGGTCAGCGTCGTCGTACCGTCGGGCGCGGTGCCCGGCAGCATCTGCGGCTGCAGATACACCGTCGTCGGCGCGATGCCCTGCGGCGCGTGAGTCGAGTTGGAGCTGCTCCCGAGCCTGGTCGGCCGCGAGCCGCCCGAAGCCATCCACGACGTCGTCCCGTTACCGGCCGGGTTGCCCAGGTCGGCGATCGGCAGAATCCGGTGCGCACCCGTCAGCGCAGGGAGCGTCATGGTGATCGTGTCACCGGCACCCGCCTGCACGTACTTGCCGCCCGACCAGTTGGCCGAACCGGTCCAGGCCGACGGGGGAGTGACGACGGTTGCCGAGCCGGTGAGCCTTCCGCTCTCGGCTTCGACGACGGTCAGCCCGTCGGTCGCGGTGGTGCGGTTGAGCGACGTGGCGATTCGGGCGACGTCGGGATGCGCATCCAGGGCCAGCATCGACAACTCGGTGTGGATGGTCGACTCGGCTCCGCAGTTGCGGTTCACGGTTTTGTCGGAGTTGATTCCATCGACGCAGACACCGGTCGCCGGGTCATAGACGGGCACGCCCGCCGGATTCGCTCCGAAGTACCAGGCCGCCTGGGCGCCCGCCAGCTGATCGAGCCCGGCTGCCTGGGTCGCGTCGGCGACGGCGAGCAGGCCTTCCACCCGCGAGTCGACGCCGTAAGCGATCTGGGTCTGGTCGGCGGGAGTGGGTGTCCAGCCGTTGTCCGGCCCTCCGGTCGCGAGCAGCTGGGCGGTGAACTGCGCCGTGTCGACAGCTGCGGTCTGCTGGTAGTCACCGCGACGCAGAACGGTTGCGGCTGTCGAGAGCGCGGCCGGCTCCATCCCGCCCCAGGCGTGCCAGAACGTCGGCGAATTCTCTTCGGGCAGGATCGCGCCGAACGGCCACTGTCCGATGCCGCCACTGGACATCCGGTTGATTCCGTCCGCATAGCGGGCGAGGGCGGTCGCGGCCGTGCGGTCATCCGGCGCCGCCTTCACGTAGGCGCTGAGGCCGAGGACCGCCTCCGAGGTCGCGCTCGCACTGTCGACGATCATCCAGCCGGGCACCTTCACGCCGTTCGCGATCTCGGTCGTCCCGTATTTCGCGAGCGACTGGCGGCCGAGGGATCCGAGAGCCAGCCCCATCCGCTGCTTCAGGAATTGGGCGAAAGCCGGGTCCGCGGTCTTGAAACCGGCGTAGCCCTCGCCGAGAGCCCAGACAGTGCGGGCGAGCCAGAATGATTCGGCCGAATCGCTCGGGTTCGGCAATTCGACCGGGATGGCGCTCGGGTTGAGCGTGCCGTCGTGCTGCTGCCAGAGCACGACGTTGCCCGCGGTCGGGCCCGTCGACGTCTGCAGGTAGGTGAGTTCTCTCAGCAGTTCATACGCGTGCTGTTTGCTCGAGGGCGTGTGGTTCTGCGCCCAGTCGCGCAGGTAGACCACTGCCGAGCGCGAGATGTCGTCGGCGTCGAACGATCCCTGCGCGTAATAGCCCTTGGCCGCATCCGTGATCGGGCCGCCGCCGACATCGGTGAACGTGCCGTCTGCGTTGCGGTTCGCGTAGACCCACGGTGCGGTCGCGGTCGGTTCGGATGCTTGGCGATATGTGGTGTGGCCGGGAACGTTCGCCGGCAGCGGCACGGTGTCGAGCAGCCAGTCCAGGTGCGCGAGGTTGGTGAGCTTGGGGGTCGGGGCGTTCGGGTGCGAGCCGGATGCTCCGGTGGCGGATGGTGCGGATGCGGTGGTCGGGACCGCTGCGGAGGCGGGCATCTGGCCCGCGATCGCGATGGCTGTCGCAGTAGCGGCAACGGCGACAGTCGCCAATCCTCGCCGCAGTGCGGAGGTGTGTGGTGTCGGTGAGTGGGGTGATCGCATCGTTGCGTATTCCTTTTTCCTCAGGCCGGTATGCGAGATCTAAACCGGTTTAGGCGGACGGTAGGCGCGTTCATCCCCAAAGTCAACAGGGGCTGGGATGTTCGGTGCAGGCACTCACGTAGGCATTTGCCGCGCATCCCCATCTATCCGGCCGCCCCGGAAAGTGGCAGCCTTGGTGCCATGCAGACGGTATTCGAGGCGGCCGGTGGAGCGGATGGGATGCTGCGCCTGGCGGGCGCGTGGCACGAGAGGGTCATGGCGGAACCCGTGGTCGCTCATGCGTTCCACCACGGGTTCCGCGACGATCACACCGAGAGGCTCGCGGCCTACTGGGGCGAGGCCCTGGGCGGTCCGGCGGATTATTCGGCTCGGTACGGTACCGAAACCAGTGTGGTGCGGTTGCACAGCGGAAACGGCGAGCATCACGACATGGACAACCGCGCGATCGCGTGCTTCGACGTGGCGCTCGCCGACGCCGGACTGGCCGACGACGAGCGTCTTCGTCGAGTTCTGCACGACTACTTCGCGTGGGCCACGAGAACGTCGATGGCGCGCTATCCGGAAGGGCCCGACGACGTTCCGCCCGACTTGTCCGTTCCGCAGTGGTCGTGGGATGGGCTCGCCTGAGGCGAGCTAACCTTCGTCGTCCGGGGGTGACGGCTGCGGCCGGAAGATGATGATCGCCGTCGCGAGGAGAAGCGCGCCGCACACGGCCTGCTCGACGACCATCCACACCGGAAGCGGGAGGAAGAAGAGCACCGCGACGACCGCGACCAACAGGATCGCGACCACGATGCGCAGCCGCAGAAGAGCTCGCGGGGAGCCGTGTGCGGCCCGGCGGGCGAACGCGAAGGTCAGGATGGACGTGGCCGCGATGATGATCCCGCGCACCCAGGCCTGGGGGCTGACGAGGTCTGGCGCGACGCCGGAGAGGATGGCGATCGCGATCACCGTCAGGATGCTCAGCACGGCGTAGGCGCCGACCAGCCAGGTGACCGGTCCGAAGCCGGGGGCGACCGATGCGGCAGCAGCGCGGTCCGCGGGCGTGGATTTCGTTGTCATGGGTGTGTCCTTTCGTGTTTCGTCAGGGTGCGGTGGCCCTGTCGAAGAGCTGGATCGCTTCACTGATGTAGTGGTCGATATCCAGGGTCGGATGCGCGGTGAAGTGGAAGGATGCCCCGTCGACGATCGCGCGGATCGCGAGTGCCATGACCTCCGGATCGAACGAACCGAACTCGCCGGTCTCCTGACCGGACGCAAGAAGATGCGCCAGCGGTGCGACAGCATCCGAGCCGTCGCTGGGGGGTCCGCCGTTCTCCTGGATGCGGTGCACGGCGTTGACGTGCGCGGCATTCTCGGCGATGAAGTGCAGGTTCGAGGCCAGGTAGGCGCGCAGCATGTCGCACCGGTTGTCTTCGGCCATGATGCGTTCGGTCATGTAGGCGCCGCCGGCCTGGAACAGCGCGACGACGACCGCCTCGTAGATCGCCTCCTTCGTCTTGAAGTGGTACAGCACGGTGCTCTTGCTCGTGCCCGCCTCAGCGGCGATCCGTTCCACGGAAGCGGCAGCGTAGCCCTCGCGGTCGAGGAGGGCTATCGCGGCGTTCACGATGTCCGCCTGGCGTGCGCGTTGAGTGCGCGTCAGGCGGGGTTCCAATTCAGAATCTGACCGCATGGTCTGATATTAGACCGTATGGTCAGAATTCGGAAGTGGGATGCGCATCCCGCGTGCTACTGTTTCGGCACGAACGATGCCGACGAGGGGATCGACGATGGGAACGCTGACGGGATTCACGCCGGGTACGAGTGGCTTGCACTATCCCAATTCGTGGCCGTCCGAACCGGACGTGAAGATCGCGACGCCCTTCGGGTCCATCCCGATCGGTGACGCCTCGAACGGACTCTGCGGAGGCATGGCGTTCGCCGCCGCCGACCTGTTCGTCGCCAAGCGGCAGCCGCCCGAGACGAACCAGAACCCTCCGGCCGACTCGCCGGCCTTCGACTACATCGTGCGGCGTCTCATCGACAGCTTCAACATCCCTGCCGGCGTCGCCGAATACTACGAGTGGATGGTTCTGGGGCGCGAAGATGTCGGGTTCGGCCTGGTCATCCACGGGACCTCCTATCGCACGGTCGAGGAGGAGCTCCCGAAGCTGCGGAAGGCGATCGACAAGGGCACCCCGTGTCCGCTCGGGCTGATCCTGGTCAACTCCACCAATCCGATGGATCTCGGCAAGAACCACCAGGTGCTGGCCTACGCCTACGACGACAACGGCGGCACGACGACCGTCTCGGTCTACGACAGCAATGTCCCCGACACCGAGGTCACCATCACGTTCAGCACCGCCCACCCGGAGCGCGGGACGAAATTCTCCTACTCGGGCAACGAGGCAGAAGTGTTCGGCTTCTTCACCGTCCCCTACCATCCCGCGGACCCGTCCGCTCTCTTCGACGCGAAGGTGCGGGCCTGACCGGACTGCGGGCCGGGACGCTCAGAAGAAGCGGCGGAGCACGGGAACCCGTCGCGCACCGATGCTCACTGCGAACGAGATGACCACGACGACCGCCCAGAAGGCCGCAGCGCCGAAGAGGTTCGTCGCGCGTAGTTCGGCGAAGCCGGGAAACAGGGTCACGATGAGCACGATGAAGAAGAAGTGGACGAGGAACACACCGAACGACGCGTCCGAGAGTTCCCTCACGAAACGCGCGGCGCGGCCCGTCCCGCTCACCTTCGCGAAAATGCTCTGACCCACGACGAAGACCCCGATCGACGCTGCGGCGACGATCACGCTCAGGTAGCCGAGCGGGGAGACCGCGTTCAGGAGCACGTGACGACCCGAATTGGCGTACTGCCAGATCGTCTCAGCGAGGAGGGCCAGGGTGACGATGGCCGCGAGAGTCGCCCATGGCCAGGAAAGAGCGATGTTGCGGAGAGCCCAACCCGCCAGGAAGTAGCCCACATAGGGAACCCATTGCGTCAGCGCGCCGAGAACGATCGGCCTCGGTGCGCTGTTGAGAGCGGACAGGTCGGCGATCACGTAGACGAGGAGCGTCGACGCGAGAACCGTGCCTGCGAAGATGTAGGCCCGCCCCGCGCCGCCGCCGGCAAGGAACGCCGCCAGCACCGGCGCGACGGCATAGAGGCCCACGATGAGGTAGAGGAAGTACAGGTGGGTGTAGGTCTTGCCGTCTGCGATCTGCTGCAGGACATCGGCGAGGCTCAGGTTGCGATGGCTGAGCCATTGCTGCACGACGAGGATGTAGAAGATCTGCCACCCGATGAAAGCCGGGCCAAGCCGGAGCAGCCGCTTGCGATAGAACGCGCGCGGTCCCGCCGCGTGCGCTCGGGGCCCGAGAACGAGCGCGCCGCTCACCATGACGAAGACCGGGATGACCCACACGTTGCCGATGTCGAGCGCTGTCGCGACCCACCAGCTTCCGGACCCGCGGATGGCCGGGTTCGTCACCATGCCTGCGAAGACGTGGATGGCGACGACGCCGAGGATGGCGGCGACACGAAGCACGTCGAGCGCCACTGAGCGGGATCGCGCTCCCGATGCGGCCGGCGGCACGGTCGTCTCGGAGTCGGCAGCGGTCATCCGTTCAGGGTAGCAATCCGCGGCGGTCGCTTCTCACGCTGCCGGCGCCGCAGGGTGGCCGAATCAGAGGTTGACGTGTCGCAGGCGGGTGTTACTGTCGTTGCATGACGCCTCAGGAGCTCGCCAACCTCGCGCATCTGCGCCGGGCGCGTGACTTCATCGACCGGGAGTACGCCCGGCCGCTCGATGTGCCGACCCTCGCGTCGAAGGCCCTGATGTCGCCGGCGCACTTCTCGCGGCAGTTCCGCGCCGCCTACGGCGAGACGCCGTACTCCTACCTGATGACCCGTCGCATCGAACGGGCGATGGCACTGCTTCGGGAGGGGATGACCGTGACCGACGCGTGCATGACCGTCGGTTGTACGTCGCTCGGCTCGTTCAGCTCGCGGTTCACCGAGATCGTCGGCGAGACTCCCAGCTCCTACCGCCAGCGCGAGCACCACGCGGTGACCGCGATGCCGCCGTGCGTCGCCAAGGTTCGCACGCGACCCACCAGGAGCAAGGCGAGCAGGATTCGAGAAGCGGCCGACTCCGACGCTGCCTAGCGTTGTCGGTATGACTATCTCACTTCAGTACACGAACATCACTGTCAACGACGTCGACGAGTCGATCGCGTTCTACCGGGATGCGCTCGGCCTCGATGTACGCAACGACGTGTCGAGCGGTGGGCACCGCTGGGTGACGCTGGGCAGCGAAGAGCAGCCCGAGCTGGGGATCGTGCTCTCCGACCCGCACGCCGGCCGCTCGCAGGCCGATGGCGACACCCTTCAGGAGTTGGTCACCAAGGGCGCTCTCGGTCCGATCGTCTTCCGGTCCGACGACGTGGACGCGGCCTTCGAAGCCATCCGTGCGTCGGGTGCGGAGGTGCTCCAGGAGCCCATCGACCAGCCGTGGGGACCGCGCGACTGCGCATTCCGCGACCCGTCGGGCAACATGGTGCGTCTTTCGCAGGCTGCCTGACCGGCTGCCGCCTGACCTATTCGACGAAGTCGTCGTCGTTCGGGATCGCGTCGAACGGATCGTCCTGCCTGTTGTGCTCGTCGTAGGTGGGTGACGCCTCGCCGGGCGACCCGCCTGTCGGCCCATCGTTGCCGTCGCCGGCGCCGGACCACACGGTCTCGCCGGCGACGGCGTCGTTTGTCACCAGGTGATCCGCGAAGTCGTCGTCACCGATCGCGTCATCGAGGGCGTAATCCTTGTCGCCGTCCTTGTCGTACCCCAGCGCATCGCGTCCGTCCGCATCGAACTGCGGGGTTATGTTCTCGTTGCTCATGAGGTGAACGCTACTCCGGCAGGTCGGAGCGTCAATGCGCGGCGACCTGCCGGAGTGCGAAGGCAGGAGACTACTTCGAGGGCGTCGGAGTCGGCGTGGGCGTCGGCGACGAAGTCGACGAGGCGGCCTGCACTGCGGAGCCGACGAACTGCAGGAACGCGTTCGCGTCGCTCAGCGAACCCGTGTACTGCTGGCCGTTGACGATCACGGTCGGCGTGCCGGTGAGCTTCGCCATCGTGGAGTTGGGCAGCGGCTTCGTGAGCACACGCGTGGTCGCCGACGACACCCAGTCCTTGAACGTCTGATTGTTCACGCACTTGGTGATCGCAGAGGAACTCGCGCCTGCGCCCTTCAGCACGGACAGGATCTTCGAATCCGTGAGCCCGGTACCGCCTTCGGCCGGCTGATTCGCGAACAGGGCGCTGTTCACGGCGTAGAACTTGTTCGGGTCGTAGTTGGCGACACAGGCCGCCGCGTTCGCCGCACGCGTCGAGTACTTGGTGCCACTCGAGGAGGCGTCGAGGATGGCGATCGGGTGGATCTCCACCGTCGCGATGCCGCCGTTGAGCCACTGGCCGATCTGGGTCGCGTTCGCCGTCTCGAACTGGTTGCAGTATGGGCACTGGTAGTCGACGTACATCGTGATGTTCGCCTTGCCGGCCGCGTTGGACTGCGTCGTCGGCGTCGGCGGCTCTCCCTTGGCGATGGCGGGCGTCGAGACCGCTTTGGTCGTGCTGGTGAGCAGGATGCCGTTGCTCACCATGTTCTTCGGGTTGGCGACGTTCGCCGACGCGGAGACACCGTTGTAGACGAAGAGGCCGACGACGGCGAGGATCGCGATGACGACGAAAACGATCGAGCCCTGGAGCCACCATTTGCGACGCTGGGCGCGCTTGCGAGCCTCTTCGCGCATCAGGCGCGCGTGCTCGCGGGCCTCCTCGCGACGGTCACGTTTCGTCGGACCGTTCGCGCCCTTGCCTGTTGCCATCCGGATTCATCCCATCGACGCTTCTCGACACGTACGATCTCGATGCTAGGGGTCCGTACCTTTGAGTCGGCTGTGGCGTGGCCGCCGATGTCCTCAAATGTCGCGAATGCCGGCCCGAAGCGACCGGCTTCGGTAGCGATCGGCTACTCAGGCGAGCGCCGACGCGATTCGCGCCGCCTGCGTGCGGAGATAGTCGCGCTCCTGCCGGTTGAGGGCGGCTCGGGCGGCCCTGCCATACGCGTCGGCGGCCGCGGGCAGGTCGCCCGCGCGTTCGAGGAGGTGCGCGCGCACGGCATCGAGCCGATGGCTGGTGGCGAGTCGTTCATCCCCGTCGAGCGTTCCGAGCAGTGCGAGGCCCGCACGGGGTCCGCTGACACGCGCCAGCGCCACCGCGCGATTCAGGGTGACGACGGGCGAGGGTGCGACGCGCTCGACCACGTCATAGAGCGCGAGGATCTGCCGCCAGTCGGTCTCGTCATCATTCGGGGCCTCATCGTGAACTGCCGCGATCGCCGCCTGCAGCTGGTACGGTCCGACGACTCCGCGCCCCAGAGTACGGGTCAGCAGCGCCACCCCTTCAGCGATGGCGGCGCGATCCCACAGCTCCCGCCGCTGCTCCGCCAGCGGGACCAGCCGACCATCTTCGGTCTCGCGTGCCGCGCTCCGCGCATCCGTCAGCAGCATCAGCGCCAGCAGGCCACCGACTTCGCCCTCGTCGGGTTGAAGCCGGTGCAGCATCCGTGTGATCCGGATCGCCTCGCTCGTGAGGTCCGAACGCTGCAGGGAATCGCCGGAGCGCGCCGCATACCCTTCGTTGAAGATGAGGTAGAGCACCTGGAGCACGACGGCGAGCCGGTCCGACCTGTCTTCGTCGTCGGGAAGCACGAAGCGGGCGCCCGCGGCACGGATGCTCTGCTTGGCGCGACTGATCCGTTGCGCCATCGTCGCCTCCGGCACGAGGAACGCGCTCGCGATCTCGGCTGTCGTCAGGCCGCCGACCGCCCGCAGGGTCAGCGCGAGCTGCGACGGTGCAGAAAGCGACGGGTGGCAGCAGAGGAAGATCAGGCGCAGTGTGTCGTCGTCGTCGCTCACCGCGGCCTCACCTGGCGGTTCGGCCTCGATCACCGCCAGTTCCCGCCGCCGTCGCGCGCTCTCGCTGCGCCACGCGTCGGTGAGCCTGCGGTCGGCGACGGTCGTCAGCCAGGCCCGCGGGCTGTCCGGGATGCCGTCCGCCGGCCAGCTGGACGCCGCGGCGATGAGCGCCTCCTGGACGGCATCCTCGCACGCGTCGAACTGTCCGTACCGGCGTACCAGCGTGCCGAGCGCATATGGCGCGGCGTCGCGCAGCGCCTCCTCGAATCGCACCGTCTCGGTCCGGCGGGTCACACTTCCGGCGGCCCGCCCGGGATGGGACGCACTTCGACGACGTCCGACCATTTCACGATGCCTTCGGCGATCTCGAGCAGGCGCGCCTCGCTTTCGACGTCGACGATCCAGAACCCGATCACAGACTCTTTCGCCTCGGCGAACGGGCCGTCCGTCGCGGTGACCGCACCGTCGACGAACCGGACGGTCTTCGCTGTGCCGGGGTCGGCGAGGCCCTCGTTGTACACGAGCTCGCCTGCGTTCTCCAGGTCTTTGTCGAGCTGGATCATGGCGCCGATCATCTCGCGCACCCACTCCGGTGTCCGCGTCTCCATCATCGACTCGGCGCTGCCGAACATCATGATCATGTACTTCATGGTTCCTCCAGGGATCGGTGCGCCCGGTGGGCGCTTCTCAGGGGAGTCGGAGCCGGGACTGGTTTCTCGACATCCGGGCGTAGCCGGGTCAGAGCAGGTTCTCCGACAGCCACGGACGGATGATCGGGAGCACCGCATCCGGCTGCATCGCACTCGTGTGGTCGAGCCCCTCGAGCACGTGCACCTGCCAGCCGAGCCTCTGGAGCGTGTCCCGTTCGCGCACGAGGGGGCCGGCGAGGTCGACCGTCACGCCTCCCCAACTCCCGTCGTAGTCGATCGTGTCTGCGGAGCCGGCGAAACAGAGACGCGGGATGGTCAGGCGGTCCTGGATCGACCGGTCGTCGAATCCCTGCAGCTCACGGTAGAGCGTGAGGTATTGGCGTGTCTGCTCCTCGGTGAGCGTGATCTCGACGGATGTCCAGTCGAAATCGGCGGGGTCGAAGTCGGGGGAGTCGGGCGAGCCGGTGCCGGGTGCGGGAGTGGGTGCGGGCTCGGGCTCGGGCGCGTCGGCCGCGGCTGCCGCTTCTCTGCGCTCGGCTGCTGCGATCGCCTGGTCGTGTCCGGCCTCGGTCACCGCGAGCATCTCCTCGTACGGTCCGTCGAGCGGCGGGTAGCCGCCCATCACGAGCGCCGAGAGGCGGTCGGTGCGAAGGGCGAGCTGGAGCCCAGCGAGCGCGAGCCACGAATAGCCGTAGTAAGCGAAACGATCGGTTCCCGCCGCATCCGCGACGGTGAGGAGATCGAAGGCGACGTTTCCCGGAGTGAGGCTGTCGGGTTTCGGATGCTCGGCCAGGTGGCCTTCATAGTCGAACGCCACCACGCGGAAGCGGTCGCTCAGTCCGTCGACGAGTCGTCGCCCGAGAGCCGGATCGACGCCCCACTTGCGGAGTTCGGCGGCGCGGTCGCCGGTGACGGGTATCGGATCGACGGGCAACAGGACGGCCGGTCCGGCCCCCTCGATGACCGCCTCGATCGTGGAACCGTCGCTCAGTCGGATGCCGGTCATGCGAACCCCCTTCGCCGCATCGATTCGGGAGGCGCACCTCACCGTGCGGTCCCGGGATTCGTGCGTCACTCTATACGGTGGAGGTAGACGAGCCAATGCTTCAGCTGCGTGAAGCATCTGCGAAAGGATCATCGATGGCCCCCTTCACCCAGCCGGATGCGTTCACGACGCGACCCACCCTTGCGGGCACTTTCGGTATGGCCGCATCGACCCACTGGCTGGCCAGTCAGAGTGCGCAAGCTGTGCTGGAGCGTGGCGGCAACGCGTTCGACGCCGCAGTCGCGGGTGCCTTCGTGCTTCACGTGGTGGAGCCGCACCTGAACGGCCCGGGTGGCGATCTGGTCGCGATCGTCGCACCGAGCGGCGAAGAGCCGCAGGTGCTCATGGGGCAGGGGCCGGCGCCGGCGGGCGCATCCGCGGCCGCCTACCGGGAGCTCGGGCTCGGGCTCGTTCCGGGGTCCGGCTTCCTCGCCGCGGCGGTTCCGGGCGCGGTCGACGCCTGGCTGCTGCTGCTCCGAGACCGCGGCACGTGGGAGCTGGCGGATGTGTGGGAGTACGCGATCGGCTACGCCCGCGACGGGCATCCGGTCGCCCCGGGTGTCGTGAAGACGATCGGCGCCGTTGCGGAACTGTTCCGCACGGAATGGCCGACCTCTGCCGAGCAGTGGCTCGCCGATGGCGTCGCACCGGCGCCGGGATCCATCGTGCGCAATGGGGCCTGGGCGCACACCCTGGAGCTCCTGATCGACGCGGGTCGCGATGCCGGCACACGTGAGGAACGGATCGACAGCGCGCGCGCAGCCTGGGCGGGTGCAGCCGTCGCCGAGAAGGTCGAAGAGTTCGTCGCCGGCCCTGCGCTCGACTCGTCCGGTGAGCGCCACGCCGGCGTGATCGCCGCCGCCGACTTCGCCGGGTTCCGCGCGACCTGGGAAGAACCGATCTCCGCACCGTTCCGCGGGCGGACGGTGCTGAAAGCGGGAGCCTGGTCGCAGGGGCCGGCGTTCCTCCAGGCGCTCGCCATCCTCGACGGCTTCGGTGATGACGAGCTCGACCCATCGACGGCTGCCGGCATCCACCGGATCGTGGAAGCGCAGAAGCTCGCGTTCGCCGACCGCGACGCCTACTACGGCGACGGCGTGGATGTGCCGATCGACCACCTGCTCTCCGCAGAGTACGCGGCCGAACGCCGTGCGCTGATCGACAGCGCCGCCTCGACCGAGCTGCGGCCGGGTTCCGTCCCGGGCTACGGCGATCGGTCGCTCGGCGATCATCCCGTGGTCGGATCAGCACCGGTCGAGGCGACCGAAGCGCCGGTCGCTGCCGCAGCATCCGGCGAACCGACCCTCGGCGTCCGCGGCGAAGCGCGTGGCGACACCTGCCACATCGACGTCGTCGATCGGTGGGGCAACCTGGTCGCGGCGACCCCGTCGGGCGGCTGGCTGCAGTCCTCTCCGTACATCCCGTCCGTCGGGTTCGCGCTCGGAACCCGCCTGCAGATGACCCGGCTCGAACTCGGACTCCCGACAACGCTCACCCCGGGTCTGCGGCCGCGCACCACCCTGACGCCGACAGTGCTCGTGCAGGAGGGACGGCCTTACGCCGCGTTCGGCTCGCCGGGCGGCGACCAGCAGGAGCAGTGGCAGCTGCCCTTCTTGATCCGACTCGTCGTCGGCGGCTACAGCCTGCAGGCGGCGATCGATGCGCCCAGCTTCCACACCACCTCGCTGGTGAGCTCGTTCTGGCCGCGTGACTGGGAGCCCGCGGGCCTCGTCGTCGAGGACCGTCTCGGCGACGAGGTCATCGAGGAACTCCGCCGTCTCGGGCACCGTATCGACGTGGCGGGCCCCTGGTCGCTCGGCAGGCTTTCGGCCGTCTCGTGGTCGGACGGAATCGTTCGGGCTGCTGCGAATCCGCGCGGAATGCAGGGTTACGCCGTCGGGCGCTGAAACTCTGTCCAACCGTGGCACGCGACGGCTACTCTGAACGCGACAGGGCCTGAGAGCTACGGGCTCGTTCACGACAGGGCTCGTTCGCGAAAGGGCCTGATCGCGACAGGGGAGGACCGGATGTCAGACGGAAGCTGGAACCGCGTACCGATCGAGCCGCAGAGCGTCAACGCGCCGCTCTCCGCATCCGCCATCTTCCTCGTGGTCAGCATCGGCGAATCGGCCGAGGCACTGGCGACAGCCCGTTCGGTGATCGCCGACATGGGCGCGCTCGTTCGCGCAGTCGGCTTCCGTGACCTGAACGCCCACCTGTCGTGCAATGTCGGAATCGGGCGTGAGGCCTGGGATCGGTTCGGGCAGTCGTCGCGTCCGGCGCAGTTGCACGTCTTTCCGCGCATCATCGGTGCCGAACGCGAAGACGGCTCCCGCCACATCGCCGTCTCGACACCGGGGGACGTGCTGTTCCACATCCGGAGCGAGCGCAGCGACCTCTGCTTCGAGCTCGAACGACTGCTGCTGGAGGCCTTCGGCGCTGCCGTCACCGTCGTCGACGAGGTGAGCGGCTTCCGCTACTTCGACTCGCGCGACCTGCTGGGCTTCGTCGACGGCACCGAGAACCCGACCGGCGACTCGATGTGGATGTCGTCACTGATCGGCGACGAGGATCCCGAGTTCGTCGGGGGAAGTTACGTCGTGGTGCAGAAATACCTTCATGACCTGGGCGCCTGGGACAGGCTCTCGACGGAGGACCAGGAGCGGATCATCGGGCGCACGAAGTCCGACAACGTCGAACTCGACGGAGACACCGAGAAGCGGCCCTCGCACAAGACGCTCACGACCATCACAGACGCCAACGGGGTCGAGCACGACATCCTGCGTGACAACATGCCGTTCGGCAGGCCGGGGAGCGGCGAGTTCGGCACCTACTTCATCGGCTATTCGCGGGACCTGTGGGTGATCGAACAGATGCTGCGGCGGATGTTCATGGGCGATCCGCTCGGATCGTATGACCGCATCCTCGACTTCTCGACCGCTGCCACGGGCACGACGTTCTTCGTTCCGTCGAACGACCTGCTGGAGTCCTTCGGCTGAGTATTCCCATGCGATGGATCAACCACGGGTGATGCATCAGGAGGCGGAATGCGCAAAGGGGCCAATCTCGGTGCGTCGCACCCCCTCAGCTTTCGTCGAACGCCTCGCCGGCGTCGCCGACCGGTGGCGCTCTCTCTGGGTGGATGCGTTCACTCCCGGGAATGCCAGCTTCTCGGGGCATCTGCCGGTCCTGGTCACCTCCGATGCCGAACTCGCACATGCGTACTACCTCGGTGCCCTGCTTGCGTTGTACCTGCGGAATTCGAAGGTGAGCTCGATCGGTCCCGTCTTCTTGACGGGAGGCCCCCGGCCTGGAGCCACCGCCACGTACTACGGGGACCAGTCGGAGTGGGCGCGCACCGCGGCCATGCTCGAACCGGTCGGTCTGCGGGCCTGGATTCTCGCCGCGCACGCGCAGCCGTACGAGGCTTCGCACTCGTTCGACACCTTCAAGCTGCTGCCGGTGGGGAACCCTTACGCCGCCAACGATCATGTCCTGTTCGGGATCGTCGAGTCGTATGCAGCCGTCACGGGTGACCTGGCCGTGCTCGACGAATCGGTTCGTGGCATGAGTGTGCTCGATCACTTGCGGGCCAGGGCGTATCGGCCGCGCACGAACCCGAGCCGTTTCGGTTCCCGTGTGCTCGTCGATTTCGATGTTCGTGTTGGTGTTTGTGCCGGCGTTCGAGTTCGTTGACATCTGGGTCACGGTGGTGCCGATTCAGGTAAGCGGATGCGTCCGCCGGGTCGGGGTGTGCGGGTTGGGTCGTGGTGGGCCGGTGGGGTGAACCACGGGGTGTTGTCCCGGATGTGAATGTCCCAGCCGTCGTCGTGCACCCGATGATGATGCTGGGAACACAACAGGATCCCGTTGTCCAGGTCGGTCGGGCCGGTATCGCGGTCCCACCAGCGGATGTGGTGCGCTTGCGCGTAGGAGGGTGGGTGGGGGCAGCCGGTCCAGGCGCAGCCGTCGTCGCGTTCGGCGAGAGCGTGCTTCTGGGCGGGGCTGAACAGCCGTTGTTTCCGGCCCAGGTCGAGGACTTCACTGTTCCCGCCGAGGACCATCGGGATCACGTTCGCGTCGGCGGCGAGCCGACGGGCGGTGCCGGCACTGACCGGGGTGGGGACCTCGTCGATCTCGGCGGTGCCGTCCCCGCTGCGCAGGTCATTCAACCCGACCCGCACGATCATCGTCACCGGCGGCCGTGACCCGGGGGTGCTGCAGCCGGCCAGGTGGCGGAAGGCGTCGACCGCCCCATCCGACCGCAGCTGTGCGAGAGTGCGCGACTCCGGCATCACCGCCTCTGCTCTCGTGCCGTCGGAGTCGGGGTTGTTCACGTCGGTTTCGGTCGTGTCGGTGAGTTGAAACCGGACCCCGCCGGCCGGGCCAGCGTCTGACGATGTCGGGCTGACACCGGACCCGGGTTTATCGCGACTGGCCCGGTAGTCCTGGCTGACGTAGGCGGTGAGCTGTGGAAGCACATGCCCGGCAGACTCGGCGTCGAGGTACCAGTTGATGTGGGTCATCCCGTCGCGGGTGGTGGTGATCGTCAACGACCGGCGGCGGCGCTGCATCTGTTCGCGGGGTTCGGTGCCGTCCTGATCGAGCCGCTCACGCACCTGGACGGCCAGTTTGCGCAGCTGCTCCACCGTCAACCCGGGCGCATGCTCGATCAGAGCCCGTTCGCCCATCGCCCGCTCGTCCAGGCCGCAGCCGGGACCGGTCTTCCCCAGTTCCCGGATGATCACGCCCGCCTGCGCGACCGACATCCACGACCGCACAACCCTGGCAGCAGCACCCGCAGGGTCGCCGGCGTCGTCGCCCGGGTCCGCGTCAGCGGTGTCGCTGCCGGCGTTGACCGGCTCACCTCCGTGCTCCGAGCCAGCACCATTGCCGAGCAGCGCCTTCGCAAGGTCTGGGAACTCCGCAGGCAGCTCGTCACCCTGCAAGGAGTGCCGAGGCGCTGTCGCCCGGGCTACTCCACATAACTGCCGGGCAGCGGGCAGTGGTGTCTTCCACAGTTCGGCCAGCAACGACTCGACATTCGGATGCCCGGCCGCCTGCACCGGATCCGCCTCCGGATCGAACGAACGCTCCCGTTCGAGCGCGGCAATCCGGTGCAGGGCCACCGCATCCACCGCCGCCCGCACCGCACCCAGGACAGCCAACGACCGCACGAGCTTCTGTGTATTGGTCAGGCCCAGCGCATCCATCCCCGCACGAGCATCCGCACAGACCCCGCCATCCGCCTCGGCACCCGCACTCGCCTCGAGTGCGCGCAGCGCCTCGACGGCGGCGGCGAGCCGGTCGAGGTCGGAAGCCGGTGGGAAGGTCATGACTCAACTCAACCAGCGGCCACCGACATTCGAAGCCGCCAATAAACATCCCTGACCAGCTATTTTGCCTGTGGATAACTCCATCAGAACCGCAATTGTGGAGGAGTGGTTGTCACCGCCGAGCCAACCGAAAACACCGCACCCCTCCCGGTATACTTGGCCTGACAATGGACGACCCCCCTTCTGCCGATAGCCCATTCGCCTCGGCGCGGCCAGCGGTCGCGCTGAGTCTCAGTGGGCGCTCATCCCGGATGCGCGGTGGCCGCAATGGCCTATGAGTGGATCATGCTCGGCATCGGAGTGGTGCTGACGATCGGAACAGGCCTCTTCGTCGCGAGTGAATTCTCGCTGGTCAACCTCGACCGCAGCGACCTCGAAGCACGACGCGCCCGCGGCGAGACACGCCTGGGCATGACGATCGCGGCCCTGAAGATCACGTCCACTCACCTGTCGAGCGCACAACTCGGCATCACGCTGACGACGCTCCTCACCGGATACACGATGGAGCCCGCGATCAGCTCACTCCTGTCCGGACCGCTGACATCCATCGGCGTCCCATCCGGGGCCGTACCGGTGATCGCCACGACAGTCGCGATCGTGGTCGCGACGTTGCTGTCGATGATCCTGGGTGAACTGGTACCCAAGAACTTCGCTCTGGCGCTGCCGCTCGCGACGGCCAAACTGGTCATTCCGTTCCAGACGGTGTTCACCGCTGTGTTCAAACCCTTCGTTGCACTCCTCAACGGCACAGCGAACGGGGTGATCCGCCTGTTCGGTGTCGAACCGAAGGAGGAGCTGTCGGGAGCACGAACGGCTGAAGAGCTCTCGTCGCTCGTCCGGCGGTCGGCGAGCGCGGGCGTGCTGGAGGCGGATACGGCAACACTGCTCAGTCGCACACTCGCGTTCTCGAGCCACTCGGCATCCGATGTGATGACCCCACGACTTCGGATCGCGAGCGTCAAGCGCACGGACCCGGCTCAGGCGGTCCTCAATCTCGCGAGGAACACGGGATACTCGCGTTTCCCGGTGGTCGACGAAGACGTGGATGATGTGGTCGGGCTGGTTCACGTGAAGCAGGCGGTCGCGGTGCCCCGTGGCCGTCGCGAACGGGTGCCGGTGTCTGCGCTGCAGACTGATGCGCTTCGCGTGCCGGAGACGATGAGCCTGGATACGCTCCTCGGCGAGCTGCGTGCGAGCGGCTACCAGATGGCCGTGGTCGTCGATGAGTACGGCGGAACTTCCGGGATCGCGACCCTCGAAGACCTGGTCGAGGAACTCATCGGGGAAGTCGCCGACGAACATGACAGAACGCGTGCGGATGTCGTGCGGGGGAGGGACTCGCTGACATTCCCGGGCATCCTCCGGCCCGACGAACTGCTCGAACGGGCAGGCGTCGAGGTTCCTGAGGAGGGGCCCTACGAGACGGTCGCGGGTTTCGTGATGAACGAGCTCGGGCGACTTCCGGTGGTGGGCGACGAGGTCCTGATCGACGGCGGCATGCTGCGCGTCGAGCGGTTGGATGGTCGCCGTATCGACCGCATCCGCTTCACCCCGGACCCGGATGAGGCCCCGCCAACCGAATCGGATCGACGGCGGGAGGGCGGCGATGAGTGACTGGGCCGGACTCGCCTGGCTGGTGGTGCTCCTCCTCGTCAACGCGTTCTTCGTCGGAGCAGAATTCGCGGTGATCTCTGCGCGGCGCTCCCAGATCGAACCGCAGGCGGAGCACGGGAAGCGGAGCGCACGCACGGCTCTGTACGCGATGGAGCATGCGACACAGATGCTCGCGACGACCCAGCTGGGAATCACGGTGTGCTCGCTGCTGATCCTGAACGTGTCGGAGCCGGCGATCCACCACCTGCTGCAGGGTCCGCTTCAACTCACCGGGTGGCCGGATGAGGTGATCGGCACCATCGCGTTCATCATCACGCTGATTCTGGTGTCGTTCCTTCATGTCGTGTTCGGTGAGATGGTTCCGAAGAACCTGTCGTTCTCCATGCCGGACCGGGCGGCACTGCTCCTTGCACCGCCGCTGGTTGCGATCGCACGGGTGTTCCGACCGATCATCGTGGCGCTGAATGCGTCGGCGAATGCGGTTCTTCGCCTGTTCCGCGTGGAACCGAAAGCGGAAGCAGCCAGCACTTTCACCCTTGACGAAGTCGCCACCATCGTGAACCAGTCCACGCGGGAAGGCCTTCTCACCGACCGCACCGGCGCTTTGACGGCGGCGTTCGAATTCACCGAGAAGAAGGTGCACGACGTGGCGCTGCGGCTCGGAAAGCTGGTTTCACTTCCGCACAATGCGACCCCCCGCGATGTGGAACGGGCGGTCGCGAAGCACGGATTCTCGCGCTACGTGGTCCTGGACGAGTCGGGGGAACCGGTCGGGTATCTCCATCTGAAGGATGTGCTCGACCTGGAGGAGACCGGGTTCGAGCTTCCTGTACCGACGAAGCGCATCCGCCGGCTCGTCACCGTTTTCGCCGAAAGCGATCTCGAGGACGCGCTGGCGAGCATGAGACGGTCAGGCGTTCACCTGGCACGCGTGTTCAACGCGGACGGGGACACGACAGGCGTGCTCTTCCTTGAGGACATCATCGAGGAACTGGTCGGCGAGGTTCAGGATGCGACGCGTCGCGCCTGACCGCGCATCGCGTCGCGGCACCGGTCAGGCCTCCGGCCAGCGGGCCCGCAAGTACTGCCCCGGCCAGTAGTCGAGTTCGACACCCAGCTCGTGCGCCGCGCGCAACGGGAAATGCGGATCACGGAGCAGTTCGCGTGCCAGGAGCACCGCATCCGCTCGGCCTTCTTCGATCACGGCCGCGGCCTGCTGCGGCGTCGTGATGAGGCCGACTGCCCCGACTGCGACCTCCGACTGGTGCCGGACGAAGTCGGCGAAGGGCACCTGGTATCCGGGACCGAGCGGAATGCGGACACCGGCGACATTGCCGCCGCTCGAGATGTCGAAGAAGTCCGCACCGGCTTCGGCGGCCCAGGTGGCGACGGTGGAGGTCTGCTCCTGATCCCAGCCGCCCTCGGCGTAGTCGGATGCGGAGAGCCGCACGATCACGGCGATGTCGTCATCGACTTCGTCACGCACGGAACGCACGATGCGGAGAAGGAGCCGCGCACGGTTCTCGAGCGAACCGCCGTACTCGTCATCACGCAGGTTGGAGAGCGGTGACAGGAACTGGTGTACGAGGTAGCCGTGCGCGCCGTGGATCTCGAGCACCCGGAAACCCGCGTCGACAGCACGCCGCGCAGCGGCTGTGAAGTCTGCGACGACCTTGTCGATGCCGGCGGCATCGAGCGCGAGGGGCTGGTCGTATCCGCTGAACGCGACGGCGGACGGCGCGACGGCCTGCCACCCGCCGTCGGCCTCCGGCACCGACCCGTGCTTTCCATCGTGACCCCACGGCGCCCAGGTCGACGCCTTGCGGCCCGCGTGCGCCAGCTGGATGCCCGGGACGGCACCCCGATCGACGATGAAGCCGACGATGCGCGCCCAGGCGTCACGCTGAACGTCGTTCCAGATTCCGGTGTCCTCGGGCGAGATCCGGCCTTCAGGACTGACTGCGGTGGCCTCGGTGATGACGAGTCCGGCGCCACCGGTGGCGAGCGACCCGAGGTGCACGAAATGCCAGTCGTGCGGCACGCCGTCGCGCTTGGAGACGGAGTACTGGCACATGGGGGAGACCCAGATGCGGTTGCGCATGGTCGCGCCACGGATGCTCAGAGGGTCGAAGAGTGTTGGCATGGAGTGTCAGTTCCGTTCCGTGGTCGGGCGCGCTGGTCGGGGGATCGTGGACGGCTCAGGCGGCGAGCGACGTGAGGAACCGTCGAAGGTCAGTTGCGCCGGTGAAGACGTGTCCGGTGATTCCGAGTGCTTCGGCTCCGCGGACGTTGTCCTCCCTGTTATCGATGAAGATCATGTCTGCCGCACTTATTCCGAGTTCGCTCATCACGATCTCGAAGATGTCGGCACTCGGCTTGATCGTGCCGAGCTCTCCGCTCACGAAGACGGCCTCGAAGAGGTCGCCCAGGGAGCCGTGGCGAAAATACGAACCGAAGTCGCGACCCGCGTTGGAGAGCAATGCGAGGCGCGTGCCGCCCTCCTGGAGGTCGATCAGCACCTCCAGGGTCTCGTGGTCGATCGACAGCCAGCTGCGGAAGTCCGCGAGCCACAGACGATGGATCTTCGAGTCGCTCCACTGTTCGCCCAGCTCCGACCCGATGCCCCGCCAGTAGTCCCGGATGCTCATCGTGCCCTGATCGAGCGCGTCTCGATGCCGCCAGTAGGCGGGCCAGAACGCCTCCGATTCGCCACCGGCCATTCCGGCGAGAACGGTGCGGTCTGCCTCGCTCGGGCTGACCGAGATGACTTCGCCGTAGTCGAAGACGACGACCTTGCCGGGAATGCTGATACTCGCGTTCGCAGTCACAGTGCTGACCTCTTTCATCGTTTTCAACCTATCGTGAAGGCATGAGTACGAATGCCCGGGGTGCGCGAGCTGTGGATGGCGCTTCCCCTGTGGACGGAAAGACCCCGTGGCGCGACTGGACGGCAGACGACGCGAGCATCTGGATCACAGCTCCGATGGAGAGCGACGACAAGTACAGCAGGGGTGTGCTCGGTGTCGTGACCGGCTCGGATCGCTACCCCGGCGCCGCGGTGCTCGGGGTCGAGGCGGCCGTGCGCACCGGACTCGGGATGGTCCGATACGTCGGGGCCGCGCATCCTGCCGAGCTCGTCCTCCAGCGACGTCCGGAGGTGGTCACGGCGTCAGGCCAGGTCCAGGCCTGGCTGGTCGGCTCCGGGATGGACGCGGCGACCCGCCCGGAGGACGACGCGACCCGGCTGCGTGCGGCTTTTGCCGACGGAAAGCCGATCGTCGTCGATGCCGGCGCACTCGACCTGATCGATTCGGCCACGGGTCCCGTCGTCATCACCCCGCACTTCCGGGAGCTGGCGAAGGTCCTGGCGGAGCGGACCACCGGCGCCCCCAGCGCGGACGCCATCGCAGCGGATCCGGCTCAGTGGGTGGTGCGGGCGGCTGAACTCCTTCGGGTCGCCGTTCTGCTCAAGGGGCACACGACCTACGTCGCTGATCCGACGGGTACTCGGCTACGCGTCACGGCAGGCCCGGCCTGGCTCGCCACCGCCGGGAGCGGCGACGTCCTCGGCGGCATCCTCGGCGCGCTGGTGGCTACGCACGCGCGTGCGGTGGCGGCGGATGCCTCAGCCCTCGCGATGCTGGCGGCGACAGCGGCGTTCATCCATGGTCGGGCGGCAGAACGCGCCTCCGCGGGTGGCCCGATCGCGGCGCTGGACATCACGGAGTCGCTCCCGGTGACGGTCGCCGAGCTTCTGGCCTGACCGGAGACGGATGTTCGGCGGCGGCATGCAATGTCGCACCGGTACGATGGGCGTCTATGGCGTTCGAACCGGCACTACGAGCGGGTTCGGCGACGCCGGAACCGGACGCATCCGAGCTTCGCCGGGTGTTCGCATCCCCTCTCGCGCTCTGGATCGCGTTCCTCCTCGTGCACCTGCTGCTCGGATTCCTGGCGTTCCATTCCGACGGCCAGCCCCTCGGCGACGTCTACCTCGTCTACAAACCGTGGGCGCAGCTGGCGCAGGCCGGCTCGGTGGTGGGCATCCAGTCCGACTGGGTGTACCCGATCGGGGCGATCGTGCCCATCATGCTCCCGCTGCTCCTCGGCGCAGACAACTACATCGGATCGTGGCTGACCCTCGTGCTGCTCCTCGACGCCGGAGCGTTCGCGGTGCTGACCATCGGCCGCCGCCCCCGCCAGCTCGTCGCAGCGTGGTGGTGGCTCGGGTTCCTCCTGCTACTCGGCCCTGTCGCGATCGGACGGCTGGACTCCGTCTCGGTACCGCTCGTGATCGTCGGGCTTCTCTGGCTGACCCTGCGCGAGCGTGTGGCAGTCGTGATGCTCACCGCCGCCACCTGGATCAAGGTCTGGCCCGCTGCGATCCTCGCGGCGGTGGTCGTATCGGTCCGCACCCGCTGGCAGGTTTTGGTGGTCGCCGCGGTGACGAGCCTGATCCTCCTCATCCTCGCCCTCACGTTCGGCAGCGGCTGGCACGTGCTCAGCTTCATCACGATGCAGACCGGTCGGAGTCTGCAGATCGAGGCGCCGATCAGCACGCCGTGGATGTGGGAGGCAGCGTTCGCGCGTCCCCATGCGTTCGTCTACTACGACCCGCAGCTGCTCACCTTCCAGGTCACCGGCGACGGCAGCACGGTCGCCAGCTCCCTCATGAATCCGCTGCTGGGGATCGCGGTCGTCGTCGTGCTCCTCCTCGGGATCCGGGCGGTGCGGTCCGGCGCGCCGATGACGCGGCTGCTGCCGTCGCTGAGTCTCGCGCTCGTCGCGACATTCATCGTCTTCAACAAGGTCGGGTCGCCGCAGTACATCACGTGGCTGGCCGCGCCGGTCGTGATCGGCCTCGTCTATCGCGGCCGCGCCTTCCGCACGCCGGCGATCCTGATCGCGGCGACCGCCCTGCTCACGCAGGTCATCTATCCGAACGTGTACGACCTCATCCTGAACGTGCACCCGGCCGCGCTGGCCATCCTCACCGCACGCAACCTCATGCTGCTCATCGTGCTCGGGTGGGCGATCTGGTCGCTCTGGCGCGCCGCCCATCCGACGACGGACGATACTGATGAGGTGCCGGTGCGCGTCTGGCCGTTCCGCGCGCTTCCGGTCGAAAGCGAGGATGCGGGCGACGACGCAAGTCTGACGGCATCCGGTTCGCTCGAAACGAAGGAGTAGGAATCATGCTTGTTGCATTCTCGGTGGCGCCGAGTGGCGGCGAAGCGCCCGACGCATCAGTTCACGACGCGGTCGCGGCAGCAGTGAGGATCGTGCGCGAATCGGGCCTGCCGAATCACACGGACTCGATGTTCACCACGATCGAGGGGGAGTGGGACGAGGTCTTCGACGTGGTCAAACGGGCGACGGATGCGGTGGGCGCGTATGGAACGCGCGTCGCGCTGGTGCTGAAGGCGGACATCCGGCCCGGGCACACGGGAGAGCTCGACGGCAAGGTGGAACGGCTGGAGGCCGCGCTCGAACGGTCGGCGTCCGAGGGCTGAGCAGACTGCGGTCCACGCGCTGAGCGTACTGCGATCGCGGCTGAGTCGGACCCGAACCTGTTCATGACACCGAAATCGCCGGATTTATCGAATCGATTCGATTTTCGACGATTTCCCTGTAGTCTCGACGTGTGAACCCCGCCACCAACGGGCCGACGCAGCTGTCGTCGGCCCGTATTCGTTTTGCGCTCCTGGCCCTCGCCATGGGCGGTTTCGGCATCGGTTCGTCCGAATTCGTCTCCATCGGGCTGCTGCCGAACCTCGCGCACGACCTGCTGCCGTCGCTCTATGCGGCGTCGCCGTCCGACGCGAACGCGCAGGCCGGCTGGGTGATCTCCGCTTACGCGCTCGGCGTCGTCGTCGGCGCACCGACCATCGCGGCACTGGCGGCACGGCTGCCCCGAAAGAAGCTCCTGCTCTGGCTGCTCGTGGCCTTCGCGATCGGCACTGTCGCGTCCGCTCTCGCGCCGACCTTCGGGCTGGTGCTGCTCGCCCGGTTCCTGACGGCGCTTCCGCACGGTGCCTACTTCGGAATCGCATCGCTCGTCGCAGCCTCGCTGATGGGCCCGGGCAATCGTGGCAAGGGTGTCGCCTTCGTGCTGTCCGGCCTCACCATCGCGAACGTCATCGGGGTGCCGCTGATCACCTGGCTCGGGCAGGAACATGGGTGGCGCATCGCCTACCTCGTGGTGGCAGCGATCTTTGTGCTTACCTTCGTCGCCGTCGCATTCCTGGTGCCGTGGCAGGCAGGCAACCCGGCCGCGACGATGCGCCGCGAACTGCGCGCATTCACTCGCTTGCAGGTGTGGCTCACCCTGGCGATCGGCGCCATCGGCTTCGGCGGCTTCTTCGCCGTGTACACGTATGTCGCTCCGATCGTCACGGAGATAACCGGCCTCAGCTCGTCGGCCGTTCCCCTCGTGCTGGTGCTCGTCGGCATCGGCATGACCGTGGGCAACTTCGTCGGAGGCTGGGGAGCGGACCGCAGCCTCAAGCGGTTCATGCTGATCGCGTTCGGGATCGTCCTCGTGAGTTTGGCTGTGCTGTTCTTCACGGCAGGAAACGTCGTGGGCCTGCTGCTCTCGCTGTTCGTGATCGCGGCAGCCTGTTCGGCGCTGTCTCCGGCCATCCAGACCCGGCTGATGGATGTGGCGCACGACAGCCAGTCGATCGCCGCGGCCCTCAACCACTCGGCACTCAACATGGCCAACGCTTCCGGGGCGTTCCTCGGCGGCCTCACGATCGCCGCAGGCTTCGGCTACCTCTCACCGATCGCCGTCGGCGTGGGGCTCTGCATCGCGGGTATCGCCCTGTCGCTGCTGAGCTTCGGCATCGACCGCTCACGCTCCCGCCGCGCATCCGCCGCCGTTCCGGCGCCTGCGAGCCGCGACTCCGTCCCCGCCGACACCGCCCCCGTCGCGCTGTGACTTCCCGTCGCGCTGTGACTCCAGTCGCCTCTGACGCGCCGGCCGGTCACCTTCGATCCCGCGAAAGGTGCGAGAAGTACTATTCACGCGGGCCGAAACCCACTTCTGGCACCCCTCGCGGGCGTGCAAGCACAGCGCGCCAGCAAGCACGGCGCGCCAGCACGTACAGGCTCAGTCGCCCTGCAGCAGGATCCCGTCCTGGATGGCGCGCTTGCGCAGCGCGACCTTCGTTCCCACGTCGTACCCGGCGACGCGATACTTCTCACGAATCCGCTTGAGGTAGCTCTTCGCCGTCTCGTCTGAGATACCGAGCTGGAACGCGACAGCCTTGACGGGTTCGCCCGCACCGTAGAGCGCCATCACGCGGCGTTCCTGAGCGCTGAGCTTGGGGGCACCGCCCACTTCGCCGGCGTTGAGCGCCAGGTCGAGTTCTGCCGAGATGAACGACTCGCCTTTGCTCGCGGCGCGGATCGCCTCAACGATCATCTCCGCGTCTTCGCTCTTGACGAGGTACCCGAGCGCCCCGGCCGCGAGGGCTTCGCGGACGACTGCCGGCTCCGAGTACGTGCTCATGAGCACAGTCCGGACGCCGGTCGTCTTCAGCGTCGACAGCTTCAACGACACGGGGATGTTGTCTTTGAGGTCGAGATCGAGGAGTACGACGTCGACGGGGAACTCAGGATGCGTCAGCAACTCCGGCCAGCTGGCGACGGCCGCGACCATGCGGATGTCGTCTGCTGCGCTGCGGATCCACTCGGTGAGTGCGCCGAGAAGCATCTTGTGGTCGTCAACGATCGCAATACGAATGGGTTGCGCTGGCTCGCTCACGTGTGGCCTTTCATCATGCGGTCGCCGGGGGGCTTCCGGTTACAGGTCGGCCGGATTGTCGACAACGCTTTCGATTTCAATCAGCAGCGATGTACCCGTGAAGGTCTCGACGTATCGACCCACCTTCCTGATAGCTTGCCACGCCGCAGGGTCTACCCCGTTTCGCGGCACACCGGTGGCTGAAATCCTTATCGGGATGTGAATTCCGGCCGACGGGTCCATTCCGTGCTCCCGGACGCGCCGTTCGAGCGTCACCTGGAGTTCGCGCGGCTGGTTCTGGCCCAGACGCACGGGATCGCTGATGAGCAGCCAGATGGCAGTGAGGAGCCCGTCGCGCTGATCGCGGGTGAGGAGTCCGGCAAGGCCGTCGGGGTCGCTCACGGTGACGGCAGGGCCGAGCAGGGCGGATTCTGTGACGGCGTGGTAGAGCCACGTCTCGCGCCGACCCTGGATGAGGTGGAGCCGCAGTTCGGTCGCGATGGACGCGGCTTCGGAGGCCGTGTGCTCGTCCAGGGGCAGCGGGGTGCGTCCTGTCGCGACGCCGTCGAGCAGGCGTTCGGCCGCGAGGTCGAGACGTGCGAGTTCTTCGCTGGCCATCATGCCCACCGCGAACCGCGGAGAGCTCACCGTGCTCTGCACCTGCACCAGGTCGAGCTCGAGTTGCACGACGGTGCGCAGCGACCGCACGATCTGCACACCGAGCAGGGGAGGCGCGACGGACAGTGCGATCGTGATGAATGCGGGCCCGAGTGCGAAGGGGTCGTGCTGGCCGTGCAACGCGAACGCTCCGGCGAGGATGATGCCGAGTGCGATCGACGTGATCACGATGTCGCGCGGGGGCCGCAGTGTGACGCAGAGCAGGAGGGCGGCTCCGACAGCGACGGCGGCGGTCGGCGGGGCGCCCTGGTCTCCGGAGTTCCAGGTACCGGCGATGTCCAGCCCGACCACGACGGCCCACGCGGCGAGCGCTCCGATGAAAAGCCCGGTCGGCAGGAGTTCGGAGTAGCGGCGGTGGATGATCAGCCCGACGACGAGCGTCGCGATGAGGATCACCCACGCCGCGATCGTGTACTGGATCGCCGGGTAGCTCCCGAGGTTGAGCAGCATGATCGTCACCTGATAGGCGATGAGAACGCACCCGGTGAGGTTGAACCCGATTTCGAGGCGCGACCGGTTGAGCGCGTCGCGTTCGGTCGCGCTCGTCACTGCGGAGGCGAGGGATGAGGTCACTTCGGCACCTCCAGGACGACGGTCGTGCCCGAACCGGGCGACGAGAAGAGGCGGGCGTTCCCGCCGACGTCGCGGAGTCGAGCGACGATCGACTCCGTGAAGCCGAGGCGCCCTTCTTCGATGCTGGCGACGTCGAAGCCTTTGCCGGAGTCGGTGACCATGGCACGCACGGTCGTCTCGTCGTCGGTGATGGTCACGTGCGCTTCGCTGACGCCGCTGTGCCTGCGCACGTTCTCGAGGCATTCTGCGAGTGCCAGGAGGAACGAGTCGAGCACTTCGCTCGGAAGCAGCACCTGTCCGGTCCCGTGCCAGTTGACTTCTAGGCCCATGCGTTTGAAGCGCTGCTTGACCGACTCGAGAGTGTTGCCGAGGGTGGACTCTTCGACGGGCTTCAGTTTGTAGTCGCCGGAAGCCGTGGGGTCGGGGTTGAAGCCGAGCCGCAGCTGCCGCAGCAGTGCCGCATCCTCTGCCGCCTGCTCGGTGAGAGCGGACACGCTCACACCGACACCGGAGTGTGCGAGGAGGGTGAGGGTGGCGAGCACGGTGTCGTGCAGGAGCCGGGCGCCCTGGCGTCGACGGGCTTCGGTCTCACTGGCGTGGCGTTCGACGCGGTAGGCGCGGCTCATCGTCGTGATGCGTTTGAGCGTGCGAGGCACGGTGCGTGACAGCCAGACGCCCGTGATGGTGAGGGCGCACCATCCCGCGAGGGTCAGGGCAAGCGGTTCGGCGAGCCGCGATCCTGTCATGAGCAGGGCGGCGGCAGCGGCCGAGAAGGTGATGCAGAACGAGACGATCAGGGCCGTGACGCGCCTCGGCGTGGTGACGAGCACGATCGAGGTGGATGCGACGGCACCGCCCGCGAGCATGCCCACGGCGCTCAGCGCGGCCGGGTTGAGCGGGACATCGGGGAGCACCTGCATGAGGACGAGTGCCACGCCGGCGGCCACGATCGTGACCACCCAGATGCCGGGGTGCAGCGAGCCGAGGCGCAACTGGCCGTACGCCAGCCCGGCGAGCAGCACCACGGATGCCAGATAGAGAGGCAGAGGCATGGCGCCCGGGATGCTCAGGCAGAGCAGCGTCGTCGCCGTCGCCGTCAGGCCGACGTAGCGCGCCGTGGTGCTGAGAAGGCGATCACGCTCCTTCTGGATGCGCGACATTCGACCTTCTCTCTATTCTGCGAACAGACGGCGGAGCTGTTCCCCGACCAGGTCGTCTTCGATCAGGAAGCCATCGTGCCCGAAATCAGACTCTAATACGACGGTGGAGTCTCCGTCGATGTTGCCGGGCAGGTGTCGCGCTATCTCCACCTGGCCTTCGAGGGGGAACAGGCGGTCGCTGTCGATCCCGACGACGAGCGCGCGTGATGTCGCGCGGGCCAGGGCTGCCTCCACCCCTCCGCGATCACGCCCGACATCGTGCGAATTCATCGCCTCGACAAGGGTGATGTAGCTGTTCGCGTCGAACCGTCGCGTGAACTTGTTTCCGTGGAAATCGAGGTACGACTCGACAGCGAACCGGCCGCCTTTGCCGAGCGGACTGATCTCGCTCTGCCATTCCCGTTCGAACCGGTTGTTGAGCTCAGACGGGCTGCGGTAGTTGAGGAGCGCCATCCGACGGGCGAGAGCGAGACCGCGGTGCGGGCCGTCGCCGTCATCCGCGTCGTAGTAGTGCCCGGAGCGGAAGAGAGGATCGGTGCGCACGGCTTCGATCTGAACCGAGTTGAGTGCGATCTGGTCCGCCGTGGACCGCGGCGGTGCGGCGATGACGGCGACCCTTTCGACCCGCTCGGGGTGGCCGACCGCCCACTCGAGCGACTGCATCCCGCCCATCGATCCGCCGATGACGCCCGCCCAGCGCTGGACGCCGATCGCGTCGGAGAAAGCGGCCTGCGCGTTCACCTGGTCCCGGATGGTCGTGAACGGGAAGCGCGGCCCCCACTCGTAACCGTCGGGCGCGAGGGACGCGGGCCCGGTGGTTCCCTGGCAGCCGCCGATCATGTTGGGGGCGACGACGAACCAGCGGTCGGTGTCGATGGCTTTGCCCGGGCCGACGATTCCGTCCCACCAGCCGGCGGTCGGATGCCCGGGACCGCCGGTTCCGATGAGGTGGCTGTCGCCGGTCAGTGCGTGAAGAACGAGGACAGCGTTGTCGCGCGTGGGGGAGAGTTCGCCCCAGGTCTCGTAGGCGATCCGGACATAGGGGAGGTTCTCGCCGCTCTCGAACGTGAAGGCGCCGATGCCGGCGAACTGCCGGTTGCCGGCCGGGTCGCTCTCACGCCACGCGCCGCTCGCCGGAGGCTTGCCGAGGAGCGACCGGGCCTGGGCCTCGGTGATGAAACTCGACGGCGCGGTGTCTGCCGATGTCTGCCACTCCATGGACCAATTCTGTCTGACCGTGCGTGCACTCGCCGCCGTGTTACGCCGCGCGCAAAAGTGGCCCACGATCCGAAGACCGCGGGCCACTTTCGAGTATCCCGTTGCGCAGCTTCGCGAAGAGCCGTCACGTCGGGCCGCAGCGAAGCCATGCGGCGCCGGGCGGGGACCGGCGCCGCCAGCAAACTCAGGCGCGCGCGGCCTCCGCGACCGAGCGTGCGGCGGCGAGCCCCGCGTCGAGGTCCGCCTTCAGGTCGTCGATGTTCTCGAGACCCACCGACAGGCGAACCAGACCAGGCGTGACGCCGGCGGTCAGCTGCTGCTCAGGGGTGAGCTGCGAGTGGGTGGTCGACGCCGGGTGGATCACCAGGCTGCGCACGTCGCCGATGTTGGCGAGGTGGCTGAAGAGCGAGAGGTTGTCGACGAGCGCTGCGCCCGCATCCACCCCGCCCTTGAGTTCGAACGACAGCACCGCGCCGACGCCCTTGGGCGCGTACTTGTTGGCGGCCGCGTACCACGGGCTCGTCGGGAGTCCGGAGTAGTTGACGGATGCGACATCCGGGTGGTTCTCGAGGTATTCGGCGATCTCCTGGGCGTTCTGCACGTGGCGCTCCACGCGCAGCGAGAGCGTCTCGATGCCCTGGATGAGCTGCCAGGCGCTGGCGGGGGCGATCGCCGACCCGAGGTCGCGGAGCAGCTGGACGCGCGCCTTGATGATGTAGGCGAGTCCGTCGCCGACGGCAGCCGTGTAGCTGGCGCCGTGGTACGACGGGTCCGGCTCGGTGAGGCCGGGGAACTTCGCGACGTTCTTCGACCACTCGAACTTTCCGCCGTCGACGATGACGCCGCCGATGACCGTTCCGTGTCCCCCGAGGAACTTCGTCGCCGAGTGGATGACGATGTCGGCGCCGAACTCGAACGGGCGGATCAGGTACGGCGTCGCGATCGTGTTGTCGACGATGAGCGGAACACCCGCCTCGTGCGCGACGTCTGCGACGAGCGTGATGTCGAGGATGTTGATCTTCGGGTTGCCGATGGTCTCGGCGAAGAACAGCTTGGTGTTCGGACGGACGGCGCGGCGCCACTCGTCGGCATCGTCCTGGTTCTCGACGAACGTGGTCTCGATTCCGAGCTTGGCGAGCGTGTACTTGAAGAGGTTGTACGTGCCGCCGTAGATCGAGCTCGACGAGACGATGTGGTCGCCCGCCTGTGCGATGTTCAGCACAGCGAAGGTCTCCGCGGCCTGGCCGGAGGCGACGAGGAGGGCACCGGTGCCCCCTTCGAGTGCGGCGACGCGCTCCTCGACGACCGCCTGGGTGGGGTTCTGGATGCGCGTGTAGATGTTGCCGAACTCAGCGAGCGCGAACAGGTTCTTGGCGTGCGCCGAGTTGTTGAACACGTACGACGTGGTCTGGTAGATCGGCGTCGCACGCGCGTTGGTGACGGGGTCGGGCGAGGCGCCGGTGTGGATCTGCTTGGTCTCGAACTGCCATTCGGCGGCGTTGGTCATTGTGCTCTCCTGGGAGTCGGGTGGTCGGTGAGCGTGGTCCTGTCACCGCATCCTCAGGCTAGGCGGGCATCCGGCACGCGGCAATGACGCCGAAATACTGCGTAATCCGGGCTGACGAGGAAAATAGGGGTCATGACGAAAAGGCGAGTGGTCGTGACGGGTGCGAGTTCCGGTATCGGAGCGGCGACGGCGCGGCTCTTCCGTACCCAGGGGTGGGATGTCGTGGGTGTCGCCCGGCGCGCAGAGCGTCTTGCAGCGCTCGCCGACGAGACCGGCATGTCGGTGTTCACCGCCGACCTCACGAACCAGGACGACGTGGATGCGCTGCGCCGGTACCTGGAGGAGACCGGGCCGATCCATTCGCTCGTGAACAACGCGGGTGGCGCGCTCGGGCTCGACAGCGTCGAGAAGTCCCTGGTCGAGGACTGGGTGCGGATGTTCGACGTCAACGTGATCGCGACGAAGCGGGTGATCGAGGCGCTGCTTCCGCTGCTCCGTGCCGGTGCCGCCGAAAGCGGCCATGCGGACATCCTCAACATCACGTCGATCGCCGGGCACACAGCGTACGTGGGCGGGGGCGGCTACAACGCCGCGAAGTTCGCCGAGCACGCGCTGACCGAGGTGTTGCGGCTGGAGCTGAACGGTGAGCCGATCAGAGTGGTGGAGGTCGCGCCCGGCATGGTCGCGACGGAGGAGTTCTCGCTCGTCCGCTTCGGCGGTGACCAGGCGCGCGCCGACGCGGTGTACGCCGACGTACCTCATCCGCTGACCGCGGAGGATGTCGCCGAGACGATCGTCGCAGCACTCGAACGGCCGCCGCACGTCGACCTCGACCTGATCGTGATCAAACCGGTTGCCCAGGCGGCGCCGTACCGGTTCCACAAAGGCGCGCTCGCCGTCCGAGACGACAGCTGATGGCCGCAAAGCCGAAGTCGACGAAGAGCACGGCGGCGCGCGACCGCTGGGAAGATGTCACGACGTGGCCGCTCATGGCGGCCTCCGTCCTCTTCCTGATCGCCTATTCGTGGAGCATCCTCGACAGGACCTTGACGTCGGATGGGGCCATCGTGATCGGTGTGATCCTCGCCGTGGTCTGGGTCGCGTTCATCGTCGACTACACCGTGCGCATCGTCCTGAGCCCGCACAAATGGTTCTTCATCGGCCACAGCAAGGTTGATCTGCTGTCGGTGATCCTCCCGATCGCCCGGCCGTTCCGCCTGCTCAAGTACCTGGGCAGGATCCCGCTCCTCGGAGGCAACTCGGGCGCCGCTCTGCGCCGCCGGGTCATCATCATCGCAGCGACATTCGTCGTGATGTTCATCTACGTGATCTCCCTCGCCGAGTACGCAGCCGAGCGCGGCGCCAAAGGTGCGAACATCACGAGCTTCGGCGATTCGATCTGGTGGGCGTGCGTGACGATGGCCACCGTCGGCTACGGCGACTACTTCCCGATCACGATCATGGGACGGGTGCTCGCCGTCATCCTGATGATCGGTGGTATCGCCATCGTCGGTACTGCGAGCGGAACGCTGGTGTCCTTCCTCAACGACCGGATGGTCACCGCGCGCGCTCGTGAGCAGCGCGCGGGACACCTGGAACTGGTCGAGGACGACGACACGGGCGGGCCGGAACCCAGCTGAGCCCCGCGCATCCGGAACGGAGCATCCGCCTGCCTCGCATCCGCCTGCCTCAGCCGACCGGAGTCGGAACCTCGGCGACGCCTTCCTCCGGCGCGGTGTCCGCGAAAGCGAGCTTCGGCACGAAGAACAGCAGCACGGCCGCGACGAGGGCGCCGATCCCGCAGATCGTCCACACCAGCATGTAGCCGAAAAGGCTCGCGGCCGTCGCCGTGACCGCCGTGGCGCCGGTGAGCAGAACGACACCGAACACGGCGGAGGCGAACGATCCGCCGATGGTCTTGGTGGTGTTGGTCAGGGCTGCGGCGATGCCGGTCTGACCGCGTGGCGCTGCGGCTGCCGCCGCAGCCGGGAGTGCGCCGACGAGGGCACCGGACCCGATGCCCGCGATCGCCATGTTCGTCATCACCTGCCAGGTCTCCTGGTGGAACGGCAGGAACAAGAGGTAGCCGATCGCGACCAGGAACGATGCGCCGATCAGCGCCACCCGCGGCTTCGTCCAGCGCGAGACCAGCGGGAAGAGGACGGCGCCGATGATCATCGAGACGAGGTAGACGCCGATCAGGGTCGACCGGTCGCTCGCATCGAGTCCGAGCCCGTATCCGTTCTTGGGATCCGTGCCCGCGAAGGTGCTCAGGGGCGCCTGCGCGCCGAGCAGGCTGATCCCGATGAGGCCGGCGGTCAGCTGCACCGGCCACATGTTCGGCTGCCGGAACACCCGGATGTCGATCGCCGGATCGTCCTGTCTCAACTCATAGCGCACGAACGGCACGATGACCGCGACTCCCACGACGATGAGCGCCCAGACCCAGAACGCACCCGGGCCGTTGATGCGCAGGAAGGTGAGGCCCGAGGTGATCAGCAGCAGCGACAGCGTCAGCATGGTGAAGCCGGCGACATCGAGTCGACGCTTGCCCGGCATGGGCTCCGATTCCGGCACGCCGAACCAGATCGCGAAGAAGACGAGCGAGACGGCGATCGCCGGGACGATCAGGGTGAGCTGCAGGTTCTCGCCGAACGCCGTGAACAGCCTTCCCGCGGCGAGGGCGCCCATGATCGCGCCGACCTCGAGTGCGACCACCAGGAGCCCGGCCGCACGGCGTGTCCTGGACGCCGCGGTGCCGGTGCGGCGCCCGCGATCGAAGATGAGGGCGATCTCCAACGGAAGCCACACGGTGTAGAAACCCTGCAGGGCGAAGGCGACGAGGTACCCGGTGAAGTTCCCGGCGAACGCGATGCCCCACGACGCCAACGCCGTGAGCACCGTCGCGACGAGAAGGATGCGCTTGTGGCCGAACATGTCGCCCAGCTTCGCGAGCACCGGGACGACGAGCGCGGAGAGCAGAAGCTGGGCCGCCTCGAACCAGTTGTAGTCGGCGTCGTGGATGCCCAGGTGCTTGACGATGTCGGAGATGAGCGGCACGTAATAGCCCTGCAGGATCCCGCTCGTGATCTCGACCAGGAACAGCCACCCGATCAGGCCGGCGGTGATGCCGATCGTGCGGCTCGTGCGGGTTCGGGCACCCGTCTTCGATGACGTCATTCGAGGATGCTAACAGCACGGCGGCGCACTCCGAGTACGGTAGATGGATGGCCACCGACATCGACGATTCCGGAACCGCCGTCCTCGCCGAGACCGAACGCGAAGTGCTCGGCTGGCTCGAGTTCGGGGAGGCCGCACGGCACCTCTCCTCCGAGGTCGTGGAGAGCGGATTCCAGCCCGATCTGGTGGTGGCGATCGCGCGAGGAGGGCTGCTTCTCGGCGGTGCCATGTCCTACGCGCTCGGCATCAAATCGTGCGGAGCGCTCAACGTCGAGTTCTACACCGGAGTGGACTCGCGTCTGCCCGAACCGGTGGTGCTCCCGCCGATGATCGACAAGACCGCACTGGACGCCAAGCGGGTGCTCCTCGTCGACGACGTGTCGGATTCGGGGCGCACGCTCGCCATGGTCGTCGAGCTGATCGAAGCGAGCGGAGCGGTCGTGCGCACCGCTTGCCTCTACACGAAGCCGCGAACCGTCCTCGAGCCCGACTTCTTCTGGCGCCGCACCGCGCGCTGGATCACGTTCCCCTGGTCGGCGCTGCCGCCGGTGACGGCCGCAGCCGGGGCTTAGCGCGTGGTGCCCAAGAGTCTCGCGGAGCTCGCGGCCGACGGCTCGATGGATCTCGGCTGGTCGCGTGCACTGGAGCCGGTCGCTGCGAACGTCGCGGCGATGGGCGACTTTCTTCGCGCCGAGACCGCGGCCGGCCGCGGCTACCTTCCGGCGGGTCAGAACGTGCTCCGCGCTTTCGCCGCGCCGCTCGACGACGTGCGCGTGCTGATCGTGGGGCAGGACCCGTACCCGACACCCGGTCACCCGATCGGCCTCTCGTTCGCGGTGGAGCGCCACGTGCGCCCGCTGCCGCGCAGCCTGCAGAACATCTACACCGAGCTGCGGTCCGACCTGGGACTCACTCCGCCCGCACATGGCGACCTCACGTCGTGGAGCCGGCACGGCGTCATGCTGCTGAACCGCGTGCTCACGGTGCGACCGGGGGAGCCGGCGTCTCACCGCGGAAAAGGGTGGGAACAGGTCACCGATCACGCCATCCGCACCCTCGTCGCCCGGGACAAGCCGTTCGTCGCCATCCTGTGGGGACGCGACGCGGGAACACTGAAACCGATGCTGGGTGCCACGCCGGTGATCGAGTCCGCGCATCCGAGCCCGCTCTCCGCATCCCGCGGATTCTTCGGTTCGCGCCCGTTCTCGCGGGCGAACGAACTGCTCACGCGTCTCGGCGCCCAGCCGGTCGACTGGGATCTCGAAGCCTGATCCTTCGCCCACGGAGCGTTTACGTGGCCGAAACAGGGCTGGCGTAAACTCGCATGGTGCTTGAGGAGGAATACGAGACCCGACGTGAACTGCCACGTCACCTGCGCAAGCCTGCGCCCGAAGAGACCCCGTTCGAGTATTCGATCCGGGATGCGGTCGCAGCCGACCTCCCGTGGGTGCGCGAGATCTACAACCACTACGTCGCCAACAGCACCGTGACCTTCGACGAAGACGCGATGACCCTGCGCGAATGGAAGTCGAAGTTCGCCTACCTCCAGAAACTCAACATGCCGTTCATCGTCGCGGTGTCGCCGAACGGGCAGATCCTGGGCTATGCCCTGGTCTCGCCGTGGAAGCAGAAGCGCGCATACCGGTTCACCGTGGAGAACTCCATCTACCTGGGCGCCGCGTCCACCGGCAAGGGCCTCGGGCCCGTGCTCATGCAGGCGCTGATCGACAAGTCGAAGGCAGCGGGACTGAAAGAGATGATCGCGGTCATCGCCGACAGGGGCGCCGAAGCGTCGATCAAGATGCACGAGAACTTCGGCTTCACCAAGATCGGCGAAATGGGCCGGGTCGGCTACAAGTTCGACCGCTGGCTCGGCACCGTGCTCATGCAGAAATCCCTCAAATAACGGTTTCGCATCCCTCGTAGTGACGGTGGTCGCGGTCGGCTAGAGTCCCGCTAATGGGTCCCGGATGGACACATGCTCAGGGGGGAATATGAAGCACGGGCGCGTCATCGCCGTGATCATGGCGGTGGCTTCGATTGCGATGCTGGCGGGATGCTCAGCACCAGTGGCGCCGCACACGAGCGCGCCCATTGTGGCGGCTCCCAGCCCGACGCCCACGCCCACCCCGGCAGCGACGGGGCCGACCGTGCGGGTGCATGCCACCTGCGCCGAATTGGTGTCCACCGCGACGATCGAGCAGGTGACCGGAGTGAGCCTGTCGCCGGTTGCCTGGGAACACACGACCTCTGCCGCGTCCTATGGCAGCGCCAGAATCGGATCGCTCCAGTGCGAGTGGTCGAACCAAAGCACGGCAAGTGCCGCGGACTCGGTGACGGTACTGGTGACGATTGCGCCGAACGCGACGCGCGACGAATTCCAGTCGTTCCTCAGCGGTGAATCCGGTGGCGGGACCCCGTCGACGGTCGGACCGGACACGTACCTGATGGGCGCAAAAGGCTCGGCGGACGGGTTCGTCTTCCTCACCGACGACTACGGAGCAAGCGGATTCATCGCCCACATGGCCCCGATAAAGACACAGGCCACGGCAGCGCAGTCGCTGCTCGAGCGCGTCTACGGCGTCGTATCGAGTCTGGCCGCGCCGGACCCGATGTGGAAGCCGATCCCCGACCTTCGCGGCACCACGGACTGCGATGGTCTGGCCACGGCCGAGCAGCTGGCAGCGACCGTCGGGCTGGCCGATGCTCGCGCGGTGAAGTCCGACGATGGCGAATACTCGAGCTCACTGTTCAACACGGACCGCCAGGTCGGCGGGTACAACTGCATCTGGGACTCGGATACGAGTTCGAATGCAAGCGTCAGCGTCGTCGTGCTCCCAGGGGGAGCCGTCTACGCGACGCAGGTCAGGACGAACGTCGCACGGAACATCTCAGGTCTCGGTGATTCCGCCTTCTTCACGCGGGACGGCAAGTTGAACGTGATCGCAGCGGATGGCTGGGTGCAGGTCGGGGCAACGGGTGCGACCGACGCTCAGCTGGTCGCACTCGCACGCGCGGTGCTCACGAACAACGGCTACACGCAAGGCAACAGCTGAGCCGGGGGTCGTCTCTTCACTGCCCGCGCCCGCGCCTTAGCCGGCAACCGCTTGCGAATTGACTATTGTGTCGTTCGTGACCACCGTGACTTCACAGAACGACAAGGCAACCGCATCCGCTGCCGCCGCCCCGGCGAACCTTACGTTGCGCCAGCGTCCGATCGACATCTTCTTCCTGGTGATCTTCTCGCTGTTCATCGTCACCTGCATCATCAGCGACGCCATCCCGACCCTGGGCATTCCGCAGACCGCGACCACCCACAACCTGTTCGCGCAGTGGAACTACACGTACTCCTCGCAGTACGACCCGCTCTACGAGAATCCGCCGATCTGGCTGCGGTTCATCACGGGCACATCGGCCTTCATCTACCTGCCGTTCTACGTGCTGCTCAACATCTGCCTGGTCAGGGGTTACAACTGGATCCAGCTGCCGAGCGTGATCTACGCGACCATGATCATCAGCCTGACCGCCATCCCGATCTTCGGGGTCGAATTCTTCGGCGACGCCGCACAGCGCACGCCGCAGCCGATCATCTTCCTGCTGTACAACGGCCCGTATGTCCTCGTGCCGCTGCTGCTGCTGATCCGGATGCGCAAGCCGATGCCCTTCACCCGCAAATTCTGAGCGGCGCGAGCCGGGAGGAGCGGAGTCATGGATGAACCGGTCGCGAACGAAGGCAAGCCCCGCGTGAGGCAGCTTCGCGTCGTCGTCGAGGCGGACGACTACGGGGCAGCGCTCGCGTTCTACCGCGACGTGCTCGGACTCGCCGAGCAGGAGTCCTACTCGGGTGACGGAGGCGCGCAGGTCACGATCCTCGATGCGGGACGCGCCACGCTCGAAATCGCGAACCCGGCCCAGAAACGTATGATCGACGACGTGGAAGTCGGCCGCCAGGTCGCACCGCACATCCGACTCGCCTTTGAAGTCGACGACACGGTCGCCGCGACCGACGCCCTCGTCGAGGCGGGTGCCGACCTCGTCGCGCCGCCCACAGTCACGCCCTGGCAGTCGCTCAATGCACGACTCGACGCCCCAGCAGGACTCCACATCACCCTCTTCGAAGAACGCGGCGAACCCGAAACCTGAGCGTTGCCTTTCACCCGGTTTCGGAAACGATGGGGGTTTCGTCCGCGCGCTCGCAACCGACCTAGATTGAGATCGACGTCATCGACGGTCCGGATGCTCGGGAAAGAAAGCAATCGGATCGTGGCGAGGCAGATGCGAAAACCGAGACCGGCAGGGACGAGACCTGCCGGTCTCGTCCATTTATTGGCGTCGCCGGTCCTCGCCCGGCGCCGCGTGGCTTCGCTGCGGCCCGGCGCGACGGCCCTTCCCTTCGCTGGTGCCGCGGGTTGTCCTTCGGGCCGCCCGGCGCCGCGTGGCTTCGCTGCGGCCCTTCGCTTCGCTGGTGCCGCGGTGGCGCTCGGCGCTGCGTTGAGCTGACGTAGCATCGGGGGATGCAGGAAGCGTCACTCGAACGGCCCGCGAAGCACACCCCGCTGCTGGCACTGGCCGGGGTCGTGCACGCCGACGTGGACACCACCTTCGCCACGCTCGCCGAACTCGTCACCCCCCAGGAGGGCCAGGTGACCCTCTTCCTCCGCGATGACGACACGCGCACACTCATCCTCCAGGGCGGCTGGTGGTACCGCGGCGAATACCGTGTGCTGCCGGACGAGCAGGGCAGCCGTGTCGAACACGAACTCATCAACGTCGCGCAGACCGCACACTGGGCGGGCGCGATCACCGGCCGCTCCGTCATCGCAGACGCCCCCGCCGCCTTCCAGCAGCTCCTCACCGACCTCGCCGCCCGCGTCGAATAGCGAGCACAGGAAAAGGCGGCCAAGAACCACATCTTTGGCCACCTTTTCCTGTGCTCGCCGAGCGAGCGACCCGGGTCAGGACTTGGGCGTCGCGCGCCGCAGCAGGAAGAACCCGGCGATGGCACCGATCGCCGTCGGCACGAGGAGCCAGGCGACCACGCCCGTCGTGCCGGTCGCGACGAACCAGGACCCGACGGCGCCCCAGTTGTCCGTGAAGGTGACGAGGGCGACCGAGCCGAGCAGGATGATCACCAGGATCGCGGCGGCGGTCAGCAGCCCGTTCACCTTCCAGCGAGTGAAGATGATCGCGCTCGTCGAGCCGACGAAGAAGCAGAACAGCAGCCCCACGAACACGGTGAAGAGCCGCTCCCACAGCGTGTCGCCGAAGTAGATCGAGGTGAACAGGTGGCCGCCGAGTCCCCATCCGTTCGTCCACTCCTCGACGTACGCCAAGATCGTGAACGCGATCGAGTATCCGGCCGCGAGCAGACCGAAGGTCAGCGAGGTGCCGAGGTAGAAGTCCCGTCGCGTCACGCTGAAACCGAGCGCGAACGGGAACGTCATGGCGAAGATCGTCACACCGAGCACCAGCATGTACACGAAGATGTAGAAGCCCGCCCCGCTGTACTGGGTGTGGTCGAGCGTCTCTGCGCGGTCGGCCGGCGCGGTTGCGGACCAGATGATCCACCAGATCGCGTAGTTCACGATCCAGATGAACGACATGATGATGATGGGCAGCCAGATCGTGGTCATCTTGTTGACCAGGTTCAGGCGGACGATGCGCCAGATGCGGCGGCCGGATGCGGGGGTCGTCCTGACGACGGCCTGGTCGGCGGTGTAGGTGGTCATGCGCTCTGCTCGAATTCTGTCGCCTGGACGTTGGTCTTGCGGACGATGAGTTGCTGCAGTGACACAGGTGAGAGTTCGAGTCCCGCAGCGAGGGCTTCCGCGCGCTCGCTGCGGCTCAGCGCGCCGAGTGTGACGGATGCGAGACCGCCGATACCTTCACGGTGCAGCACTTCGCGACCGACGGCGAACGCGTCGACGGCGGTGCGCGATCCGACGACCGTCGTCGCCGATCCGCGGACAGCGTCTGCCTCGTCGTCGATGATGATGCGCCCCTGATCGATGACGAGCACGTGTTCGAGCAGATTCGCGACTTCGTCGATCAGGTGCGTCGAGAGCACGACCGTGCGCGGATGCTCGGAGTAGTCCTCGAGGAGGCGGTCGTAGAAGTTCTGCCTGGCCACGGCATCCAGCCCCAGGTACGGCTCGTCGAAGAACGTGAGCGGTGCCCGGGACGCGAGGCCCACGATCACGCCCACCGCCGACAGCTGGCCTCGCGACAGCTTCTTGATGCGCCGGTTCAGCGGGAGTCGGAAGTCGTCGATGAGGCGGTCGGCGAATTCGGCGTCCCAGTTCTCGAAGAACCAGGGTGCGGCGCGGAACACGTGCTTGGGCATGTAGTCGTCGGGGTACCGCTGGCTCTCTTTGATGAAGCACACGTTCTGCAGGATCCGCGCGTTCTCGGCCGGCTTCTCCCCGAAGACGGCGATCTCGCCGCGGGTTGCGAAGTCCTGGCCGGTGAGCAGCTGCATGATCGTGGTCTTGCCGGCGCCGTTGCGGCCGAGGAGGCCGTAGATGCGGTTCGGTTTCACGGTGAAGCTGACGTCGTCGACAGCCGTGAACGAACCGAAACGCTTGGTGAGTCCGTCGACACGGATGGCCGGGGCGATGGAGGTGGTGGTGGTCATGCGCTGACCCCTTCCTTGTCGATCATTGCGGCGAGCTGCGCCGGGTCGATGCCGAGTTTGGCCGCTTCGATGAGGAGCGGACGGAGGTATTCGTCGCGGAACGCGTCGCGACGCTTGCTGATGAGGCGCTCGCGGGCGCCGTCGGCCACGAACATGCCGATCCCTCTCTTCTTGTAAAGGATTCCGTCATCGACGAGGATGTTGACGCCTTTGCCGGCGGTGGCGGGGTTGATGCGATAGAAGGCCGCGAACTCGTTGGTCGACGGCACCTGTGTCTCTGCGGGGTACACGCCGTCGATGATGTCGTTCTCGATCTGTTCGGCGATCTGAACGAAGATCGGCTTGCCTTCTTCGATCATGCGCTGCTCCCTGCGTCGGCTAACCTCATCGGTTAGTTACTCATGTAACTAACCAACCAGCCGACGCCGACTTTGTCAATACCTGATTCGGAGAAACCTCAGATGATGTTGATCGTGACGTCGTCCACGTAGAGGAGTCCGCCGATGACGGTGGCGAACAGGCAGGTGGCGAGGAAGAGCCCCGGATGCGCGAGGCCGACGATCAGCCGGCTGGTCCGCGGCGCCTCGGCGAGGAACGCCTTCGGGATGCGCGTGTGTGCGGGCCGCGCACGCCAGCCGCGCAGCCGCGACAGGAACCACGAGTAGCGCACCAGCAGCACGACCCACAGGAAGACGATGACGACAGGGGCCGACGCGACCAGAAGGCTGAGGCCGAGCCCGAGAGTCGTGAGCTCGTTGTTCTTCCCCTCCGCCTGCAGCTGCGATGCGATCGTGGCGCTGAGCACCACCGAGATGGTCCAGGCCAGGAAGGCGAACACCCAGCCGGCGAACCTCGAGAAGAAGTGGCCGAGCACGGACTCCGAGCGCCGCAGATGCGAATGGGGTGTCTGGCTGAGAACAGTGACCGTCGCCCCGAAGGTCGGGAGCACCGCGAAGATCGCGATGACGAACCAGATCCAGTGATGCCAGTTGAAATGGTCCGCCGGCACCAGCAGCAGGATCCAGACGGCTGCCCACAGCCATCCGGCCGTCAGCGCGTGGTCGACGAGCCAGTTCGGATGGCGTTCCTCATAGCGCGACGCGAAGCCGCCGACCGTGTACCGTGCGATCGCCTGTTCCACAGGTTCCTTCGCATCCATGCCCTCACTGTAGTTGCGCGGATAGTCTCTCAACATGGCTGAACTGCATGAGCTGACCGCCCTCGAACAATGGGAGGAGCTGCAGGCCGGCTCCGTCTCGCCGGTCGAACTCGCGACCCACTACCTCGATCGCATCGACCGCCTGAATCCCGAGCTGGGTGCGTTCGTGACGGTGACGAGGGAGGCTGCCCTCGAGCACGCAGAAGAGGTGACGAACGCGGTGCCGCGCACCGCTCCGCTCTGGGGGCTGCCGTTCGGCGACAAAGACCTCTGGCTCAGGGCGGGTGTGCCGGCCGGGTTCGGCTCGCGCCTGATGGCGGGCTACGTGCCGGACACGTCCGACGAGATCGTCGAGACGCTCGACGCGGCGGGCGGCGTCAGTCTCGGAAAGACGAATGCCCCCGAGTTCGGGCTTCCGGCCTACACCGAGAGCCTCGCGGCCCCGCCCGCTCGCAATCCGTGGAGCACCGACCTGGGTTCCGGCGGATCGAGCGGCGGAGCCGCGGTCGCCGTCTCCGCGGGTCTCCTGCCCTTCGCTCCCGGTTCGGACGGCGGAGGCTCGATCCGCATCCCGGCGGCGGCGTGCGGGCTGGTGGGCCTGAAGCCCACCCGAGGACTGGTCCCGGCCGGGAGCGGGATCGACTCGCTGGCCGGTCTCGTCGTCGACGGCCCGCTGGCGCGGACTGTGGCGGATGCTGCCCTCCTCCTCGACGGAATGATCGCCCGGGTGCATGGCGCCATCGACCACCACTACACGCTTCGTGCCCCCGATGACGACGACGGGCCGCTTCTGGGCGCGGCGATCCGCGGGGAGGGGCGCTTCCAGCTGGGGGTCATGACGACCTCGGCGTGGGACGACGCGTACGAGATCACCCTCGACCCTGCGGCTCTCGCCGCCCTCGATGAGGCCGTGCTGGCCTTCGACGCGCTCGGACACGGCATCGAGCAGACCGCTCTCGAGCACGATGAGACGTACGCGCCCGCCTTCCGCACGATCTGGCAGGCGGGCGCTGCGCGCATCCCGGCCGAAGGCGACCGGCTGGACCTGCTCGAGCCGCTCACGCACTGGCTCGTCCTGCGCGGTCGCGAGCTCTCTGCCCGGCAGCTCAGCGAGGCGCTGTCGGCGCTGACCGCCTACGAACGCTCACTGATCCGTCAGCTGTCGGGGTTCGACGCCGTGCTGACCCCGGCGATGGCGATGACCCCCCGGCCGCTCGGCTGGTTCGATCATGAGGACGGCGAACGCAACTTCGCCCAGCAGGTGCAGTACACGCCGTTCACGTCGATGCTCAATGTGAGCGGGCTGCCTGCGATCGTGCTGCCGGTCTCGCAGACCGATGACGGTCTTCCGATGGGCGTGCAGCTGATCGGGAGGCCCGGCGGGGAGGCGACACTGCTCGCACTTGCCCGCCAGCTGGAGCGGCGCATCCGCTGGGATCGGCGCCATCCGCCCGTCTGGTGAGTCGGCTGAGGATCGGCTTCGTGCTCAGAATTCCTTAGGTAAGGCATGCCTATACTGAAGGCGATATGTACCGGCCAGATCACGCGAAGCACACCGAGACGACGGCGCACCACGATGATCGGGTGCAGTACCTCGTCGTCGGCGACGAGTCGTCGCTCGCCGAGCTCGAGAGCGAGCTCGCGCTCCTTCCGCTGTGTGCGCGCGGCCGCGTCTTCATCGAAGTCGAGCGGCCCGAGGACGTCTCGGTGCTGTCGACTCCGCTGCGCATGACGGTCACCTGGCTTCCGCGTGCCGCCCGCGCCGGCGCACCCGGCACCGGCGAGCCCTGCCGCCGCGGCCAGGCCGCCCAGCGTGCCGTGAAAGCCTGGACCGCCGAGATGCTCTGCGACGGACCGGGGGAGACCCACGCGATCCTCGCCGGCGGGTACGCGCTGGTCGCCGACGTCTACGATCACCTGGTCGACGGGATCGGAATGCGCTCCGACGTGGTCTCGGCGCCGTCCGCGTTCCGCCTCCGCGCATCCCACTGACGGCGGCGCGCCCCGCCCGCCGTGCGGCCTGCCGAGCGCGTCAGTTCCGGACGAGAGCGCCCGGCACGCGTGCCGCGCTCGACCGCACGTGACGCCCTCGGCGCAGCGCGGCGGATGCGAGCGTCAGGCGACGCCCGTGAGCTGCGCTGAGAGCGACCACAGGTCGCGCCCGAGTTGCGCATCCCGTGCCTGCGCACGCATCCGCCCGTTCGCCTTGAGCTCGTCGAAGTAGGTTCCGCTCGGCGCGCCGACCGGCAGGTCGCCTGCCAGCGCGATCAGCGGCACCGCGCCCGCGTCGGCCGGGATGCCGTAGTTGCCGCGGGTCACCCAGTTGCCGAAGCGGATGAGCCCGCTCGACCGCCCGAAGCTGGTGACGACCGTGCCCGGATGGAACGAGTAGGCGTCGACACCCGTTCCGGTCAGCCGTTCTGCGAGTTCGCGGATGAACAGGATGGTGGCCAGCTTCGACGTTCCGTAGGCGCGCCAGCCGCCGAGCCACGGGCGCTTCTCCCAGTCCAGATCGTCGAGGCGGATGTGCCCGAAGAGGTTCGCCAGGCTCGCGGTCGAGACGACGCGCGGTGGCCGCTCGCCTTCTGCGGTGTCCTGAGCCGTGGCGATCAGTCGCGGCAGCAGCAGGTTCGTGAGCAGGAACGGGGCCAGATGGTTGCTCTGGATCGTGCGCTCGTGCCCGTCCGTGGTCGCTTCCCGGCGGGAATGGAGTCCGCCGGCGTTGTTCGCCAGGACGTCGATGCGCTCGTAGCGGTCGAGCAGTGCGTCGGCGAGACTGCGCACGTCATCGAGCCGGTCGAAGTCGGCGAGGAACGCAGTACCGCCGACCCGTTCGGCCACAGCGCGGGTCCGTTCGGGATTGCGCCCGACAACGGCCAGGTCAGCGGCCTGCTCCGCGAGACGCTCTGCGGCGACAGCGCCGATGCCGGAACTCGCCCCGGTCAGGACGATCGTTCGCTTGCGCGCGCTCACATGTAACCGCCCTTCTGGAGGCCGGCTTCGATCTCGAACCGGTTCTTCAGCGGATTGCGGCCCGCGGCCAGGTAGAGCAGCGGAAAGATCATCCCGTACCGCTGCCACTGCCGCTTGTGCACTGCTTCATGCTCCATGACGTCGTCGCTGACGTTCTGCGCGGTGAGATAGCAGCTGCCGACGCACGACCCGCCGCGGCCGAACGACCAGGCCGGCAGTCCACGGAACACGAACAGCCCGGCCCTGCGTTCGATCGGCCCGGTGCTCCAGATGAAGCCCCAGACCAGTCCGACTGCAGTCGCATAGAGATAGCCGAGGCGGCTGATCGCAGAATCGAACAGCAGGTCTTCAAGCCTTTTCACATCACTCCGTCGGTCGTCCGTAGGTTTCGAGCAGCCGCAGCCAGACTTCACTGAGCGTCGGAAACGACGGTACGGCGTGCCAGAGGCGCGAGAGCGGCACCTCGCCGACGACGGCGATCGTGGCCGAGTGGAGGATCTCGCCGACGTCCGCTCCGACGAACGTCGCGCCGAGCACGACCTGCCGGTCTTCGTCGACGATCATGCGGGCCTGTCCCACGTAGTGGTCGGCGGCGATGCTCGCGCCGGACAGCCCGCTCATGTCGTAGTCGACCACGCGGATGCGGTGGCCGGCCTTCTCGGCCGCAGCGGCGGTCAGCCCGACGGATGCGACTTCCGGATCGCTGAATGTCACTTGCGGGACCGCGGAATGGTCCGCAGTGGCGACATACGTCGTCCATGGCTCCGTCGAGAGCGTGCGCCCTTTCGCACGCGCCGCCATCGCATCCCCCGCGATGCGCCCTTCGTACTTGCCCTGATGGGTGAGGAGCACGCGGTGCGCGACATCGCCGGCGGCGTACAGCCATTCGATCGGGGACCCGTCGGCGCCGATGACCCGCATCGTGTCGTCCGTCTCCAGCCAGCCGCCGGATTCGAGTCCGACGAGTTCGAGGCCGAGGTCGCCGGTGCGCGGAACGCGGCCGACCGCGACGAGGAGCTCGTCGGCCTCCAGGGTGTCGCCGTTGTCGAGTTCGATGCGCACGGTGTCGGAGGCGGTGCGTTCGACGCGCCTGACCCCGGTGTGAAGGTGGAGCGTCGCTCCGAGGCCCTCGAGCGATTCGCCGACCAGCTCGCCGGCGAACGGTTCCTCTTTCGACAGCAGTGTGGTGCGGGCGATGAGGTCGACGCGTGTTCCGAACCCGGCGAACGCGGTCGCGAGTTCGACGCCGACGACACCGCCGCCGAGGACGGCGAGACTCGTGGGAACGTGTTTCACGCTGGTCGCGTCGTGGCTGGTCCACGGCCGGCTCTCCCGGAGGCCCGGGAGATCGGGAAGCATGGCGACTGAGCCGGTGCACACGGCGATCGCATGCGTGGCCGTGAGCGTCGTGACGGTGCCGTCTGCGGCCGTGACGGTGACCTCGCGAGGTGCCGTGAGAACCGCATGACCGCGCACCAGGTCGATTCCGGCGCTCGTGAGCCACTCGACCCCTCCGTCGTCCGTCCAGTCGCTCGTCATCCAGTCGCGACGTTTGAGCACGGCTGACACATCGAGCTCGCCGGTGATCGCCTCGCGCGAACCGCCGACCCGGCCCGCTGCCCGCAGGAGGGCGCCGCTGCGCAGCAGTGTCTTCGACGGCATGCACGCCCAGTACGAGCATTCGCCGCCGACGAGTTCGGCCTCCACGACGACGGTGCGCATTCCGCTCTGGGCGGCGCGGTCGGCGACGTTCTCTCCGACGGTGCCTGCTCCGATCACGATCACGTCGTATTCGGCTGCGTTCATGAGTTCTCCTTCACGGTGTCGGTTCCGGTTCCGGTGTCGGCGTTGTCACGGTCTCGGTGTCACGCCGAGGGCTACTGTACGCTCGGCGTCCGAACGACAGGTGGCGTCCCTCAGCGCCCGACGAATTCGGCTTCGGTCCGCCGCAGGAACGCCTCCATGCCGATGCGTGCATCCTCGGTCTGCGCCAGACGGGCGAGCGCCGGCTGGAGTTCGGTCTCGGCCGCGGCGTCGCCTTCGCGGATCGCCTGCTTGGCGTTGGTCAGGGTCGCCTGGACGGCGAGTGGCGCCTGGGCTGCGATGCGCTCGGCGATCGCCAGGGCGCGGTCGAACTGCAGGCCGTCGGGGACGACTTCCTGCACGAGCCCGATCCGGTGCGCTTCCGCGGTGTCGAAGGTGTCGCCGGTGAGGATCCAGCGCATGGCGTTGCCCCAGCCGACGGCCCGCGGAAAGCGCAGGGTCGCCCCGCCGAAGGGCAGGATGCCGCGCGTCACCTCGATCTGCCCGAACCGGGTCGACTCCGCCGCGACGGCAACCTCGCTGGCGAGCATCAGTTCGATCCCGAGAGTGAGGCACGTACCCTGCACGGCGATCACGACCGGTTTGGTCAGTCGTTCACCCGAGACCTGCCACGGGTTGATGCCGCCTTCGGTCACGTAGTCGATGCCGTCGGCTGTGATGCGCGGGCCGAGGTCGGCGAGATCGAGACCGGCGGTGAAGTGGTCGCCCACGGCGTAGACCAGGCCGACGCGGAGGTCCGGGTCGTGTTCGAGTTCTCCGTAGGCGAGGGCCAGCTGCGTGAGGAGCTCGAAATCGGCGGCGTTGCGCTTGTCGGGCCGGTTGAAGCCGATGAGCAGCACGTGCCCGCGACGTTCGGTGAGGATCCTGGGTTCGGTCATGCTCCGAGGCTACCGCCGCGGACCGCAGCGCTCACCCGGCCGCGTTGGCCTGGAGCGGGGCCGTCAGGGCACCGAGCACCCGCAGGATGACCGCGAGGTCGGCGGAGGCCGCGTCGACCGATTCCGGCGCGAACTCCGTGAGCGCGGCGCCCGCGAGTTCGAACCGGCCGCGTACGGCGCGGATCACGTCGCACAGTTGTTCCGGCTGCACGCCGAACGGCTCCGGGAAGCCGATCCCGGCGACGGTGGCCGGGTCGAGCACATCGAGGTCGACGTGGAGATAGACCGAAGATGCGCCTGCCGCTTCGATCGCGGCGATGACGATCGCCGGATCGGCCAGGTCGTCGACGCCGAGCACGCGGATGCCCGCAGAGTCGACGTAGGCGCTCTCGCCGTCGTCGAGGGCGCGCGTGCCGGCGAGGATCACGTTCGAGGGCGACAGTATCTCGGCGCCGGTCGACGCGAGACCGTCGGGGGCGTCGCCGAGGAGGGCGCGGAGGACCATGCCGTGGAAGGCGCCCGATGGCGACGTCGCCGCATCGTTGAGGTCTCCGTGGGCGTCGAACCAGATGAGTGCGACCTCGCCTGCCGGCCGCGAAGCCACAACGTGTTGCACGCTGCCCAGGTCGGCTGCGCAGTCGCCGCCGATCGTGACGACCGGACTTTCGAGCGCGCGTAGTTCCGTCTGCGCGGCGTCGCGGATGGCGAGGAGCGCGGAATACCGATGCACGCCGGTCTCGAGTTCCTCACCGGCCTCCATCGGAACGTCGACGACGTGGGTCGCCGAAGCGGGAAGGTCGCCCTGGATGGCCGCCGCTCCGTCGATGAGCCGCATCGCGCGCGACGAACCTGAGCCTTGCCATTGGGGTATCACCAGGAAGCGTGCAGCCACGTGCCCAGTCTGCCCTACATGTCGCGGTAGCGCTTGGCTGAAGCGAGTGCTTCGCGCAGTTCTGCCGCAGTCAGCCGGGCACCGTACGACGGGGTGTCCTTCTGGTACCGCCAGCCTTCCGACAGCGGACCGGCATCCACCACGTCGAAGCCGATGCTGTCGATGAAGGCGGTGACGGCGGCTTTCGCGTCGGCGTCGTCGCCCGCGATGGCGAGCGCACGCCGGTCGGGGTTTCCTGCGGGCAGCCCGTCAGCGGTGAGTGCGGACGCGAAGATGTTGTTGAACGCCTTGACGACGTGCGCGCCCGGCAGCTGCTCCTGCAGCAGCTCCGACACCGTCGTGGTCTCGTCGTCGAGCGAGGCGATCTGTCCGTCGCGCTGCGGATAGTAGTTGTTCGTGTCCATCACCGTCTTGCCGTCGAACGCGTCGGCCGGCAGGGTTCCGATGTTCTTCAGCGGCAGGGTCACGACGACGAGATCGGACTCCCGCGCCGCATCCGCGACCGTCGCCGCGCGAGCCGACGGTCCCAGTTCGTCGACGAGCTCGGCCAGGGTCTCCGGGCCACGGGAGTTGCTCACGATGACGTTGTAGCCGTACGCGACGCCGAGGCGCGCGAGCTGGCTTCCGATGTGTCCTGCGCCGATCAGTCCGAGAGTGGTCATGTCAGGTTCAACGACGGCGGGCGCCCCGGTATTTCGAATCCGGTGCCTGTGTTTCGGGGTGTTACACGTCGGATGCGCGGTCAGCGCACCGCAGGCACACTGGATGTCATGCCCGCATCCCGCTCCCTCGCCGTCATCGAGGTCACGCGTTTCCGGGCACACGATCCGGCCTACCACGACTACGTCCAGGTACTGATCGGCCGCACCATCGCGCTCGCCGCGGAACTCGGCTGGAAGGTCGATCGCGTCGCAGCGGCGGACCTCGGGCCGGCCTCGTTGCTTGCGCAGACCGACTCCGCCGACGCCGTCGTGATCATGGGCGGCGAGGACATCGCGCCGGAGTTCTATGGCGGCGACACCGGCTACGAGGGCGAGAGCGCCCATTTCCCGTCCGCAGACGAAGGCCAGATCGCCGTCGTGCTCCGCGCGCTCGACCGCGGCACGCCTCTCCTCGGCATCTGCCGTGGCCACCAGATCATCAACGTCGCCCTCGGCGGCACGATCGTTCAGCACCTGGGCGACTCGACAGCGCACAAGAACCACGGCGCCCCGATCGAGGAGATCATGGCGGCGCACCCGGTCGAGCTCACAGCCGGAAGCTCCATCTCCGGGCTGCTCGGCCCAGACCCGGTGCGGGTCCAGAGCGCGCACCACCAGGCGGTCGCGACGCTGGGCGACGGTCTCATCGCGGTCGGCCACACGCCCGATGGCGACATCGAGGCGATCGAGCACGAGAGCGCGCCGATCGTCGGCGTCCAGTGGCATCCGGAAGACCCGGGCGCCCCGGTCGGCCAGCTCGCCGCACTGCTCGCATCCCTCGACCGCGTTCCGGTCGCCGTGCGCGCCGCGGCCTGACGAGCCTCAGCCGTCGACCGGCCAGGCCTGGGCGCCGAGGAGCGGTACGAAGCTGACCGCTCCGAGGTTCTCTTCGCGCAGCCGGCCATGGGTGTCGAGCGTGAACGCGGCGAGATGCTGGGATCCCCTGGGCGAACCGATCGGCATCACGATGCGGCCACCCGGCGCGAGCTGCTCCACCCAGGCATCCGGCACCGAGGGCCCGGTCGCCGCCGCGAGCACGGCGTCGTACGGGGCGCCGTCGGGCCAGCCCAGCGAACCGTCGCCTTCGATCACCTCGACGCGATAGCCGAGTCCGCGCAGACGGGTCGCGGCGCTTGCGGCCAGGCGCGGCTGGCGTTCGATGCTGTAGACGCGGTCGGCCAGTTCCGCCGCCACCGCGGCCGCGTAACCCGAGCCGGTGCCCACATCGAGCACCACGTCGTCCGGCCCGATCCGGGCGCTCTCGACCATCAGCGCGACGATGTACGGCTGCGAGATGGTCTGCCCGTCACTCAGCGGCAGCGGCCGGTCCTCGTAGGCATAGTCGACGATGTCGAGAGGGACGAATTCGTGTCTCGGCACGCGACCCATCGCATCGAGGACCCGCGGATCCCCGATCCCGCGCGGGATGAGCTGGCGCTGAACCATCCGGCGCCGAGCGTCGTCGTATGCCGTGAGATCCTCCCTCCTTCCGATTAGACCACCGGGTCGCGGAATCAGGAAGGTGTCCCACCGCCGGATGCGCTCAGCCGGCCACCGAGAACGACGCCTGGCGGAACGAGAGCTCCGCGCGCGCCGTCGCCAGGGCATCCCGGCCGGAGCCGACCGCCTCGAGGGCGAGCAGCCCGGCGCCGAGGATGGGCGCTGCCGTCACGAGTTCGACGTGGGCGAGGGGTGCGCGCGCAGCCAGTCCGCGCTCGATCCCGCCCATGAGCCGTTCGTCGCGTGCGCTGATGACGCCGCCACCGAGGACGAGCGGCGTCGGCCGGTCGAGCAGGTCGAGCTTGCGGAGCGTCGTCTCTGCGAAGGTCACGATCTCGTCGGCCTGCCGGTCGACGAGCCGACCGGCGACAGCATCCCCTTCACGGGCTGCCCGGAAGACGGCCGGGCTCAGCGCCGAGAGCTCGGCATTCGCGAGGCGCCCGAAATGCATCGCCTCGATCACGGCCTGCACGTCGGCGAGTCCGAATGTTTCGGGAACCGCCTTGACGAGGGAGGTGGCGGGCCCGCGCCCGTCGACGGCGCGCGCGGCATGCCAGAGCGCCTTCTCGCCCAGGTGCCAGCCGCCGCCCCAGTCGCCGGAGATCATCCCGAGCGACGCGTAGCGTGCGACCGTCCCGTCCGCCCGGACCCCGACGCAGTTGATGCCGGTCCCGCAGACGACGGCGACCGCATCCGCCTCGTTCGTTCCTGCGCGCAGCAGCGCGAACAGGTCGTTGTCGACGATCGCCGGACGACCGCCGGAACCGGAGGCCCAGCTGAAGCCCCTGATCGAACGGGAGAAGGCATCCACTTCGGCAGGAAGGTCAAGACCCGAGAGATAGATGTTCGCCTGGAGCAGCGGTCTGCCGTCGGTCTGCGCCGCGATCTCGCCGACGAGCCCGTCGATGAGGGCGATCGTCGCATCGACCCCGATGATGTGCGGGCTGGAGGTCGCCGCACGCGCCGTGGCGAGGACGTGGCCTGCGAGGTCGAGAGCGACAGCATCCGTCTTCGATCCGCCGCCGTCGACAGCGAGGACGATGCCGTCCTGGCTATCCGCCGCGCTCATCGTGCCCACGCCAGGTGCTCGCGATTACGGGCGAGCAGAAGGTCTGTGAGCTTCTCCGCCTTGTCGTACTGGCCGACCAGGGGATGCGCGAGCAGCGCCCGGACGACCCGGCCGCGCCCACCGTGCACGGCGGCGTCCAGCGCAAGCCGCTCATACCCGGCGACATGCGAGATGAGACCCGCGATGTCGGCAGGGAGGGGTTCGACCGGAAGCGCGGTGAGCCCGTCCGTGCCGACGACGGCCGGTACCTCGATCACGTGGTCGTCCGGCAGGAACGGCAGGGTGCCGTCGTTCCGCAGGTTCACGATCTGCGTGTCTCGACGGTTGGAGGTCAGGGAGGCGATGAGGTCCACGGCAGCCTCAGAGTAGAACGCGCCGCCTCGCTTGGCCAGCGCATCCGGCTTCGTGTCCACCGACGGGTCGGCGTACAGGTCGAGCAGCGCGCGTTCGACCTCCTGCACGGCTTCTGCGCGGGTGGGCGCGCCGAGCTGCTCCCTCAGGACCTCGTCGTGCGCGTAGTAGTACCGCAGGTAGTACGACGGCACGCTTCCGAGCATCGAGATCAGCGGAGCCGGAAGCTCGATCTCCTCGGCGAGCTGGTCGAGGTCGGCCGCGAGGAGGGCAGGCAGCGCGTCGTGGGTTCCGCTCGCATCGGTCACGTATGCGGCGCGTTCCCACGTCAGGTGGTTGAGCCCCACATGGCCCAGCGTGATCGCCGTGTGGTCGACGCCCAGCAGGCTCGCGAACCGGCGCTGGAATCCGATGGCCACGTTGCATAGCCCGACCGCACGGTGGCCCTCCTGCAGGAGTGCGCGGGTGACGATCCCGACGGGGTTCGTGAAGTCGACGATCCACGCATCCGGCTTCGCATGCGCACGGACCGTCTCGGCGACCCGCAGGACCACCGGCACCGTGCGCAGTGCCTTCGCGAATCCGCCGGCGCCCGTCGTCTCCTGCCCGATGCACCCGCATTCGTGGGGGAAGGTCTCGTCGCCGTGGCGAGCCGCCTGGCCGCCCACGCGCAGCTGGATGAGCACGGCATCCGCATCCGACACCCCGGCAACGAGGTCCTGTGTCGCGACGATCCGCCCCGAGTGACCCGCAGCGCGGAACATCCGTTCGCTCATCCCGCCCACGAGCCTGAGTCGCTCCGGGTCGGTGTCGACCAGCCAGAGCTCCTCGATCGGAAGCAGTTCGCGCATGCGGGCGAACCCGTCGATGAGTTCGGGGGTGTAGGTGGATCCTCCACCGACGACTGTCAGTTTCACGGCTATCCCTTCACGCCGGTGAGTGTGATGCCCTCGACGAAGACGCGCTGGGCGAAGAAGAAGATGATCACGACAGGGACCGTGACGAGGATCGTCATCGTCATCGTGAGCCCCCAGTCCGTTCCGTGAACACCGCGGAACGATGCGAGACCGTACGCGACCGGCCAGTTGTCCGAGTTCTCCGACGTGTAGAGGAGCGGTCCGTAGTAGTCGTTCCACGAATTGAAGAACATGAAGATGGCGGTCGCCGCGATCCCCGGCTTCGCCATCGGGATCATCACCCGCCAGAGCACCCCGAACTCGCCGCAGCCGTCGATGCGCGCAGCATCCGCGTACTCGCTGGGGATCGTCAGGAAGAACTGGCGCAGCAGGAAGATCGAGAAGGCGTCCCCGAGGAGGTTCGGGAGGATGAGCGGCCAGAGGGTCCCGGTCAGGTTCAGCTGCGACCACATCACGTAGATCGGGATGGCGGTGACCTGCGGCGGAAGCAGCATCGCGATGATGATCGCCGTGAACAGCACGTTCGCGCCACGGAACTTGATCTTGGCGAGCGCGTAGGCGGCCGGCACTGAGGACAGCAGCATGAACGCGGTCGCGAGCACAGCGTAGAGCGCGGAGTTGCCGAACCATTGCAGCAGCGGCACCGTCTGGAACACCGTGAGGTAGTTGCTCCACACGAACGGCTGAGGCCAGAGGGATGCGGTGAGCGTCTGGTCGCTCGACATCAGCGAGGTGAGCACGACGAAGACGACCGGTGCGATGAACACCACGGCCAGCGCCACCAGTAGCGTGTGTTCGGCGATCCAGCCCAGGAGCCGTCGGCCCCGCAGCGGGGGAGTGTGGCGCTTCGGCGGGGGCGGCGATGCCGGCGGCTGAGCGGGTCGCTCGGTGAGCGTTGCGGAGGTCATTGTGCGCCTTCCGGGGTGAACGCCTTGAAACGGCGGAGCAGGAAGATGAGGATCACGCTGGAGACGATGAACAGGACGACCGCGAGCGCCGACGCGTACCCGAGCTGGTAGGTGCTGAAGCCGCGGACGTAGAGCCACTGCGTGTACGTGAGCAGCGACTGGTCCGGGTATCCGATGTTCGTGCCGATGCCTTCGCCGACGACCGCCTTGCCCGACGCGACGCCCGACGCGACCGCCGCCTCGGTGAAGTACTGAACGGCGGCGATCACCCCGGTGACCAGGGCGAAGAGCAGCACAGGCCCGATGCTGGGGATCGTCACGTAGCGCACCTGCTGCACGCCGTTGGCGCCGTCGAGGGATGCGGCCTCGTACTGTTCGCGGGGCACATCGAGCAGGGCGGCCAGGAAGATGATCATGATGTCGCCCATGACCCAGATGCCGAGCAGCGTCAGCGACGGCTTCGACCACGCTGGGTCGTTGAACCACAGCGGTCCCTGGATGCCGAACACCTTGAGGATCTGATTCACCGGTCCGGTCCCCGGGTTGAAGAGGAACACGAACGCGACGACGCTGGCGACCGGTGGGACGAGAGCGGGAAGGTAGAAGATCGTCCGCCAGACGCCGGAAGCCTTCTTCGCCCGGGCCAGGAGACCCGCGATCAGAAGCGCGAAGACGAGTTTCGCCGGCACCCAGAACACGATGAACCAGAGGGTGTTGACGGTCGCCGTCCACACGTTCGGGTCCTGTGTGAACAGGTAGACGTAGTTGCGCAGACCGATCCACTGCGGCGCCGACACGAGGTCGAACCGGGTGAACGAGTAGTAGACGGATGCGATCAGCGGGTAGACGAAGAAGATCAGCAGGCCGAGGAGGGCCGGAGTCAGAAGGGCGAGCGTCGCCAGCTTCCGCTTCCTGCCCGCCCGCGAGGAGCGGCCGGCGGTGGCCGCCCGCCCCTCGCGTGTGGTCGTCGAGGTCACGTCACGGACCCGAGACGAGAGCGAGTGCGTCGTTGATCTGCTTGTCGACGCTCTTCAGCCCGGACTGGACGTCGCCGCCTTCGCTCTGGTACTTGTTCCACCAATCCTGGAAGGACTGCTGGTAGCCGGCACCGAGCGGGCTCGCCGGAGTGGTCGCGACATTCTTGTTCGCCGCGACGTCGAGGAACGTCTTGTACTGGTCCGAGACCTGGAGGTCGGGCGAGTTGAGCGCATCCGTGGTGGTCGGAACGTTCTTGAGCCCGTTGGCGAGCTTGACCACGGCTCCGGTGTCGGTTGTGAGGTACTTGAGGAGCGCCCACGCCAGCTCGGGGTTCTTCGACCCCTTCGAGATGCCGATGATGTTTCCGGTCATGTAGCCGCCGCCGTACAGTTCGGTGTGGTCGTCGGCGGTCGGGAACGGTGCCGTTCCGTAGTTGAGGTTCTTCGCCTGGTCGTCGATGAACGCGGTGCGATATTCACCGTCCAGGTTCATGGCGACTTTGCCCTTCTGGAAGGCGTTGTCGGCGGAGAACTCCTGACCGAGGCCGGACGTGAACGTGTTCAGCTTGTCCCAGCCGATCTTGTCGACGAACGCCTTCTGCCAGTTGATCAGCTCGGTCCAGCCCGGGGAGGAGCTGATCGCGCTGGTTCCGTCGGCCTTCAGCCATTCGGCACCCGCCGCGGGGCCGTAGTGCGCTGCGGCGTTCTCGTACCAGCCCATCGTCGGGTTGAATCCGAGGGTCTTGATGGAACCGTCGGGGTTGTACGTGGTCAGCTTGTCGGCCATCTTCTCGAGTTCGGACAGCGTCTTCGGGGAGCGCTGAACCCGGCCGCGCTGAGGAGATCCTTGTTGTAGAAGAGGCCGTAGACGTCGGCGAGCATGGGCATCGAGCAGCGGTTGCCCTTGTACTCGGTGTAGCTCTTGACGGTCGGCGAGAATTGGCTCATGTCGACCTTGTCGCGCTCGATCACATTGTTGAGGCTGCGGAACGCGCCCGTCGAGCAGAAGTTGCCGACGATGTCGGTCGAGTACGAGGCTCCGACGTCGACCTTGCTCCCGGTCGCGATCGCTTTACGGAGCTTCTCGTCGTCCTGACCGGAGTGCACCTCGACTTTGATCTTGGGGTACTTCTTCTCGAAGTCGTCGACGACCGACTGGATCGCCTTCGCCTCGCGGTCGGAGAAGAAGTGCCAGAACGAGACGGTGCCCGACAGGCTCGACGGCGCCGTCGACTGGAAGGCTGTGCTGCTTCCCCCGCCGGAACACCCGGCGAGGGTCAGAGCCGCGGCCGCGGTGACCGCGACTGCAGCGATGATGTGGCGGGAACGGTGTTTCACTGTGTATTCCTCACTGTTCGTTGGTTTGGACATTCAGGCGGTGATGCGGCTGACCTCGGAGAAGAGCGTGTTGCGGACTTCGGCGAGCAGGTGCTCGCGCGCTCCGCGGAGAACCGGATGCTCGGCCACGTCGGTCGAGACGATGGTGGCGGTCCAGCGGGAGGCACGCCTCACGTGCTGGCCGACGAGCTCGGCGAGACGGTCCCCGCCCACTCGGCCGGTCGGTCCGCCGAGCACAACGAGTTCGGGATCGAGGATCGCCAGGACCGGGATGACCCCGGCTGCGATACGCGGTGCCAGGTCGTGCAGCACCGCCTCCCGCTGGGGAGAGTCGGCGATCGCCTGGACGAGGGCAGCGTAACTGCGCCCGCGGATCCCGTGCGACCGTGCGATGCGTGCGACGCTCGTCCCGCCGATGAGGCCCTGCAGGTCCGACGCTTCCGGGTCGAGTCTGCCGGCGGACTTCGGGATAGGTAAGTAGCCGATCTCGCCGGCCCCACCGGATGCTCCGCGGTGTACGACACCGCCCTGGTCGACGGACAGGCCGAGACCGTCGCCCATCCAGAGCAGAGCGAATCCGCTGGAGTCCTCTCCCGCGCCCTCGGAGCGCTCGGCGATGGCAGCCAGGTTCACGTCGTTGTCGATGTGGACGCTGATGCCGAGAGCGTCTTCGAGGTGGCGGCGGATGCCTTTGCGCGGCCAGCCGGGCAGCGTCTCGACGAAGCTCAGCTCGTCGGTGCGGGGATCGAGGGCGCCCTGGACGCCGATGGCCACCGTACGTACCGCGTCGGCGGGCGTGCCCGCGGCTTCGCAGGCCGCATCGATGGCGGTCTGCACATCCGTCGCCGCGGAGCGGTCCTTCGCGGAGCGCGACAGTGTGACCGTGACGGTCGGATGCTCGTGGCCGCTCGCGTCGACGACTGTCGCCCGCATCACCTGGTAGTTGATGTCGACGGCGACACCGAGCACACGGTCGGCACGGACGGCGTAGCTGGCGGCGTTCGGACCGCGACCGCCGGAGACTTCGCCGACCGCGTGGATGAGGCCCGCGGTTTCGAGACGGGAGACCATCTGGGCGGCGGTGGGCTTGGACAATCCGGAGAGTTCGCCGATCCTCGTGCGAGTGAGCACGCCGTGCTCGAGCAGGAGGGCCAGGGCGGTGCGGTCGTTGGTCTCACGGAGCCACGAGGGCGTTCCCGGTACCGGTTTCGTTGTCACGCGCCGCACATCCCTTCGTTGGAACGATTCTGATTTCAGAATGTATCAGGAAAGTTTCTTAATAGTAAAGAGTCCGTTTCCGGGCGCGACTGTAGACGGAAGATCGGGTGAGTGTTGAAACGGTGGAGTTGAGCCGTCAGACCGAGCGCGCGAGGTCGGCGAGCCGGTCGAAGGCGGCGTCCAGATCGCGGTCGACACGCTGGCGCGCCGGGTCCGCGAGGTGCCAGTCGACGATCTCGCCGGCCCCGTGCGCGAAGGTGGTGCGGGTCTGGAACTCCGGCACCAGGGCCTTCACCTTCGAGTTGTCGAACAGCATGGAGTGCGCTTTGTCGCCGACGAGGCCAGGACCGAGTTCGGGCACGACCGCCGCGATCGTCTCAGAGGCGACGTGTACGAGGTCGGCCTCGACACCGAGACCCTCGGCGAGCCAGCAATAGATCTGGTTCCAGGTCGGCGCCTCATCCGAGGTGATGTGGAACGAGTCGCCGACAGCCTCGGGGCGTCCCAGAAGCCCGACGAAGGCGACAGCGAAGTCGGTGTTGTGCGTGATCGTCCAGAGACTGGTCCCGTCGCCGTGCACGATGACAGGTGCGCCGCGTCGCATCCGGTCGAGGTCGGTCCAGCCGCCGCTGGTGGGGATCAGCGTCTGGTCGTAGGTGTGCGACGGCCGCACGATCGTCACGGGGAAACCGCGCTCGCGGTACGCCTCGACGAGCAGGTCTTCGCACGCGATCTTGTCCCGCGAGTACTGCCAGAACGGGTTGCGCAGCGGAGTGGACTCCACGACGGGCACCCGCGCGGGCGGCTTCTGGTACGCCGACGCGGAACTGATGAACACGTAATGACCGACCCTGCCCTCGAACAACTCGAGGTCGGTGCGGATGTGCTCGGGCGTGAACGCCAGGAACTCGGCCGCCACGTCGAATGAACGCTCGCCGAGAGCGGCGCGCACGGTCTGTGGATCGCGGATGTCCGCGTGCAACTCCTCGACGCCCTTCGGCAACGGCCGGTTCGTCGGGCGTCCTCGCGTGAGGACTGTGACCTCGTGGCCCTTTTCGACTGCCCGGGCGACACACGCCGAACTGATGACTCCGGTGCCCCCGATGAAAAGTGTCCGTGTCGCAGCCATTGCGTTCCGCTCCTTCTCTACCCTGTCCCCGGTATCGATTCAGCGTAGCCCTGACCCGGCCGGCTGGGTGAACTGGTGCCGGTACTGCGTCGGCGTCATCGCGTACCGCGCTCGAAAACGACGGCTGGCGTAGTTGGGGTCCGTCCAGCCGACCGCGCGACCGATCTCGGCCACCGGCAGATCGGTCTGCACGAGGAGCCTCGCCGCCGCCTCACCGCGCAGCTGGTCGAGCCACGCCAGCGGCGCAACTCCGACCTGGCTGCGGAACGACCGGTGGAGGTGGGGCGCCGAGACCCGGGTCGCCGCTGCCAGCGCCGCGATGGTCCACGGGCGGTCGAGGTCGTCTGCCAGCAGGGTCATCGCCTGGCGCACGAACGGTGACGGCGGTCGGGTGGCGGTCGGCGGCCCGACGAGTTCTGCGTCGACCAGCTCGGCGAGGATGCACGACGTGAGCCCGAGCAGCGCGGGGCGCCGGCGCGGAGCCTCGAGCAACTCCAGCTGCGCAAGCCAGACGGATGCGCGTTCCAGCGCTGCATCGGAGATGGTCGCGATCCGCGCACCACCGCGCAGCAGGGCGGAGGCGAGGGCCGGGTGTTCGAGGATCCATGAGAGGTCGCCGTGCAGGAGTTCCGGCGCGAGGTAGAGGTTCACGACCGTCAGGGGCTCGAGAGGTTCGTAGGCGTGCCAGCTGCCCGGCCGGACGAGGGCGACGGAGCCGCGCTCGAGAACGACCGTTCCGGCCACCGAGCGATGGCGGGCGCGCCCCTGCAGGACGAACGCGATCTCGATGAAGTCGTGCGTGTGCTCGCCGATGTCGCCGTCGACCGCGATGCGGGCGGCGCCGACCTCCTCGTCGGGCGCGACGAAGATGTCGCGGCGTCGGTACAGCTCCACGCGGGGGACCAATCGTATGCAGAATCGTGCTAGTTATTGGTCGCATCGTACTACGCGGATCGCTCGGTGCAGAGAAAGAATCGTAGTCGAACATCCCCTTCACACCGAACGACAACTTCACCGAAAGGCTCGAACCATGGCCAGTGCCGACCTCGTCTCGACTCCGTTCCGTCTTGACGACGACCTCGTATCGTCCTATCGGCGCGACGGCTTCGCGCACATCCCGTCCGTGCTCACCGCCGAGGAGGTCGAGCGCTACCGCGACGCGGCCGCCCGACGCTACGACGCCGACACCGGGCTCGCCTACGCAGGCAACATCTTCCGCCAGATCATCCAGGTGTGGAAGACGGACGACGTGCTGCGCGCCCTCACCTTCAACGCCGACCTCGCCTCCATCGCAACGCAGCTCGCCGGCGTTCCCCTCCGGCTCTGGCACGACCAGCTCCTGGTGAAAGCACCCCACAACGGAGCGAAGACCGAATATCACCAGGACGCCCCGTACTGGCCGCACGAGAACTCCCGTCACAGTCTTTCTGCGTGGATCGCGCTCACCGACGTGACCGTGGAGCGCGGCTGCATGACCTTCATCCCCGCCCAGCAGGACCGGCACGACATCCGTGCGATCGACCTCACCGGAGGCACAGACCTTTTCACGGCTGCGCCCGACCTCGTCTGGGAGCAGCGCGTCACGATCCCGCTCCGTGCCGGCGACGTCACATTCCACAACGGGTATACGCCCCACACCGCGAACGCGAACGACACCGACGAGTTCCGTTGGGCGCAGGTGAACATCTACGTGGACCGCGACCTGACCTTCAGCGGGGGCGAGCATCCGGTCACAGACGGACTCGGACTCGCCCGTGGCGAGAGGCTGCCGGATGCGGAGTTCCCGCCGCTCCCGCGATAGCCGGTCCGGGCGGATCAGTCCCGGATGAGCTCGTCGTAGACGGCCTGGCTGGCTGCGCTCGGCGACACGCCCAGTTCGTCACGGAGGACCGCACGGAGGTCGGCATAGACCGCGAGGGCCTCCGCGGGATTGCCCTGGTCGCGGAGTGCGTGCATCAGCAACTGGTATCCGCTCTCGCGCAGCGGAGCGAGGCGGATGAGGTCCCGCGACGCCCGAATCGCCGCGGGGAGTTCGGTTCCTCCCGTACCCGCGCACGCCGTCGCATACGCCTCGAGTGCGCGCATCCTCACCCCGGCCATCAGGCGTCGCTGCTCGTCCACCCACGGGTTGCTCTCGCCGGCCAGGAACTCGCGTTCGGCCACATACAGCGCCGCCATCGAAGGTGCCCAGGCGCGGGTGAAGTTACCGAGGGCGAGCTGCGACTCCGCGCGATGGACGGAACTGACGGCGTCCTCGACATCCACGCGGGCGTCCGCGTCGAGGACGAGCCGGATGGTCGCGTGCCCGTCGAGACGATCGGCGCCGAGCATCCGCCGCAGTTTCGAGATCAGGGGGGTGAGGCCGGTCTCCGAGGCGGCCTGCGACGATTCGCGTGGCCACACGGCCTCGGCAAGCTCCGAACGACTCGTCGGGCGGTCGCGATTGAGCACCAGGAAGGCGAAGAGGATCCGTCCCTGGCGACCGGGAAGCCTGCCTTCGAGACGTTCGCCGGCGGCCTCGACGATCGTCGTGCCGCACAGCTGGATCCGCGTCGGTGCACGCGACGCCAATGTCATGCCAACATTCTGTCAACAGTCCCCGAGTACACCTACGACAGGAGGACGAGATGTCCAGGATCATCCGCTGCGAATGCGGGTACATCGCCCGAGGCGACAGTGACACCGACGTGATCGCGGCCATCCGCGAGCACATGAAGACCGACCATCCCGCCCTCTACGAATCGGTCGAGCAGGAGGACCTGCTCAGCTGGATCCAGTTGGAGTGATCGAGAGGGAGGCCCACGATGTCTCAGGCAACAGCAGGCGCGGCACGCACGATGACCCAGACGGAGGTGCTCGTCTCGCCGGAGTGGCTCGCGAGCAGGCTCGACGATCCGGGCATCCAGGTGGTCGAGGTTGACGTCAACGCGAAGAACTTCGCGGTCGGCCACATCCGGGGTGCACTGCTGTGGAACGTGTACCGGGATTTCCGCAACGCGGACTACAGCCTGGTCGAGGAATCGGCCATCGTCGACCTGTTCCGCCGATCGGGACTGACACCCGACACCACCGTCGTGTTCTACGGGTACGCGCCGGCGCTCGCGTTCTGGATGATGAAGCTCTATCGGCACGCCGACGTGCTCATCCTCGACGGCTCGCGCGACGACTGGCAGGATGCCGGGCTCCCGTGGACGACGGATGCTGCGGTTCCGGAGGCGTCGGAGTATCGGATGCCCGCGATCGACGCGAGCATCCGCGCGACGGGGGACGAGGTGGCGGCGTTGCTCGACGATCCCGGGACCCGGATCCTCGACATGCGGACGCCCCCTGAGTTCGACGGTGCGCAGTTCTGGCCGTCGGGAGGCATGGAGCCGGGCGGGCGCGCGGGTCACATTCCGGGCGCGACCAACGTCAGCCTCGACGGGGTCTTCGACGAAGCCGGGCGGTATCGCGACCGGGAGGCGTTGGCCATGGTGTTCGCGCTCGAGGGAGCGGAACCGACGCGGATGATCACCTACTGCACGGTGGGCGGGCGCGGCTCGACCGCGTGGTTCGTGCTCACCTATCTGCTGGGTCGCAGCGGCGTGAAGGTGCACGACGGCGGCTGGGCCGAGTGGGGCAAGGACCCGGCGAGACCAGTCGCCGCGTGAGCGCGGAACGCGATCGTTGGAAACGACCCGGAAAAAGTGCCCCCAGTAGGATTTGAACCTACGGCCTTCTGCTCCGGAGGCAGACGCTCTATCCCCTGAGCTATGGGGGCCAGGAGTGCGAAACCTAGGTTAGCATCACTGCTTCGGCAGGTTGTCCAGCACGTTCTGCATGAGGGGCGCGGCGTCGCCCGGCTCCTGGAAGGCGGGCGAATTCGCCACGACCCAGTACGTGCCGGTGAAGATCTGCACCTCGCCCTTGGCGCCGCGCATCGCGAAATAGCCCTCGACCTGCGGGGGCACGCCGTACGTGGGCACCGGCTGGCTGTTGGTCACCGCAGTGTTCTTGAGCCCGTCGAGCTCGCTCGCCGGAGGCTTCGCCACCGCGATCTCGATGACGTCGTTGCTGGTCTGGTTCAGCCAGCCGCACGCGACGCCCTTGTAACCGGCGATGGTCGCTTCGAGCGAACCGGACGCCGGTGCGTAGCCGGGGTCCGCGCCGAAGTTCGGGTTGTAGGCGTAGATCTGGTCTGCCGTGACGATCTGGTCGCAGGTGAGTGTCACCGGCGTCGGAGGATCGGATGGCGTCGGGGTCGGAGTCGGCGCGGCGCTGGGCGCCGTCGAGGGGGCCGTGGTGGACGCGTGAGTCGCAGTGGGGGTCGGCTTGCCGGCGCCGGCGCAGGCGCTGAGGGCGATCGTGCCGGCCACGACCACGACGACGGCGGCTGCGCGCGCGAGGCCTGCGAATCGATTGCGGGTCGGTTCAACCATGTCGGGTATTCCTTGTGCGATGCGGGTGTGCGGAATGTCGTGAGTCGCGCACCGTCGCGCGTCATCGCGACCTTATCAAGAGCGGATGGGTGCAACCGTCCACACTCGGCCTTCGTTGCGGAATCGATGCGGCCGGTTCCCGACCGGTTCCCGACCGACTCCCGTCCGGCGTCCAGCCGCGGCCCGGTAGAATTGCTGGCTGTGACTCCAGCCGACCTCTCTGCCGCCCTGCTCGACATCGTGACCCCGATCGTCGACCGGCGACGAGCGGCCGACCCGGATGCTCCGCCGGTCGTCGTGACCATCGCCGACGTTCCGCTCGAGCGTCCGAAGAACCGCGAGCACGGCGACTGGGCGACGAATGTCGCCATGCGGCTGGCGAAGCCGCTCGGTGCGAACCCGCGCGAGCTGGCCGCGGAGATCGCGGAGGCCGCATCCGGCATCGACGGTGTCGCCTCGGCCGAAGTCGCAGGACCCGGCTTCATCAACTTCCGTCTCGACGCCGCCGCCGCCGGTCAGCTGGCGAAGACGATCGTCGACGCCGGTGAGGCGTTCGGCAACGGCTCGATCTACGCGGGCATCCCGATCAACCTCGAGTTCGTCTCGGCGAACCCGACCGGACCCATCCACATGGGCGGAGTCCGCTGGGCGGCTGTCGGCGACAGCCTGGCACGCATCCTCGCGGCCGAGGGTGCGGATGTGACGCGCGAGTACTACTTCAACGACCACGGATCGCAGATCGACCGGTTCGCCCGCAGCCTTCTCGCCGCCTACCTCGGTGAGCCGACGCCCGATGACGGCTACGGCGGTGCGTACATCGGCGACATCGCGGAGCAGGTCGTGGAGCGCTACGAGGGCGACATCGCGAGCCTCCCGCGGGAACAGCAGCAGGAAGTGTTCCGTGCGATGGGAACCGAGCTGATGTTCGCCGAGATCCGGTCGAAGCTCCACGGGTTCGGTGTCGACTTCGATGTGTACTTCCACGAGGACTCGCTGCACGAGTCCGGTGCGGTCGAGCGCGCCATCGAGCGCCTCCGCGAGCAGGGCCACATCTTCGAGGAGGACGGCGCGGTCTGGCTGCGCACGACCACGTTCGGTGACGACCGCGACCGGGTGATCATCCGCAGTAACGGCGAGCCCGCCTACATCTCCGGCGACCTGGGCTACTACCTCAACAAGCGTGAGCGGGGCTTCGAGCAGAACCTGATCATGCTCGGCGCCGACCACCATGGGTATGTCGGGCGCCTGATGGCAGCGGTCGAGGCATTCGGGGACACTCCGGGCGTCAACCTGCAGATCCTGATCGGCCAGATGGTCAACCTCGTTCGCGACGGTGAGCCGGTGAAGATGAGCAAGCGCGCCGGAACCATCGTCACGCTCGACGACCTCGTCGACGCGGTGGGTGTCGACGCCGGCCGGTATGCCCTCGTGCGCTCGTCGAGCGACTCGCAGCTCGACATCGACCTCGACCTGCTCAGCAAGCGCACCAACGAGAACCCCGTCTTCTACGTGCAGTACGCGCACGCCCGCACCCGTTCCGTCGCCCGCAACGCGAGGACCGCCGGGGTCGATCGCAGCGCGTTCGCCCCAGAACTGCTCACCCACGAGACGGAGTCCGCGCTCCTCGGTGCTCTCCAGGAGTTCCCGCGGGTCGTCGCGCTGGCCGCCGAGCTGCGTGAGCCGCATCGCGTCGCGCGCTACATCGAAGAGGTCGCGGGCCTCTACCACCGCTGGTACGACGCGACCCGGGTCATCCCGCTCGGCGACGAGCCCATCACCGACCTGCACCGCACCCGGCTGTGGCTGAACGATGCCACCAGCCAGGTGGTCCGCAACGGTCTCGGCCTCCTCGGAGTGTCGGCACCCGACCGCATGTGAGGATGAAGCGATGACGGACGCAACCCAGCCGACTGAACCGCTCGTCCCGTCCGCGCCTGCACCGGCGCCCGCGCCGCGCAGGCGGCGTCGCGGAATGTGGGCGATGATCTGGATCGCGATCTCGATCATCGCGCTCGTCGTGCTCTACTTCGCCGCCGACGGTCTGGTGCGTGCCTATGCGGAAAGCCGCGTCAAGGCCGAGATCGAGCAGAACTTCCCCGATTTCGTGCAGGGCGACGTCACCGTCCAGATCGGCGGCACCTCGGTGATCGCGCAGTATCTGTCGGGCTCGTTCGAACAGGTGACCCTGGATGCTCCCAAGCTGACAGTCGAAGGGGTCCCGCTGTCCGCATCCGTCGTGGCGCAGGGCGTGCCCGTCGATCTGACGAAGCCGGTGTCCGACATCGCGGGCACGATCACGATCAGCCAGTCGTCGATCAACTCTCTTCTGCGCCTGCCGGGCGCCACCGGCGACCTCACGCTCGGCGACGGGACGATCAAATACGACGGGACCACGAAGGTCCTCGGTCTGTCGATCGGTTACACGGTGACGGTGGAGCCGACGGCGGCCGGCGAGTCGATCCTCCTGCAGCCCACGAAGGCCGAGGTGAAGGCGGGCGGGGGCAACCTCGACCTCTCGAAGCTGCTCGGCGCCGTCGTCTCGAAACCGCTCTCGGTCTGCGTCGCGCAATACCTCCCGGCCGGTGTTGAAGTCGACGATGTCACGGTCGTCCCCGGCGAGGCGACCATCCACCTGACCGCCCACGACATCGTGCTCTCGCAGGAGACGCTCGCCACCAAAGGAAGCTGTTCGTAACGAAGTCGAAGCCCGTCACCGATCCTCGCTAGAATTCCGGTACCGCGCGCTTGACGCGTCAGTTCTCCAAACGGCTTCAGGGACCAAGCCGGGTCCGCTCGCCCCGAGAGACCCCCACTCGTCCCGACCCGTGAGGTTTCCCCGTGGCTTCGAATCCGCTCGCACCGCAGTGGCTGGTCGTCCCTGACGACGCCAACACGCTCTCGCCTGCGCTCTGGCCGCGTACGGTCACCCGCTCGAACGGCGAGGTCACGGTCGGCGGGGTGACGGTCGGTGAACTCGCCGAACGCTACGGGACACCTGTCTTCGTCGTCGACGAGCTGCACGTCCGCGAGCGGGCGGCCGAGGTGCGGGATGCGCTCACGTCAGCGTTCGCGCGGGTCGGATCGTCGGCGAAGGTCTACTACGCGGGCAAGGCGTTCCTCAGCATCGAGGTCGCGCGCTGGATGGCCGAGGCAGGCCTCAACATCGACGTATGCAGCGGCGGGGAGCTCGCTGTCGCGCTCGCCGCGGGTGTCGATCCGGGCCGGCTCGGATTCCACGGCAACAACAAGTCGGTCGCCGAGATCGAACGCGCGGTGTCGGTCGGAGTAGGCGCCATCGTCATCGACAGCCTGCAGGAGATCGAGCGCGTCGCCTCGGCCGCCGCCGGCCAGGGCCGCGTCCAGCGGGTGCGGCTGCGTGTCAACAGCGGGGTCCACGCCCACACGCACGCCTTCCTGGCGACGGCCCACGAAGACCAGAAGTTCGGCATCTCGCTCGGCGACACGGCGGACGCTGTCGCGCGCATCCGCTCGCACGCCGGCCTCGACTTCATCGGGCTCCACTGTCACATCGGGTCGCAGATCTTCGGCTCCGACGGTTTCGCCGAGTCCGCTGCGCGCCTGCTGGCCGTGCACTCCGAACTCCTCGCCGGCGGTCCCGTGCCCGAGCTGAACCTCGGCGGCGGTTTCGGTATCGCGTACACGACCCACGACGACCCGTCCCCGATCGGCGAGCTGGCCGACCGCATCGCAGAGGTGGTGGCGGCAGGATGCGCGACCCTCGGCATCCCGGTCCCGGTCGTCGCTTTCGAACCGGGCCGCTCGATCATCGGCACGGCGGGATTCACCATCTACTCGGCCGGCACCACCAAGGACGTCCTCGTCTCCACCGCCGACGACGGGATCACTGCGGTCCGCCGCTATGTGAGTGTCGACGGAGGGATGAGCGACAACGCCCGCCCGGCCCTCTACGGCGCCGACTACTCGGTGCGCATCGCGAACCGGGTCAGCGACAGCGAGCCGGCCCTGGTCCGCATCGCGGGCAAGCACTGCGAGAGCGGCGACATCGTCGTCGACGCCGACTACCTTCCGGGCGACGTGCGACCGGGCGATCTGCTCGCGGTTCCTGTCACGGGCGCCTACTGCTGGTCGCTCGCCAGCAACTACAACTACCTCGGGCGGCCGCCGGTCGTCGCCGTTCGCGACGGGGCATCCCGCGTGATCGTGCGCGGCGAGACCGAGGCCGACCTGCTGGCGCGCGACGCCGGATTCCGCGAAGGAGCATCCGAATGATCGAATACCGCAACCTCAGGGTCGCGCTCCTCGGAGCCGGCTCGGTCGGCTCGCAGGTCGCGAAGCTTCTGTTGGAGCACGGCGACGAACTCGCCGCCCGCGTCGGGGCCAGTCTCGAAGTCGTCGGCATCGCCGTGCGCGACGAGAACGCGAAACGTGATGTCGAACTGCCGAAGCACCTGTACACGACCGACGCAGAATCCCTGATCCTCGGCGCCGACATCGTCGTCGAGCTGATGGGCGGCGTCGAGCCGGCGCGCAGTTATGTACTGCTCGCGCTCAACTCGGGGGCGGATGTGATCACGGCCAACAAGGCGCTCCTCGCCACCCACGGGCCGGAACTCTTCGAGGCGGCGGAACAGGTCGGAGCACAGCTCTACTACGAGGCGGCTGTCGGCGGCGCCATCCCGATCATCCGCCCGTTGCGTGACAGCCTCGCCGGAGATCGGGTCAACCGCATCCTCGGCATCGTCAACGGCACGACCAACTTCGTGCTCGACCGCATGGATGTCAACGGTGAGACCCTGGAGGACGCGCTCGCGACTGCGACCGAGCTCGGCTACGCCGAAGCCGACCCGACGGCGGACATCGGAGGGTACGACGCGGCACAGAAGGCGGCCATCCTCGCAAGCCTCGCGTTCCACACCACCGTTCCGATCGAGTCCGTGTACCGCGAAGGCATCACCGCGATCAACCGGGCACAGGTCGAGGCCGCGCGCGACAGCGGCTCGGTGATCAAGCTGCTCGCCATCTGCGAGCGCATCGTGCACCCAGTGACCGGGGTCGAAGGCGTCTCCGCACGCGTCTATCCCGCGCTGATCAGCCGCACGCATCCGCTCGCCGCCGTGCACGGCGCCCACAACGCGGTGTTCGTCCAGGCCGCCGCGGCAGGCGACCTCATGTTCTACGGTGCCGGTGCCGGAGGCATCGAGACCGCATCCGCCGTGCTCGGGGACCTCGTGTCGGCCGCGCGCCGCCACGTCGTCGGGGGCCCCGGTGTCGCGGAATCCACCCACGCGCAGCTGCCCGTCCTCGACGTCGGGCAGGTCATCACCCGCTACCAGATCACGCTCGAGGTCGTCGACCAGCCCGGTGTGCTCGCCTCTGTCGCACGCATCCTGAGCGACGGTGGCGTATCGGTCGAGACCGTGCAGCAATCGATTCCAGGACTGCACGCTCCTGCCCAGCACGGTCAGGAACACGGGGCGGCCACCGCTACCCTTGTAATCGGCACCCACGAAGCCGAGGAGGCCGCGCTGGCGGCCACCGTGGAGGCACTGGGCGCGAGTGACGTGGTCAGTGCCATCGCATCCGTACTCCGAGTCGAAGGATCGTAATGCCCGCCGAATACACCCCACGCCCGAACAGCCGCCAGTGGCGCGGAGTCCTGCGCGAGTACGCGGACCGTCTCGACATCTCCGACGCGACGCCGATCATCACGCTCGGCGAAGGCGGCACGCCGCTCCTCCCGGCGCCGGCACTCTCCGCGCGCACGGGTGCGAACGTGTTCGTCAAGTTCGAGGGGATGAACCCGACTGGGTCGTTCAAGGACCGCGGCATGACGATGGCCATCTCCAAAGCCGTCGAGCACGGCGCGAAAGCCGTCATCTGCGCATCCACAGGCAACACGTCGGCGTCCGCCGCGGCCTACGCGACCCACGCGGGCATCCAGGCCGTCGTGCTGGTGCCCGAAGGCAAGATCGCGATGGGCAAGCTGAGCCAGGCGATCGCCCACAACGCGCAGCTCCTGCAGGTGCAGGGCAACTTCGACGACTGCCTCGAGATCGCACGAGACCTGGCCACCAACTACCCCGTGCACCTGGTGAACTCCGTCAACCCCGACCGCATCGAAGGGCAGAAGACGGCGGCGTTCGAGGTCGTCGAGGTACTGGGCGACGCACCGGACTTCCACATCGTTCCGGTCGGCAACGCCGGCAACTACACCGCATACCACCGCGGCTACACCGAAGAGCTGAAGCGCGGGGAATCGACGAAACTGCCGCGGATGTTCGGCTTCCAGGCAGCGGGGAGCGCGCCGCTCGTGCTCGGCCACCCCGTCAAGAACCCCGACACGATCGCGAGCGCGATCCGCATCGGCAACCCGGCTTCCTGGGATCTGGCGCTCAACGCCCGCGCCGACAGCGACGGCTACTTCGGTGCCATCGACGACACCCGCATCCTCGAAGCGCACCGCATCCTTTCCGCCGAAGTCGGGATCTTCGTCGAGCCCGCCTCCGCGATCAGCGTCGCCGGACTCCTCGAGCGCTCCGCGGCGGGAGTCATCCCGGCCGGCGCGACCGTCGTGCTGACCGTCACCGGCCACGGGCTCAAAGACCCGCAGTGGGCGCTCCGCACGGCCGACGGCTCCGACGTGCAGCCCACCATCGTGCCCGTCGACGTCACCGCCATCGCCGAGGTGCTCGGCCTGACGGCGGGAGCCGGGGCGTGAGCCACGCCGCCGGCGACCTGCGCGGACGCTCGGTCACGGTCAAGGTCCCGGCAACCAGCGCCAACCTGGGTCCCGGCTTCGACACCCTGGGGCTCGCGCTCGCGCTGTACGACGAACTCGAGGTGCGCGTCCGCGACGAGCCCGGTGCGACGGTCGAGGTGCACGGCGTGGGCGCCGGCGAGGTGCCGACGGACGAGAGCAACCTCGTCGTGCGGGCGATCGCTCACACCTTCACTGCCGTCGGCCACCCGATGCCCGGACTCGACCTCATCGCCCGCAACGCCATCCCGCACGGCCGCGGGCTGGGCTCCTCCGGGGCGGCGATCGTGTCCGGCATCATGGCCGCGAAAGGGCTCCTCGAAGGGATCGTCGAGATCGATGCGCAGGGGCTGCTCGCCCTCGCCAACGAGATGGAAGGGCATCCCGACAATGTCGCGCCCGCCCTGTTCGGCGGACTCACGATCGCCTGGGTGACGCCCGAAGGTCCGCGCTTCAAGAAGCTGATCGTGCACCGTGGTGTCTCGCCGCTGGTCTTCGTCCCCGAGCACGTGATGTCGACGGCCCTCGCCCGCAGCCTCCAGCCGGAGTCGGTGCCGCACGAAGACGCCGTCTTCAACCTGTCCCGATCGGCCTTGCTCGTCGCAGCGCTCATCCAGAGTCCCGAACTGCTCCACGCGGCGACGGAGGACAAACTCCACCAGAGTTACCGGGCCTCCGCGATGCCGGAGACGGACCGGCTCATCACCCTCCTGCGCGAGAGCGGCTTCGCAGCCGTCGTCTCAGGCGCGGGCCCTTCGATCCTGGTGCTGTGCAGTGACCCCAGCCAGCGCCTCGCCGCCGCAGACCTCGTCGCCCAGAAGGCCGAGACCCGGTGGCAGCCCCTGATGCTCGCCGTCGACTTCAAAGGCGCGACGGTGCAGCAGACGTCTGTCGGCACGGCCGACACGCCTGCAGCGTGACGGAATATTCACCAAGGTCAGAGGTGTTAGACTTCTGGCAGCACCCGGGAGAAACCGCGTAACGAGCGAATCTGGTCTTCGGGTGATTTTCTAGCAATCAAGCTGTTACTCCTGCCTGTGTACCCGGGCCTCTAGCACCGAGTACCGACGCCGTGTGGATCAGAACACACCGCGTGAAAAGGCAGTTCACGTGACACGCGCTCCGGACGCAAGCGAAAAACGCTCGTCGGAGGAAAGGAATCCTCTTAGTGACTGATGTCAATCTCCACGCCCCGGGTGTGGAAAAGAGCAAACTGACGACTCTCAAAGTGGTGGAGCTCCAGGCTCTCGCCGCCCAGTTGGGTATTCAGGGAGCCAACAAGCTTCGTAAGGGAGAACTCGTGGATGCCATCTCCGAGATCCAGAACCAGGGCGAAGGTGACGGGGCGGCCGATGCCGCTGTCGTGACCGAGCCTGCGGAGTCAGAGACCGAACCCGCACGTGCCGCGTCGCAGGTGCTGATCGAGCCGCTCATCGCCGAGCCGTCGACCAGCGCGGCAGCCGACGTGGCCACGGATGCGCCCACCGCGCCTCGCAAGCGTGCGCCCCGTCGTGCGACGAGCGCCGATGCCCTCGCGGGTGTCTCGGCCGGTGCGCATGTCAACTCCGGCGCGACCGGAGTCGAGTCCCTCATCCCCGCCGTCGACGCCCTTCTCGACCGTGCCCAGGCCGCCGCTGCAGAGCGCGACCGTGCCGAAGAGCCCTCGGGCGACCAGGCTGCGGCAGCGCAGGACGGTGCTCGGGAAGGCGGGCAGCGCAACAACCGCCGCGGCCAGCGCGACAATCCTGGTGCCGAGCGCACCGATCGTGCCGCAGCTCAGGACGCGGACGCCGAGTCCGGCGCCGAGGCTGTCCAGGGCGAGCAGGGCGAAGCGGGCGACTCCGTGCAGGCCGACGGTGCCGAGCAGCCCCGCCAGGGTCGCAGCCGTAACCGCAACCGCAACCGCAGCGGCCAGAACCAGGGCGGCCAGAACCAGGGCGGTCAGAATCAGGGCGGTCAGAATCAGGGCGGCGAGTCGCAGGGCGACCGTAGCCAGGGTGACCGTAACCAGGGTGACCGTAACCAGGGTGACCGTAGCCAGGGTGACCGTAACCAGGGTGACCGCAACCAGGCTGACCGCAACCAGGGCGACCGCAACAACCAGAACCAGAACGGGCCTGCCGGCCAGCTTCAGGTCGATGGTGAGCGCAGCAGCCGCAGCCGTTACCGTGACCGCAAGCGTCGCGGCCAGGGCGCGACCGACGACCTCGATCCCGAGATCTCGGAAGACGACGTCCTCATCCCTGTCGCCGGCATCCTGGACGTGCTCGACAACTACGCGTTCGTACGGACCTCCGGCTACCTCCCCGGTTCGAGCGACGTCTACGTCTCGCTCGGCCAGGTCAAGAAGTACAACCTGCGCAAGGGAGACGCCGTCGTCGGCGCCATCCGCCAGCCGCGCGAGGGTGAGAACAACGGCCGCCAGAAGTACAACGCGATCGTCAAGGTCGACTCGATCAACGGCCAGACCGTCGAAGAGGCCGAGAACCGCGTCGAGTTCGGCAAGCTGACGCCGCTCTACCCGCAGGAGCGTCTGCGGCTCGAGACGGAGCCGGGCAAGCTGACGCAGCGCATCATCGACCTCGTCGCTCCGATCGGCAAGGGCCAGCGCGGCCTCATCGTCGCGCCGCCGAAGGCCGGCAAGACGATCGTCATGCAGCAGATCGCGAACGCGATCACCACGAACAACCCTGAGGTCCACCTCATGGTGGTCCTGGTCGACGAGCGTCCTGAAGAAGTCACCGACATGCAGCGCACCGTCAAGGGTGAGGTCATCGCCTCCACCTTCGACCGTCCCGCAGAAGACCACACCACGGTCGCCGAGCTCGCCATCGAGCGCGCGAAGCGTCTGGTGGAGCTCGGCCACGACGTGGTCGTGCTGCTCGACTCGATCACTCGCCTCGGCCGCGCCTACAACCTGGCCGCCCCGGCGTCGGGTCGCATCCTGTCGGGCGGTGTCGACGCATCCGCTCTCTACCCGCCGAAGCGCTTCTTCGGAGCCGCTCGCAACATCGAGCACGGCGGATCGCTCACGATCCTCGCTTCTGCGCTCGTCGAGACCGGGTCCAAGATGGACGAGGTCATCTTCGAGGAGTTCAAGGGCACGGGCAACATGGAGCTCCGCCTGTCGCGCCAGCTGGCCGACAAGCGCATCTTCCCCGCGGTCGATGTGAACGCCTCGGGCACGCGTCGTGAAGAGATGCTCATGGGCGCCGACGAGGTCAAGATCACCTGGAAGCTGCGCCGCGCACTCGCCGGCCTCGACCAGCAGCAGGCCCTCGAGATCGTCCTCGGCCGCCTCAAGGAGACCACGAGCAACGTGGAATTCCTGATGCAGGTCCAGAAGTCGATGCCCGCGGCCCCGGCGAACACCCACGGAACGGCGCACTCGCACTCCAACGAGCACGACCACCGCTAACTATGCAAGTGCCCGCCCGGTTCGACCCTGAGTCGACCGGGCGGGCACTTTTCCATTGGTGCGAGACGTGCACCACGAGAAGAATGAAGGCAGCGCCACGCTGCCGAGGGAGAAGAAGAGATGTTCGAGTCGGTCACCAGTCTGCTCGCAGAGCATGACGACCTGCAGGAGCAGCTCGCCGACCCCGACCTGCACAGCGACCCGGTGCGCTCCAAGCGCGTGAACCGCCGCTACGCCGAGCTCAGCCGGATCGTCGCCGCGTACCACCAGTGGAAGCAGCTCGAAGACGACCTTGCCGCCGCGCGCGAGCTCGCCGCTGAAGATGAGACGTTCGCCGAAGAGATCCCCGGGCTCGAAGAGCAGCTCGAAGACTCGACCGAGAAGCTCCGGCGCCTCCTCATCCCGCGTGACGAGAACGACGGCCGCGACGTGATCATGGAGATCAAGATGGGCGAGGGTGGCGCGGAGTCCGCCCTCTTCGCCGCCGACCTGCTGCGCATGTACCTGCACTACGCCGAGTCGAAGAAGTGGAAGACCGAGATCCTCGAGCAGACCTCGAGCGACCTTGGCGGCATCAAAGACGTTCAGCTCGCCATCAAGGGCAACTCGAGCGACCCGGCCCAGGGCGTGTGGGCGCACCTCAAATACGAGGGTGGCGTGCACCGTGTGCAGCGCGTTCCCGCGACCGAGTCGCAGGGCCGCATCCACACCTCCGCCGCCGGCGTCCTCGTGTTCCCCGAAGTCGACGAGCCCGAAGAGGTCGAGATCAGCCCCAACGACCTGAAGATCGATGTGTACCGGTCGAGCGGTCCCGGCGGCCAGTCGGTGAACACCACCGACTCGGCAGTGCGCATCACCCACCTTCCGACCGGCATCGTCGTGGCGATGCAGAACGAGAAGAGTCAGCTGCAGAACCGCGAAGCCGGGATGCGCGTGCTGCGTGCCCGCGTGCTCGCCCGCCAGCAGGAAGAGATCGACGCTGCTGCCTCGGCAGTGCGCAAGAGCCAGATCCGCACGATGGATCGCTCGGAGCGCATCCGCACCTACAACTTCCCCGAGAACCGGATCGCCGACCACCGCACCGGCTACAAGGCGTACAACCTCGACGCCGTCATGAACGGTGCCCTCGACCCGGTGATCGAGTCGTGCATCACGGCCGACGAGGAGTCCCGCCTCGCCGACATCGGCGCCGACGCCTGATCCCGGCCCAGACGCTCGAGCACAGGAAAAGGCACCTCAAATCTGACGATTGAGGTGCCTTTTCCTGTGCTCGACGCTCTAGGCGGCCCTGGGCAGGGGCTCGTGGGCGCGGGTCAGATGTAGATGCCGGGGTCGATCCAGGTGTCACCGGGGATCTGCTCGGTGCCGGTCCGCGGTCGCGACGTCGCCGGCACGCCGACAAGCAGTGAGCTCGGGGGAGCGTCGTGTACGACGACGGCGTTCGCCCCGACGACACTGTGCGCGCCGATCGTGATCGCGCCCAGCACCTTCGCGCCCGCGCCGATCGTCACGCCATCCCCGATGGTCGGGTGCCGTTTGCCGTGGCCGCGACCCTTCCCGCCCAGCGTCACACCGTGATAGAGCATCACGTCGTCGCCGATCTCGGCGGTCTCGCCGATGACGACGCCCATTCCGTGGTCGATGAAGAACCGGCGGCCGATCGTCGCGCCGGGATGGATCTCGATCCCGGTGAGAAAGCGGGTGAACTGCGAGACGATGCGGGCAACGGTGCGTGCGCGCGCCAGCCAGAGGCGATGTGCCAGCCGGTAGGACCAGATGGCGTGAAGTCCCGAATACACGACGAAGATCTCGGCACCGCTACGGGCCGCCGGGTCGTGGCGGCGCGCATTGGCGATGTCTTCGCGCACGCGGGACAGAACGGACATTCGCGCTAGTCGACCAGGTCTGCCCAGAGGGCAGTCGAGATGTACCGCTCTCCGGTGTCTGCCACGATCGCGACGATCGTCTTGCCTGCGTTCTCGGGACGCTTCGCCTGTTCGAGCGCCGCCCAGACGATCGCGCCTGACGAGATGCCGGCGAGGATGCCCTCTTCAGCGGCCAGACGCTTCGCCACCGCGATCGAGTCGTCGAACGTGACGTCGACCACTTCGTCGTAGACGGTCGTGTCGAGGATCTCAGGCACGAAGTTCGCACCGATGCCCTGGATCTTGTGCGGTCCGGGCTTTCCGCCCGACAGGATGGGGGAGTCGATCGGCTCGACGGCCACGATCTTCACGCCGGGCTTCCGCTCCTTCAGAACCTGCCCGACCCCGGTGATGGTGCCGCCGGTGCCGATTCCGGAGACGAAGATGTCGACGCCGCCGTCGGTGTCCGCCCAGATCTCCTCGGCGGTCGTCGCGCGGTGGATGGCCGGGTTGGCTTCATTGGCGAACTGCTTCGCCCAGATCGCGTTCTCGGTGTTCGAGACGATCTCCTGGGCTTTTTCGACTGCTCCGCGCATCCCATCGGGACCGGGCGTGAGCACGATGTCCGCGCCGAACGCGCGAAGGAGCACGCGCCGTTCCTTGCTCATGGTCTCCGGCATGGTGAGGATCACCTTGTAGCCGCGTGCGGCGCCGACCATCGCGAGTGCGATGCCTGTGTTGCCGCTGGTTCCTTCGACGATCGTGCCGCCGGGCTTCAGCTCGCCGGAGGCTTCGGCGGCATCGATGATCGACACCCCGATCCGGTCTTTGACGCTCGAGGCCGGGTTGGCGAACTCGAGCTTCACGAGCACGGTGGCCTCTGCCCCGTCGGTGATGCGGTTGAGCCGGACCAGCGGGGTGTTTCCGACCGTTTCGGCGACGTTGGCGTAGATGTGACCGGACATGACTCTCTTCCTTGTGAAAGACGGGTGAATCGTGGGCGCCACCAGCCTAATCATCTGCCCTTCCCACGGGGCTTGTATGACGGAGTGTGATGGGCGGATCCGGGCAGAAGATAAGCTCGACGGGCGATGACGAGTGCTCCCGAACCAGATCCGACCACGTTCCGGTCTTTGCGCGACCAGGTCGCGTCCCTCCTCGAACGTGCCGGAGTGCCGGATCCGGCGGTCGACGCAGAGCTCCTGATCGGCCATGTCATCGGCGAGGGGCGGGGCAGGGTCCAGGCGCTGGTCGCCATGGATTCTGTGGCCGATCCGAGCATCCGGGATGCCGTCCTCGGCCTCGCAGACCGCCGTGCCGCACGTGAACCACTCCAGCACATCACCGGCCGTGCGCCGTTCCGGTCACTCGAACTGGCCGTGGGTCCGGGTGTCTTCGTCCCGCGCCCGGAGACCGAACAGGTCGTCCAGTTCGCGATCGACGCGCTGCGGGCTGTCGCTTCGCCTGAGCCGGTCGGCGTCGACCTGGGCACCGGAAGCGGCGCGATCGCTCTCGCCATGGCCACCGAGGTGCCCCACGCGCGGATCGTCGCGGTCGAGAATTCGCCCGAGGCGTTCATCTGGGCGAAGCGCAACGTCGACGAGTCCGGAGCCGCGAACGCGCGCGTGGTCTTCGCCGACCTCGCGGAGGCGCTTCCGGAGCTCGACGGAATCGTGGACGTCGTGATCTCGAACCCGCCGTACATCCCGGCCGACGCCATCCCGCGCGACCCCGAGGTGCGATTGTTCGACCCGGAGCACGCGTTGTACGGCGGTGCGGACGGCCTGGATGTGGTGCGCGCGGTGTCGCGGACGGCCCAGCGCCTGCTGCGGCCCGGCGGAACACTAGTGATCGAGCACGGCGAACTTCAGGGTGCGGAGATCCGCGCCCTGCTCGCGGCGGATGGCTGGCGCGGTCCGGCGACGCACCGCGATCTGACGACGCGCGACCGCGCGACCACGGCCGTTCGCTGACCTCGCCGCCGCGTCGGCGACGAAAGGTGCGAGAAGTGGTGTTCCGCGCACCCTGAGTCCACTTCCGGCACTTTTCGCGGGGCCAGCGCGGCCAGCGCGGTCGACGCGGCCGGGTCAGGCGCGCTTCGCCGCCTCTTTCGCCGCGCGCTCGCGTGCCTTGGCGATGACGTCGCGTTCGCGCTTGCGTGCATCCCGCAGTCGCACTTCGGCTTCGCGCCGCGCCTTGGCCGCCTCGCGCACGGCCTTGTCGTTCGGCACCGGCTCCGGGCGTTGCGGCGCGACTGCGACGGGTTCGCCGGCGTTGCGGGCGTCCACATACTTCTCGATGCCGTCGAGGATGCGTTCCAGCCCGAAGGCGAAGTCGTCCTGTCCGTCTTCGCCTGGCGGTGCAGTGTATGCGCCTGACGTGACGAGCGGGCCGAGGTAAGGGAACCGTTCGGGCGTGACGAGTTCTGCGAGCGCGCCGGCGAACGCTTCGCCGGTGACGGAGTCTGCGCCGTTCTGCTCGGCGGCCCGGGCGACGTCGCGTTCGACGATTCCGAAAGCGCGCGAGTACGACGCGAGCAGCAGCGCTGTCGACATCTTCTCGAGGTCGCTCAGTGGCAGGTCTTTCATGATCCGCAGGCCCCAGTCGAGCACCGCGAGGTTGTTGGGCGTCATCGGAATGCCGGAGATGGGGATGTCGACGAACCACGGATGCGCGCTGATGACGCCCATCGACACGGCTACCCAGTCGCGCATCCCCTGCCGCCAGTCGCTGTCGTCGTCCTCGGACGGGATCGGCACGGCGCACACGGCCTCCTGCATGAGCAGCAGCAGGTCGTCTTTGCTGGTCAGGTAGCGGTAGAGCGACATCGTGGTGAAGCCGAGGGATGCGGCGACCCGGCTCATCGAGACGGCGCTCAGGCCTTCCGCGTCGGCGATCTCGATCGCCGCGTCGACGATGCGCTCGATGCTGAGTTCGCGCTTGGGGCCGCGCTGCGGCCGTTCGGCGACGCCCCAGCTCAGTGCGACGGCGCGGGGGAGCGCGTCTTCGACTGCGTCGGCCATTGTCGCCGCCTTCCGGTGTGGTCGTTGACACCCATCCTAGAACTGTGTATTACTTAAACAAAACAGTGTGCGACGTAAACAGTTTGCGTCATACGCAGAAAGGAGAACGACATGGCCACCCCCGCGATCGAGGTGCAGGGACTTCGAAAGTCCTTCGGCGCCCAGCGCGTGCTCCAGGGCATCGACCTCAGCGTGCCGGCCGGCACCGTCTTCGCCCTCCTCGGGCCGAACGGAGCGGGCAAGACGACGCTCATCAACATCCTGTCCACGCTCGTCGCACCCGACGGCGGCACGGCGGTCGTCGCCGGCCACGACGTCGTCACTGATCCGAACGGCGTTCGCGCGGCCATCAGCCTCACCGGGCAGTCGGCGGCCGTCGACGAAGTGCTCACCGGAGAGGAGAACCTGCGGATGATGGCACGGCTCTCCGGCTACACGGCGACGGATGCGCGGAGGCGCGCACAGGAGCTCATCGAACGGTTCGAACTCGGCGAAGCAGCCCGCAGGCGCGTGAAGACGTACTCCGGCGGGATGCGCCGACGCCTCGACCTCGCCATCAGCCTGGTCGCGACACCGCCGGTCATCTTCCTCGACGAGCCGACCACCGGCCTCGATGCCCGCAGTCGTCAGACGCTGTGGGACACCATCCTCGGCCTCGCCGCCCAGGGGATCACGATCCTCCTGACGACGCAGTACCTCGACGAAGCGGACCTCCTCGCGGACCGGATCGCGCTCATCGACGGCGGCGGCGTCGTCGCCGAAGGCACGCCGGGCGAGCTGAAGGCGCGGATCGGCGGCGATGTCGTCGAGCTCCGCGGACCCGACGACACGGTGCTCCACGAGCTGCCCACCGACGGAAGCATCCACGACCTCCGCCGGGCGATCGACGAACTCGACGCCGAGCGACTTCCGGATACGCACGTCAGCATCCGCAAACCGACCCTCGACGACGTCTTCCTCGCACTCACCGCGTCCGATACCCATCGCGAACACCAACTGGAGGTCACGGCCTGATGTCCACCACACTCCTGCCGCCTCGATCGGCAGCCACGACCGGCCTGTCGGCGACCGTCGACCGTGCCGTCCCGGCAACGACCAGCACATTCGTCTTCATCGGCCGCAGCATCCGTCACACGCTGCGCAACATCGAAGTGCTCAGCATGGCGATCATCCTTCCGATCATGCTGATGCTGATGTTCACCTACGTGTTCGGCGGTGCCATCGACCCGGGCGGCGACTACGTGAACTATGTGGTGCCCGGCATCATCCTGCTCTGCGCGGGCTTCGGCTCGGCGAGCACGGCGGTCGACGTGGCCGACGACATGAGCAACGGGATCATCGACCGGTTCCGCACCATGCCGCTGCGGAGCGACGGGGTCATCGTCGGGCACGTGATCGCCAGCCTGCTGCGCAACCTCTTCGCCACCGGTGTCGTGATCGGCGTGGCCCTTCTCGTGGGCTTCCGTCCGACTGCCGGCCCTGCGGAATGGCTCGGGGCACTCGGACTCATCGCACTGTTCATCCTCGCCATCACCTGGCTGTACGCATCCATCGGCCTCGCCGCCCGCAGCGCGGCAGCGGCGAGCGGGTACGGTTTCGTGCTGCTCTTCCTGCCGTACCTGTCGAGCGCCTTCGTGCCGACCGACACGATGCCGGAGTGGCTGCAGTGGATCGCGGACAATCAGCCGATCACGCCCATCATCGAGACCATCCGCGGGCTGCTGATGGGCACCCCGATCGGCGGGCACGCCTGGTGGGCCGTCGGCTGGTGCCTGCTCATCCTGGTCGGCTCAGCGGTCTGGGGCGCCTGGCTGTTCCGCCGGAGGGCGGGCCGCCGCTGACCGCGGCTGACCGACGCAGTCCGCGCACGCGAAAGGTGCGAGAAGTGGAGATCGCGGCAGGCGATAGACCACTTCTCGCACCTTTCGTCGTCGTCGGGACGCCTCAGCTCGCGCGACGCTCGAGGCGAGCGACCCCGATCTTCGAGTCGGCCATTCCGTAGAAGACGAAGTCGACGCCGTCGACGGTCTCGATGGCCGTCGGGAAGACGACGTTCGGAACGGTGCCGGAGCGCTCGTCGGCGGTCTCGGCCGACAGCAGAGGGGCCGAGGTGCGGTCGATCACCCGCCACGGCTCGTCGCCGTCGAGGATCATCGCGGCGGCCGCATAGTTGACGTTCTGCTGCTGGGCCATCGAGTTGACGATCACGCCGGTGACACCGTGGTGGAGCAGCAGCCAGCCTTCCGGAACCCGGCGCGGAGCGGGCCCGCCGCCGATCTTGAGCTCTTCGAAGTCGAACTCGGGGCCGGCGAGGAACCTGTTTCCCCGCCAGCGCGCGAGTTCGCGAATGTCCTCGCGCACCGTGGCGAGCGGGACGAACGCGATCCAGATGCTGGGGCGCGGGTCGGGGAGGCTCTTCGGGGGACGGTTGCCTTCTCCGGGGCGCACCTCGCCGAGTTCCCAGACCGGGCGGTGGAGAACGGCGAGGCTCTCGACACCGTCGGGGGCGATCACCGGTTCGGGAAAGAACACCGTGTCCTTGTTGTGGTAGAGGCCGAGGTCGACTCCGAGCTCGTCGTTGTACTCGAACGTGACCGGGCCGAGGCGCCGCCAGGTTCGGAGGTCGTCGGAGACGGCGACCGCGGTGCGCGGGCCGAGCGGACCGAACGCGACGTAGGTCATGACGTGGAGTCCCAGTGCCGGGATGGTCGTGATGCGCGGGTCCTCGACGCCGGAGTTGTTCGCCCCCGCCTCCCATTCGCGTTCCGGTTCGAGCACAACGCCCTCGCGTGTGACGCTCGCGGGGACGCCGTCGACGATGTTCACCTTCGCCAGTCCGACACGGGACACGTTCCCGTCGGCGACCAGGCGCGGCAACAGGTAGAGCTCGCCGTCGGGGCCGCGGCCGCTCGCCGGGTTCAGCACACCCTCCGACTCGAGTGGATTGCCCTCTTCCGGGGTCATCACGACTCCGACCCGCTCGAGGAAGTAGGGGAATTCGTCTGGGGTGCTCATGCGGTTGCGGTTCCTTCTGTCGGTACTGATCGGTCTGTCGGTACTGATCGGTAGAGGTACATTTCACGGGTGTGCTTCGGGGCGTCCCAGCCCTGGGCGAAGACCCAGTCGCCGTCGATCTGCAGCAGGCCGCCCCACGCCAGCGAGCCGCCGTGGTTGAGCGCGAGCTGGGTGAACGGGGCGTCCGTCGAATAGTGGGCCTGTGCCGCGGCGAACTGACCGTCGGCGTCGCTGTAGAAGAAGTCGAGCACGAGGTCGTCCTCCGCGTGCGCCCCGACGACGGCACAGGCGACTTCGTAGAGCGAGCCGCCCAGTTCGCCGAGGTCGAGGTAGGGCTGCCGCTCGAAACGCCACTCCAGCAGGTCGCTGGATCGCCCGATCGTCGGCACGCCACCGCATCCCTCGGACAGGAACATCAGGTACTCGCCACCGATCTTCACGGCCTCGCCCGCTCCGTTTCGGGGGATGACGGCGCCCTTCGCCCACAGCTTCGACACGTCGTACGGCACCACGAGCCCGCGCTTCTCCCAGCTGACCAGGTCGTCCGAGACCGCGACCATGATGTCGCAGCCGATGTCGCCGAACGGGAAGTCAGGCGACGGCATCGTGTCCGGATGGGGCGAACCGGCGATGGAGCGGATGGCGTTGTAGAACATCACGTAGCGGCCGTCGACCGTGTAGATCTTCGGGTCCTCGCAGCCCAGAGCCTCGTTCTCGAGGGTCGGGTAGATCACCGGGTTGGCCGGATCATCCGTCCAGCCGATCCCCGGTCGGTGAACGGCGTGGCCGATTCTGCTGGCCGTCGACTCCTTGCGTGGGGATGCCCGGTAAAAAAGATGGAGTTCATCTCCCCGCGCGATCATCGTCGGGTTGAAGATCGAGTCGCTGGTCCAATCGATCCCTGTCGGGTCGTCCCATTGCCCGGTCAGCTCGAACGTCATCGATTCGTCGCGCGAGAAAGGCCCGATCGCCCAGTCGGGCCGCTCGTCGTAGCCGGCGGAGAACTGGTCGGTGGAGATCACGTCGGTGATGGCGTTGCTGTGCTTCAGAGCAGCCTGGTAGCTGTCTCTGAGCGCGCCGATGTCAACTTGCTGCATGTGTACGGGGGCCTCCTAGCCCTTGACCGACGAGCCGAGGTCCGTCGAGATGAAGTAGCGCTGGCCCGCGATGAACAGGATGACGACGGGTGCCGCGAGCACGACCGCTCCGGCCAGGATGGAGCCGAAGGGGTTCGTGGTGGACGCCGCCACGGTACTGATGTAGTTGGCCAGCGACACCGCGAGCGGCTGCAGGCTCGCCTCTTTGGTGATCAGGAACGGCCAGAGGAATTCGTTCCACGGTCCGATGAAGGTCAGCAGGATGACCGTGACGAGCGCCGGCCTGACCAGAGGAAGCGCGATCCGCCACAGCACCGCGAGCTCTCCAGCACCGTCGATCCGGGCGGCGTCGAAGAGTTCCTGCGGTATCTGCAGGAAGTACTGCCGGAAGATCAGCACCGCGGTCGAGTTGATCGCGAACGGAAGGATCATCCCCAGGTAGTTGTCGGCCAGACCGTAGTTGCGCGCGATGAGCACGTAGAGCGGAATGATCGTCAGCTGGAACGGCACGATCTGAACGAGCAATGCCAGTGCGAAGGTCGTCCCTCGCCCGCGCCACCGGAGGATCGACAGCGCGTAGCCGGCGAGCACCCCGAACACGACCGTGCATAGGAGCACGCCACCGGTGAAGATCCCGGAGCTGACGAGCCCGCTGAGCAGGCTGATGCGCGAATTGATGTTCACGTAGTTGTTGATCGTCAGGTTCGCCGGGTTGGGGAAGGCGCCGGCGACGGTCGTGTCAGGCTGCGCCTGGAAGGAGCCGACGAGCATGTAGTAGAAGGGGAACAGGAACGCGATCGCACCGATGGCCAGCACGATGCCCTGCAGGATCGCCTGGCCCCGGGTCAGGCGCCTCGCCGATCCGATGTCCCGCCGGCGCCGCTTGGGCTTCTTCAGTACGGGGGGAGTGGTGCCCACCGCAGGTCTGATCGAGGTCATTTGTCCCGCCCTCCGGCGAATCGGTTTTCCAGGAATGCGATGATGAGGACCCCGATGACCAGCACGATGCCGATCGCGGCCGCGAAGCCCGGGTGTCCCTGTTCGATGCCCTGCTGGTACATGAGGAGCACGGGCGACGCAGAGGCGCCGTTCGGGCCGCCGCCGCCGGTCAGAAGGTACGGCTCCGTGAAGAGGTTCGCTCCCACGATGGTCGAGAGAAGCAGGACGAGCACGGTTGCCGAGCGGACTCCGGGAACGGTGACGGAGAAGAACGAGCGGATGCGCCCGGCACCGTCTGTCGAAGCCGACTCGTACAGCTCCGTCGGCACGTTCTGGAGTGCGGCGAGATAGAGCAGGATGTAGAACCCGAGCTGCTTCCACGTGACGTAGATCGCGATCGACGGCATCGCCAGGACCGGGTTGATGAACCACGTCGGGTTGGGTGCCAGCGGGCCGAGGATGTGGTTGACGAGTCCGTCCCCGCTGAAGAGGAACAGCCACACCCCGATGATCGCCACGCTCGCCGTGACATACGGCACGTAGTAGCTGACCCGGAGGAAGCTGCGGAAGCGCTTGATGCTGTTCAGGCCGCTGGCCAGCACGAGGGAGAGCACCACGGTCAGCGGAACGTTGATGATCAGGAAGATGCCGACGTTGGCGAACGACTGGAGCATCGCCGGGTCGGTGAACACCTGGATGTAGTTGTCGAAGCCCACGAAGGGACGATCGACGACGGCACCCGGTGCGGAGAAGAAGTAGTCGAAGAACGACATGTATACCGCGAACACGAGTGGGTACGCGAAGATCGCGATGATGAAGATCAGGTAGGGGGCGCTGAACAGCCATCCCATCGGGTTGCGCCCGAAGACGCGAACACGAAGGGGTTTATTCGCACGGCGGGAGTCGCGCCCCGGCCGCCCGGCGGCGGGGGGCTCAGTGAGCCCTCCGGCCGCCGGGGTCGTGCTGGTGTCGGCCATGGGAATTACTTCTGCGACTGCAGCTGGTCGATCTTGTCGGATGCCGTCTTGAAGGCATCCTCGACAGTGCCGCTGCCGCTGATCACGGACTTCGTGTATGCGTCACGCAGTGCCTGCATCTGCGCGATGGTGTTCGGACCCGACGGGTCGTCGACTGTGCGCGCCGCCTGTGCGCCGAACTCCTTGTAAGCGGGGTTCGCTGCGAAGTACGAAGCGTACGTGGTCGCCAGCTGATCGCGGATCGGCATCTGGCCGGTCACGTTCAGCAGTTTGCCGTCCTGGTCCTTGCTCGTCGCGAACTTCAGCACATCCCACGCAGTGCCCTGGTTCTTGCACGAGCTGTACATCCCGATGTTCTTGGCGTCAGGGAAGGTGTAGGTCTTGTCAGCCGAGACACCGTCCTTGGTGGGCACCGGAACGGAACCCCACTTGATCTTGTCGCCGTAGTAGGCGATCGCCCACGGGCCGACGATGGCCATTGCCGACTTGCCGTCGGCGAACGGGTCGCCCTGGTACTGTTCCTTGCCGGCCAGGCCGTCACTGTAGATCGTCTTCCAGAAATTCGCGACCTCGGTGGCTTCGGGGCTCGTGAGAGTCGACTTGCCGTTCTCGATCATGCCCTTGCCGCCGGTCTGGGCAGCGTAGAGCGGGAGGAAGTCGAAGTTCGGCTGGAAGAACTCGCTCGTCGGAGCCGGGTAGATCGCGTACTTGGCTGCGCCGCTCGACGTGACCTTCTTCGCCGCGGCGAGGAACTTGTCATACGTGGACAGGTCGGGGTTGTCGCCGAGTCCGGCCTTCGCGAAGATCTCCTTGTTGTAGAAGATCATGACGGGGTTCGACTTCCACGGCATCTGGAAGTAGTCGCCGTCCGGTGACTTGTACTGGGCCGCGGCGCTTCCGCTGCGCGACTCGATGTACGAGTTGCCGTCACTGAACTTCGAGAGGTCGACGAGTCCGCCCTGCTTCTCGAACTGCCCGGTCGCTGCCGGGAGGTTGTTGAAGACGAGGCAGGGGGTGGTGCCTGCGGTGATGGCCGCACCGATGACTTCTTCGGTGCTTTTACCGGCAGGTACTTCCTGCGCTTTGATCTGCTCCTTGGGGTGCGAGGAGTTCCAGGAGGCGACCATCGCCTTGCCCCACTGCACTTCCTGGGCGTTGTTGGAGTACCAGATCGTGATGGGACCCTTGGCCTTCATCGCATCCGTCGTGGACCCGCCTGAGCCGCTGCAGGCGGTGAGGCCGAATGCGAGAGTGGTCGCGGCGGCTATCCCTAAGAGGAGTTTGCGTCGTTGCATTGTGTGCTTTCCTTTGTCTCTTTTGGTGCGGTGCCCGGAGAGTCGGATGCGGCTCACGGGCGGGCGGGTGGCGCCGTCGAAGCGCGCACCACGAGTTCTGCGGGCGGGAGGGCCACGTCGTCTGCTTCTCCCTCTTCGATGAGGCGCAGCAGGGAGCCGGCCGCGGCGAGTCCCCATTCGGTCGGGTCGTTCTTGAGCGTCGTCAGCGCCGGGAACACGTAGCTTCCGATCTGGGACCCGTCGAGTCCGGTGATCGACAGGTCGTCGGGGAGGCGAAGGCCACGGCGATGGGCGACGGACATGCCGGCGATGGCCATCGGGTCGTTGCCGAAGATGATCGCTGTCGGCGGTTCCGCCGAGTCGAGGAGGGTGTCAGTGGCCGCGGCTCCCTGCTCGGGCGAGAAGTCGGTCGGGATGACGCGGTACTTCAGGCCGGCGGCCTCCATCGAGCGGACGAACTGATCGCGGCGAAGTCGTCCGTGAAGCATCTGCTCGTCACCGGAGACGTGCGCGATGCGCGTGTGGCCGAGGGCGATGAGGTGTTCAGTGAGCGCCGCGATGCCGCGGTCGTAATCGCGGCTGATCACCGGGAAGGTGGTGTCGATGTTGGGCTCGCCGAGCGTCACCGCGTGCACACCGAGCCGCTCGATGAGCCGGATGCGGTGATCGTTGTCGAGCAGGTCGGTGATGAGGAACCCGTCGACCCGCTTGTCGCGAGCCAGGCGGGTGTACGCCTTGAGCTCGCTCTCGACGTCGGGAACGACGCTCAGTACGAGCACCTGTCCGCGTTCGGCGAGCACGATCTCCACACCGGCGATGAACGCCGAGAAGAAGGGGTCGGCCTCGATGATGCTCGGATCGCGTCGCACGATGAGCCCGAGTGCGTATGCCCGCCTGCTGGTGAGGCCGCGCGCGCTCGGGTTGGGATGCCATCCCAGTTCTTCGGCGGCTTCGAGGATACGTGCACGTGTCCCGGGAGCCACACCGGCACGGTCGTTGAGTGCGAGCGAGACAAGGCCCTTGCTGACACCGGCAGCACGAGCGACATCGTTGATGGTCGGTTGCTGTGCCACCCTGTCATCTCCCTTGAAAACACCTAAACCGGTTTAACGGCCTCGTAAACCAGACGCTAAACCGGTTTAGAGTCGAAGTCAACCCCCCAGCGCAGAATTCCGCGGAGACAGGATCCTGTCAGGCGCGGCGGGGTTGCGACGCTGCGAAGGCCTCGATCGCATCGGCCAGGGAGGCCGGAGTGCTGAACAGGTGCGCGGTGATCCCGATCGACTCGGCACCCGCGATGTTCTGCGCCATGTCGTCGGCGAAGAAGGTTTCCGAAGGCGCGGCGCCGTATCGTTCGAGCACCCGCCGGAACACGATCGGGTCCGGTTTGCGGGCGCCGTACTCAGAGGATGTGAACAGGTGATCCTCGCCGAACAGCGGGACCAGCTCGGGTGCCAGGGCATGCAGGTGCTTGGCCGTCAGGGCTCCGTTGTTCGTCAGCAGGGTGATGGTGCCGAGCTCGGATGCGCGCTTCACCGCGGCCAGCGAGTCATGCCACGGTGTCATGGCTGCCGCCCGCACGCGAACCCAGTCCTCTTCGCTGACATCGACCTCGAGCGCCGAACGGAGTGCGCTCAGATAGTCGTCCGCCGTCGAGTAGACGCCCGCCTCCGCGGCCCACTCTCCCTCGTCGTTCCACCAGCGCTCGCGGAGCTGGCTGAGGTCGAGGCCGGTCAGCTCGGTCATCGCGGCCATCCGGTGACGCCAGTCGTACTCGTAGAGCACGTTGTCCATGTCGAAGATGAAGAGCATCAGCGCTCCCGCCCGGCGAACGCCCGCATCGCGGCGACCAGGCCGTCGGTGTCGAAGCCGTCGTGCCGGCGCCGGAGCTGGAAGGCGTGCATCCCCAGGTCGCGTGCTCCCTCGACGTTCGCGGCTGAATCGTCGAACAGGATGGCGTCCTCCGGCCGCACGCCGAAGCGGCCGAGAGCGCGGGTGTAGATGCGCCGTTCGGGCTTGCGCGCACCGAGAACGGCCGAGACGAGGTCGTTGCCCTGGAGCGCATCCACGATCTCCGGCGTGAGAACCGGCAGCGAGTCGCGGAACGGGATCGGGTTGTTCGACAGGAGCGAGACGGTGCCCAGAGTTGCGGCCTCGTGAAGGGCGTCGATCGCGCCGGGGATCGGGGTCATCGCCGCCTTGCGGGCGCGCTGCCACTGCTCGAGGGTGAGGGATGCCCCGGTCACCTCGGCGAACGCGGCCAGGTACTCCTCGCTGGTCGCATATTCGCCGATCTCGGCTGCCCGTTCGAAGCCACCCGCCCACCAACGTGAGGCGAGTCGGTACTGGCTGACACCGCCGAGCTCCGCAAGCATGGGGAGCCGCTTGTGGAAGTCGTAGTCGTACAGCGTCTTGTCGCAGTCGAAGAAGTAGACATCCATCGGGTCAAGTATCGCCCAGTACTCAGGGTGTCCGGTCCGCCCTCAACTATCATTGGTGCCGACATGGCTCCCATCTACGACTGCTCGGTCGAATCCGAACTCCTCACCGGCATGAGGCTCGCACGCGCGGCGATCGGCCGCGGCGAGCTCGTCGTCATCCCCACCGACACCGTCTACGGCGTTGCGGCTGACGCGTTCGATCCCGCCGCAGTGCAGAGGCTGCTGGATGCGAAGGGTCGCGGCCGTCAATCGCCCCCGCCGGTGCTGATCCCCGGAATCCCTACGCTCGATGCTCTTGCGCAGTCCGTTCCGCAGGCCGTGCGCGACCTGGTCGCCGAATTCTGGCCGGGCGGGCTCACCGTCGTCGTGCCCGCGCAGCCGTCCCTCGCCTGGGACCTCGGCGAGACCCGGGGCACAGTGGCTCTCCGCATGCCCAGCGACACGATCGCTCTCGAACTGCTGTCCGAGACCGGTCCTCTGGCCGTCTCCTCCGCGAACCTGACCGGGCGTCCTTCCGCTCGCACCGCGCCCGAGGCGGAAGCGATGCTGGGGGACTCCGTCGCCGTCTATCTCGACGGGGGCGAAGCCGGGGCCGGCTACGAAAACCATGGCGCTGCCGACTCCTCCTCCACGATCGTCGATGCCACGGCGCTCGCATCGGGTGCAGGTCCGCTGCGCATCCTCCGTCACGGAGTGATCACGGAAGAACAGCTGCGCGCGGTCGTCGGCGACCAGCTCGCCGCGAGCGAGACCGCTGCAGGCGAGACGACCACGTGACCCTCTACCTCGTTCTCGCGCTGATCTCGGCGGTCATCACTTTCGTGATGTCGCTGGTCGTCTATCGGCTCAGCCTCAAGTACCGGCTCTACCCGAAGATCCGCGCGCGCGACGTGCACACCAGGCCCACGCCGCGGCTCGGTGGGATCGCGATGTTCCTCGGCATCGTCGTCGCCTTCGGTGCCGCCTACCTGCTGTCGAGTCAGTTCCAGGTGCTCCACCTGATCTTCGCCGACCCTGGTCCCATCCTCGCGATCCTGGCAGCGTCGCTGCTCATCGTGGCGATCGGCGTCGCCGACGACGTCTGGGATCTCGACTGGATGACCAAGCTGGCCGGCCAATTCGTCGCCGCAGGTCTCGTGGCGTGGCTGGGCGTCCAGATCTATTCGCTGCCGATCGGCGGAATCACGGTGGGTTCGCCGCTGATGAGTATCGTGATCACGCTGTTCGCGATCGTGCTGGTGATGAACGCGATCAACTTCATCGACGGGCTCGACGGCCTGGTCGCCGGTGTCGCACTGATCGCCAACGGCACCTTCCTCATCTACACCTATCTTCTGCAGCGCGAGATCAACCCGACCAACTACTTCAGCCTGGGCGGCGTCATCGCCGCCATCCTCGTCGGGGCGTGCGCGGGGTTCCTCCCGCTCAACTGGCACCCGGCGAAGATGTTCATGGGCGACGCGGGCGCGCTGCTCGTCGGCCTGCTGATGGCGACGTCGGCCATCTCGGTGACGGGCAACATCAACCCCGAGACGCTCCCGACACTCGGCCGCTCCGCGCTGGTACCGGCGTTCATCCCGATCATCCTGCCGTTCGCGGTGCTGATCGTGCCTCTCCTCGACTTCGGGCTGGCCGTGGTGCGGCGTCTCCGTGCAGGCAAGTCGCCCTTCAGCGCCGACCGCAAGCACCTGCACCACCGCCTGCTCGACATGGGGCACTCCCACCTTCACGCCGTCCTGATCTTCTATGCGTGGACCGCAGTGCTCTCCATCGGGTGCCTGCTGTTCTTCTTCCAGCCGTACTGGATGGCGATCGTCTTCATCGCGATCGGCCTGGTGATCTGCGCCGCGTTCACGTTCGCCCCGCTCAGCAGGCGCAAGATCGCCGAAGCGGCCGCAGAACTCACACCGGTCGGGTCCGCCGAGGCGAACCAGACCGCACAATACGACCCGCTCGACCGGGCATCCGACGATCTGCCGATGGACGAGGACGAGCCCGTCACGACCCCGGCCGCCACCACCAAGGAGCTGTGAGTGACCGACAACCAGAACCCGAAGCCCGCCAGGGTTGCGCCGTCGTCGGAGCCGGTGCTCCGCAGCGTGCTGAAATGGGGCGGGATCCTCGCGCTCGGCATCGCCGTCGTCGGTGCGATCGTCGGCTACCTCACCTTCGGCTGGATCGGCGTGGCAAGCGCACTGATCGGCACCGCGATGGCCGTCGTCTTCCTCGGCATCACGGCCGCCAGCATCCTGCTCGCGAACCGGTTCTACGGCTCGGACATCTATGTCGGGGCGTTCTTCGGCATCGTCCTGGGCGGGTGGCTCCTCAAGTTCGTGCTCTTCCTCATCCTGGCGTTCTCGCTCAAGGGGCAGCCGTGGATCAACCCGACGATCATGTTCCTGAGCCTCATCGCGGGGGTCATCGGATCCCTCGTCGTCGACGTGCTCGTCGTCTTCCGCTCGAGGATCCCGTACGCCAGCGACGTCACGCTGCCGGGGGAGAACCCTAAAGCATGATCCGATTCGTTACCTCAGCGAAACTCTTGTAGAGTTATCGGAGATTCCCCCCACCCGCTCCGCGATTCTCGTGGAAATCCCGGGTGCCACATGTTCGTCGTCGCGAGAGCTTAGCTCGACGCCCCGAAACAGGAGATAGCGCTGTTAGCTAACGCTGTGAACCTGCTGGTCCAGACCACGACTACCGACGATGGTAGCTTCCATGGTCCGTCGATCGATGAGTTCTTTCCCCCGGCCGTATTTTCCATCGGCAGCTTCGAAGTCAACCGCATCATGCTGGTACGCTTCGTCGCCGTCCTCGCCATCATCCTGGTCTTCTGGCTCGGCACGCGCCGCATGAAGCTCATCCCGGGTCGCGGGCAGAGCATCGTCGAGATGGGTCTCGACTTCGTGCGCGTCAACATCGCCGAAGATCTCCTGGGCAAGAAAGACGGCACCCGCTTCCTGCCGGTCCTGACGTCCATCTTCTTCATGGTGCTGTTCATGAACCTGACGGGGACGATCCCGTTCCTGAACATCGCAGGTACCTCTGTCATCGGTGTGCCGCTCGTGCTGGCCATCGTCGCCTACACCTGCTTCATCTACGCCGGTATCAAGAAGAGCCCCGGCAACTTCTTCCGCAATGCGCTCTTCCCGCCCGGCGTGCCGTGGTTCCTCTACATCCTCGTGACGCCGATCGAGTTCATCTCGACGTTCATCCTGCGTCCGATCACCCTCACGCTCCGACTCCTCATGAACATGGTCGTCGGCCACCTCCTGCTCGTGCTCTTCTTCAGTGCAACGGCATTCTTCTTCTTCACCGCAGGCAGCTGGTGGTCGCTCTTCGGCATCGGCACGTTCGCATTCGGCTTCGCATTCACCCTGTTCGAAATCCTGGTGGCAGTCCTCCAGGCTTACGTCTTCGCACTGCTCACGGCTGTTTACATTCAGCTCGCAGTCGCCGAGGAACACTAATCGAGCTGCGCGCCCGCACAGCTCACATCACGGAAGGAAACACATAACGTGGACATCGCTGCTATCTCCGGCAACATTGCCACCGTCGGATACGGCCTCGCGGCCATCGGCCCCGCGATCGGCGTCGGCATCGTCGTCGGCAAGACGATCGAGGGCGTCGCGCGTCAGCCCGAACTCGCCGGCCGCCTCCAGGTCCTGATGTACATCGGTATCGCATTCACCGAGGCGCTCGCGTTCATCGGTATCGCCGTCGGCTTCATCTTCGTCTAATCCTCTTTATCTTTCTTCAGTAAGGAGGAACGATGCTCAACGGTGTGGTTAGAGCCGCAACGGGCGAGACGGTCAACCCGCTCATCCCGGCGTGGTACGACATCGTCGGATCGCTGATCTGCTTTGCCATCATCCTGTTCTTCTTCTGGAAGCTCGTGCTTCCGCGTATGAAGAAGCTGCTCGATGAGCGTGCAGAAGCAATCGAAGGCAACATCGCGAAGGCCGACGAGGCCCAGCACAAGGCGGAGGCACTCCTCGAGGAGTACACCGAGCAGCTGGCCGACGCGCGTGCCGAGGCAGCGAAGATCCGCGAGCAGGCTCGTACCGACGGTCAGAAGATCCTGGCCGAGCTGAAGGAGCAGGCATCGGCAGAGGCCGCGCGCATCACCACGACGGCGCAGGCGCAGATCGAGGCGGAACGCCAGGCGGCGGTCGTCTCGTTGCGCGGCGAAGTCGGATCGCTCGCGATAGACCTGGCGTCCGGCGTGGTCGGAGAAGTGCTCAGCGACGACAAGAAGGCACAAGCGATCGTCGACCGGTTCCTTGCGGACCTCGAAGCCAGCGAAGCGAAAGCAGGATCGGGCAAGTAATGGGAAGCGCCACCAGAGAAGCACTGGCCAACGCCGTGTCGGCACTCGCCGAACTCGGCGCCAAGGCCGATCTGGCGACGGCTGAAGACCTGTTCGCCGCAGGACGAGTCGTCGCCGACTCCGCCCAGCTGCGCGCAGTCGTCAGCGACCCCTCGGCCGACCCGCAGGGCAAGGCGGCTCTTGTCGCGCGCGTGTTCGCACAGCTTTCGCCGAGCGCTGTCTCGCTGCTCGCAACGGTCGCCGCACAGCGGTGGTCGCGCCAGAAAGACCTCCTCTCCGCGATCGAGGAGCTGGGCATCCGCAGCATCGCGCTGTCGGCGCCGGCCGGTACAGATGTCGAAGGCGAGCTGTTCACGTTCGGAGGCGCCGTGACCTCCAATGCAGAACTGGAACTCGCGCTTCGCAGCAAGCTCGCCGATCCGGCGCAGAAGGCCGCGCTCGTCGACCGGCTCCTCGCAGGAAAGGCCTCGCCGCAGACCGAGGCGATCGTGCGGCAGCTCGTGCTTCAGCCGCGCGGCCGCACCATCCGCGAGGCGCTCCGCGAGTCCGCGCGGATCGTGGCAGACCAGTCGGGACACTCGATCGCGACGGTGACCAGCGCACGTGCCCTGCCGGCAGCGCAGCTCGAGCAGTTGCAGACGGTGCTCTCCGCGAAGTACGGAACGCGCCTCAAGATCAACGAAATCGTCGACGCCACCGTGATCGGTGGAGTGCGGGTGCAGGTCGGCGACGATGTGATCGACGGAAGCATTGCACGCCGCATCAACGATCTACGACTTCAGCTGGTGGGCTGACCCGACGGGTCGACCACCTCAACAGGCATCTGGGACGACGTGTCCCGCAAAGATAGGGAACAAAGATGGCAGAACTAACGATCAGCCCCGACGAGATCAGGGACGCGCTCAAGGACTTCGTCTCGGCTTACGAGCCGAACAAGACGGATGCGACCGAGATCGGTCACGTCATCGACGCATCGGACGGCATCGCGCATGTCGAGGGACTCCCCGGCGTGATGGCCAACGAGCTCATCCGCTTCGCGAACGGTGTCTCGGGCCTCGCCCAGAACCTCGATGAGAACGAGATCGGCGTCGTCATCCTGGGTGAGTTCGACGGCATCGTCGAAGGCATGGAGGTGACCCGCACGGGCGAGGTCCTCTCGGTGCCCGTGGGCGACGCCTACCTCGGCCGCGTCGTCGACCCGCTCGGCGTCCCGATCGACGGCCTCGGCCAGATCGCCGCGGAGGGTCGCCGTGAGCTCGAACTCCAGGCACCCGGCGTCATGCAGCGCAAGAGCGTGCACGAGCCGCTCCAGACCGGCATCAAGGCCATCGACGCGATGATCCCTGTCGGCCGTGGACAGCGCCAGCTGATCATCGGCGACCGCCAGACCGGCAAGACGGCGATCGCGATCGACACGATCATCAACCAGAAGGCCAACTGGGAGTCCGGCGACGAGAACAAGCAGGTGCGCTGCATCTACGTCGCGATCGGCCAGAAGGGCTCGACCATCGCCTCGGTGAAGGGCGCGCTCGAAGACGCCGGTGCGATGGAGTACACCACCATCGTCGCGGCCCCCGCCTCCGACCCGGCAGGCTTCAAGTACCTCGCGCCGTACACCGGCTCGGCCATCGGCCAGCACTGGATGTACGCAGGCAAGCACGTCCTCATCATCTTCGACGACCTGTCGAAGCAGGCCGAGGCCTACCGCGCCGTGTCGCTCCTCCTGCGTCGCCCGCCGGGACGTGAGGCGTACCCCGGTGATGTCTTCTACCTGCACTCCCGTCTGCTCGAGCGTTGCGCCAAGCTCTCCGACGAGCTCGGCGCCGGCTCGATGACCGGTCTCCCGATCATCGAGACGAAGGCCAACGACGTCTCGGCCTACATCCCGACCAACGTGATCTCCATCACCGACGGCCAGATCTTCCTCCAGTCCGACCTGTTCAACGCGAACCAGCGCCCGGCGGTCGACGTCGGCATCTCGGTGTCCCGCGTCGGCGGCGACGCCCAGGTCAAGTCGATCAAGAAGGTCTCCGGAACGCTCAAGCTCGAACTGGCCCAGTACCGTTCGCTCGAGGCGTTCGCGATGTTCGCGTCCGACCTCGACGCGGCGAGCCGCCGTCAGCTGGCCCGTGGCGCGCGCCTCACGGAGCTGCTCAAGCAGCCGCAGTACTCGCCGTTCCCCGTCGAGGAGCAGGTCGTCTCGATCTGGGCCGGAACGAACGGCAAGCTCGACGAGGTGCCGGTCGAAGACATCCTGCGCTTCGAGTCGGAGCTGCTCGACCACCTGCGCCGCAACTCCGATGTGCTCGACGTGCTGCGCGAGACCAACCAGCTCTCCGACGAGACCGTCGGCAAGCTGGAGGCCGAGGTCGACAAGTTCAAGCTCGAGTTCCAGACCGGAGAGGGCAAGCCCCTCGCCTCGGTCGGCAGCGAGAAGTTCGAGGCGAGCGCCGAAGAGGACGTCAACCAGGAGCGCATCGTCAAGGCGAAGCGCTGAGGCGCGCCAGAAGCAGTGACGAGCAGCACGAGACGCATCGACGAGTTAGGTAAGTAGGAGACATGGGAGCGCAACTTCGGGTCTACCGGCAGAAGATCAAGTCTGCCCAGACGACCAAGAAGATCACTCGGGCCATGGAGCTGATCTCCGCCTCACGCATCCAGAAGGCGCAGGCGAGGGTGGCAGCATCCACCCCATACGCACGCGCCATCACGCGGGCGGTGTCCGCCGTCGCGACGTACTCCAACGTTGAGCACGTCCTGACGACGGAGCCGGAGAAGATCGAGCGCGCTGCGATCGTCATCTTCTCCTCCGACCGCGGACTCGCGGGTGCGTTCAACTCGAACGTGCTCAAAGAGTCGGAGCAGCTCGCCGAACTCCTGCGCAGCCAGGGCAAGGACGTCGTCTACTTCCTCGTCGGGCGCAAGGCGGCGGGATACTTCAGCTTCCGCCGTCGTGCCTTCGAGCGCGTGTGGACAGGCGGAACCGACGCACCCGAGTTCGAGACGGCGAAGGAGATCGGTGACGCCGTCCTCGAGTCCTTCCTCCGTGACGCATCCGATGGCGGGGTCGACGAGATCCACATCATCTACAACCGCTTCGTCAGCATGCTGACGCAGGTACCCGAGATCGTCCGTCTGCTCCCGCTCGAGGTCGTCGAAGGCATCGAGGAGCCCGGTGACAACGAGGTGCTCCCGCTCTACGAGTTCGAGCCCGACGTGGAGACCGTGCTCGACTCGCTGCTGCCCGTCTACATCGAGAGCCGCATCTTCAACGCCATGCTCCAGTCGGCCGCATCGAAGCATGCCGCGACGCAGAAGGCGATGAAGTCGGCGAGCGACAACGCGGACAAGCTCATCCGCGACTACACCCGACTGGCCAACAACGCGCGCCAGTCCGAGATCACCCAGCAGATTTCCGAGATCGTCGGCGGTGCCGATGCGCTGGCCACCGCCGACAACTGATCCGGTCACGAACCACGTTTGACGTAGAACGAGAAGAGAAGACAATGACATCGATCGCAACCGACGAGACGCAGACCGCGCCGGTGCAGGCCGAGGGCGCCACCGGGCGCATCGCCCGCGTCACCGGCCCCGTCGTCGACATCGAGTTCCCGCACGACTCGATCCCGGGCATCTACAACGCCCTCAAGACGACGATCACCATCGGCGAGGAATCACACGAGATCACACTCGAGGTCGCTCAGCACCTCGGCGACGACCTGGTTCGCGCGATCGCGCTCAAGCCGACCGACGGCCTCGTCCGGGGCCAGGAGGTCCGTGACACCGGTGGCCCCATCACGGTTCCCGTCGGCGATGTCACCAAGGGCAAGGTCTTCAACGTGACCGGTGACATTCTGAACGGCGAGCCGGGCGAGAAGATCGAGATCACCGAGCGCTGGGGCATCCACCGCCAGCCCCCGAAGTTCGACCAGCTCGAGTCGAAGACGCAGCTCTTCGAGACCGGCATCAAGGTCATCGACCTCCTCACCCCGTACGTGCAGGGTGGAAAGATCGGCCTCTTCGGAGGTGCAGGAGTCGGCAAGACGGTCCTCATCCAGGAGATGATCCAGCGCGTCGCGCAGGACCACGGTGGTGTGTCGGTGTTCGCCGGTGTCGGCGAGCGCACCCGTGAAGGAAACGACCTCATCCACGAGATGGAAGAAGCGGGCGTGTTCGACAAGACCGCCCTCGTCTTCGGCCAGATGGACGAGCCGCCGGGAACGCGTCTGCGCGTGGCGCTGTCCGCACTGACGATGGCGGAGTACTTCCGCGACGTGCAGAAGCAGGACGTGCTGCTCTTCATCGACAACATCTTCCGCTTCACGCAGGCCGGCTCCGAAGTCTCGACGCTGCTCGGCCGCATGCCGTCCGCGGTCGGCTACCAGCCGAACCTCGCCGACGAGATGGGCGTCCTCCAGGAGCGCATCACCTCGACCCGCGGTCACTCGATCACGTCGCTGCAGGCGATCTACGTCCCCGCCGACGACTACACCGACCCGGCGCCGGCGACGACCTTCGCCCACCTCGACGCGACCACCGAACTCTCGCGTGAGATCGCGTCGAAGGGCCTCTACCCGGCCGTCGACCCGCTGACCTCGACCAGCCGCATCCTCGACCCCCGTTACCTGGGTGAGGACCACTATCGGGTGGCGACCACGGTCAAGCAGATCCTCCAGAAGAACAAAGAACTGCAGGAGATCATCGCCATCCTCGGTGTCGACGAGCTCTCCGAGGAAGACAAGATCACGGTGTCGCGTGCGCGCCGCATCCAGCAGTTCCTCTCGCAGAACACGTACATGGCCAAGAAGTTCACGGGCGTCGAAGGATCGACCGTTCCGCTGAAGGACACCATCGAGTCGTTCGACGCGATCGCTCGCGGTGAATTCGACCACGTTGCCGAGCAGGCGTTCTTCAACGTCGGCCCGATCACCGATGTCGAAGAGAAGTGGGCGCAGATCCAGAAGGAGAACGGCTGAGCATGGCTTCGCCGCTGAAGGTGAGCGTTGTCGCCGCCGACCACGAAGTGTGGTCGGGCGAGGCGAGCATGGTCGTCGCGCGTACCGTCGAGGGCCAGATCGGTATCCTCGCCGGTCACGAGCCGCTGCTGGCGATGCTGGCGGCCGGTGAAGTCCGCGTGACGCTGGTCGGGGGATCCGTCGTGACGGCGCAGGCCGACGAAGGATTCCTCTCGGTAGAGAACGACACGGTGACGGTCGTCGCCCGCCAGGCGGAACTGGTCTAGGCGCGATGGCCGAAGCGGGGGCGGCTGTCGACCGGCAGTTCGGGGATGTGCGTGTACCAGTGCTCATCGCCATGGCCGGTCTGCCCGGTGCCGGAAAGTCCACCATCGCCGAGATCATCGGCGCGCGTCTCGGAGCCGCGATCGTCTCGGTCGATCCGATCGAATCCGCGATCCTCAGCGCTGGAATCGACTCAGACCAGCCGACCGGTCTCGCCGCCTACCTCGTCGCCGAGACGATCGCCGAGCAGGTACTCCTTGCGGGCGGGTCTGTCATCGTCGACGCGGTCAATGCCGTTGAGCCTGCACGGCTCCAGTGGCGCGACCTCGCCTTACGGGCCGACGTGAAGCTTCGCGTGATCGAGGTCGTCTGCAGCGATCAGGAGTTGCACAAGGCGCGACTAGAGAAGCGCATCCGCAGTCTCCCCCACGTCGATGAGACCTCGTGGCACGCCGTCGAGCAGAGTGTTGAAGAGTACGACGAATGGAGGGGTGCCAGCGCAACCCTTCCGAGGATCACGATCGACACGACAGCGACCATCGGTGAGAACGTCGAGACAGCGCTCGCCTTCCTGGACGGATAGTGCTCCTCCTCCTGCCACCGTCGGAGACGAAGAACGACAGCGGGGCCGGTGGTGCACTCCGGCTCGGCGAGCTGGGTTTTCCTTCGCTCACGCACACCAGGCGGGCGGTCCTGAAGGCGATCGGTGAATTGTCTCGCGATCGCGACGCGAGCATCCGCGCCCTGAAGCTCGGGCCGAAGCAGCACAGCGAGGTCGATCGAAACCGGGTGATCCGCCGATCGCCGACGATGCCTGCGATAGACCTCTATTCGGGCGTGCTCTACGACGCGTTCGATGCACGGACTCTCAGTTCGGCTGATCAGGTTCGGGCGCACGAGGTGGTCGCGGTGCATTCTGCGCTCTTCGGTCTGGTCCGTGCCGGGGACTCGATTCCGTCCTATCGGCTCTCCTTCGATTCGCGGCTCCCCGGCACAACGCTCAAGCGCGCGTGGGGATCGCCGATCACGTCGGCACTCGAGCGGTCGCGGGGTCTGATCGTCGACCTGCGGTCGGAAGGCTACGCCGGGCTGGGCCCGGTGCCGTCCACTCTGGACTCGATCTACGTGCGCGTGCTGGCGCGCGACGATTCGGGTCGGGTTCGAGCGCTGAATCACTTCAACAAGCAGGCCAAGGGCCTTTTCGCTCGAGCGATCGTCGCGAGTGGAGCCGAGTTCCACGACGCGTCGGAGCTCGTCGACTGGGCTGTGGGCGAAGGCTACGAGGTCGCGCTGAACGGTCGCGAGTTCGAACTCGTGGTGCCCTCGGTGACCGGTCAACCCGGGCGGCTGATGGCAACGCTCCGCTAGAGCATCTCGCGGGATTCCTCACGGAAAACCTGCAGTAGAACGTGGTGGTATGCGACCCAAAAGTGAGATATGCTCAGCCCAAGGTGAAGCTCAATCACAGCTTCGTATCGGGCTATGCGAAACAGAGGAGGAGCACTGAGCCTCGGTGGGCTCTCGGTCAGCGGCGGTCGGCCGCTGCGAAGGTCCCCGCCAATCTGTCGGGCCGACGCATCGGATACACAGCGCGAATCCCCTCGCGCTGGGGTTGAGGAGCGCGGACGCGTGATGATCCCCCAACTCCGCCTGCGGTCGGGCACGTGCGGAGGTGATCACACGAGCGAGAGTCTGCAAGCTCCGACTCTGACGCTGTCGTCGGCCCGACCTTCTCAGTTCAGGGCGCGGAAGCAGCCGACGACATGGTCGTCGACCATTCCTGTCGACTGCATCAGCGCGTACATCGTCGTCGGCCCGACGAACCGGAAGCCGCGCTTCCGAAGTTCCTTGCTCAGGGCGGTGGACTCGACGGTAACCGCAGGGACCTCGCCGAAGTCCCTCGGTCTCGGTCGACCCGGCTCCGGTGCGAAGCCCCACATCAGCTCCTCGAGGCCGACGTCGAGCGCGAGGGTGGCCCTCGCGTTCGAGATCGTCGCCTCGATCTTGCCGCGGTGGCGGATGATGCGCTCGTCGAGCAGGAGACGCGAGACGTCCGTGTCGGTCATCGACGCGACGCGCTCAGGTTCGAAGTCGTGGAAGGCCTCACGGAAGGCCGGACGCCGCCGAAGGATCGTGATCCAGGACAGGCCGGCCTGGAATCCCTCGAGGCAGAGCTTCTCGTAAAGCGCACGGGGGTCATGCTGTTCGCGCCCCCATTCCTCATCGTGGTAGCGCCCGTACTCCGCATCGCTGCCGGCCCAGGCACAGCGCGCCAGTCCGTCGTCTCCGATGGTGGTAGCGCTCATGCGGCCAGCATGATCCCTTCGTGGGTGAGCAGCCAGAGCTTGGTCGGGATGCCTTCGCCTCCGCTGTAGCCGGTGATGCGACCGTTCGATGAGAGGACCCGATGGCAGCCGACGATGATCGGAATCGGGTTGGCCCCGACGGCGCCGCCGATCGCACGACCGGACCCTGGCCGGCCGATCTCTGCGCCAAGCTCGCCGTAAGAGGTGTACTGCCCGAACTCGAGCCGCTCCAGTGCCTCCCAGACGCTCCGCTGGAACTCGGTGCCTTCCAGCCGCACCGGGAGGTCGAAGTCCTTGCGGGTTCCCTCGAAGTAGTCGTTCAGCTGCCGGGCGGCCTCGTCGAGGACCGGGGCGCTTCGCTCGGGGTGCTCCTCGAGCGGAAGGTGACCGTCGCGCTCGATGGAGAGCGACGTGATGGCCTCGCCGTCGCTGGTGAGCTCGAGTCGGCCGATGGGGCTGTCCGTGCGAATCAGATACGCGAATGAAGTGCTCATGTCTCGACTGTAGACGGAGCCGCTGACACGCACGCGCGGAAATCGGACATTGGGGACAACTCGTCTCCGGGGTGTGGAGAACGCCGGAGCGCCCGGTACGAAAGGCTAATCTTGGCAGATGCCGAACACTCACGACATGCCTGCAGACATCGACCCGATAGTCGCGGAAGCACTCCGGCTTTCGCCCGTCATCGACGGTCACAACGACTGGGCGTGGGAGTGCAGGGAGAACCGTGGGTACTCGGTGGAGGGCTTCTCTGAACCCCTTCCCTCCGACACCGACATCCCCCGGCTGCGAGCCGGAGGGGTGGGCGCCCAGTTCTGGTCGGTCTACATCGACGACGGGCCCGACCGCCCATCCGCGGTCCAGGGGACACTCGAGCAGATCGACTGGGTGCACCGGCTCGTCGCGCGTTATCCGGACACCTTCGCTCTCGCGCGCACGGCCGACGAGGTGGAAGCGGCCATCCGGTCCGGGCGGATCGCTTCGCTCCTCGGGTCCGAAGGCGCCCACTCGATCAACGACTCCCCGGCCGTGCTCCGGATGCTCGCCGCGCTCGGCGTGCGATACCTCACTCTCACGCATGTCAACAACACCGAGTGGGCGGACTCCGCAACCGACGAACCCCGTTTCGGAGGCCTCTCCGAGCGCGGCAGAGACTACGTGCGCGAGCTCAATCGGCTGGGCGTCCTCGTCGATCTCTCGCACGTGTCGCCCGCGACAATGCACGACGCGCTCGATGTGACCGAGGCGCCGGTGATCTTCAGCCACAGCTCCTGCAGGGCGCTCTCGAACCATCCGCGCAATGTGCCCGACGACGTGCTCGTCCGGCTGGCGGCGAACGGGGGAGTCATCATGATCACCTTCGTGCCGCAGTTCCTGTCAGCGGCTTTCGCCGAATGGGCCGAAGGGCCGCGCACCGACCCTGCCCCGGCGGTCACGATCGCGGACGTCGCCGACCACGTCGAGCACGCGCGGGCGATTGCGGGCCTCGAGCACATCGGGATCGGCGGCGACTTCGACGGGACGGACATCTTCCCCGAGGGCCTCGACGGGGTGGACGGCTATCCTGCCCTGCTCGCTGAGCTCGCGCGGCGCGGCTGGGGAGCCTCCGAACTCGCTGCCCTCACCGGGGAGAACATCCTTCGCGTGCTGCGTGCGACCGACGGCGCTTTCACGAGTCAGAAACCCGGCGTTCCCGTCCTCGAACTCTGATTCGCCGCGAGTCGGAAACTCGCGCGAAACGTGAGCGCCATACGCTGGGCGAACACAGCGAAGAAGGGGTAGTCATGACCAGGTCTCACACGGGCCGCACCATTGCGGGCGTCATTGCGGTCGGCATTGCCACCGCACTCGTCATCACAGGCTGTTCACCGAGTGGCGGTAAGACGACGTCCAGCACCAAGACCCTCGTGGTCGATCAGTCGTTCGACCTCAAGACGTCGGATCCGGGCCGGGCGTTCGAGCTCACGGGCAGCATCGTCGACCGTGCGCTGTACGAGACACTGCTCACCTTCAAGGGCTCCGACGTGACCAAGCCCGTGCCGCAGCTCGCCACCTACAAGGAGTCGTCCGATAACAAGACACTCACGTTGACGCTCGACGGAAAGCACAAGTTCTCCGACGGAACGACCGTGACCGCCGACGACGTCGTGTTCTCGCTCAAGCGCGTCCAGGGACTGAAGGGAAACCCCTCATTCCTGCTCGACGGCGTCACCGTCAACAAGGTCGACGACAACACTGTCACCCTGACGACCGAGACCCCGAACCCGGCCCTGCCGTTCATCCTGCCCAACCCGTCGCTCGGAATCCTGAACTCCACGCTCGTCAAGAAGAACGGCGGAGCCGAAGACGACACCGACAAGGCGGAGGCGTTCCTCAACAAGACCTCGGCCGGCTCCGGACCGTACGAACTCGAGTCGTACAACGTCAACACCAAGGTCGTGTTCAAGCTGAACCCGCACTACGTCGGCGATGCACCCGCGTACGGCCGCGTCGTCCTCGAGAATGTCGCGGGTCCGACCCAGAAGATCAACGTCCAGGCAGGCTCGAGCCAGGTGGCACTCGACCTCAACTCCGACCAGGTCCAGGGCCTCGATGGAGGCTCGACCAAGGTGATCAAGGGCGTCTCGCCCTACGTGATCTACACCTGGTACAACCAGAACCCGACGGTCGGCGCCGGAGTGACCAACAAGGCGGAGTTCCTCACGGCGGTCAGGCACGGCATCGACTACTCGAAGATCCTCTCCATCGCCGGAACGGGTTCGACGCAGCCAGGCGGCATGGTCCCGTCCATGTTCCTCGGCGCGCTGAGTTCCGACCCGTCGAACACGTTCGATGCGGCGGCGGCCAAGACCGCGCTGGCAGCGTCCGGATACGCGGGTCAGGCCGTGACGTTCTCCTACCCGAACGACATCACGGTCAACGGCCTCCAGATGCAGACCCTCGCCGAGGCGATCCAGGCGCAGCTGAAAGACATCGGCATCACGATCACGCTTGCGCCGTCGCCGATCTCGACCTTCCTCGACGCCTACCGCGCCGGTAAGCTCCAGTCGGGAATCATGTACTGGGGGCCGGACTTCCCGGACCCGTCCGACTACCTCGTGTTCAACCCGGGTGAGTCGCTCGGTCTCCGTGCCGGCTGGGCGAAGGGTGCGGACCCGGCGGTGACCACGCTCGCGGATGCTGCCGCATCGGCCGTCGGTTCGGCGGACCGCGCGAAGGCGTACCAGGCTTGGCAGACCCAGGCCAACGCGACGGGGGCGTTCCTGCCCGTCGTCCAGCCTGGTCAGTACGTCGTCACCGCGACGTCGATCAAGCAGCTCGAACTCAATCCCGTGTGGACCGTTGATCTCGCAGAAATCAAGTAGCTCGACCCTGGAGGCGCCCGCGCCCGCCAGACTCGTCTCAGACGAGCGTAGGCGCCTCCCCCCTCTCGTCCGCTACATCGCACTCCGCCTGGGTGTCAGCGTCCTGCTGATCTTCGGGGTCACTCTCGTCACCTTCACCCTCACCAACCTGGTGCCCGCCGACCCGGCGCAGGCCGCATTGGGGGAGCGGGCGGCGAGTGATCCGGCCGTGGTCGCAGAGTTCCGCAAGGCGCAGGGGCTCGACAAGCCGGTGGTCGTGCAGTACTTCGTGTATCTCGGCCACCTGCTCCAGGGCAACCTCGGCGTCTCGACCCAGACGCATAACCCGGTGTCGCAGGATCTCGCGGTCGCATTCCCCGCCACGGCCGAGCTCGCGATCTTCGTGATCGTCTTCTCGATCTTCATCGGGATCGGACTCGGCCTCTACGCGGCGCTCCGACATAATCGCTTCACCGACCAGCTCATCCGGATCTTCAGTCTCGGCGGCATCTCGATTCCGACGTTCTGGCTGGCGCTCGCTGTCTTCTACATCTTCTTCTACCAGCTGCACTGGGCGCCCGGCAGCGGCCGGCTCGATCCCGCTGCACAGGCCCCGCCGACCGTCACCGGCATGTACACCGTCGACGCCCTGCTCGCCGGTCAGTGGGACACGTTCGTCGATGCGCTCTCGCACCTCGCACTTCCGGGGCTGGTGCTGACGCTCTACACCGTCGGACTGCTCATCCGGTTCGCGCGGTCGGCCGTGCTCGACGTCCTGGGCCAGGACTACGTGACGGCCGCGCGCGCCAAGGGCCTGAGCTCCCGGCGGGTCGTCTTCGGCTACACGCTGCGCGGCGCGCTCCTGCCGATCCTGACCATCGTCGGTCTCGCCTTCGGTTCACTCCTGTCGGGCACCGTACTCACCGAGCAGGTCTTCTCATGGGGCGGGATCGGGCAGTACGCCTACAAGGCCGCTACCACTCTCGACCTGCCCGCGGTCATGGGCGTCGGCCTCATCGTCGGCATGGTCTACATCATCACCAACTTCGTGATCGACGTGATCTACGGTGTGGTCGACCCGAGAGTGAGGGTCCAGTGACCGCGACCCTTGACATCGCCGTCAAACGAAAGCGCCCCATCCTGCCGGCCGTCTGGCGGAGGCCGATGGCCGTCATCGGCGTGGTCGTGATCGCCATCTGGCTGATCATCGCCATCTTCTGCCCGCTGATCGCCCCATACGATCCGCTCGCCCAGAGCTTCGCACGGCTCTCCCCGCCGAGCCCGGAACACTGGTTCGGCACCGACGCGGTCGGGCGCGATGTGCTCTCGCGCACCCTCTACGGGGCGCGCGTCTCCCTTCCGCTCGCACTCATCCTCGTGGTGTCGTCCATGATCATCGGCTCGGTTCTGGGTGCCTTCGCGGGCTACTTCGGCCGCGGAGTCGACGAAGTGATCATGCGAATCTCCGACCTGGTATTCGCCTTCCCGACGATCATCCTCGCCATGATCGTCGCGGCGTCCCTCGGCCCCAGCCTCACCAATGCCGTGATCGCACTGCTCGTCGTGTCGTGGCCGAGCTATGCCCGCGTCATGAGGTCGATGGTGCTCGGCGAGAGGGCGCGAGAATACGTCATCGCCGGCCGGCTTCTCGGCGCGAGCGCATACCGGTCCCTCGGCCGCGATGTGCTGCCGAACGTCGCCGCTCCGGTGCTGGTACTCGCCACCCTCGACTTCGGCAACGCCATCCTGCTCCTGTCCGGCCTCTCATTCCTCGGCCTGGGGGCGACCCCGCCGACGCCGGAATGGGGATCGATGGTCGCCGACGGCGTACAGAACTTCAGTGCCTGGTGGTTGTCCGCCTTCCCGGGACTCGCGATCTTCACTGTGGTGATGGCCTTCAACTTCCTCGGGGACGCCATGCGCGACGCCCTCGACCCGCGGTCGGCCGGCAAGGTCCAGGGGGTGTCGGTGTGACCGGACTCACCATCTCTGACCTGAAGCTGGAACTGGGCGATCCGAAATCGCCGAAGCAGATCCTGCGCGGTATCGACCTGGAGGTGCCGTCGGGCCAGATCACCGGACTCGCCGGCGAATCAGGCTCGGGCAAGACCGTGACAGGGCTCACCGTCTGCGGATTGCAGCCGGCCGGCTCGCGAGTGACGGGCACCATCAGGCTGGATGGTGCGCGCACCGCGGTCGACAACCTTCTCGCGTTGTCCCCGGCACGGCTCAACCGCCTCCGCGGTCGTGAACTGGCCATGATCTTCCAGGACCCGACAGCGTCCCTGCACCCGATGATCTCGATCGGTGGGCAGCTCACCGACCACATGCGCCTTCACCTGGGTCTCGGGCGCCGCCAGGCACGCGAACTCGCTGTCGAACTTCTCGAGCGCGTTCGCGTGCCCGAGCCCGAGGCAGCACTCGCCAAATACCCGCACCAGTTCTCGGGCGGGCAGCTGCAGCGGATCGCCATCGCCATCGCCATCGCCTGCGAACCGTCGGTCCTGATCGCCGACGAGCCGACGACCGCGCTCGACGTGACCGTGCAGGCCGGCATCCTCAGGCTGCTGCGCGAACTGTGCGACACCATGGGGTTGGCCATCCTGCTCGTCACGCACGACCTCGGGGTCATGTCGGCGGTCGCCGACACTGTCGCCGTGATGCACAACGGCTCGATCGTCGAACACGGCACGCGGTACCAGGTCATCCGAGAACCGCAGTCCGAATACACGCGGTCGCTCATCGAGTCGCTGCCCGCGGTACCTCCGCCACCGCAGGTTGTCCACGAGGTGGCAGTCGAGACCGGCATCGAAGACGACCGGGAGGAGAACGGATGACCGGCGAACTGGTGGTCGACGGGGTCAGCGTGCAGTACCGCCGCCCCGGACAGAGCAAGCTCACTGCGGTCGACGATGTCTCGCTCTCGCTCGGAACAGGGGAGGTCGTCGGACTGGTGGGCGAGTCCGGATGCGGAAAGTCCACGCTCGCGCGCGCGATCTGCGGGCTGGAGCCGTTGTCGGGCGGAACGATCACGTTCGACGGCGAACCGATACCGCGTCTGAGGCTGCGGCCGCGTCCGGTGCGGCTGCGTCGCATCCAGATGGTGTTCCAGAACCCGTATGCGTCCCTCAATCCGCGCCGCAAGGTCGGCGCCCAGATCGCGGATGCGTTCGCCGTCGCCGGTCCCGACCGCTCGACCGTGCCCCAACTGCTCGCAGACGTCGGCCTCGACGCGGACGCGGCCGACCGCTACCCCCACGAATTCTCCGGCGGCCAGCGTCAGCGCATCGCGATCGCCCGTGCGATCGCGGCGCGGCCGGATGTGCTCATCGGCGATGAGCCGATCGCCTCGCTCGACGCGTCGCTTCAAGCCAAGGTCGCCCAGCTCATGCGCGACGTCGCTCTGAAGAACGGCGCCTCGCTCCTGTTCATCAGCCATGACCTGTCGGTCGTCCGCGTCATCGCCGACCGCGTCGCCGTCATGCAGGCGGGTCGCGTCGTCGAGACCGGACCGATCGACCAGGTCTGGAACTCGCCGACGAACGACTACACGGCACGCCTGCTCGCCTCCATCCCGGTCCCTGACGGTCTCGGGAACCTCCCGGTCGGCTGACTTCCCTCCGTCGTCGGGGCCGCCCGCGGTCGGGCGGACGTGCCGGGGCGGCTAGCCTTGAAACATGGCTCAGATCGAATATCGCCCCCTCGGAAACTCCGGCCTCGTGGTCTCCACGATCGGCCTCGGCTGCAACAACTTCGGAAGGCAGGGGACCGCATCCGAGAGCCAGGCGGGGACCGACGCCGTGATCGGCGCGGCAATCGATGCCGGCGTGACCCTCTTCGACACGGCTGACATCTACGGGGCGGAACGTGGGCTGTCGGAGACCCTGATGGGCAAGTCCCTCGCCGGAAAGCGCGACCGGATCGTGCTCGCGACCAAGTTCGGCATGGACATGAGCGGTGCGAACGGGCCCGACTGGGGCGCTCGCGGATCGCGACGCTACATTCGACTCGCCGTCGAGGCGTCACTGCGCCGCCTGCAGACCGACTGGATCGATCTGTACCAGCTGCACGCGCCGGATGCTGTCACTCCGATCGAAGAGACCCTGGCCGCTCTCGACGACCTCATCTCCGAAGGCAAGGTCCGTTACATCGGACACTCCAACCTCGCAGGCTGGCAGATCGCCGAGGCCGAGTTCACCGCGCAGCTCGCCGGCCACCCGAAGTTCATCTCGGCGCAGAACGAGTACAGCCTGCTGGTACGCGGTGCCGAGAAAGAGGTGCTGCCGGCGGTCAACAAGTTCGGACTGGGCTTCCTTCCCTTCTTCCCGCTCTACAACGGCCTGTTCACGGGCAAATTCTCGCGGCAGGGCGGCCCGGCTGACAGCCGCATCATGATGATCCGCAAGCACCTCGCCGACAACGCACCGTGGGATGTCATCGAGCAGTACCAGGAGTTCTGCGACGTGCGCGGTGTGACCATGCTCGAGGCGACCTTCGCGTGGCTGCTCGCCCAACCCGGACTCACGAGCGTGATCGCGGGGGCCACGAAGCCCGAGCAGATCGTGCAGAATGCGGAGGCGGCCACTTCGTGGACGCCCAGCGATGACGAGGTCGCGACCATTTCGGACCTGTTCTCCTGAGCCGGGCGGACGCGCCGGGATTTTCGCCATCGGCGAACGCGGCGTGCATTGTGAGTGAGCACTCACTCAACTAGTCTCGACCTCATGGTCCAGAATCGGCGAGCGCAGCCGTTGTCGGTCGAGGAGCGGCAGTCGATGATCATCGACGCGGTCATCCCGCTGCTCATCGAGCACGGCCGTGCCGTCACGTCGAAGCAGATCGCCGAAGCCGCAGGCATCGCCGAAGGCACGATCTTCCGCGCATTCGGCGACAAGGACACGCTTGTCACGGCTGCCATCGAGAAATATCTCGACCCCGAGCCGCTCCGGCAGGCACTCCGGTCGATCGACCCCGCGCTCCCGCTCGAGAACAAGGTCCGCGCGATGATCTATCTGATGCGCGAACGGTTCTCGAGCATGTTCCGCATGATCGCGGCCATCGGCGGAGAGCGCCCGCCCGTGCCGAACGCGCGTCACGAATTCCCGGCCATCATCGCCGAGGTGCTCGCACCCGAGGCGGCTTCCCTCAACTGGCCAGCCGACCGTGTCGCGCACATCGTTCGGATGGTCAGCGTCGCCTCGTCGTTCCCCGCACTGAACGAGGGCATGGAATTCAGCGTGGACGAACTCGCCCGCTTCGTGCTCTACGGGGTCGCCGGGCATCCGGCCGACATCGGCGAGACGCTCTCCCGCACCACCCCAGCACTATTCATCAGTACCGAATCAACCGCCGCATCCGTCACGAACTAGGACCCACAATGCTCCTGAAACTCCTCGGTCGCTTCCTGCGCCCGCACTGGCGACTCCTCGTCGGCGTCGTCTTCTTCCAGCTCGGACAGTCGCTGCTGTCGCTGTGGCTGCCGACCCTCAATGCCGACATCATCGACAACGGTGTGGTCAAGGGCGATACGAACTACATCCTCTGGGTGGGCGCCGGGATGCTCGGCGTCACGGTCTTGCAGGTCGCCTGCGCGATCACCGCCGTCTACTTCGGTGCGAAGGTCGCGATGCGCGTCGGGCGTGACCTGCGCGGCGCGATCTTCGTGAGGGTGGGCGAGTTCTCGGAGCGGGAAGTCTCCGCATTCGGGGCGCCTTCGCTGATCACTCGCAACACGAACGACGTGCAGCAGGTCCAGATGCTCGTGCTCATGACCTGCACCTTGTTGATCTCGGCACCGATCCTGGCGATCGGCGGCATCATCCTGGCCCTGCAGCAGTCCATCCAGCTCGCCTGGCTGATCGTCGTCAGCGTGCCGATCCTGCTGATCGCGGTCGGCCTCATCATCGTGCGCATGGTGCCCCTCTTCCGGCTCATGCAGGCCCGCATCGACAAGGTCAACAAGGTGCTGCGCGAGCAGCTCACCGGTATCCGGGTCGTGCGTGCGTTCGTACGCGAAGACGTCGAGGTCCGGCGGTTCAAGAAGGCCAACGAAGAAGTCACCGACACTGCACTGCGCGCCGGCCGCCTGTTCGCGCTGATGTTCCCGATCGTGATGCTCGTGCTGAACGTCTCGAGCGTCGCCGTGATCTGGTTCGGAGCATTCCAGATCCAGGACGGCTCGCTTCAGATCGGCACGCTGACCGCGTTCCTGCAGTACCTCATGCAGATCCTCATGGCGGTGATGATGGCGACGTTCATGGCCGTTCTCATTCCGCGTGCAGCCGTCTGCGCCGACCGCATCTCGGAAGTGCTCAACACGGAATCGACGGTCACGTCGGCCGCGAGCCCGGTGAGCGTTCTCGAAACGCATGGAACCGTCGAACTGGTGGATGCGAGCTTCGCGTACCCCGGTGCGGAGCAGCCGGTCCTCAGCGACGTGAGCTTCCTCGCCCGCTCGGGCCGCACGACGGCGATCATCGGCAGCACGGGCGCGGGCAAGACGTCGCTGGTCAACCTGATCCCGCGATTGTTCGATGCGACCAGCGGGCTCGTCCTGGTCGACGGCGTCGACGTCGCGGAACTCGAGCCCGACCTCCTGTGGTCGCGCATCGGGCTCGTGCCGCAGAAGCCCTATCTCTTCTCGGGCACCGTGGAGAGCAACCTCCGCTACGGCAAGCCCGACGCGACGGAGGACGAGCTCTGGGCGGCGCTTTCGACCGCCCAGGCACGCGACTTCGTCGAGGCGATGCCTGAGGGCCTGAACGCCCCGATCTCCCAGGGCGGCACCAACGTATCGGGTGGCCAGCGCCAGAGGCTCGCCATCGCCCGGGCCCTGGTCAAACGCCCGGAGATCTACGTCTTCGACGACTCGTTCTCCGCGCTCGATGTGAGCACCGACGCCCGTCTTCGCACGGCGCTGAAGCGTGATGTCACCGGCGCGACGTTCATCATCGTGGCGCAGCGGGTCACGACCATCATGGACGCCGACCAGATCCTCGTGCTCGAAGACGGCCGGATCGTCGGCCAGGGTACCCACGAACAACTCCTCGAGACCTCCGAGACCTACGCGGAGATCGTCTCGTCCCAGCTCACCGCGGAGGAAGCAGCATGAGCACGACAGAAGAGAAGACGCCTCCCCGCCCGATGCCGCGGCGCGGACCCGGCGGTGGAGGACCGTTCGGCGGCATGCAGGGTCCGGTCGAGAAGGCCATGAACTTCGGACCCAGCGCCAAGCGACTGGCCGGCCGGCTCGCGCCCGAGCGCTGGGGGGTCGTCTTCGTGACCATCCTCGGCGTGTTCAGCGTGACGTTCGCCGTGCTCGGTCCGAAGATCCTCGGCAACGCGATCAACATCGTCGTGGCCGGGGCGATCTCCAAGACGATGCCGAAGGGGCTGACCCAGGACCAGGTCATCGCGGGACTCCGGGCGTCAGGGCACGGCCAGCAGGCCGACCTGCTGAGTGGGATGACCCTCACCCCGGGCGAAGGGATCGACTTCCGCGCCCTCAGCATGGTCTTGATGGTCGTACTGCTGCTCTACATCTTCTCGTCCCTCTTCAGCTACCTGCAGGCCTACGTGCTCAACGGGATCACCCAGCGCACCGTGTACCGCCTGCGCGAAGAGGTCGAGGAGAAGATCAATAGGCTTCCGCTGAGGTACTTCGACGGCATGAACCGCGGCGAGCTGCTCAGCCGGGTCACCAACGACATCGACAACATCTCGCAGACCCTGCAGCAGACGCTGAGCCAGCTGCTCACCTCGCTGCTCACCGTGATCGGCGTCGTCGTGATGATGTTCATCGTGTCGCCGTTGCTGGCGTTGATCGCTCTCATCACCATTCCCCTCACGCTGATCGTGACGATGGTGATCGCACGGCGTTCGCAGAAGCTGTTCGTGGCCCAGTGGAAGCACACGGGCGAGCTCAACGGCCAGATCGAGGAGGCCTACACCGGTCACGCCCTGGTCAAGGTGTTCGGTCGGCACCGCGAGGTCGAGGAGCAGTTCCGGCTCAAGAACGAAGAGATGTACAAGGCGAGCTTCGGCGCGCAGTTCATCTCGGGGATCATCATGCCGGCCATGATGTTCGTCGGAAACCTCATGTATGTGGTCATCGCCGTCGCGGGCGGCCTCCAGGTCGCATCCGGTGCACTGCAGATCGGTGACGTGACGGCCTTCATCCAGTACTCGAGGCAGTTCACCCAGCCACTCACCCAGCTCGGCTCGATGGCGAACCTGCTCCAGTCGGGCGTCGCATCGTCCGAGCGGGTCTTCGAGCTGCTCGACGCCGACGAGCAATCGGTCGACCCCGCCGCGCCGAAGAGCCCGATCGGAACGAAGGGCCGCCTCGAGTTCGAGGACGTCTCATTCCGCTACGTGGACGAGACGCCCCTGATCGAGGACCTCTCGCTGGTCGCTCAGCCGGGCCAGACGGTCGCGATCGTGGGACCGACAGGCGCGGGCAAGACGACGCTGGTCAACCTGATGATGCGTTTCTACGAGATCGACTCCGGGCGCATCACGCTCGACGGCGTCGACATCGCGTCGATGACGCGCGACGACCTGCGGAGCCGGATGGGGATGGTGCTGCAGGACACGTGGCTGTTCGGCGGCACGATCCGCGAGAACATCGCGTACGGCCGGCCGGGCGCGACGGAGGAGGAGATTCTCGACGCGGCCCGCGCGACCTACGTCGACCGCTTCGTGCACTCGCTGCCCGACGGCTACGACACGGTGCTCGACGATGAGGGCGGCAACGTGAGCGCCGGCGAGAAGCAGCTGCTGACGATCGCCCGGGCGTTCCTCGCGCGACCCAGCGTGCTCATCCTCGACGAGGCTACGAGCTCGGTCGACACGCGCACGGAGCTGCTGGTGCAGAAGGCGATGAGCGCGCTCCGCGCCGACCGCACGAGCTTCGTGATCGCCCACCGCCTCTCGACGATCCGCGACGCTGACCTGATCCTCGTGATGGAGTCGGGCCGCATCGTGGAGCAGGGCACGCACGCCCAGCTGCTCGCTGCCGGCGGCGCGTATTACAACCTGTACAACTCGCAGTTCGCCGCGGCGATCTCGGAGGACGTCTGACCTCCACGCGCGAACAAGGGGTCACAGCGTAAGCGTGGCCCTTCGTTCGCGTGCGGTCAGTGGCCGGTCAGCGGTCGCATGAGACGGGCGGCGACGGACGGACGACCCGTGACGCGCTCCTCGGCGTCGGCGAACTGCATCCCCACCAGTCCAGCGTTGGCGCCAGCGAACCGCAGGGGTTCCGGCTCCCAGCGCGGTGACCGGTGGTTCACCCAGGCGAGTGAGGTCAGCTCGGTGTCCGCTCCAGTGATGAGGTCGGCCAGCGTGCGTCCGGCGAGGTTGGTGGTGCTCACCCCGTCACCGACGTAGCCGCCTGCCCACGCCTCCTTGCGTGCGGCATCGAAGCCGACGGAGGCGTGCCAGTCCCTGGGGACCCCCAGCGGGCCGCCCCATTCGTGCGTGATCCGCGCATCCGCCGCAGCCGGGAAGAGGTCGACGAGAGCCCGCCGCAGGTGGTGTGTGACGCGGCCGACGCGGTCGTAGGCGGGCCGGATGGCGCTTCCGAGGTGATACCGCGCGCCCCGCCCGCCGAACGCGAAACGGTTGTCGGCGGTGCGCTGGCCGTAGATCAGCAGGTGGCGGAAGTCGGTGAAGGTCTGGCCGTGCTCGATACCGATGCGGTCCCAGACGGCGTCGCTGAGCGGCTCCGTCGCGATCATCAGCGAGTACAGCGGCAGGATGCGGCGGCCGACCTGACGAAGCGCCGAACCGTATCCTTCCGTCGCGTTCACGACGGTCGCAGCGCGGACGCTTCGCGGTGTGTCGCCGACCACCGCATCCACTCGGCCGTCCGCCCAGGATCGCACCTCGGTGCGCTCGTAGATGGTCGCCCCGCGTCGCTCGACGGCGCGCGCGAGGCCGCGCACGAGCTTCGCAGGCTGGATGCGTGCGCACTCGGCTGCGAATGTCGCGGCGATCGCGCTCGGCACCCCGAACCGTTCCCGGACGGTGTCGGTGCCGAGCAGGGACACCTGGTCGACCCCGAAGTGCGTGGCCTCCTCGAGTTCCGCCCGCGCGCTCGCGAGCTGGACGGAGGAGCGCACGAAGGCAACCGTACCGCCGCGGACGAAGTCGCAGTCGATTCCTTCGGCCTCCGCGGATCGACCCACTTCGTCGACGGTATCGACCATCGCCCGGCGGAGCGCCACTGCGGCATCGAAGCCGTAACGCGACTCGAGGGCGGATGCGGACAGAGGGAACAGCGCGGAACTCCAGCCGCCGTTGCGTCCGGACGCGCCGAAACCGGCGATGTCCTTGTCCAGGATCGCGATCGACAGGGTCGGGTCGGCCTCCTGGAGGTAGTACGCGGTCCAGAGGCCGGTGAGGCCGCCCCCGACGATGCACACGTCGACGCTCACATCCTCGGAGAGAGAGGCGCGCGGCTCCAGATCATCCGCGCCCGACGCGACGAGCGCATCCATCCAGAAACTGACGCGCCGGTAGTCGTCGCTCATCTCTCGTCCTCACAGAAGTCGAGCACAGGAGAAGGCGGTCCACAGCGTCGCTTTGAGCCCACTTCTCCTGTGCTCGTGGTCGGTTAGAGCCTGGTCCACGCCTCGGAGAGGACGCCTCGGAGGATCTGGCCGATCTCCTTGAACTCGGCGGGTCCGATGGTCAGCGGCGGGGCCAGCTGCACGACGGGGTCGCCGCGGTCGTCGGCGCGGCAGTACAGGCCGGCGTCGAAGAGCGCCTTCGACAGGAAGCCACGGAGCAGCCGCTCCGACTCGTCGTCGTCGAAGGTCTCCTTGGTCGCCTTGTCCTTCACCAGTTCGATGCCGAAGAAGTAACCGTCGCCGCGCACATCGCCGACGATCGGCAGGTCGAGGAGCGTCTCGAGTTCGGCGCGGAACAGCGGCGAATTCTCGCGGACGTGCTCGTTGAGCTTCTCCTCCTCGAAGATGTCGAGGTTCTCCATCGCCACCGCGGCAGACACCGGGTGACCGCCGAACGTGTAGCCGTGGTAGAACGACGTGTTGCCGTGCTTGAAGGGCTCGTAGATGCGGTCGCTGACGATGGTCGCGCCGATGGGGGAGTATCCGCTCGTCATGGCCTTCGCGCAGGTGATCATGTCGGGGACGTAGCCGTACTCGTCGCAGGCGAACATGTGGCCAATGCGCCCGAAAGCGCAGATGACCTCGTCGCTGACCAGGAGCACGTCGTACTTGTCGCAGATCTCGCGCACGCGCTTGAAGTAGCCGGGAGGGGGCGGGAAGCATCCACCGGAGTTCTGCACGGGCTCGAGGAAGACCGCGGCCACGGTCTCGGGACCCTCGAACTCGATCATCTCCTCGATGCGGTTCGCGGCCCACACACCGAACGCCTCGAGGTCGTCGCCGTGCTCGGGCGCGCGGTAGAAGTTGGTGTTCGGAACGCGGAAGCCGCCGGGGGTCAGGGGCTCGAACATCTCCTTCATCGCCGGGATCCCGGTGATGGCCAGGGCACCCTGCGGGGTGCCGTGGTACGCGACGTTGCGCGAGATCACCTTGTGCTTGGTCGGGCGGCCCTGCAGCTTCCAGTAGTACTTGGCGAGCTTGAAGGCGGTCTCGACCGCTTCACCTCCGCCGGTCGAGAAGAAGACGCGGTTGAGGTCCCCTGGCGCGTAGCTCGCGAGCCGGTCGGCGAGCTCGATGGCGTTCGGATGCGCGTACGACCAGATCGGGAAGAACGCAAGCTGCTCGGCCTGGCGCGCGGCGACCTCAGCGAGGCGCTTCCGCCCGTGACCCGCGTTGACGACGAACAGGCCGGAGAGCCCGTCGATGTACTTCCGCCCCTGGGAATCCCAGATGTGGTGGCCTTCACCCCGCGTGATGATCGGCACTCCGTGCCCGTCTTCCATGACGGACTGGCGTGCGAAGTGCATCCAGAGGTGATCCCTGGCCTTGGCCTGGAGCTCGGCTTCGGACGAGGTGGTCGGTGCTGCCGTGGTTGTGCTCATGTGTTACCGCGTTCCCCAGTTGTAGAACTGTTTGTGGAGTTTCAGATAGACGAACGTCTCGGTCGAGAGCACACCCTCGAGGGTGCGGATCTCCGAGTTCAGCATGGTGATGAGGTCGAGATCGTTCTCGCACACCACCTCAGCGAGGATGTCGAACGTCCCCGCTGTGAGTACGACGTAGTCGACGGCCGGCATCGCCGCGAGTTTGTCGGCGACGACGCGCGTGTCGCCGCTCACGCGGACGCCGATCATCGCCTGCCGGTAGAAGCCCAGCTGCATCGGGTCGGTGACGGCGACGATCTGCATCACGCCGGATTCGGTCAGCTTCTGGACTCGTTGGCGGACGGCGGCCTCGCTGAGTCCGACCGCTTTGCCGATCTCTGCATAGGAGCGGCGGCCGTCGGCCTGCAGCTGCTCGATGATCGCCTTTGACACATCATCGATCTGCATCGGCTTGCCTGGCGTCGATGCCCGAAGGGTGCTCATGGGTCGATTCTGTCAGTGAGATTCGCCTTCGGCAAGTGATTCCGTATATATCGGCCCATTTCGCAGACGAAATCAGTAGACTCGCGGCATGAGTACGCAGGAACTCCGCAATTTTGTCAACGGCGACTACGCCGAATCCCGCGCGACGGAGCGCATCGACCTCGTCGACCCGTCCACCGAAGAGGTGTACGGCACGTCGCCCGTCTCGACGGAAGCCGACGTCGCTGAAGCGTATGCCGCCGCGAACGACGCCTTCGAGGTCTGGGGCGAGACCACCCCGGGCGAACGCCAGCTCGCACTCTTCCGGATCGCGGATGCCATGGAGGCACGCGCAGAAGAGTTCGCCGACCTCGAATCCCAGGACACAGGGAAGCCCCGTACGACTCTCGTCGACGATGAGATCCTCCTCTCGGTCGACCAGATCCGGTTCTTCGCGGGAGCGGCCCGCAACCTCGAGGGCCGCAGCGCCGGTGAGTACATGAAGGACCACACATCGTTCGTCCGCCGCGAGCCGATCGGCGTCGTCGGGCAGGTCACGCCGTGGAACTACCCCCTCAACATGGCTGTCTGGAAGTTCGCGCCGGCGATCGCGGCAGGCAACACCACGGTGCTGAAGCCGTCGGACACGACCCCGCAGTCCACGCTCCTCCTCGCGGAGGTCATCGCCGAGTTCGTGCCTGCGGGCGTCGTCAACGTGATCACGGGCGACCGCACGACCGGTGCTGCGATGACACAGGACCCGATCCCGCAGATGATCTCGATCACCGGCTCGGTGCGTGCGGGCATGGAAGTGGCGCGCGCCGCCTCGTTCGACCTCAAACGCGTGCACCTGGAACTCGGCGGAAAGGCGCCGGTGATCGTGTTCGACGACGCCGACATCGAGAAGGCGGTCGAAGGCATCGTCGCGGCAGGCTACTTCAACGCCGGTCAGGACTGTACGGCCGCCACGCGGCTGCTGGTCCAGGAAGGCATCCACGACGAGTTCGTCGCGGCGCTCGCCGCGTACGCCCGCACGAACGCCACGACGGGCGCACCGAACCAGGAGGGCATCCTCTTCGGGCCGGTGAGCAACGCCAACCAGCTGTCCCAGGTGTCCGGCTTCATCGATCGTCTGCCCGACCATGCGACGGTCGAGCTCGGCGGCCACCGTCAGGGATCGAACGGCTACTTCTACGAGGCGACGATCGTCTCAGGGCTCCGTCAGGACGACGAGGCCGTGCAACGGGAGATCTTCGGCCCCGTTCAGACCGTCCAGAAGTTCTCGGACGAAGCCGAGGCGATGCGGTGGGCCAACGGCGTGCAGTACGGCCTCGCCTCGTCGGTCTGGACCCGCGACCACGGCCGGGCGATGCGTTTCGCCAAGGGACTCGATTTCGGCTGTGTCTGGATCAACACGCACATCCCGATCGTCGCCGAGATGCCCCATGGCGGATTCCGGCACTCCGGCTATGGCAAAGACCTCTCGATGTACGGTTTCGAAGATTACACTCGGATCAAGCACGTCATGAGCTACATCGGCTCATAGGCCGCAGCGGGTCGGCCCGGGCGGACCACCACGCACCGTCGGCAGCAGGAGGCAGCAGGAGTGACCCCCGGCTATACGCGGTATGCCCCGAACGGCGGGCGATCGCAGTGGCATTTCGTCGCGGGCAGAACCTTCGTGGCGATGTTCGACAGCAGTGCGAGCGATTCGGTCGTCGACGCGCTCTGGTGGCTGGCCGAGTCGGATCTCGCCACGATCGAGTCTGTCGTCGGAGCATTTCCGCTGGTCGGCGACGACGCCGTCCGCTCGTTCGCCGCTGCGACGATCGCGATGCAGCACGATACCGGCGAGGCCCTTGTGACGGCCGTGGTGCGCGGCTCCGCGTCTGCGGACGTGTTCTCGGTCGGTGGCTCGCGCCGTTTCTCGGCGAAGGGGACCCAGCCCTGGGTACTCGCGGAGTTCCGGTCGGTCATCGGTCTCGTCCTCGGAGCTGACGACCATCCGACCGGTCCCGTCGCGACCGCGGCTCGCGGCGCACTGCCGCTCGGCACGGGCGTGGTCGACGGCGAACTGCTCGTCTGGTCCACGCATCCCATCGAGCGCTCCGCGGAGCCGGTGGCGGATGCTCCGCTCGCCAAGGCCCCGGCCGCTCCGGTCGACGAGTCCTCGGCCGCCGACGAAGCCGACGAAGCCCACAGGGCCGGCGACGCGGATGAGACCATCATCCGGCCGAAGCGCGTTCCACCCGCCTCCGACGTGTCGACTGCGACGATCGCCCTTCCCTCCCTCGACGACACGGTGCGGGCTGCACGGCGCCCCGTGCTCGCGCAGGCTCCGGAGGCGGTGCTGGGGTTCCGGATCGGCTCGGCCGACCCCATCGAGCTCGATCTGCCGGTGCTGATCGGACGCAGCCCACGACCTCCTCGGGTCGTCGCAGGTGTCATGCCACGGCTCATCGGGGTGGAATCGCGCGACCAGGAGGTCTCGTCGACGCACGTGCAGCTCGAGCAGGTCGGCGACACCGTGGTGGTCACCGACATGCGCTCGACCAACGGCACGCTGGTGTCGTCGCGGGAGGGCCTGCAGAGCAGGCTCAAGCCCGGCGAGTCGGTCGTGGTGCTGCCCGGCGCGCGGGTGGACATCGGCGACGGTAATATCATCGAGATCACACCCGCCCGGGATGTACCGTGATGACCTACTCGTCAGGCACGACAACGAGAGGATGCGCGTGACCCAGATCGGTCGCAGCAACAGACGCCATTATGTGGCCGTCCCCGGTGGCTCGGGCACCCGTGTCGGGCTCGCCTGGGCGGCGTTGAGCGACAAGGGATATCGTCGTTCCGTCAACGAGGACAGCCTCCTCGCCCGATCCCCGATCTTCGCCGTGGCAGACGGCATGGGCGGGCACACGGCGGGCGATTTCGCCAGCACGGCCGTCGTCACCCGTCTTGCCGAACAGGTGTCCGTGAACTTCGTCCGCGAGGACGCGATCAACGATGCCCTGCGTTCCGCGGTCGACGACATGGGCCGCGGCGTCGGGCACACCGACCTCGGTACGGGAACGACGGTGACCGGCCTCGCGCTCACCCTGGTCGACGGTGTGCCGCACTGGCTGGTGTTCAACATCGGCGACTCGCGCGTCTACAGCTACCTCGACGGGGTGCTCGAGCAGCTCACGATCGACCATTCGATCGTGCAGGAGCTGCTCGACGCGGGCGCGATCACCGCCGCGGAGGCGGAAGTCCATCCGCACAGCAACGTGATCACGAGGGCTGTCGGATTCAATGAAGATCCTGTGCCCGACTACTGGTTCATCCCGATCGTCGCGGGAACGCGGCTGCTGGTCTGCTCCGACGGGCTGACGAAGGAGCTGACCGAGCACGGCATCCGGCATTTCCTCCGGGAGGGCCATTCGCCGCTGGATTCGGCGCAGCAGCTGATGGATGCCGCACTCGGCAACGGCGGGCGCGACAACGTGACCGTCGTGGTGATCGATGTCCTGGAGACGCCCGAGAGCGCCGCTCGCGGCGAGGGCTCCTCGCGTCGTGCTGTCCGCCGACACTGAGGCGGGTGCCCGAAGTCCAGTCGTTTTGCCCCCCGAGTTGGGGGTGTCCGGGTTATCCCCACAGGGCGGCCTGGGGCTGGAGCACAGCCTGGGCCTGCCTAGAATAAGGAAACGTTTGCCAATCAACCCGTGCCGGCGGGCGTTTTGATGAGACCGACAGAGGCCGCACTGCCTAGCGGAGTGCACGATTTCATACGGGAGGCGACATGGCCAGGCGTCTGCCATCCCAGCCACCGAACCTTCCCGGCTTCTCGTATGTCCGCGTGCTCGGCTCAGGCGGATTCGCCGACGTCTTCCTCTACGAGCAGAACCTGCCGCGACGCCAGGTAGCCGTCAAGGTCATGCTCGCCGAGGTCGTGACCAGCCAGGTGCGGCAGATGTTCCAGGCCGAGGCGAACCTCATGGCCCAGCTGAGCACCCATCCGTCGATCCTCACCGTCTATCAGGCGAGTGTCTCCGCAGACGGGCGTCCGTACCTCGTCATGGAGCTCTGCTCCGCGGCGATCGGCCAGCGCTACCGTACGGAGCCGCTGCCGGTGCCCACCGTGCTCAGCATCGGCATCCGCATCGCCAGTGCCGTCGAGACGGCGCACCGTGCGGGTGTCCTCCATCGGGACATCAAGCCCTCGAACATCCTGACCACCGTGTACGGGCATCCGGTGCTCAGCGACTTCGGAATCGCGGCCACGCTCGGCGAGGCCGACATCACCGAGGCGATCGGGCTGTCCATACCGTGGTCGGCCCCCGAAGTGCTGCTCGACGAGACGTCCGGCACGATCGCAAGCGAGGTCTGGGCACTCGGAGCGACGATCTACTCCCTGCTCGCAGGGCGATCGCCGTTCGAGATCCCCGGCAAAGAGAACACCTCGGCCGAACTGATCTCCCGCATCACGCGCGGTCGCCCGCAGCCGATCGATCGGCCGGATGTGCCGCCCCGACTGGTCGCTGTACTGGAGCGGGCCATGTCCAAGAAGCCCAACTCCCGGCAGCACTCGGTGCTCGAGCTGATCCGCGAGTTGCAGGCGGTCGAGTCCGAACTGGGGCTCGCGCAGACACCGATCGAAGTCGCGATGGACGACTGGGCGCTCGCGACGGCGGCGGACCCCGAAGACCGCACGCGAATCAAGGGCGTGGTGAGCATCGATCCGTCGGCCAACGTCCGCCGCCGCAGGTCAGGCGGGGGAGCGTCGACCGGGCGCACTCCGTCGAGCACCATCGTGCGCGAGAGCCTCGGCAGCTCCGACCTGGCGCCGTCCCCCGCGCCGTCCCGGTGGTCGCGCGCGCTCGTGCTCGGCATCGCGGCCTGCGCGGTGCTGGTGGTGGCACTGGCCATCACAGCGACACTGGTGCTGGTTCGCGTGGGGGCCAGCGGGGACATCCCGGTCGTGCGCGATCTCTCCGGCCAGCTCACCGAGGGCACCGTCGTGTTCAGCTGGAGCGACCCGGGCCTCCAGCCCGACGACGCCTACCAGGTGGCCGTCGGCGACTCACCGCCCAGCATCCAACGCGGCACCGAGTTCCGGGTCGACGCCAAACCGGGGTCGCGGGTCTGCGTGACCGTCACGGTCAACCGGGACGGGCGCACCGGGCAGCCCAGTGCGCAGAAGTGTGTTGAACGGTCCGCCGGCCCATGATCTGGAAGTGGCTCGCAGCGCACAAGTCGCTCGTCGCTACGGCGACGAGCGGTACGGCGATCGTCGCCCTCGTGACGACGATGGCCGTCGTGTCGAGCGGCTACAGCGCGCAACGGATGAACCTCGGCGACGCAGCCGTCTGGGTGGCCAGTGACGCCAAGAAGTCGATCGGCCGGGCCAACACCGAGATCAACAGTCTGAACACCGTCGTTCCCGCCACCGGGAGCACGGTCGACGTCGTCCAGGACGGCACGAACGTTCTCCTGGTCGACACCGAGAGCAACACCGTCGCCGTCGTCGACCCGGCGACGAGCGAAGCGGGCAAGAGCCTGCCGCTTCCTCCGCGGCAGCCCTCGATCCACCTGGCGGGCGACCGGGTGGCCATCGCCTCCGAGGCGACGGGCCAGATCTGGCTCACCACTGTGGCCGATCTGTCGAACTTCAACTCAGGCGCCGCCCCCACGCTCGACCTCGGTGGGGCGGCCAAGACGACCATGGACGCCTCCGGCGTCCTCTATGCCTTCCTCCCGGACACGGGGGTCGTGCACCGTATCGACACGTCGGGCCAAGACACGGTGAGCACGACCGAGAAGGTTCCGCAGGCGGCCCAGGGCGTCAACGACACCATCACGACGGTCGCCGGTCACTGGGCGCTCCTCGACCCGGATCGCCGCGTCCTGTACCTCCACGGCAGAACGGTGAACCTGGCCGGCGTTCTCGGGACATCCACCGATCCCGTACTCCAGCAACCGAGCATCACCGGAAACAGCGTTGCGATCGCGACCTCGACCAGTCTCATCCGCGTTCCCCTGGACGGTTCGGCCGCGGCCGTGCGCGTCGGCGGCCGAACCGGTGTCCCGGCGGCTCCCGTCGTCGTCGGCGGATGCACCTACGGGGCGTGGACCGGAGGCTCGACCTGGACTTCGTGCTCCGAGAACTCGCCGGGAACGACGCAGACACTGGCGCAGGTGCCGCCGGGCGCATCCCTCGCCTTCAAGGCCAATGGATCGCGCGTGGTGCTCAACGACGTGAAGTCCGGTGTCGCGTGGGCGGTGCAGAACGGCAACGCCGTCATCGACAACTGGGACCAGCTCGTCCAGAAGAAGAACAATCAGGAGCAGGTCGACCAGAGCAAACAGGACACGCCGCCGCAGTATGCAAAGGCCCAGCAGCCGCCCGTCGCGATCAGCGACTCCTTCGGGGCCAGGCCGGGCCGGGCGACCCCGCTCCCGGTACTCCTGAACGACTACGACCCGAACGGTGATGTGCTCGTCGTCGGGTCCTTCACCGGCATCCCCGCCGCGCAGGGAACCGTCGAGCTGGTCAACAGCGACCAGCTGCTGCAGATCACCCTTCCCGAGACGGCATCGGGGCGGATCTCGTTCCAGTACACGATCTCCGACGGCCACGGTGGAAGCGCCTCGGCCTCCGTCACGGTCACGGTGCGCCTGCCATCGGAGAACGCTCCACCGGTGTGCGCGCGCACGTCCAAAGCGGTCGTCCAGTCGGGCGGCAGGGTGACGAGCCAGGTGCTCGGCAACTGCTACGACCCCGACGGCGATGCGTTCTTCCTCGCGTCGGCCACTGTGCCGGCCCCGGATTCGGTGACCTTCACGCCGCAGGGATCGGTCGCATACTCCGACAAGGGTCGGGGTGGCACACTCAAAGACGTCTCGCTCGTGGTCTCCGACTCGCGCGCCGACGGCACCGGCACCCTCTCCGTGACAGTCCGCTCGCCCGGCTCGGTGCCGATCATCACGGACCCCTTCGCCCTGCTGGCGTACCAGGGCCAGGAGATCACGGTTTCCCCGCTCCTGCATGTGCGCGGCGGCACGGGCACGGTCCGTCTCAGCAACGTGCCCGCGAAGGCTGACTCCACCATCACCCCCGACTACCAGGGGGGCACCTTCCGCTTCACGAGCGACCAGGTGGGGACGCACAACCTCGAATACGCGGTCACCGACGGGGTGCTCACGGCCACCGGCACGATCCGGATCGACGTCAAAGCCCCTCCCGGCGCCAAGACCCAGCCGATCGCCGTGCCGCACACCGCCTTCATCCGCGAGCAGACGACCCAGACCGTCGACGTCCTCGCGACGGACATCGACCCGTCGGGCGGAGTGCTCCTGATCACGGGGGTGACGCCTCCAGCCCTGAGTTCGGGCGTGCGGGTCGAGATCCTCGGCCAGCGCCTTCTCCGTGTGACGCTCAACCGCCCGCTCGACGCTCCGGTCGATTTCCACTACCGCATCAGCAACGGTCTCGCCGAGACCGAGGGAACCGTGACGGTCGTCCAGCTCCCGCCGCTGACGATCCACCAGCCTCCGATCGCGAACCCGGACACGGTCTCCGTGCGGGTCGGCGACGTGGCCGACATCCCGGTGCTCGCCAATGACGTGCAGCCCGACGGCGACAAGCTGACGCTCGACCCGACACTCGCCTCCCCGCTGCCCGCGGGCGCCGGCCTGCTGTTCGCGTCGGGCGATCACCTGCGCTACCTGGCGCCGTCGAAGCCGGGGAACTTCACCGCCGTCTACCGGGTCACCGGCGAGGACGGACAGTGGGCCACCGCCGAAGTCAGCATCTCCGTCCGCGAGACGGACGAGGCGACGAACAACCCGCCGGTGCCGAAGACCGTCACCTCCCGCGTCCTGTCAGGCGACACGGTCCGCATCACGATCCCGCTGTCCGGGATCGACCCGGACGGAGACTCGGTCCAGCTCATCGGGCAGGAGACCAACCCCCAGAAGGGCGCCGTGATCGCCTCGGGGAGCGACTGGATGGACTACCAGGCCGGTGAGTACGCGGCGGGAACGGACACGTTCACCTACGCCGTGGTGGATGCGCTGGGTGCCCGTGCGACCGGCGTCATCCGGGTGGGGATCGCGCCGCGGATCGACGGCGCCCGCAACCCGGTCGCCGTCGAGGACGATGTGACCGTACGCCCCGGCAAGACGCTCTCCATCCAGGTGCTGGCCAACGACTCCGACCCCGACGGCAGCCCCCTCTCGATCACGAAGGTCACCTCGCTCGACGGCAAGGCAGCGGCGAAGATCGTCGGCAGCATCGTCACCGTGAAGGCGCCGAAGATCGAAGGCGTCACGAGTTTCATCTACACGATCCAGAACGAGCGCGGCGGAACCAGCGAGAACTTCATCCGGGTCACCGTCAGCAAGACCGCGCCCCTTGCCCGCCCCGTCGCCAGCGACACCGTGCTCGGCCTGTCCGACATCCTGGGCAAGCGCACGGTCTCGGTGAACGTGCTCGCCAACGTCTTCTTCGCCGACGGACCGGTCAGCAGCCTCAAGCTGTCCGTCGTTCCCGGGTACGGCAACAATGCGGAGGTCACGAGCAGCAAGCGCATCCGGGTAACCATCACCGCAAAGAGCCAGATCATCCCGTTCAAGGTCGCCCATCCCGACGACGAGTCGATCGCGTCATACGCCTTCGTGCGCGTGCCGGGCTACGACGACGCCCTGCCGCAGCTCAAGCGCGGTGCGACGAAACTGAGCGTTCCGAGTGAGAAGCAGCTGACGATCCACCTGAACGACTACATCGTGGCCGTGGGTGACCGCAAGGTCAGGCTGACGGATGCGGCCACAGTGCGGGCGACGCATTCGAACGGCGACGACCTGGTCGTGAACGACGACACCCTGCAGTTCACCAGCGAGGCACGGTACTTCGGCACGGCGTCGATCTCGTTCCAGGTCACCGACGGATCGAGCGACACGGATCCCAACGCGAATGTCGCGACCATCGTGCTTCCCATCACCGTGACGCCGCGCGAGAACCAGCCGCCCGTGTTCACCGGCGCGCTCATCGACTTCGAGCCGGGGCAGTCCAAGACGATCAACCTCACGAAGCTCACGAGCTACCCGTACGCGAAGGACCAGAACGAGCTCGTCTACTCCATCCATGATCCGAGGCCGGCGGGAGTGGCACTCAGCCTCAGCGGGCAGAAGCTGACGATCTCCGTCGATGCGAACACGCCCAAGGGCGCCAACCCGTCGATCTCCATCGGAGTCAAGGACGCGATCAACGCCGGTCAGGCGGGCAGGATCGACCTCAATGTCGTGCCGTCCACCAGGCCCCTCGCAAGCCCCGCCGCAGACCGGGTCATCGTCCCGCGAGGCAAGACGACCACTGTCGACGTACTCGCGAACGACAATGCGACCAACCCGTTCCCGGACAAGCCGCTCAAGGTCATCGGCGTGCGCGGACTGAGCAGTTCCAACCTTCCGGACGGGGTCTCGATCGAGCCGAGCGCTGACAAGAGCACGTTGAATGTGACCGTCTCGCCCACCGCGTTGCCCGCCGACACCACTCTGCAGTATGAAGTCGCCGACGCGACAGGAGATCCGGACCGCTACGCCTGGGGCACGGTCACCATCTCGGTGCAGGACCGCCCCGGGCCGGTCTCGAACGTGCAGGTGACGACCTTCGCCGACCGCGCGCTCACCCTGTCGTGGATTCCCGGGGCGTTCAACAACTCGCCGATCGTCGGCTACGACCTCACCGTGACGCGCGCCGACAACGGCCAGGTGGTCGGGACGACCACCTGTGTGAGTACGACCTGCACCGTGCCCACGCCGGGCAACGGACCGGACAACGCCGTCCATATCACTGTCGCCGCCCGCAACGCTCTCGGGCTCTCGGATCCCGTCCCGTACACGGATGCGGTCTGGTCCGACCTCGTCCCCACGGCTCCCGCCACCGTCTCGACGACACCGCTCGACCACGGCCTCAGGTTCAGCTGGAACAAGCCCGCCGACGCGCCCGGTGCGAGCCCGATCACGTCGTACCTCCTGACGCTCGGCGGCGCGACGGCCTCCTACTCCGTCTCCGGCAAAGACGCCGTCGGCACGTCGTATTCGCTCAACCTGACGGACGGGAGCATCGCGAACGGCGCGAGCGTTCCGTACAGCATCGCGTCGCGGAACGACTTCTATGCCGGCAGAACCGTCTGGAACCAGACGACGGGAAGCGGCGTGCCGGCCGGCGGGCCGATCGCGACCGGTGCGGTCCCCGTCGCGACGCCGCACTCTGCCGACGGCCGCACGGCGACCTTCAGCTGGGGTGGCATCTTCGCCGACAACGGACGCGCGATCACGTCGTACTTCGCGGGTGTGTACGAAGGCAACAACGCGCCGTCGTGCACCGTGACGGGTGTCGAGAACGGACAGCCGGTACTGTCTCACGACGGCTTCGATTCGCATTTCAAGCCGGTGACGGACGCCACGTCGGTCGACTTCGGCGGGCTCAGCGCGAACCACGTCTACTCCTTCATCGTCTACGCGTACAACGGTCAGGGTTGCACGGCCGGGCCGGTCGTGCAGGCCGTCCAGCGGCTCGCACCGGGAACGCCGACGGACGTTCAGACCACCGCGCCACCAACCGACGACGGCACCGGACTGTTCGACTTCTCGCTCACCGACGTCACCTACCGGGCGGGCGGCGGCACCAACGGGACTGTCGTCAACTACTGGCTCACCGGCGCGGGTGTCTCCGAGTCCGGCCAGCTGGGACTGGGCGGAGGAGTGCTCGCACCGGCAGGCACGCGTCACTACGGGGTCTCCCTGACGCTCCAGGTCCAGGTCTGCGACCTCTATCCGGGCGGCGACCCGATCTGCAGCAGCGGCATGTTCACGAAGCCACTCGGGACGCCCGTCAGTACACAGCTCACAGGAGCGCGCTACGATCCGACGACCCGTTCGTTCAGCTGGACCGGCTGGCCGACCGGCTCGTACGACTATGTGCGCTTCAGCTGCGACGGCGGAGCCACCCGCACCGACATGCCGGCCGTCGGGCAGACGCCGATGTGCACGGTGACGCCGACAGAGACGAATCCGACCCTCATCGTCTATGTCGGTGCCGACGGAATCGCCTACGAACACAGCTGGAGGAGTGCCGACCTTGGATAGTCCCTCGACCGCCATACTGATGAATGGAACGCCGCCGATGAGCAGTGCACCGCAGACGAGCACAATCGAAAGAGATCCGACCATGACGATGACGCCGGAACAGGCCACCTGGTTCTCAGGCGTGTTCGAGCGCATCGTGTCGAACGTCGACCAGGTCCTGCTCGGCAAGGCGCACATCATCCGACTCGCACTCACGGCCCTGTTCAGCGAAGGGCACCTGCTGCTGGAGGACTTCCCGGGAACGGGCAAGACATCGCTTGCGCGGGCGATCGCCCAGAGTGTGCGCGGCACGAGCAACCGTGTGCAGTTCACCCCCGACCTGCTGCCGGGCGATATCACCGGCGTCAACGTCTACGATCAGCGCACCGGCAACTTCGAGTTCCACCGAGGTCCCGTGTTCGCGAACATCGTGCTTGCCGACGAGATCAACAGGGCGAGCCCGAAGACGCAGTCGGCGCTCCTGGAGGTCATGGAGGAAGGGCAGGTCACAGTCGACGGTGTCACCCACCCCGTCGCCGGCCCGTTCATGGTGATCGCCACTCAGAACCCGATCGAGCAGGCCGGAACCTACCGGCTCCCCGAAGCGCAGCTCGACCGTTTCATCATGAAGGCGTCGATCGGGTACCCGGACCATGAGGCGACCATCCGCATCCTCGAGGGATCGGAGCGCAAGGCACACGAGGTCATCGTTCCCGAGGTGGTGCCCGCGGCGACCGTGGTCGAGATGGCGGCACTCGCACGGATCGTGCACGTCGACGCTTCGATCAACGACTACGTTTCACGGCTGGTGGATTCGACCAGGACGGCGACGGAGGTCCGCCTCGGTGTCAGCGTGCGCGGCGCTCTCGCGCTCGTCCGAGCAGCCAAGACCCTCGCCGCGGCCAATGGCCGATACTACGTCACGCCCGACGATGTGAAGGCACTGGCCGAACCGGTGCTGGCCCACCGACTGGTCCTCGACCCCGAGGCGGAGTTCGAAGGGGTGACCTCCTCGAGTGTGGTCGCGCAGATCCTCATCGAGACCGCGCCGCCGATCGATCGGCCTGCCGTGTGACGAACACCGCGAAACTCTCCCAGACGGAGCTCACCAACGCACGTGCCCGGATCGTCGGGACCCGCGACGGCATGCTCGCCGACACCATCGTCGCTCTCGTGCGTGTCACCCGCGCGACGGGTGCGGCGATCTCGCGCGTCTGGGCCTGGCTGACCGGTGTCATCACGGCTCTCGGCTGGTCCATCGTCGTCGTCGGTCTCATCTCCCTCGGGGCGGGCTACCTGCTCGGCTGGGTCGAAGCGGTGGTGGTGGGCTGGACCGCGCTGGTGATGATCGCCATCGCGACGCTGTACCTCGCCGGCCGGAACGCCTACGACGTGACGCTCGGCCTCCCCGGCAATCGCGTCGTGGTCGGCGACAAGGCGCCGGGAGAAGTGATCGTAGCGAACCCCACCCGCAGGCGCCTTCCCGGTGTGCGCGTCGAGGTCCCCGTCGGCAACGGGCTGGCCGAGTTCGCAGCGCCCTCCCTCCCACGTGGAGACAGCCACAGCGACGTCTTCCTCGTTCCGACCTCACGGCGCGGGATCATCCCGATCGGTCCGGTCCGCACCGTCCGCGCCGACCCGGTCGGCCTGCTGCGGCGCGAGGTCGTCTGGGCGGAGTCTCTGGATCTGTTCGTACACCCCAGGACCATCGCGATCCCCAGCATGAGCACCGGCTTCGTCCGCGACCTCGAGGGAGCCCCTACGCGCGACCTCACGGCGAGCGATGTCGCATTCCACGCCCTCCGCGAGTACGTGCCCGGCGACGAACGACGTAACATCCACTGGAAGAGCACGGCGAAGACCGGCAGCTACATGGTGAGGCAGTACGAGGAGACGCGGCGAAGCCACCTCCTGGTGGCCCTCAGCCTGTCGAAGTACGACTACGCGACCGCCGACGAGTTCGAACTGGCGGTCAGCGCGACGGCCTCGCTCGGCGTGCGGGCGATCCACGATTCGCGCACGCTTTCCGTGGTCGCGAGCGAAGAGACGCCCGACTTCGCCAAACGCGTCGTGCACGCCGTTCGCCGCATCAGCACGCTGAACCGCGGCAGGCTCCTCGACGACCTCTCGGCGGTCGAGACCGCGCATTCTGCCCTGCGTGTCCCCGAGCTCGCGCGTATCGCTGCCGAAGGCGCTGCGGGCATCTCGATCGCGTTCCTGGTCTGCGGTTCAGCGGTCACGCCCGCTCAGCTGCGGTCCGCATCCGCGCACTTCCCGGTCGGAGTCGACGTCGTAGCCGTGGTGTGCGACACCGGCGCCACCCCACGGCTGCGACGGGTCGCCGAACTCAGCGTGCTCACCATCGGATACCTCGAAGACCTCCAGAAGAGCCTGGCGAAGCGGATGGCGGCCTGACATGAACAGGACACGCGCCGGTTTCGTGGTGATCAACACCATCCTGGCCATCGTGACGACGGGCCTCGCCGCCGCGTCGTTCTGGCCGATCTATCAGGATGCCGCCTTCGTCACGATGATCACGGTCACTCTCGCCGTCGGTGCGGCGATCGCGCTGTGCGGTGCGTTGTTCCGCTGGCCGAGCATCGTCGTCGGCGGCGCGGTCGTGGCCACGTATTTCGTGCTCGGGGTGCCCCTCGCGGTGCCCAGCGAGGCGACAGGCGGCGTCGTGCCGACCGCACAGGGTTTCGCGACACTCGTGACCGCCACCTGGGAGAGCTGGAAGCAGCTCGTCACGATCTCGCTTCCGGTCGGGTCGTATCAGGCGCTGCTCGTTCCTGCGTTCATCCTGATCCTTCTGTCGATCGTCGTGGGCCTGACGGTCGCGCTGCGCGCGAAGCACGGCGAACTCGCGGCGATCCCGCCGGTGCTGCTGCTGGCAGCGGGCATCCTGCTCGGCCCGGGTTCGTCGTCTCTTCCGATCGGACTGGCGCTCGGTCTGATGGCCATCCTCCTGGTCTGGCAGGTCTGGTTCCGCTGGCAGCGCAGGTCGGTATCGATCGGGCTGCTCGCCGAGCACACGGGCGTGCTCGTCGAAACACCCAGGGAGCGCCGTTTCGCCGGTGCGCGCACTGTCATCGGCGCTGCCGTCATCCTCGTCGTCGCAGGCGTGGCCGGAACGGCTGCCGCCATCGTGCTTCCCGCGCACACGGACAGGCAGGTCGTACGAACTGCGATCGAGCAGCCATTCGATCCGCAGAACTACGCGAGCCCCCTCAGTGGTTTCCGCAACTACCTGGAGCCTGCGCAGTCCGACCAGCCGATGCTGACCGTGACGGGCCTGCCCGCCGACCATCGCATCCGGATCGCCACCCTCGACACCTACGACGGAATCGTCTACTCGGTCGGAAACGACCAGGTCTCCAGTGCCTCCGGGTCGTTCGCGCGCGTTCCGTACCGACTTGAGCAGTCGGGCGTCGACGGCACCAGGGATGCGATCTCGGTCACGGTCCGCGCATACTCCGGTCCGTGGGTGCCGGGCAGTGGGCAGCTGCAGCAGATCACCTTCACGGGCGGCAACGCCGAAACACTTGCAGGCTCGTTCTACTACAACGACACCTCTGGCACGGGAGCGGTCACCCGTGGCCTGCGCGCCGGCGACTCCTATACGCTCGACGCCGTCGTGAAGCCGCAGTTCAGGCCTGCGCAACTCGCCCATTCAGAACCGGGGACGGCCTCCGTCCCCAAACCGGTCGTGGTTCCGGATGAGCTGACCCAGACCCTGCAGAAATACTCCGCCTCGCAGAACACCCCAGGGGCGAAGCTCGCCGCAGCGCTCAAAGGTCTCCAGGCGGACGGCTACATCAGCCACGGCATCGGCCCCAACGAGCCGGTGAGCCGGTCCGGCCACGGGGCAGACCGCATCACGCAACTCCTCACCGACGATCCGATGGTGGGCGACCAGGAGCAGTACGCCGTCACAGCGGCGCTCATGGCCCGTCAGCTGGGCTTTCCCGCGCGGGTGGTCGTAGGCTTCGTCGCACCTGCGGGCGCGACGGCGACCGCGCCGGTGACGCTGTCCGGATCGGACATCTCGGCATGGATCGAAGTGCAGACCCGCGACTCCGGCTGGGTGACGGTCGACCCGACTCCGCCCATCCGCCCCATCCCGCCGAAGCAGCCGGACACCCCTACGCAGATCTCGCGCCCGCAGACGAACGTGCTCCCGCCGGTCGACGACACGCAGAGCCAACGGGACGAGCCGCCGCAGGCGCAGGTGGACAACAACGACCAGAACAACCCCGATCCCCTCCTCGCGACGATCCTGGCGATACTCACCATCGTCGGATGGTCGCTCCTGGGAATCGCGCTCGTCTCCGCCCCGTTCCTCGCCGTCGTCGGCGCCAAATGGCGCAGGCGCACTCTGCGCCGCACAGCGCTCACCTCCGTCGACCGGATCAGCGGAGGCTGGCGAGAGTTCGCCGACGCCGCGATCGACCACGGCTACGATCCGCCGCCGGCCGCGACGAGAATCGAATTCGCCCGCACCATCGGTGGTTCCCGTGCATCCGCACTGGCGTCGGTGGCCGACCGCGCGGTCTTCAGTCCTGTCGCTCCCACTCCGCACGAAGCGGATACGGTCTGGCGCGCCGTCGACGAGTTGCGGCACGCGCTGGCAAAGCGTCAGACCCGGTGGCGCCGGTTCGTCGCCCTCATCTCGCTGCGGTCGCTCGGGGTCAGTCGCAAGCGGAAAGTTCGGAGGCCTCGATAGTGAACTGCAGGGTATGCGGGAGCGAGTTGCCGGAGGGCGCACTCTTCTGCGGTGAGTGCGGAAGCTCCGTGACGGCGACGCGTGTTCGTCCACCGGCGGTCGCCGACCCCCGGCCGTCAGACACGAGCATCGTGGAGCCGCTGCCGAAGCCGGCGGTCGTCGGACGCTTCCCGGGGGCCGGCGAGGACGACGCCCTTCCTGTCGAGCCCCTGGAGGCAACGCCGGTCGTCGGCTCTGCGCCCGCTGTCGATGCTGCGCCCGCCGGCGACGCTGTGCCCGCCGTCGCTCCCACGACTGAGGCCGTCCAACCCGATGCGTCCCGAGTGACCTACACCCTTTCGTTCAGCACAGGGGAGACGGTGAGGGTGAGCGGCGGCGGCCTGATCGGACGTCGCCCGATCGCACAGCCCGGCGAGACGTTCGATCAGCTGGTATCGATCAACGATCCCACGCGGTCCGTGTCGAAGACCCACCTCGAATTCGGCCTCGAGGGCGACGAGCTCTGGCTGTGCGATCGCTATTCGGGAAACGGGACCATCGTGCGGCCGCCGGGCGGCGTCATCCGGCAGTTCGAGCCCGGACGACGCTACCGGGTGGCCCGCGGTTCGCGCGTTGAGGTCGGCGACCAGTACTTCGACGTCGACTGATTCGGCGGCGTCGACTGATCGGCGACCCGGAGCTCAGCCCGCGATGGCCGAGCCCACAGTGCCCGCAGTGAGCCCGTGGGCTGCCGCGACGGCATCGTTGGTGACGATGCCGGCGTGCGTGTTGAGGCCGAGAGCGAGCGAGGGGTCGGCCGACAGGGCTTCGCGCCAGCCGCGGTTCGCCAGTGCCCGCGCATAGGGGAGGGTCGCGTTGGTGAGCGCGTAGGTCGAGGTGTGCGGGACCGCGCCCGGCATGTTGGCGACGCAGTAGAAGAGGGACTGGTGGACCGTGAAGGTCGGGTCGGTGTGGGTGGTCGGGTGCGAGTCGGCGAAGCATCCCCCCTGGTCGACGGCGATGTCGACGAGGACGCTGCCGGGCTTCATCCGCGAGACCAGCTCGTTGCTGACCAGCTTCGGCGCCTTCGCGCCCGGCACCAGAACCGACCCGATGACCAGGTCGGAGGCGACGACGGCTTTGTCGATCTCGAAGCTGTTGGAGGCGATGGTCTTGATGCGGCCCGCATACAGGGCGTCGAGCTCGCGCAGTCGGGCGATGTTGGTGTCGAGCACCGTCACCTCGGCGCCGAGGCCGACGGCCACACTGGTCGCGTTGGTGCCGGCGACCCCGCCTCCGAGCACGGTGACGATGGCCGGATGCGTTCCCGGCACGCCGGGGACCAGGAGGCCGGGTCCGCCATTGGGCTTCATCATCGTGTTCGCCCCGACGATGGGAGCGAGTCGTCCTGCAACCTCGCTCATGGGCGCGAGCAGGGGGAGCGACCGGTTCGGCAGCTGAACCGTCTCGTAGGCGATCGCCGTGACTCCGGAGGCGAGGAGTGCGCGCGTGAGCGATTCCTCGGCAGCGAGGTGGAGATAGGTGAAGAGCACCAGGTCGGACCGGAAGAACCGGTATTCGGATTCGATCGGTTCCTTGACCTTCAGGAGGAGCTCCGCGATCTCCCAGGTGCTCTCAGCATCGGGGAGGATCGTCGCTCCCGCCGACACGTATGCCTCGTCGGGGATCGACGAACCGACGCCTGCGCCGGTCTCGACGAACACCTCGTGGCCGTTTCCGACGAGGTCGTGGACCCCAGCCGGGGTGATCGCCACCCGGAATTCGTTGTTCTTGATTTCGCGGGGGATCGCGACCTTCATGGTGCTCCTAACACATCTTCGATGACCGTGCGGCTGCAACCAGCGTAAACCGTCAGACCAACGATTTCGACCGGAGAACGTACGCTTCGATGCTGATTTCGTGAAGTTTATGTTTCCAAATGGCCGATTTCACCATTGAGTGCTGCGCTCGGATGTATGCCTGTGCCAGTATCGATCCACCGCAATGTCGCGGAAGAAATACGCAACCCTAGTGTCGTATATCGAAGGAGCACCTACGTGAACTCGAGGCAGCTGCCCCCGGACCCGATGATCCAGAGCCTCATCCAGCACGCCCGTCTTACCCAGGTCACCCGCCGCGGCATCCTTGCCGGTGCCGGAGCCGGAGCCGCGGCCCTCGCCCTCGCCGCGTGCTCGACCGGAGGCGCCTCAGCCAGGCCCACACCGGCCAAGGACCAGTCCTCGACCGACAAGACCCTGACCTGGGCGAACTGGCAGGCCTACCTGGACCAGGACGACAGCGGCAAATACCCGACGCTCGAAGCCTTCCAGAAGAAGTCCGGTCTGTCGGTGAAGTACGACGTCGCCGTCGACGACAACAACACGTATTACGCCAAGGTCAAGGACCAGCTGGCACTCGGAAAAGACATCGGCGCGGACACCGTGTGCCTGACGGACTGGATGATCGCACGTCTCATCCGCTTCGGTTATGTCCAGAGCTTCGACGAAGCGAAGATCCCGAACAAGAAGAACCTCACTCCCGCGCTCGCCAACGCGGATTTCGACCCTGGACGCAAGAAGTCCCTCCCGTGGCAGAGCGGCTTCGCCGGCATCTGCTGGAACAAGAAGAAGGTCCCGAACGGCCTGAAGTCGATCGACGACCTCTGGGATTCGAGCCTCAAGGGCAAGGTCGGCGTGCTCAGCGAGATGCGCGACACGATGGGGCTGATCATGCTCCAGCAGGGCGTGGACATCTCGAAGAGCTTCACCGACGACCAGTACATGAAGGCGATCGACAAGCTCACCAAGGAGGTGAGCGACGGCCAGGTGCGCAACATCAAGGGCAACTCGTACCTCAACGATCTGAAGAGCGGCGACACCCTGGCCGCCATCTGCTGGTCGGGCGACATCACCCAGCTGAACGCCGAGGCCGGTGACAACTGGGAGTTCGCGCTCCCCGAGGCGGGTGGCACGCTCTGGAGCGACAACTTCGTGATCCCGATCGGATCGCCGCGCAAGGCGAACGCAGAAGAACTCATCAACTACTACTACGAGCCGGCCGTCGCCGCCGAGGTCGCCGCCTGGGTGAACTACATCACGCCTGTCGTCGGGGCCAAGGACGAAGCGGTCAAGATCGACCCGGACCTCGCTGACAATCAGCTCATCTTCCCCGACGACACCACTCTGTCGAACGCCCACATCTTCCGCTCCCTGACCCCCGCGGAGGAACAGAAGTACCAGGCGGCCTTCCAGAAGGTGATCCTGGGCGCCTGATGGCCAGGGGAGAGTTCGCCGAGTCCGGCGCCGACCTGCAGCTGGTCGGGATCACCAAGCGATTTCCGGGTTCACCGCGATCGAGAATCTCGACCTCACCGTCCCGGCAGGCTCGTTCTTCGCGCTGCTCGGCCCGTCCGGCTGCGGCAAGACGACCACCCTGCGGCTCGTCGCGGGCCTCGAGGAGCCGACGGCCGGGAGCATTCTCATCGGCGGAAAGGATGTGACCTCGACGAAGCCGTTCCAGCGTCCCGTGAACACGGTCTTCCAGAGCTATGCGCTCTTCCCGCACATGACGATCCTCGAGAACGTCGCGTTCGGACTCCGCAGGCGGAGGATCGCGGATCCGGTCGCGCGGGCGCATGACGCCCTGCGGCTGGTCGAGCTCGACCACCTCGCCGCGCGCCGCCCGGCCCAGCTCTCGGGTGGCCAGCAGCAGCGCGTCGCCCTCGCCCGCGCCGTGGTCAACCGGCCGGCACTACTTCTGCTGGACGAGCCGCTCGGCGCTCTCGACTTGAAGCTCCGCCGTCAGATGCAGCTCGAACTCAAGTCGATCCAGACCGAGGTCGGGCTGACCTTCGTGCACGTGACGCACGACCAGGAGGAGGCCATGACCATGGCCGACACGGTCGCCGTCATGAACAAGGGCACGATCGAGCAGATGGGGTCGCCCGAGGTGCTGTACGAGAAGCCGGCGACGGTGTTCGTCGCGAATTTCCTCGGCCAGTCGAACCTATTCGTCGGCCCGGTGCGCGACGACGGCGGAACGACGATCTCCCTGGACATCGGAGGGCACCGCCTGGTCGTCCCCAAGAGCCGGGCCCAGCGCCAGCACGGCAGGGTCACCGCCGGAGTGCGGCCGGAGAAGCTGTCGCTCCATCCGGCCGCGGCGAGCATCCCGGGCGGGCGCAACCAGCTCGGACCGGGCCGCATCATCGACGTTTCCTTCAGCGGTGTGAGCACGCAGTACCTCGTCGATGTGCCGGGAGTGGGCACCATCGTGGTCTTCGCCCAGAACATGGCGTCCGGCCCGGTTGTGACGCTCGGCAGCGAGGTCTGGGTGTCGTGGGACGCGGAGCACACGTTCGTCCTGGCCGACGACCAGCCCGACCAAGACTCGGAGGGTCCCTTCTCCGAGGATGCGGACACGGCGATGATCGCGGCGCAGACTCGGGAGCGACTCCTGTCCGAACTCGAGGAGGCCTGACGTGGCGCTGGCTGCGTTCACGACGGCGGCTCCGGCGAGGGAGCCCGCACAGCGCCGCAAGAGCGGGATCGCGCTGGTCCTCCTCCTGCCGGGGGTGCTGTATCTCGTCCTGTTCTTCCTGACGCCGCTCGTCTCGCTGATCATCACGTCGTTCCAGGCGCCTGTCGAAGGCGGCGACATCGGTCAGTACCAGGCCGCGTTCCAGTGGCAGAACTACACGGATGCTGTCACCGAATACTGGCCCCAGATCATCCGCTCGTTCGGCTACGCGCTCATCGCGACGGTGTGCGCCCTGCTGATCAGCTATCCGCTCGCCTACTTCATCGGGGTCAAGGTGCGGCGGTTCCCGCTGCTGCAGAACCTGCTGATGACCCTCGTCATCGCCCCGTTCTTCATCAGCTTCCTGCTGCGCACGCTCGCCTGGAAGCAGCTGCTCTCCGATGACTCCTGGTTCACCACGTCCCTGAAGACGCTCTCGATCCTCCCGCCGGATGCCCACCTCACGGGCACGCCTTTCTCGGTTGTCTTCGGTCTGACCTACAACTTCATCCCGTTCATGACGCTGCCCCTGTATTCGACCCTCGAACGGCTGGACACCCGGCTGCTCGAGGCGGGAAACGACCTGTACGCCGGCGCGTTCACCACATTTCGCAAGATCACCATCCCGCTGTCGATGCCGGGTATCGTCTCCGGGACGCTCCTGACGTTCATCCCTGCGGCGGGCGACTACATCAACGCCTCGCAGGACTTCCTCGGGAGCGCGGACACGTCGATGATGGGCAACGTCATTGAGAGCAACTTCCTGGTGCTGCAGAACTATCCGGCGGCGGCGGCGATGTCGGTCATCCTGATGGCGGTCATCCTCGTGATCGTCGGCTTCTACGTGAAGCGGAGCGGAACGGAGGACCTGCTGTGAGACGAACCCGCTTCCGTTTCCGGGGGCTGGGCCTCGCCACCTATTCGGTGCTCGCCCTGGCCTTCCTGCTGATCCCGATCGTCTACACGTTCATCTTCTCGTTCAACGCAGCGCTCAAGAACAACATCTCGTGGCGCGGGTTCACCCTGCACAACTGGACCAACGTCTGCGATGCGCCGGGGATCTGCGACGCGTTCGCCGCGAGCATTGTGATCGGCATCATCTCGACGGTGATCGCGACGGTCCTCGGCACGATGATCGCCATCGCCCTGATGCGCTACCGGTTCCGTTTCCGGTCGCAAACGAGCCTGCTGCTGTTCCTGCCGATGGCGAGCCCTGAGGTCGTGCTCGGCGCAGGTCTCGCGGCCCAGTTCCTCAGCCTGGCCGTGAACAAGGGCTTCGGGACCATCATCATCGCGCACGTGATGTTCTGCATCAGTTTCGTGGTCGTGACGGTGAAGGCCAGGGTGGCGAGCCTGGACCCTGCGCTCGAGGAGGCCGGCCGCGATCTCTATGGCTCGCCGAATGCGGTGTTCTGGCGGATTACCTTCCCTCTCCTGCTCCCCGGCATCCTGGCGGCGGCCCTGCTCTCGTTCTCGCTCAGCTTCGACGACTTCATCATCACGAACTTCAACGCCGGCGCCGTGACGACCTTCCCGATGTACATCTACATCGCGGCATCGCGCGGCATTCCGGCGCAGGCGAACGTGATCGCGTCGGCGGTGTTCATCCTGACGATCCTGGTCGTGCTGATCACGCAGATCACTGCTGCCGCCCGGGCCAGACGGCTCGCGCGCATCCGCTAGACCCCGGAACCGCGTGGCCCGGCAGCGTCAGAGCCGGGCCACGTCGGTGAAGCGGGTCACGCGGGGTAGGTCACCCTGATCGCACCGACCGGCACTCCTCCGCCGAGCACGGCGAGATCGAGTTCCGGTTCCAGGGCGTCCACGTCTGCGGCGGACACCGCGCCGGCGTCGACGAGCAGACGGAGCGCGACGATCGAGGCCGCACGAAGGCTCCCGTCGAGCACTTTGAGCGCGACGGTCGTTCCGTCGGGCGCCGCCATCACCATCACGCCTTCGGCGCCGAGCTTCGCGAACACTCCGAGCCGGTCGATAACGACAGTGTTCGCACGACCGGGGCCGTCGATGGCCCAGCCGTCGGCGAGTACGGCGTTCCGGAGGATGGCCGCGTTGCGGTAGAGGGCGAACGGCGAGCCGGTGGATGCGCTGGCGATCCGCTGGATGCCCCGGGCGAGCCCCTCGAGCGACATTGCGTAGACGGGTGCGCCGCAGCCGTCGACCGCCGTGAGGGCGACCTTCTCGCCGGTCAGGCGTTCGACGGTCTCGCGGATGCGCACCTGGAGCGGATGCTGCGGGTCCAGGTAGGTGTCGGTCGGCCAGCCGTTCGTCACACAGGCGAGCAGCATCGCCGCATGCTTTCCGGAGCAGTTCATGAACAGTCGTTGCTTCGCCTCGCCTGCGCGGACGCGCTCCTGACGCGCTGCAGGGTCGAGTGGCCAGTCCGGCGGGCACTGCAGCGCCGTCTCCGTCAGCTGCGCCTGCGCCAGTAGGCCGCGCACGACGGAGAGATGCGCAGGTGTCCCGCCGTGGCTGGCAGTCGCGAGTACCGCAGCCGGGCCGTCGAGCGGTACTCCCGCGCCCATGACCGCGATCGCCTGGAACGGTTTCATACTCGATCGGGGGAGGATCAGCGCACGGGGGTCGCCGAGGGTCCGGACGACCGTTCCGTCGGGCCCGAGCACGATCGCCGAGCCGAGATGCCGCGATTCAGCGAACCCGCCCCGCTCGACGACCGCCAGTTCGACCGCGTCGCCGCCCGTGAAGGTGCCGAGAGGCGTCGTTCCCAGGGTCACAGGGCCGCGAAGGCGTCGTCGAGGACCGTCACGGCGTCGGCGATCAGCTCGTCCGTGACGGCGAGGCTCGGCAGGAAGCGCAGGACGTTCCCGTAGGTGCCGGCGGTGAGGATGAGCAGGCCGTGCTGCGCCGCGTACGCCGCGATCGCGCTGACCGCTGCGGCGTTGGGTTCTTTCGTCGTGGATCCCGTGCCGGGCTGGACGAGCTCGATCGCGAGCATGGCGCCGATCCCGCGCACGTCGCCGATGATGTCGTACTTCTGCTGCAACGCGAGAAGGGCCGGCTTGAGTGCGCCTTCGATGCGGCGTCCCTCGGCGAGGAGGTTGCTGCGCTCGATCTCCTCGAAAACGGCGACTGCGGCGGCGGCGGCGACCGGATTGCCGCCGAAGGTGCCTCCGAGGCCGCCCGGGTGCGACGCGTCCATGATCTCGGCACGGCCGGTGACGGCGGCCAGGGGGAGACCGCCCGCGATGCCCTTCGCGCTCAGCACGAGGTCGGGGACGAGCCCGAAGTGCTCGCTCGCATAGTACGCGCCGGTGCGGGCCATTCCGCTCTGGATCTCGTCGGCGATGAAGACGACCCCGTTCGCCGTGCACCACTCCTGGAGCGCGGGCAGGTAGCCGTCTGCCGGAACCATGAAGCCGCCCTCGCCCTGGATGGGCTCGACGACGAGGCAGGCCAGGTCGGAGGCTCCGACGATCTTCTCGAGGTAGGCGATCGTGCGGGCTGCCGCATCGGCTCCGCTGAGGCCGTCGTGATACGGGTACGAGCTGGGCGCGTGGTAGATGTCGCCGGCGAACGGACCGAAACCCGTGCCGTACGGCATGGCCTTGAAGTTCATGGCCATGGTGAGGTTGGTGCGGCCGTGGTAAGCGTGGTCGAGCACCGCGACACCGCGGCGGCCGGTGTGCTTGCGTGCGATCTTGACGCCGTTCTCGACGGCTTCCGCGCCGGAGTTGACCAGCACGGTCTTCTTCGCGTGGTCGCCGGGGGTGTGCTCGGCGAGCAGCTCGGCGACGCGCACGTACTCTTCGTAGGGCGTGACGGTGAAGAGGGTGTGGATGACGTCCTGGAGCTGCGACGCTGCAGCTTCGACGACGGCCTTCTCGGTGTGGCCGATCGTCGTCACTCCGATGCCCGCGCCGAAGTCGACGAACTGGTTGCCGTCGACGTCGACGAGGATGGCGCCGTTCGCCTTTGCGATGTAGACGGGGAGTACCGATGAGACGCCGGACGGCACGACGGCCAGGCGCCGCTCGTGCAGTGCCTGCGACCGGGGTCCGGGGATCGCGGTGACGATGCGGCGTTCCTGCGGGATGGAGACGACGGGGGCGTCCGAGGACGCAGAGGTGCTCAGCGTTTCAGTCATGATGGGCAAGTTTAGCCCGGGCCGGATGCTGACAGAATCGAATCATGAACAGCGCACACCACTACGCGGTTTCCGTCGAATGGACGGGCAATCGGGGCACGGGCACGAGTGCCTATCGCGCCTACGGCAGAGACCACGTCGTGTCGGTGGATGGCAAGCAGCACGACATCCAGGGCTCGTCGGATCGCGTGTTCTTCGGCGACCGGGACCGCTGGAACCCCGAGGATCTCCTGCTGTCCGCTCTGAGCCAGTGCCACATGCTCAGCTACCTTCACGTGGCGACCAACCACGGTGTCGTCGTCGTCGCTTACACCGACGAGGCGACCGGCGTCATGGAGGAGACCGGTAACGGCGGGGGCCACTTCACGAGCGTGACCCTGCGTCCGCGCGTCACCGTTCTCGAAGAGGGGATGCTCGAGACCGCTCGGGCGATCCACCGCGAGGCCGCTGAGAAATGCTTCATTGCGGCCTCAGTGAACTTTCCCGTCGGTCACGAACCCGAGACGTTCGTCCTCGTCTGATTCCGTCCGGGCGTCGGGACCACCCGGTAGCGCCGCCGAGCGCGGTGGGGTGCCGTGGTGACCGACACCGCCGGCGCCTCAGAAGGCGACGCCGCGCGCGCCGCCTCGTCCTGAGCGGCCCAGCGACGCATCGCCAAAGCCCAGCGCCCGTCGCGTTCGAGTTCGGCTTCCCGTTCCCGAGCGTGGCGCTGTCGCCTCATCAGACGGTCCTCGGTGTCGCGCTCGTGCAGCTGCGACGAGCTGATGAGCCAGAGTGCCAGCGGATGCATGATGTCCTCCTACGACGGTGTAACCTGCAAACCCTTTTTACTAGTTACATCGTAACGTAACCCACTATCGGGTTACAATGGTTACATGCGTACGAATGCACCCGCGTCCGAGACGGCGACGGAGCCTGAAACAGAGGCGCCGGAACCTGTTCTCGGCGCGGACCTCCTCGTCGGCTTCCTCAACACCCTGGATGTCGACGAGGGCACCGATGTCCTCGATGACCCGGCGGCGTTCGATGCCTGGTGCGAGCAGAACGGGGTGAGTGCCGGCGACCGGTCCGAGGCCAAGTCGGTCAGGGATGCACTGCGGTCGTTCCTCGACGGCGGCACGCCTGCCCTGCCCAGCCTCGAGCTCGAGACCACCTGCGGCGACCGCGGTGTCGCGCTACGGGCGCGCACCGCCGCCGAAGCCGCCGTCGCCTCGTCCGTGGTGCTGAGCATCCAGGGCTCGATGGGCCGGGTGAAGCTGTGTGCGGCAGACGACTGCCGGTGGGCGTTCTACGACCGCTCGAAGAACGGCTCCCGCACCTGGTGCAGCATGGGCGTCTGCGGCAACCGCCAGAAGGCGCGTACCTACCGCGCGAAGACGACGACCGGCGACTGAGGGAGCGCCTGGGCGATTAGAGGCGCTCGTGGGGGATGGCGCGCCTGACGCGTTCGACCGTCGTCACCGGCGGCGTCTCGTTGTACTTGTTGGCCAGTGTCTGGCCGGTGAGCGCGTGGATGGCCGCCATCACCTCGTCGGTCGCCTGGCGCCTGGCGCGCCCGGACTCCGCGCTCCCGTAGTGGGAGAGGTCGATGGGCTTTCCGAACGTGATCGTGATCGGACGGACACGCGGCAGACGCGTCCCGACCGGCTGCAGATCGTTGGTTCCGACCAGTCCGACGGGAACGACAGGCGCACCCGTGGTGAGCGCCAGCCACGCGATTCCCGTGCGTCCTTTGTACAGTCGGCCGTCGAGCGATCGCGTGCCTTCGGGGTAGAGCGCGAAGGCGGCTCCGGTGTCGAGGATCCGCTTGCTCTGGTCGAGCGCCTCCTGGGCGGCCTGGCCGGCGCCGCGCTCGACTCCGACGGCGCCGATGGCCGTGAAGAAAGCGCGCGAAAGAGCGCCTTTGATGCCCGTGCCTGTGAAGTAGGTCGACTTGGCCAGGAACTGCACGCGGCGGGGAGCCATCAGCGGAATGGCGACCGAGTCGATGAACGACAGGTGGTTGCTGGCCAGGATCACGGCTCCCGTGCGCGGGACGTTCTTGCGACCGATCACCGTCGGCTGGTAGATGAGTCGGGCGAGCGGCGCGATGACCGTGCGGATGAACAGGTAGAGGAAACCAGGGCGCCGTGGCGCCTCAGTCGCCCCGCCGTCGGGTTCGATTTCCGTCACGTGATCGAGAGTAGCGAGTTTTGTATGCCCTGTGGGGCATGCTCTTAATCGCCCTGAGTCAGGCTCTGGAAGTCGAATGGCCGGTCAGGCGGACAATCGTGACCGCCGACGAAATTGAGGCATGCGGGAAGCCAGTCCGGGAATCGCACGGTGAGTGGTGACCCGAACCAGGAGTTGAAGATGCGCGAGAAGTTGAGGTTGCCGAACGTGGAGCACGGCCCTGCCGGACCTTTCGGGTGCGCGAGGGTCTGCGCGTTGGGTTGATACGGCGTGTAGTTGTAGAGGTTCGCCGTCGCCTGGTTCCGGATGTGCACCGCAGTCGACCCGCACGATTCGTTCGGATGGTACTGGATGGGCACGCGCCCGATCCGGTAGCGCCACTCATCGGGATGCAGGGTGTATTCGCGGAACTGCCAGGCCGCCCGGTACACCTGGTTGAAGAATCCGAGATATTTCTTGTCGCAGGCGGCCGTGTCGGGGCACGCGTACCCTGTCGCCTTCGAATAACCGGATGCGCTGGGTGCGGTGAGCAGGGACTGTTCCTTCTGCAGGAGCACCAGCAGCACCTGCGGGTTGATGCGGCAGGCCCGCGCCACGCGCTCGATGATGCTGCTGGCCGCTTCGTCGCGACGGCCGGTGATGGCGGCGCAGTGGCCCGGTCCCTGTTCAGGGATGCTGCGGCTGTCGGTCGCGTAATCGGCGAGGCACGGCGACGCATCCTTCGGCATGCAGGTGCGGGCCTCGAGGAACATCTGGATGTCCTGCGCCGACATCGACTGGAAATTGTAGAACGAATCGTCGCTGATGATCAGCCCGGGAGTGAACGGAGGGTCGGATGCGGCCAAGGCGGGTGTCGCGGCGACCGTCACGACGACAGCGATCGCTGCGGCCGCCGCGCCGATCATCGTGGCGGCCCTGCCGCGGAGTCCCATACCGTGCCGATTCAGCTGAAGCGCGCGAGCGCTTCTTCGATGACCGTCGCCGCATCGTCGATCAGTTCTTCGCTGATGACCACCGACGGCATGATGCGAAGCACGCTGTCCCAGCTGCCCGCATCCAGCGGAATGACGCCGTTCGTCGTCGCATGCCTGAGCACAGCGGTCAGCGCCTCCGGGTTGGGCTTCTTCGTTCCGGGGTGGACCAGTTCGACACCGAACATGGCGCCCTTTCCCGCACCTCTCCCACGACGGGGAAGCGCTCCGCCCAGTCTCCGATGCGCGCCCGCAGGGCCCGCTCGACGCGCTCCGCCTCGGCGAGCAGGCCTTCGCTTTCGATGACGTCGAAGACGGCGAGAGCCGCGGCGGTCGAGACGGGGTTGCCGCCGAAGGTGCCGCCGATCCCGCCGGGCTGGACCGCATCCATGATCTCCGCGCGCCCGGTGACGGCAGCGAGCGGGAATCCGCCCGCAATGCCCTTGGCGCTGGTCACGAGGTCGGGGACCACGCCGTGGTGCTCGATCGCGTACCAGGTTCCCGTGCGGCCGATGCCGGACTGGATCTCATCGGCGACGAAGACGATGCCGTTCTCAGTGCAGAACTCGCTCAGCCGCTTGAAGTAGCCGGGCGCCGGGATGATGATCCCGCCGTCGCCCTGGATCGGCTCGACGAACAGCGCGGCGAGCTCGGTCGCCCCGATGTGCGTGGTGATGTAGTCGATCGTGCGTTCGGCCGCTTCCTCGCCCGTCATGGCCTCCGGGTCGCGGAACGGGTAGCTGATCGGCACGCTGTAGAGCTCGCCCGGGAACGGTCCCATACCCGCGCGCTCCGGCCACGGACGGTAGGTCATGGCCATCGTGAGGTTGGTGCGGCCGTGGAAGGCGTGGTCGAGGGATGCGATCGCTCGCCGGCCCGTGTACTTGCGGGCGATCTTCACCGCGTTCTCCACGGCCTCGGCCCCGGAGTTCACGAGGATCGAGTGCTTCTCGAAGTCACCGGGTGTGATCTGTGCGAGCTTCTCGGCGACGCGCACGTAGTTCTCGTAGGGGGTGACGGTGAAGAGCGTGTGGGTCAGCCTCGCGGCCTGCTCCGCTGCCGCCGCCGCCACAGCGGGGTGCGCGTGACCGATCGTCGTGACTCCGATGCCGCAGCCCAGGTCGATGAGCCGGTTGCCGTCGACGTCGACCAGGATCGCTCCGGAGCCGCTTTCCATGTAGATGTTGGCGAGCGTGCCGGCGCCCCGGCTGACGGAGGCGACGCGGCGCTCCTGCAAGGCGATCGATCGTGGACCAGGAAGGTCTGTGACGAGTTTGCGGGCCTGCGGAACGGAGAAGTCGCGTGTCATACGCTCCATCGTAGGTCGGCCGTGTTTCCGGCTCGTCACCGGAGGCCTGAACCGGTGGATGGACAGGATCTGTGGAGACCACTGTCAGCTTCGGCATAGCCCGATGGTTCAGACTGGGTCCCTGCCCCTTCGTCTTCCGAAAGTGATCCCGTGCGCAAAACCCTCTCCCTGATCGCCGCCGTCGGCGCCATCCTCGCCCTCGCGGCCTGCAGCTCGGGTGCCCCGGCTCCGACGTCGACCAGCACGTCGGCCGCCAGCGCGAAGTGTGTGAGCACGCCGTCGGGCGCGACCTCAAAGGCGGTCTCGGTGACCGGTGACTTCCGCGCCACGCCGACCGTGAAGTTCTCGGCTCCGTTGAAGGCCACCTCGACCGAGCGCACCGTTGTGATCAAGGGCAAGGGTTCCGACGTCAAGCCGTCCAGCACGGTCGACATCGCGCTCGCCGCGTACAACGGCACCACCGGCAAGCTGCTCAGCGCGAGCGGCTTCGACAAGACGAGCCCTGTGCCGATCGTCGTCGACGACACGCAGTACGTTCCCGGCCTCGTCCGCACGATCGAGTGCGTGCCGGTCGGCTCTCGGGTCGTCACGACGTCCACGGTGAAGGACTCGTTCGGCAGCCAGGACACGTCGAGCCTCGGGCTCAAGGCGACCGACACGGTCGTCTTCGTCGCAGACGTCGTCGACCTTGTCCCGACCCGCGCGAACGGCACTCCGGTCGCACCGACCGCCGGATTCCCGACGGTGAAGCTGTCCAGCATCGGCCAGCCCACCATCACCATCCCCAAGACCGCTCCGCCGACGACGACCAAGATCGCGGTCCTCAAGCAGGGCGACGGCGCCGTCGTGAAGTCCACCGACACGATCTCGCTCCAGTACCAGGGCGTCCTCTGGCGCACCGGCAAAGTCTTCGACCAGAGCTGGGGCCGCGGCGTCTACAGCGGTGCCGTCACCGGCTTCGTGGCCGGCTTCACCAAGGCGCTCGAAGGCCAGAAGGTCGGCTCGCAGGTCATCGTGATCATCCCGCCGGCCGACGGTTACGGCACGAAGGGCAAGGGAGACATCAAGGGCACCGACACCATGGTGTTCGTCATCGACATCGTGAAGACGACGCACTAGGCAAGTAGCATGGGCCCTGTGCGCAGGGTAGTGATTCTCGGCTCGACCGGGTCGATCGGAACGCAGGCCCTCGACGTGATCCGCGCGAACCGCGACAGGTTCACCGTCGTCGGTCTCGCGGCCGGCACCAACGCCGACCTCGTCGCCGAACAGGCCCGGGAGTTCTCGGTGACGGAGACGGCACTCGGTGCCGCGGACGCCGAACAACTGGTGCGCTCCGTCGACGCCGATGTGGTGCTGAACGGCATCACCGGGTCGGTGGGGCTCGGGCCGACACTGGCGGCGCTCGAATCCGGGCGCACCCTCGCGCTTGCGAACAAAGAATCGCTGATCGTCGGCGCAGACCTCGTGAAGCGCATCGCGAAGCCCGGGCAGATCGTCCCGGTCGACTCGGAGCATTCCGCGATCGCGCAGGCCCTGCGTTCGGGTACCGCGGCCGAGGTCTCACGACTGGTGCTCACCGCATCCGGCGGCCCCTTCCGCGGGCGCAGCCGCGCCTCGCTCCGTGACGTGACGCCTGCCGAAGCGCTCGCCCATCCCACCTGGGACATGGGTCTCGTCGTGACGACGAATTCGTCGACCCTGGTCAACAAGGGTCTCGAGGTCATCGAGGCGCACGTGCTGTTCGACGTGCCGTACGAGAACATCGCCGTGACCGTGCATCCGCAGTCCGTCATCCATTCGATGGTGGAGTTCGTCGACGGCTCGACGATCGCCCAGGCCTCCCCGCCGGACATGCGCCTGCCGATCTCGCTCGGACTCGACTGGCCGAACAGGGTCGCGGGAGTCGGTGTCCCGCTCGACTGGTCGACCGCCCACACCTGGACGTTCGAGCCGCTCGACGACGATGCGTTCCCGGCGGTCGCGCTCGCCAAGCGCGTCGGCATGGCCGGAAGCACCTATCCGGCCGTCTTCAACGCGGCGAATGAACAGGCGGTCGCCGCGTTCCATGCCGGCCGGATCGGCTACCTGGACATCCTCGACACCGTCGAGCGGGTCGTCGACGCGCATGTACCGGAGCCCGATCTCACTCGGGAGACGCTCCGCGCGGCCGAGCTTCGGGCGCGAGCGGAGGCCGACCGGCTGATCGCCGCTCACTGAACGGCCCGGCGGTCCATAGCGAACTTCCGGCTGCTTCCAAGCTGCCCGGCGGTAGTGTTGCGGCGTGGAATCCGTGCTTCTCTTCATCCTCGGCGTCGCCATCATGGTGGTCGGCCTCGCCCTGTCGATCGGCCTGCACGAGATCGGGCACCTGGTTCCCGCGAAGCTCTTCGGCGTCAAGGTCACCCAGTACATGATCGGGTTCGGCAAGACGCTCTTCTCGTTCCGCAAGGGCGAGACCCAGTACGGGGTCAAAGCCATCCCGCTCGGCGGCTACATCTCGATGATCGGCATGTTCCCTCCCGGCAAGAACGGTGAGGGCGCACGCGACGCGACCACAGGGTTCATGCAGAACATGGTGCAGGATGCGCGTGAGCAGAGCGCACAGACCATCAAGACCGGCGAGGACAGCCGGGCCTTCTACCGCCTCCCGGTCGCCAAGCGCATCGTCATCATGCTCGGCGGCCCGGTGATGAACCTGCTCATCGGCATCGCGCTGTTCGCCATTCTGCTGTGCGGGTTCGGCACGGCGCAGAACAGCACCACGGTCGCCACGGTGAGCACCTGTCTCATCTCCCCGACCGCCACGAACCAGACGTGCAGCGCGTCCGACCCGGCCGCGCCCGCCTATGACGCCGGTATTCGACCGGGCGACCGCATCGTCAGCATCGACGGCACCGCGATCACCAGCTGGGACCAGTCGACCGCCATCATCCAGAAGTCGGCCGACCAGGCCTTGACCGTCGTCGTCGAGCGCGACGGAACCCGGCACACCTTCACGGTGACGCCCGCCATGACGACGAAGTACGTGACGAACGCGCAGGGCGCGGTGCAGAAGGATGCGAGCGGCACGTCCGAGACCGTGCAGGCCGGGTTCATCGGGATCGGTCCGCTTCGTGAACTCGTACCGCAGCCGCCCACCGCTGTCCTTCCGGCCGTCGGCACGCAGATCGGCGCCGTCGGCGGAATGATCGTCGACCTGCCGCAGCGCATGGTCGGCGTCTGGAACGCGGCCTTCGGGCCGGGTGAGCGCGACCCGAATGGCCCGATCAGCGTGGTCGGCGTCGGTCGCGCGGCGGGCGAGCTCACCGCGCTCAACAACGTTCCGGTCGTCGACAAGGTGTACACGATGATCGGGCTGCTCGCTTCGCTGAACATCGCGCTGTTCGTGTTCAACCTGATCCCGCTGCTCCCGCTCGACGGCGGTCACATCGCCGGGGCGCTGTGGGAGGGCATCCGCCGCAGCTGGGCGAAACTGTTCAAGAAGCGCGACCCGGGGCCCGTCGACATGGCGAAACTGATGCCATTGACCATGGCGGTGGTGGTCGTGCTCGGCGGCATGAGCCTGCTGCTCATCTACGCGGACATCGTCAAGCCGGTCAACCTCTTCGGCTGAGAGTAGCCCCCGCGCCCACCCCTCCGTGTGGCTGGACGCCTAAGCTAGAACCGTGGCTGCAATCAATCTGGGAATGCCCAAGGTTCCCGAAGTCCTGGCTCCGCGACGGAAGTCCAGGCAGATCAGAGTCGGCAAAGTCCTCGTCGGCGGCGACGCGCAGATCAGCGTCCAGTCCATGACGACGACGCCGACACCGAACATCAACGCGACGCTCCAGCAGATCGCGGAGCTCACCGCGTCAGGTTGCGACATCGTGCGTGTGGCCGTTCCGAGCCGCGACGATGCCGAAGCCCTTCCGATCATCGCGAAGAAGAGCCAGATCCCGGTGATCGCCGACATCCACTTCCAGCCGAACTACGTCTACGCCGCTATCGATGCCGGGTGTGCCGGAGTGCGTGTGAACCCTGGCAACATCCGCAAGTTCGACGACCAGGTAGGTGAGATCGCCCGCCGCGCCAAGGAGGCCGGGGTCTCCATCCGCATCGGTGTGAACGCCGGCTCTCTCGACCCGCGGCTTCTGGAGAAATACGGCAAGGCGACCCCGGAGGCCCTCGTCGAGTCGGCCGTCTGGGAGGCGGGCCTGTTCGAGGAGCACGACTTCCACGACTTCAAGATCTCGGTCAAGCACAACGACCCGATCGTGATGGTCAAGGCCTATCGTCTTCTGGCCGAGCGCGGCGACTGGCCGCTCCACCTCGGCGTCACCGAGGCGGGCCCGAGTTTCCAGGGCACGATCAAGTCGGCGACCGCCTTCGGGATCCTGCTCTCCGAGGGGATCGGCGATACCATCCGGGTCTCGCTCTCCGCGCCGCCGGCCGAGGAGGTCAAGGTCGGTCTGCAGATCCTGCAGTCGCTCAACCTCCGCGAACGCAAGCTCGAGATCGTCTCCTGCCCCAGCTGCGGCCGGGCTCAGGTCGACGTCTACAAGCTCGCGAACGACGTCACCAGCGGGCTCGAAGGGATGAGTGTTCCGCTTCGCGTCGCGGTCATGGGATGCGTCGTCAACGGCCCCGGTGAAGCACGCGAGGCCGACCTCGGAGTCGCGTCGGGTAACGGCAAGGGGCAGATCTTCGTGAAAGGCGAGGTCATCAAGACCGTGCCGGAGTCCGAGATCGTCGCGACTCTCATCGCGGAGGCCAACCGGCTCGCGGCCGAAATGCCCGACGTGACCAGCGGCGAGCCTGTCGTCACGGTCAGCTGAGCATCTCCAGCCCGGGCAAGCGCATAGGTATCGCATAGCCGTTCTGCGGAGCGGGTGCTTATCCTGTCGCCATGCGTGTGCGGCGGGAGAGGATTCCGGCAGTTCTGGCTGCCGGCGTGCTGCTCGTCGCCGTGTCGCTCGCTGTCGGCGTCGCGTCCGCCACGGGGCGGCCGACGATCGTCGCGCACACCACGGAAGCCAGCGCGACGGGACCGACCGTGGTCGCCATCGGCGATTCGATCATGGAAGGCCATGGCCTCCACCCCGGTCAGGCCTGGCCGGCCCTCCTTGCGCAGGAGTACGGCTGGCGGCTCACCAACCTCGCAAGCGACGGCTCCGGTTTCGTGACGCCGGGCGACAACGGGGACACGTTCGCCGACCAGGTGGCGGTCGCGGCCCGCCTGAATCCGTCGATCGTGTTCGTGTCGGGGAGCAGCAACGATCTGGGAAGCGACGACACGATGATCGCAGGTGAGACGGCTGCGACGATCCGCGCTCTCCACGCAGCGCTGCCGCGGGCGGAGATCCTCGCGGTGAGCCCCGTCTGGAACGACAAGAACGTCCCGCCCCAGCTGGACGACATCGACCTCGACGTCGTGCGCGCCGTCTCCGCCGTCGGCGGCCGTGCGCTGGACATCGGCCAGCCCCTGTTCGGCAAGCCGGCGTTGATGCAGTCCGACGACGTGCATCCGACGCCCGCCGGCCAGCAGGTGATCGCAGCGGCCGTCTCGAAGGCGCTCCAGCGTCCTGCAGCGTGATCCGCGGGCCACCAATCACAGGCCGCGCAACGTCCCGGTCGCCGCCCTCTAACATGGAACGGTGCCCACACGTCTGTCGAACTACTTCCTCCGCACCCTTCGTGAAGACCCCTCCGACGCAGAAGTGACCAGTCACCGGCTGCTCGTCCGTGCCGGCTACATCCGCCGCCAGGCGCCGGGCATCTTCGCGTGGCTTCCGCTCGGTCTGCGCGTCAAGGGCAAGATCGAGACGATCATCCGTGAGGAGATGGAGGCGGCCGGGGCCCACGAGGTGCATTTTCCCGCGCTGCTTCCGCGCGACCCGTATGAGGCCACGGGACGCTGGGAGGAATACGGCGACGGCATCTTCCGGCTCAAGGACCGCAAGGGCGGCGACTATCTCCTCGCTCCGACGCACGAAGAGGTCTTCACCCTGCTGGTGAAAGACCTGTACTCCAGCTACAAAGACCTGCCGCTGTCGATCTACCAGATCCAGGACAAGTACCGCGACGAGGCGCGTCCGCGCGCTGGCCTCCTGCGCGGACGCGAATTCACGATGAAAGACGCGTACTCGTTCGACTACACAGATGAGGGACTCGACACGAGCTACATGGCGCAGCGCGACGCGTATGAGCGCATCTTCTCGCGGCTCGGCCTCGAGTATGTGATCGTGCAGGCCGACGCCGGTGCGATGGGCGGTTCCCGCAGCGAGGAGTTCCTGCACCCGACCGCCGTCGGCGAGGACACCTTCGTTCGCTCCGCCGGGGGCTACGCGGCCAACGTCGAGGCGTTCACCACGGTGGCGCCTCCCACGCGCACCTACGAGAAACTGACGCCTGCCGAGGTGCTCCACACGCCGGATACTCCCACGATCCAGACCCTGGTCGATCTGGCGAACGAGAAGCACCCGCGCCCTGACGGGCGAGCGTGGTCCGCTGCGGACACGCTCAAGAACGTCGTGCTCGCCCTCGTTCACCTCGACGGGCGTCGCGAGCTCGTTGTCGTCGGGTTGCCCGGAGACCGCGACGTCGACCTCAAGCGCGCAGAGGTCGCGTTCGCGCCCACCGAGGTGGAGCAGGCGACCCCGGAGGACTTCCTGGCGAACCCCGGACTCGTGAAGGGGTACATCGGTCCGTGGTCCGCGCTCGGCCCGGTGCTCGGCGAAGACGCCAGCACGGGCATCCGCTACCTCGTCGACCCCCGTGTCGTCGACGGTTCCGGCTGGATCACGGGCGCGAACGAAGAAGGGCACCACGTCTTCGGCCTGGTCGCCGGACGCGACTTCTCAAGTGACGGGACAGTCGAGGTCGCCGAAGTGCACCCCGGAGACCCGGCGCCCGACGGTTCGGGTCCGGTCGAACTCGCCCGCGGCATGGAGATCGGCCATGTCTTCCAGCTCGGCCGCAAGTACGCCGATGCCCTCGGGCTCAAGGTGCTCGACGAGAACGGCAAGCTCGTCACGGTGACGATGGGGTCCTACGGCATCGGCGTGACGCGCATCCTCGCGATCCTCGCCGAGCTCAACAATGACGACAAGGGGCTGATCTGGCCCGAGTCGGTCGCGCCGTTCGACGTGCACGTCGTTGCGGCGGGACGCGAGCCGGTCGTGTTCGAGGTCGCCGAAGCGCTCACCGCCTCCCTCGAGGATGCGGGCCTCGACGTGCTGTTCGACGACCGCCCGAAAGTCTCACCCGGCGTGAAGTTCGGTGACGCCGAACTCATCGGGGTGCCGAAGATCGTCATCGTCGGCCGCAGCGCGGCCGAGGGCGTCGTCGAGGTCTGGGATCGCCGCACGGGCGAGCGCACACAGGTGCCGGTCGCCGAAGTCGCCGGGATCCTGTCCCGCTGAGGCCGTTTCGCCGGCAGTAGTCAGAGGCGGACGACGAAGGCTCGCACGCAGTAGTACACGCCGTAGGCGATCAGCCCGACGGCGACCACGAACAGGATGAAGACGCCGAAGGGCAGCCCGCGCAGCGTGAGCAGGGCTCCGTCCAGACCGTTCGCCTTGGCCGGGTCGAAGGTCACTGCGGCGACCACGAAGAGCACACCGACGATGCCCAGCGCGACGCCTTTGGCGATGTAGCCGACGACACCGAGCGTGATCGTCGCATCCCCGGCAGGGCCGGGCGGCGTCTGGATGTCGCGGGCGAACCGCTTCGTCGCGCCGCGCACAACGTACCCCACGCCGATCCCGAAGATCAGGAGGCCGATCAGGATCAGCAGGAAGACACCGCCCGGCGTGCTCAGGATCTTCGCGCTCGCCGACGAGGTGGACGACGCCGAATTCGAGGATCCTCCCAGGGCGACCACGATCCCGACCCACGCGAGCGCGAAATAGATGACGCCCTTGGCGGCTTCCTTCAGCCGGGTGGCCCAGCGCCGTTTCGGATCCGCTCCCGGCGCCACGATCGTCTGCAGGATCTGCCAGAAACCGAGCGCCACAAGCCCGACGACGACGATCCAGACGATGATCACACCTCCGGGCGTCTGCATGAGCTGATTGAACGCCCCTGACTGGTCTGCCTCGCCACCCGTTCCGAAGGCGATGCTGATCGCGATGCCGCCGATCAGGATGTGCACGATCCCGACGGCGACATTGCCGACACGGGCGAGGATCTTCACAGCGGGGTTGTTCTCCGCGGAACGCGCGGTCCCCTTCACTTCTGCCGTCATCATCCACACGGTACGCGCGATGGAGGCATTGTCCAGCGTTACGGGCGGGCCCACGATCGGGTACCGTAGATAGCTGAGTCCGTCGCGCGGTTCGCGGCGGCAAGATCTGAATAGAGGAGGCCGGCATGGACATCGACCTCAGCGTCTTGCGTCTCATGGAGCGCGAACGAGAGATTCCCTTCGACGAGCTGGTGCAGATCATCGAACAGGCGATCCTGACTGCGTATCTGAAGCACACCAACCAGCCTGATCACCGTCACGGACACACGGACCAGCCGCCTGCAGCGCGCGTACACCTTGATCGAAAGACCGGTCACGTGTCCGTCTACGTTCCGGAGCTGGACGACGAGGGAAACGTCATCGGCGAGGCCGAGGACAGCCCGAGCGACTTCGGCCGGATCGCGGCGTTCGCAGCCAAGCAGGTCATCAACCAGCGGTTGCGTGACATCGCTGACGACGCTGTACTCGGCGAGTTCCGCGGGCGCGAGGGCGACATCGTCGCGGGCGTGATCCAGCAGGGTCCGAACCCGCGCATGATCCACGTCGACCTGGGCAGCGTCGAAGCGATCCTTCCGCCTGAGGAGCAGGTTCCCGGTGAGGAGTACACGCACGGTTCGCGCATCCGCGTCTACGTCACCAGCGTGTCGAAGGGGCTGAAGGGGCCGTCGATCACGGTGTCGCGCACGCACCCGGCGCTTGTCCGCAAGCTGTTCGCGCTCGAGGTTCCCGAGATCGCGAGCGGCGTGGTCGAGATCGTGTCGCTGGCCCGCGAGGCCGGGCACCGTACGAAGATCGCGGTGCGGGCGACGCAGCCCGGGGTCAACGCGAAGGGCGCCTGCATCGGCGAGCTCGGGCAACGTGTGCGCGCGGTGACGGCGGAGCTGAACAACGAGAAGATCGACATCGTCGACTACTCGCCCGATCTCGCGACCTTCGTGTCGAGTGCCCTGTCGCCGGCGAAGGTGACCAGTGCCTTCGTGATCGACGAGTCGCTCAAGGCTGTGCGTGCGCTCGTTCCCGACTACCAGCTCTCTCTCGCGATCGGCAAGGAGGGCCAGAACGCCCGTCTGGCCGCCAAACTGACGGGCGCGAAGATCGACATTCAGCCGGACTCGATCCTCGACGAAGAGTAACTCCTGAATGTCGATCTTCGCGCCGAGCCGTCGCGGCACTGCCGCGTCGACTCGGTCGCCGAAGGCGAAAAGCACAGCCATTCAGCCGGACTCGATCCTCGACGAAGAGTAACTCCTGAATGTCGATCTTCGCGCCGAGCCGTCGCGGCACTGCCGCGTCGACTCGGCCGCCGAAGGCGCACAAGCACACCATCCAGCCCGACTCAGTGCACGTACGCCCCGAGTGCGGTCTGAACGCCGTTGTCGATCGCGGCGGTGCCACCGACGACGATGATCGAGTTCGGCTGCAGCCGCGTCAGCGCGCCGGCGGTGACAGCCGGGATCGAGTGCTGTGTGACGAGTAGCACGGGCGCATTCCGGTTTCCTGCGGCTGCTGCCGCCGCGAGCCCATCCGGGTACGACGTTCCGACGGCGATGTAGACGGACGATGCCGCTGCAGGGAACCCGTCTGCGACGGCTGCGCTGGTTGCGTAACGGTCGGCCCCGCTGAGAGTCGTCACCGGTGCGCGTGCCCCCAGCGTCGCCCTGACGGCTGCTCCGACGGCGCCTGGACCCCCGAGTACGACGATCTTCGAAGGTCGCAGGCGGTTGAGTTCGGTGGTGATCGCGGCAGGGATGGCGTCCCGGGTGACCAGCAGCAGGGGACCGCCGCCGGTCGCGCCCGCAGCGAGCGCACCGCCGGAGAGCGCATCCGGGAAGTCCTCGCCGCTCGCGATGTACGCCACAGGGTGCGGCCCCGACGCGAACGCGGTCGACGAGATCGCAGCGCTGGTCGCATAGCGGTCGCCCCCGGCTACCCTGGTCGCGCTTGCGAACGAGCTGAGCTGGTTCTCGACAGCGGCACTCACCGCACCCGTGCCGCCGAGCACGACGATTCTGGCCGGATGCAGCCGGGTCAGTTCGGCGGCGACGGCCGACGGGATGTTCGTGGGCGGGACGAGGAGCACAGGTCCGCGGCCAGCACCTGCCGCGGCGGATCCTGAGAGCGCATCCGCGAAGCCCATACCAGTCGCGACATAGGCGACCGGCACTCCCGGTGCGAACGTCGCCGCCGACACGGCAGCGCCCGTCGCGTAACGGTCGAGGCCGGACAGCCGTGAGGATGTCTTCACGGGAACACTGAACGCCCGCACCTTTCCACTGCCGTCCGCGTAGTAGAGGTGGCCGTTGACGACTATCGGACTCTGCCAGTGCAGTCCGACAGTGCCCGAGGTGTCGGTCCACAGGGTGAGCCCGGTCGCCGGGTCGAGTGCGCGCGCGCCCCCGTTCGTCAGATAGAAAAGGACTCCGCCCGCGACGATCGGCGTCGTGCCGCCGAAAGCACTCCCGGTGTGCGTCCACCCGGCAGTCAACTGTGGCTTGCCCCCGGCACCCGCGACGACTTTGAGCGCGGAGAGTCCGCTGCCGTTGGCCACGAACACCCAGGACGTCCCCGTCGCAGGGTCGGTCCACGCGGCCGGCTGGGTCAGCACCATGCCACCCTGGGGGACGCCCAGCAGCTGCAGCTCCCCGCCGAGGTGGCCGGGGCCGCCCTTTCCGCTCAGGTTCGCCAGATCCAGCAGGCGCAGCATCGCATCCTTGCCCCCCTGGACGCCGAGATTCGCCACCGTCGATCCGGGCGGCGCTGTCACGATCTCGGGCGATGTGCTTCCGAGGTCGAGGTCTGACGTGTTGAGCTGCGTCTGGTTGGTGGGTGTGTAACTGTCGACCGGACCGCCGCCCGCTCCCGTTCCATCCGGGTGGATGGCGAGAACGGTATCGCCCCAGTTGTGTACTCCGTCGAAGACGGAGTTGCCTGTCGTGAAGTAGATCAGCTGCGTGGCAGCGTCGTAGTCGACGCTTGGCCGTGCCCAGACGGCGGACTGGACCTGCGGGCAGTCGGTGGCAGCCGTCTCTGTGAAATGGATCGTCTTATCGCTGCACAGCGTGTTGAACACGGTCTGCGTGCCTGTCGCGAGGTTGATCGTGGTCACGTGGCCCTGGTAGTCCCCGCGATCGCCCGGATAGCCTCCGTTCGCCGCATACAGGTACGAGGTCGCGCCGACGGTCGCGATGGTCAGTGCGGGGGAGCTCTTCTCGTCGAACGGCTTCGTGGTGGTGACTTCTGGCCAGGGCGCGGCGACGACCTCCACCCCCGTGCCGGTCGCGTACTTGTGCACGCGGCCGTCCAGCCCGTACGAGTAGACGTATTTCGCGCTCGGGTCGATGGCCGGTGACGAGGTCGTGTAGCACGGAGTGCCGCCGTTGTTGATGGTGCAGCCGCCCGGGCCGGTCTGGCGCGACCACACCGTCGATCCGGTGGAGGCATCGAGAGCGACGATCCACCCTGTCTTGGTCGTGAGGAACAGCAGGTCGCGAGTGCCGGAGGCGGTGACGACTCCCGGCTGATACACAGGCGGTCCATCGGCCACGCCGGGCAGCGACGCTGTAAATGTCGGTTTCATGTTGCCGACCGTGGTCGGAGCGATCGAGGTCTCCGACGAGTTCACTCCCGAATGAGCAGGTCCGTCGCCGAACTGAGGCCACGCGACTGTTGCGCCGCTCGCCGGTGACACCGCGGCAAGCGTGAGGAGGGTGACCGCCGTGCCGGCCGCCAACGCGACCCGCAGCGCGCGTCCCCACCCCGTATTTCTTTCGCGTGGCACCCCCGGCATCGGTCCTCCCGCTTCGCAGTGTCCCCCTTCCCATGCGGTTTGGCAACGCTGTCTGTCCAGGGCCCGGGGTAGCCTGAACGATGGACGTGGCCCTCCTGTGCGCCGCCTCCGCCTCAGGAGGGGTAAGATGGAACCCGTAAGAACGTGCGTCGGTTGCCGTTCTCGCGCCTCCCGGTCCTCACTTCTGAGGGTTGTCGCCCGGGGTTCAGAACTCGTGGTGGACGATTCCGCCACTCTGCCCGGGCGTGGTGCGTGGCTGCATCCGACTGGCGAGTGCCTCGACAAGGCCTTGCAGCGACGGGCCTTCGGGCGGGCGCTGCGGGTCGAGGGGACGCTCGACACCATGGCCATCCAGGCCGCACTACGAGAGAACAGGCTGAACGGCACAGTGAACTCAAATGAGTGACAACTAATGAGCGGCTCGAAATGAGACCCGTCCGTTACTAACGGTCTGCCCTGTCCGGGTCAGGCCCAGACAGGAGAATTGTGGCTGCAAAACCACGCGTACACGAGGTCGCTAGCGAACTCGGAGTCGACAGCAAGGTAGCCCTTGCAAAACTGAAGGAAATGGGCGAGTTCGTCAAGGGACCGTCCTCCAGCATCGAACCGCCGGTGGCGCGCAAGCTTCGCGCCGCCCTCCAGGCGGATGGCCTTGCCGCGCCCGCGGGCGCACCGGCCCCCGCGGCCCCCAAGGCCCGCCCGACCCAGGCGACCGTCGCCGCCCCGGCCCCTGTATCCGCAGAGCCCGTCGCCGCACCGTCCGCTCCCGTTCCGAGCGCACCGCTCTCGGTCGCACAACGTCAGGCGATCGCGGAAGAGAAGGCTGCCGCGGAGAAGGCGGCAGCCGACAAGGCGGCCGCTGAGAAGTCCGCCTCGGCCGAGACGCCCCCTGCCCCGGCAGCGGCCGCTACCGCCGATGGTGACGTCGCGAAGTCCTCGGCGCCCACCCCCGGCGGAAGCATCCCGCGCCCCGGCGCTCCGCGTCCGGGCAACAACCCCTTCGCTTCGAACCAGGGCATGGGCCAGCGCCCGACGAACCCGCGTCCGGGTAACAACCCGTTCGCGAGCTCGCAGGGCATGGGCCAGCGTCCCAGCCCCGGGAACATCCCGCGTCCGTCGGCGCCCCGACCCGGTTCGCCGCGTCCGGGTGCTCCCGCACAGGGCCAGCGCCCCGGCGGCTTCCAGCGCCCCGGCGGACCCGGTGGAGCACGTACCGGCGGCTTCCAGCGTCCAGGTGGCGCCGGTGCAGGCGCCGGTGGCGGTTTCCAGCGCCCAGGTGGCGCCGGTGCAGGCGCCGGTGGCGGTGGCGGCTTCGGCGCGCCTCGTCCCGCCGGTGGTGGTGGCCGTGGTCGTGGCCCCGGCGGTGGCACCGCTGGTGCATTCGGCCGTGGTGGCGGAAAGAGCAAGGCGCGCAAGTCGAAGCGCACGAAGAGGCAGGAATTCGAGCTGCGGGAAGCCCCGTCGCTGGGTGGCGTGAGCGTACCCCGCGGCGACGGCGACACCATCGTCCGCCTGCGTCGCGGTGCCTCGATCTCCGACTTCGCCGACAAGATCGACGCCAGCCCCGGAAACCTGGTCACCGTCCTCTTCCACCTCGGTGAGATGGCGACGGCGACCGAGTCCCTCGACGAGGCGACGTTCGGCATCCTGGGTGAAGAGCTCGGCTATAAGGTGCAGATCGTCTCGCCTGAAGATGAGGACAAGGAACTCCTCGAAGGCTTCGACATCGATCTCGACCAGGAGCTCGAAGACGAAACCGACGAAGACCTCGAGATCCGTCCGCCGGTCGTCACGGTCATGGGCCACGTCGACCACGGTAAGACCCGACTCCTCGACGCGATCCGGAACGCGAACGTCGTCGCGGGCGAGGCCGGTGGCATCACCCAGCACATCGGTGCCTACCAGGTGACGACCGAGCACGAGGGCCTCGAGAGGGCCATCACCTTCATCGACACCCCGGGCCACGAGGCGTTCACCGCCATGCGTGCCCGTGGTGCCCAGGTCACCGACATCGCGATCCTCGTGGTCGCGGCCGACGACGGCATCATGCCGCAGACGATCGAGGCGCTGAACCACGCTCAGGCGGCGAACGTGCCGATCGTGGTCGCGGTGAACAAGATCGACAAGCCCGACGCCAACCCGGCCAAGGTGCGCCAGCAGCTCACCGAGTTCGGACTGGTCGCGGAGGAGTACGGCGGCGACGTCATGTTCGTCGACGTGTCCGCCCGAAACGACATCGGCATCCAGGACCTGCTCGACGCAGTGCTCCTCACCGCCGATGCCGGGCTCGACCTGCGTGCGAACCCGAACAAGGACGCCCGCGGTGTCGCGATCGAAGCGAAGCTCGACAAGGGCCGCGGTGCGGTCGCCACGGTGCTCATCCAGTCCGGAACGCTCCGCGTCGGCGACGCGATCGTCGCCGGTACGGCGTACGGACGCGTCCGTGCCATGGCCGATGAGAACGGGGATGTGGTCCTCGAGGCCACCCCGTCGCGTCCGGTCCAGGTACAGGGCCTCTCGAGTGTTCCGCGAGCCGGCGACACCTTCCTCGTCACAGAGGAGGACCGCACGGCACGTCAGATCGCCGAGAAGCGCGAAGCCGTCGAGCGCAACGCCCAGCTGGCCAAGGCCCGCAAGCGCATCAGCCTCGAGGACTTCACCCGTGCACTCGAAGAGGGCAAGGTCGAATCGCTCAACCTCATCATCAAGGGTGACGTCTCCGGTGCCGTCGAGGCTCTCGAGGACTCGCTCATGAAGATCGAGGTCGACGACTCGGTGCAGCTGCGCATCCTCCACCGCGGTGTGGGTGCGGTCACCGAATCCGACATCGACCTGGCGACCATCGACAACGCGATCGTCATCGGCTTCAACGTCCGCCCGGACGTCAAGGCCCGCGAACGCGCCGCCCGCGAGGGTGTGGATGTGCGCTTCTACTCGGTCATCTACAACGCGATCGAAGACATCGAGAACTCGCTCAAGGGCATGCTCAAGCCCGAGTTCGAAGAGGTCCAGTCGGGTGTGGCCGAGATCCGCGAGGTGTTCCGGTCCTCCAAGTTCGGAAACATCGCCGGTGTCATCGTCCGGTCCGGCACGATCACCCGAAACGCGAAGGCGCGCGTCATCCGTGACGGCGTCGTCGTCGCGGACGGCCTCGCAATCGAGTCGCTCCGCCGGTTCAAGGACGACGTCACCGAGGTGCGTACCGACTTCGAAGCCGGTATCGGCCTCGGTAAGTTCAACGACATCCAGATCGGCGACGAGATCGAGACGATCGAGATGCGCGAGAAGCCGCGCGTCTGACCGACCAGGGGCCGGGGGTGGGCAACCACCTCCGGCCCATCCGGTGTCTGCCATTCTCTGCAGGCACCCAGGCAGTGACTCCCCGGTGGGGAGAGAGAGGGGACTTCGATGGCCGCCCCGGAACGCGCGAGGAAACTCGCCGACAGGATCAAAGTGATCATCGCCAAACGGCTGGAGCGCGGCATCCGCGATCCCCGGATGGGATTCGTCACCATCACCGATGTGAAGGTCACCGGTGATCTCCAGCACGCCAGCGTCTTCTACACGGTCTACGGAACCGATGAGGAGCGCGCCGACACCGCTGCCGCTCTCAAGGCCGCAACCGGAATGTTCCGTACCGAGGTGGGCAAGAACATCACCTCCAGGCTCACGCCGTCGCTCGAGTTCATCCTCGATGCGATCCCCGAGAACGCCGCGCACATCGAGGACCTCCTCCGAGAGGCGCGCCAGCGCGACACGGAGGTCGCCGGTCTTGCCGCAACGGCGGAGTACGCCGGAGACGAAGATCCGTACGTGAAGCCGCGTGACCTCGAGGCCGACGGCGAGGACGACGATTTCGGAAGCGACTTCTACGCCGACGACGACGACGCTGCCGACGAAGAGGCCGCCGAGAAGGCGTAGCCGAAGCTCTGCCGACGGCGGTAGCCTTCGAGCATGTACGCCGTATCGTTCTACGACAGCGATCCCGACGCCGATCCGAAGATCTTCGAACGCATCATCGAGGCATACCCGCGCCATCGCGCCTACCTCGACGAGTTCGCCAAGAGTGGCGACGTGGTGATGATCGGGACATTCGGCAATCCCGCGACCGAAGGCTCCATGGCCGTCTTCCGCAGTCGTGAGGCCGCGGAGCGGTTTCGCGAGAACGACCCGTTCTACACCGAAGGCCACGTCTGGCGTTCGCGGATACTGGACTGGAACCCGCTCGAGTTCGGGCAGGACGGAACCCTCCTCGGAGGCTGAGCGCAGCCGCTACGGCAGCGTCAGGCCATCGTCGGAGTCGACGACCAGACCGTCGACGATGAGCCCCGCGATCGACCGCTCGCGCTGCACCTCGTCGGGCCAGACCGCCTCGAGTTCGGTGCGCGTCACCGGAATGCGCGACGCCCGCAGCTCCGCCATCACCAGACCGCGGACCTGCCGGTCCGACCCTTCGAACTTCTTCTGCACAGGTTTGCGTGGACCGTCGTAGGCCGGGTATCCGGCGAGACGCCAGGCGCAGGCGTCGCGCACCGGGCATCCATCGCACAACGGCGACCGCGCGGTGCAGACGATCGCACCGAGTTCCATCATCCCGGCGTTGAACGCGACCGACGCGGCCCGTTCGGCGGGCAGCAGCGATTCCATGGCGGCCAGGTCGCGTCGCGTGCTCGGAGGGCCGGGGTCCGCATTGCCGTCGACGACGCGCGCGATGACGCGGCGGATGTTCGTGTCGACGACCGGATGCCGGCCGCCGTACGCGAACACTGCGACCGCACGCGCGGTGTAGTCTCCGACGCCGGGAAGGGCGAGGAGCGCATCCACGTCGTCGGGGACGACACCCCCGTACTCGTCGGTGATGATGACAGCGCAGTCGTGCAGCCAGAGCGCGCGGCGCGGGTAGCCGAGCGACTTCCAGGCTCGCACGGCCTCGCCGGGCGGGACGGCAGCCAGATCTGCAGGCGTGGGCCAGCGGGTCAGCCACTCCTCGAGGTGGGGGATGACGCGGGAGACCGGGGTCTGCTGCAGCATGAACTCGCTGACGAGGGTTCCCCAGGCGGTGAAACCATCGCGGCGCCACGGCAGGTCGCGCCGGTTCGCATGGAACCAGTCGATCACCGTCGCTGCGAACGGCAGCGGCGAAGATGCGGCTGCGAGTTCGGTCACGAACCCAGCGTAGGCGGCGCCGGAGTCCTAGGCTCGACACATGCAGCTGCTGCCCACGCCACGCAACGAATTCTTGAGGGAGCTCGTGGGGGAGATCGCCCACAATTACGGTCGCGGTCGCGTGATCGTCGCGGTCGACGGTGTCGACGGGGCAGGCAAGACCACTTTCGGCGACGATCTGGCCGCGGTGTTCCGCGAGGCCGGTCATGACGCTTTCCGCGCATCCATGGAGGATTTCCACCGGTCGCGTGCCGAGCGGTACCGCGACGGGCGCGAGTCTCCGGAGTCGTTCTACCGCGACTCGTTCGATTACCAGACGTTTCGCCGGGTTCTGGTCGACCCGTTCCGGATGGCGGGCAGCACCGGGTTCCAGACCACGGCGTGGGACGTCAGACGGGATGCGCCCACGCTGTCACGCTGGGTGACCGGTCAGCCGGACGGCGTGCTCATCGTCGACGGAGTGTTCCTGCTCCGGCCCGAACTGCGCGGGATCTGGAACTATTCGATCCTGCTCGAGGTCCCGTGGGATGTCGCCTACAGCCGCCTCGCTGAACGCGACGCCCGTAACCCGGACGCCGACGCGCTGGCGAACGCGCGGTACCGCGACGGCCAGGAACTGTACTTCACCGAGGCGAACCCGCGGGAATTCGCGAACGCTCTGGTCGACAACGCAGACCCCGCGCATCCACGACGGATCTTCGCCGACAGCTGCTGAGACCTGCCCTTCTGCAGCGCTACAGGAGCGGCGCGAGGGTGGTGCGCACTTCGTCGGGTGCGACGAACGCTCCGGTGTGCTCGACCCGGTGCACGAGCCCGACGAGGGCGGCATTGATCGGAGCGTCCCGGCCGATGAGGGCGGCCTGGTCGACCACCGCGCCGTTGAGGAAGTCGATCTCGGTCGGCTGGCCGCGGCGGATGCTCTGCAGCGTCGAACCGGGGTTCGGTGTGCGCCCCATCCGCCGTCGCATCAGCAGCGGAACGACCTGGCCGACGGTGAGCGGACTGCGGGCCACGAACCGGAGGATGGTGTCGGTGAGTCCCTGCAGGCTGCCGAACCGCACGCCCGAGGCGAGGGCGATGCGTACGGCCTCACGCAGGCTCGCCGTGACGATCAGCCGCAGGTGACGGTCGCTCAGGGTCTCCTGCACGCTCAGCCCGGTGATCGCAGGCATGGCGTTGATCTGGTTGACCATGAGCTTCGTCCACTGGCACCCCGTGAAATTCGCGGTGGCTTCGCTCGGCATGACCGCGCCGAGCACACGCGCGACGGTGAGGGTCGCCGCATTCGGCGCGCCGTCTCCGGAGCCCAGATAGGTCGTCGCGGGCGTCGTGACGCTCACCTGGCCGGGGGAGAGGTAGCTCGCAGCCCAGAGGGCGAGCGCTCCGACGCAGTCGGAGTCGGGGAGGAGGGCGGATGCTTCGCCGAGCCCGGTCAGGCCGTTCTGCACGATCACGACGGGGATCCCCGCGAGCAGGGGGCTGTGTTCGCGGATCGCCGCGGCCGCATCCTGCGCTTTGGTGCAGACGAAGGCGAGCTCGGGGGCGGTGGTGAGGGTCTCGGCGGCACGTACCCGAGCGGTGTGGGTGCCCCACTCGCCCGACAAGTGCAGTCCGGTCGCCCGGATCGCCTCCAGATGGGCGCCGCGAGCCGTGACCTCGACGTTGTGGCCGGCCCGGTCGAGGAGCGCGGCGATCGTTCCGCCGATCGCGCCCGCGCCGATCACTCCGATTCGCATGCCACCAGCGTAGAACGAGCGTGCACGCCGATCGGACAGGTCCTGCCGGAACGCTTTCGCGGGTGCGGAGGAGCCTATCCGATCGCCACGCGGCCCGGTCTACGCGGAGCGGGCGGGCTCGGCGACGGACGCGGGTGCGGGAGCGCCGGTCATCCCGGCGGGCTCGCGGCGACGGATGCCCGACGGGAGCGCGAGCGAGACGATCGCGGCGAGGCCGAGCACGCCCGCCCCGACGAAGACGGCCGGGATCGCCGCGTTCACGTAGCCGCTCGGTGTGAGCGTTCCGCCGGCGCCGGTGAACACCGCGGTCAGCACGGCGATACCGAGGGCGACGCCGACCTCACGCAGTGTCGAGTTGGTGCCTGAGGCCTTCGCCTGGTCGTCCGGCACCATGTTGGCGAGGACCGCGGTCGAACTGGGCGCGAACACCAGGCCCATGCCGATGCCGGCGACAGCGAAGGCGGGCCACATCTCGCTGTACGGCTCGGTCGCCGACAGGGTCAGTGCGATCCACAGCATCGCGGCGGTCAGGAACACGAGGCCGATGAAGATCGGGAGGCGCGTTCCGGTACGGGGTGACAGCAGACCGGTCAGCGGGGCCACCACCATGGGCGCGAGCGTCCACGGCATGGTCATGACGCCCGCTTCGAGCGGGGTGTGGCCCTGCACGACCTGGAGGAACTGGATCAGGATGAAGATCGATCCGAAGATCCCGAAGCTGAAGGTGATGCCGACGAGATTCGCCACCGTGAAGCTGCGGTCGCGGAAGAGGCGGAGGGGAAGGAGCGGCGACGGGGTGCGCGACTCCCAGATCACGAAGGCGACGAGCAGCACGGCGCCTGCGACGAGCGAGCCGACCACCTCGAAGCTGTCCCAGCCGACGGGGTTGCCGCGAACGATGCCGTAGACGAGCCCCAGGAGTCCGAACCCGGCGAGGAGCAGTCCGACCACGTCGGCGCGCACGCGCTGGCCGAAGCTGTTCGGAAGCGCGAGTAGCACGAGGGGGACCGAGATAATGCCGAGCGGGACGTTCAGCCAGAAGATCGCCTGCCAGTTCCAGCCCTGCACGACCGCGCCTCCGATGAGCGGGCCGAGAGCGACGCCGAGTCCGGCGATTCCTCCCCAGATGCCGATCGCGGCAGGCCGCAGCCGTTCGCTCACGGTGCCGGCCAGAAGGGTCAGCGACAGCGGCATGAGTGCTGCGGCGCCGACGCCCTGGACCGCGCGGGCCGCGATGAGCATCCACGGTTCCGTCGCCAGCGCGCTGAGCGCGGATGCGACCGTGAAGACCACGATGCCGGCGAGGAACACCCGTCGCCTGCCGAACCGGTCGCCGAGGGCGACCGCCATGAGCATCATCGTCGCGAAGGTGAGGGTGTAGGCGTTCACGACCCACTGGAGGTCTTCGATGGACGCCGTCAGGTCCTTGGCGATGACCGGAAGGGCGCTGGTGACCACGAGGTTGTCGAGTGTCGCCATGAACATCGGGAGGGATGCTGCGATGATGGCGAGCCAGAGAGGTACGCGCCGTGCGGGTGAGGACATCGCCCAACTCCATTCATGAGAAAGGGTTGTGGTTATTGAATGATTACTAAGCGACAGAGTAGTAATCGGCTGATAACCTGTCAAGCGTGAAAGACAATTCGGCCGAGCGGATCCCGGCAGGCGAACGGCGCGAGTCGATCCTGGCGGCGGCCAGCCTCGTGTTCGGCCAGCGCGGCTACTTCGGCGCGACCACGGACCAGATCGCCCGGGCTGCCGGCATCAGCCAGCCCTACGTCGTTCGCATGTTCGGCAGCAAAGAGAACCTCTTCCTCGAAGTGCTCGACCGCGCGGTCGACAAACTCGTCGAAGCCTTCCGCACCGTTCTGGCAGAGGGTCGACATGCGGGCGAATCCGACCACGACCTGCACAGCCGCATCGGGTTCGCATACGTCGACCTCATCGAAGACCGTGGCATCCTGCTCTCCCTGATGCAGGCGTTCAGCATGGGTGGCGACGCCGTCGTCGGCCGCAAGGCGCGCCACGGGTTCCTCACGATCTACCGCCTGCTCCGTGACGAGGCAGGGTTCGACGCCGAGACGACCCGCGAATTCCTGGCGCACGGGATGCTCCTCAACACTGTGCTCGGGCTGCGGATGCCCGACGAATACCTGACCGACGAGACAGCCCGCGAGCTGCTCCAGTCCACCTTCGGCACGAAGCTGCAGATGGTCCTCGAACTGGCCGCCCTCGAAGCCGCGGGCCGGCCCCGCGTGGTCGGGGCCGACGCGTGAGCCTGACCGACGGCGTGCCGGCGCAGACGCCCGCACCGAGCGGCATCCTGCTCGTCGACAAACCGGAGGGCTGGACGAGCCACGACGTGGTCGCACGCACGAGGCGCCTGGCCGGCACGCGCAAGGTGGGCCATGCCGGCACCCTCGATCCGATGGCGACGGGCCTGCTCATCCTCGGCCTGCAGAGTTCGACCCGCCTCCTCACCTACATCGTCGGAACCGACAAGGAGTACCACGCGACCATCCGGCTCGGCGCCTCGACGACGACCGACGATGCAGAGGGCGAGCTGGTCTCGGAGGCGGGCAGCGGGAGACTCGACACCGTCGAACCGGATGCCGTGCTCGCCGGGATCGCCGACCTCACCGGGGAGATCGAGCAGGTCCCGAGCTCTGTGAGCGCGATCAAGGTCGACGGCAAGCGGGCGTACGCCCGTGTTCGCGCAGGCGAGGATGTTGTGCTGGCCGCGCGCCCGGTCACGGTGTCGGAGTTCGAGCTCCTCGCCACCGAGCGGGTCGTCGTCGACGGGGAGACCGTCGCGATCGACCTGGCGGTACGCGTCGTGTGCTCATCCGGAACGTACATCCGGTCGCTCGCGCGCGACCTGGGCGCGACCCTCGAGGTCGGAGGACATCTGACCCGGCTGCGGCGTACGCGCGTCGGTCCGTTCGTGGTCGAGGATGCGCACCCCATCGACGGCCTCGACGTCGCGTCACGCGTCATCCCACCTGCCGACGCCGCTTCCCTGCTCTTCGAGCGTCTCGACCTGACCGACCAGCAGGCGATCGATCTCGGCCACGGCAAGCGCATCCATGTGCCCGATCACGACGGCGGAGGCGAGCCCGTCGCCGCGATTGCGCCGACGGGCCACCTGGTCGGGCTGATCGAGTTCCACGGCAAAGAAGCCCGGACCCTGGTGAACTTCCCCGCGGACGAGCTCGCATGATCGAGTGGTTCACGACGGTCCAGGTGATCGTCGCCTGCATCGCCGGCGTGCTCTGCATCGTCCTGGGGCTTGCCGGTCGTGTCCCGTCCGATCTCACGATGGGGGCCGTCGCGCTCGTCGAGGTGCTGCTCGTCGGCCAGCTCGTCGTGACGATCGTCGCGCCTGCGGTGGGCAACGAGCCGACGGGCAGTCTCGCCGAGTTCTACATCTACCTGATCTCGGCGCTCATCCTGCCGCTTGCCGGAGGCTTCTGGGCGCTGATCGAACGCAACCGGTGGAGCACGGTCATCCTCGGAGCCGTCTGTCTCGCGATCGCCGTCATGGTGTACCGGATGGGGCAGATCTGGTTCGTGCAGGGAGCATAGCGGCGCGCGTCTAGAATCGTAAGGCGATGCCAGAACAGACCCCCGCCGTGCACCAGAAGGCGAAGACCAGAAGACCGCGTGTCACCGGCGTCGGCCGCCTCCTCATCCTCGTGTACGGCATCCTCGCGCTCGCCGCCACCGGACGGAGCGTCTTCCAGATCATCGACCGGTTCGGCGAAGCCCCGATCGCGTTCACGCTCTCCGGTCTCGCCGCGATCGTCTACATCGTCGCCACCATCGCCCTGATCGCCCCCGGACCGGTCTGGTACCGCGTCGCGTGGTACACGATCTCTTTCGAACTCGCGGGTGTGATCGTGATCGGCTCTCTCAGCCTGTTCGCGCCCGAAGTGCTGGGCCTCACCAGTATCGACCCGTTCGGCCGCCAGGCGACCGTCTGGTCGGTCTACGGCATGGGCTACCTGTTCATTCCTCTCGTGCTGCCGATCCTCGGCATGATCTGGCTGTCGAAGAACAAGCCTGTGAGCGAAGCGGCCGACGAACCGGACCGGGCCGGCCGATCGTGAAGGTCTTCAGTTCGCTCGATCAGGTTCCGGCCGATTTCGGTCCGAGCGCGGTCACGATCGGCAAGTTCGACGGCGTCCACACCGGTCACCGAGCCGTCATCGCGACGCTGGATGAGGTGGCGGCGTCGCAAGGTCTGACCGCGACGGTGATCACGTTCGACCGGAATCCGCTCGAACTCCTCGCGCCGGAGAAATGCCCGCCCGCCCTGACCGGAGTGGATCAGAAGCTCGATCTGCTCGCGGGAACCGGTGTAGCGGCGACACTGCTGCTGACCTTCGACCGGCACACGGCAGACCTCAGTCCGGAGGCCTTCGTCGAGAGCATCCTCGTCGACCGGCTGCACGCGCGGGTCGTGCTCGTCGGCAGCGATTTCCGGTTCGGCGCGCGCGGCGCCGGCGACGTGACGAAGCTCGAGGAGCTGGGCGAGAAGTTCGGTTTCGTCGTACGACTCATCGACGATGTGCGGCCGGAGGGCGGCAGGCGCGTCTCCTCGACCTGGATCCGCGAGCTCCTCGCCGACGGTGACGTGGCTCACGCGGCGCGCCTCCTCGGTCACGTCCCCTGCGTGCGCGGAATCGTTGTGCACGGAGCGGCGCGAGGCCGGGAGCTCGGCTTTCCGACAGCGAACCTGTCGCCCGAATCCGAGGGGCTCATCCCTGCCGACGGCGTCTACGCCGGGTGGCTGACGGATGAAGGCGTGCGCTATCCCGCCGCCATCTCGGTGGGCAACAACCCGACGTTCGAAGGTGTACCGCACAAGCAGGTCGAAGCGTACGTGCTCGACGAAGATCTCGACCTGTACGACCACCGAGTGGAGATCGCGTTCGTCGAGCGCATCCGCGGCATGGTCGCATTCTCGGGGATCGACCCGCTGATCGCCCAGATCGCCGCCGACGTCGAGCGGGCCCGCACCATCCTCGCCTGATCCGGGCCGGGTGTCGCGGTCGCGCGGGCGGTCTCCGGTGCGCCGATAGGATCGAATGGTGCCAGACCAACCGCAACGTCCTCTCTGGCACGGCCGAACCCTCGCCCTTCTGGGCATCCTCCTCGTCGCAGCCAACCTGCGTACCGCGGTTGCGGCGCTCTCGCCGATCTTCGCGGAGATCCGCGTCGATTTCGCGATCTCGAGCATCGCGGTAGGTGTGCTCGGGATGCTTCCCCCGGTCTGCTTCGCGATCTTCGGAATCGTCACCCCGGCCTTCACCCGCCGTGCGAGTCTCGAGACGGTCATGGTCTTCGCGCTTGCGGCGATCCTCCTCGGCGACGCGGTTCGCGCCTTCTCCGGATCGTTCGTCGTGCTGGCAGTCGGGTCGGCGATCACGTTCGCCGGCATGGGTGTCGGCAACGTGTTGCTGCCTCCGCTCGTGAAGCGGTACTTCCCGGACCGCATCGGGCTGGTCACGTCGCTGTACGCGACCGTGATCTCGATCAGCACACTCCTTCCTCCGCTCATTGCTGTTCCGGTCGCCGACAGCGCCGGCTGGCGCGTGTCGGTCGGGATGTGGGGCGCGCTGAGCCTGCTCGCGGTTCTGCCATGGCTGCGCATCCTGATCTCGCACAAGCCCGTGCATCCCGACCACGACGTCGAGGTCGAGGAGCCGGAGCCGCGCCTGCTCGGACGGGTCTGGCACACCGCGATCGGATGGTCGCTCGCCGTCGTCTTCGCGGTGTCGTCGCTGAACGCGTACGCAATGTTCGCCTGGCTGCCCGAGATCCTGCACGACACAGCCGGCTCCGACCCCGCTGCGGCGGGCGCGCTGCTCTCCCTGTATGCCGCGATGGGCATCCCGGCCGCCCTCCTCGTCCCGCTTCTGGCGGCGCGCCTGAAGAATGTCGCGCTGCTGGTCTACGCGGGTGTCGTGTGTTTCGTGGTCGGCTATCTCGGCCTCATCCTGGTGCCGTCGTCAGCCACCTGGGTGTGGGTGGTGTTCGCCGGCCTCGGCCCGCTGCTCTTCCCGTTGTCTCTCGTGCTGATCAACGTGCGCACACGCACCCACGAGGGCGCTGTCGCGCTGAGCGGCTTCGTGCAGGGCGTCGGCTACACACTCGGCGCGCTCGGCCCGCTCGTCGTCGGCGTGCTGCACCAGGTGACCGGCCAGTGGACGCTGGCGCTCGTCGTGCTGCTGGCCACAGCCGCAGCAGCCGCCGTCGCCGGCTCGATCGTGGCGCGCCCGCACCAGCTCGAGGACAGCTTCACGCGCCGTTGAGCGCCCAACGTGAGCGCCGATTCTTCGACGGATGCGCGTGGGCGCGAAGGGAGTCGCGCTATGGGAGGAGGTTCGCGCGGTGGACGAGTGCGCCTGCTCCGATGAGCGGGCCCTCGCCGGAGAGCGCCGAAGGGACGATCCGAACCTTGCGCACGAATTCGAAGTAGTGGTGCGAGATCGTCGCGCGGACGATGTCGAACAGGTCGGGGGTCGACTGCGAGAACCCGCCGCCGATCGCGACGAGCTCGAGGTCGACGAGGGCGGTGGCGGATGCGATGGCGCGGCCGACAGCCTCTCCGGTGCGTTCGATGGCCTGGCGCGCGATCGGGTCCCCGGCGGCATAGGCGGCGGCGAGGTCCTCTCCGGTGGCGCCGGTGAAGCCCTGGCTGCGCGCCCAGGCGACGGTGTGGGGACCCGAGGCGATCGCCTCCAGCGCGGTGGGGTTGCCGAACGTGTCCTCTCCGGTCATTCCGCCGACCTCGACGTGGCCGATGTGACCGGCGTTGCCGGTCGGGCCGGTGATGACGCGGCCGCCGACGATGAGTCCGCCGCCGATGCCCGTGGAGACGACCATGCCCATGACATTGTCGACGCCCTGCGCGGCGCCGACCCAGTGCTCGGCCAGGGTGATCGCGACCCCGTCCATTTCGAGTGCGGCAGGAACAGCGTGCCCCTGCGCCGCCGCGACTCCCGCCACGAACGACCGCATGGGATAGCCGCGCCAGGCGGGCACGTTGAGCGGGGAGACGAGCCCGTCCACGCGCTCGATCGGGCCCGCGCAGCCGATTCCGATGCCGACGACCTCGGCTTCCGCCGGAACCGTGGCCAGCGCGTCACGGACGACAGTGGCGACGGACTGCTCGAGCGCTTCGGACGTCGCGCTGCGGCCGGTGGGCTGGCGGTGCCGCGATCCGGGGACGACCGTTCCGTCGGCGGTGACGAGAGCGGATTCGACTTTGGTGCCGCCGAAATCGACGGCGAGGGCGAGGGGTGTGAGCACCCGTCAAGAGTAAGGGAAATGCCTCATGCTCATATGAGCAACCTGCGCGCAAGAGTTGCTCGACCGCGCACGCCTTCCTAAGCTGAATACGGCGGATCGTGCGAAAGGAGACAGCTGCGATGAATGACAGCGACGAGATCCTCGCCGTGAAGGCAGCCGAGCTCTATTACGAAGCGGGCAAGACGCAGGACGAGATCGGGCTCGCGCTCAGCGTGAGCAGATGGAAGGTCGGCAGGCTCCTCGTGCAGGCTCGTGAGCAGGGCTTTGTGCGCATCGAGATCGTGCACCCGAGTGCGCGGCGCTTCTCCCTCGAACGCGAACTCTGCGGCTTCTACGACCTCGACGACGCAGTCGTCGTGCCCACGATCGACTCCGACTCCGACGTGCAGGCCAGGGTGGCCCAGGCGGCCGCCGACTATCTCACGACCCTGCGGCCGGTGCCCCGCATCCTCGGCGTCAGCTGGGGTCGCACCCTCCACGCGGTCGCGGCGCGGCTGCGACCGGGCTGGGCCGTCGGGGTCAACCCCGTGCAGATCAACGGCAGCGTGAGCAGCACCCGCCAGGCCACCGCGGCGGCCGACACCGCCGTCGTCATCGCGCGCAAAGCGCAGGGCACGGCGACCCTGCTCCCCAGTCCCGCCATCTTCGAACAGGCCGCGACCCGTCGCGCCATCGAAGCGGACCGCGCGGTTCAGAGCGTCCTCGAGATCGCACGGAACGCATCCGCCTACCTGTTCAGTGCGGGCGTGGTGGACACCAGCTCGGTCCACGTCGACAGCGGCTACCTGACCGCGGACGATGTCCGCAGCCTCGCCGACAAGGGGGCCGTCGGCGATGTCGTGGGCCGCTTCATCACCGAAGACGGTTCGGTCGCCGACGACGAGCTGAACGGCCGCACCCTCGGCATCACGCTCGACGAACTGCGGTCCGCTCGCGTCAGCATCGCCGTCATCGCGGGTGAGACCAAACACAGGATCGCCCACGCGGTCGTCTCGAGCGGACTGTGCACCACGCTCATCACCGACGAAGCGACCGCCAACGACCTGCTCGGCAGGTCGACGAGCGCCGGCTACGCCGCCGGCGACCACGTCAGAACCGAAGGAGTGAAGTGACCATCGAAACCACCCCGCCCGGGCGATCCCTCGCCCCGGCGGCACGTGCAGTGGACGTGCTGGGCGGTGACCTCACCGAGGCCAGCCTGCGCCGCTACCTCGAAGGCATTCCGGGGGTCGACGCTGTCGGCCTCGAACAGCGTGCGGCCGGCCTCGGCACACGCTCCATCAAGACGACCAGCAAGCGCTGGGCGCTCGACAAGATCATCGAGCTCATCGACCTGACCACGCTCGAAGGAGCGGATACGCCGGGCAAGGTGCGCTCGCTCGTGGCGAAGGCGCTGACCCCCGACCCCGGCGACCTCAGCACCCCACGCGTCGCGGCCGTCTGCGTCTACGGCGACATGGTCCCGTTCGCCGTTGCGGCTCTCGGCGACGCGCACCTCGCGAAGAACCCGGCCGGCATCGCCGTCGCGGCCGTCGCGACCGCGTTCCCCAGCGGACGCGCATCCCTTGCCGTCAAACTGGCCGACACGGCCGACGCGGTCGCCGCCGGCGCCGACGAGATCGACATGGTCATCGATCGTGGTGCCTTCCTCGCCGGCCGCTACGGACTGGTCTTCGACGAGATCGTCGCCGTCAAGGAGGCCTGCCGCCGCTCCGACGGCAGCTACGCGCACCTCAAGGTGATCCTCGAGACGGGCGAACTGAACACGTACGACAACGTGCGCCGCGCATCCTGGCTGGCCATCCTCGCCGGAGGCGACTTCATCAAGACCTCCACCGGCAAGGTGTCGCCGGCCGCGACGCTGCCCGTCACCCTGTCGATGCTCGAAGTCGTGCGGGACTGGCACCGTCTCACGGGCGAGAAGATCGGCGTGAAGCCCGCGGGCGGCATCCGCTCGTCCAAAGACGCGATCAAGTACCTCGTGACGGTCGCCGAGACCGCCGGCGAGGAGTGGCTGCAGCCGCACCTGTTCCGGTTCGGCGCGTCCAGCCTGCTGAACGATGTGCTGCTCCAGCGGCAGAAGATGACGACCGGGCACTACTCCGGCGCCGACTACGTGACGATCGACTAAGGACGGACAATGAGTTTCCTCGAATACGCACCGGCGCCCGAATCGCGGTCGATCCTGAACCTGCGCGACCAGTACGGGCTCTTCATCGACGGCGAGTTCGTCGACGGCGGCGGTCCCGCTTTCCAGACCATCTCCCCGGCGTCCGAGGAGCGCATCGCGACGATCGCGACGGCCGACGCCGGCGACATCGACACGGCGGTCGCCGCCGCCCGTCGTGCGTACGACCGGGTCTGGTCGCGCATGAGCGGCTCCGATCGCGGCAAGTACCTGTTCCGTATCGCCCGGCTGATCCAGGAGCGGTCGCGTGAACTCGCCGTCGCCGAGAGCCTCGACAACGGCAAGCCGATCAAGGAGAGCCGCGACGTCGACGTCCCCCTGGTGGCCGCATGGTTCTTCTACTACGCCGGATGGGCGGACAAGCTCGACCACGCGGGTCTCGGTCCGGCTCCCCGCGCGCTGGGCGTCGCAGCCCAGGTCATCCCGTGGAACTTCCCGCTGCTCATGCTGGCGTGGAAGATCGCGCCCGCGCTGGCGGCGGGCAACACCGTCGTGCTGAAACCTGCCGAGACCACGCCGCTGACGGCGCTGCTCTTCGCCGAGATCGTGCAGCAGGCCGACCTGCCTGCCGGTGTCGTCAACATCGTCACCGGCGCGGGGGAGACCGGGCGTCTCCTGGTGAACCACCCCGACGTGAATAAGGTCGCTTTCACCGGTTCGACGGCGGTGGGGCGCGAGATCGCGCGCTCCGTCGCGGGCACCGACAAGAAGCTGACACTCGAGCTCGGAGGGAAAGCGGCGAACATCGTCTTCGACGACGCGCCGATCGACCAGGCCATCGAGGGCATCGTCAACGGGATCTTCTTCAATCAGGGCCACGTGTGCTGTGCGGGAAGCCGCCTGCTGGTGCAGGAGAACATCCACGACGAGGTCGTCGACCGGCTGAAGACCCGGCTGTCGACGCTGCGCCTCGGCGATCCGCTCGACAAGAACACCGACATCGGTGCGATCAACAGCGCCGAGCAGCTGCAGCGCATCCGCGAGCTGTCCGACATCGGCGAGGCGGAAGGCGCCGACCGCTGGAGCCCCAAGTGCGACATCCCCGAGAACGGGTTCTGGTTCGCCCCGACGATCTTCACCAATGTCTCCACCAGTCACCGGATCGCTCGGGAGGAGATCTTCGGACCGGTGCTCTCGGTGCTGTCGTTCCGCACACCGGCGGAAGCCATCGCCAAGGCGAACAACACACCGTACGGCCTGTCCGCCGGCATCTGGAGCGACAAGGGCAGCCGTATCCTCGCGGTCGCCGACAAGCTGCGTGCCGGAGTCGTCTGGGCGAACACCTTCAACCGTTTCGACCCGGCGAGCCCGTTCGGTGGCTACAAGGAGTCGGGTTACGGCCGCGAGGGCGGACGCCACGGCCTGGCTGCCTATCTGAAGCCGGCTCTCTCCGGGTCGGCCGCCAGGGCTGTCGCCGCTCCGAAAGCATCCGCATCGACCAAGGGAGCGAAGAAATGAGCCGCCTCGCCGTGCCGAAGACGTACAAGCTGTACATCGGCGGAAAGTTCCCGCGCAGCGAATCGGGTCGCACCTATGAGGTCGTCTCGGCGAAGGGTGCGTTCCTCGCGAACGCGGCCAAGGGGTCCCGCAAGGACGCCCGCGACGCGGTTGTAGCCGCGCGTGCGGCGCTGAGCGGATGGGCGGGCGCGACCGCGTACAACCGCGGCCAGGTGCTGTACCGGATCGCCGAACTCCTCGAGGGCCGCCGCGCGCAGTTCGTCGACGAGATCGTCCAGGCCGAGGGCGCGACGGCAGCGGTCGCGGGCGCACAGGTCGACGAGGCGATCGACCGCTGGGTCTGGTACGCGGGATGGGCGGACAAGTTCGCCCAGGTCGCGGGCAATGCCAACCCCGTGGCCGGACCGTACTTCAACATCTCCATCCCTGAACCGACCGGTGTCGTCGCCATCGTCGCCCCGCAGGGCTCGAGCCTGCTCGGCTTCGTGAGCGCCGTCGCTCCCGCCCTCGTGGCCGGGAACACCGTCGTCGTGGTCGCCAGCGAGCGTTTCCCGCTCTCGGCGATCAGTCTCAGCGAGGTGCTCGCGACGAGCGACGTCCCCGGCGGTGTCGTCAACATCCTGACCGGGTCACCTGCCGAGATCGCCCCCTGGCTCGCCTCGCATTCCGATGTGAACGCGGTCGACCTCGTCGGCGCAGGAGATCTCGACTGGGTCGACCTCCAGATCGCGGCCGCCGAGACGCTGAAGCGTGTCCTCCCCCCGGAGAACGGGCCGGATGCCGCTGCTCCCAGCCTCGACCGGATCATCGCATTCACCGAGACGAAGACGGTCTGGCACACGAAGAGCATGATCTGACCGCAGAGGCAACCCGCTGGCGGTTCGCGCCCGTGAGGGTGATGATGGAGGCATGTCGGAATTCGGAGCCACTGCGTTCGTCGGCGACAGCCTGACCCAGGGCGGCAACTGGCGCGACTGGCTTCCCGACGAGGACGTGCTGAACTTCGGTGTGAGCGGCGACACCACCGATGACGTGATCGCCAGGCTGGGCGACGTGGTGGAGGCGGCGCCGGGATCCGTGATCCTCCTGATCGGTACCAACGACCTCGCCTGGCGCAGGTCCGCGGAGCACATCGTCCGCAACGTCGAGACCATCCTCGTGACATTGCGGCGCGACCTGCCCGAGACGCGCATCCTCATGCAGTCGGTCATGCCGCGCGGGCACGAGTTCGCCTCCGAGATCCGGGATGTGAACCGGCACCTGTGGCAGTTCGCTCCGACCGTGCATGCGATGTGGCTCGACCTGTGGCCCGCAATGGCGCTCGAAGACGGCGAACTGAATCCCGCGTACTCCGACGACCGCCTGCACCTCAACGAAGCCGGGTACAGCGCCTGGCTCGCCGAGCTGAAGCCGGCGATCGAACGCCTGCGGCAACTGCCGCCGACCAGCCGCTCGATCCAGCTGCCCGACCTGGGCGGTCGCAGCTGGAGCGACGCCTAGCCGGTCAGCGGGAACGCAGCAGGGTCGCGTAGACGTTGATCCCGCGGAGCCAGGTCGCGACGCGGATGCGTTCGTCGCGTGCGTGGAGTGTGGCGCGGTCCTCGGCGCTCAGTTCGAACGGCGTGAAGCGGTAGACCGCGTCGCTGATGCGCGTGAAATGCCTGCTGTCGCTCGCCCCGAGCATCACGTACGGCGACACGATCACGCCCGCATAGGTCGCGGTGATGCTCTCGCGGACGGAGTCCCATTCGGGTCCGCTGGCCGGCGAGACCGGTGACGGCTCGTTGGCGTCGACCACGAGCACCTCGACGAGCGGGTCGCGGATCGCCCGACGCACGTGCCGCAGTGACTTTTCGACGGTCGACCCCACCGCGATCCTCACGTTGACGTCTGCGTGCGCCTCCTCGGCGAGGGCGTTGGAGGCGAGGCTCCCACTCAGGCGCGTGACGGCGGTGGTGGTGCGCACGATCGCCCGTGTCTCGTCGCTGAGGCGGCCGAACGCGGCGATCATCAGAGGTTTCAGCAGGCGCGCCCGGGTGAAGACGTGGCGGAGCGGGCCGGTCGCGTGGCCTCCGAGCGTTTCGATCATGAGGAGGTTGGTCTCGGAGAGACGCGCAGGGAATGGACGGGCGTTCAGCCGCGTGATCGCCCGCGCGAGGCGCACGGTCGCGGTCATCCGGGGCGGAGTGGATGCGTGGCCACCGGCCTGCGCGACCCGGAGCCGCAGGGTGGTGATCCCTTTCTCGCTGACTCCGACCATCGCGATCGGGTCGCTCACCGCGGGGAACACGCCTTCCACGATGGCGCCTCCCTCATCGAGGACGAGCGCGGGCCGCACACCACGTTCGGCCAGGTGCGCGACGATCGCCTGTGCGCCCTTCCCGACCGTCTCCTCGTCGTGCCCGAAGCTCAGGTAGACGTCGTTGAGCGGCAGGTGCCCTGCCTGCACGAGCGAATCGACGGCTTCGAGGATCGCGACCAGTGCGCCCTTGTCGTCGATCGCGCCGCGCGCCCAGATCACCTGTCCCTCGCCCTCGCCGTCCAGGTCGGCGGCGAACGGCGGATGCTCCCAGCCTTCGTCGGTCGCGGGCACGACGTCGTAGTGTGCCATCAGCACGGTCGGCGCACCGGGCTCGCGTCCCGGCCAGCGGTACAGCAGGGAGTGCCGGGCGATGACGGTCAGTTCGAGCGCATCGTGGAGCGTGGGGTAGAGCCGGGGGAGCGCCTCGACGAAGGCGTCGAAGTCTTCCCACCGCGTGGTCTCGATGTCGTTGCGCGACATCGTCGGGATGCGAAGCAGCTCGCGGAAGCGCTCCACCGCGCGCGCCGGATCGAGGCCGGCCGTGGCGGGCGGGGACGTCGGATGCGCGTCGGGCGCGGCAGGGCTAACGGTGCGGTCGGGCATGGATCGACTGTAGTCATTCCCCGGCCGCGGTGCGGAAGGCAGCGAGTGCGGCATCGGAGAAGAGTACGAAGCGCACACGCTCGACGGGCCCGATCGACGCGGCGAGCACGGCCCGTACCGTGCTGACTGCGGTGCGGGCGGCATCGTCCATCGGCCAGCCGTAGATCCCGGCCGAGATCGCCGGGAAGGCGACGCTGGGGGCGCCGAGTTCGCGGGCGACCCGGAGCGACGACCGATAAGCGTCCTGCAGGAGTGCGGTGCGGTCGTCGACCGCCGACCAGACGGGTCCCAGGGTGTGGATGACCCAGCGGGCATCCAGGCGGCCGGCCGTCGTCGCCACTGCCTGACCGGTCGGAAGCCCGTCCGGATAGGTGGTCGCGCGAAGCCGCCGACACTCCTCGAGAATCTCGGGGCCGCCCGCGCGGTGGATGGCGCCGTCGACGCCGCCGCCTCCGAGCAGGGAGCTGTTGGCTGCGTTCACAATGGCATCGACGTGCTCATCGGTGATGTCGCCGCGGACGATCTCGAGTTCGGCCATGGTCAGCTACGGTTGTTGGACAGTTCGTATACTTTCAGCAGTTCTGCGATGGCCGCGTCGCGGGTGTCGCCGCCTTCTTCGAACATCTCGGACACGTGTGTCTTGAGGTGGTTCTCCACCAGGAGCTTGTTGAGGGATCCGAGCGATTTCTGGATGGCGAGGGACTGCGTGAGGATGTCCACGCAGTAGTCCTCGTTCTCGATCATCTTCTCGACGCCCCGGAGCTGGCCTTCGAGGATGCGCGCGCGGTGGAGGGCGCGCTTCTTGATGTCTGCGATCACGGGTCAAGGATAACCCTTCGGCCCCATATACCCCTATGGGGTACATGCCAATGTACTGAACAGCCTTCGGCTGCGACGGCACCGAAACGCATAACCCGTCGCGTACATAGGCCTCCCTGACGATTGGACCAGTCGTGACCCGCTCCACGGATGCCTCGCGATCCCCTTGTCTGCGCGGGTCTCGGGTATATGCCGTGGGCCGCATTTGCACCTAGCAGATTCGTCCCCCGGAATGGGTCTGGTTTCTCGGCGCGTCGCATGAATCACCCCATAACGGGGGGTGGGTGCCCTAAACAGACGGGTCTATGCTCAGCGTAGGGGTTGAGAAATATTCGTTTAACAGGAAAGGCCCGACTTTGCTGAAGAACCTCAGCCCGCTGCTGTCCGGTGCGCTCTTGAGCGCTCTGGATTCCATGGACGATGGCGACCTCCTAACGTTGGTCGGCAGCGGCTATCCAGAAGAAGAAATCGTTTCACCCGTCATTCATCTCGGTGAGGTGACGACAGAGGCCGCGGCAGACGCGATCCTCAGCGTCGTCCCGCTCGACTGTCACGATCCGGCTCCCATAGCGTTTCTCGACTGCACAGGCACCCTCTCCGACCTGCCAGACGTGGCGTTCGCGGTGAACGGCATTGCGTCAGATGCCGAACTCCGCCGCGTATCGATGTCACGTCTCGAGCTCGGCGAATTCGTCGCGCTCGCCCGCCAGTCCGTGGTGACCGTCCGTGTGGGGTCCGATGCCCCGCCGTGCGCGTTCGTCCTGCGGAAAGGCACCTGCTAGTCACGCTCGCGGGGTCGGCCTGCGTGCTCGAAGCATTCGGTCGGAACGCTCACTCGTTGCGTAAGCGGCACGCGTGAGCCCCCTGGACGGGATCCTCGGTCGGGATCCCGTCCAGGCCGGTCGGCCGCTGGACGAAGGGCTCCATCGCCGTGCCGTAGACTCGGTGAGCTATGACACGACCGGCGGCCAGGCCCGAATTCTCGCGAAGCGCGCTCGTCCCGGGACTCCTCGGAGCCATCGTCCTGATCGCGGGGTTCGCCCTCATCGGCGGCGAATGGTACTTGTACGTGCGCTACGCGGTCTGCATCCTCGCCCTCATCCTGTGTGTGTTCGCGGGGCAGGCGAAGCAGTGGTGGTGGCTCGCTGGACTTCTCCCGATCGCGGTCATCTGGAACCCTGTCTGGCCGATCACGCTCGACGATCTGGTGCTCCGAGGCCTGGAACTCGTCGCCGCCGTCATGTTCGTCGCCGCCGGGGTCGTCATCAAAGTCCCCGTCGACCAGCGTCGCTGACGAAACCGGGAGGCGCGACCTCGCGTTGGATGGTGTCGAACCGCCGCCTACCGCGTAAACTGATGCGTGCGTCACCGGTTTCGTGACGCGCTCGCTCGTCGTCTCGGCCGGGATCACCCACTCCGGTCGCCTCGGCTGACATCTCAGCCACACGGCGTCGCCCGCCTCTGCCGGCGGCGCGCTGCGGTCGTCGCAGACCGCCCGCTCTCACTGGAGGACCATGCCCCGTTCCGGTCAACGCAGCGCCTCGCCGCGCGCGACACAGCAGCGCCGCACCCGGCACGCGAACAACGACGGACTGATCCCCGTCCTCGCGCGCAAAGTACGGGAGGTCGAGGCGAAGGCCGCCGACGGCAAGAAGCTCGGGCCGACGAACCGCACGAAGTTCCAGGTGATCGCCTTCCTCATGCGTGAAGAGCGCGCCAGGGCGAAGGCCGACAAGGAGCTCACGGATGCCGCCCGCGCTGAGCAGCTGAAGCGACTGGACGGGATCGCCACCATCCTCGCGAAGACGGCCGCTCGGGACACGTCGTTGATCTCCCTCCTCGAGAGCGAGGCGCCGCCGAGCGCGACGGCGCAGAAACTCCGCCGTGACTGGCTCCTCGAATCAGGGACCGAGCTCAGCCCCGACGACCTGATCATCACGACAGAGCGGCCGACACCCAAGCAGGAGTCGATCATCCCGCCGGAACTGGCCGAGAAGCAGGTCATCCCGCAGTCGGTGAAGGCCCGGCAGCTGTCGAATCCGTTCCTCGCTCCTGATTTCTCTCGTGCAGCGGCCTCCACGTCGACACCCCGCAGGCGCCTCGACTCGTGGGAGCTGCTCGGACCCCTCTTCAAGTCGTTCGAGTACGGCTCCGGGGGCCAGGCGGCGAGCATGGACCTCCCCCCGGCGCCCGCCATCGATCGCTACTCGCCCCCCGGTCTCGAGCTGATGCACCACCAGGCCCGCTTCGTCGAAGAGGTCCGTCGTGGACACCGCAGCTTCCTTCTCGCCGACGAGCCGGGGCTCGGCAAGACGGCGCAGTCCGTCCTCGCCGCCTCTGTGGCGGGCGCGTACCCGCTGCTGGCCGTCGTCCCCAACGTCGTGAAGATGAACTGGGCGCGCGAAGTGGAGCGCTGGACGCCGCACCGTCGCGCCACGGTCATCCACGGCGACGGCGAGGGGCTGGATGCGTTCGCCGACGTCGTCATCGTGAACTACGAAGTGCTCGACCGGCACCTCGCCTGGCTCAGCAGGCTCGGGTTCAAGGGCATGGTGGTCGACGAGGCACATTTCATCAAGAACCTCCACTCGCAGCGCAGCAAATACGTGCTCGGGCTCGCTGAGGCGATCCGGGCCACGGCGCCTGCGGGCGACCCGCTGCTGCTCGCGCTGACCGGAACTCCGCTGATCAACGACATCGACGACTTCCGCGCCATCTGGCAGTTCCTGGGGTGGATCGACGGCACGAAACCCCGTCCCCAGCTCATGGAGAAGCTGGAAGAGACCGAGCTGACACCGGCCGACTTCGGCTTCTACGCCGCCGCACGCGAGGCGGTCATCGACATGGGCATTGTTCGACGCCGCAAGATCGACGTCGCTGCCGACCTGCCGAGCCGCCGGGTGGTCGACCTTCCGGTCGAGCTCGACGACGATCTCGGCCGATCGATCCGCCAGGCCGAGAAAGAACTGGCCGCGCGCCTCGTCGCACGCTTCAAGCGAGCATCCGCGGCGGGAAGGCCGGACTCGTTCGACGGCGACGACGACGCCCACCGCGCCCACCTCATCCGCCTGGTCGCCCAGTCCGAGCTCGAGGAGTCGAAGTCGGCCAAGACCGGCGAGAACGTCTTCACGATGGTCCGCAAGATCGGCCAGGCCAAGGCCAACCTGGCCAGCGACTACGCCGCGCAGCTCGCGCGCTCGGTCGGCAAGGTCGTGTTCTTCGCGAAGCACATCGACGTGATGGATGCCGCGGAGGCGGCTTTCGCCTCCCGTGACCTGAAGACCATCTCGATCCGCGGCGACCAGACGGCCATCGCACGCCAACGGGAGATCGACGCGTTCAACAACGATCCGAGCGTCGCCGTGGCGGTGTGCTCCCTCACGGCCGCCGGGGTCGGCCTGAACCTCCAGGCCGCGTCCAACGTCGTGCTCGCGGAGCTCTCGTGGACCGCGGCGGAGCAGACGCAGGCGATCGACCGCGTGCACCGCATCGGCCAGGAAGAGCCGGTGACGGCCTGGCGGATCATCGCAGCCCAGACCATCGACTCCAAGATCGCCGAGCTGATCGATTCCAAGCAGGGCCTTGCGGCGCGCGCGCTCGACGGCTCGGACGTCGAGCCGGGCTCAGCGGACTCCGTGCAGCTGGAAGCGCTGATCGGGCTGCTCACGGACGCCCTGGCCTGATCGGCTGCGCTGGCCTGAGCGCCGCGCCCGGGCTGATCACTCGAGTTCGGCGTCGTCGAGATCGAGTGGAACGGGACGCTCCTCGTCGGGAACGAGTTCGTCCTCCTCTTCATCGACGGGAACGTCGTCGGCATCGAAATGGCTGGGCGCCGGCTCATAGTCGCCGTCCTGCGCCTCGATGAACTCATCGAGTGATTCGTCCCGATCGGTGCCTCGATCGCTCATAGCTGCAAGGGTACGCCGCCGGTCGTCGCGAGGCGACCCCCGCTCTGGCGGTCGGATCGGCCCGGGAGTTGAATGGGGCACATGGCCACGACAGTCGCAGACCAGCTCATCGCCCAGCTCATCGACGCGGGGGTCCACCGGATCTACGGGATCGTCGGTGACAGTCTCAACCCGATCGTCGACTCCGTTCGGCGGACCGGCGGCGCCAAGAACGGCGGAATCGACTGGATCCACGTCCGGAACGAGGAGGCCGCGGCGTTCGCGGCCGGAGCCGAGGCGCAGCTCACCGGTGAGCTGGCCGTCTGCGCAGGTAGCTGCGGTCCGGGTAACCTCCATCTGATCAACGGGCTCTACGACGCGCATCGCTCCGGCGCGCCGGTGCTCGCGATCGCGAGCCACATCCCGAGTGCGCAGATCGGCTCCGAATACTTCCAGGAGACGCATCCGGATCGCCTCTTCGTCGAATGCTCCAGCTACCGCGAACTCGTCATGACGGCCGAACAGGCGCCGCGTGTGGTCAACTCGGCGCTGCGGCACGCGGTCGCGACGAAAGGCGTCTCGGTGGTCTCGCTCCCCGGCGACGTCGCCGAGCTCGACGCCGTCGGACCCGCTCCGGCGTTCGTTTTGACCCGTCCGCCCACGATCGTTCCCGCGGAGGCCGACGTGCGCGCCCTCGCCGACGCGATCAACGGCGCGAAGAGGATCGCAATCTTCGCGGGCGCGGGTGTCGCCGGCGCACACGACGAGGTGATCGCCTTCGCCGAACTGCTCGCCGCACCGCTCGGACACTCCCTGCGAGGCAAGGAGTGGATCCAGTACGACAACCCGTTCGACGTGGGGATGACCGGACTGCTCGGTTATGGTGCGGCGCACGACGGCATCCACGACGCGGATCTCCTCCTCCTGCTCGGCACCGACTTTCCGTACAACCAGTTCCTGCCGGGTGAGGGGGACGACGTCGTCATCGCCCAGGTGGATGCGCGTGCCGAGCATCTCGGGCGCCGTGCGAGCGTGGCGGTCCCCGTCCACGGGGACGTCGCTGCAACGATCGCCGCCGTGACTCCGCTCGTCGACCGCACACCTGACCGGCGGTTCCTCGACCGCACACTCAAGCGCCACGCGAAGCTGCTCGACTCGGTCGTCGGTGCGTACGCGAAGAACGTCGAACGCAAGACGCCGATCCATCCGGAGTTCGCTGCATCCATCCTCGATGATCTGGCCGCGGACGACGCTATCTTCACCGCCGACACCGGCATGTGCAACGTCTGGACCGCCCGCTACATCAATCCGAACGGCAAGCGGCGGCTGATCGGCTCCTTCCTGCACGGGTCGATGGCGAACGCGCTCCCGCAGGCTGTCGGTGCCCAGGTCAGCCACCCGGGCAGGCAGGTGGTGTCGGTGTCGGGCGACGGCGGCCTCTCGATGCTCCTCGGCGAGCTCGTGACCGTCGCGGCCTATCGGCTGCCGGTGAAGATCGTCGTCTTCAACAACTCCACGCTCGGTATGGTCAAAGTCGAGATGCTGGTCGACGGCTTCCCGGATTTCGGAGTCGACGTGCCGATGGTCGACTACGCCGCCGTCGCGAACGCTCTCGGTATCTTCGGTCAGCGGGTCGAGAAGCCGGCCGCGATCGAAGGCGCCCTGAGAGCGGCGTTCGCGCATGACGGGCCGGCACTCGTCGACCTGGTGACGGATCCGCTCGCTCTCTCGCTTCCGCCGACGATCACCGGCGTGCAGCTGAAGGGCTTCGCCCTCGCGATGTCCAAGGTCGTCATGAACGGCGGCGTCGGCGAGGCCGTCAAACTCGCGAAGACGAATCTGCGGAACATCCCGCGACCGTGAGGAGCGCGACGCGGCCCGCTCGTCGAGGCGAACGGGATCAGTCGAGGGTGAAAACGAAGAACGGGCCTGCCTCGTCGTGCACGATTCGCGCCGATCCGGCGAAGGGCGCGAAATCGTCGGTCCCGGTGCCCGGGACGATGTAGCCGAAGGCCGAGTCGTCATCCGGATGCTGCAGCGCCCCGTGATGGACCGTGAACGAGCCGGACCTGCCGTCGTCGAGCGTTCCCGTGACCCGTTCGGCGGCCAGATAGCCGCGCCCGGACTCGTCGCCCGAGGAGATGAAGTGGGCGACGGATTCGCCGATCAGGCCTGCGGTGTAGGTCTTACGCATGGTCACCGCTCCCACCCAGTCGCCGTCGATTCCGGAAAGCTCTGCCGGGTCCCAGCTGGTCACCTGGAAGCGTGCTGTGATCGTCTCGCTCATAACAACACGATAAAGCCCGGGCCTCCGGGCCCCTTGTAATTTCGCGACAGGCCCGACCTCGACTAGACAAGGGGAATGACCAAGCACAGCCAGGTCGAGATCGAACGCAAATACGACGTCGACGCGAAGGCGGTTCCTCCTCGTCTCATCGGTGTCGGGGCCGTCGCCCTCGAAAGCGCTCCCGAGACCGTCGAACTCGTCGCGGTCTACTTCGACACGCCCGACCTCGATCTCGCCCATCACAGGATCGCGCTCCGGGTGCGGCACGGAGGCGGCGACGCCGGCTGGACCGTGAAGCTGCCGGGCGACGAAGGACGCACCGAGATCAGCTGGCCGCTGGGGGACGCGGAGGGAGCCGGGTCCGGGTCCGAGCGCCCGCCGGCTGAGGTCGTCGACGCGGTGCGGGCGTTCATCGGGGATGCGCCCCTCGAACCACTCGCGCGCGTCACCAATACGCGTACCACTGTGATCCTGCAGGATGCCGCCGGCTTCGCGATCGCGGAACTCTGCGACGACCACGTGCGGTCGGAGGGCTTGCGCGCCCCCCGGGCCGACTCACCCGAGCGGCGGTGGCGCGAATGGGAGGTCGAGCTCCTCGAGGGGGCGCCGGACACCCGTGAGCGGCGGACCGCCCTGCTCGACGAGATCGAGGCGCGAGTCCTCGAGGCGGGCGCACGCGTGTCCGTCAGCTCGTCGAAGCTGGCGCGTGCGCTCGGAGTGGATTCGCTCGGCGAATAACTTGCGGTCGCCGTTTTGGCGGTACAGCCTGTCTCGGGCAAGATCAACAGAGGCGTAAACGAGGTTAGGAGCACCATGAAGATCGGCATTCTCACCAGCGGCGGCGACTGCCCCGGACTGAACGCTGTGATCCGCGGTGCCGTCCTCAAGGGCGACCGCGTGCACAAGGCCGAGTTCGCCGGGTTCCGCTACGGCTGGCGGGGTGTCGTCGACGGCGACATCATGCCGCTCGACCGCCACAGCGTTCGTGGCCTCTCCCGCCAGGGCGGCACCATCCTCGGCTCGAGCCGCACCAATCCGTTCGAAGGCGACAACGGCGGCCCCGAGAACATCCAGCGCGTGATGGACGAGAACGGAATCGACGCGATCATCGCCATCGGCGGTGAAGGAACCCTCACTGCGGCCAGGCGGCTGACGGATGCGGGCATCAAGATCGTCGGGGTCCCCAAGACGATCGACAACGACCTCGCCGCCACCGACTACTCCTTCGGCTTCGACACCGCAGTGGAGATCGCGACGGAGGCGATCGACCGCCTCCGCACGACCGCCGAATCGCACCAGCGCTGCATGGTCGTCGAGGTCATGGGACGCCACGTCGGATGGATCGCCCTGCACTCGGGGATGGCCGGCGGTGCGCACGCCATCCTGATCCCTGAGCAGCCGCAGTCGATCGAGCAGATCTGCGAATGGGTCGAGTCTGTGCGCGATCGCGGTCGGGCCCCGGTGATCGTCGTCTCGGAGGGCTTCCACCTCGACACGATGGAGGAGGCGCACTCGCACAAGGGTCTCGACGCGTTCAACCGCCCGCGCCTGGGCGGCATCGGCGAGATGCTCGCTCCGATGATCGAGGCCCGCACGGGAATCGAGTCCCGCGCATCCGTCCTCGGCCACATGCAGCGCGGGGGCGTGCCGAGCGCCTACGACCGTGTGCTCGCCACCCGCCTCGGCATGGCGGCCATCGACGCCGTCTTCGAAGAACGCTGGGGCTCCATGGTGTCACTCAAGGGCACCGACGTCGTCAACGTCAGCATCGCGGATGCGACCGGCGGCCTGAAAACCGTTCCGCAGTCGCGTTACGACGAAGCGGCGCTACTGTTCGGTTAATGGGCTGCGCCGGGCTCGGGTCCCGCATTGCGAGTCGGCGGCGCCGCAAGAGGGGACGAGAATGTCGCGTTTCGTGCAGTTCGACGAGTACGGTTCGCCGGAGAACCTGAAGGTCGTCAACGTCCAGCCGCCGTGGCCGGGCCCCGGCGAAGTGCGCGTCCGCGTGATGGCCATCGGGCTGAACGCCGTCGACTACAAAGTCCTGGCGGGCGGACCCGCGGCGAACGCGTTCGGACTGACCCTGCCGTCGGGGATCGGCTACGACTTCTCGGGCTTCGTCGACGAGGTCGGCGCGGGGGTCACGCAATACACGCCCGGTGACGCCGTCTTCGGATCCAAACCGTTCGAGGCCGCCGCCGACTTCGTGATCGTGCCCGTCGACGGGCAGCTCGTCCCGAAGCCGGCCGCGCTCACCTTCGAGGTGGCCGGAGCGCTCGCCGTCGTGGGCCGAACCGCGATGATGAGTGTCGCATCCCTCGACCTCGACGAGTCCGACACCGTCCTCGTCAGCGCGGCGGCCGGTGGCGTCGGCATCCTCGTGTGCCAGCTGGCGATCCGCGCGGGAGCCACGGTCGTCGGCACCGCGAGCATCGCCAACCACGACTTCCTCAGCGAACTCGGCGTGATCGCGGTGGAATACGGCGACGGCCTGGTGGAGCGCATCCGCGAAGCTCTGCCGGATGGCCAGCCGCTGACGGCTGCTCTCGACAACCACGGTCCGGAGACCATCGACGCTGCGCTCGAACTCGGCGTGCCGATCGAGCGGATCAACACGATCGCCGCCTACGGTCCGGCTGCCCGCGGTGCATCCCGGGCCGGCGGTCGCGAGGCGACCAACGAGCATCTGGCAGAAGTCGCCGAACTGATCGCACAGGGCGAGCTCACGCTGCCGATCGACTCGATCTTCCCGATCGAGCGGGCGGCCGAGGCGTATCGCAAGCTCGCGGCGGGACACGTCCGCGGAAAGATCATCCTCGTCACCGACTGAGAACTCCCGTAATAGACTCCGTAGAACCGCTGCGGTGGCCGTCTGCGGTCGAGACAAAGGAGTTCGTCGAATGGTTCCCGCAATCAACTACTGGGCCGTCCTGCTCGCCACCGCTTCGAGCATGATCGTCGGAGCCATCTGGTATTCGCGCCGCGTCTTCGGCACCTACTGGCTGAAGGCCGTCGGGCACACTGAGGAGTCGATGCGCACCGGCGCCGCCTTCCCCTTGATCATCACGGTCGTCGTGAGCTTCATCACCGCGTGGGTGCTCGCCGGCGCCGCCGACATCACCTGGCGCTTCTACAGCGGCAGCTTCCTCTGGAACGCCGTGCTCACCGGCATCATCCTGTGGGCGGGCTTCACGGCCGCCCGGATGATCACCCACGACGCCTTCGATCGACGGCCGAGCGGGCTCACCGTGCTGAACCTCGCCCACGAGTTCGTCACCATCGTGATCATGGCGTTGATCATCGGCGTCTGGCCGCCTGCCGGCGCATGATCGACGCCGTCCTCGCCCGTGACCTCAGGGATGCCGGGTTGCGCTGGCGGCCCGTCTCCGGCGACGCGTTCGCGATCGACCGGCCGGAACTGCAGGGCGACCATTTCACAGTCAGCGAGATGACGATCGAGCCGCACGAGTTCGACACCGGGACCATCCTCGGTTTCAACGGGACCACCGAGTGGGCGCTCGACTCGCTGGCGCTCGAGGATGCGCTGTGGCTGCCCAGGGAGGACCAGCTGCGGGAACTGCTCGGCGCCTCTTTCCGGTCGCTCCAGAACACCGGCGACGGCTTCCGTGTGGAGGTGGAGGATCCGCGTGCGAACGGCGGGATCGCTGCGTACGAAGACGCCGACGCCGCGACCGCTTACGGTCGTGCGCTGCTCGTCCGCATCCGGGAGGCGTTCGGCTGACGCTCGAGGAGGTCCGGGGTCAGCTCCGCGACCGAGGTCGCACCGGCGAGTCCCATCGTGATGTCGAGTTCCGCGGAGAAGTTGCGCAGAAGTTCGTGCACGCCGTCCTCGCCTGCGATCGCAAGGGCGTAGGCGTACGGACGGCCGATGCCGACAGCCGATGCGCCGAGCGCCAGGGCGATGACAGCGTCCGCTCCACTCCGGATCCCGCTGTCGAAGAGCACCGGGATGCGGCCGGCGACGGCAGCGACCACGCCCGGAAGCGCATCCAGGCTCGCGACCTCGCCGTCGATCTGCCTGCCACCATGGTTCGACACGACGACGCCGTCCACCCCGAGCTCGACGGCGCGGAGGGCATCCTCGGGATGGAGCACGCCCTTCAGGACGATCGGCAGGCTCGTGTGCTCGCGGAGGAAGGCGATCCGCTCCCAGGTGAGGGCAGGGTTCGCGAAGACGTCCAGAAACGTCTCGACGGACGCCCGGGGAACCGGTGAGCGCAGGTTGTCGAGCATGCTGCCCGGATGGCGCCGCAGGATGCTGGCGAACGAGGCGAGCGTGGTCGGTGTCACGCGGGTGCGTGGCGCGGGCACAGCATCCGGATCGTCCGCCCGCTGCGTTGCTGCGCGCGCTGCGGCGTCGACGCGTTCCTGGACCAGGCGCTGGAAGACCGGGTCGCTCGTGTACTGGGCGATCCCGCGGCCCCGGCTGAACGGCAGATAGCCGAGGCCGAGATCTCGGGGACGCCAGCCGAGCACGTGGGTGTCCAGCGTGACGACGATGGCCTCGCATCCGGCCTGTTCCGCCCGGGACACGAAACTCACGACTAGGTCGTCGGAGGAACTCCAGTACAGCTGGAACCAGCGGGCCGCCGTGTCGTGGGCGGTGCGCCCCGCATCCATCGCGCGCGCCACGGCCTCCATCGGCGTCGACGCCTGGCTGGACAGCACGGCCGGGACGCCCGCCCGCGCGGCGGCCCGGGCGGCTGCGGCGTCGGAGGACGGATGCGCGAGATCGAGCACACCGATCGGCGACAGGAAGAACGGGGTGGGCCGGCTTCGGCCGAAGAGCTCGATCGACTGGTCGCGGCGAGAGACGTCCCGGAGCACGTGCGGCACGATCCGGTGCTGGCGGAACGCCTCCGTGTTCGCCGCGTCCGTCCGCTCGAGGCCGGCTGAACCCGCGATGTAGGCGAACGCGGCCCGCGACAGGTGCCGTCGCGCCGTGCGTTCCAGCTCCGCCCATCCGACGGGGATGCGCGGACGCCGACCGGAGACCCCGTCGCGATAGACGGCCGACTGGGCTTCGCGGCCGACGCTCGTCGGCGGCCGTCTCACCGGTTCCATGAACTCATTCCGAGCGTGCGGCGCGCTCAGCGTTGCGCGCCTTGACCCGCGCGTTCTCCGCGCGCACCTCGGCGTGTGTCGCTCGCTCCTTCACGAGCCACTCCGGAGGGGCGGCGAGCAGGTCTTTGATCTCCGCGGTCGTCAGCGCCTCGGTGATCCCGCCACGGGCCAGGCCCGAGACCGAGATGCCGAGCTTATTCGCCACGACGTCGCGCGGGTGGGGCCCCTCGCGACGCAGCTCGGCCAGCCACTCCGGTGGTTCGGCGAGCAGTCCGTTGAGCTCGGTGCGGGTGATGTCATGGTCGCCGAACGAGTCGGGCGCGGCCGGGAGGTAGATCCCGAGCTTCTTCGCTGCCGTCGCCGGCTTCATGGTCTGCGGCTTCTTGTCGGCACTCATGCACTCAGGGTATCCCGCGCTACCCTCGACTCATGGCACCGGGAACCTTCACCATCGCATTCCCGCTCGGGGTGACGGTGGGCAAATGGACCCGCGTGTTCGAGGAGCGGCATCCGGAGGTCGAGCTCTCCGTGGTGCGCGAACGTCCGGACGAGCTGAAGACGCGCCTCGATCTCGGCGAGGTCGACCTCGCGTTCGTGCGGCTCCCGCTGGAGCTCGAAGGCCTGCACGTGATCCCGCTGTACGCCGAGAACGTCGTCGCGGCCATGCACCACGAGCACGTGCTGACCCTGGAGAAGAAGCTGTTCCTCGCCGACCTCGAGGGTGAGACGATCGTCGCTCCCGGGCCGGACGACGAATGGGACGAGACCTTCATGCGCCGGGTCGCCGGCGGCGAGGGGATCGGCGTCATGCCGCAGTCCATCGCCAAAGCGCTCCGCCGTCGCGACGTCGTCGCCATGCTCCTCGAGGATGCGGATCCCGCCGAGGTCGCCCTCGCCTGGCCGCGGGAGTCGCAGAGCCCGTGGGTGGACGAGTTCATCGGCATCGTGCGCGGTCGTACCGCGCACAGTTCGCGGAATCCGGAGGTCGCTGCGGCTGAGGCGGCGGAAGCACGGGAGAAGGAAGCGGCGAGGAGCGTCGCGAAGAGTGGCGCAGGTGCCGGCAAGGGCGGGGCGAAGGGCGCGGCGGGTGCGGGGAAGGGCGCCGCGAAGGGTGCCGCGGGTGCGGGGAAGGGCGCCGCGAAACCCAGGACGGGCGCGCGCCGGTCGGCCTCGAAGGGCACCTCTCGCGGCAGCAGGGGTGCGGGACGCAGAGGACGGCGCTAGCGTTGAGCTGGTCGGACCCGACCGGCGGCTGAACCGAGGAGCGCACGATGGCGCAGGGAACCAAAGACGACCCGTGGGTGCTGAAGACCGCACCCGGAACCAGCGAGTACACGATGTACCGCGATGAGAGCGCCGATCCGCCCGCCCTCGTCTGCCAGGTGGGATCGACCAAGCTGATGTACCACCTCAGCGCGATCGACGACCTGCGGGCGTGGCTGGCAGCGCAGGGCGACTGGGTACCGCTCGGAGCCGCTGACGAACAGAAGGCCGCAACGGACGGAACGGTCGAGGCCTGGGGCCGCGACGAGAGCAACCCGGTCGGTGGCTGGTACGGACTGCGCAAGGGCTACCGGGGCCGGTTCGGCATGTACCTGCCACCCCTGCTCGAGCAGCTCGGCTACGTCGAACTCACGCACGACGCGCGCAACAACTCGGTGCGGGCGATCTGACCGTCAGCTGACGTGCACCGCAGGGCGTCGCTTGACGTCCTTCTCCGCCTCGCGGAGGACTTCGCGTGTCACTGGGGCGATCTCGCCGACACCGGTGATGAGGAAACGGAACATGTTCCCGATCGGGTTGCCCTCGGTCCACTCGAAGTAGATCGTCGGCACGACGCCGGACACATCCCTGATCTCCAACAGGACCGCCGCGATCGTGTTCGGCACGTTTCCGCTGCTCACCTGCAGCACACGGAAGCCGTGCTTGACCACGCCATGGACGACTAGGTCCTCCTCGAAATCCGACGAGTCGGACGGGTAGACCTCGAGGAACACCGTGCGTGAGCGCTGCGGGATGTGACTGAAGCGGCGCTCGTCCTTGTTCTTCTGGGCGTACTCCTTGTCGGTGTCCTCGTCGGGCTCGTGCGAGATGATGCGGATCTCGCCCTCTTCCGCATCCTCGAGCACGAAGTCGAGGGCGGCGACATCGAGGGTCACGCTGGTCGCGCGCAGCTGGAACGACCGTCCGACCCGAGAGACCAACGAGATGACCAGGATGCCGAGGATGAAGAGACTCGCGATGCGAAGACCGTCGGGCCGTTCGATCATGTTGTCGATCGTGGTGTAGATGAAGACCACCGAGATGACCGCGAACGCGATCGTGCGGTTGCGCTGGCGCTTGCGCCGGGCGGACAGCGTCACAGCGATGGAGGCGGAGGTGATGAGCACCAGCACGCCGGTCGCGTACGCGCCGCCCTGCGCATCCACATTGGCGTCGAAGACCAGCGTGATGACGAACGCGATCGCCGTGAAGACGAGCACCAGCGGCCGAACCGCGCGAGACCACTGGGGTGCCATGCCGTAGCGCGGCAGGTACCGCGGCACGAGGTTCAGCAGACCTGCCATCGCGGATGCGCCGGCGAACCACAGGATGAGGATCGTGCTGATGTCGTAGACCGTGCCGAAGCCGTTTCCGATGTACTCGTGCGCCAGATAGGCGAGCGCGCGGCCGTTGGCAGGGCCGCCGGGCTGGAAGTCCTTCTGCGGTATCAGGAGTGTCGTCGTGAAACTCGACGTGATGAGGAAGACGCTCATGATGATCGCCGCCGTGCCGAGCAGCCGGCCCGTGCCGCGGATACGGCCGCGTGGGTAGTTCGGGTCGTCGTCGGGCGCACCCTTGATCTGCGGCATGACCGCGACGCCGGTCTCGAAACCGGACAGGCCGAGGGCCAGGCGGGGGAAGACGATCAGGGAGATGCCCACGATGATCAGCGGGTCGCCGTGCGCGGTCGTGAGCGCCGCCCACCAGTCGGTGATCGTGGACGCGTGCGTGAAGACCTCGCCGAGGGAGACCGCGATCACCACGACGTTCAGTGCCAGATAGATGCCGACGAGGACCACGGCGATGCCGATGGCCTCACGGAAGCCCTTCAGGAACACCGCACCCAGGAGCGCCAGGAGGAAGAGGGTGATACCGACCTGGTTGCCCTGGAACCACGAAGGGGCGAACGGATTCTCGATCGCGTGGGCCGTCGCATCCGCTGCCGACAGCGTGATCGTGATCATGAAGTCCGTCGCTGCGAACCCCAGCAGAACCAGCACGAAGAGCTTTCCCGCCCACCACGGGAGCAGTCGTTCGAGCATCGCGATCGAGCCGGAACCCTTGAAGCTCTCGCGTGCGACCCGGCGGTACACCGGCAGGGCGCCGAGCAGGGTGAGGGCGACGAGAACGAGCGTCGCGAACGGAGACACCAGCCCGGCGGCCAGCGCCGCGATGGCCGGCTGGTAACCGAGGGTGGAGAAGTAGTCGACACCGGTCAGGCACATGACCTGCCACCACGTGTGCGTGCGCTCGGGCGTCTGGCCGTGCGGACCCTGGTGCTGGCCGCGTTCGTCGACGATGCCCTTGAGGAGCCAGTGCCGGAACGGACTCAACTGGCGGCGGGGAGGCGGAATGTGCGCCTGCCCGGGAACCGGGGTGGATTCCGCGGGGGTGGTGGACATCTGCATCCTTCTTCGCTTCGCGCACCGGTGTGCGCAGAATCAGATTACCTGTCGGCGCATCACCATGCGGAGACGCGGTAGTCCTTCAGGAACACCCCGTGGACATCCTCGCCGCCTTCGCCGCGCACGATCGGGTCGTATACGCGAGCCGCCCCGTCGACCAGGTCGAGGGGCGCGTGGAAGCCCTCCTCCGCCAGGCGGACCTTCGTGAAATGAGGGCGTTCGTCGGTGATCCAGCCCGTGTCGACGCTGGTCATCAGGATGCCGTCCGCCTCGAACATCTCACGCGCGCTCGTGCGGGTGAGCATGTTGAGAGCCGCTTTCGCCATGTTCGTGTGCGGATGGCCGGGACCCTTGTAGCGTCGGCCGAAGACGCCCTCCATCGCGGACACGTTCACGACGTACGAGCGGTGGTGCTCCGTCGCGGCCATCGATGCGCGGAGTCGGCTGATCAGCAGGAACGGCGCCGTCGTGTTGCAGAGCTGGACTTCGAGCATCTCGAGAGGATCGACGTCCTCGATGTTCTGCGTCCAGCTGTTCACATGGTTGATGTCGGGCACGAGGCCGCCCGCGTCGATCGCGCTTCCGTCGGCATGGCGCGCCAGGGACGACGAGCCCGGAGCCATCGCGAGGGCGGCCAGGTCGTCTGCCGTCAGGACCGGTGCGGCCGTTTCGGCGATCGTGCCCGCGAGGGAGGCGACCGACAGGATGGGGTGGCTGGCGACGGATGCTTCGAGCGCGTGCGGGTGGGGGTCGTTCGTGTGACCGAAGGTCTCCATCTCGGGGAGGGGACCATCCGGAAGAGGCTGGCTCTCCGCATCCGCCAGCAGCGAGTACGAGCCGGGGGAGCGGCGGACTGTCTGGGCCGCATTGTTGATCAGGATGTCCAGGGGACCCTGTGCTGCGACCGAGTCCGCGAGGGCGACGACCTGTGCAGGGTCACGCAGGTCGATTCCGACCACACGGAGGCGGTGCAGCCACTCGGGCGCATCCGGAAGCGAGGAGAATCGCCGGACCGCGTCACGCGGGAACCGGGTCGTGATCGTCGTGTGTGCGCCGTCGCGCAGCAGCCGGAGTGCGATGTGCATCCCGATCTTCGCGCGACCGCCGGTCAGCAGTGCGCGTTTGCCCGTGAGATCCGTGCGGGCGTTGCGCTTCAGGTGACTGAAGGCAGCGCAGTCCGGGCAGAGCTGGTGGTAGAAGGAATCGACCAGCGTGTAGTGCTTCTTGCAGATGTAGCAGGCGCGGGACTTGATGAGTGTGCCGGCGGTGGGCGCGCCCGTCGTGATCGCCAGGTGGATTCCGCGGGTCTCGTCGTCGATGCGGTCCGGCGCACCTGTTGCCGTCGCTGCGACGACAGCGCGGTCGGCATCCTGGACGGCGTCACGGAGTTCCCGTCGGCGGGCCTTCTTGACGGCCTTGAACATGTGGGCTGTCGCGCGGCGGACGGTGATGAAGGTGTCGCTGTCCTCGTCGAGGTCCTGCATCGCGGCCAGGACGCGGAGTGTCGTCGCGAGGTCTGCGGGGTCGATCGGCTGGGGGTGCTCGGACTCGGCCGTTGCTGACGCTGCGTTCGGGCCGGTGGTCGCCTGCGCGTCCGGGGCCCGGGTGCTCGCCGATGGCGCCGCGCCGTCCCGGTTCGCGGGGTCGTCGGCGGATTCTGTCGGGTCGGCGGGGGTCTCGTGCAGCACCGGAGGATTCTACTCGCGACCGCCTGAGCGGGTGCCTGTGTGCGTGACCGGGGATTTCATCCTCTCCTCCACAATTGTCGGTATTCGGAAGTTATCCACAGGCAAAATAGCTGGTCAGGGATGTTTATTGGCGGCTTCGAATGTCGGTGGCTGCTGGTTGAGTTGAGTCATGACCTTCCCACCGCACGCTGACCTCGACCGGCTCGCCGCCGCCGTCGAGGCGCTGCGCGCACTCGAGGCGAGTGCGGGTGCCGAGGCGGATGGCGGAGCAGGCGCGGATGGGCGTGCTGGGGTGGATGCGCGTGCCGTCGTGGATCCGCGTACTGGTGTGGATGCGCGAATCGGGGTGGATGCGCGTGCTGGAGAGGATGCGCTGGGTCTGACCAGTGCGCAGAAGCTCGTGCGGTCGTTGGCTGTCCTGGGTGCGGTGCGGTCGGCGGTGGATGCGGTGGCGCTGCACCGGATCGCCGCGCTCGAACGGGAGCGTTCGTTCGATCCGGAGTCGGATCCGGTGCAGGCGGCCGGGCATCCGAATGTCGAGTCGCTGCTGGCCGAACTGTGGAAGACACCACTGCCGGCTGCCCGGCAGTTATGTGGAGTAGCCCGCGCGACAGCACCCCGGCACACCCTGCAGGGTGAGGAACTGCCGGCGGAGTTCCCCGATCTCGCCCAGGCGCTGCTCGGCAATGGTGCTGGCTCGGAGCACGGAGACGACCCGGTCAGCGGTGACGCCGCGAACCTTGGCGATGACGCCAGGGACGTTGCCGATGGACTGCGTCCGCGGGTGTCGGTGGAGCAAGCGGCGGTGATGATCCGGGAACTGGGGAAGACCGGGCCCGGCTGCAGCCTGGACGAGCGGGCGATGGGCGAACGGGTGCTGATCGAGCATGCGCCCGGGTTGACGGTGGAGCAGCTGGGCAAACTGGCCGTCCAGGTGCGGGAGCGGCTCGATCAGGACGGCACCGAACCCCGCGAACAGATGCAGCGCCGCCGCCGGTCGTTGACGATCAGCACCACCCGAGACGGGATGACCCACATCAACTGGTACCTCGACGCCGAGTCCGCCGGGCATGTGCTTCCGCAACTCACCGCCTACGTCAGCCAGGACTACCGGACAGCTCGCGACCGTCAGCAGCCACCGATTGCCGGGGTGCATTTCCGGGACGACACCGAACTCGATGATTCTGCCGGTGAGACAACACCGGTGATGCCGGAGTCGCGCACCCTGGCACAGGTGCGGTCGGATGGGGCGGTCGACGCCTTCCGGCACCTGGCCGGCTGCAGCACCCCCGGGTCACGGCCGCCGGTGACCATGATCGTCCGGGTCGGGTTGGATGACCTGCGTAGCGGGGACGGCACCGCCGAGATCGACGAAGTCCCCACCCCGGTCAGCGCCGGCACCGCCCGTCGGCTCGCCGCCGACGCCCAGCTGATCCCGATGGTCCTCGGCGGGAACAGTGAAGTCCTCGACCTGGGCCGCAGCAAACGGCTGTTCACCCCGGCACAGAAACTTGCTCTCGCCGAACGCGACGACGGCTGCGCCTGGACCGGCTGCCCCCACCCACCCTCCTACGCGCAAGCGCACCACATCCGCTGGTGGGACCGCGATACCGGCCCGACCGACCTGGACAACGGGATCCTGTTGTGTTCGCAGCATCATCATCGGGTGCACGACGACGGCTGGGACATTCACATCCGGGACAACACCCCCTGGTTCACCCCACCCGCCCACCACGACCCAACCCGGACACCGCGCCGAGGCGGACGACTCCGCCTCCCCGAAAGCGCACCACCATGACTCGACGATGCCGCATCGCTGGCCCCGCCGACTACTCATGCCGCGGCACCGTGAACGCGCCCGTGAACTGGTGGCATTGTGTTGACGTGCGCCGGTGTGCTTATCCACGCTCGTTGGCCCGCGCCACAGTGGTGGCACAACTGCGAGGACCGGGCCGGTATCCACCGCCTTGCACTGCAACCGATCAGTCAGCGGCCGCACCCAGATGTTCACCGGCCGTCAGGCGAAGATCTCCAGAAAGGTCAGCCCACGCAGATCAAGACACGTCGAGTGATCGGTCTCGACAACCCGCACCAGGATGCTTTCGCAGACGGCGCAGCGAAGCAGCATGCCGTGGTCATCCGGATACAACCGGGCGGCAGCGACGACCGCCTCGTTTCCGCAACTCGCGCACTGGCCACGAGCGCTGGTGATGTCCGCACTGAAAATGTCCGAGAATACCCCCGCTGCGGCGTTACCGTCCATGTAGTCCTTGCGCGGAAAGTCCTGCCGCGCGAAGTCCTCCACGAGTTCGCTCACGATGCTCCTCCGATCCCGCCGTAGCGTTCGGTCTTGATGCGGTCGGGATCATGCCCGGCCTGCACGAGCCAGTCCGACACGGTTTCGACGAATCCGGTGGCCCCGCAGATGAAGAACGCGGGATTCTCCGCAGCGGGAAGAACGCTGCGGGCGAGGAGATCAGCATCCAGTCGTCCGGGCGGTGTCGGCCATCCGTCCGGAACCGCGCGGGTGTACACATACGTGATCTCCAACGGGGTGGCACCACCGGGCATCGCCAGGCTGGCGAGTTCGCCACGATAGAAGACGCCGTCGGGGTTCCGCACGGAGTACAGGAGCCGGAAGGGGGCGACACTGGCAGACACGGCGTGTGCGCGAATCATCGACATGAGCGGAACGACCCCGGAACCGCCGGCGATGAGCTGGGTCGGCGAGGCGTCGTCGGCATGCCATACGAACCATCCGCCGACAGGCCCGCGGACTTCGAGCTGATCTCCGACGGACACACCGTGCACGAGATAGGGCGAGACTTCACCGTCCGGAAGCTCCTCGACGGTGATCTCGAGCTCATCCGAGGGAAGCGCAGACGCCACCGAGTACGACCGTACGGCCTGGTACCCGTCGGGAGCGGTGAGCCTCACGTCGACATGCTGTCCGGGAAGATGCCCCATGAGCTTCGGGACGCGCAGGCGAAGGGTCCGTGCGTTCGAGGTCTCCTCGTGGACGGCGACGACATCCGCCACCTTCCAGCTGCTGGTCACCAATAGCGTTCTTCCCGCCACGGGTCGCCATACATGTTGTAGCCGTTCTGCTCCCAGAAACCGGGCTCGTCGCGTCGAAGCATTTCGAGGCCGCGAACCCATTTGGCGCTCTTCCAGAAGTACAGGTGCGGCACCAGCAGACGCGCAGGGCCGCCGTGCTCCGGGGCGAGGTCTTTTCCGTCGAACTGGTGCGCGACCCAGGCTTTCCCGTCCAGCAGGTCCGCCAGCGGGACGTTGGTGGTGTAACCGCCGTACGAGTGCGCCATGGTGTACTCGCAATCGCTGTCGACGCTTTCGAAAAGGGTGTCGAGCTTCACACCGCGCCAGCTCGTGCCGAGCTTCGACCAGCTGGTGACGCAGTGGATGTCCGTGCTGACATCATCCTGCGGCAGCGCCATGAACTCGTCCCAACTCCACCGGTACACTTTCCCGGTCTCGTTGGTGATGGTGAATTCCCATTCGGCTTTGGCGACTTTCGGGGTCGGCCCGGCCGAGAGCACGGGGAACCCTTCGGTGAGGTACTGGCCGGGTGGGAGACGGGGGTCGTCTGTTCGGCGACGACCGAGAAAGCCGTTCGAGATGATACCCATGGTTCGCTCCTCACTGCGAGGTGGCTGAAGGGGGCACACACGGTGCCCTGCGGATCATTGGCAGCTTATTCGCACACGCCACTGCCGGTCTATGGTGAAGGTGTGACGCAGACGACAGTGGTGGTTCGCTACTTCGCGGCGGCTGCGGATGCGGCCGGACGCGACGACGAGACGATAACGCTCGACGAACCGACGGTCGCGGCTCTGCGCACGGAGCTCGCGAATCGCTACGGGGAGCCGATGGAGCGGGTGATGGGTTCGGGTTCGTTCCTGGTGGATGCGGTGGTCAGCCGCGATCCGTCACGGACGATCCGCGAGACAGTGGATGTGCTGCCTCCGTTCGCGGGCGGCTGACCCACACCCCGGGGCGGCTCAGGCCGGACCGCTCAGGCCGGATAGAGATCGACGTCGGTCGCAGAGAACGACAGTACGACCCGGGTACCGGGAGCGAGGTCGAGATCGGCGACACGTCCGGGTGTCACATCCGCGGACAGCCACTCGGTGCGCACCCTCACGAGGTCGCCGTGCGGTTCGAGGTCGCGAACGGTCGCGTGGAGGACATTCGTGCCCTCCGAAGCGACAGATGCAGAAGCGACAGACGCAGTCCGGTTGCCGGGCAGGTCGACGCGCACGGCGGAGGGTCTCAACGCGGCGGTGACGCGAGCCCCCGAAGTCGGAGCGACCCCCACGTCGCCGCTCGGCCGGATCCCTGACCCGACTGCGCCGCTGTCGACGCTCACTCGGTTCGAATCGACGGCGATGATCGCAACACCGTCGTCGGTGATGAGACCGGATGCGGTGCGCCGACCGGTGAGGAGAGACACTCCGGCGAGCTGTGCGGTGAATTCGGCACGGGGTCGCTCGAGTACGGCACGGGTGGGTCCTTCTTCGACGATGGAACCGGTGCCGACGACGACGACGCGATCGGACAGGAGATACGCGTCGAGCGGGTCGTGGGTGACGACGATGGTGGTGCGATCGGCGATGACGCGGCGGAGCATCCTCCGGATGGTGGGCGCCACCGCGACATCGAGGGCGGAGAGAGGTTCGTCGAGCAGAAGCAGCTGCGGTTCCGCCGCGAGTGCACGCGCGATGGCCACGCGCTGTGCCTGCCCCCCGGACAGTTCCCCGGGTTTGCGGTCGGCGAGCTCCAGGGTCTCCGTCTCGGCGAGCCAATGCTCGGCACGTGCGGCGGCGTCGGATCGCGATGCACCGGTGCTGCGCGGCCCGAAGGCGACGTTCGCTCGCACGCTGAGATGGGGGAACAGCAGCGGCTCCTGGGCGAGGAGGGCGACACCGCGGCGGTGGGATGCGAGCCAGGTCTGCCGAGTCTCCGCGAAGTCGAACAGGATGCGTTCACCGAGGGTCGCATTTCCGTCATCCGGCCGCACGAGACCTGCGAGCAGCCCGAGGAGTGTCGACTTGCCGGCTCCGTTCGGTCCGAGCACGGCAAGGGTCTCGCCGTCGGCGACCGCGAGTGCGATGTCGAAGCCGCGCTCCCGCAGCCGGGCATCGAAACGGAGGCTCACCGCGCATCCCTCAGCCGGGTCCTGGCGGGCTCGGCCGCACCGTGGGCGACGGCGACGACGATGATGGCGACGACGACGAGCACGAGGGAGAGGGCGACGGCGGCGTCGGGATCGGTTTCGCGACGCAGATAGATCTCCAGCGGCAGGGTGCGTGTGACGCCCTGGAGGCTTCCGGCGAAGGTGAGCGTGGCACCGAACTCACCGAGCGCGCGGGCGAAGGAGAGGACGGCACCGGAGATGACCGCGGGGAGGACGAGTGGGAGGGTGACCCGCCACAACACCGTGCTCGGTCGCGCGCCGAGGGTGGCGGCGACGGCTTCGAAGCGCGTTCCCGCCGAACGGAGGGCACCCTCGAGGCTGAGGACGAGGAACGGCAGCGCCACGAAGGTCTGGGCGAGGATGACAGCCGTGGTGCTGAAGGCGATGGTGATCCCGAGGAAATCGAAGGTGGACCCGAGGAGGCCGCGACGACCGAACAGGTACAGCAATGCGAGGCCGCCGACGACCGGAGGCAGCACGAGGGGCAGCAGAACGAGTGCGCGCACGATCCGCTGACCACGGAAGGTCGTCCGGGCGAGGACGATCGCCATCGGCACACCCAGGACGATGCAGAGGATGGTCGCGACCAGTGAGGTCCGCAAACTCAGAAGAAGCGCATCGATCGAGGACGGGGAGGTGATCAGGGGGATGAAGTTCGACCAGTCGACCCGGGTCACCAGGGCGACCAGCGGGAGCAGGATGAAGAGGGCGCCGACGACGGCGACGCCGATGATCCACCGAGGGACGCCGAAGCGTTCCGCCGTTCTACGGCTTACCGAAGCCTGCGGCATTCAGCACCTTCTGTCCTTCGGGGCCGGTGACGTACTCGACGAAGGCGTCGGCGACCTTGCCGTTCGGCGATCCTTTCAGCACGGCGATGGGGTAGGTGTTCACGACACCAGCAGCCTCGGGGAACGGAACGGACTCGACACTGGAACCTGCGCCTGTGACATCGGTGACGTAAACGATGCCGGCATCGGCTTCACCGGAGCTCACTTTGCCGAGCACATCGGTGACCGACGATTCCTCGCTGACAGGATGCAGCGTCACGCCCGTCGACTGCTCGACCTTCACCGTCGCGGCGCCGCACGGCACCTGCGGAGCGCAGACCACTACTTTCACGCCGGGTTTGGCGAGGTCGTTCCAACCGGTGATCTTGGCAGGATTGCCCGGGGGGACCGCGATGGCGAGCACGTTCGTGGCGAAATCGACCGGAGTTCCACTGGCGAGACCGGCGTCGATGACCTTCTTCATGTTGGCTTCGTCAGCCGATGCGAAGACCGAGGCGGGGGCTCCCTCCTTGATCTGGGAGACGAGGTCGCTCGAACCGGCGAACGAGAACGTCACGGTCGCGCCGGGGTTCGCTTTCTGGAAGTCGTCGCCGATCTCGGTGAAGGTCTTGGTCAGGGATGCGGCGGCGAAGACGGTGATCGACCCGCTGAGCTCCGAGGTGGATGCGGCCGGGGTCGGTGTCGTGCCGGCCGACCCGGAGCAGGCAGTCACACCGACGGCGAGGGCGCCCGCGAGGGACACCGCTCCGATGACGGTGCGCACACGGCGTCCAGCACGGGCGGGGATGGTGGTGGCGCGGATCCGTTCAGTCCTTTCCGAGAGGTGTTTCGACGATGACGGTGGTGGCTTTGACGACGGCGATCGCGACGGAACCGAGTTCGAGACCGAGTTCGCGAGCGGCTTCGCTGCTCATGAGGGACACGACCCGGTGCGGGCCGCATTGCAGCTCGACCTGCGCCATGACAGTGTCCGTCACGATGTTGGTGACCAGCCCGACGAACCTGTTGCGGGCGGAGCGGCCGACCTCGGAGGGATCCGCGGGAAGCACGGCATTGCTGCGGGCCAGTTGGGCGAGGGTGAGACCGTCGACGACGGTGCGCCCGGCGTCGTCGCGACTGCTCTCGATGGTGCCGGCTTCGATCCACCGCCGAACGGTGTCGTCACTCACTCCGAGGTACAGCGCGGCGTCTTTAACCCGAATCTGCGGCATGAATCACATCGTAGAGCCGAATCTGCGGATGCGATACGGAAAGTTAGAGCCCCACCCACTCCGAGATGCCGTCGGCGAAATGCTGGCGTTTCCAGATCGGCACATCCGCTTTGATCCGCTCGACGAGGGCGGCGCACGCGGCGAACGCTTCGGCGCGGTGCGGCGCGGCGACGACGGCGAGGAGCGCGAGGTCGCCCACAGCGAGGGAGCCGACCCGGTGAATGGCGGCGACGGGTAGTCCGGTGCTGTCGGAGACGGCGCGACAGCACTCGAGAAGGAACTGCTCGGCATCGGGATGGGCCTGGTATTCAAGAAGGCTGACGCCGCGACCGCCGTCGTGGTCGCGCACGATCCCCTGGAATCCGACCAGCGCGCCGTTCGCCGGTGAGAGCACGACGTCGTCGAGATCGCCCGGTCGGATCACTTCGGCGGTGATCCGCGCGACGACGTCAGTCATGGTGCTGACCGTAGTGGGCCGATCGTTCATCGTGCCTGGCCGAACCGGACACCTGATCGACCAGATGGGCGAGCACCCCGTCGAGCACCTCCAGTCCGTCGGCGACACCGCCCCGCGATCCAGGGAGGTTGACGATGACGGTGCGTCCTGAGGTGCCCGCGAGACCGCGACTCAGCGCGGCAGCCGGCGTGCTGGCCATGCCACGTGCCCGAAGCGCTTCGGCGACGCCCGGGAGTTCGCGGTCGAGCACCGCAGCGGTCGCCTCGGGAGTCGCGTCCGTGGGAGAGACGCCGGTGCCGCCGGTGGTGATGATGACGGATGGCTGATCGCGCACCGCGTCGGCCAGGGCGCCGGCGATGTCGGCATCGGCCACGACTAGTGCGGGAACCGTGGTGAAGCCGTGGGCGGTGAGCCAGTCGACGATGACAGGTCCGGTCGTGTCCTGGCGCTCGCCGCTGGCACCGCGGGTCGAAGCGACGAGAACGCGTGCCGTGCGGCGCCGGGGTCCTGCATGTTCCGCACCTGCCGTGTCAGCCGCAGCCGCAGCATCCGTGTCAGCCGCAGCATCCGTGCCGGCCGCCGCATCCGACGATTCCGTGCGCCCGCGTTCCCAGCGGCCGCGCTTGCCGCCGCTCTTGAAGTCGAGACGGATGTCGGTGAGCGTCGACCCCGGATCCACGGCCTTGATCATGTCGTGCAGCGTGAGTCCGGCGATGGCGACGGCGGTCAGTGCTTCCATCTCCACACCGGTGCGCCCGGTCGTCTTGGCGATGGCTTCGATGTCGATCGTGGATTCGCCGAGTTCGAAGATCACGGAGACCCCGGTCAGGGGCAGCGGATGGCAGAGCGGGATGAGGTCGGACGTCCGCTTGGCTCCCGCGATCCCTGCGATGCGTGCGGTCGCGAGCACATCCGCCTTCGGGAGTCCGTCCGCCCGCACGAGTGCGACCACGTCGGCAGTGGTCTGAACCCGGCCACGCGCGATCGCCACGCGTGCCGTCTCCGCCTTGCCGCTGACGTCGACCATGCGCGCACGGCCTTCGGAGTCGATGTGCGAGAGCGCCTCACCGGTGTTGTCACTGTTCACAGCATCCACACTGTCACTTTCTCTCCGGCTTCGAGGCGTGTCGTGTCGTGGGGGATGTCGATCAGCGCGTTGGCCAGCGCCATCGCAGCGACGAGGTGCGAGCTCGGACCCGCGACCACCGCAACGGTCCCGTCGTCGTCGGCGATGCCACGCAGGAACTGCCGTTTGCCTGCGACGGACTCGACCGCAGCCGCGAGGACCCGCGATTCCCTCGTCTCCGGGGGGAGGCCGGCAACCCGCCGGAGGACCGGCGCGAGGAAGACCGCGAACGAGACCTGCGTGCTCACGGGGTTGCCGGGAAAGCACACGATCGGTACGCCGTCGAGGACAGCGGTCCCCTGTGGTCCGCCGGGCTGCATGGCGACGGAGCCGACGGAAGCGCCGAGCGGTTCGAGAACTTCCCTGACGACTTCGAACGCCCCCTTGGAGACGCCGCCGGAGGTGATGACGAGATCGGATGCGCCTACCACGTCGTCGAGGATGTGGCGGAAGGTGCGGGGATCGTCATCGCTGCTCGTTGCGACGGAGACGACGGCGCCGGCGTCGATGATGCCGGCTGTCAGAGCGATCCGGTTCGCATCGAAGATCCGGCCGAGTGCGAGTTCTTCGTCGACGGCGACGAGCTCTGCGCCGGTGGTGATCACGCCCACCCTCAGCCGTCTCCGCGCATCCACTGAGCCGACCCCCGCTGCGGCAAGGGCGGCGAGGTGCCGCGGCGCGAGCCGGGTGCCGGCGGCGATCAGCAGGTCGCCCCGCCGCAGATCGCTGCCGCGTTCGCGGACGAATTCCCCGGCCTCTCGCCCTCGCGCGATGGTGACGATCGCCCCTTCGAGCCCATCGTCGCGTCCGAGCACGAGTTCGGTGTCTTCGACGGGGACGACGGCGTCTGCGCCCTCAGGCATCGGAGCGCCGGTCATGATCCGGAGCGCGGTGCCCGGGATCAGCGTGACCGGCGACGCGTGCCCCGCGGGGATGTCACCGGTGACCTCGAGTGCGATCGGAGCGGTGGCGACATCGCTCGCCCTCACTGCGAATCCGTCCATCTGCGAGTTGCGGAAGAGAGGGAGATCGACGTCGCTGTGGATGTCCGTCGACGTCACGCGCCCGAGGGCTGCCGGCAGCGCGACGGTTTCGGAGCCGAGTGAGCCGATCACGGGGGCGAGGAGTCGGTCGATGAGCATGGCGTGGTCGTCGACGGTCGCTGCGGGCGTCATGCGTTCAGTATCGCGCAGGCGCGCACTCGCCGAGAGGCGCGTTCAGTAACGCATCATCTCCGGGTCGACCTCGCGTGCCCAGGCGTCGATACCGCCGACCAGGACGACGGTGTCGGCGACGCCGGCCTCGATCAGTAGGCGCCGAGCGCGTTCGGCACGCGGTCCGTAGTGGCAGTAGATGACGACGCTCGCGTCGCGCAGGGCGGTCGCGACCCCTTCGGCGTCTTCCTCCAGGTCGGCCTCGAGTTCGCCGAGCGGGACGAGGGCGGAACCGGGGATGGAGGCGAGCTGAGCCTCCCACGGTTCCCGCACGTCGATGAGGGTGATCTTCTCGCCGCGCGCGATCAGTTCCTGGAAGGCCTGGATGCTCAGCCCGCCGCCGGTCCGCTCGACGAGCGAGAGCGACGACGGGGGTCGGATCCCGCAGAAGAGGTCGTAGTCGATCAGTCCGACGATCGGTTCGGCAAGAGGATCCCGCTCATACCGGACCTCGCGGAAGGTTCCCCGCAGCCCGTCATGAACGATCGCTCGCCCGAGGAGCGGCTCCCCGATCCCGGTCACGAGCGCGATCGCCTGGGTGACCATGAGGCCGCCGATGACGGTGCAGACGGAAGGAAGGGCTCCGGCGTCCTCGCAGCTGGCGACCGATCCGGGTTCGGGCGGAACGGGAAAGAGGTCGCGATAGGTCGGGCCGTACTGCGCCCAGCTGACGCCCGCCTGACCGCCGAACTGGTGCACGGCTCCCCAGACGGCCGGGATTCCGACGAGGGTTGCGGCGTCATCGACGAGGTACCGGGTGGGAAAGTTGTCGCTCCCGTCGAGCACGAGGTCGAAATCGGCGAAGAGTTCGAGGGCGTTCGACGAGTCGAGCATGGCGCCGACCGGCACGATCCGCGTCTCCGGGTCGAGCTCGGTGATGGTGTCCCGGGCGGACGCGACCTTCGAGCGACCGACATCCGCCGGGGTGTGGATCGTCTGGCGGGGGAGATTGCTGGACTCGACCGCATCCGCGTCGACGACGCCGATGGTGCCGAACCCGGCTGCGGCGAGAGCCGGGATGACGGCGCTTCCCAGTCCGCCCGCCCCGATCATGAGAACGCGGGCAGCACGGATGCGCCGCTGCGCTTCGTCGCCGAATCCGGGCAGGGCGAGCGTGCGGGAGTAGCGTTCGAGCCGCGTGGCCGACAGTGCGGGTCCGGGCTCCACAAGCGGTCCGGGGGGACGCTGTTCTTCGCTCATGGCATCCACCCTACGTTCGCCGGTCAGCCGACCGACACCGAGATCTCGTGAAGGCCCGTTGCGCCGTTCGGTACGACATCCGCCTCCTTCGACGTCTGCACCATGCCGGTGTTGTCCGTCGCCCGGACACGAAGTGTGTGGTGCCCGGAATCGGCCGGCCACACCCATTTCCACTGCCGCCAGGTGTCGACCGAGATCGCATCGGCGAGGGTCGCGTCGTTCCACGAACCGCCGTCGACCTGGACCTGCACGCGACTGACGCCGACATGCTGCGACCAGGCGACGCCGGCCACGACCACGTCGCCGGCCTTCACGGTCGTGCCGCCGGACGGAACATCGATCCGGGAGGACAGCTTCACCGGTCCGCGTTCGGACCAGCCGCGATCCGTCCAGTAGGAGGTGACCTGGTCGAAGCGGGTGACGTCGAGTTCGACCACCCATTTCGTGGCCGATACGTAGCCGTACAGGCCCGGGACCACCATCCGAACCGGGTAGCCGTGCTCGAGCGGGAGCGGCTGGCCGTTCATTCCGACCGCGAGGATCGCGTTGCGGTCGTCGGTCAGGGCCTCGAGGGGAGTGCTCGCCGTCCAGCCGTCCTGGCTGCGCGAGAGGACCATGTCGGCCTTCGAGGTCGGCTTGGCCTGGGCGAGCAGGTGGCGGATGGGGTAGCCGAGCCAGGTCGCATTGCTGATCAGGTTTCCGCCGACCTCGTTCGAGACGCAGGTGAGGGTGGTCGTGCTCTCTTCGAGAGGCAGGGCGAGCAACTGCGCGAAGGTGAGCTCGACCTCGTTCTCGACCATGCCGGTGATCTTCAGTTTCCACGCGGACGGGTCGATCCCGGGGATCTGCAGCGCCGTGTCGATGCGGTAGAACTGGCCGTTCGGCGTGATGATCGGCGAAAGTCCCGGCACTGCGAACGATGCGCCGGCGGGGATGGGGGCGGCGGGCAAGGCCGGTGCGGGCAGGTGGAAGGCGGCGCGCGCCGTGGTCGCGGCCCGGTACCCGGCGGAGATGAACTGCCCGAGCACGATGCCGAGGATGCCGAGGCCTGCCGTCGCTCCCGTGGCGGTGACGAATCTGCGACGTGTGACGCTGCCGTTCGGCGCCACGCGGGTGGGCATCGTGCCGTGCAGCATCCGGATGAGCACGGTGAGCAGGACGGCGGCGACCACCATGGCGACCAGGGACGGCACCGCGTCCCAGAGAGATGCCTGCGCCCGGGTGAGCGCGGCCAGCACGCCGAGAGCGCCACCCGCGATGATCAGGATGCGCCCCCACGGCGGTCGCCTCTCCTCGACGATTCCGGCGAGAGCGGCCCCGACCAGCAGCACGAGCGCCAGGCTGATGATGAGCACGGCCTTGTCGTTGGTGCCGAAGACGGAGATCACGGCCTCTTTGAGCCACGCCGGCACGAGGTCGATGACGGCTGCCCCGACCACGAGGATCGGGCTGCCGTTCTGGGCGAGGAACGAGCTCACCAGCTCTGCTGCACCGATGCCGGCGAGTACTGCGGCGATGCCGACGGCGGCGGCGAGCCACCACGGAGCGCGCCGGGGTGCAGGCTGAGTCGGGGGCGCAGAACTCTGCGCGGGGGAGTCTCGCACCACCATGCACTGAGCCTACGAGCGAATGCTGTGCTTATGACGTGGATGCTGCGTGTGGATGCATGCCAGTCTTGAAGCATCATGGCACTCGCCCTCCCGCAGCCCAGCATCCTCTCCGTCTCCGACCTTCCATCAACAGACGAGGACGCTGTCTACGAAGTGTTCGTCACCTGGGTCGAGTCGGGGGGCATCAGCCTCTACCCGGCCCAGGACGAGTCGGTCATCGACATCGTCTCGGGCGCGCACCTGATCCTGAGCACACCGACCGGGACAGGAAAATCCCTGGTCGCCGTCGCCGCGCATTTCGCAGCGCTGGCCCGCGGCGTCCGCACGTTCTACACGGCGCCGATCAAAGCACTCGTGTCGGAGAAGTTCTTCTCGCTGGTCGACATCTTCGGCGCGGAGAACGTCGGGATGATGACCGGAGACTCCGCCGTGAACCCGGACGCGCCGATCATCTGCTGCACAGCGGAGATCCTCGCCAACCTGGCACTGCGTCACGGTGCGGACACTCCGGTCGGCCAGGTCGTCATGGACGAGTTCCATTTCTATGCCGACCCGGATCGCGGATGGGCGTGGCAGGTGCCGCTGCTGACCCTGCCGAGGGTGCAGTTCGTGCTGATGTCGGCGACCCTCGGCGACGTCACCGCGCTCGCCGAGGACCTGACGCGCCGCACGGGTCGTGAGACCGCGACGGTGACCGGCGTGGAGCGGCCCGTGCCGCTGCACTACTACTACGAGACGACTCCCGTGCACGAGACCGTCGAGGAGCTGCTGAGCACCGGGCAGGCGCCGGTCTACATCGTGCACTTCTCGCAGCTCGCCGCGCTGGAACGCGCTCAGGCGCTGTCGAGCGCGCGCATCGCCAGCCGGGAGCAACGGGATGCGATCGCAGACCTGATCGGGGAGTTCCGCTTCACGACGAGCTTCGGTAAAACCCTGTCCCGGCTGATCCGGGCGGGTATCGGTGTGCACCATGCCGGGATGCTCCCGAAGTATCGCCGCCTCGTCGAGCAGCTCGCGCAGCGCGGCCTGCTCCGCGTGATCTGCGGAACGGACACGCTCGGCGTCGGCATCAACGTGCCCATCCGCACCGTGCTGATGACGGCGCTGACCAAGTTCGACGGCGTGCGGATGCGGCAGCTGAACGCCCGCGAGTTCCACCAGATCGCCGGACGCGCGGGCCGCGCCGGCTTCGACACGGCCGGGACCGTGGTCGTGCAGGCTCCCGAGCACGAGACGGAGAACCTGAAAGCGATCGAGAAGGCGGGGGACGACCCGAAGAAGCGGCGCAAGATCGTCCGCAAGAAGGCTCCGGAGGGCTTCGTCTCGTGGGGCGAACCGTCATTCCGGAAGCTGGTCGAGGCCCAGCCGGAGACCCTGACCTCGAGCATGCAGATCACCAGTGCGATGATCATCAATGTCGTCGCGCGCGGCGGCGACGTGTTCGCGCATGTCCGGGCGCTCGTCTTCGACAACCACGAACCGTGGCGCCGTCAGCTCGCACTCGCCCGTCGCGCTCTCGGCATCTACCGCACGCTGCTGACGGCGGGTGTCGTCGAGGCGGTGGATGCGGGCGACGGCACCAAGGCCATCCGCCTCACCGTCGACCTGCAGCCGAACTTCGCACTCAACCAGCCCCTGTCGCCCTTCGCGCTCGCCGCGTTCGAGCTGCTCGACCGCGGCACCGAGGATGCGCCGAACCCGACGTATGCGCTCGACGTCATCTCGGTCGTCGAGGCGACGCTCGACGATCCGCGCCCGGTGCTCTCGGCGCAGCAGTTCGCGGCACGCGGAGAAGCCGTCGCAGCGATGAAGGCCGAAGGGATCGAGTACGACCAGCGCATGGAAGCGCTCGAGGAGGTGACGCATCCGAAGCCTCTCGACGAACTGCTCACCGCGGCGTTCGAGACGTACGCGAGCAGCCAGCCGTGGGTGAACGACTTCGAGCTGAGCCCGAAGTCGGTGGTCCGCGACCTCTACGAACGCGCCATGACGTTCGGCGAGTTCATCGCCTTCTACAAACTCGCGCGCTCCGAGGGCGTTGTACTCCGCTACCTGTCGGATGCGTACCGGGCGCTCGGGCAGACTGTTCCGTCCGACCTCCGCAACGACGACCTCCGCGACATCGTCGAGTGGCTGGGCGAACTCGTCAGGCAGGTCGACTCGAGCCTCCTCGACGAGTGGGAGGAGCTCGTGCATCCCGATGCGACCCGGCATGCGGCCGAGGCGTCGGCGATCGCACCGCCGGCGCCGAAGAATGTGACGACGAATCGGCGTGCGTTCCTGGTGCTGGTGCGCAACGAACTGTTCCGCCGGGTGCAGCTGGCTGCGCTCGACAAGTTCGAAGAACTCGGCGCGCTCGAGGCGGAAGCGGCGGCGTCCGGTTCGGATGCGGCTGGGGTCGGCGTGAGCGCTGCGGCGGTTCCGAGCTTCACCGCACTCGACTGGGCGGATGCGCTCGACGCCTACTTCGCGGAACACGATGCGATCGGAACGGACGCGGACGCGCGCAGCTCGGCGATGATCATCGTGGATGAGACCCCGGCAGCGGCCGAGGGGACCTGGCGGGTGCGGCAGATCTTCGCCGACCCGGAGGGCGACCACGACTGGGGGATCTCCGCCGATGTCGACCTTCGGGCTTCTGCAGAGGCCGGAGTCGCCGTCATCCGGGTGCGTGCCGTCGATCGGCTCTGACCTGGCGTCCCGGTCCGCCCCGGCGCACGCGGGATGGAGCCGATTCAAAGGCGATGGGGGGCGCAGCATCCAGCGTCCGCGGTCTACTCTCGGAGGGTGACCGTCGAGACGCGCACCACCTCTTCGCTCGAAGTGCCGGTGTCCGGCGGAATCGTCCGCGGTGTTCGCGAGCGGGGCCTGGATGCGTGGCGCGGCATCCCCTACGCAGCCCCGCCGATCGGGCGGCTGCGTTTTCGCGCTCCGCAGCCGGTGGTCCCGTGGGAGGGCGTGCGTCTTGCGGCCGAGCACGGCAAAGTGTCGCCGCAGGCGCACCGTGGACAGTTCCTCGGTGCGAAGCCGGGGACGCCGATGGGGGAGGACTGCCTCACGCTGGAGGTGCTCAGGCGTGAAGGCGGCTATGCCGAGCCGGCGCCGGTGATGGTGTTCATCCACGGCGGCGCTTACAGCGTCGGCTCGATCGGTTCCGTTCCGCGCAATGGCGAAACTCTCGCGCGACGTGGCGGGATCGTCTACGTCGCGATGAACTACCGGCTGGGCGCGCTCGGCTACCTCGACTTCACCCGCTACTCGACTCCCGAGCGCCCATTCGAGAGCAACCTGGGACTCCGCGACCAGGTGGCCGCGCTCGAATGGGTGCGCGACAACATACGGTCGTTCGGCGGTGACCCCGGCAGGGTGACGGTGTTCGGCGAATCGGCCGGTGCAAACGCGGTGACCACGCTGATGACGACCCCGGCGGCGCGCGGGCTGTTCCACCGCGCCATCGCCCAGAGCGCGCCGCCGAACGCGCTGTACCTTCCCGACCTGACCGCGAAGTGGGCGGGCGAATTCGTCGAACTGCTGAGCGCCGAAGTCGTCCCGGCGAGCGTCGAATCGACGACGCCCGAAGATGCGGTCACTCTGCTGGAACACGCCGGCACCGCCGCCATCGTGCGCGCGACCACTGCCCTTCAGCTCCGGACACCGGATGAGAACCCGGGAACCATCTGCCTCTGTCCCGTGATCGACGGTGACTACCTGCCGATGCGGCCGCTCGACGCGTTCAAGAGCGGGGATGCGCATCCGGTGCCGCTCATCATCGGGACCAACGACCGCGAGGGGTCGCTTTTCATAGGGCGGCTCGACATCCTCGCGACGTCCCCGGCGCGCATCCGGGCGATCTTCTCCCGGACCCGCAAGAAGACGCGCAAGGCGATCAAGCGCGAGTACCCGGGACTGCCGGACCGCCGGCCCGCCGCGGACTTCGGCGGCGATTACTCGTTCTGGTACCCGAGCATCAAGGTGGGTGAGCGGCACGCACAGTTCGCGCCGGTGCACTTCTATCGGTTCGACATTGCTCCGAGGTTGATCCGGGTGCTCGGATTCGACGCTACCCACGGACTGGAGCTGTTCGCGGTCTTCGACCGGATGAATTCGCTGTTCGGACGCGCAATGACCGCCCTCGGAGGCAGACGGGCCTTCATCGCGGCAGGCGAACGGCTGCAGCGGCGGTGGCTCGCCTTCGCTGCGACCGGCGACCCCGACGGCCCGCTCCCGGCAGAAGCGGACCTGGCGCCCGGTCCGCGCGATCCGGCGTGGCCGCGCTACGACGCCGCGTCGGATGACGACTACCGACTCACCCTGATCATCGACACGCACGACCGGATCGAGTCGGATCCGCGTGCCACGAAACGGGTCGCCTGGCAGGAGTTCGTGCCGCACGTCTGAGAACGAGTTTGACCATCGCGGCGTGGCATGTGAGTATCGTCGTGGTTGTCGAACGACGCCGGTCGGTTTGCATGAAATCCTGGTGAATTACGCCCGGTATTCCACGAGAAGGGCGCTGGTGGATCTCACCCTCATCGTCGTGCTGGTCATCGTGCTCGCGTTGTTCTTCGACTTCACGAACGGTTTCCACGACACCGCGAACGCCATGGCGACGCCGATCGCGACCGGAGCGATGCGGCCGAAGGTCGCTGTCGCCCTTGCAGCTGTGCTCAACCTCGTCGGCGCCTTCCTGTCGACGGAGGTCGCGAAGACGATCTCGGGCGGCATCATCAAAGAGGGGCCCGGCGGGGTCCAGATCACACCGGAACTGATTTTCGCCGGCCTGATCGGCGCGATCATCTGGAACATGGTGACCTGGCTCTTCGGTCTTCCCTCGAGTTCAAGCCACGCGCTGTTCGGAGGTCTCATCGGTGCGACGATCGTCGGCGTCGGCCTCCAGGCCGTCGACTTCGTCGTCGTGCTCGACAAGGTGATCCTGCCGGCGATCATCGCGCCCTTCACCGCCGGCCTCGTGGCCTATGCGGCGACGAAGCTCGCATATGCGGTCACCAGGCGGTATGACGGGAGACCGGATGGCCGCGGCGGCTTCCGCGTCGGGCAGATCTTCTCGTCGTCCCTCGTCGCGCTCGCCCACGGCACCAACGACGCGCAGAAGACCATGGGTGTCATCACCCTCACGCTGATCTCGGCCGGCCTGCAGCCGACCGGGAGCGGACCCGAACTCTGGGTGATCACGGCCTGCGCGCTTGCCATCGCGCTCGGAACCTACACCGGCGGCTGGCGCATCATCCGCACCCTCGGAACAGGACTCACCGCCATCAAGCCCGCGCAGGGCTTCGCGGCTGAGACGAGCACGGCGGCGACCATCCTCGCGTCGAGTCACCTCGGTTTCGCCCTCTCCACCACCCAGGTCGCATCCGGTTCGGTGATCGGCTCGGGCCTCGGCCGCCGCGGCGCATCGGTGCGCTGGGGCATGGCAGGCCGAATCGGTGTCGGCTGGCTGCTGACCCTTCCCTCTGCAGCCGTCGTGGGCGGGGTCGCGGCCTGGATCGCGAGCTTCGGTCCGATCGGAATCCTCGTCGACATGGTGGTCGGCGTCATCGTCATCGTCGCCATCTTCATCATCTCGAACCGCAACCGCGTTGACAGTTCGAACGCGGTCAGCCCCGGCGGCCCGGTGTCCGGCGTGACCGGCGTGAGCGAGGTCGCCCAGTCGGGCGCGGTCGTGAAGATCAAGAAGGTCAAGCCGCTGAAGAGGCCGAAGCAGCGCATGCGGCCGCGCGACACCCAGCGCGACACTGAGCGCGACGCTGAGGAGAAGCGCGCATGATCATCGACTGGGGATCGTTCTTGTCGGTGGCGTTCGCCTCGCTCGTCTCGACCTGCGTCGTCGTCGGGCTCTACTCGCTGGGTACCCGACTGCTGGCGGCTGCGGGCCGAGCACCACAGGTCGATCCCGTGGAGTTCACGGATGCGATCACCGTCGTGACCGCCGCGGAGGCCGCCGCAGCCGCGAAACGGCAACGCAAGGCGGCGAAGAAGAACCCTCTGACAGACGGGCAGAAACGTGCGGCGCTGCTGGGCGCCTACACCTGCTTCATCCTCTGCGGAGCTGCGGTGCTCTACGGCATCTACCTCATCGTCCCGTACTTCCACCAGTAACGAGGTTCCGTTAGACAGAATGGCCGTTCGAGTGCCGTTCACACGCCACTCCGTCTGCCCGGTTCATGCCTCTGGCGGACCTAGGATTGGTGCATGACCCACGGCGAGATCGCCGGCACTGCTGCCGGCCTCCGTTCGACGTTCGAGGCCGGGACCACGAAGCCCTTCGCCTGGCGTGTCGACCAGTTGAAAGCACTCCGGCGCATGCTCATCGAGCACGGGAGCGACTTCGAGAAAGCGCTGCACAGCGACCTCGCCAAGAACCCCACCGAGGCCCAGCTCGCCGAGATCGGCTTCGTCGTCGGCGAGATCGACCACGCGCTGAAGCACCTGCGCTCCTGGCTGCGCCCCCGCGCGGTCCGCGTGCCGGGCGCGGTGATGCCGGCCCGCGCATCCGTCATCCGCGAACCCCTCGGGGTCGTCCTCGTCATCGCGCCCTGGAACTACCCTGTGCAGCTGCTGCTCGCGCCGGTGGTGGGCGCGATCGCGGCGGGCAACGCCGTCGTGATGAAGCCGAGCGAACTCGCGCCGGCGACCTCCGCGACGATCGCGCGCCTGGTGCCGCAGTACCTCGACCAGCGCGCGTTCGCCGTGGTCGAGGGCGGTGTCGCCGAGACCACCGAACTCCTCGCACAGCGTTTCGACCACATCTTCTTCACCGGCAACAGCCGGGTCGGACGCATCGTGATGGCGGCCGCGGTCGCCAACCTGACGCCGGTCACGCTCGAACTGGGCGGCAAGTCGCCGGTCTATGTCGACGACACCGTCGACATCGAGGCCGCGGCGAGACGGATCGCCTGGGGCAAGTTCATGAACGCCGGCCAGACCTGTGTCGCGCCCGACTACCTCCTGGCCACGGCTGAGGTCGCTCGCAGGTTGGAGCCCGCACTGGCCGCCGCCACCCGCGAACTGTACGGCGACGATCCCGCCGTCAACCCGGACTACGGCCGCATCGTCAACGAGCAGCACCTCGAACGGCTGACCGGGCTGCTCGACTCGGGACGCGCTGTGGTCGGCGGAAGCACTGACACGGCATCCCGCTACCTCGCGCCGACCGTGCTCGCGGACGTCCCCCGCGATGCGCCGATCATGCAGGACGAGATCTTCGGCCCGATCCTGCCCATCGTCACCGTCAGCGGGCTCGACGACGCCATCCGCCAGATCACGGCGGGGGAGAAGCCTCTCGCTCTCTACGTCTTCAGCGAGAACGACAAGGTCCGCCGCCGCTTCCTCACCGAGACGAGCTCGGGAGCCATCGGATTCGGCATCCCTGCAGCGCATCTCATCGTGCCCGGCCTGCCCTTCGGCGGCGTCGGCGAGAGTGGAACGGGCGGCTACCACGGCGACCACTCGATTCGGACGTTCAGCCACGAGAAAGCCGTGCTCAGCAAGCCGCTGAAGCCAGACACCATCCGATTGATCTCGCCCCCGTACACAGCCGGAAAAGACCGGTTCATCCGAGGTCTGCTCAGGAAGCTCGGCTGACACCATGTCCCGAGGTTCGCGCGCTAAAGTCGACTCGTCGGCAGCCACGAGCACGCCGACGACGAAACACGATGCCACCGCACAACGACAGGCAATGGAGCCAAAAGTGAACACCCCCGGCAGTACCGCAACGCCCCCGCGCACCACCCCGATCCCCATCATCGACGCGTCTGAGAACGTGTCCGACGTTCCGACACCGACAGCAGAGCACGGGCCCGTCCGGACCGAAAGCGATTCGCTCGGTTCCCGCGACATCCCGGTCGACGCCTACTGGGGCGTGCACACCTCACGGGCCCTCGAGAACTTCCAGATCGCCAAGCGACCGATCTCCGTCTACCCCGACCTCATCGTCGCGCTCGCGAGCGTCAAGCAGGCCGCCGCGCGGGCGAACCTCGAGATCGGCGTCCTCGACGCACACAAGGCCGACCTCATCGACCGCGCCTGCCAGCTCATCATCGACGGCCGCTTTCACGACCAGTTCGTCGTCGGCGTGATGCAGGGCGGTGCAGGCACGTCCACCAACATGAACGCCAACGAGGTCATCGCCAACATCGGCCTCGAGCTCGACGGCCACGCCAAGGGCGAGTACCAGTATCTGCACCCGATCGACGACGTCAATCGCAGCCAGAGCACGAACGACACGTACCCGACGGCGATCAAGATCTCGCTCACGTTCGCCCTCTCTCACCTGCTTGACGAGCTCGCGCTGCTGCGCGACTCGTTCGCGCGCAAAGGTGAAGAGTTCCGTCACGTGCTGAAGGTCGGCCGCACGCAGCTTCAGGATGCGGTGCCGATGACCCTCGGCCAGGAGTTCCACGGCTTCGCCACGACCCTCACCGAAGACCACGCCCGTCTCACCGAGACCAAGTGGCTGCTCGCCGAGATCAACCTCGGCGCGACCGCGATCGGCACGGGCATCACGGCCGACCCCGGTTACGCCGCGGCCGCGTGCCGCCACCTCGTCGAGATCACCGGGCTGCCTCTCGAGACGGCTCCCGACCTGATCGAGTCGACCAGCGACGCGGGCGCCTTCATGTCGTTCAGCGGGTCGCTCAAGCGCTCCGCCATCAAGCTGTCGAAGATCTGCAACGACCTGCGGCTGCTCTCCAGCGGACCCCAGGCCGGTCTCGGCGAGATCAACCTGCCGCCGCGGCAGGCCGGCTCGAGCATCATGCCCGGCAAGGTCAACCCGGTCATCCCGGAGGTCGTCAACCAGATCGCCTTCTCGGTGGCCGGTGCGGATGTGACCGTCACCATGGCGGCCGAGGGCGGCCAGCTCCAGCTCAACGCGTTCGAGCCCGTCATCGCGCATTCGCTGCTGCAGTCGATCACCTGGATGACCCAGGGCTTCCACACGCTGCGCGTGAACTGCATCGACGGGATCACGGCGAACGAGGAACGACTCGGTGCCATGGTCGGCTCGTCGGTCGTCGTCATCACGGCGCTGATGCCGCACATCGGCTACTCGGCCGCTGCTGCGCTCGCGAAGACCGCGCTCCTCACCGGGGGAAACGTCGCCGATCTGGTGGTCGAGGCCAACCTGATGAGCCGCGAAGAAGTCACCAAGCTCCTCTCGCCGGCCCGCCTCAGCGGGCTCGAGGCCATCACCACGTCGATCCCGATCATCAAATAAGCCGAACGGCGCATCCGTTCGCCAGAGATCGTGCGTCGGAGCGTGCTCAGTGTCGATCTTCGGCGAACGGATGAACGCCCGGACGATTCGGCCCGGGCTCAGGTGACGCGGCAGTACGTCGTGAGGTAGCCGATCCCGCCGATCGAAACCGTCACGGTCGAACGGTCGCGCAGGAACACCGGAGGGGTGCGGGAGTAACCCGCGCCCCCCGGGCTCCCCGTCGAGATGAGCGTGCCGGGCTGCACGGTGGCAGAACGGGACAGGAATGCGATGATCTCGGCGACACTGCGCACCATGTCGGCCGTCGACGCATCCTGCAGGATCGCGCCGTCAACGTTGGTCGTGAGCCACAGGTCCTGCGGGTCGGCGATCTCGTCGGCGGTCACGACGACCGGTCCGTTCGGGGTGAACCCGTCGAACGATTTGCAGCGCGACCACTGCGCTTCGGAGAACTGCAGGTCACGTGCGGTGATGTCGTTGACGACCGTGTAGCCCCACACGTAGTCGAGCGCATCGCGCACAGGGACGTCGCGCGCGGGCTTGCCGATGATGACGCCGAGCTCGGCCTCGTAGTCGACCTGGGTCGTGAGGTCCTCCGGCCACGAGGTGGTGCCCTCGTGTCCGGCCAGGGAGTTCGGCCAGAGCGAGAAGACCGTTGCGGCCTTCTCGCTGCGGAGCTTGAGCTCCGAGGCATGGGCGGCGTAGTTCGCACCGATCGCGATCACCTGCGGCGGGCGCAGTACGGCCGAAGCGTGGCGCAACTCGCGGACGGGCTCGAGCTCGGTCCGGTTGGCCACAGCGTTGTCGACGACGGCGCGGACGTGGGCGAGACCCTCGTCGCCGCGATCGATGAGCTCCTGCAGATCCCGCGGAGCCTCGTCCATCACCTCGTCGAGAAAGAGTGCCCCGTCTCCGACGACGGCGGCAAAGCGTGGATGGCGATCTGTGGCGGAGCTGAGGTGCGAGAATCTCACGCTCCAAGGCTATCGGGCAGGCTCGGCTGCCGGAAAACGTCGGTCGAAACAGCTAGCGTGGGTGTGTGTCCATCGGAGAAAGGCAGCCCGGGCTCGCGGGCGGAGGCGATGAGGCGGAACGCCTCGATGCGAGCCTGCCGGACATCGACTGGTCGATCGCTCCGGTCGGCGCGGTCTTCTCCACGTTCGACGCTCCGAGCGGCCGGCTCGCGACCTTCGCGCTGGGCAACCCCAGCGATCCCCGCGTCGTGCTCATCCCGGGGGTGACCGGTTCGAAAGAAGACTTCTACCTCCTGGCGCCGATTCTCGCCGCGGGCGGCTACTTCGTGCAGAGCTTCGACCTCGCCGGGCAGTACGAGTCCGCTGACGCGGGGCCCGTGCCGGGCGGCCACTACACCTACGAGCTGCTGGTGGCCGACGTCGTCGCATTCCTGCGCGCCGGAACGCCGGCGCATGTCCTCGGCTACTCTTTCGCGGGTATCCTCAGCCAGATCGCACTGGTGGAGCATCCAGAGCTGTTCCGCAGCCTGACGCTGCTCACCACGCCGCCCGAACCGGGCCAGGCCTTCCGCGGGGTGCGCACCATCGGCTGGCTGAGCTGGTTCCTGAACGGGCGTCAGGGGGCCGGGCTGATGATCTGGGGCATCGTCACGAACAAGAACAAGGTTCCGCAGAGCCGTCTGGCCTTCGTGCGCGAACGGTTCGCGCTCACAAAGCGCTCCAGCGTCGACGACATCGTGGGTCTGATGAAGCAGGTTCCCGACACTCGCGCGGACGTCGCGGCCGACCCCATCCCCAAGCTCGTTGCAACCGGCAACCACGATCTCTGGCCGACCCACCTGCATGCGGCGTTCGCCCAGCAGATCGCGGCCACTCTCGCCGTGTACCGCACCGGCCACAGCCCCTGCGAGACGGCCCCGAACCAGCTCGCCCGCGACATGCTCGCCCTGTTCGCTTCGGCCTGACCCGCAGGCACTTTCGCCGAGAACAGGGTTCTTCCCGCTCCAACGAGCCGATAACGGGAACAACTCTGTTCTCGCGAGCGAGCATGGGGCGAGCAGCAGGGCGGGGCTCAGGCGATGGCGCCGGGGAGTTCCTGTTCGGCGTGCTCTTCTTCCCAGCGGCGCCTGGCCGCGCGCCGCCGCCACGGGGACTCCTCCGGCAGGTGCATGCGCAGAGTGGAATACGCCCAGCTGAGGCGTCGTCCCAGTCCGCGCCACGTCGCGAACGGGCGCGACGAGATCCCGACCGTGAGCCGTTCGTCGAGCCGGACGACCTGGTCGGGGTCGAGGTGGATGCTCAGGTCGAGGTCGTCGTGGATCTCGCGCAGGTCACGGTGCACCCGTCCGCGTACGCGCTGCCAGACTTCCCGCCGCATGGCGAAGTTCGACCCGAAGACGGGGGGCTGGCCCAGCCAGACCGACATGGACCAGAAGAACCCTCCGATGTAGAGCCACTGCCCGAGGCCCGCGACCAGGGGGTTGCCGTCGTAGAACACGCCTGGCCCGGTGAGGACGGAGATCTCGGGGGAGTCGATGAACTCCGCCTCGATGTGAAGCAGCCAGTCCGCGGGTGGCCGTGAGTCCGCGTCGAGTCGTGCGATCAGGTCGCCCGTCGCGCCGTCGTAGCCGGTCGAGGTCGCCGGCCAGATGCCGCGCACGGGCTGCTCGAGCACGCGGGCGCCGCCGGCGCGGGCGACCGCAGCCGTGTCGTCCGTGCTGCCGTTGTCGACGACGATGATCTCGTCCGCGGGACGCAACTGGACCTGAAGGTCGGCCAGGCATCTCGCCAGCATGACGGAGTCGTTCAGAGCCGGAATCACCACAGTGATCGAAGGCACGTGCGCGTCCTCCTCCGTCCCGGCTTCGATTTCGATCCTACGCCTGGGCCGCCCGCCACAAGTGCATTCCGGCGTAGCTGCGCCAGGGAGCCCACCGGGCCCCGCGTTCGGCCAGTTCGCGGGGACCATCGGGGAGCCCCAGGCGTGCTGCGCCCTGCCGGATGACGAGATCGCTGGTGAGCAGGATGTCCGGGCTCCCCAGCACCCGCATGGCCACGTATCCGGCCGTCCAGGGCCCGATCCCGGGCAGCGCGGTCAGTCGCGCCTCGAGTTCCTCGCGCGACTCGCCGACGTCGATGACGAGGCGTCCGTCGGCCAGCGCCTCGGCGGTCGCGAGGATCGTCTCGACACGCCGGGTGGGGCCCCGGAGCACGTCACGACCGCCTTCCGCGATCTGTTGCGCGGTCGGGAAGAGCCGAGTGAACGGCGCTGCCTCGATCGGGGTTCCGAGCGCTTCGGTCAGCCGGGCGAGCGCTGTACGCGCACCGGCCACCGACACCTGTTGTCCGATGAGCGCTCGGAAGAGGATCTCTTCCGCGTCGATGCTTCCGGGCACGCGCCTGCCTGGGGCGTCTCGCACGCTGGCGGCCAGTGCCGGATCGGAGGCGAGCGCCTCGTCGATCGCGACGGCGTCCGCATCCAGGTCGAGAAGCCGTCGCACACGTGCGACGAGCGGGGCGAGGTCGGCGACGTCCGCGAGGTGCGCCTCGCAGTTGACGTGTGGGCTCGTGGCGGTTCCGTCGAGCGTGAGGGTGACGACCGCCGGCCCGTGCGGCAGCGCGATGGCGCGCGAATATGTGGTGGCGTCCCCGGCTTCGGCCGTCGGCACGGCGCGAGCCGCCAGGAACGAGAAGAGGGCGGCGCCGTCGAAGGGCGCCCGGGCGGGCAGGCGCAGGCTGAGGGATGCTGCCTGGCCGGCGTGCGGGTGCGCGCGTGCAGGACGGTCCGGTCGCCCTTTCGTCGCAGCCCGGATCGCCCCGGGCGTGGTGCGATAGATGTCGGCCATGGTCTCGTTGAACTGCCGGACGCTCGTGAACCCCGCCGCGAAGGCCACATCCGTGATGGAGAGTTCGGTCCCGGCGAGCAGGAGGCGAGCGGTCTGGGCCCGGTGGGCGCGGGCGAGGGCGAGCGGGCCGGCGCCAAGCTCACTGGCCAACACGCGTCCGACGTGCCGGGGCGTGTAGCCGAGGCGACGGGCGAGGCCCGGCACGCCTTCGCGTTCGACGGTGCCGTCGGCGATGAGGCGCATGGCACGTGCTGCCAGGTCATCGCGGATGTTCCATTCGGGGGAGCCGGGCACCGCATCGGGCAGGCAGCGTTTGCAGGCGCGGAGGCCGGCCTCGTGGGCGGCCGCCGCGGTCAGATAGAACGTGACGTTGCCGGGTTTGGGTGTCACGGCAGGGCAACTGGGCCGGCAGTAGATTCCGGTGGTGTGGACCCCCGTGATGAACTGGCCGTCGAACCGTGCGTCCCGCGACGACATCGCCCGATAGCGCTCGGCGAAGACGGGGTCGGTGAGCGGTGCTTCCGGTCGGGGCGCGTTCATCTCTCCAGCCTGACACTCGCCACCGACGTTTGGTAGCGGAAATCGGACCTGACCGCACGCGGCTAGTCTGGCACGCATGGATGCGATCAGCTGGCTTGCAGCGGCACTCGGCCCGGAGGCCACCGCTGCGGGCGTCCTCAATACAGACCCGGCAGAACTGGATGCGCTGCGCACCGATCGGTCCGGCTGGGTCTCCCCGGGCAGGCCGCTCGCCCTCGTGAAGGCCCGATCGGTCGCCGATGTGCAGGCGACGATGCAGGCTGCCACCGAGTTCCGCATCCCGGTGGTCCCCCGGGGCGCCGGCACGGGACTCGCGGGCGGGGCGAACGGCACCGACGGTGCGATCGTGCTGAGCGTGGCGGGCATGGACCGCATCCTCGAGATCAGTCCGGAGGACGAACTCGCGGTCGTGGAGCCCGGAGTGATCAACGCCGACCTGAACACCGCGCTCCGTCCGCACGGACTCTGGTTCGCACCCGATCCGGCGAGCAAGGCGATCTCCTCGGTCGGCGGCAACATCGCTACGAACGCCGGCGGCCTGCTGTGCGCGAAGTACGGGGTGACCCGCGAAGCCGTCCTCGGATTGTCGGTCGTCCTCCCCGACGGGCGCCTGATCCGCACGGGCCATCGCACGGTGAAGGGCGTGACCGGCTTCGACCTCACGGCTCTTTTCGTCGGTTCGGAGGGCGCGCTGGGCGTGATCGTGGACGCGACCGTCCGGGTCCTCCCGCTTCCGGTGGGCGGCGTCACGACGATCGGTGCGCTGTTCCCGGATGTGGGCCGCGCGGCAGCCGCATCCGCCCGGGTGACAGCATCCCGGCTCCGGCCCGCCGTGATGGAACTGCTCGACGGCCCCTCGCTCGAAAGCATCGCGGCCCATCTGGGCGCGGAGACGATCGAGGCGGCGATGGGAGCGTCCGGGGGAGCAGCCTTTCTTCTGGTGCAGTTCGACGGCCTGGCCTCCGCGACGGATGCGGCTGCCGCATCCGAGCTGATCCGCGCATCCGGAGGCACCGTGCGGGTCTCGACGGACGCGGCCGAGGGCGAACGGCTGCTGGCCATCCGCCGTGCGTTCCATTCGGCCCTCGAAGCGCACGGGAATGTGCTGATCGAGGATGTCTCCGTCCCGCGTTCGCGCATGCCGCAGATGTTCGAGGCGATCCGCGCGATCAGTGACAAGTACGACGTCGCCATCCCGACGGTCGCGCACGCCGGCGACGGCAACCTGCACCCCAATTTCACGTACGAGGGGGACGACGTTCCCGACCGCGTCTGGGATGCTGCGGGCGAGCTGTTCCGAACGGCGATCGAACTGGGCGGAACCCTGACCGGCGAGCACGGTGTCGGGCTGCTCAAGCGCCGGTGGCTTGCGGACGAGCTGGGCGACGACGTCTACGAGCTCCAGGTGAAGCTGAAAGGCGTCTTCGACCCGCTCGGCATCATGAACCCCGGCAAGGTGTTCGGCTGATCGACTGAGATCGGGAGCGGGCACACCCCCAACGATGTGCCCGCTCCCGTGTCGGCCGGACCCGGACAGCCCCGTGGTCCGCACCTCTTCTGTCAGGCTCGCTCGTCGACCGGCAGCAGCGCCGCCGCATCCGCGTAGCCGTGAGCGACATCCTCGCTCGGCAGGTCGAAGACGCGGGCGGACTCGTCGGCGTCGTCGAAGGCCGTCCAGCCGGGGTCGCCGGTCGCAATGAACTGCACTGCCGCGCCATGCACCGTGTCTGCAAGCTCCTGCGGCGGTGCGCTCCCTGCGATCACATCGACCCGGTCGGCAGCGAGGCTGTCGAAGAAGAACGGCACGTCCAGGCAGTGGCAGGCTCCGCCCATCGTCGGGGACGGCCAGGCAAAGCGGTACAGCCAGGTGGGTGCGTCGTGGCGGATGCGTTCCCTCGCGATCGCGAGGGCGGGTGCGCGGAACATCCGGTCGGTGACGAACTGGCCGAGGACACCTGCGGTCCCGAGCGTGTCGTGCATCGCGATGTATCCGGCGACCGTCTCCTCGGGGAGACCCATCCGTCCGAGCACGAGGGCCGGGTCGACCGCCTCGAGCGGCGCGGCGCCGGGGGCCAGGGCCATGTTGAATTCGTTGTCCGTCGCGCCCAGCACCAGCTGCTTGTCCGCCCCGACGCCGTTGGCGATCGCGACCGCGACCGGTTCGGGCAGCAGGTCGCCGTCGACGACCGGCCCCCAGATGAGTCCGCCGGCGGCGAGAGCGACGATACCGTCGAGCGGATCACCCGAGGAGTCGCCGCCCATCGGGGCGACGGCGGCCTGCAACCGCAGGATCTCCTTCTCGTCGAGCGTGCTCAACCCGGTACGGGTCGGCAGCACTCCTCCGGCGGCCGCGAGCGCGCGCCCGGCGTCCTCGGATGCTGCCAGCGGCAGGTCCGAGGTGGCCCCGGAGATCGAGATGACCCGGTGGAACAGAGCTGATGCGGACGGCACAGCGAGGAGCGACAGCACCGCCCCGCCTCCGGCGGACTGTCCGGCGATCGTCACCCGCCGGGGGTCGCCGCCGAACCGGGCGATGTTGTCGCGCACCCATTCAAGGGCCAGGATCCAGTCGCGGATCCCGCGGTTGTGGGGCGCATCCTCGATCCAGCCGAAACCGTCGAAGCCCAGTCGGTACGACACGGACACCGTGACGATGCCGTCGCGGCTGAAGGCCGCTCCGTCGTACCAGGGGCTGGCCGGGGAACCGGCGACGAAGCCGCCCCCGTGGATCCAGACCAGCACGGGGAGTGCGGCATCCGTCCGTCCGGGCGCAGGAGTGAACACGTTCACGTTGAGCGTCGAGGTCCCGGCGATGGACGGCTCGGGAATGAGGGTGATCTCGGCGAGGGCTTTGCGCTGAGGGGTCGCACCGTAGCGTGTGGCGTCGAGCACGCCGTTCCAGCGGCGGTGCGCGACAGGCGCGGCGAAGCGCAGGTCGCCGACGGGCGGCTCGGCGAACGGGATGCCGAGGAAGGCGGCCGACCCGTCTCGCTGGATGCCTCGGACGACACCCGCTGTGGTGGTGACGTCGATTCGAGCGTCTGACATGGTCTCGTCTCCTATCGAACGCTCTTGATGGGAATGAGCACGAGCGCCGCGAGCGCGACGGCGATCATGGCGAAGACGAAGAGCGCCGGGTAACCGCCGAGCGATCCGATCAGGATCGCGGCGATGACCGGGCTCAGCGCCTGCGGGATGTTGGTCGCGACGTTCAGGATGCCGAGATCCTTGCCCGCTGCGACGCCGCCGCCCGGGAGCACCTCGGTCATGAGGGCCGTGTCGCATGCCATGTACAGGCCGAAGCCGAGACCGTTGACGGCGCTCATGATGAACATCCCCGTCACGGTCGGCATGACCAGCGGCGCAGCAAGGCCGATGATCATCAGCACGGTCGCTACGTAGATGAAGACCTTGCGGCGCCCCAGCTTGTCGCTGAGCCAGCCGGCGACCGAGATCGAGATGATCGTGGTCACGAGCGATGCGATGCTCAGGAGCGCGATCGTGCCGGTCGCCTGGGCCAAGGGCAGCTTGATGTAGTCGGTGAGGATGAACAGCTGGTAGGTCACCGTCACGAAGTAGCCGAGGATGAACAGGAAGCGCGCTGCGAACGCCCACGCGAAGTCGGGGTTCTTGCGTGGATTGATCCAGAAGCCTGCGGCGAACGCTTTCCATCTGAACGGCGGGTGCACGACGTTCTTGCTGGAGAAGTCACGGTTGAGCACGACGAACAGCAGGGTGACGATCAGCACTGCCGCACCGAAGACGGTGTAACCGATGCCGACGTTGCGCGCCAGCTGCGAGGCGACGATCACGCCGACCGTTCCGCCGACCATCGTGCCGAGGCCGATCATCGCGGAGGCGATGCCTCGGCGGCTGCGCGGGAAGCGGTCGGGGGTGATCGCGCTCAGCGGGCCCTGCAGCGCATTGAGCGCGACCTGGATGATCACCCAGAAGACGGTGATCCAGAGGATCGAGCTCAGACTGCCGAGCCCGACCAGGAAGATGGCGGCGACCGCAGCGCCGATGATCATCCAGGGTGCGCGGCGGCCGAGGCGGCTTCGGGTCCGGTCGCTGAACGCGCCGACGATCGGTTGGGCGAACAGGGTGAAGACGAACGACACGGTCGTCACGATGGCGAGGTTGGGAATCTTGTGGGCGGCGTCGATCGCCGTGACCTGGATCGGCAGGAGCACCGAGATGAGGCCGGCGTACGTTGCGAACAGCACCAGGGATGCGATGCCGAGCGATGGCAGGAGCCGGCGGGTGGCCGGGGGCGAGGTGGGGGCCTCGGGGGCGGTGGCGTCTGCTGCTGGGGCGGATTCGACGGCGTCGAATTCGGGTGAATGCGTGGACACAACACTCCTCGTCGTTGAGTGGGTTGCGGCTGCGAGGGCCGAGTCAGCGCAAAACCGTGCGCCGCTAGGTATCGAGTATGTAGCCTTCTCGCGAATAATTCAAGCGTTGAACTAAAACGTCATGACCGACTGCTACGCCAGGTCGACGAGCGCCAGCGGATCGGCGAGCAGATCGTCGCGCAACTGCCAGAACGCCCCCGTGAGCGCGGCGTCGCCACCCAGGGATCCGGCGACCACCCGGAGGGACCGGGCCGTCTCCGAGTCGCGCAGTGACGGATCCGCGGCGAGCTGGAGGCGAGGGATCGCGGCGTCCGCGATGAGGTCGGCGAGGTCCGCCCAGTACCCACCGAGAACCACGACCTGCGGATCGACCGTCATCCGCAGGATGGCGACGGCCCGCGCGATCCAATCGGCCGCGTCTGCGAACGCGGCTGCAGCATCCGGTTCCTCAGCGCGCACCCGGGCGACGAGCTCGTCCAGGGCTGCCGTGAGCCCGGACGACGCCAGAAGCGGTCCGAGCCCCGCGCGACCGAGCACGACATCGGGACCTGCAACGGTCACGAGGCATCCCCGCTGGCCGCACTCGCACCGTGCGCCGTCGTGGTCGATCGCGATGTGGCCGACGGATCCGGCGATCGCGTTGGCGCCCTCGACCAGTTGACCATTCGAGATGATCGCTCCGCCGATGCCGCTGTTGCTCTTGAGATAGAGCACGTCGTCGACATCGCCGAGGAGCCGGCGTTCGGCGAGGGCCGCGAGGGGCGCATCCGCCGTCAGCGTCGCGTCAGCAGGGAAACCCGGGATGCGGGCTTCCAGGCCCGCGAGCACGTCGACCCTGCCCCAGCCCAGGTCGGTGTCCGCGACGACGACGCGCGGATCGCCGCCCACCGGCGCGAATACGATCACAGTCAGGCCCGCGATACGGCGGCCGGCGTCGGCGATGCGCTCAAAGGCGGCGCGGAGGCGTTCCGCCGCGAGATCGAGGATCGTGTCAGGGTCGCCCATCGGGCGCCCGTGGTGGGTCGCCGCGCGGTCGAGCACCCTTCCGGCGAGGTCGTGCACGACGACGGTGACCAGGTCGGCATCGATCTGAACGGCGACGAGCGCGAGCCGGTCGGCGGCGATTCCGATGAGAGTCTTGGGGCGGCCGGAACCTTCACCGGGCACGCTGACAGATTCACGCACCAGCCCGGCGTCGGACAATGCTCCCACCAGGGCGGTGATGGAGCCCCGGGTGAGGCCTGTCGCGGTCGCGAGGTCGCTGCGCGCACTCGGGCCGCTCTCCGCGATCGTGCGCATCACGAGCGCGAGGTTGTGCGTGCGCACGTCGCTGCTGACCAGACTGCCCGCAGCTCGGCGCGGGAGGGCGGAATCGGTGTTCACCAGGTCAGAATCTCACAGGATCGCGCGGCGACCGTCTGGCGGCGGCAGTCGGCTGCGACCCGTGAGCTGCAACCCGCTGGTTAAAAGACTCATCGCCCGGCGGTGCGGCGATGCCTGCGACTCTCCCGAACGATGAGTTGATCTGTACCTAGGGTGGCGCGAGGCTCCTCCGATTGCAAGAGCGGATTTCGGACATCCCTGCGAATACGCGACAAGCGGACAGCTTTGACGCGGCCGCGCAGGGCACGGTTGGATGGACCCATGACTGATTCGAAGTTTGAGAAGCCCGAAGTCGACGCCCCGGAGGGCCCCGCGCCCGAGGCCCTGGAGATCGTGGACATCGTCATCGGGGACGGCGCGGAAGCGACCCCCGGAGCCAAGGTCGATGTTCACTACCTCGGGGTGGAATTCGACTCCGGCGAGGAGTTCGATTCGTCCTGGAGCCGGGGGCAGTCGATCAACTTCCCGCTGAACAACCTCATCCGCGGGTGGCAGGAAGGCATCCCGGGAATGAAGGTCGGCGGCCGCCGCAAGCTGACGGTGCCGCCCCAGCTCGCCTACGGCGCGGCCGGCGGCGGTCACCCGCTGAGCGGCAAGACGCTGATCTTCGTGATCGACCTCCTCGGCGTCAGCTGATCGCTCGACCTCCCGGTCTCGGCGTCAGCTGAGAGCCGGCTCGAGTTCCGGCGGGAGCATCCGCGTCGAGATGGCGATGCGGTTCCAGACGTTGATCGTGCTGATGGCGAGCACCAGGTCGGCGAGGCCGCGTTCGCCGAACTCGGCGTGCGCCCTGTCCCACAGCTCGTCGGGGACGCCGCCCTGGATGCGGGTGATCTCCTCGGTCAGTTCGAGTGCGATCTTCTCGCGGGCGGTGAACCACGCGGATTCGCGCCAGGTGATGACGGAGAAGATCTTGCGCAGCGGCACGCCCGCTGCCTGCAGGTCGACCGAGTGCATGTCGACGCAGAACGTGCATCCGTTCAACTGGGATGCGCGCAGGTTGACCAGGTCGCGCAGGGGGTTCTCGACGTTCTGGCCGGCGTAGCCGTCCAGGTTGATGACCTTGCGGTAGCCCTCTGGAGTGATACTGGAGATGTCGATTCGTTCTGTCATACCTCGACGCTAGTTCCGTAAGCGGTCCATTGTAAGATCCAATTCAGGCGGTTCTCATTGGGCCAATCGGAGGGCGATCCCGATGGATGTGCACGTACGGATCGAAGGTCGCGGCGACCGATCGGATCGCATCTACCGCCAACTGCGGGATGCCATCCACGATGGTCGCCTGCGCCGAGGCGAGCGGCTGCCGCCCTCACGCGACCTGGCCGGCCGGCTCGCGGTCTCGCGGAACACCGTGGCCGTCGCATATGAGCGGCTCGCCGCCGAGGGCTACCTGGTCAGCCGCGTCGGCTCCGGCACCTTCGTCGCCGCCCCGACTCCTGGACCGCATCGGGCAGGCGGCCGTCGGGCGCCCGTCAGCTCGGCCCTGCATCCGCGCTCGCTCTGGCAGGACCTCCCGGACCCGCTCTGGACCGAGCCCGTACCCATCGCGTACGACTTCAGCGTCGGCACACCCGACCCCGGGCTGTTCCCCCTCGAGCAGTGGCGCCGGTTCGTCGCCGGCGAACTCCGCAAGGGAATCCTCGACGCCGGCGGATACGGGGACCCCGCGGGTCTCGCGCGCCTGCGTGCGGCGATCGCCCGCCACATCGGGGTCGCCCGCTCGGTGGATGCCGCGCCCGACGACGTACTCGTCACCAGCGGCGCGCAACAGGCGTTCGACCTGATCGGCCGCGTGCTCGTGGAACCCGGGGACGTCGTGGCGGTGGAGGAGCCCGGCTATCCTCCGGTCCGCCAGTTGTTCGAGTCCCTCGGTGCCGTGGTCGTCGGGGTGCCCGTCGACGACCACGGCCTGGTGGTGGATGCCCTTCCCGCCACTGCTCGCCTGGTCTACGTCACGCCGTCCCACCAGTTCCCGCTCGGTGCCGTGATGTCGTTCGACAGGCGCGTGGCGCTTCTCGAGTGGGCCGGACGCAGCGGCGCGGCCATCGTCGAAGACGACTACGACACCGAATACCGGTTCGCGGACCGGCCCCTCGACCCGCTGCAGAGCCTCGATCGCGATGGCCGGGTGATCTACGTCGGCACATTCTCGAAGACGATGCTTCCCGCTCTGCGTCTCGGTTTCCTCGTCGCGCCCGAGCCGCTCCGGGGTGCCCTGCGAAGCGCGAAACGCCTCACCGACTGGTCGGCCGACTACCTGAACCAGGCGGCGATGGCGCGCTTCATCGACGGTGGTCACTTCGCCCGTCACGTCCGCCGCGCGACCCGCGAATACGGTGCGAGACAACAGCAGATCATCAGCGAGGTCGCCGCGGAGTTCGGCGACGCCTTCCGGGTCGTGCCGTCGATCGCGGGGCTACACCTCTGCATCCGGCCAGCCGACACGGACTTCGCCGCAGAGCGCGTCGTCGCGCTCGCGGCGTCGGTCGGGGTCTCGGTGCAGGCGCTTTCCACATTCTGCGCCGATGAAGCGCAGCCGGGGCTCATCCTCGGCTTCGGAAGTGTCGCTCCCGAGGACGTCGGCGACGGCCTGCGCCTCCTCGCCGGAGCGGTCGCGCGGGCTGGCACCCTGTCCTGAAGCGACGCCACCGGAGTCGGGATGGGGCACATCGACCCTGTTCGCGGAGCAAAGGCCGGGCGTAAGGTGTGTGCCATGCCGGTCATCGACACGTTTCCTCAAGGGACCCCGGTGTGGGTCGATCTGCAGAGCTCGGACCCGGAAGGTGCTGCCGCCTTCTATCGTGACCTCTTCGGCTGGGACGTCGCGGAGGCGACCGCAGAGATGGGCGGCTACGCCGTGGCCACGCTGGGCGGCACCCCCGTCACCGCGATCGGGCCCCTGCCGCAGATGATCGCCGAGGCCGGCGGTCGCTCGACCTGGACCACCTACTTCGTCACTGACGATATCGAGCGCGCCGCGGCCGCCGCGACCGACCAGGGCGGCCAGGTGCTCGTGCCGCCCGGCGAGCTCGCACGCGGCGTCTTCCTCGCGATCGTCGCCGACCCGACGGGTGCGGTGTTCGGGCTGTGGCAGCAGGAGAAGGGATCTCCCTGGCTCCGGAACGAGCCCGGCGCAGTGGACTGGCTGGAGCTCGTCGCGACGGGCTATGAGGATTCCCTGTCGTTCTACGAGAACGTGCTCATGGTGGGCGTCAGCCAGATGCCGCTGAACGAGGGCGTCTACACGCTGCTCGACGTCGGCGATGCGAATGTCGCTGGCGCCATGGCTCCGGCCTCCCCGGACACCCCGAGCCACTGGCTCGCCTATTTCCAGGTCGCCGACCTCGATGCGTCGCTCGAGCGACTCGCCGGCCTCGGCGGTTCGGCCCTCTCGCTTCCGATGTCGGCATCCGGAGTGGGGCGCTGGGCGGTCGTCGTCGACCCGTTCGGAGGGGCGTTCGCCCTGCTCGAACCCGAACACGAGGCCGCCTGATGGTGACCCGGCGCCAGCAGCGCGCCGACGATGCAGGCACTGGTGAAACGCCGCCCTTGCCATCCGGGTTCGGCGATCCGGACACATCCGACGATGACACGGTCGTCCTCGACACCGTCGTCGACATCACGATGATCGGGGCGGACCGCATGGATGCCGACCCGGCCGAGGTGCTGGAGGAGGCACTTCTCGAGACGGCGGATACGCGGCCCGTTGAATACACGCCGAGCCAGCTCGTCAACGACCCGCTCCTCGCCGCCGACGACGAGATCGTCGCAGACCTCGGTCTCAAGCTTCGGTGGGCGGCGTTCCTGTACGGGCTTGTCGGGGTCGCCCTCGCCTGGACCGTGGCTGCGCAGCTCACCATCGGGCTCGGGTCGGGGCTCGGCGCTTATGCCTGGGCCGCGGGCGCCACCATCGCCATCCTCGCGATCGGCATCTGGTACTTCGCTCACGTAGCGGACGCCTACCGCGACGCCGACTCCTATCGCGCCTCGCGAAGCGCATACACACTGAGACGTCTCGATCGCGGCCGGGTCATCCTGCTGACCGAGGAGCTGGGTCGCTGGATCGCCTTCGCGCTGGGCGGTTTCCTGCTCGTGGTCGGTGGGGTGACAGCCCTGCTCTTCCTCGTCAATCCGAATTCGGGCGCCCGCCTGATCCCGCTCGCGACCATCCCTGTCGTCGTCGCCTACGTCTTCGGGTTCATCGCCCTGACGTACCGGCTCGTCGACCGGGCACGTGACGCCGCCGCGTAGGCCCTCCCAGGGACCGGCGGCCTGTCGCGGTCTGGTAAACTGACTCGGTTGCCGTCTGAACGGCCGCGGAGAAAGAGAGCCCAGGCATCCTGCCCCGGGCACCGCGCAACGAGAGAAAGGGGATCCCATCTATGGCACTTGAAGCCGATGTCAAGAAGGCGATCATCGAAGAGTACGCGACCCACCCCGGTGACACCGGATCCCCCGAGGTTCAGGTTGCGATCCTGACCAAGCGGATCAAGGACCTCACCGAGCACCTCAAGGAGCACAAGCACGACCACCACTCGCGTCGTGGCCTGCTTCTCCTTGTCGGCCAGCGTCGCCGCCTGCTGGGCTACCTCGCAGACATCGACATCAACCGTTACCGCTCGCTGATCGAGCGTCTCGGCCTCCGTCGATAACTTCTGCGGGAGTCCTCGCGGCAGCTCATCGTTCGACACCGCGAACTTCTTGCGAACGGGCCGTCACCTCCGGGTGGCGGCCCGTTCGTCGTCTGTGCTCGCTGGATGCGGATGCGTTACTCGAGGTGACCGGGGTCCATCCAGAGCGCTTCCCACATGTTGCCGTCCGGGTCCTGGAAGCTGCGGCTGTACATGAACCCGAGGTCCTGCGGGTCGTTGGTCTGGATGCCTCCGGAGGTCAGCGCCTTGTCGGCGATCGCATCCACATCCTCTTTGCTGTCGCGTGACAGGGCGTTGATCGCCGCGACGCTCGTCGACGTGTCCGCAGTGCTCTTCTGGCTGAACGTCTCGAAATAGGGCTTCGTCACGATCATCGCGAAGATGGTGTCGCTGATGACGATGCAGGCCGCCTTGTCGTCGGTGAACTGCTGGTTGATGTCGAACCCGAGGGCCGAATAGAACGCCTTCGATCGCTCGAGGTCTGAGACGGGGAGGTTGACGAAGATCATCGTTGGCATTGTTCAGCTCTCTTCCGGTGTCGGTTCACGTGACGCTGCGTACGCTCGATCCACGATAGTCACGCCGGTGAGGGCGGCCGCAACCACTGCGATGCCGACCACGGTGCCCTCGAGCCCGATTGCCGGGGATGCAAGGGGGAGGAGGAGCACGAGTCCTGCGGCGACGACGATGGCGACAGGGCGGATCACCAGCTGGACCACCAGTCGGGCGTGAAGCACCCACAGCATCACGAGGAAGACGGCGACGGGGATCGCGATCGCGTACTCGACCACCGCATCCGGCGTTTCAATCCCGCCGGCGCCCCGTTCGACCGCGACCTCGAGGCCCGCCCCGACGGCTGCGAGCGACGCGAACACGAAGTAGTGACCGTAACCCCAGAAATAAGACAGCCTGCGGTGCGCTTCGAGTCCGTCGCCGGCGGGCTCGAGGAAGTACAGCCACCACAGCGCGAACAGCAGGATGAGTCCGGATGCTGCGATCGTCACGAGCGGCACCGTCAGCCCGCTGTGGTCGAGGCCCTGCTGTACCCCGATCGTCGCTGAGGCGACGGACTCTCCGAGCACGATGATCGTGAACAGTCCGTAACGCTCGGCGATGTGGTGCGGATGCCACGAAGTCTTGCCGGTGCGCTCCGCCCAGAGCGGGACGGACAGGTCGGCGGCCGCGAGAACGAGGAAGCTCCAGACTCCCCACTCGGGTGGGAAGGCGAGACGCGAGAGCCAGCCGACCTGCACGACCGAGATCCCGATCGCATACCGCAGCGCGGTCACGCGTCCTTCTGGATGCTCGATCGCCGCGCGCACCCACTGGCTCACCAGTCCGATGCGCATGATGAGGTAGCCGATGGTGATCGCGGTGAAGTTCCCGTCGGCGAACGCACTCGGGACGCCCGCCGCGAGCACCAGCACGCCCCCCATCTGCACCAGCGTCAGCAGCCGGTACGGCACATCGTCGGTGTCGTAGGCCGACGCGAACCAGGTGAAGTTCATCCACGCCCACCAGATGGCGAAGAACACCATGAGGTAGGGGCCGATGCCGCTGGCGGCATCTCCGCCCTCGATGCGGTGGGCGAGCTGGGACGCGACCTGGGCGACCGCGACGACGAACGTCAGGTCGAACAACAGTTCGAGCGGGCTCGAGGCGCGATGGGCCTCGTCTGCGGAGCGACCGGACATGCGCGTGCGGATGCCCGGGAACCGCCGGCCGCGCGCGGGCTCGGTTGGCGTCGTCATGCAGACAGACTAGGGCCACGCCGGGTCGGTGGGCGGAGCTCGGACGTCCTCTCCTTCACAGGTGTGGGGTAGTGCCGAGTTATCCACAGTTTAAGTGCTGGTCAGCGCCCTATATCGGTGGCATCTGTTTGGATGGATTCATGACGGATGACCGACCCAGTGCGCGAGACGCGGGGGTGCGCGACGCGGGTGCTCGGGATGCGGGGGCGCGCGATGCAGGGGCCGTGATCGCGGACCTGCTGCGCGAGCTGGTGGGTGATCCGACAGTTTTGACAGAGGCGGAGTTGCGTCTGCGACTCGAGACCGCCGCTTCGCTCGGGCGGCGTATCGACGCCGTGAAAGCGGCATTGGCCGCGGAGGCGGCGGCGCGGTCACGCAGGGTCGACGGCCACAGTGGGTGGGCGGCGCGCGAAGGGCACCGCAGCGCCGAGTCGCTTGTGCGCGAGCTCTGCGGTTCGAGTTACCGCGAGGCCGCGACGCTCGTGCGCGTCGGCGAGTTGATGGCCTCGCCTGCGGGTCTCGGGCGGATCGCAGATGGTTTCCGCGACGGCCGCATCGATATGGATGCGGCCGACGGAATCGTCAAGGCGCTCGCGCCGGTCGCCGAGCAGGCCGATGCGGTGGCATTCGTTTCGGCTGCCAAGACGCTTGCGCTCGAGTCCGAGTCATTGCATGCCGATGCTGTGACGCGCATGGCGAAAGCCGCCCGCGACACGCTCGACCGGGCAGGCATCGCGGAGCGCGAGCATCGCCTGCGAGAGAGGCGGTTCCTGACCATCGGTCCCGAGATCGATGGAATGCGGCGACTGTCGGGTCTTCTCGATCCAGAGTCCGCGGCGATCGTCGTCTCGGCGGTCGACGCGGTGACGGCGCCACGTCGTGGGGGCCCGAGATTCGTCGACCCGGAGCAGCAGGAAAGGGCTCGGGCAATCGCCGAGGACGAGCGGACCCACGGCCAGCTCGCTCTCGACTCCGTCGTCGAGATGATCCGCATCGCCGGTGAGGCGGACCCGGGTCGCGTCTTCGGCACTGCGCGGCCGGGCGTCCGGGTCACGATTTCCCTGGACGAGCTGCGCGCCGAGGTGTCGGCTGCCGGCGGCGGTTCAGCGCACGTCGAGTCATCGGCTGAGCCGCTGAGCGCGGCGACAGCGCGACGCTACCTCTGCGACGTGGGCGTGCTGCCGATCGTGTTCGGCGGCCGCAGCGAGATTCTCGACGTCGGCCGCACCGAGCGCTGCTTCACACGATCCCAGCGGGTCGCGCTCGCGGCTCGCGATGGCGGATGCCGCTGGCCGGGCTGCGATCGCCCGCCATCGTGGACGGAAGCTCATCACATCCGGCCCTGGTCCGCCGGAGGCCGCACAGATCTCGCCGACGGCATCCTGCTGTGCCGACACCACCACATGTTGTTGCACAACAACGGCTGGTCGGTGGTGAGGAGCCGCGGCCGGGGCGAGTTCGACCTCATCCCGCCGCCCGACATCGACTCCCTGCGGCGAACCCGCCCGATGCCGACGCGACGATGCTAGACGCGCGCGAAGTGTTCCACGACCGGGAACGGGTCGTAGAAGTGGTGAAGAAGTCCCCGCCACTGCTCGTATTGCGGCGACTCGCGAAACCCGACCTCGTGAGCCTCGACGTTCTCCCATCGCACGAGGAGCAGGTAGGTGTTCGGCGAATCGATGCCCCGCGACAGTTCAAGATCGATGAAGCCCGGCGTGGACGAGATGATCCCCCGTGCCGTCGCGAAGGCGGCCTCGAACGCCGTCTCCTGCCCCGGCTTCACCGGGAGCAACGCGTGTTCGAGGATCATGTTCCGCAGTCTAGGAGAGATACGCGACGATGGTCGGGTGACGATGTCGCGAGAAGTGAGTGTGCGGTCGGGAGCCCCTCGCGCGCGCAGAGGCAGAATCGCGCTCGCCGTTGCGACGGCTGCGTACGTCGCATTCGTCGGCTGGGTGACGCTGACCCCGCAGCCGGCGATCCCCGATCCGAACAGCTTCGAGCAGCAGCTCATCCGGCTGATCCTCGCCAGTCCGCTGTTCCACTGGCTCGGGTACTCGCATCTCGAGTTCACGGCGAACATCGGCATGTTCATCCCTGTCGGAGTACTCCTGGCACTGCTTCTGCCACCGCGGCGCTGGTGGGTCGCTGTGCTGATCGGCTTCGGGATGACGGTGACCATCGAGACGGCGCAGCTGTTCATCCCGGGCCGCTTCAGCGACCTGCGGGACATCGTCGCCAACACGGCTGGAGCGGCTATCGGCGTTGCAGTCGTGCGCGTGATCCGGGCGGCCCGAGCCCGGGAATAGAAAGTCCGGCACTATGGTTTGGTGAGATATCCATGCAAACGCATTGAATTGGAGCAGGCAGAATGCAGTTCGGAATCTTCACCGTCGGCGACGTCACAACGGACCCGACCACCGGCCAGACGCCCACGGAACACGAGCGCATCAAGGCCATGCTGACCATCGCCCAGAAGGCGGAAGAGGTCGGCCTCGACGTGTTCGCGCAAGGCGAGCACCACAACCCGCCGTTCGTTCCGTCCAGCCCGACGACCATGCTCGGATACGTCGCGGCGAAGACCGACCGGATCATCCTGTCGACCTCCACGACTCTGATCACGACCAACGACCCGGTCAAGATCGCTGAAGACTTCGCGATGCTGCAGCACGTGGCCGACGGCCGGGTGGATGTGATGATGGGCCGCGGCAACACCGGTCCGGTCTATCCGTGGTTCGGCAAGGACATCCGCCAGGGCATCAACCTGGCCCTCGAGAACTACAACCTGGTGCACCGGCTCTGGCGTGAGGACTTCGTGGACTGGGAAGGCGAGTTCCGCACGCCGCTTCAGGGCTTCCAGTCGACGCCGCGCCCACTCGACGGCGTAGCCCCGTTCGTCTGGCACGGCAGTATCCGCAGCCCGGAGATCGCCGAGCAGGCCGCGTTCTACGGTGACGGGTTCTTCGCGAACAACATCTTCTGGCCCAAGGAGCACTACATGCGCCTGATCCAGCTGTACCGCCAGCGCTTCGAGCACTACGGCCACGGCACGGCCGACCAGGCGATCGTCGGCCTCGGCGGTCAGGTGTTCATGCGCAAGAACTCGCAGGACGCGGTCCGCGAGTTCCGACCGTACTTCGACAACGCGCCCGTCTACGGTCACGGTCCTTCGCTCGAGGAGTTCACGGAGCAGACGCCTCTCACGGTCGGCAGCCCGCAGGAGGTCATCGACCGCACGCTGACGTTCCGCGACTCCTTCGGCGACTACCAGCGCCAGCTGTTCCTGATGGACCACGCGGGACTCCCGCTGAAGACGGTGCTCGAGCAGCTCGACATCCTCGGCGAGGAGGTCGTGCCGGTGCTCCGCAAGGAGTTCGACGCCCTCCGCCCGGCGAACGTACCCGACGGTCCGACGCACGAGGCCCTCGTGGCTGCGCGCGACGCCGCCGAGCTCGCCGAAGACCTCGCCGTCGCTGATGCCGACGCGACCGAGACCGCGGAGGTGCAGCGATGACCGAACGGGCGATGACCGAACGGGCGATGACCGAACGCACGATCGCGGTCGTCTCGGCCGGGCTGAGCCAGCCGTCGTCCACCCGACTGCTCGCCGACCGCCTCGCGGACGCGACGGTCAGCCGTCTGGCGGAGCAGGGCATCAGCGCAAAGGTCGAGGTCACCGAACTGCGTGATATCGCACGCGACGTGACGAACAACCTGCTGGCCGGCTTCCCGAGCCCGTCGCTCGCCGAGGTCATCGAGAAGGTCACGACGGCCGACGGCCTGATCGCTGTCACGCCGATCTTCACCACCAGCTACAGCGGGCTGTTCAAGTCGTTCTTCGACGTGATCGATCCGACCGCGCTCGAGGGGATGCCTGTCGTGCTCGGTGCGACCGGTGGAACCGAACGGCACTCGCTGGCACTCGAATACGCGATGCGCCCGATGTTCACCTATCTGCACGCCACCGTCGTACCGACCTCGGTCTACGCGGCGTCCGCCGACTGGGGAAGCGGAGCCGACACCGTGAAGGCGCTTCCCGACCGCGTCGAGCGAGCGGCCGGCGAATTCGCCGCTCTCGTCGCCACGTCCGACCGGTCGAGCCTGATCAAGGATCCCTTCGCCCTCGAAGGCGACTTCAGCTCGATGATCGGCGGCTTCCAGGCCGAGTGATCCACGCGAGAGGTGCCAGAAGTGGCATTCGGTCGACGAATGAACCACTTCTGTCACCTTTCGCCGGTTCCGGGCCGAGTAGATTCGGCGGATGGCCGTCGCAACGTTCGTGAAACGGCGCCCGGATGCGCCCGATCTGTTCTTCGAAGCCGAGGCTGCGGGCCTGCGCTGGCTGGGCGAGGTCGAGGCCGACGGGGGGGCGCGGATCGTCGATGTGATCGATGTGAGGCCCGGCTTTCTCGAGCTGGTCCGCATCCACGAAGTCCGTCCGACGGCGCAAGCGGCGCGAGCACTCGGCGCCGGCCTCGCGATCACCCACCTGGCCGGTGCGGATACCTACGGCGCGCCGCCTGAACACTGGCGCGGCCCTCTCTACATCGGCAAGCGACCGCTGCCTGTCGCGCACGAGGACTCCTGGGGCCTCTTCTACGCTCGGGACCGCATCCTGCCGTACCTGCCGATCGCCGTCGAATCGGGCGCCGTCAGTCGCGATCACCTGCCGGACATCGAGCGCGCGGTCGAACGCATCGAGTCCGGCGAACTGGACGACGACGAGCAGCCGGCGCGCATCCACGGTGACCTGTGGAACGGCAACCTGCTCTGGGATGTGGCCGGCGGCATCCTGATCGACCCGGCCGCCCACGGCGGTCATCGCGTGACCGATCTGGCGATGCTCGCCCTGTTCGGGTGTCCGTACTTCGACGAGATCGTGGCCGGCTACGAGGCGGCGGCGTGGGATCGGACGAAGCCTCTCCCGTGGTTCTGGAAGGAGCGCATCCCTCTGCACCAGCTGCATCCGCTCGCCGTCCACGCGGCCTCCTACGGGCCGTCGTACGGTCGCGCCCTGCACGATGCCGCGCTCGCGACGCTCGCGCTCCCGCGCTGAATCCAGCCGGCGTACAAGCTCACCTGCTAGGATTCTTGCGGTTGACGTGGATATTTCCCGTCGCCGACAACTGAAGACAGAGCACCAACGGAGCAGGCTGGCAGGAAGCTGGTCCTCGGTGGTGGTATCCGGATGCGACCCGACGCTCGAACGCAACCGTGTATTTCTACTGATGGCCAGACGCGCGCCCACCGAGCGGTTCACGTCGAGAGACGTCCGACCGGGTGGGAGGCCGCACGTACACGTAGACACGCGTGTCGATCTGCCTGTTCCCCCTGCTCCGATGAACGAGACGCCGCCCATACGGGGTCGTGCCTCGCCGCCCATACGGGGCGGTCAGTAGTACTGAACAAAGGAGAAAGACCTCTTGGAAGGTCCAGAAATCAAATTCGCCGAAGCCGTTCTCGACAACGGACGCTTCGGCACGCGCACGGTCCGCTTCGAAGCAGGCCGTCTCGCCCAGCAGGCGCAGGGCGCCGTCGCGGCGTACCTCGACGAGGAGACCATGCTGCTGAGCGCGACCAGCGCGAGCAAGCACCCCAAGGACAACTTCGACTTCTTCCCGCTGACGGTGGATGTCGAAGAGCGTTCCTACGCCGCAGGCAAGATCCCCGGCTCGTTCTTCCGCCGTGAGGGTCGCCCCTCCACCGAGGCGATCCTGGTCTGCCGCCTCATCGACCGGCCGCTGCGCCCGTCGTTCGTCGACGGCCTCCGCAACGAGGTCCAGATCGTCATCACCGTCCTCAGCATCGCGCCGGAGGAGTTCTACGACGCCCTCGCGATCAACGCGGCCTCGATGTCGACCCAGATCTCCGGCCTGCCGTTCAGCGGCCCGATCGGTGCGGTGCGCCTCGCGCTCATCCCCGGCAACGGTGCTGCTGAAGACCAGTGGATCGCGTTCCCGAAGGCTTCGCAGCTCGAGGAGGCCGTCTTCGACATCGTCGTCGCCGGTCGCGTGATCACCGCTCCCGACGGCACGGAAGACGTCGCCATCATGATGGTGGAGGCCGAAGCGACCGAAGGCAGCTGGAACCTCATCCAGGGCGGCGCCACCAAGCCCAACGAAGAGGTCGTGGCCCAGGGCCTCGAGGCTGCGAAGCCCTTCCTCAAGCAGCTGGTCGGTGCGCAGAACGTACTCGCCCAGCAGGCCGCGAAGGACATCGCCGAGTACCCGGTCTTCCTGCCGTACTCCCAGGAGACCTACGACAACGTCGCCGGCCTCGCCTACGACGAGCTTGTGAACGTCTACCAGATCGCCGACAAGATCGAGCGTCAGAACGCAGACGACGCCCTCAAGGACCGCGTGAAGGTCGCGCTGACCGAGAAGGTCGAAGCCGGCGTGCTCGACGCCGAGGTGCTCTCGCAGTTCTCTGCGGCGTACAAGTCGGTGTCGAAGGTGGTCATGCGCAGCAGAGTGCTGCGTGAGGGCATCCGCATCGACGGCCGTGGCCTGACCGACATCCGTCCGCTCGACGCCGAGGTGCAGGTCATCCCGCGCGTCCACGGTTCGGCGATCTTCCAGCGCGGCGAGACCCAGATCCTGGGCGTCACCACGCTGAACATGCTCAAGATGGAGCAGCAGATCGACTCGCTCTCGCCGGTGACGAAGAAGCGTTACCTGCACCACTACAACTTCCCGCCGTACTCGACCGGTGAGACCGGCCGTGTCGGTTCGCCGAAGCGTCGCGAGATCGGGCACGGCTTCCTCGCCGAGCGCGCACTCGTGCCGGTTCTGCCGAGCCGCGAGGAGTTCCCGTACGCGATCCGCCAGGTGTCCGAGGCTCTCAGCTCCAACGGCTCGACCTCGATGGGTTCCGTCTGCGCGTCGACCCTGTCGCTGCTGAACGCCGGTGTGCCGCTGCGCGCCCCGGTCGCCGGCATCGCCATGGGCCTCATCTCCGACACCGTCGACGGTGAGACCCGTTACGCGGCTCTCACCGACATCCTCGGCGCCGAAGACGCCCTCGGCGACATGGACTTCAAGGTCGCGGGTACCAGCGAGTTCGTCACGGCCATCCAGCTGGACACGAAGCTCGACGGCATCCCCTCCGCGGTTCTCGCCGGTGCGCTGAAGCAGGCCAAGGATGCTCGTACGACCATCCTGAGCGTGCTGAACGCCGCCATCGACCAGCCGGACGAGATGGCCCCGACCGCACCGCGCGTGATCTCGGTCCAGATCCCCGTCGACAAGATCGGTGAGCTGATCGGCCCGAAGGGCAAGACGATCAACGCGATCCAGGACGAGACCGGCGCCGACATCTCGATCGAGGAAGACGGCACCGTGTACATCGGCGCTGTCGACGGTCCGTCGGCCGAGGCGGCCCGCGCCCAGGTGAACGCGATCGCGAACCCCACCAACCCGGAGGTCGGCGAGCAGTTCCTCGGAACCGTCGTCAAGATCGCCGCGTTCGGTGCGTTCGTCTCGCTGCTGCCTGGCAAGGACGGCCTGCTGCACATCTCCGAGGTGCGCAAGCTCGCGGGTGGCAAGCGTGTCGAGAACGTCGAAGACGTGCTCGGCGTCGGCCAGAAGATCCTGGTCGAGATCACCAAGATCGACGACCGCGGAAAGCTGTCGCTCGCTCCGGTGCTCGCCGACGAGGCGTCCAGTGACGCTCCGGCGGCTCCCGCCGAGGGCGAGGACGCGGACGTGATCGCGTAGCGATCCGCTCGAAATTGGATGCCCGTCCCGGTTCGCCGGGGCGGGCATCCGTCGCTTAACGCAGGCGCTGCTCGAGCAGGGGGCGGATGCGGTAGGGGATCAGCTCGCCCATGTCGAGGGCCGTCTCGGTGCGCTCGACCCCGTCGCACGCCAGGATCGCGCCGTTGATGCGGAACAGGTCTTCGGCGTCGAGGCACACGCAGCGCACCAGCAGGTCGCTCGGCCCGCTCAGCCCGTGCGCCTGGATGATCTCGGGGATCCCGGCCAGCGACTGCACGATTCGTGCCAGTTTCTGCTGCTGCACGTGCACCGTGATGAAGGCTGTGAGCGGGTAGCCCGCGGCGGCCGGATCGATGCGCCGATCGAACGCGAGGAACACCCCCGAGCGCTCCAGCTGGGCCATCCGCGCCTGGACCGTGTTACGGCTGAGGCCGAGCTCGTCGGCCAGGGAGACATACGTTGCACGCGGTTCGCGGCTGAGAGCTATGAGTAGCTGGAAATCGGTGCTGTCGAGGGTGCGCATAGTGCGAAATGTAGCAGTTCGCGACACGCCAGAACAGTGCATTGTGCACTATGAGGGTGTTGCGAGTTGTGCTGTGTGAGCACGAAGCGTACCGTCAGAGGTACTTTCGGCAAGGACGCCGAGGGCCGGTCTGCGCGCCACGAGCGCTACGACCGGGCGAAGAGCAAAGGCTGCGTGCACCCATGTCAACCGAGAATGTTTCCGCTGGCAGTGTTTCCGTCGACGAACGGATCGAACCCGCCGAGCCCACCGAGCGCATGGATGAGATCCATCTCGGTGAGCTTCATCTGGGCGACATCGACACCGTTCAGCTCCTGACCCCGGAAGGCTCCCGCCTTTCGGACGCACGCTACGACGCCTGGGTGGCCGACGTCGGCGACGAGCAGCTGCTCGCGCTGTACGAGGACATGGTGGTCATCCGCCGCATCGACACCGAGGCGACCGCCCTCCAGCGCCAGGGCGAGCTGGGACTCTGGCCTCCGCTTCTCGGCCAGGAGGCCGCGCAGGTCGGTTCGGGCCGAGCCCTCCGCCGCGACGATTTCGTCTTCTCCAGCTACCGCGAGAACGGTGTCGCCTACTGCCGTGGCGCAGACCTCACCGACCTTGTCCGCGTGTGGCGCGGTACCACGGCTTCGGGCTGGGACCCGTACGCGATCAACATGGCGACGCCACAGGTCATCATCGGCGCCCAGACGCTCCACGCGACCGGGTACGCGATCGGCGTCCAGAATGACGGGTCGGATGCGGTGGCTGTCGCCTACTTCGGCGACGGCGCCACGAGTGAAGGCGACGTCAACGAGGCGCTGATCTTCGCCGCGACCTATTCGGCCCCTGTGATCTTCTTCTGCCAGAACAACCAGTGGGCGATCTCCGAGCCGGTGAAGCTGCAGGCGCAGCGACCGGTGGCCGAGCGCGCACCCGGCTTCGGCATCCCGAGCGTGCGCGTCGACGGCAATGACGTTCTCGCCGTGATGGCGGTCACCCGACTGGCGCTCGACCGTGCCCGCGGTGGCGGCGGACCCACTTTCATCGAGGCGGTCACCTACCGCATGGGTCCGCACACGACCGCCGACGACCCGACGCGTTACCGGGATGCATCCGAGGTCGAGACGTGGCGCGCCAAGGACCCGATCGCCCGGCTCGCCGCGTATCTGTCGGAACGCGGTCTCCTCACCGACGAGCGCTCGGAGGCCGTGTCGGCGAAGGCGGATGCGGTGGCCGCCGAACTGCGTGCCGGCTGCATCGCGCTTCCCGACCCCGAGCCGATGGCGGTCTTCGACCACGTGTACAGCACGGCGCACACGGGGATATCCCGGCAGCGCGACCATTACAGCCGCTACCTCCGCACGTTCGTCGGCGACGACACGACCCCGAGCGCAGCGCTCGACCAGCACGACACGCTCCACCAGCAGGACAGGAAGGCATCATGACCACCTTGACGATGGCGAAGGCGATCAACGCCGGGCTCAGGCGATCGCTCGCCTCCGACGACAAGGTCGTCCTGATGGGTGAGGACATCGGCAAACTCGGCGGGGTCTACCGCGTGACCGACGGACTCCAGTCCGAGTTCGGGGAGCGCCGGGTCATGGACACACCGCTCGCCGAGTCCGGCATCCTCGGAACGGCCGTGGGGCTCGCCTACCGCGGGTTCCGCCCAGTATGCGAGATCCAGTTCGACGGCTTCATCTATCCGGCGTTCGATCAGATCGTCAGCCAGGTGGCGCGCATGCACTATCGCACGCGCGGTGCGGTTAAGATGCCGATCACCATCCGGGTTCCGTTCGCCGGCGGTATCGGCGCGGCCGAGCACCACTCGGACTCGCCGGAGGCGTATTTCGCCCACGCGGCGGGCCTGCGCGTGGTGAGCGTCGCCGACCCGCAGGACGCGTACACGATGATCCAGCAGGCGATCGCCTGCGACGACCCGGTACTCTATTTCGAACCGAAGCGGCGCTACCACGTCAAGGGCGAAGTCGACGAGCTGACCCCACTGGACGACGCGCGCCCGATGGGCACGGCCAAGATCGTGACCTCGGGATCGGATGTGACCCTCGTCGCCTACGGTCCGCTCGTGCAGACTGCGAAGGATGCTGCCGTCGCCGCGTCCGACGAGGGCGTCTCGATCGAGGTGATCGACCTGCGCTCGCTCGCGCCGGTGGACTTCGACACGGTGGTGGCATCCGTCCGCAAGACGGGCCGACTCGTCGTCGCCCACGAGGCTGCGCAGTCCGGCGGCCTCGGCGCCGAAGTGTCCGCGAGCATCACGGAGCGCTGCTTCTACTACCTCGAGCATGCGCCGGTCCGCGTGACCGGCCACGACATCCCCTACCCGCCCGCGAAGCTCGAGCAGTATCACGTGCCCGATCTCGACCGCATCCTCGACGGCGTCGACCGCGTGATGGACCGGCCGAACTCGCTGACCGGTGTGGAGGACTGACGTGGGTGTGATCAAGGATTTCTCGCTCCCCGACCTCGGTGAGGGTCTCACCGAGTCCGAGCTGGTCGAATGGCACGTCGCCGTGGGCGACACGGTGAAACTGAACCAGATCATCGCGGATGTGGAGACAGCGAAAGCGCTTGTCGAGCTGCCGGCACCGTGGTCCGGTGTCATCTCCCGCCTCTATGTCGAACCGGGCGTGACGGTCAACGTGGGGGAGCGGATCGTCGCGTTCGAGGTGGAAGGCGAACCGGACGACGGTGCTCGGCCGAACGGGCCGGGCGCGGCTACGGACTCATCGGGTGAGTCCGCGGCGGCCGCGCCCGACGTGCCCGAACCCAACCTGGTCGGCTACGGGGCGCGCGCCGACGCGGCAGGGCGTCCCGCTCGCCGCGTGCGGCCCGGCCTCGAGCCCGCTCCGGTCGGCACCCCGCCGACTGCGCCCGCAGGCATCCGTGCGCCCGCAAGCACCCCTGCGCCGGTCACGCCCGCAGCGCCGGCGACCGCGACCGGGACGGCGCCTGCGCCTGCGGCTGCGACTGCGACCACGACTCTGGAGCGGCCCCGTGCGACACCACCGGTGCGCAAGCTCGCCCGTGAGCTCGGCGTGGACCTGGCCGCGGTGCCGGCGACCGGCGACCGCGGTCTGGTCACCCGCCACGACGTCGAAGAGTTCTCGGCCGGCGCGAAGACGGCGAGCGAGAGTCCAGCCGCTCCGGCGGGCACCCCGACGCAGGATTCCGGCCTGCAGCGACGGGTACGCGAACGCGAGACGCGCATCCCGATCCGTGGCGTCCGCAAGCACACCGCCGAGGCGATGGTGCAGAGCGCGTTCACCGCGCCTCACGCCACGGTCTTCCTGACGGTCGATGTGACCGAGACGGTGTCGATGCTGGAGCGGATGAAGTCCGATCGCGCCTTCGAGGGTGTGCGCATGACGTTCCTCGCGGTCGTGGCGAAGGCCATGTGCATCGCCGCGGCGCGCACGCCGTCGATCAATTCACGGTGGGATGCCGATGCGAACGAGATCGTCGAGTACGGCTACGTGAACCTGGGGATCGCGGCCGCGACGCCGCGCGGCCTGCTCGTGCCGACCATCCCGGATGCCGACCAGCTGACCCTGGTCGAGCTCGCCAGGGCGCTCACCGAGCTGGTATCGGTCGCACGCGAGGGTCGTACGCCGCCCGAGCGGCTGACCGGCGGCACGATCTCCGTGTCGAACGTCGGCGTCTTCGGTGTCGACGCCGGGACGCCCATCCTGAACCCCGGTGAAGCCGGGATCCTCGCACTCGGCGCGGTTCGTCGCCAGCCGTGGGAGCACCACGGCGAGATCGCCCTCCGTGATGTGGTGACGCTCAGCGTTTCATTCGATCACCGCCTGGTCGACGGCGAGCAGGGCTCGCGTTTCATCGCGGACGTCGGCCGGATCCTCTCGGAGCCGGGTTCCGTCCTGACGATGGTCTGACGGGGACGGGCGGATGCCCGGGCCGGCTGAGCGGGTTCAGCGGACCGGGGCGTTGAGCCCGGCCCAGGCCATGGCTTCGAGCACCGGCCGCGCCGTCGCCGAGTCGACGGTGCGGCCGTGCGTGCGCGCACTGTGCGGGGTCGAGTTGATCAGGCCGAACGTGGCTTGCACCCGCACACGCAGCACGGTCGCGTCGAATGCGGGGTGGAGGCGGCTGAGCACGTCCGTCCACTGCTCGATGTAGCGACGCTGGAGGCTGCGCACTTCGCGTCGGTCTTCGTCGGCGAGGGAGTCGAGGTCGCGGTCCTGGACGCGGATGACGTCGGGGTTGCCGAGCGCGAAGTCGGCGTGGAACGCGATGAGGGAGCGGAGGGCCTGGGTGTCGTCCGCGGACTGCGCCACGACGGAGCGGCCTCCGTCGAGCAGGTCCCGGCTGACGCCGACCAGCAGTGCGGCGAGCACGGCCTGCTTGCCGGCGAAGTGGCGATAGACGGCCGGCCCGCTCACGCCGACGGCCGTTCCCAGGTCTTCGATCGATACGCCGTTGAAGCCGCGGTCGGCGAAGAGCGTGGCGGCGGCCTCGAGAAGGGCGGCGCGGCGGTCCGCTTTGGCCTGGCTGCGCTGCGTCGGACGGGCTCCGTCGACGACTTCTGTCACGTGCCTGCTCCTTCCGCTGGACAATTCGGTTAATGAACACTAACCTAAATGTGAGTTAGTGGCTACTAACTGAATGGATGCGACGAGGGAGTCGGCGAACAGCCCATGCACACGCTCACAACGGCGATCGAAACCGGGGATCCGCGCTTCGCAGCCAACGACGAAGCCCAGCGCGCGCTCGTCCAGGAGTTGCACGAGCGTCTCGCCGTCGCCGCAGCCGGTGGCCCCGAGCGCTCACGCGAGCGTCACGTCGCACGCGGCAAGCTGCTGCCGCGAGACCGCATCGACGAGCTGCTCGATGAGGGAAGCCCCTTCCTCGAGATCGCTCCTCTCGCCGCGACCGGGCTCTACGACGACGAATGCCCCGCCGCGGGTGTCATCGCCGGCATCGGTCTCGTGCACGGCCGCCAGGTGCTCGTCATCTGCAACGACGCGACCGTCAAGGGTGGCACGTACTACCCGATGACCGTGAAGAAGCACCTGCGGGCGCAGGAGATCGCGCTGGAGAACCGGCTGCCATGCATCTACCTCGTCGACTCGGGCGGTGCGTTCCTGCCGATGCAGGACGACGTCTTCCCCGATCGGGACCACTTCGGTCGCATCTTCTTCAACCAGGCGCGCATGTCGGCCGCGAAGATCCCGCAGATCGCCGCTGTGCTCGGCTCCTGCACGGCAGGCGGCGCCTATGTGCCCGCGATGAGTGACGAGACCGTGATCGTACGCAACCAGGGCACCATCTTCCTCGGCGGGCCGCCCCTCGTGAAGGCGGCGATCGGCGAGATCGTCACCGCGGAGGAGCTCGGCGGCGGAGATCTCCACGCTCGCACGTCCGGTGTCGTCGACCACCTCGCCGAGAACGACCGGCACGCCCTCCAGATCGTGCGCGACATCGTCGCGACCCTGCCGGCGCCCGCCGAGCCGGCCTGGCCGGTCATCGAGACGCGCGAGCCCGCCGTGGACCCCGCATCCCTCTACGGTGCGGTGCCCGTCGACGTCCAGGCGCCGTACGACGTGCGCGAGGTGATCGCACGTCTCGTCGACGCGAGCGAGTTCCACGAGTTCAAGGCGGAGTACGGAACGACCCTGGTCACCGGCTTCGCGCACATCCACGGTCATCCGGTCGGCATCGTCGCCAACAACGGCGTGCTGTTCAGCGAGTCCGCCCTCAAGGGCGCGCACTTCATCGAGCTCTGCGACCAGCGGGGTGTTCCACTGCTGTTCCTGCAGAACATCTCCGGATTCATGGTCGGGCGCGACTACGAAGCAGGCGGCATCGCCAAGCACGGCGCGAAGATGGTCACCGCGGTCGCGACGACCCGTGTCCCCAAGCTGACAGTGGTGATCGGCGGATCGTTCGGCGCGGGCAACTATTCGATGTGCGGCCGCGCGTACTCGCCGCGCTTCCTCTGGATGTGGCCGGCGAGCCGCATCTCGGTCATGGGCGGCGCCCAGGCCTCGTCGGTGCTCGCGACCGTCAAACGGGAGCAGCTCGAGGCCCGCGGTGAAGAGTGGTCGGCCGACGAAGAGGCGGCGTTCAAGGCGCCGATCGCCGAACAGTACGAACATCAGGGCAGCCCCTACTACTCGACCGGCCGGCTCTGGGACGACGGGGTCATCGACCCGGCCGACACCCGCACGATCCTGGGCCTCGCCCTCGACACCTGCTCGCGTACCCCGCTGGCCGACACGGCCTTCGGCCTGTTCCGGATGTGACGACCATGAATCCAGCCACCACGGGCCCCGCGCCCTCCGCCGCACCGTTCACCACCGTGCTCGTCGCGAACCGCGGCGAGATCGCGTGCCGCGTCATCCGCACGCTCCGCGAGCTCGGGATCCGTTCCGTCGCGGTCTACAGCGACCCGGACCGCACGGCACCTCACGTCGCCCTCGCCGACCTGGCTGTGCGCATCGGGCCTGCGGCCGCGCGCGACAGCTACCTGAACATCGATGCGCTCCTCGATGCCGCCCGCCGATCCGGTGCCGAGGCCGTGCATCCGGGTTACGGCTTCCTCTCCGAGAGCGCGGCGTTCGCGGAGGCCTGCGCCGCCGCCGGCATCGCGTTCATCGGCCCGGGCATTCACGCCCTCGACGTGATGGGCGACAAGATCCGCGCGAAGCTGGCCGTCGCAGAGCACGGTGTGCCGACGATCCCGGGTGTCGCCGAGCCGGGTCTCGATGACGAACAACTCATCGCAGCCTCCGCCGAGGTGGGTTTTCCACTGCTGGTCAAGCCGTCCGCCGGCGGTGGTGGCAAAGGGATGCAGGTGGTGCGGTCCGCCGACCAGCTCGCCGACGCGCTCTCCGCCGCACGGCGTGTGGCCGGCGCGGCCTTCGGCGACGACACACTCTTCCTGGAGCGGCTCGTCGAGTCCCCCCGGCACATCGAAGTGCAGGTGCTCGCCGACGCACACGGCACGACCATCCACCTCGGCGAGCGCGAATGCTCGCTGCAGCGCAGGCACCAGAAGGTCGTGGAGGAGGCGCCGTCGGCTCTGCTCGACGCGGAGACGCGCGAGCGCATCGGCAGGGCGGCGTGCGCCGTCGCCGCGACCGTCGACTACGTCGGCGCCGGAACCGTGGAGTTCCTCGTCTCGGACGCAGCTCCCGGCGAGTTCTTCTTCATGGAGATGAACACGCGGCTGCAGGTCGAGCATCCGGTCACCGAACTCGTGACCGGGATCGACCTCGTCGAATGGCAGGTGCGGATCGCAGCGGGTGAGCCGCTCCCGTTCGCACAGGACGACATCCGTCTCCGAGGTCACGCGATCGAGGTGCGCGTGTACGCGGAGAACCCCGAGCGCGACTTCCTCCCCACCGACGGGACTGTTCTGGTGCTGCACGAGCCGGCCGGTCCCGGCATCCGGGTGGACAGCGGGCTGGTGCAGGGCAACGACATCGTTCCCGACTACGACCCGATGCTGTCGAAGGTGATCGCGTGGGGCGCCGACCGCGACACTGCGCTGCGCCGGCTCGATGCGGCGCTCGCCGAAACCGTGATCCTGGGGGCGACCACCAACGTCTCCTACCTGCGCACCCTGCTCGCCGACGAGGATGTACGCGCCGGACGGATCGACACCACGCTCATCGACCGCCGCTTCTCGCACCTGACGGCACCCGAGGCCGACCCGGCCGAACTCGCCGCTGTCGCACTGCTGCGCCACCTGCGTCGTCGGAACGGGGAGGACCCGGCGGTGGATGGGCACGACATCGATCACGCACGGAGCTCGGCATTGTGGCGCACGCCGAACGGCTGGCGCCTCGCCGCGCCCCGGCCGTCCGAGTACCGGATCGCGACAGGCCCGGTCGATCGGGTGGACGTCCTCGTGCTCGAGTCATCCGACGCCGCCGGGGATGTCGCCGCCTCGCGGGTGCGCGCGGCTGTCACCATCGACGGCACCGATCACGTGGCCGAACTGGTGCTGCTTCCGGGGGTGGCGGCGCGCGCATCCCTCACCCTCGACGGTCTGACGAGCGACTTCGCCTTCGCCGAGACCGCGTCGGGCACCTGGCTCGGTGCCGGGGGCCGGGCCCGCGAGTTCCGCATCCTGACCCGCGCCGCGGTGCTCGCCGAAGAGCTTTCGACCCTCACGCGCGCCGAGGGCGTCGCCCATCCCGACGTGCGGTCGCCCATGCCGGGCACCGTCGTCTCCGTCGCCGTCGCACCGGGCGACCGAGTGGAAGCCGGCGACACTCTCGTCACCGTCGAGGCGATGAAGATGGAGCACCGTCTCACCGCCCCGGTGGCCGGCATCGCTCACGTCACCGTCGCCCCCGGCGACCTGGTCAAGCTCGACCAGCTGGTCGCCACGATCGACGTGGAGCCGACCACCGGAACCGACCCGGGCACCCAGGCCGACCCGGCCACCGAAACCGCAGCACCCGTCGACGACACGACCGTCGACCCCACCACAGCGCCGACACGATCGGCCGAACCGGAGAACACCGAGGTACCGAGATGACCATGACATTGACTGCAACCGAGCCCGCCACCGAGGTCACCGGCTTCGAGCTGAGCGACGACCACAAGAAGCTCGTCGCAGAGGTGCGTGACTTCGCCGACAACGTCGTCGCTCCCGCGGCGTACGACTACGACACCAAGCGCAGCCTGCCGTACCACATCATCGGCCAGATGGGCGAGATGGGCCTCTTCGGTCTGCCGTTCCCCGTCGAGTACGGTGGCCAGGGCAAGGACTACCTCTCCCTGTGTCTCGCCGTCGAGCAGCTCGGCCGCGTCGACCAGAGCATCGGCGTCACCCTCGAGGCCGGCGTCGGGCTGGGTGTCATGCCGGTCTTCCGCAACGGCACCGAGTCGCAGAGGAACGAGTGGCTGCCGATGCTCACCGCCGGCAAAGCGCTCGCCGGGTTCGGCCTCACCGAGGCGGATGCCGGATCGGATGCGGCCGGCACCAAGACCAGCGCCGTCCTCCGCGACGGCCAGTGGGTCATCAACGGCACCAAGCAGTTCATCACGAACTCCGGCACCGACATCACCAGGCTGATCACCATCACCGCCGTGACCGGCGAGGAGCTCCGCCCCGACGGCAGCATCAAGAAGGAGCTCTCGGCCATCCTGGTGCCCGTGCCCACGGCCGGGCTCGTGCAGGAGCCGTCCTACGACAAGGTCGGCTGGCACACGTCCGACACGCACCCGCTGACCCTCACCGACGTGCGCGTGCCCGAGGCCAACCTGCTCGGCGAGCGCGGCCGCGGCTTCGCGAACTTCATCCAGACCCTCGACGAAGGCCGCATCGCATTCGCCGCGCTCTGCACGGGCGCCGCGCAAGGATGCCTGGAGGAGGCCATCCGCTACTCGAAGTCGCGCAACGTGTTCGGCCGCGCCATCGGCTCGAACCAGTACATCGCCTTCAAGATCGCACGGATGCAGGCCCGGGTGCACACGGCGCGTCTCGCGTACTACGACGCGGTCTTCAAGATGATGGCAGGCAAGCCTTTCAAGATGGAGGCTTCGATCGCCAAGATGGTGGGTAGCGAGGCCGCGATGGACAATGCGCGCGACGCGACCCAGATCTTCGGAGGCTACGGATTCATGAACGAGAACCCGGTCGCCCGCCACTACCGCGACTCGAAGATCCTCGAGATCGGCGAAGGCACGACCGAGGTGCAGCTGATGATCATCTCGCGGGCGCTCGGCTTCGACGCCTAGCCCGCCGAAGGGTTCCAACGCAGAAGAGGAGATCGACCATGATCGACAAGGTGGTGGCGAGTGCCGCGGATGCGGTCGCGGACATCCCCGACGGCGCGTCGCTGGCCGTCGGCGGCTTCGGGCTGTGCGGCATCCCCAGTGCGCTCATCCAGGCGCTGCACGAGAGGGGGACGACGGACCTCGAAGTGGTCAGCAACAATTGCGGCGTCGACGACTGGGGGCTGGGAATCCTCCTGGCCGACCGTCGCATCCATCGCATGGTCAGCTCCTACGTGGGCGAGAACAAGGAGTTCGCGCGGCAGTTCCTCTCCGGCGAGCTCGAGGTCGAGCTGACGCCCCAGGGGACGCTCGCCGAGAAGCTCCGCGCCGGGGGCGCAGGCATTCCGGCGTTCTACACGCCTGCGGGTGTCGGCACCCAGATCAGCGAGGGCGGGCTGCCGCGGCTCTACGCCCCGGATGGCTCGGTCGCGGTCGCGTCGGAGCCGAAGGAGGTGCGCACGTTCGACGGCGCCGACTACGTGCTCGAGCGGTCCGTCACCCCCGATTTCGCGCTGGTGCATGCCGCGAAGGCCGACCGTTACGGCAACCTGGTCTTCCATGCGGCGGCGATGAATTTCAATCCGCTCGCGGCGATGGCGGGTCGCATCACCATCGCCGAGGTCGAGGAGATCGTCGAGGCCGGCGACCTGGATCCGGAGTGCATCCACACCCCGGGCATCTTCGTGCAGCGAGTCGTCCTCGCCGCCGACACCGAGAAGCGCATCGAGCGGCGAACGGTCGCACTGGCCGATGGGAGCCGCTCATGAGCCTCACTCGCAACGAATTGGCGGCGCGTGTCGCCCTCGAGCTCGAGAACGGCCAGTACGTCAACCTGGGCATCGGGATGCCCACTCTTATCCCGAACTACATCCCCGACGGCGTGGAGGTCATCCTGCACTCCGAGAACGGGATCCTCGGCGTCGGACCGTACCCGGCGGAGGACGCAGTCGACCCCGACCTGATCAACGCAGGAAAGGAGACCGTCACCGTCAATCGCGGCGCCGCCTTCTTCGACTCGTCGAACTCGTTCGGCATGGTGCGGGGCGGGCACGTCGACCTCGCCGTTCTCGGCGCGATGGAGGTGTCGCAGGCCGGGGACCTCGCCAACTGGATGATCCCGGGCAAGATGGTGAAAGGGATGGGCGGGGCCATGGACCTCGTCTTCGGCGCCAAGCGCCTGATCGTGATGATGGAGCACGTCGACCGTGAGGGCCGGCCCAAGATCCTGACCGAGTGCAGCCTCCCGCTCACCGGGCGCAGATGCGTCGACCGGATCATCACCGACCTCGCCGTCATCGACGTCGAGCGCTCCGGTGACGGGGCGTCCGAACTGGTGCTCCGTGAGGTGGCACCCGGCGTGACCGTCGATGAGATCGTGGCGGCCACTGGCGCTCCGCTCCGGATCGAGCTGTCGTGAAGAACGTCGAGCAGCGGGGACTCTACTTCGAAGAGTTCGACCTGGACACGCGGTACCTCCACCGACCGGGCCGCACGGTCACCGAGACCGACAACGTGCTGTTCACGACCCTGACGATGAACAGCCAGGCACTCCACCTCGATGCGGCCTGGGCGGCGACGCAGCCGTTCGGGCAGCGCCTGATGAATTCGATGTTCACCCTCTCGACCATTGTGGGCGCATCCGTCACCCAGCTCACCCAGGGGACGATCGTGGCCAACCTGGGGTTCAGCGACGTCTCATTCCCGCATCCACTGTTCCACGGCGACACGTTGTACTCGGAGACGGTGGTGACGGGTAAGCGGCTCTCGTCGTCGCGGCCCGGCCAGGGCATCGTGACGATGGAGCACACCGGTCGCAACCAGGATGGCGTCATCGTCGCGAAGGCGACGCGCTCCGCGCTCGTGTGGACCCGCGAAGCGCATGATGCGGCAGGCAACGCATGACCGACCTCCCGTGGGGCCCCGCGCTCCTCTTCTGCCCGGCCGATCGGCCCGACAGGTACGCCAAGGCGCTCGAGCGGGCGGATGCGGTCATCATCGACCTCGAGGACGCCGTCGATCCCGGCGCGCGGCCTGCTGCTCGCGAGGCGCTGCTCGCCTCCGGGCTGGATCCCGCGCGGGTGATCGTGCGGGTCAACCCCGCTGGGACCCTGGACCACGTGGCGGATGTTCAGGCAGTGCGTGCGAGTCCGTACCGCACTGTGATGCTCGCGAAGGCGGAGCGCGTGTCGGACTTCGCCGCGCTCGACGGCCTGCGGGTGATCGCGCTGTGCGAGACGGCGGCCGGAGTGCTGGCGGCCGGTGACCTCGCGTCGACGGGCGGCGTCATCGCGCTGATGTGGGGCGCGGAGGATCTGGTCGCATCCCTCGGCGGCACCGCGAGCCGGCACGCCGACGGGAGCTACCGGAGTGTCGCCGTCCACGCTCGGTCGGCGGTTCTGATCGCTGCGGGCGCGTGGGGCAAGGCGGCGATCGACACCGTCCATGTCGACATCGGCGACCTCGGCGGGCTCGCGGCGGAGGCCGAAGACGCGTCCGCTGTCGGATTCGCGGCGACGGCGTGCATCCACCCGGGGCAGGTGGATGTGATCCGGGCGGCGTACCGGCCGTCCGACGAGGAGGTCGCGTTCGCCCGCGACCTCCTGGCGGCGGCGGGGGAGCAGTCAGGGGTCTTCCGCTTCCGCGGGCACATGGTCGACGGCCCTGTGCTGCGTCACGCCGAGACGGTTCTTCGACGCGCTGGAAGCTGACTTGGCACGTCCGCGCGTGGCTTCGCGCGGTTCCGACGATCACAGCGTTAACCTGCCTGTGAGGGCTCGCGTCGTCGACGGAAATGCCGTGTGACCTGCTCGGGGGACACCGCGCCGCATCGTAATCAAACTGTGATCCAAACTTGTGTAACAGTTCACCGGATTGCCCGGGCCGCGTCGGTGGCATGTCGTACGCTGCAAGTACGTGACAGGGGGGTTCACGTCCTCGAGTCGAATCGGGGATGGCAAGGCACGACCGGGAGGGGATATGGCACAGCTGCTGCCGTTGCGCTTGCGCGACCACTCTTCCCGGGCTGCGAAGGCCGCCGGGACGAACGCTGACGAGCGCGTCGAGACGTCCGCGCTTCCCGTTTTCGATCCGGCCCTGGAGCTCACCGGCCCGCTCTCGATCGTCGCACCGCGGCGTATCGGCGAGACCGATCTGGCCGTCTATCCTCTGGCGCTCGGCGCGAGCGTCTTCGGCTGGACCGCCGACAGCGAGACCTCGCTGAACATCCTCGACCGCTACGCGCAGCTCGGCGGCAACTTCGTCGACACCGCCGACAGCTACGTCGGAGGTCGCAGCGAAGTGCTCATCGGGCGCTGGATGCAGGAGCGACGCAATCGCGACGCGGTGGTCATCGCGACCAAGGTCGGCCGTCACCAGGACAACCACGGCCTCGGGTCCGTGAGTATCGTCCGGGCGGTCGAGGCCTCGCTCGAGCGCCTGCAGACCGACCACATCGACCTGCTCTACTTCCACGACGACGACCTGTCCGTTCCGCTCGAAGACAGCCTCGCCACCGTCGAATGGCTGATCGAGTCCGGCAAGGTGCGCTACCTCGGCGCCTCCAACTTCTCGGCCGACCGGCTCATCGAAGCGCGCATCCTGTCATCGACGGGGCTGCCGAAGTTCGTCGCGATCGAGCCGCACTACAACCTCGTGCACCGTGCCGAGTTCGAGAGCGACCTGCGCATCGTCGCGTCCGCCCAGGGGCTGGCCGTCATGCCCTGCTACGCACTGGCCAACGGGTTCCTCACCGGCAAGTACCGTTCGAAGGACGACCTGAAGGCTGGGGCGAGGAGCGTCCGCGCGGCAGAATACGTCAACCGGCGCGGTCAGCGCGTGCTGTCCGTGCTCGACCGGGTCGCGCGCGAACACGAGTCGACCGTCGCGAGCATCGCCCTGGCCTGGCTGCTCGCCAAGCGCAGCATCGTCGCCCCGGTCGCGAGCGCGAGTCGTCCCGAGCAGGTGGAAGCCCTCATGGCCGCTGCGGCCATCCGGCTCACCCGCGCCCAGATGCTCGAACTCGACCGCGTCTCCGAGTAGCGGGACGCGTTCGCGCAGCCGCCCTGCGCTAACGCTGTTCGTCGTGTCTGCACACTTTCCTCGCGTCTGAAGGCGTTGGTCGCTTCAGCGCGTGTTCATCGTGTCTGCGTGTGTTCGGAAAGTCTGCCCATGCGCGAGCCGGGTGCAGACATAACGAACCGCCGCAGACGCGCCGCGGGGGCGTGCGCCGCAGGAGCAGCGCAGCGGGTCACGCCTCGGAGAGGAGCCGCTCCGACGAGCGGTGCAGCGCGGCACTCGCAGCGATCGAGTCGCCGACGTAGCCGCCGGCGAGAGCGCCGTCGCGCGCCAGGATGAGGTCGTCGGCGGCGTCACCCGGGTGCGGGTGCCCGATCTGACGGAACAGTTCCTCGATGCGGTGCGCATACCAGTCGCGGTGTGCTGTGACCGCGATGCGGACCGGATGGTTGGGGTCGGCGAACTGGGCCGCAGCGTTGATGAAGGGGTCACCACGGAATCCCGGCCGGACGGCTTCGACACTGATCTCGTCGACGAGCGCCCGCACGACAGCGCGCGGATCTTTGAGCGTGCGCTCCTTCTCGTCGAACCACTCGCGGATCTGGCGGTCGCGCCCCTCGACGTAGGCGATGATCAGCAAGTCCTTCGAGCGGAAGTGCTTGTAGAACGTCGCCTTGGTGACTCGGGCGCCCGCGATGATGCGATCCACACCGACGGTGTGGATCCCTTCTGAATAGAAGAGCTCGTCGGCTGTAGCCAGGATCTTCAGTTTCGCGGGAGCGGGCGGCCGGATGGTCGAACGGGCACTTGCGACCATCCGGCGCAACTCCTTTTCTCGTGAAGCGTTCGGGTCGGCTTCATCTTAACGGTGGGGCACGTGACGTTTTGGGGTTTCGTCACCTGCGTTGTACGTCAGGTCAGTATATACATAGACAGACCAGTCTGTTTGTCCTCCAGTTGAAAAGTCACAGCGAGTCCATATCCGCTGGCGTAGGGTGGAGGGGATGAACAGCGCAGTCGACCTCCCCCTCGGTCTGGCCGACCTCTCTTTCGCCGCATCCGGCGAGGCGCTGGTCCGCCGAACCATCCTCCCCAGCGGAGTGCGAATCCTGAGCGAGCACGTTCCCGGCTCCCGCAGCGCCACGATCGGCTACTGGGTCGCCGTCGGCTCCCGTGACGAGACTCCCGCTGAACGCCCGAACGAAGGCTCGGAAGGGCGCCCTGCCACCTTCGGCTCGACGCATTTCCTCGAGCACCTGCTCTTCAAGGGCACTCCCACGCGCACCGCCCTGGACATCGCAATCTCGTTCGACTCGGTCGGCGGCGAGCACAACGCGATGACCGCCAAGGAATACACCTGCTACTACGCCAAGGTGCAGGATCGCGACCTTCCGATGGCCGTCGAGGTCATCACCGACATGCTGACCTCGTCGTTGCTCGACCCGACCGAGTTCGAGAACGAGCGCGGTGTGATCCTCGAAGAGCTGTCGATGGCCGAAGACGATCCGTCCGACGTCGCGAACGAGCGGTTCTTCGAAGCGGTGCTGGGCGATCATCCGCTGGGACGCCCGATCGGTGGGAGCCCTGCGACCATCCGCGCAGCCTCGCGCGACGCCGTGCTGGAGCATTACCGCGCCAACTACCGCCCCCAGGACCTCGTGATCACGGCTGCCGGAGCGGTCGACCACGACCTGTTGGTCGCCGACGTCGAACGCGCGCTCGTGGCTGCCGGCTGGAACCTGAGCGTCGCCTCCTCCCCGGTCCCGCGTCGCGCCAGCACCCCGGCCGAGATCCGCAGGGGCAAGGCGATCGTGACGGTCGAGCGTCCCATCGAGCAGGCCAACCTCCTGATCGGCGTGCCCGGGCTGGTCGCGACCGACGAGCGTCGGGTGACGATGGGCGTCCTCAACTCCATCCTCGGCGGCGGCATGTCGAGCCGCCTGTTCCAGGAGGTCAGGGAGAAGCGTGGCCTCGCCTACGCCGTCTACTCGTTCTCTGGTGCGTACTCCGACGCAGGCATCTTCGGCCTGTACGCCGGTTGTGCGCCGTCGAAGGCCACCCAGGTCGCCGAGCTGATGCTCGCCGAACTGCACCGGATGGCGTCGGGCGGGGTGACCGCGGACGAGCTCAGGCGCGCCGTCGGCCAGCTGTCCGGGGGAGCAGCGCTCGCTCTCGAAGATTCCGACACCCGCATGTCGCGCCTCGGCCGGTCCGAGATCACCCTCGGAGAGTTCGTCGACCTCGACGAGAGCCTCCGGCGGCTCCATCTCGTCACACCCGACGACGTGCGCGACCTGGCGGTCGACCTCGCGTCCCGTGACGTGACGGTCGCCGCTGTCGGCAGTGTCGACGACGACATGTTCACTTCGCTCACGTCCTGATCCCAGCTCCCTCATCACAGGAACCACCGGAAGGGTTTACGGTGCCGCATTATCTCTACCTCGTTCGCCATGGCGAGCAGCAGGATGCCGAACACGGTCTGCCGGACGGCCCGCTCTCAGCGCGGGGCAAGCGTCAGGCGCACCTCATCGCCGAGCGGCTCGGAGGCATCCCGTTCACCTCGATGTACCACTCGCCGCTGAAGCGCGCGGCCGAGACAGCGGCGATCATGGCGGAGCGGATGCCGGCGCTCACCCCGGAACCGTCCAGCCTGCTCTTCGACTGCATCCCGTCCGGTCCGACCCCGGACATGCCGAAGGCGTTCGATTCGTTCTTCGGCGCCGTCACCCCGGCTGAGATCGAGGCGGGGCGCGCCCAGATGGATGATGCCGTCAATGAGTTCCTGACTCCGGCGCGTGCCGACCGGCACGACCTGCTCGTCACCCACAACTTCGTCATCGGATGGTTCGTGCGGCAGGTCTTCGATGCTCCGGATTGGCGCTGGCTGGGCCTCAACCAGGCCCACTGCGGTCTCACGATCATCCGGGTCCGTTCGGCGAAGCCGCCGGTTCTCGTGGTCCACAACGACCTGGGCCACCTGCCGGTCGAGCTGCGCACCGGCCTCCCGGAACTCCAGCCCGTCTGAGCCGGCCTCGCAACCCCGCCGGCCTCAGAGCGTCTTGCGGAACCAGTCGGTCGCGTTCGGGTTGTCGTTGTACGGCTCGATCGGCTCGTACCCGCTCGACCGGTACAGTCCGCCGGCGGCTTCGAGGCTCGAATTGGTGTCGAGCACGACCTCGGTAGCGCCGAAACCTCGTGCTCGATCCTCGAGTTCGTTGAGGATCGCGCGTCCGAGCCCGAGCCCGCGATGGGCGGGTTCGATCCAGAGGTGCTTGATCTCGTAGCGCACCCGATGGCCGGCTACCGGGCCCGCATCCGCCCGCGTCTCGGCAGCGAGGCTTCGCACCCCGCCGCAGCCGGCCGGGTTGTCGTCTTCATCGTGGGCGACAAGGAAGACCCCGGCCGGGGGGATGAACTGCTCGGGGTCTGGGAACGCCGTGCGGTACGCGCCCAGCTGGGCTGGGAACCCCGCCGCGCGCTCCTGGAAATAGGCGGCGAGCATCCGGTGGGCTGTCGGGTCGGTGACGGGGACGTCGGCGTAAGACACCATCCCCCCAGCCTAGATCGCCCGCGTGATCATCTAGATTGGACGGGTGACTATTCGCGTGGCCGTCGCTGGTGCGACCGGAAAACTCGGTTCCGTGGCCGTCAGGCTCATCGAGTCGGCCGACGATCTCGAACTGTTCGCAGCGCTCGATTCGCGCACGCCGCTCGAAGCGATGATCGGCGCGGATCTCCTGGTCGACATGACGCTCCCGGCGGTGAGCCCGGGTATCGTGCACTTCGCAGTGGAGAACGGCATCAACGTGCTCGTCGGCACGTCAGGCTGGGCGGCCGACCGCATCGTCGACCTCGAGCGCCGGGTTGCCGAGCGTGGAGAGGTCGGGGCGGTCGTCGTTCCGAACTTCTCTCTCGGTTCCGCGCTCGGCACGGCCTTCGCCTCGGTCGCCGCACGGTTCTTCGATTCGATCGAGATCATCGAGACCCACGGCCCCGACAAAGTCGATTCGCCGTCGGGAACGGCCGTGCGCACTGCCGAACTGATCGGTGCGGCACGCGCGTCACGCGGACCGGTGGATGCTCCCCGCACCGACCAGCGCGCCCGCGGCCAGCAGGTCGCCAGCGTCCCCATCCACAGCCTGCGCATGCGCGGCGTCGTGGCCCGCCAGGAGGTCATCCTCGGCGGCGAAGGGGAGACGCTCACCATCCTGCACGACACGATCGGTTCGAGCGCCTATGAGGCGGGCATCCTCCTGGGGATCCGCGCCGCTTCGACCGCCAGGGGCGTGACCGTCGGACTCGATCGGCTCATCGACCTCGGAATCGCCGAACCGGCCGGCGACGTTCCCGAACCCAGCGTGCGTGAAACCTCGTGAAGAACCGTCTCGCCGCCATACTCATGGCGGTCCTACTGCTGATCTACCTCGTGCTCGTGTTCGACCGCGGTGTGCTGCTCATCCAGACCGGTGATCCGATCGCGATCGTGATGGGTGTTGCGCTGTTCGTGCTCCCCGTGATCGCCGCGTGGGCGATCGGTCGTGAGCTTCTGTTCGGTGCGCGCACCGAGAAGCTCGTGCACATCCTCGATGAGGAAGGCGGCCTGCCGGTGGACGATCTTCCGCACCGGGCGAGCGGCCGGCCGCTCCGTGAAGCCGCCGATGCCGATTTCCCGCAGTACAAGGCCGAAGTGGAGGCCGAACCGCTGAGCTGGCGTGCCTGGTTCCGTCTCGGGCTCGCCTACGACGCGTCCGGCGACCGCAAACGCGCGCGAGCTGCGCTGCGCGAGTCGATCCGTCTGTACCGCGACGGCGAGCGCAAGCCGGCCTAGCCGTCGCTCTCACGCGCCGGTCGCGTCAGCGCGCCCGCCGCGCGACGAGGCGGGCGATCGCGTCGCGCGCCTTCGCGTCGGCGAACACGAACCCATCGGCGAGAAGCTTCTCGGGGATGACCTTCTGGCTGGACAGCAGCAGTTCCTGGCCGGCATCGCGCAGGGTGACGTCGACGACCTTCTCGGGGAGCGGGAGTCCGTATGGCCGATGGACCTGCGCCGCCAGCTCACGCAGGAAACCGTCCGCCGTGATCGGTGTCGGCCCGACAAGGTTCACGGGGCCTTCGAGCGACGAGTCGAGCAGGTGGATGATCGCTGCGACCTCGTCGTGGAGGCTGATCCACGGCCAATGCTGGCCGCCGGTGCCGATGGGACCGGACAACCCGAGCCGTGCGAGCGGGAGCAGCGGCCGCATCGCGCCTCCGCGTCCGACGACGACACCGCTGCGGACCGTCACGACGCGGGTCTTCTCCGGCGCGAGACGGGCGGCGGACTCCCAGGCGTCGACGAGGTCGGACAGGAACCCGGAGCCCTTCGACGACTTCTCTGTGAGCCGTTCGCCCGGCCGGTCACCGTAGTATCCGACCGCTGATGCATTGATGAACACGCCGGGCGCCGTCGCCGCCATGCGCATGGCGTCCGCGAGCGTCTGCGTCGTGTGGATGCGCGAGTCGAGGATCTGCTTCTTGTAACGGCGGGTCCAGGGCAGGTGGCTGAGCGACGCGCCGGCGAGGTTGATCACCGCGTCCACCCGCTCCATGAGCGTGAAGTCGATGATGCGTGCGGTCGGCGACCAGGTGAACTCGGACTCGCTGCGCGGGTCGTGGCGCACGAGCCGGAGGACGGTGTGACGGTCGGCTTCGAGTCGGTCGCGCAACTCGGAGCCGATCATCCCGGACGCGCCGGCGACGAGGATGCGCATCCGACTCAGGCCAGGTCGGCTTCGATCGTGATCGGGATGCCCACGAGCGCGCGGGAGACCGGGCAGGTCGCCTTGGCCTCTTCGGCAAGGCGCTGGAAGTCCTCTTCGCTGATGCCGGGGACCTTCGCATTGACGAGCAGGTGGCTGCCGGTGATGCCGCTGGCGGGGTCGAAGGTGACGGCCGCGGTCGTCTGGATGCTCTCAGGCGCAGTCCCGAACGACGCGAGGATGTTCGAGAACGCCATCGAATAGCAGGCCGAGTGGGCCGCACCGAGCAGCTCCTCCGGATTGGTGATGCCTTCACGGCCTTCGGTACGGGCCGCCCAGCTGACCGGGAACTCCGCTGCGTGCGACGAGTCGAGGGTGAGGGTGCCGGCGCCCGACTTCAGGTCGCCTTTCCAGACGGTGGTCGATTCGCTGGTGAGAGCCATGGGGGATCCTCCTGAGGTCGGCTGATGGATTCCCTTCCAGCCTATCGACGGCCTCGGCCGTCGACCGAGGTCACACCCGATTCGCAGCCGTGCGGCGGATGACGCCCGCGCGCACGAGCAGCAGGTAGATCTGGCAGCCGAGGCAGTAGCCGAACACCGAGTTGAGGAATGCGGCGACGAACGCGAGACCCGCCGCGATCACGACGGCGTACGGCACTCCGAACAGGGCCAGCACCAGGCCGAGAAGGGTGATGACGAAGCCGACGCCCTGAGCGAACGTGGGCGGCGCCGGATCTTCGCGCTCGGTCGGCGGAGCGAGGCGTGGTCGCACCAGCGCGCGGAAGATCAGGCCGTAGGGATGCAGTTGGATGCCGGCGAAAGCGCCCCACGCGAACAGCAGCGAGACGACGAGGAGCACGACGAACGCCGCGATGTCCAGACCGGCGAGGCCGAGGAAGATCGTCAGCAGCAGGAGCACCGCTGTGATCCCGGCGCCGAAGCGCGGACTGCGCGGGTCGATCCCGTCCGCGGGTCCCGGGATTGCGGGTGCTGTGGTCGCGGCCGGCGTGGCTGATCCGGCTTCAGGCTGTGACATGGGATCTCCCGATGAGGTCGTCGAGTGCGGCGCGCAGATCGTCGCGCCGCGGTGCCCCGCCGACGCGGGCGCGGACGACGCCGGCTCCGTCGACGAGGAAGGTCGTGGGGGTCTGCAGGATGTTGAAGCGGCGTGCCAGGTCGGGATGCTCGGTCAGGTCGATCTCGACATGGGCGACACCCTCGCGTTCGGCGCTGAGCTCTCCGAGGACGACCGCTGTCGCCCGGCACGGGGCGCAGAATTCCGTGGAGAACTGCAGCAGCGTAGCGGCCGACCCGAACGGCTGCGTTGAGTCGACGCCCGCCGCCGTCACAACGGAGCGATCGTCCGTGCGTTTCCGGATGCGGCCCGTGTGCGACCGCCAGAGCAGCCCGATCACCGTGCTGACGGCTACGAGGCCGAGCACGATGGCGAGGGAGGCGAGCCCGTTCATGGTGTCGCCGACACTACGCGCGCGAGGGCGCGCCGAGGTGAAGTGTGACGCGACGTTACGCGCGCACGCCGGTGACGTCCCGGCCGCGCATCCGGATAGGGTTGGCGCGTGCCCGAGATCGAGTTTCGTTCCGATATGACCGTGGAGCTGGTTCGTTCCAGCGCGCACGATTCCGATGTGCTCTTCGCCGCCCGCGTCTCGACGCAGGGCGAGCAGACGCTCGAGCAGAGCAGGCTCGACGGCTCCGAGACCGAGACGGACACCGCCCGCGACCGCGGCCTGATCAACTACCTCATGCGCGACCGCCACGGCTCGCCGTTCGAGCACAACTCGATGACGTTCTATGTGCAGGCGCCGATCTTCGTGTTCCGCGAGTTCATGCGGCACCGAATCGCGTCGTACAACGAAGAGTCCGGACGCTACCGCGAACTCCGTCCGGTCTTCTACGTTCCCGACACCGAGCGACGGCTCGTGCAGACCGGCAAGCCGGGCGCATACGAGTTCACGCCCGGCTCCGCGGAGCAGTCCGCGCTGGTCGAGCAGCAGACGAGGACCTCGTCCCGCCAGGCGTTCGAGGCGTACCAGCGGATGCTCGAGGCCGGCGTCGCGCGTGAGGTCGCTCGGATCGTCCTCCCGCTGAACATCTATTCGTCGATGTACGTCACGATGAACGCGCGATCGCTCATGAACTTCCTGTCGCTGCGGACACGGCATCCGGAGTCCCGTTTCCCGTCGTTCCCGCAGCGGGAGATCGAGATGTGTGCCGAGCAGATGGAAGATCTGTGGACCGGGCTGATGCCTCTGACGCACGCGGCGTTCGAGTCGAACGGCCGGGTCGCGCCCTGAGCATTCCGCACGCTCTGCCGACCGCGCCGAGGCGATAGCCTGTACAACATGTCTGACTCCGCGAATCCGTTCGGCCAGGTGCTGGTGGCCCTGGTGACGCCGTTCACCGCCGATGGCGAGGTCGACTGGGCCGGCGTGGAGAAGCACATCGACGACGTCATCAACGACGGCGCCGACGGCATCGTCGTCACCGGCACGACAGGGGAGACGTCGACACTGACCGACCCCGAGAAGCTGCGTCTCGTCGAGGTCGGAAAATCGGTCTCCGCGGGCCGCGCGAAGATCATCACCGGCGGCGGATCGAACGAGACCGCCCACGCCATCCAGCTCTACCAGCAGAGCGAGAAGGCGGGCGCCGACGGCGTCATGATCGTGACGCCGTACTACAACAAGCCGACGCAGGCCGGCATCCTGACGCATTTTCGAATGATCGCGGATGCGACCGACCTTCCCGTGATCCTGTACGACATCCCCGGCCGCACCGGGGTGCCGATCACGTACGAGACGATCCTCCGCGCTGCCAAGCACCCGAACATCCTGGCTATCAAGGATGCGAAGGGCGACTTCAGCGAGGTCAGCCGGGTGCTCAACCAGACCGACCTCCTGTACTTCTCAGGCGACGACGCGAACGTGCTGCCGCACCTGTCGATCGGCGCCTCCGGGCTGATCGGCGTGACGGCGAACATTGCGGCCAGGCCGTACCGGCAGATCGTGGATGCGGTCAATTCCGGCGACCTGGCCACCGCGACCGCGGCGCACCGCAAGCTGGAGCCGCTGGTGCGTGCGGTCATGACCCACGTCCCAGGCACGGTTGCCGCCAAGTACATCCTCCACGGGCTCGGACGGATCTCCAGCCCGCGGGTCCGCCTGCCCCTCGTCGGCCCCGAGGAGTGGGAGGCCGCCCAGATCGAAGACGAGATCGACCTCGTCACCGACATCCCCGGCGTGGACTTCCGCAACTTCCGGCCCGACCGCAATGCCGCGGCCGGCGGTGCGCTGCCCAAGATCGCCGGCACAACACGTTAGGTCCTGGCCACTGCCCGGATCGCATCACCAGGAGCGCCCAGCGCCCGCAAACGCATAGGAGGGGCAGATGCCCAACCTCGTCTCCGACCCGCCCGCACTCGAACCGGGCACCCTCAGGATCATCCCGACCGGGGGACTGGGGGAGATCGGCCGCAACATGACGGTCTTCGAATTCGGCGGCAAGATCCTCATCGTCGACTGCGGCGTGCTGTTCCCCGAGGAGAACCAGCCGGGCGTCGACCTGATCCTGCCTGATTTCGCCCCGGTGCGCGATCGCCTCGACGACATCGTCGGCGTCGTTCTCACGCACGGCCACGAGGACCACATCGGTGCCGTGCCGTACCTTCTCCGCCTGCGCGCCGACATCCCGCTGATCGGATCCGGCCTCACGCTCGCTCTGGTCGAGGCGAAGCTCAAGGAGCACCGCATCCAGCCGTACACGCTGACGGTGAAGGAGGGCCAGCACGAGGCGCTCGGCCCGTTCTCCCTGGAGTTCGTCGCGGTCAACCACTCGATTCCGGATGCGCTCGCCGTCGCCATCACCACGGAAGCCGGGGTCGTGCTGCACACCGGCGACTTCAAGATGGACCAGCTTCCTCTCGACGACCGGATCACCGACCTCCGTGCCTTCGCGCGGCTGGGCGAGAAGGGGGTCGACCTGTTCATGGCCGACTCCACGAACGCCGACGTTCCGGGCTTCACGCCACTCGAGCGCTCGATCGGGCCTGTGCTCGACAACGTCATTGCGCGTGCTCCCCGCCGCGTCATCGTCGCGAGCTTCTCCAGCCACGTTCACCGCGTGCAGCAGGTGCTCGACGCCGCAGAGGCGAACGGCCGGCGGGTCGCGCTCCTCGGCCGCTCGATGGTGCGCAACATGGGCATCGCCGCCGACCTCGGCTATCTGAAGGTGCCGGAAGGCATCCTCATCGACTACAAGAAGGCAGCAGACCTGCCGGACGACCGCATCGTCTACATGTCGACTGGTTCGCAGGGCGAGCCGATGGCCGTCCTCGCCCGTATGGCCAACCTCGATCACCAGATCGAGGTCGGGCCGGGCGACACGGTCATCCTCGCGTCCAGCCTGATCCCCGGCAACGAGAACGCGGTGTACCGCGTCATCGATGGTCTGACCAAGCTCGGCGCGAGCGTGGTGCACAAGGGCAACGCCAAGGTCCACGTCTCCGGTCACGCGGCGGCGGGGGAGCTGCTCTACTGCTACAACATCATCAAGCCGAAGAACGTCATGCCCGTTCACGGCGAGTACCGGCACCTGGTCGCGAACGCCGCGCTCGCCATGGACACCGGCGTGCCGGCAGAGAACACGATCCTGGCCGAGGACGGCACCGTGATCGACCTCCGCGACGGTGTCGCGCGGGTCGTCGGGCAGCTCGATGTCGGCTATGTCTACGTCGACGGCTCGAGTGTCGGGGAGATCACGGATGCGGACCTCAAGGACCGCAGGATCCTCGGCGAAGAAGGCTTCATCTCGATCATCGTCGTGGTCGAGGCGGCGAGTGGACGCATCATCACCGGGCCCGAGATCCACGCCAAGGGCTTCGCAGAGGACGACGCGGTGTTCGACGATGTGAAGCCGAAGATCGCTGCGGCACTCGCCGATGCAGCCCACAACGGCGTGCGCGACCCGCATGCGCTGAGCCAGGTAGTCCGCCGCACAGTCGGCCGCTGGGTCAACACGAGCTACCGGCGCCGCCCCATGATCGTGCCGTTGGTGATCGAGGCGTAGCCTCGGCCACGAATGGGCGCAGCATCGAGGCGTAGCCTCGGCCACGAATGGGCGCAGCATCGAGGCGTAGCCTCGGTCACGGATGGGCGCAGCATCGAGGCGTACCGAAACCCGCCGGAAACACTGCGCGAGTACGCTCCCGCTATGGGAGGGTTCGAGATCCGCAGTGCGACCCCGGCCGATGCCCGCTTCATGGGTGACATGCTGGTCGAGGCCGCGAACTGGAGTGTCAGTCGTGCGCGCCCGCGGGTGGCCATCCTCGACGACCCGAAAGTCTCCCGGTACATCGCGGGATGGCCGCGGCCCGGTGATTTCGGGTCGGTCGCGATCGATTCCCACGGCATCCCGATCGGCGCGTGCTGGGCGCGGTTGTTCCCGCCGAATTCTCCCGGCACCGGGTTCGTCGCTGTGGGGGTGCCCGAGCTGACGCTCGGCGTGAATCCGCAGTGGCGCGCGCAGGGCGTCGGGCGCGCGCTCCTGAAGGCGATCACCCGGCAAGCGCTCTCCGCAGGGCATTCCCGGCTCAGCCTGAGCGTCGAGCGATCGAACTTCGCCCAGAGGCTCTATGTGAGCGAGGGCTACGTGACCATCGAATCGCGAGAGTCCTCCGACACGATGGTTGCGACCATCCGCTAGGCGCTTGCCGGTTGCGTACCGGAGACACCCCCGCGCTCTTCCGGGCCAATGACGGCGGCGCAAAGTACCGTGTTGGCATGGCTACGAGCACCAAGTCGACTTCACGCGCCCGGAACACCCCCGCGCGCGGAGGTTCGACGGGGCGCAAGCCTGCCGCGAACACGGCTGCCCAGAAGACGGTGAAATACCCGTCGGCCGAGCCGAAACCTGCCCTCCTCGTGCGCATCTGGATGGCGCTCGCGCACATGGTCGGCGGCGCCTTCCGTGCGCTCGGACCGGAGAAGTTCGCGAAAGAGGAGCGTCGAGACGGCGTCCCCTTCTTCCTGATCATGCTGGCGATCGCCGGTGCGATCGCCGAATGGTTCCTGATCGACAACACCATCGCACAGACCCTCGAGGTGTGGACGTTCGGAGGACTCTTCGGACGGGTCGCCTACGCGCTGCCCGTCATCATGGTGCTGTTCGCCGCCTGGCTGTTCCGTCATCCGAGTTCGGTCCACGACAACACACGTATCGGAATCGGGCTCGGAATCCTCCTGATCTCCGTGTCCGGGCTGTGCCACGTGTTCAGTACGCACCCGATGCCGGCCGACGGCATCACGAAGCTGGCCGAAGCCGGCGGAGTGCTCGGATGGCTCCTGGCCTGGCCGCTGTCGATCGTGCTCACGTGGGTCGGCGCGGGGATCGTCATCGGCCTGCTGCTGGTCCTCAGTCTCTTCATCATCACCAAGACCCCGCCCAACAAGGTCGGCGCGCGCATCCGCGAGCTGTATGCGTATCTGTTCGGAGCGCAGCTTGCGACCGAAGAGGAGCGCAAGGCGGCCAAGGATGCGAAGAGCGAGGCCAGGACCCAGCAGGTTGAGCTCGACGACATCGACGAGCCTGCCGACGAGGCGAACCTTCCCTGGTGGCGGCGCAACAAATCGCAGCGCGAAGACGATCCCGCCTACGACAGCCCGGTCATCGCAGACGACCTCACCGCCATCCTCGGCACCCCCGCGCAGGCCAGCAACGGCGAGTTCGCGTCGGCGATCGAGCCGGATCCGGAGTCCGACCACTACGGCACCGAAGTCCTCGACGAGCTGCGGGTTGCCGAAGACGCGGTCAAGCGGTTCACGGGTGAGGTGTCTGCGGCGGGGCAGCATCCCACCGGGCTGCGCCCCGACGGTGCGACAGAAGTGCTTCCGGGGTTCTCGACCGATGCGCAGGCCGACTTCGACGAGGTGGCAGCAGGTGCTGCGCGTCCGCTCGCCCCGGTCCCGCCGGCGCCGTACCGTCTGCCGGCACCGACCATCCTCTCGGCCGGTTCGCCTGCGAAGACGCGTTCGGCGGCCAACGACGAAGTGGTGCGGCAGATCACCGAGGTGCTCGACCAGTTCCAGGTGGATGCGAAAGTCACAGGATTCTCGCGCGGCCCGACAGTGACCCAGTACGAGATCGAACTCGGTCCGGGCGTCAAGGTCGAGCGGGTGACCGCGCTCAGCAAGAACCTCTCGTACGCCGTCGCGAGCAATGAAGTGCGCATCCTTTCGCCGATTCCGGGCAAGAGCGCGATCGGCGTGGAGATCCCGAACAGCGACCGCGAGATCGTCTCACTCGGCGACGTGCTGCGGTCGGCCGCGGCGACGAAGAGTGTGCACCCGATGACGATCGGCGTCGGCAAGGACGTCGGCGGCGGCTACGTCGTCGCGAACCTCGCCAAGATGCCCCATCTCCTGGTGGCAGGATCCACCGGGTCCGGAAAGTCGAGCTTCGTCAACTCGATGATCACGAGCCTGCTGATGCGGGCCAAGCCTGCTGACGTGCGCATGGTGCTCATCGACCCGAAGCGCGTCGAGCTCACGATCTACGCCGGGGTCCCGCATCTCATCACGCCCATCATCACCAACCCGAAGAAGGCAGCCGAAGCGCTGCAATGGGTGGTCAAAGAGATGGACATGCGCTATGACGACCTGGCGAGCTTCGGCTTCCGCCATATCGACGACTTCAACAAGGCGGTCGTCAACGACGAGATCGTCCTGCCTGCGGGAAGCGAGCGCAAGCTCAAGCCGTACCCCTACCTCCTGGTCGTCGTGGACGAGCTCGCCGACCTGATGATGGTCGCTCCGCGCGACGTGGAGGACTCGATCGTTCGCATCACGCAGCTGGCGCGCGCATCCGGAATCCACCTCGTGCTCGCGACCCAGCGTCCATCGGTCGACGTCGTCACGGGACTCATCAAGGCCAACGTGCCGTCGAGGCTGGCGTTCGCGGTCACCAGCGTCACCGATTCGCGCGTCATCCTCGACCAGCCGGGAGCGGACAAGCTCATCGGCCAGGGAGACGGGCTCTTCCTCCCGATGGGCGCATCGAAGGCCGTACGCGTCCAGGGCGCGTGGGTCAGCGAGTCGGAGATCCAGAAGGTCGTCGACCACGTCACGCGCCAGGCGCGGCCGGAGTACCGGCAGGATGTCGCTGCCGTGGCCGAGAAGAAGCAGATCGATTCCGACATCGGCGACGATCTCGAGCTCCTCCTCGCCGCAGCCGAACTCGTGGTCTCGACCCAGTTCGGGTCGACGTCGATGCTGCAGCGCAAGCTGCGCGTCGGGTTCGCGAAGGCCGGCCGTCTGATGGACCTCCTCGAGTCGCGGGAGATCGTCGGCCCCTCCGAAGGGTCGAAGGCGCGCGACGTGCTCGTGACGGCGGAGCAGCTTCCGTCGGTACTGGCGAGGCTGCGCGGCGAGGAACCGCCGGGGACGGCGTCGGCCGCTCCTCAGGCGCGTGCCGCAGGGCCGGACGCCACAGCCGTGGCCTACGACGACCCGTACGACGGCGATCCTGTCGCCCGTATGACCGAGGGCTATCCTGAAGTGGAGGGCGACTCGAACGAGGACGCCTGGCAGCTGACCGACAGGGAGTAGACCGATGTCGGTGCCCGACGCCCCACCGCCGGCAGCGGCGGGAGGCCAGCCGCTCCGAACTCCGAGCAACTGGAACCTGCCGAACGTCATCACGGTCGTGCGCATCCTTCTCGCGCCGCTGTTCGTGTGGATGCTGCTCGCCGACAACGGCGAAGACGGCTGGCTCCGGTGGGCTGCGGCCGCCCTCTTCATCCTGGCGATCGCGACGGACGGCGTCGACGGTGCCATCGCGCGCAGGCGCAACCTGGTCACCGAGCTCGGTAAGCTGCTCGACCCGATCGCAGACAAGGTGCTCACCGGCGGCGCTCTCATCGCGCTCTCGATCCTGGGCGAGCTGCCGTGGTGGGTGACGATCGTCATTCTGGTTCGCGAGGTCGGGATCACCATCTACCGCTTCGTCGTCATCCGCCAGGGCGTCATCGCGGCATCACGCGGGGGCAAGATCAAGACGATCGTCCAGTCGGTCGCGATCTCGTTCGCGTTGGTCCCCTTGTGGACGATCTTCGGCGACTGGATCTACTGGGTCAACACGATCCTCATGACCGCTGCCGTCATCCTCACCGTGGTGACCGGCATCGACTATCTCTGGCAGGCCTGGAAGGGCCGGAGGGCGCGGCGTGACTGACCCGGACACTGTGTCGGATGCGGCTGCCGCGACGGATCTCACGGAGCGGGTGATCGCCGAACTCATCGCCCGCTCGCTCACCGTGGTCGCGGCGGAGTCCCTCACCGGGGGCGAACTGGTCGCCGAACTCACCAGGGTGCCGGGGGCATCCGCGACTGTGCTCGGGGGTGCGGTGGTCTACGCCACCGCGCTGAAGCACACCCTGCTCGGCGTGGACCAGGACCTCCTGGATTCGCACGGGCCGGTTCACCCCGAGGTCGCCGTCCAGCTCGCGCGGGGAGTGCGGGAGCGGCTCGCCGTCGACGGGAAGCTGGCGGATGTCGGGCTGGCGACGACGGGAGTGGCGGGACCCGACGGGCAGGGCGGACGTACGCCCGGGACAGTCTTCGTCGGGGTCTCGTTCGGTGAGGGCACGAGGGTCGTCGAGCTGGCGTTGTCCGGCGGTCGCTCCGAGATCCGTCGCGCGACAGTGGTCAGGGCGATCGAAGAGCTCGCAGCGGAGCTCGGGATCAGCCGTATGTGACAGGTGGGAATACCCCCTGTTTCGGGTCTGTTACAACTCGTAGATTCACAACAAAACTCCAGTCGCCGTCGATATCGTGAAGCAATGGATGCGTGTAGTGTTGGGCATCCGGATCTATCGTCCGACGTGGTGGCAGGGTTGAAAAGGAGGCTCCAATGATTCTTGTACGTCAGGAAATCGGCGACGTGCTCAGGGACTTCCGCCTGCAGAAGGGGCGCACGCTGAGGCAGGTCGCCAGCAAGGCGAGCGTCGCACTCGGCTATCTGAGCGAGGTCGAACGGGGCCAGAAGGAGGCATCGAGCGAGATCCTCGCTTCGGTCGCGGACGCACTGGACACACCGATCTCGGTGATCATGCGCGAGGTGGGAGACCGCCTGGCGGTGCTCGAAGGCATCGAGCCGATCATCCCCGATACGATCCCCGACGAGTTCGTCGCAGCGATGGACGCAGACCTCGTCTCACGCTGATTCGATTCTTTCGACGGACGCCCCGGAGACCGGGGCGTCCGTCATGTCTGCAGGAGCTTTTAGGGTGGTCCCATGAAGTTGAGCGAATTCCAGCGCGCGGTGTCCGACGAGTTCGGCGTGGAGTACGGGCGTGCCCTCACGCACGACCTGGTGCTCGGCGAACTCGGCGGACGCACGGCTGTCGAGGCGCTCGCGGCCGGTGTTCTTCCGCGCGACGTCTGGCTCGCGCTCTGCCGTGAGACGGATGTGCCGAAGTCGCACTGGCACGGTGCGGGCAAGCCGGCGCCGAGGCGCTGACACCGCGGACACGCCGCTCGCATTTCTCGAAGATATGTTCGGATGTTGGTAGGCTCCTTCACAACGGCAATCGAAAACGGGTTGTCCACATACTGGCCCGTCAGCGCGTGAGTGTCGGTGCCCACGCGTACAGTCGAACTCGTTAGCGAAGCCCAGAAGGAGAGACCGAAATGCCATCACCCGCCGATCGTGAGAAGGCCCTCGAGACTGCGCTCGCGCAGATCGACCGTCAGTTTGGCAAAGGCTCCGTCATGCGCCTGGGCAGCGATGAGCGCGCGCCCGTCGAGGTCGTTCCGACCGGTTCGATCGCACTCGACGTCGCGCTCGGCATCGGCGGCCTCCCGCGTGGCCGCATCGTCGAGATCTACGGTCCGGAGTCATCGGGCAAGACGACGCTGACCCTCCACGCGATCGCGAATGCGCAGAAGGCCGGCGGCATCGCGGCGTTCATCGACGCGGAGCACGCTCTCGATCCCGAGTACGCCCGCAAGCTCGGCGTCGACATCGACGCCCTCCTGGTCTCTCAGCCCGACACGGGTGAGCAGGCGCTCGAGATCGCCGACATGCTCGTGCGAAGCGGCTCGATCGACCTGATCGTCATCGACTCCGTCGCGGCGCTGGTGCCCCGTGCCGAGATCGAAGGCGAGATGGGTGACTCCCACGTCGGCCTGCAGGCCCGGCTCATGTCGCAGGCACTCCGCAAGCTGACCGGTGGTCTGAGCCAGACCAACACCACGATGATCTTCATCAACCAGCTGCGCGAGAAGATCGGTGTCTTCTTCGGAAGCCCTGAGACCACTGCCGGAGGCAAGGCACTCAAGTTCTACGCGTCGGTGCGCCTTGACATCCGCCGCATCGAGACCCTGAAAGACGGAACGGAAGCAGTTGGAAACCGTACCCGTGTCAAGGTCGTCAAGAACAAGATGGCACCGCCCTTCAAGCAGGCCGAATTCGACATTCTGTATGGTGTCGGAATCTCCCGCGAGGGCAGCCTGCTTGACTTCGGTGTCGACCATGCCATCGTCAAGAAGTCGGGTGCGTGGTACACGTACGAGGGCGACCAGCTCGGCCAGGGCAAAGAGAACTCGCGCAACTTCCTCATCTCCAACCCCGACATCGCCAATGAGATCGAGACGAAGATCAAGATCAAGCTGGGCATCATGGCCGACCCGAACGCCGTGGCCGAGCCTGTGTCCAACGTCGGGTCCATCGAAGAGAAGCTCCAGGCTCGCAAGGGGGCGTGACCGGGCAACCGGGTCACCTGAAGGAGGACGAACATGGTGAGTTTCCCGCCATCGTCGGACTCGCCGAACTCCGGCTCGCAGAACTCTGAGGTGCAGAACGATGAGCATGTCGCTCCGGTGACCTTTCTTCAGCCGAGGAGACCCGCACGCGAGCGTGTCGCGTTCACGCGGTTCGACGATCCTGACGAGGACGCAACCTTCGGAGGCACGTTCGACGACGACGGAGGGTTCATCGAGAAGAGCAAGCCGGCGACGACTCAGCGCGCACGCGTGACGAAGATCAATGGTCCGACAGCCGCAGATGCGGTGCCGGTCGACGTACCGGACCCAGATGCGCAGAGGGCGCGCGACCGTGCCTCGAAGCTCTCGCTCGATCAGCTTGCACGACGCGGAATGTCCCGCTGGGAGCTCGAACAGGTCCTGAAGAAGCGCGAGATCGACGACGAGACGATCCAGCAGCAGCTCAACCGTCTCGAAGACGTTCGCCTGCTCGACGACGCCGCACTCGCCCGGTACCTCGTATCCACCCTCCACGAGCGCAAGGGGCTCGGCAGCGCGGCGATCAGGCAGGAGCTGAGGCGCAAGCACATTCCTGACTACGAGATCGACTCGGCGATTCATGAGCTCGACGGCGAAGAAGAAGAGGCGAAGGCGATCGAGCTGGCGCTCAAGCGCATCCGTCAGCTCTCGTCGTACGACGACGAGACGATCAAGAGACGCGTGCATGGCTTTCTCTCCCGCAAGGGCTACGACGGTCACACGGTGAACTCCGCGATCAGCGTCGCGATGCTCAGGAACAAGCGTCCGGACGTTCGTTTCGAGTGACTGGGGCCCGCCTGGTGGGCACTCGGCTCACGAGTCGGCGCACGTCGCCGCCCGACCGTAAACTAGGTGCATCATGAGCACCATCACCGAAGCGCGCACTGTGATCCTGCCGTCCGATGCGGCGGTCGACGAGACCGGTCGGGCGCGCACCTACGAAGTGCGCACCTACGGGTGCCAGATGAACGTGCACGACTCCGAGCGGCTCAGCGGCTCCCTCGAAGCAGCAGGCTACGTTCCCGCCAACGGCGAAGAAGCCGACATCGTCGTCATCAACACGTGCGCCGTGCGCGAGAACGCGGACAACAAGCTCTACGGCAACCTGGGTCATCTGGCGTCGGTCAAGAGGCGGCACGAGGGGATGCAGATCGCCGTCGGCGGGTGCCTCGCCCAGAAGGACAAGAACGTCATCCTCGAGAAAGCTCCCTGGGTCGACGTCGTCTTCGGCACGCACAACATGGGATCCTTGCCGAGCCTGCTCGAGCGAGCACGCCACAACGACGCCGCCGAGATCGAGATCCTCGAGGCGCTCGAGACCTTCCCGTCCACGCTGCCCACCAAACGTGACTCCAGCTACAGCGGATGGGTCTCCATCTCCGTCGGCTGCAACAACACGTGCACGTTCTGCATCGTCCCATCGCTGCGTGGAAAAGAGAAGGACCGCCGGCCCGGCGAGATCCTCCGCGAGATCAAGGCGCTTGTCGACGACGGTGCGATCGAAGTGACGCTTCTCGGCCAGAACGTGAACTCCTACGGCGTCGAATTCGGCGACCGGCAGGCATTCGGCAAGCTCCTGCGTGCCACGGGAGAGATCGAGGGCCTGGAGCGCATCCGCTTCACCAGTCCGCATCCGGCAGCGTTCACCGACGACGTGATCGACGCCATGGCCGAGACGCCCGCGGTGATGCCGCAGCTGCACATGCCGCTCCAGTCCGGGTCCGACCGCATTCTCAAAGCGATGCGCCGGTCCTACCGTTCCGAGAAGTTCCTCGGCATCCTCGACCGCGTGCGGGCGAAGCTCCCCGATGCAGCTATCAGCACCGACATCATCGTCGGATTCCCCGGCGAGACCGAGGCGGACTTCCAGGAGACGCTGCGCGTCGTAGAAGCCGCGCGCTTCGCCTCCGCCTTCACGTTCCAGTACTCGATCCGCCCGGGAACTCCGGCTGCGACCATGGAAGACCAGGTCCCGAAAGCCGTCGTGCAAGACCGTTACGACCGGCTGATCGCGCTCCAGGAGCGCATCTCTCTCGAAGAGAATCAGAAGGTCGTCGGCCGTGAGGTCGAGGTGCTCGTCGCCAACGGCGAAGGCCGCAAAGACGCCGACACCCATCGACTGAGCGGGCGCGCGCAGGACAGCCGCCTCGTGCACTTCGAAGTTCCGGCCGGGTCCGAACTGCCGCGACCGGGCGACGTCGTCACTGTGACCGTCACCCACGCCGCACCGTTCCACCTGATCGCGGACTCGGCCGACGGCGCACCCCTCACGATCCGCCGCACCCGGGCCGGAGACGCCTGGGATCGTGCCGAGGCCGAATCGTGCGCAGTGCCCGCGCACGGCTCAGCGTCCGGCGCAACCCAGGGGCGAGTCTCGCTCGGACTCCCGACTCTCCGCACCGGCGAGCCGCTGACGGTTCCGGGCGTCGGAACGATGCCCATCTACGATCCGACGGATGGCGAGCGCTGAGGCGCAGCCGGCAGACCCGGCGACCGAAGCCGCGCATCCGCTGATCGTCGTCGTCGGTCCGACCGGGACCGGCAAGACCGACCTCTCCCTCGACCTCGCCGAACGCATCCGCGCCGAAGGACGCGACCCCGAGATCGTCAACGCCGACGCGATGCAGTTCTACCGCGGAATGGACATCGGTACCGCGAAACTCCTGCCGCACGAATGGCGGGGGATCCCGCACCACCTGATCGACATCCTCGAAGTCACCGATGAAGCCACCGTCGCGCGCTACCAGCCGCGGGCGCGCGCCGTCATCACGGAGATCGCGCGCCGGGGGGCCGTGCCCATCCTCGTCGGCGGGTCCGGGCTCTATGTCTCGAGCGTGATCTACGACCTCCGCTTCCCGGGAACAGACGCCGGCATCCGCGAACGACTCGAGACGGAACTCGAACAGCAGGGTCCCGGCATGATGTATCGGCGCCTGGCCGACGTCGACCCCGCCGCTGCGGCATCCATCGGCCCGAGCAACGGGCGCCGCCTCGTGCGCGCCCTCGAAGTCATCGAGCTGACGGGCCGGCCGTTCAGCGCATCCCTCCCCGAAGAACCGGTGCCGTGGATGCCGATCGTGACACTCGGTCTGCGTGCGCCCCGCGAAGAACTGACCGCGCGTCTCGACGCCAGGGTCGAGCGGATGTGGCGGTCCGGCCTCGTCGACGAGGTCCGCCGACTCCTGCCTGCAGGGATCGAGCGCGGCGTCACCGCGAGTCGCGCGATCGGCTACATGCAGGCGCTCGCGCAGTTGCACGGAAGGCTCAGCGAAGACGACGCGATCGCGCAGACACAGCAGCTCACCCGCCGTTACGCCCGCCGCCAGGTCAGCTGGTTCAAGCGGTACCCTGGGCTGCACTGGCTCGACTACGACGACCCCCGACTCGTCGACCACGCCCTCGATAGGCTGTAGCCATGGCGACAACGCTCCACTTCACCAAAGGGCATGGCACGGGGAACGACTTCGTGCTGTTCGCCGACCCCGACGGCCAGATCGACCTGACGCCGACCCAGATCGCGGACATCTGCGACCGCCATTTCGGTGTGGGGGCGGATGGGGTCATCCGGGCCGTCCGCTCGCGCCACCTCCCTGAGGGGGCCGAGTCGCTCGCCGAAGACGAGGGCGCCGAGTGGTTCATGGACTACTACAATGCAGACGGTTCGATCGCCGAGATGTGCGGCAACGGCATCCGGGTGTATGTCCGGTTCCTCATCGAGTCCGGCCTCGCCGAGCTGGCCGACGGCGACACCCTGCCGATCGGAACCCGTGGCGGTGTCCGCGATGTGCAGCGCAACCTGACCGGCTTCCAGGTCGATCTCGGACGCTGGTCCCTGTCCGGCGGCGAGCCGCTCGTCCGCGCCCGTGAACTCCCGGTGGCGCGTCCCGGGCTGGGCCTCGATGTCGGAAACCCGCACGTCGTCGTCGCGCTGGCCGACGAGGACGAGCTCGACACCGCCGATCTGACCTACATCCCGCACCTCGATCCGGCGCCGGCCGATGGTGCGAACGTCGAATTCGTCGTTCCGCGTGAGCCGCTGGTCAAAGACGGGGTCGGCCGCATCCGCATGCGCGTCCACGAGCGCGGAAGCGGCGAGACGCTCTCCTGCGGCACGGGAGCGGCCGCAGCGGCGCTCGCCACCCGCTACTGGGCCGGCGGCGGAGCCCCGAACAACTGGCGGGTGGATGTTCCGGGCGGCATGGTCGGAGTGCGCATGTTCCCGACCGAGGACGGCGAGCACGTTGCGCTCTCCGGGCCGGCCGAACTCGTCTTCGAGGGTGATCTCGAACTGAGCTGACCTGCTGGTGGGGGGATGCGCGGTGCGTCCGGCTATTCGGCGGGCGATTCGTCCGAACGACGTCGGGCTCGCAGCACCCGGTACCCCTTGCTCGTCGCGGCCCGCGTCACCGAGAGCGTGCCGGCGAAGGTCGTCTGCATCCACCGGTGGAGGGAATCCGAACCGAGGTTGCGCTGTACGACCAGCCAGGCGTCGGAGCCGGGCTCGAGCCGGGGCATCCACCGCTCGAGCAGGTTGTGGAGTTCGTTTTTGCCGACCCGGATCGGCGGATTCGACCAGATCGTGGTGAAGCTCACCGAATCGGGAACATCGTCGGGCAGCGCAGTGTTGACATTGACGAGGCCGAGTTTCTGCGCGTTTCTGCGCACGAGATCCAGGGCCCGGGTATTGACGTCGACGGCCCAGACCGTCGCATGAGGGGATTCGAGTGCCAGTGTGAGCGCAACGGGCCCCCAGCCGCAGCCGAGGTCGAGAAGATGGCCTCCGGGCGGTGCAGAGGGCACATGGTCGAGGAGCACACGTGTGCCCGTGTCGACGCGCTCCGGGCTGAAGATCCCGTTGGCCGTGGTCAGTTCGAAGGTCTGACCGGCCAGCCGCACCGTGAACGGGCGGAGCCCCGGATCGCTCTCGGGCGCAGAGGTGAAGTAGTGATCGCCGCTGGCCATAGAGGAAACGTACAGGACAGGAACGAACTAGGGTTACCCGAGATGGTGAATACCGAATTGAATGAGCCGCAGAGCGGCGAAGAGACACGCTCCACCGACGTCGATGTCGTGGCGCGCGTACTGGCGAACGCCGATACCCACGCGGGTGTGTCGCTGTTCACGAGCGGAGCGCAGGCGCTCCAGCGCGGGACCGTGGACGACACATCGCACGACGGCGAGCAGTTCGATCGTGAAGACCGCGCGGCATTGCGCCGGGTGTCCGGTCTGTCGACCGAGCTCGAAGACGTCACCGAGGTCGAGTATCGACAGCTGCGGCTGGAGAACGTGGTCCTCATCGGCGTGTATTCGCAGGGTTCGTTGCAGGACGCCGAGAACTCGATGCGTGAGCTGGCGGCACTGGCTGAGACCGCGGGCGCCGTCGTACTCGACGGCCTCCTGCAGCGGAGACCGCATCCGGACCCCAGCACCTACCTGGGCCGCGGCAAGGCCCAGGAGCTCGCGGGTACCGTCGCAGCCCTCGGCGCCGACACCGTCATCGCCGACACGGAATTGGCCCCGAGCCAGCGGCGTGCCCTCGAAGATGTGGTCCGTGTGAAGGTCATCGACCGCACCGCCGTCATCCTCGACATCTTCAGCCAGCACGCGAAGAGCCGCGAAGGCAAAGCCCAGGTCGAACTCGCCCAGCTCGAATACCTCCTCCCTCGTCTGCGCGGCTGGGGTGAGTCGATGTCCCGGCAGGCCGGTGGCCAGGTCGGTGGCGCGGGTGCCGGCATGGGATCGCGTGGCCCCGGTGAGACGAAGATCGAACTCGACCGTCGCCGCATCCACACGCGGATGGCGAAGCTGCGCAAGCAGATCGCCGGTTTCAAGCCCGCGCGTGAGGCCAAGCGCGCGAACCGCCGTCGCAATTCGGTGCCGTCCGTCGCGATCGCCGGGTACACGAACGCAGGCAAGTCCAGTCTCCTGAACCGGATCACGAAGGCGGGCGTGCTCGTCGAGAACGCGCTGTTCGCCACGCTCGACTCGACCGTTCGCAAATCCGTCACGGCCGACGGCCGCCTCTACACGCTTGCCGACACCGTCGGCTTCGTCCGCAACCTGCCCCACCAGCTCGTCGAGGCGTTCCGGTCGACGCTCGAAGAGGTGGCGGATTCCGACGTGATCGTGCACGTGGTCGACGCGTCGCATCCCGACCCCGCGAGCCAACTCGCGACCGTCCGCGATGTCATCGGCGAAGTCGGTGCGCGCGACCTGCCCGAGCTGGTCGTCTTCAACAAGGCAGACCTGGTCGGCGACGATGAGCGTCTGGTGCTGCGCGGGCTCGAGCCCGGAGCGATCTTCGCCTCCGCGCGCACCGGCGAGGGCATCGACGACGTCCTCGCCGCAATCGCCCGCCTCATCCCCGACCCGTCGATCGAGCTCGAGCTCGTCATCCCGTATGACCGCGGCGACCTGATCTCCGCGCTGCACGAGCGCGGACGGGTGATGTCGACCGAGTACGTGGACGACGGCACCAAGGTGACGGCGCGCGTCCTTCCGGAGTACGAGGCCGTCTTCAGCGCGTTCGCCGTCGCCTGATCCGGGCGGTGTCGTCATATGACGACACACGCCTGTCGGTGCGCTGCGGTGCTTGCTAATCTGCCTATCAATCGTTGTCGCGCAGGATCTCCTGGGCGGCATGGAGCGACAGCCGAGCCCGGCACCCGCCCGCGAAAGCCTTCGGGCTCATGACCCTCCAGGGGCGTGCGCGGCAAGCCTGCGGCCGCCGTCCCGTGGATGCGGTCATCCCGACATCACCTGGACGGAAGACATGCGATGAACGACCACGGATCTGCACCGGCCGTCGCCGGCGACGTGCCGTGTCCGGGCCGCGTCCCGTTCTCCTTCGAGCTCTATCCGCCCCGTAACGGGGCGGCAGCGGCCGCCCTGCCCGCTACGATCGACCGGCTTGCTGCCGCCGGCCCCGAGTTCATCTCGGTGACGTACGGCGCGAACGGATCGTCGCGCACGTCATCCCTGGATGTGCTCCGCTACATCCTCTCGAACACCACGGTGAGCCCGATGGCGCACCTGACCTGCGTCGGTTCCTCGCACGTCGAGGCGAACCGTCTCATCCGCGAATTCCTCGATGCCGGCGTCCGCAGCTTCCTGGCCGTGCGCGGGGACCCGCCCGCGGACGCCCGCGACGGCGACACCGGACTCGGGGACCTTCACAGTGCCGGCGAACTGGTTCAGCTGATCCACCGGGTACAGGCCGAGCGGGTGCCGTACGAGGAGCGCCTCGTGCCCGGTATCCCGACAGCGCGCGAGGTGCGGACCGAACGCGAACACGTCCGCATCGCGGTCGCAGCGTTCCCCAACGGGCACCCCAACTCGCGCTCGGCGAGCCAGGACATCGACACCCTCCTCGCGAAGCAGGCCGCCGGTGCGAACCTCGGCATCACCCAGCTCTTCTTCCACCCCGAGGACTACCTCTCCTTCGCCCAGCGCGCGAAGGATGCGGGGGTCGAGTTCCCGATCCTGCCCGGGATCATGCCCGTCACCAGCCCCGCGCGACTGAAGCGGATGCTCGAACTGAGCGGCGAGGACCTGCCGAGCGAGCTCGCGATCCAGCTCGAGATCGAACCGACCGAGGAAGGTCAGCGCGAGATCGGCATCGCGTGGGCGAGCGGCGTGGTCTCGCAGCTCGTCGCAGGCGGTGCCCCGGGCATCCACCTGTACACCTTCAACCAGCACCACGCCGTCCTGTCCGTGCTGGAACGCACGGGACTCCTGCACAACGCCACCGCCTGAGCCAGCACCACCTGAAAGAGAGAACAGAATGACCGACACCACGACTCGCGCCGCCTTTCCGACGGGGACGATCCTCGGCTATCCGCGTATCGGCCGCCGCCGTGAACTGAAGAAGGCCGTCGAGGCCTTCTGGGCGGGCTCCATCGCCGCGGAGGAGCTCGAAGCGCAGGCCGCTGAACTCCGTTCCGTCACGCGCGAACGGCTGGCCGGGCTCGGTCTCGGGCGCGACGATGCTTCGATTCCCGAGAGCTTCAGCTACTACGACCAGGTGCTCGACGCTGCTGTGACGCTCGGCGCGCTGCCTTCACGCTTCGCCGGCCTCGCGGATGCTGCCGGTCACGTCGACCTCGCCGGCTACTTCACCATCGCTCGCGGAGAGGGCGAGAACGCACCTCTCGAGATGACGAAGTGGTTCGACTCGAACTACCACTACCTGGTGCCGGAGATCGGTCCCGAGACGTCGTTCGCACTCGCCTCCGACCGTATCGTGCGTGAGTTCGAGGAGGCCAAGGCGGCAGGATTCGTGACCCGGCCGGTCATCGTCGGCCCCGTGACGTTCCTCGCCCTCAGCAAGCCGAGCGACGAAGCCCCCGATGGTTTCCGCCCCCTCACCCGTCTCGCCGACGTGCTCCCCGTCTACCAGGAGCTTCTCGCGCGGCTCGCTGCCGTGGGAGCACCGTGGGTGCAGCTCGACGAGCCTGCCCTCGTGAGCGAGAGCATCGAGGATGCGCGTTCCGAGGTGCTCGAAGCCGTGCGCTCCGCCTATGCGACGCTCGGCGCCGAAGCGGATCGCCCCGCAATCTTCGTCGCGGCGCCGTACGGAAGCCTGGACGACGCCCTTCCGGTCCTCGCGGCGTCCCCTGTCGAAGCGATCGGGCTCGACCTCGTGCGAGGAACGGTCCCGTCCGGGCTCGACGCGGCCACCACAGCCGCCCTCGCCGGCAAGACCGTGGTCGGCGGCGTGATCGACGGCCACAACATCTGGCGCGGCGACCTCGAGGCCGCCTTCGGAAAGCTCACCTCCCTGCTGTCGATCTCACCGGACGTGGCGGTCTCCACCTCGACCTCGCTGCTCCACGTGCCCCATGACGTCGACGACGAGCCGGCACTGTCCGAGCAGCTGACGTCGTGGCTCGCGTTCGCGGACCAGAAGGTCGGACAGGTCGCGACACTCGCAACAGGCCTTCTCGACGGCCACGAAGCGGTGCAGGATGCGTTGCGCGCCGCATCCGACGCGCTTGCCGACCGCCGGTCGGCGCCCGGCGTGCGCGATGCCGCCGTCCGCGCCCGTACGGCCGGCCTCACTGAGGCCGACTTCTCACGCGGCGAGTACAGCGATCGTCTGGCAGCCCAGGAGGAGGCGCTCGGCCTGCCGTTCCTGCCGACCACCACGATCGGGTCGTTCCCGCAGACGGGCGACATCCGCCGGGCCCGTGCGCAGCTCGCGAAGGGCCTGATCAGCGAAGCCGAATACCTGGGTCTCATGCGCGACGAGATCAAGCGCGTCGTCGACCTCCAAGAGGAGATCGGCATCGACGTCGTCGTGCACGGCGAGCCCGAGCGCAACGACATGGTGCAGTACTTCGCCGAGAACCTCGACGGTTTCGCCGTCACGCAGAACGGCTGGGTGCAGTCGTACGGCAGCCGCTGCACCCGTCCGTCGATTCTGTGGGGCGACGTCTCGCGGCCGAAGCCGATCACGGTGGACTGGTCGACCTACACGCAGAGCCTCACCCAGAAGCCCGTGAAAGGGATGCTCACCGGCCCTGTCACGATCCTCGCGTGGTCGTTCGTGCGCGACGACCAGCCGCTCGGCGAGACCGCGCGCCAGGTCGCGCTGGCGCTCCGCGATGAGATCGGCGACCTGGAGGCATCCGGAATCCGTATCGTGCAGGTGGACGAGCCAGCACTCCGCGAGCTGCTTCCGCTCAAGCGTGCCGCCCACGCCGACTACCTCGACTGGTCGGTCGGATCGTTCCGCCTCGCCACTGCGGGTGTGCGCGACGAGACGCAGATCCATACCCACCTCTGCTATTCGGAGTTCGGCGTCGTCATCGATGCGATCCGCAACCTCGACGCCGATGTCACGAGTATCGAGGCGGCCCGCTCGCGCATGGAGGTCGTCCACGACATCCAGACCAGCGGATTCGACCACGGGATCGGCCCGGGCGTCTACGACATCCACTCGCCGCGTGTGCCGAGCGTCGCCGAGGTGACCGAGCTGCTGGAGACAGCGCTCGCCGCCATCCCCGGCCGCCAGCTCTGGGTGAACCCGGACTGCGGGCTGAAGACCAGGGGCTACGACGAGACGGTGGCGTCGCTGAAGAACATCCTCGAGGCGACACGGGTCGTCCGGGAGAAGGCGGGCGTTCCCGCCTAGTCGCGGACGGTCGGTCGGGCGCACAGGTTCTGAACCGGCGCACAGGTTGCAACCTGTGCGCCGGGAGCGAACCTGTGCGCCGGGAGCGAACCTGTGCGCCCGTTTCTCCTTCGCCGGCGTCCGCGGTGACAGGATTGCTGCATGGTCGAGATCTCCGACGATGAGTTCGAACGCATCGTCACCGAAGAGTACGACGCCATTCCCGACGACTGGTTCGGGCAGCTGGACAATGTCGCGATCCTGATCGACAACCAGCCGAGCGGAGAGTATCCCCGGCTCTACGGCCTGTACACGGGACACCCGTTGACGCGTCGCGGCGTGTACGGCTACGGCGAATTGCCCGATCGCATCACCCTGTTCAAGAACAACATCCAGGAGCGCAGCGCCGATCTCGACGAGCTCCGCAGGCGGGTGCGGGTCACTCTCGCGCATGAGATCGGCCACTATTTCGGGCTCTCGGACGCTCGCCTCCACGAGCTCGGCTGGGCGTAGTCCGGGCCCGCGGGAAATACTCCCGCTGCGTTATGCCGGCCGATCCAGCCGGAGGACGCGATCGCTCGTCATTCACGCCAGGATCGGGCCATGAACGATCCGATCTCCTTCCCGACGCCTCCGGATGTGGCGATCCGTCTCGACGGCGTATCCAAGAGTTATGGCGGTGTCGAGGCGATCCGCTCGCTCGACCTCGACTTCACGCGGGGCGAATCCGTCGCGCTGCTCGGCCCCAACGGGGCGGGCAAGAGCACGACCATCGGGATGATGGTCGGCCTCGTCGCCGCCGATCGCGGGCGGATCAGCGTGGCCGGCTCGACGCCCCGCGCGGCCGTAGCCCGGGGTGCCATCGCGGCCATGCTGCAGGACACCGGCTTCATGGCCGGAGTGAGCGTCGCCGAACTGGTCGGCTTCAGCGCCGGAATCTACCCTCGGCCACTCGCCGTCGGGCGAGCCATCGAGCTCGCCGGTCTCGTGGGTCTCGAGCGTCGTCGCGTCGACCGCCTCTCTGGCGGCCAGGCCCAGCGCCTCCGGTTCGCGATCGCCGTGGTCGCCGACCCCGAGATCCTCATTCTCGACGAACCCACTCGTGCACTCGACGTCCAGGCGCGTTCCGAGTTCTGGGAGGCGATGCGCGCCTTTGCCGCGACCGGACGGACTCTCGTCTTCGCAACGCATTACCTCGACGAAGTGGATGAGAACGCCACCAGGGTCGTGGTGCTCGCGAACGGCCGGATCGTCGGCGACGGCCGACCCGACGAGATCCGTCGACGCACAGGGACGACCATGGTGCGCGTCACGGTGCCGGAGCCGGCAGCCGACGGTCAGGACGGGCTGCTCGGCAGCCTGCCCGGGGTCGTCGACGTCGCACGCGCGGGGGGACGATTCGCGATCCGCACCACCGACGCCGACTCGACCGTGCGAGCGCTGGCGGCCTGCAGTCTCGGGTGGAAGTCCCTCGAGGTGAGCCCGCCCAGCCTCGACGAATCCTTTCTCACCCTCACCCAGGAGGCTCAATCATGACCCGCTCCCTTCTCCGGCTGGAGACGCTCCGCATGCTGCGCGACCCCAAATACCTCGCACTGGCCGTCGCCGCGCCGATCGGCTTCTACCTCTTGTTCGCGACGTTGTTCGGCGGCGGTCCGACCCCGCCCGGCGAGCTCCCTGGCACGGTCGAGATCATGGTCGCCATGGCCGCATACGGCGCGATCTGGGCGGTCCTGTCCACGACTGGCCCTCGGATCGCTGAGGAGCGCCAGACCGAATGGCTGCAGCAGCTGCGATCCATGCCGATCTCCGGCGCGACCGTACTCGGGTCGAAAGTCTTCGCGAGCGTCCTGACCGCACTGCCTGCGATCGTGCTGGTCTGCGTGACGGCGGCCGTAGCGAAGGGGGTCTCGCTGTCGATCGGGCAATGGGTCGCCCTGGTCGCCGCCCTGTGGCTCGGAAGCACGACTTTCGCGGCCCTCGGGATCGCCATCGGCTTCCTCGTCGGCTCCGATCTCGCCTACCCGCTCAGCTACGGGCTCTACATGGCGATGTCGGCGCTCGGCGGCTTGTGGGTTCCTCCGGCTGTCCTTCCGTCGGGGATGAGCGACCTGGCGCTGTGGATGCCGACCTACCGGCTCGCGAACCTCGGCTGGGAGATCGCGGGCGGGAGCGTCCCCGATCCCACCACCATCGCCATCCTGGTCGCGTGGACCGCGGCTCTGTCCGGTGTCGCTTTCCTGGCCTACCGTCGCCCACGTCTGCTGCGGCTTCGTCCGCAGCCCCCGATAGGCTGACATGGTGACGAGCCCGGCGGTGGCGACCCGCAGCGGACACCGCATCACCGCGTTCCAGATCGACCTGCTGATCGCGGTGGTGGTGCTCGTGATCGTCGAGGCCGGGATCTACGCCGAACTGGCCTACGCCTCCCCGACGACCTTCCCGGCGATCGAGGCGTTTCCCGCCGGCGCCTACCTGCTCGGCTTCGCCGCGTGCGCGCCGCTGGTCTGGCGGCGCACGCATCCGGTTCTGGTCTCCTTCATCGTGATCGCCGCGGTCGCCGTCTATCATTTCGCCGGCTACCCGGGCGCGTCACCCGCCCTCGTGCTGTTCGCGACGTCATATGCGATCGGCGCCTACGGACGATCGACCTGGCGCTCGATCCTCATGGCGTCCGGTTTCATCGTCGCGTGGATGATCATCCCGTCCCTTCCCCCCGAGCCGGTGCCCTGGCTTTCGTTCGCCATCACCGGTCCTGCCCTCGGAATGGCGGTCATGGTGGTGCTGGGCGCGACGGCCGCGCAGGTTCGACGCAACAACGAGCTGAGCGTGGCCGCCGCCGCGAGCGAGGCGGAGGCGCGGATGCGCGAGGAGCTGACCGACGAACGCCTCGGGATGGCGCGCGAGCTCCACGACGTGCTGGCGCACACCATCTCGGTTATCTCGGTGCAGGCCGGAGTCGCCCTCGACGCGTTCGACGACCATCCGGATGCGGCCCGCACGGCGATGATGAAGGTGCGCGGGCTGTCGCGCCAGGCGATTCCGGAGCTGCGCCGCACTCTCGAACTGCTCCGTCGCGATCCTGCGCCCGGTGCCGAGACCGCTCCGCAGCCCGGACTGGACAGGCTTCCCGACCTCCTGGCGGAACTCGAGGCGTCGGGCCTGACGGTCGAGTCGCGGATCTCCGTCGATGGCGCGGAGATCACACCGTTCGTCGAGCTGACCGCCTTCCGTATCGTCCAAGAGGCCGTCACGAACGTCGTGCGTCACGCAGCGGCGAGCACAGTGTGGGTGACGGTGCGCGCAGACCTCGACACGCGCGCGCTGCTCGTGACGGTGGAGGACAACGGCCGCGGCGCGCCTGCGGGCGGCGACGGCCGCGGGCTCGGGCTGGTCGGGATGCGCGAGCGCGCCCACTCGGTCGGCGGAACGCTCGAAACCGGCACGTCGCGGGCCGGCGGCTTCCTCGTGTCCGCAGTGCTGCCGATCGAGGAGCCGGCGTGATCCGCGTCGTCCTGGCCGACGACCAGGCGCTCATCCGCGAGGGGTTCCGCGCGATCCTCGAGCGTTCCGACGACATCGAGGTCGTCGGAGAGGCCGCGGACGGCATCGAGGCGGTGGAGCTGGCACGCCGGATGCGTCCGGACGTGATCGTGATGGATGTGCGGATGCCGCGCCTCGACGGGATCGCAGCGACGGCCTCTGTGATCGCCGACGCGTCGCTCCCGGGCACGCGGGTTCTGGTGGTCACGACGTACGAGCTGGACGCCACGGTGTTCGAGGCGCTGCGTGCGGGCGCGAGCGGCTTCCTTCTCAAGGACCTGGAACCGGACGACCTCCGGCGGGCAGTGCGAGTGGTCGCCTCAGGCGAGTCCCTGCTCGCGCCGAGTGTCACACGCAGGTTGATCGAGCGCTTCGCCACCCTGCCGCGGCGGGATGCGGCCGTCGACGAGAAGCTCGGGCTCCTGACCGACCGGGAGCGCGAGATCGTCGCGCTGGTCGCGGTGGGTCTCAGCAATGCGGAGATCGGCGAACGCCTGTACATCAGTCCGGCGACGGCGAAGACCCACGTGTCGCGCGCGATGGCGAAGCTGGACGCACGTGATCGGGCGCAGGTCGTGGTCTTCGCCTACGACTCCGGCATCGTGTCCGCGCCGGGGCCCTGACGACGGCTCCTGACGCGGGGCGGTGATGCTCAGACCGCGCGGAGGACCGCCACCACCTTGCCGAGTACCTCGGCGAAGTCGCCGAGGATCGGCTCGAAGTTCGAGTTGCGGGGGAGCAGCCAGGTGTGGCCGTCGCGCTGGCGGAAGACCTTGACCGTGGCCTCGCTGTCGAGCATGGCGGCGACGATGTCACCGTTCTCCGCCGTCTTCTGCTGCCGGACGACCACCCAGTCGCCGTCGCAGATCGCCGCATCGATCATCGACTCGCCGACGACTTTCAGCATGAAGAGGTCTCCGTTGCCGACGAGCTGGCGGGGGAGGGGGAAGACTTCTTCGACCTGCTGGTCGGCCGTGATGGGCACGCCGGCGGCGATGCGTCCGACCAGCGGGACCATCCGGGCGTCGCCGACCGGGGTCTGGTTCTCGTAGTCGAGGCTTTCGGATGCGGTGGAGGGGACGTCGATCAGGATCTCGAGTGCGCGTGGCCGGTTCGGGTCGCGCCTGAGGTAGCCGCTCAGCTCGAGCTGGTTCAGCTGGTGCGTCACGCTCGACAGCGACGAGAGCCCGACGGCGTCGCCGATCTCCCGCATGCTCGGCGGATAGCCGCGCTGGCTGACGGAGCGCGCGATCACGTCGAGGATGGCGAGCTGCTTCTCGCTGAGGTTCTTGCGCCGGCGGGTCCCGCCGCGTTCGCGCCCTGCTCCAGTGTCGTTCGTCACTTCCCCGTCCCTTCGTGACCGCCTCCGCGTCCGTTCCGGGACGTGCTCTGGAACGAATGTCGGTGGTGCCTGGTTGAGTGAACTCCAGACAATCGAAACTGTATCCACGATGCAGCGCTGAAACAAACATGTGTTCGAGTGTGTTGCGATATTCGTCCCATAATCAGTGCCTGTGGAGTGGTTGAAGTTTCAGACATTCGAAGATATATTCGGAACATAGCTTCGCATCCGGCCCTCCCGGCCGAGTGCCGGATGCGAATACTCCCAGGAGGACAGGCCATGACTGCAGCGATTCAGATGCCGACGCATTTCGCCGGTGCGACGTCCCGCCCCGCCGGTGAACCGTCCACGCACCTCCGTCTCACGCGGCGTGGTCGTGCCGTGCTCACGACGCTCGCGGCCGTTCCTTTGGTGGTGGGCGCCTTTCTCTTCGCCGTCAACGGCGGGGGCGCCATCGCGACCGGCTCGAGCACGCACACGCAGTTCGCCTACGTGACGGTTCACTCCGGCCAGTCGCTCTGGAGCATCGCCGAGAAGGTCGCGCCGAGTGCAGATCCGCGCGACGTGATCGCTGACATCGTGTCGCTGAACCAGCTGCAGTCGGCCGTCGTGACACCCGGTCAGCGCATCGCGATTCCGGCGCAGTACAGCACCGGGCAGTGAGAACTGGCACGAGGAGACGCGCAGTCCTGCCGCATTAGCATTGGGTAGGTGACCTCCCTCTCTGATCTGCCTATTCGCGATGACCTGCGGGGAAAGACCCCGTACGGCGCACCACAGAAGACCGTTCCGGTCGCGCTTAACGTGAATGAGAACACGCATCCGATTCCGGATGACGTGGCGGCAGACATCGTGGCCGCGGTCGCCAAAGCGATCCACGGGGTCAACCGCTATCCCGATCGCGAATTCGTCGAGCTGCGCGAAAGCCTGGCCCGGTATCTCGGGCACGGTCTGACCTCTGCGCAGATCTGGGCGGCGAACGGGTCGAACGAGGTCATCCAGCACATCCTGCAGGCCTTCGGTGGACCCGGGCGCACCATGCTCGGCTTCGCGCCGACCTATTCGATGTACTCGATCCTCGCTTCCGGCACGGGAACCCAATGGATCGCGGGCCCCCGGGGCGATGACTTCGAACTCAGCGCCGAGACAGCCGTCGCAGAGATCCGCCGCGTCGACCCCGACATCGTGATCCTGTGCGCCCCGAACAACCCGACCGGCACACCGCTCTCGATCGAGACGATCGCTGCTGTCTATGACGCGGCACGGGGAATCGTCGTGGTCGACGAGGCGTACGCCGAGTTCATGCCTTCGGGGAGCCCCTCCGCCCTCACGCTCCTGCCGGGACGCGAACGCCTGCTCGTCTCGCGCACGATGAGCAAGGCCTTCGCCTTCGCCGGGGCGCGGGTCGGCTACCTCGCCGCGGACTCCGCCGTCACGGACGCCCTCCGACTGGTGCGCCTCCCGTATCACCTGTCCGCGCTCACCCAGGCGGCGGCGATCGCAGCGCTCGCCCACTCCGCCGAGATGCTCGCCATGGTCGGCGAGATCTCCGCGCAGCGCGATCGGCTCGTGACCGAACTCGCGGCGCTCGGGTACCAGCCGCACCGCAGCGGGAGCAACTTCGTCCTCTTCGGCGGTGTGCGCGACCCGCACGCGACCTTCCAGGCGCTCCTGGCCCAGGGAGTCCTCATCCGTGATGTCGGAATCCCCGGCCACCTGCGCGTGACCGCGGGCACCGAGGCCGAGACGACGGCGTTTCTGACGGCGCTCGCCTCACTCGGTCACACAGACGAGGGCGTCACCGCGTCGACACTAAACTCGCAGTCATGACCAATCGCACGGCCACGATCCAGCGGGAGACGAGCGAGTCGAGCATCCAGCTCACCGTCGACCTCGACGGGAAGGGCATCGCCGACGTGCAGTCGTCCGTGCCCTTCTTCGACCACCTGCTGACCGCGTTCGCGAAGCACTCCCTCACCGACCTGACGGTCCGCGCCAGCGGCGACGTCGAGATCGACGTGCACCACACGGTCGAAGACATCGGCATCGTGCTCGGCCAGGCCATCCGTTCCGCGCTCGGCGACAAGTCGGGGATCTCGCGGTTCGGCGACGCCCTCGTGCCGCTCGACGAAGCGCTCGTGCAGGCCGTCGTCGACATCTCCGGCCGTCCGTACCTGGTGCACACCGGTGAGCCTGCAGGCTTCGAATACCACCTCATCGGCGGCCATTTCACCGGTTCCATGGTGCGTCACGTGTTCGAGGCGATCACCTTCAACGCCGCGCTCACGACGCACATCACCGTTCTCGGCGGCCGCGACCCGCACCACATCGCCGAGGCCGAGTTCAAGGCCTTCGCGCGCGCATTCCGCCAGGCGAAAGCGCTCGACCCGCTCGTCTCGGGCATCCCGTCGACGAAGGGCGCGCTGTGACCCGACCGTCGGTCGTCGTCTTCGACTACGGAACGGGCAATGTGCACTCGGCCGCGAAAGCGCTCGAGGCCGCCGGCGCCGATGTCGAACTGACCGGCGATCGTGCGAAGGCGCAGGCCGCTGACGGTCTCGTCGTGCCCGGCGTCGGCGCCTTCAAAGCGGTCGCCGAAGCATTGCGCGCGTCCCACGGCGACGAGATCGTCGACCGTCGGCTCGCCGGGGGACGGCCGGTGCTCGGCATCTGCGTCGGGATGCAGATCCTGTTCGAGCACGGAGTCGAGCGGGGGAACGATTCTCCGGGTCTCGGCGAATGGCCCGGCGAAGTCGACATCCTCGACGCGGACGTCCTGCCGCACATGGGCTGGAACACCGTCGATGCGCCGGCGGACTCGGCACTGTTCGAGGGCATCCGCGACGAGCGCTTCTACTTCGTGCACTCGTATGCGGCGCAGCAGTGGACCCTCGACGTGATGCCGCCCTTCCCGGCGCCACGTGTGACGTGGAGCGAACACGGGTCGCGGTTCATCGCCGCCGTGGAGAACGGCCCGCTGAGCGCGACGCAGTTCCACCCCGAGAAGTCGGGCGCGGCTGGCATCCGTCTTCTCCACAACTGGCTCGGCACTCTGCGCCAGGGCCGTGATTCATGAAAGCTACGAAATGAGCGAATTCAACACCGCACCCCGACTCGTGCTGCTTCCGGCGGTCGATGTGGCCGACGGCAAAGCCGTACGGCTGACCCAGGGCGAGGCGGGTTCGGAGACGAACTACGGCGACCCTGTCGACGCTGCGGCGGACTGGGCCGGCCAGGGTGCGGAGTGGATCCACCTCGTCGACCTCGATGCCGCGTTCGGTCGCGGCAACAACTACGCGCTCCTGAAGAAGGTCATCCGCCAGGTGCGGGGGGTGAACGTCGAGTTGTCGGGCGGCATCCGCGACGACGCCTCGCTCGAGGCGGCACTCGGCATCGGCGCAACCAGGATCAACCTCGGCACGGCGGCGCTCGAGAACCCGGAATGGGCAGCGAACGTCATCGGCCGGTACGGTGAGGCGATCGCTGTCGGGCTCGACGTGCGCGGAACCACCCTTGCGGCGCGCGGCTGGACGCAGGACGGCGGCGACCTCTGGCAGGTGCTCGACCGCCTCGAAGACGCAGGATGCGCGCGCTACGTCGTCACCGATGTCACGAAGGACGGCACGCTCAAGGGACCGAACCTCGACCTTCTGCGCGACGTGATGGAGCGCACTGAGCGTCCGGTCGTGGCGTCCGGCGGAATCTCCAGCCTCGACGACATTGCTGCGCTCCGCGAGCTGGTCCCGAACGGCCTCGAGGGCGCCATCGTCGGCAAGGCGCTCTACGCAGGCGCATTCACACTGCCCGAGGCGCTGGATGTCGCCGGAGACTGACGACCACCGCCATCTCGCCGACTCGGCGGGGCAGCCGTGGGCGGGCCGCCAGTTCGATCCGAGCACCTTCGGTGGGGATGACGGTTCGGCTCCGCCTGAGCTCATCCAGTCGATCGAGCGCTTCCGATCGGGAGAAGCGACAGCGGATGTGGTGGTCGACGCCGTGCGCCACGTGCGTCTGCTCATCCCGCTCGTCGCCCAGCTCGGTGAAACGGGTGTGACGGAAGCCGGGCACCTGGTGGACAAATCGCAGGAGCTCGCCATCGTGACCGTGGAAGGGCCGGACGGCAGGACGGTACTGCCCGTGTTCTCGTCGGTGCAGGCGATGCAGCGCTGGAATCCGAAGGCCAGGCCGGTACCGGCCGACGGAGCTCGTGTCGCATTGGCGGCGGCAGGTGAGCAGACAGATCTCGTCGTGCTCGATCCTCTGTCCGACACGGAGTTCGTCTTCCGCCGACCGGCCCTGTGGGCGATCGCGCAGTCGCAGCCGTGGCTTCCCTCCCATCTCGACCCGGAGGTGTTCTCGGCTTTCACCGCATCGATCGGTTCCGAGCTCGGCGTCCACGACCTCTCGCTGCGATCGGGTGACCCGGATGCGCGCCTCGCGGGCGAAGATCTCGTCGTCCGGCTGGAACTGGCCCAGGGCCTGACCCGGGAAGAACTCGACACCGTGCTCGGCCGTCTCGCGCAGCGCTGGGCGGCCGATGACGTGATCGCCACCCGCGTGGACTCCCTGCGCGTCGAGCTCGCCGCATCCGCCTGACCCCGTGGCCGCGCGTTGACCCCACTGGGCGGCCGGTAGGACAATCGGTGCTGTGCGCTCGGCGCACGGAAGCGGGTGCGCTGATGCACGCAGACTACGACGACATAATCGACCGGACGGCGGCCACCGCCAAAGCCTGGCTGCACGGTTTCGAGGAGCGTCCGATCCCGCCGGCTGAGCGCATCGGCGAGGTGCGCGAGCAGCTCGGCGAGCGGCTTCCCGAGGATGGCGCCGATCCGGATGCCGTGCTGGAGCGGCTGACCGGTGCCGTCGAACCGGGCCTGATGGGCATCCAGTCGTCGCGGTTCTACGGCTGGGTGATGGGCGGCACCTTTCCGGTCGCACTCGGTGCCGACTGGCTCGTCTCAGCCTGGGACCAGAACGCAGGGATGCGCGATGCCACCCCCGGCGTCGTCGGTGCCGAGGAAGTCGCAGGGGACTGGCTGCTGGACCTGCTCGGGCTGCCGTCGACGGCCGACGTCGGCTTCGTGACCGGAGCTACGACCGCGAACATGGTCGGGCTCATCGCCGGGCGCACCCAGGTGCTGCGCGCGGCGGGATGGGATGTGAACCGTGACGGTCTGGCGGGCGGCCCGCGCATCCGCTTCATCGCGGGTGCCGAACGTCACACGTCGGTCGACCTGGCGGCGCGCTACGCCGGTCTCGGGCAGCCCGTGACCGTTCCGTCGGATGAGCAGGGGCGCATCCGCGTCGACCTGTTGCGCGAGACCCTGGCGGCGGGCGAGGGCCCGGCGATCGTCGCCCTGCAGGCCGGCAATCTGCACTCGGGAGCGTTCGACGATTTCGAAGGCGCGATCGCGGTCGCGCACGAAGCGGGTGCGTGGGTGCATGTGGACGGCGCGTTCGGCTTGTGGGCGGGCGCCGCGTCCCGTCTCCGCCACCTGACGAGCGGCTACGAGGCTGCGGATTCGTGGGCGACGGATGCGCACAAGACCCTGAACGTCCCCTACGACTGCGGCATCGCGATCGTCGCCGACCCTGTCGCGATGAACGGTGCGTTCAGCATCCATGCCGCATATCTGCCGCGTCCAGCCGAGGGCTTCGATCCGTACGAGAAGGTCCCGGAGATGTCGAGGCGCGCCCGCGGTGTTCCGGTCTGGGCGACCCTCGCCTGGCTCGGGCGGCACGGCGTGGATGCGCTCGTCCAGCGGCTCGGGGACAGCGCTGCAGCCCTCGCGCGTGGTCTTGCAGAGCTGCCCGGAGTGACCATCCTCAACGATGTCGTGTTCACGCAGGTCTGCCTGGCCCTGGACGACGACGATGAGATCGCAGGCCTGGCCGCGGCGCTGCAGGCCGAGGGGTCGGTCTTCGCCTCGCCGTCCCGCTGGAGGGACCGCGCGGTGCTCCGCTTCTCGGTCAGCAACTGGGCGACCGACGAGATCGCGGTCGCCCGCACCATCGCCGCCGTCCGCACCGCCCTCACCGCGGTCAACCCCCGGTAGCGCGCAGCGAAGGGCGGTCGCGCCGGGCCCGTCCGCACAGCTTTGGCTGCGATCAACGTCCGGTAGCAGCGAAGCGAAGGGCCGTCGCGCCGGGCCGCAGCGAAGCCACGCTGCGCCGGGCGGGGACCGGCGCAGCCAATAGGCACAGCGAAGCCACGCTGCGCCGGGCGGGGACCGGCGCAGCCAGAGAGCTCAGTTGACCGGGCCGGTCCATTTCTCGCCCGGGCCTTTGCCGATCTCGTCGGGGATGGGGGAGGCCTCGCGGAAGGCCAGCTGCAGCGAACGGAGCCCATCGCGGAGGCTTCGCGCGTGCTGGTCGCCGATGTGCGGAGCGCTGGCCGTCACCAGCCCCGCGAGCGCGTCGATCAGCTTGCGCGCCTCGTCCAGGTCCGTCTGCGTCGACGGGTCGTCGGCAAGCCCGCACTTGACCGCGGCGGCGCTCATGAGGTGCACTGCAGTGGTGGTGATGACCTCGACAGCAGGGACGTCCGCGATGTCTCGCACGGCCTCGTCGACGTAGGCGTCGGCGTCCTCAGGGGTGTAACTGTCGCTCACTGATTTCCTCTGTTAGAATCGTTCGGGCTCCGAGGCTTCTGTCTCGGTACGAAAGTGGAGATTCTCCCACCCGCGCTTGACCGCTACTAGGTTACCGGGTTGTTCGCACTCCGCCGTCGCGCACCCAGCGCGAGGGTAGCAAGGGTGCCGTACCAGGCCTGCGAATTATTTCGCAGGTGCTCGTGGTGCGTGAATTTCCTCTTCGCCGCTTTCGTCACCCGACGAGATCGTGGCCGAAAGCATCGCTTTGATCAGAGGAGAAACGCATCAGCGATCCCCGTACCAATGACCGTATCCGCGTCCCCGAAGTTCGTCTCGTCGGCCCCAGCGGTGAGCAGGTCGGCGTCGTGAAAATCGAGGTCGCCCTTCGTCTCGCGCAGGAAGCCGATCTGGACCTGGTTGAGGTTGCTCCCAACTCCAAGCCGCCTGTCGCGAAGATCATGGATTACGGCAAGTTCAAGTACGAGGCTGCGCAGAAGGCCAAGGAGGCCCGGCGCAACCAGGCGAACACGATCCTGAAAGAGGTTCGTTTCCGCCTCAAGATCGACAAGCACGACTACGAAACCAAGCGCAAGCGCGCCGAGGGCTTCCTCAAGGCCGGTGACAAGGTCAAAGCCATGATCCTGTTCCGCGGCCGTGAGCAGTCCCGCCCAGAGCAGGGCGTGCGCTTGCTCCAGAGATTTGCCGAAGATGTCGCGGAGTTCGGTTCTGTCGAATCGACGCCGACCATCGACGGTCGAAACATGGTCATGGTCATCGGCCCTCTGAAGAACAAGTCAGAGGCCAAGGCCGAGGCCAACGCACAACGTGCCGCTTCGAAGGCGCGGGCCCACAGCTCCGCGGACGAATCGGCTGCTGCCGCAGAGCCTTCTGCGCAGGACGAAGAGAGTTCGCCGGCTACGCCTGCGACGAACGAGGAGAAATAATGCCCAAGCAGAAGACCCATTCCGGGGCGAAGAAGCGCTTCAAGCTGACCGGTAGCGGCAAGGTCATGAAGCAGCAGTCCGGTATGCGCCACCACCTGGAGCTGAAGTCCAGCCGTCGCACTCGCCGTCTCAACCAGGACCAGGTGCTCGCTCCAGTCGACGCCAAGGTCATCAAGAAGATGCTCGGCAAGTAACGCCGCCCGACGTTAGGAAAACAAGAAAATGGCAAGAGTAAAGAGGGCTGTCAACGCCCACAAGAAGCGTCGGGTCATCCTCGAGCGCGCCGAGGGCTACCGCGGTCAGCGGTCGCGCCTGTACCGCAAGGCCAAGGAGCAGGTCACCCACTCGCTGGTCTACAGCTACCGTGACCGCCGTGCGCGCAAGGGCGACTTCCGTCGTCTGTGGATCCAGCGCATCAACGCCGCGAGCCGCGCGAACGGCCTCACCTACAACCGCCTGATCCAGGGTCTGGGTCTCGCCGGTGTCGAGGTCGACCGTCGCATCCTCGCCGAGCTTGCTGTCAACGAGCCCGCCACGTTCGCGGCCCTCGTCGAGACGGCCAGGAAGGCGCTTCCCGCCGACACGTCGGCGCCGAAGGCTGCGGCTGCGTAGCCACTGCACTGCAGTCACCGCATATAGGCTGGTGCCATGCTTGATAACCCGCGCTCACCGCGCGTTCGAGCCGTGGCGAAACTGGCGAAAAGAGGAGCCCGGTCTGAGACCGGGCTCTTTCTTTTGGAAGGGCCGCAGGCTGTCGCTGAGGCGTTGACGTTCCGTCCGGAGCTCGTCGTCGAGTTGTATGCGACTCCCACGGCGCTCGAACGGTACACCGACATCGCCCAGACGGCGGTCGATGCCGGCGTCGATGTGGAGTTCGCCTCCGAACACGTGCTGGAGACGATGGCCGACACGGTCACCCCGCAGGGTTTCGTGGCCGTCTGCCACCAGTTTCCGACGTCGATTCGCGACATCCTGTCGGGGGAGCCGAAGCTCGTCGCGATCCTCGAGGAGGTGCGCGACCCGGGGAACGCGGGAACGATCATCCGCGCTGCCGACTCTGCGGGCGCGGATGCGGTGATCCTGACCGGACGCACGGTCGATCTCTACAATCCGAAGGTCGTGCGTTCGTCGACCGGCTCGATCTTCCATGTGCCGGTCGCGGTCGGAGCGACCCTGGAGGATGTGGTGGGCCGGGCCCACGCGGCGGGCCTGCAGATCCTGGCGGCCGACATCAAGGGCGACGACCTCCTGGCGGTGCGCACGGAGGGCTTGCTCGCCCGGCCGACCGCCTGGGTGTTCGGCAACGAGGCGCGCGGCCTCGGTGACGACGATCTCGCACTCGCGGATCGCGCGGTGACGGTGCCGATCTACGGAAACGCGGAGTCGATGAATCTGGCGACCGCTGCATCCGTCTGCCTGTACGAGTCGGCCTTCGCGCAGCGATCCTGATCGATTAACCCTTGCGTTATATAAACGCAAGATGATATGTTCGCCGAGTGGACGCGCTCGAAGCTCTCGGCGATCCGGTCCGGCGGCACATCGTCGAACTGCTGGCAGCAGGCGAGCGCACGGCAGGACTGCTGTCCGATGCGGTGACCGAGAAGTTCGGGATCAGCCAGCCCGGCGCATCCCGGCACCTTCGCGTCTTGCGTGAGGTCGGTCTGGTCAGCAGCCGCACCGCCGGCCAGCAGCGGGTCTACGCACTCGACCCGGACGCCTTCGACGACGTCGCGGAGTGGGTGGACGGCATCCGTTCGTTCTGGAACCAGCACCTCGATGCGATCGAGACGGAACTCGCGCGGGGGCGCATCGCGGCAGGGAAGGCCGCGCGATTCGAGAGTGGGAAGGCGGCATCATGACGATCTTCGGAGACATCTCCCTCGACGGGTCCCGGCGCACCGTGACGGTGGAGCGCGAGTACGCGACGACGACAGCCGACCTGTGGAGCGCGCTCACCGAGCCCGAGCGCCTCGGGCGCTGGCTCGGCCATTACTCGGCCGACGGTGACGATGGCGGTTACCGGCTGCAGATGGGCGGCGGATTCCCCGTCGTGACCGGTCGCGTGCTCAGCTGCGAGCCCGAGAAGCGCATCGTCGTGCTCTGGATGTTCACGGGCGAGGCCGAGGCGCAGCTCGAGGCGGACCTCGTCGCTCACGGCGATGACCACGTCGTGCTCACCCTCACGCACCGGCGGGCGCAGGCGGTCAACGCGGCCGTCTGGGGAGCCGTGTGGGAAGACGTGTTCACCCACCTCGACCGCGAACTCCGCGGCGAGGAGGAGCCTGGAGACCTCGGCGACCGCGGCTATGCCGGCGAGGCCGCCGACCCCGCGGCGTTCGATTCCGCGCTCGAGGAGTACCGCCGTCGCGAGGCCGGCCTGACCCCGGCGCGCATGGTGCGCGCGGACGGCCGGTCCGGCGTGCACCTGGAGCGGTTGCTCGATGCGCCGATCGACCAGGTGTGGGATGCCCTGAGCCGGCCGGACCGGATCGGCCGCTGGCTCTGGCCGGTGGTCGAGTGGCCCGACGATCCCGCCCGCGAGCGATCGCTCGAACTCGGCGACACGTTCCTGCTCGGCGACTCGAACGTGCCGGAAGGGACGCACACGATGGAGGTTCTGGCGCTCGAGCCCGGACGCCTGCTCTCGTTCACCTGGGGACCGGCCCGTTCTGCGGTGACGTTCCGTCTCGCCGAGCAGGACGGCGGCACGCTGCTCGTGCTGGACCAGGATGCGATCCCCGACGTATTCGGAGCGGGTCGCCTCCGTTCCGCCCCCGATTTCGCGGCCGGCTGGCACTCGCTCGTCGACGGTCTCACCCTGCTGCTCGAAGGCCTTGATGCGCCCCGGCGCGAGGGACTCTGGGATGCCGCCTACGAGGTCTACTCCGCACAGGACGCGGCAGACTGACTCTCCGCTCGCACTAAACTTGGGTTCCGTGTCCGAACCCACTGAAATCTCCGAAGCCGCGGTCGAGGCCGCCGTCCAGGCGGCGCTGACGGCGATCGCCGGGGCCGCCGACTCGGCTGCCCTGAAGGTCGTCCGTGCCGAGCACACGGCCGAGCACTCTCCGCTGGCGCGGCTGAACGCGAGCCTGCGCTCCGTGCCGAACGACCAGAAGGCAGCTGCCGGCAAGCTCGTCGGGCAGGCCCGCGCTCGCGTCAACCAGGCGTTCACGGCGAAGGAGACCGACATCCAGGCCGCCGAGGACGCACAGCGTCTCGCCGACGAGCGGGTCGACGTGACCGCGCTGCCATCGCGTTGGCAGCCGGGTGCGCGGCATCCGCTCTCGCTGCTCCAGGAGCGCATCCAGGACGTCTTCGTCGGCATGGGCTGGGAGGTCGCCGAGGGCCCCGAGCTCGAAAGCGAGTGGTACAACTTCGACGCCCTCAACTTCGACGAGGACCACCCCGCCCGCGCGATGCAGGACACGTTCTTCGTCGAGCCGACCTCGTCCCACCTCGTGCTGCGCACCCACACGTCGCCGGTGCAGCTGCGCGCCCTGCTCGAGAACGACCTGCCCCTGTATCGCATCGCACCCGGTCGCGTCTTCCGCACCGACGAGCTCGACGCGACCCACACGCCGGTGTTCCACCAGACGGAGGGCATCGCGGTCGACAAGGGGCTGACCATGGCCCACCTGCGCGGAACGCTCGACCACTTCGTCAAGAACATGTTCGGTGACGACGCCAAGGTGCGGCTGCGCCCCAACTACTTCCCGTTCACCGAACCCAGCGCCGAGCTGGACCTCTGGCACCCCACCTTCAAGGAGGGGCCGCGCTGGATCGAGTGGGGCGGCTGCGGAATGATCAACCCGAACGTCCTGCGTTCGGCCGGCATCGATCCGGACGTGTACTCCGGGTTCGCGTTCGGCGTCGGCGTCGAGCGTGCGCTGATGTTCCGCAACGATGTGAAAGACATGCACGACATGGTCGAGGGCGATGTGCGCTTCTCGCAGCAGTTCGGAATGGTGGTCTGATGCGCGTCCCACTCAGCTGGCTCGCCGAATACGTCGATCTCGAGCCGGGGACGACGGCCGAGCAGGTGCACGCAGCCCTGGTCTCCGTCGGCCTCGAAGAAGAAGACGTCCACACGTTCGAGATCTCCGGTCCCGTGGTGGTCGGACAGGTGCTCGACTTCGTCGATGAGCCGCAGTCGAACGGCAAGACCATTCGCTGGTGCCACGTACGCGTGGCGCCGCAAGGCGCGCGGGCGGCTGACGGCGGCGATGACGTTCGCGGGATCGTCTGCGGCGCTCACAACTTCGTCGCGGGCGACAAGGTCGTAGTGTCGCTGCCGGGCGCGGTGCTGCCCGGCCCGTTCCCGATCTCGGCCCGCAAGACGTACGGCCACATCTCCGACGGGATGATCGCCTCTGCTCGCGAACTCGGCCTCGGCGACGAGCACGACGGCATCCTTCGTCTGACCACGCTCGAGCTCGACCCTCCGGTCGGAACGGATGCGGTCGGCCTCCTGGGACTGGACGACACCGCTGTCGAGGTCAACGTCACGCCCGATCGCGGCTACGCCTTCTCGATCCGCGGCATCGCTCGGGAGTACTCGCACGCGACCGGCGTGGAATTCCGCGACCCGGCGGCAGCGCCTGAGCTCCTGCGCGGGCTGCCGAGCCACACCACCGGCGGAACCTTCCCGGTCACGATCGACGATGCCGCTCCGATCCGCGGGCGCGTCGGCTCCTCCGTCTTCGTGACGCGCGTCGTCCGCGATGTCGACGCGAGCAGGCCGACCCCGGCCTGGATGATCGCGCGACTCAAGCTGGCCGGCATCCGCTCGATCTCACTCGTCGTCGACGTGACCAACTACGTCATGCTCGAACTCGGCCAGCCGATCCACGGTTACGACCTCGACGCGCTCACCGGCGGCATCACGGTGCGACGTGCCCGTGCGGGCGAGAAGCTGGTCACGCTCGATGGCCAGGAGCGCACCCTCGACCCCCAGGACCTGCTGATCACAGACGAGTCCGGGCCGATCGGGCTCGCCGGCGTCATGGGCGGCGCCTCGACCGAGATCGGTTCGTCGACCCGTAACGTTCTCGTCGAAGCAGCGAACTTCGACCCGGTGTCGATCGCGCGAACGGCGCGCAGGCACAAGCTTCCGAGCGAGGCGTCGCGGCGTTTCGAGCGCGGTGTCGACCCTCAGGTCGCCGTCGCCGCAGCGGCGCGCGTCGTCCAGCTGCTGGAGCAGCTCGCGGGCGGGCGCGCGGACGACCTCGGCTCACTGCACAACACGAGCGTGACCCCGGATGCGATCCGGCTGCCCGCAGGCTACGTCTCGTCGCTGATCGGCGTCGATTTCACCGACGCGGAGATCGAGTCTGCCCTCGCTGAGATCGGCGGCGCGATCACCGCGACGTCGACTGGACTGAGCGTCGTGCCGCCGTCGTGGCGTCCCGATCTGACCGACAAGTCCGACCTCGCGGAAGAGGTCGCGCGGATCGTCGGCTACGACCGCATCCCGTCCGTGCTTCCTGTCGCTCCTCCCGGTCGCGGGCTGACGCGCATCCAGCTGCTTCGGCGCTCGGTGGCGGAGACCCTCGCCGCCAACGGCGCGACCGAGGTGCTCGCCTATCCGTTCGTCACCGAGAGCGCGAACGACACCTTCGGGTCACCGGTCGCCGGTCGCGTGCCCGCGGTGAAACTCGCCAACCCGCTCGACGGGACGGTGCCCTACCTGCGCACGTCACTTCTCCCCGGGCTCATCGAGATCGCGAAGCGCAACCTGTCGCGCGGACTGGTCGACCTGGAGCTCTACGAGGTCGGCACCGTCTTCCTGCCCAGTCCGGACGGGACCTTCGGCTCCGTCGCGCTTCCACCCGGAGCTGCGCTTCCGCCAGAAGATGTGCTGTCCGGCCTGAACGCGGGTATTCCGTCCCAGCCGCAGCATGTCGCCGGACTGGTTGTCGGCAACGTGATCCCCAAACAGCCGGGCCAGCCCGCTGTCGCCGCCGGCATCGCCGATGTCCTGGCGATGGTCGAGCAGGTCGGAGCCGCTGTCGGCGTCGCCATCGAGCCTGCGCAGGGAGCGCATCAGGCACTCCACCCGGGCCGCACGGCAGAGCTGATCGTCCGTGGTGCCGACGGGGAGACCCGGATCGGATACGCAGGGGAGCTTCTTCCCGCGTTCGCCGAGGAGAGCGATCTCCCGCGGGTCGTCGGAGTGTTCGAACTCGACCTCGACGTGCTCTTCGAGCTGGCCCCACGTGATCTCGTCGCATCGAACATCACCGGGTTCCCCGCCGCGACGCAGGACCTCTCGCTGGTCGTCGCAGCCGAGGTGCCCGCGGCCGACGTGGAGCGCGCCGTCGTCGACGGTGCGGGTGAGCTGCTCGAGCACGCCCGCCTGGTCGACGACTATCGCGGCCCCGGGATTCCGGAGGGCACGAAGAGTCTCACCTTCGCTCTTCGCTTCCGGGCAGACGATCGCACGCTCACTGCGGCGGAGGCCAGCGAAGCAAAACTCGCGGGTGCCGCACGTGCGGCCGAGCTGTTCGGCGCGCACATCCGCGACTGAGTCTCGGCACCCGGTCGCCCCGCCAGCGTGCCCTCGCGGGTGATTGGAACCTTTTCGGCACTTCCGGACACTATGAGTTATGACGTCTTCAGTGTTGGGGGAAGCTGAACCCGAGGACTGGGCCGAGCCAGAGGACTGGGTGCTCGCGCGCTCCGGCGATCCGGCCGCATTCGGGGTCTTCTTCAAGGCGTACCGCAAGCGCGTGCTCTGGCAGGCGATGCGTTCGGTCGACTCGTTCCACGATGCCGAGGACATCGCGGCGCTGGTCTTCCTCGAGACCTGGCGGCGACGCGATTCGGTCCGAATCGTCAACGGATCGATCGTTCCCTGGCTCCTGGTCACGACGAACAACGTCGCCCGCAACTTCTCACGCACGCGCCGCCGTCATCGGCAGGCTATGGAAAGTCTGCCTGCGCCTCGGCATCAGGACGACTTCGCACCGACAGTGAACGATCGTCTCGACGGTGAGCCAAGGAGGGCCGCAGTGAGAGCTGCGTTCGCCCGTCTGTCGGCCAAGGAGCAGGACGTCGTCTCGTTGTGCATCGTCCAGGGGATGCAACTCGCGGATACCGCCGCCGCACTCGGTGTCCCTGTCGGAACGGTGAAGTCCCGGCTCTCCCGCGCCAAGAGCAAGCTGGTCGACCTCACCGTCGACCTGGTGGATTCGACCTCACTCGCAGGAGGTGTGCAGTGAACGCAGCGAACAACGCGTCCCCGTTCGATTCCGACCGTCTCGACGCGATCTCGGACATGCTGGTCCGACAGGTGGAGCATGACTCCGCCCGGCGGATCCGGCCGCACCGCCTCGCCTTCCTCGTCTCGCTGATCGTCGCCGCGGTACTCGTCTCGACCGGTGGCACCGCCCTCGCGCTTACCGGGCATCTTCCGTTCGTCGAGCCACCGGCGCCCCCGGTGGTCACCGAGTCTGTTACGCCGACACCCACCGAGACGTCCACACCGACACCGACACCGGCGCCGCCGCCGGCGCAAACGCTGAACGGCTTCGACATCCAGACCGTCTACGCGGCGTGTGAAGCGGCCGTGCCGGCGAGCAACTGGCCGTCGGGACCGCGACCGGCTCCCGCGCCGGAGTACAACACGTTCGGCATTGCCGGCACGGACGCCTACGTGTCCGACCACACCAGCGGGGACCCCGATGCGATCTACGTGAACGTGGTCTACCAGTGGGATGACAATCACTATTCGTCTGAACTCTGCGTAGCATCCGGTGACCCCGCCGACCCCAGAGTCGAGTACATCCGATCCCTCGACTGATCGGTCGGCCACCCGCCGACTTGGACCCGACCCCGGCGACCCGCTAGGGTTGCCGCATGCTTTCCGTTCGGCGCACCCTCTCCGCTCGTGGCCTCGTGGCCGCTGGCGCACTGCGTCGACGCCTGGGCGACCGCCGAATCTAGGCGACGCACGCGCGACCCCGAGGGGGCTTGACGTGGGCGCCGCCGTCCTTCTCCCACGTCGTCCACTCAATAAGGTAGAAGCATGACTTTCTCGGTAGCCGTAGCCGGAGCATCCGGTTACGCGGGCGGAGAACTCCTCAGGATCCTGGCCGAGCATCCCGATTTCGAGGTGCGCACGGTGACCGCGTTCCAGAACGCGGGCCAGCCCCTGATCGCCCACCAGCCGCATCTCCGTTCGTTCGCCCACCTGACCCTGGTCGAGACGACCGCCGCGAATCTCGCTGGTCACGACGTCGTCTTCCTCGCGCTGCCGCATGGAAAGTCGGGTGAACTGACCGCGCAGCTCGACTCCGGCACACTGGTCGTCGACTGTGGTGCCGACCACCGGCTCACCAGCGAGTCGGACTGGGCGGCGTTCTATGGCGGCGACTACTTCGGCGCGTGGGCGTACGGGGTGCCCGAGCTGCCGCTCGCCGGCGGCGGACATCAGCGTGAGCACCTTGTCGGCGCATCCCGTATCGCCGCGCCCGGTTGCAACGCGAGCGCGGTGTCGCTCGCCGTCGCTCCCGGAATCGCGGCCGGCATCGTCGAGGAGCAGGACATCGTCTCCGTTCTCGCGGTCGGCCCCTCGGGCGCGGGCAAGAACCTGAAGACGATGTACCTCGCGAGCGAGATCCTGGGCTCCGCGAATCCGTATGCCGTCGGCGGTACGCACCGGCACATCCCGGAGATCCAGCAGAACCTGAGGCTGGCCGGCGCCGAGAACCCGACGGTCTCCTTCACCCCGGTGCTCGTCCCGATGTCCCGCGGAATCCTTGCGACCGTCACGGCTCGGCTCAAGCCCGGGGTCACCGCAGAGCAGGTGCGTGAGGCGTGGCAGTCCGCCTACGCCGGCGAAGCGTTCGTTCACGTGCTTCCCGAGGGCCAGGTGCCTCGCACCGCTGACGTGCTCGGCGCCAACACCGCCCTGATCGGACTCGCCCTCGACGAAGCCGTCGGCCGAGTCATCGTCGTGCTGGCTCTCGACAACCTCGTCAAGGGCACGGCGGGCGCGGCCATCCAGTCGGCGAACATTGCACTCGGGCTCCCCGAGACTACCGGCCTCAACGTGAATGGAGTCGCCCCGTGAGCGTCACCACAGCATCCGGATTCGCAGCCGCGGGGGTCGCCGCGGGCCTGAAGTCGAGCGGCAAGCGCGACCTCGCGATCGTGCGCAACCTCGGGCCGCTCCAGGCCGCCGCCGCCGTCTTCACCACCAATCGCTGCAAGGCGAACCCTGTGCTGTGGAGCGAGCAGGTCATCGCCGACGGCGTCGTCTCCGCCATCGTGCTGAACTCCGGCGGCGCCAACTGCTACACCGGGGCGGCAGGTTTCCAGACGACCCATCAGACGGCCGAGGCCGTCGCGGCACGACTGGAGGTGTCGGCGGGCGACGTGCTGGTCTGCTCGACGGGCCTGATCGGGGAGCAGCTCGACCTCGACCTCCTGAAGGTCGGTGTGTGGGATGCGACCCTTGCGATCGCGACCGACGGCAGCGATTCCGACGAGGCCGGCCTCGCCGCCGCGGAAGCGATCATGACGACGGACACCCGCGCGAAGCAGGCGATGTTCGCGTCGCCCGACGGGTGGACGGTCGGTGGGATGGCGAAGGGCGCCGGGATGCTGGCGCCGGGTCTCGCGACCATGCTCGTCGTGATCACCACAGACGCCGTCCTGACCTCGCAGCAGCTGGACGCAGCCCTGCGGTCGGCGACGCGGGTCACCTTCGACCGCCTCGACTCCGACGGCTGCATGTCGACCAACGACACCGTCGCCCTGATGGGTTCGGGTGCGAGCGGCGTCGAGCCGGACGCTTCGGTCTTCGCCGACGCGCTGACCTCGGTCTGCCGGAGCCTCTCCGAGCAGCTCCAGGCGGACGCGGAGGGCGCGTCCCACGACATCGCGATCGAGGTCGTGAATGCAGCGTCCGAAGACGACGCTGTCGAGGTCGGCCGGGCCGTGTCCCGCAGCAACCTCTTCAAGGCCGCGATCTTCGGCAACGATCCGAACTGGGGTCGCGTGCTTGCCGCTGTAGGCACAACCGGTGCGGAGTTCGACCCGTACGGGATCGATGTGGCGATCAACGGGGTCCAGATCTGCTCGGCCGGTGAACCCGACCAGCCGCGAGGACTCGTCGACCTGACCCCGCGTGCAGTGCATGTGCTCATCGACCTGCATGCCGGCACCAACACGGCGACGATCCTCACCAACGACCTCACGCACGACTACGTGCACGAGAACAGCGCCTACGCGAGCTGACCGGCATGGACACGGAGGACGAGATCGACAACCGGACCGGCACGGTCAGCCACGCCGACGCGACCGAGAAGGCAGCGACCCTGATCGAGTCGCTGCCCTGGCTGAAGCGTTTCCACGACCAGATCATCGTCGTGAAGTTCGGCGGCAACGCGATGGTGAGCCCCGAGCTCCAGCGGGCGTTCGCCGAGGACATGGTCTACCTGCGCTACGCGGGAATCCACCCGGTCGTCGTCCACGGCGGCGGCCCTCAGATCTCGGCAATGCTCGATCGGCTGGGCATCACCAGCGAGTTCCGTGGCGGCTATCGCGTGACGACACCGGAGGCGATGGACATCGTACGGATGGTGCTCACCGGTCAGATCAGCCGCGACCTGGTCGGCCACATCAATGAGCACGGCCCGCTCGCAGCAGGGCTCTCGGGCGAGGATGCCGGGCTGTTCAAGGGCCGCAGGCGCGGCGCGGTCGTCGACGGTGTCGAGGTCGACCTGGGACTCGTCGGCGATGTGATCGCGGTCGATCCGGAGGCTGTCCACGCGCAGTTGGCTGCCGGACGCATCCCGGTCGTCTCCTCCATCGCCCCTGACATCGACCAGGCGGGACAGTCGCTCAATGTGAACGCCGACGCGGCGGCCGCAGCGCTCGCCGTCGCGCTGGGGGCGGCGAAGCTCGTGATCCTCACCGATGTGGCCGGTCTCTACAGTGACTGGCCCAACCGCGACTCGCTCGTCTCCGAGATCGATGCGGATGCGCTGCGCGCACTGCTGCCGGGACTCGAGTCGGGCATGATCCCCAAGATGACGGCGTGCCTCGACGCGGTCGACGGCGGTGTCGCCAAAGCGGCCATCATCGACGGCCGAATCCCTCACTCCATCCTTCTCGAAGTATTCACGCAGGACGGCATCGGAACGGAGGTGGTCCCGGCATGACGCCGACCACAGACTGGAGCGAGCGCTTCGGCCACACCATGATGCGCACGCTCGCGACCCCGCAGGTCATGCTCGCCCGCGGCGAGGGCTGCTATGTCTGGGATGTCGACGGGCGCAAGTACCTCGACTTCCTCGCCGGGATCGCCGTCAACTCTCTCGGGCACGCCCATCCCGTGCTGGTGGATGCGGTGAGCGCCCAGATCGCGACCCTCGCCCACGTCTCGAACTACTTCGCGACCCCGCCGCAGCTGGAGCTCGCCGAACGGCTCACCCGTATCACCGGCGCGGGCGTAGAGGGCCGTGTCTATTTCGGCAACTCCGGGGCTGAGGCGAACGAGGCGGCGTTCAAGCTCGCCCGGCTGAACCGGGGACACGGGCGCCGCTCTCGCGTGCTGGCTCTCCACAACGCGTTCCACGGACGCACCATGGGATCCCTCGCCCTCACCGGCAAGCCGCAGATGCGGGAGGCTTTCGAGCCGATGCCGTCGGGAGTGGAGCACATCGACTCGACGATCGAGGCGCTGGAGGCGTCGATCGACGATCACGTCGCAGCGCTCTTCGTCGAGCCGATCAAGGGGGAGGCGGGCGTGATCGATCTCCCCGACGGCTTCCTGAAGCGCGCTCGCGAACTGACCGAGAAACACGGCGTCCTGCTGGTCATCGACGAGATCCAGACCGGCGTCGGCCGCACCGGAAAATGGTTCGCCTACGAGCACGCGGCCATCGTCCCCGACGCGGTCACCATCGCGAAGGGGATCGCCGGCGGCGTACCGATCGGCGCCCTGGTCACGTTCGGCTGGGCGTCCGAGCTGTTCATCCGCGGCCAGCACGGGAGCACGTTCGGCGGAAATCCGCTCGCGACGGCGGCGGCGAACGCAGTGCTCGGCGAGATCGAGCGCGCCGGCCTCGTGCAGAACGCGGCCGTGCGCGGTGAGCAGCTCCGCCAGGTGATCCTCGGGCTCGAGTCGCCTCTGGTCCACGCGCTGCGCGGCCAGGGACTCCTCGTCGGCATCGGGCTGAACGAGCCCGTGGCACATCGGCTCTCGGATGCCGCGCTCGCTCAGGGACTGATCATCAACGCACCCAACGAGTCGAGCATCCGCATCGCACCGCCGCTCATCGTCGGCGATGCCGAGATCGCCGACTTCCGCGAGCGATTCGGCCGCGCCCTCGAGGCGCTCCACGCCTGACCCGGCGTCACCCACCCAGACCGAACCTTTACCGCCCCCGAAAGAGAGCGACCGATGACCAGGCATTTCCTCCGTGATGACGACATCACCCCGGCCGAGCAGGCCGAGATCCTCGAACTGGCCGCCGTGCTCAAGCGCGACCGCTTCAGCACTCGTCCGCTCGCCGGACCTCAGACCGTCGCAGTGATCTTCGACAAGTCGTCGACTCGCACCCGCGTCTCCTTCGCCGTCGGGATCGCCGACCTCGGCGGAAGCCCATTGATCATCAGCACGGCCAACAGCCAGCTCGGCGGCAAGGAGACACCGTCGGACACCGCACGGGTGCTCGAGCGGATGGTCTCGGCCATCGTGTGGCGCACCTACGGGCAGGCGGGACTGGAGGAGATGGCGGCCGGCACGACCGTCCCGGTGGTCAACGCCCTCTCCGACGATTTCCACCCCTGCCAGCTCCTCGCGGATCTGCTGACGATCAAGGAGAAGCGGGGGAGCCTCGCCGGCCTCACCCTGGCGTTCCTCGGCGACGGTGCCAGCAACATGGCCCAGTCCTATGTGCTCGCGGGCGCGACGGCGGGGATGCACGTGCGGATCGCGTCGCCCGAGGCGTACTCGCCTGCGGAGCAGGTCGTGGCGGATGCGGACTCCATCGCGCGGGCGACCGGCGGCTCGGTGGCACTCTTCACCGACCCGCTCGAAGCGGTCGCCGGGGTCGACGTCGTCGTCACCGACACCTGGGTGTCGATGGGCAAGGAGGAGGAGAAGGCGGAACGTCTGACCGTTTTCGGCTCCTACCGCGTCGACGCCGAACTGATGTCTCTCGCGAAGCCCGATGCGCTCTTCATGCACTGCCTCCCGGCGGACCGCGGCTACGAAGTCACCGCCGACGTCATCGACGGACCGCAGAGTGTCATCTGGGATGAGGCGGAGAACCGCCTGCACGCCCAGAAGGCGCTGCTCGTCTGGCTGCTCGAACGCAACGCGGCCTGACACCCCCTGACACCCAAGACCATAAACTCGAACTGATCATTGAAGGAGAACCATGGCTGAACGCGTTGTGCTCGCATATTCGGGCGGACTCGACACCTCGGTCGGCATCGGCTGGCTGAAGGATGCGACCGGTAAGGAGGTCGTCGCGCTCGCGGTCGACGTCGGCCAGGGCGGCGAGGACATGGAGGCGATCCGCCAGCGTGCGCTCGACTGCGGTGCCGTCGAAGCGGTCGTCGTAGATGCGAAGGACGAGTTCGCGAACGACTACCTGATGCCTGCCCTCAAGGCGAATGCGCTGTACCAGAAGCGCTATCCCCTCGTGTCGGCGTTGAGTCGCCCCGTCATCGCCAAGCACCTGGCCGAGACCGCGAAGGCGCTCGGCGCCGACAGCGTCGCACACGGCTGCACCGGCAAGGGCAACGACCAGGTGCGCTTCGAGGCCGCAGTGGCCGCACTCGCCCCAGACCTGACCTCGCTCGCGCCGGTGCGTGACTTCGCGCTGACCCGCGACAAGGCCATCGTCTACGCGGCCGAGCACAACCTGCCGATCGAGCAGTCGAAGAAGAGCCCGTACTCCATCGACCAGAACGTCTGGGGTCGTGCCGTCGAGACCGGCTTCCTCGAAGACCCCTGGAACGCGCCGATCGAAGACCTGTACACCTATTCGGAGGACCCGGCCGTGCCGCGGGATGCCGTCGAGGTCGTCATCAGCTTCAGCGAGGGCGTCCCGGTCGCGATCGACGGCAAGCCGGTCACGCCGCTCGAGGCCGTCCAACTCATGAACGCCGTCGCAGGCGGCCAGGGTGTTGGCCGGATCGACATCGTCGAGGACCGCCTCGTCGGCATCAAGAGCCGCGAGGTCTACGAATCTCCGGCCGGCATCGCGCTGATCGCGGCTCACGAAGAGCTCGAGAACATCACTGTGGAGCGCGACGTGGCCCGCTACAAGCGCGGTGTCGAGGCCAAGTGGGCCGAACTCGTCTACGACGGCCTCTGGTTCTCCGGCCTGAAGAGGGCATTGGATGTCTTCATCGACGAGACCCAGCGTCACGTCACCGGCGACATCCGCCTCAAGCTCCACGCCGGCACCGCGGTGGTCACCGGCCGCCGCAGCGGCGAGAGCCTCTACGACTTCAACCTCGCCACCTACGACACGGGCGACACCTTCGACCAGTCGCTGGCGAAGGGCTTCATCGAGCTGTGGTCGCTGCCGAGCAAGATCTCGGCCCGTCGCGACCTCGCCGGCCAGTAGGGCGCCGTGACGAAGCACGATTCCGAGAACCGCGCGGGCGAGGCCGGCGCCCTGTGGGGCGGCCGGTTCGCCGGTGGTCCGTCGCCCGAGCTCGCCGCGCTGAGCAAGTCGACCCAGTTCGACTGGCAGCTCGCGGCATATGACATCGCCGGCTCGCGTGCGCATGCCACAGCGCTCGCCGCGGCCGGCTATCTGACCGATGACGAACTCAGCGGCATGCTCGCTGCGCTGAATGACCTCGATGCGGCCGTCGCATCGGGGGAGTTCGCCGCGGACGAGGCCGACGAGGACGTGCATTCGGCCCTTGAGCGCGGCCTGATCGACCGAGCGGGATCCGAGCTGGGCGGCAAACTCCGCGCGGGGCGCAGCCGTAACGACCAGATCGCGACACTGGTGCGACTCTACCTGCGCGACCACGCCGGCACGATCGCGGAGCAGCTGATCGCGCTAGTCGACGCGATCGCCTCCCAAGCGGATGCGCATCCGACGGCCATCCTTCCCGGCCGCACCCACCTCCAGCACGCTCAGCCGGTCCTGCTCGCGCATCACCTGCTCGCGCATTGCTGGCCGCTCGTGCGCGATCTCGAACGACTGGCCGACTGGGACAAGCGGGCCAACGTCTCGCCATACGGTTCGGGCGCGCTCGCCGGTTCCACCCTCGGACTCGACGCCGGGCTGGTCGCATCCGAGCTCGGCTTCGCGCGCAGCGTGGAGAACTCGATCGACGGAACGGCCAGCCGTGACGTGGTCGCCGAGTTCGCCTACGTCACGGCGCAGGTCGGGATCGACCTCTCGCGATTCGCGGAGGAGATCATCATCTGGAACACGCGCGAGTTCGGCTTCGTCACGCTCGACGATTCGTACTCGACGGGTTCGTCGATCATGCCGCAGAAGAAGAACCCCGACATCGCCGAGCTGACGCGTGGCAAGGCCGGCCGACTGATCGGCAACCTGACCGGACTGCTCACTACGCTCAAGGGGATGCCGCTCGCGTACAACCGCGATCTGCAGGAGGACAAGGAGCCGGTGTTCGATTCGGTGACCACCCTCGAAGTCGTGCTTCCCGCGTTCACCGGGATGGTCGCGACAATGAGGTTCCACACCGAGCGCATGGCCGAGCTCGCACCCCAGGGCTTCTCGCTCGCGACGGATGTCGCCGAATGGCTGGTCAAGCGGCGGGTGCCGTTCCGCGACGCGCATGAGATCACCGGCAACCTGGTCAAGCACGCGGAGGAGCGGGGCCTGGAGCTCGCCGACCTCGACGACGCCGGTCTCGCATCCGTCTCACCCCTGCTCACCCCTGACGTGCGCGGCATCCTCACCATCGAGGGGTCGGTGTCCAGTCGCGACGGCGTCGGCGGAACCGCCCCGGACCGCGTGCGCGAGCAGCTCGCGGCTCTCACTGAGCGGGTGCGGATGCTGACCCCGGCTTTCGTGGCGGCCAGAAGGAACCTGACATGACCGGTTCCGCCCGTCGTGAGAAGCGTTCACCGAAGTATCCGTGGATCATCCCGGCGATCGCTGTCGTCGCCGGGGTGATCGTCGTCGTCGGAATCGTGATCGTCGTCGTGAACGGCTGGCGGATGTTCTAGTGGCCGGGCCCGCTCTGTCCACCCCCTCGCGGGAGTTTTTCGCGGCGTCGGCCCTCGAGGTCGGCCCGCGCCTGCTCGGCGCCGTGCTGACCCACGAGACCGCAGAGGGTGCCGTCTCCTTGCGCATCACCGAGGTCGAAGCATATGTCGGCGACGGCATCGACCCAGGTTCGCATGCCTTCCGCGGGCGCACCCGTCGCAACGGCGTGATGTACGGCCCTCCCGGTCACCTGTACACGTACTTCACGTACGGCATGCACGTCTGCGCCAACGTCGTCTGTTCTCCCGAGGGCGTCGCGTCGGCCGTGCTCCTGCGCGGAGGCGAGATCGTCGGGGGAGAGGAGCTCGCCCGCGAGCGGCGCGGGCTGTCCGTGCCAATCCGGGACCTGGCACGCGGGCCGGCCCGGCTGGTCGTCGCGATGGGCATCGCACTCGACGACGGCGGTGCCGATCTGCTCGTCCCGCCGTTCGGACTTCGGCTGGCCGAGGATGCGGTCGACGCGGCGAGCGGACCGAGGACCGGTGTCAGCGGGGCAGGGGGCGGAGTCGAGTTCCCCTGGCGTTACTGGATACCAGGGGACCCGACGGTGTCGCCGTATCGCAGGCATCCGAAAGCCTGAGGACAGTGCGATCGCGGGGGCTTGGGGCGTGTCAGGCGACCGGAGGCTCAGGCGACCGCGAGCCGGAAGACCCCGGCGCACACGCAGGCCCAGATCAGGCTGACCAGCGTGCCGATGATGAATCGCTCACGGGCTTCGGCCGCTTCGAGTTCGGTGAATCGCCCGACGCCCTTGATCGCGATGAGTACCGCGATGGCTTCCGGGAATCCCGCCATGATCGCCCCCGCGGTGGCGAATCGTTCGAGATAGCCGATGAAGGTCCCGCCGCGCAGCACCTCGCGCGTTCCGCCATACGGGTTGTCCGCGGTCGCGCGCTGGTCGATGACGATGCCGCCGTGCAGCCCCGCCGTCACGCTGCCGCGGGATGCGAGAGCGAGGACGAGTTGTGCGGCCGGGCCGCCGCCGACGACGCTGAGCGCGAGCACGCCGACACCGAGGAGGACTCTGACCAACGGCGGCGCATCCGGACCCGGCACTGCAGCGGCGACGAACGCGACCGCGAGCGTGATCGCCGAGATGTAGACGAGGGCCCGTCGCGGGAAACGGGTCGTGAACGCGGCGCAGACGAGACTCGTCATGACCATCACGAGCACTCCGGCCCAGAAGGCGATCGGTCCGAGGGCGAGCAGGAGGTGGACGTAAGGGGTCATTCCGCGGGATCCGTTCGTGTGTTCGCTCGGTCGACGTTCTCCAACAGCCTAGTGAGGGCAGGCAGGGCCGCGAGCTCCGGGCGCACCGCTGCAGCGCGGGCCCGGGAACTTGCTGACGGGGCAGTGATGCCGAGCTTCGCGGCCGCATCCGCCTGGGTGAGACCGGCGGAGACGAGGTCGTACAGCTCCCAGCCTGCAACCGTCCGGCGCTCGCGGATGACGAGGGCCAGGTTGACCAGTGCCTCCGCGTCCGCGGCGCTCGGCCACCCGACGTTCGCGCGTCCCGCGGTGTCGGCGACGACGACGTCGATCGCGAAGCGCGTCGCGGCTTTCTTGGCGCGCCGGACCGCTTCGCGTGCCGCGATGAACGCATCCCCGCTGGCTTCGCGGGTCTCGGCCGGAAGGGGGAGTCGGACGGAGCCGATTCCGAGCCCGACGCTCCAGGAGCCGCCGCGGGTGAGATCGAGGACGATCGCAAGGGCCGTACCGGCGTCATCGGTGAGCACCTGGAGCTCGTCGCCGGCGTTGCGGTCCACGGGGAGGACGAGCCGAACCGCGTGCTCCTCGTTGAGCCGGCTCAGGGTTTCGCCTACGATGTCGGGGCGCGACCGGCTGTCGACCTGGTCGGCGGTGATGACGAACATGACACCTCCTGCTTAGGCCTCAGAGTCTAATTCACTTCACATTAGATTCTCAAGCCTAATAGTGAATGAAATAGATCCTGAGACCTCATTGTGCATAACGTGAATCGCGCCGAAGTGCGCTGCTACTGTAAAACTCGTGTCAGACTCGGCCATTCTCAGCGCTCAAGCCAACGATCCGACCTTCGACGACCTGTGGGAGGAGATCGTCTGGCGTGGCCTGGTCCATGTCTCGACCGATCCGGATGCGCTGAAACAACTGCTGTCTGGAGAGCCGATCACCTACTACTGCGGGTTCGACCCCACGGCACAGAGCCTGCATCTCGGCAACCTGGTGCAGCTGCTGCTGATGCGGCGTCTCCAGCTGGCCGGGCACCGGCCGCTCGCGCTCGTCGGCGGATCGACCGGACTGATCGGAGACCCGAAACCCACCGCCGAACGCACCCTGAACACGAGGGAGACCGTGAGCGAGTGGGTCGGGTACCTCCAGGCGCAGGTCTCGCGGTTCCTCAGCTTCGAGGGCGGTAATCCAGCGCGACTCGTCAACAACCTCGACTGGACGGCCCCGCTGTCAGCGATCGACTTCCTCCGCGAGATAGGCAAGCACTACCGCATCGGCACGATGCTGAAGAAGGATGCGGTGGCCGCGCGCCTCAACTCCGACGAGGGCATCAGCTACACAGAGTTCAGCTACCAGATCCTCCAGGGCCTCGACTACCTCGAACTCTTCCGAACGTACGGATGCATCCTCCAGACCGGAGGCAGCGACCAATGGGGCAATCTCACCAGCGGGACGGATCTGATCCGACGCGTGGAGCACGTCGGTGCGCATGCGATCGGGACGCCATTGATCACCAACAGCGACGGAACGAAGTTCGGAAAGAGCGAGGGGAACGCCATCTGGCTCGACCCGAACCTCACGAGCCCGTACGCGCTCTACCAGTTCTGGGTCAACACCGACGACTCCGATGTCATCGACCGGCTCAAGGTCTTCACGTTCCTGACGCGCGCCGAGATCGAGAGGCTCGAAGTCGCGGTGAAGGACGAGCCCTTCCGGCGGGAGGCGCAGCGCCGACTCGCATACGAAGTGACGAGTCTCGTCCACGGACCGGAGGCGACGGATGCGGCGATCAAGGCGGCGGAGGCGCTCTTCGGTCGCGGGGAACTCGCGGAGCTCGATGCGGTGACGCTGGAGAGCGCGCTGCGGGAGCTGCCGAACACCACGACCGTGCCGACGGCCACGGTCGCCCAGGCGCTCGTGGACACCGGACTCACTGCGAGCCTCGGTGAAGCCAGGCGGGCGATCGCCCAGGGCGGCGTCTATGTGAACAACGACAAAGTGGCGGACGGAGATGCGCCGCTCAGCCTGTCCCTGCTGGCCGGTCGCATGGCGGTGCTCCGTCGAGGCAAGAAGACCCTCGCCGGCGTCTTCCTCGAGTAGCCCTGGTTTCCCGCTTCGATGGTGGCGCGTATCGGCTTCGGCCGGTGCGCGCCATCGTCGTTTCTGGGCGCCTTTTCAGGCAGCGCCGCGGGCTCATACGCCCACAGATCCGTGTGATTCCGCGGAAGTCCGACGCTACGAGGGGTGCGTGAAGGGGGCGACACGCCCGGGCTGCATCCCAGATTTGCGAGGTCCCGGGGACCTGCGTAAAGTACTTACTTGTCACCCCAAAGGTGCGGGAAGCGGAAGAGCTTCTCGGCCTCAAGCGGGACCAATCCTAAGCATAAAGCAAAGCTCCTCTTGAAGGAGTTTGTCTGAGCGCATAGGATGGAAAACCCACTCACTGAGCAGGTCTAACTGGCTCGGATCGCGTGAAACGGTTGTGTCCGAATACGGATCGCCGGAATAACGCGAAACGGCCGATTTGACAAAGCGAATGAGAGTGGTAAGGTAGAGAAGTTGCCCCAAAGAGAAGGCCGAGAGGCTGAAAATTGGGAGCGTCCGATCCTTGAGAACTCAACAGCGTGCACAATGTCAAATGCCAAAAACCTCGACTCGTAGCTTCGGCTACGTGAGAGATTCCTTTGGAAACAGATTAAACAACAAAGCAAGTCAGTAATGATTTGTTCTGTCAGTTTCAAACTTGCAGTGAGGCTCACCCATTCCGGTGGCCTTCTGCACTAGATGTGCCGAAGCGCTTGCGCTTCGAGCAATCAAACATTTATGGAGAGTTTGATCCTGGCTCAGGACGAACGCTGGCGGCGTGCTTAACACATGCAAGTCGAACGGTGAAAGAGGAGCTTGCTCCTCTGGATCAGTGGCGAACGGGTGAGTAACACGTGAGTAACCTGCCCTTGACTCTGGGATAACCTCGGGAAACCGAAGCTAATACCGGATACGACCCTCGGAGGCATCTCCAGGGGGTGGAAAGAATTTCGGTCAAGGATGGACTCGCGGCCTATCAGGTAGTTGGTGAGGTAACGGCTCACCAAGCCGACGACGGGTAGCCGGCCTGAGAGGGTGACCGGCCACACTGGGACTGAGACACGGCCCAGACTCCTACGGGAGGCAGCAGTGGGGAATATTGCACAATGGGCGCAAGCCTGATGCAGCAACGCCGCGTGAGGGACGACGGCCTTCGGGTTGTAAACCTCTTTTAGTAGGGAAGAAGCGAAAGTGACGGTACCTGCAGAAAAAGCACCGGCTAACTACGTGCCAGCAGCCGCGGTAATACGTAGGGTGCAAGCGTTGTCCGGAATTATTGGGCGTAAAGAGCTCGTAGGCGGTTTGTCGCGTCTGCTGTGAAATCCCGAGGCTCAACCTCGGGCCTGCAGTGGGTACGGGCAAACTAGAGTGCGGTAGGGGAGATTGGAATTCCTGGTGTAGCGGTGGAATGCGCAGATATCAGGAGGAACACCGATGGCGAAGGCAGATCTCTGGGCCGTAACTGACGCTGAGGAGCGAAAGCGTGGGGAGCGAACAGGATTAGATACCCTGGTAGTCCACGCCGTAAACGTTGGGAACTAGATGTGGGGACCATTCCACGGTCTCCGTGTCGCAGCTAACGCATTAAGTTCCCCGCCTGGGGAGTACGGCCGCAAGGCTAAAACTCAAAGGAATTGACGGGGGCCCGCACAAGCGGCGGAGCATGCGGATTAATTCGATGCAACGCGAAGAACCTTACCAAGGCTTGACATATACCGGAAACGGCTGGAAACAGTCGCCCCGCAAGGTCGGTATACAGGTGGTGCATGGTTGTCGTCAGCTCGTGTCGTGAGATGTTGGGTTAAGTCCCGCAACGAGCGCAACCCTCGTTCTATGTTGCCAGCACGTAATGGTGGGAACTCATAGGAGACTGCCGGGGTCAACTCGGAGGAAGGTGGGGATGACGTCAAATCATCATGCCCCTTATGTCTTGGGCTTCACGCATGCTACAATGGCCGGTACAAAGGGCTGCAATACCGTAAGGTGGAGCGAATCCCAAAAAGCCGGTCTCAGTTCGGATTGAGGTCTGCAACTCGACCTCATGAAGTCGGAGTCGCTAGTAATCGCAGATCAGCAACGCTGCGGTGAATACGTTCCCGGGCCTTGTACACACCGCCCGTCAAGTCATGAAAGTCGGTAACACCCGAAGCCGGTGGCCTAACCCTTGTGGAAGGAGCCGTCGAAGGTGGGATCGGTGATTAGGACTAAGTCGTAACAAGGTAGCCGTACCGGAAGGTGCGGCTGGATCACCTCCTTTCTAAGGAGCATCTGGCACTCCTCGGAGTGTCCAGGCACGCCAGATCTGAACAAACGTTTCAGCTGGTAGCTCATGGGTGGAACATTGACATTGGTGCGGAGCCGAACGGCTCGAAGTCAGTACGCTCTTCGGAGAAGGAACACTACGAACCTGGAAGCACCGCACATGCACGCTGTTGGGTCCTGAGGGACCGGACCTCATCCGCTTGGATGAGAACCTGGACCTCTGGACCTTTTCTTGCGCTCATAACTCGAGTTGCAGAAAAGGTACCGCCCGTACTTTGAGAACTACACAGTGGACGCGAGCATCTTAGATTGATCCTTCGGGATCAATCACAAAAGATTTTAGGAACATCCTTCGGGATGTTCTGACTAATCATTGGTCAATTTTTCTTATGAGAAATCGATTCAAACTCATGTGATTTCAAGATTCTAAGAGCAAACGGTGGATGCCTTGGCATCTGGAGCCGAAGAAGGACGTAGTAATCTGCGATAAGCCTCGGGGAGTTGATAAACGAACTTTGATCCGAGGATTTCCGAATGGGGAAACCCCGCTGGGCCCGTAAGGTGACCCAGTGACTCCCGCCTGAATATATAGGGCGGGTAGAGGGAACGTGGGGAAGTGAAACATCTCAGTACCCACAGGAAGAGAAAGCAAAAGCGATTCCGTTAGTAGTGGCGAGCGAAACCGGAAGAGGCTAAACCGATCATGTGTGATAGCCGGCAGGCGTTGCATGGTCGGGGTTGCGGGACTTTTCAGCTGATTCTGCCGAACAGCAAGGGTTAGAACGTTGTATAGACGAATGGCATTGAAAGGCCAGTCACAGAGGGTGCCAACCCCGTAGTCGAAATGCAGCAATCACCCGAAGAGTATCCCAAGTAGCACGGGGCCCGAGAAATCCCGTGTGAATCTGTCAGGACCACCTGATAAGCCTAAATACTCCCAGATGACCGATAGCGGACAAGTACCGTGAGGGAAAGGTGAAAAGTACCCCGGGAGGGGAGTGAAATAGTACCTGAAACCGTTTGCTTACAAACCGTTGGAGCCTCCTTGTAGGGGTGACAGCGTGCCTTTTGAAGAATGAGCCTGCGAGTTAGCGATATGTGGCGAGGTTAACCCGAGTGGGGTAGCCGTAGCGAAAGCGAGTCTGAATAGGGCGATTCAGTCGCATGTCCTAGACCCGAAGCGAAGTGATCTATCCATGGCCAGGTTGAAGCGACGGTAAGACGTCGTGGAGGACCGAACCCACTTCAGTTGAAAATGGAGGGGATGAGCTGTGGATAGGGGTGAAAGGCCAATCAAACTTCGTGATAGCTGGTTCTCTCCGAAATGCATTTAGGTGCAGCGTTGCGTGTTTCTTGCCGGAGGTAGAGCTACTGGATGGCCGATGGGCCCCAAAAGGTTACTGACGTCAGCCAAACTCCGAATGCCGGTAAGTGAGAGCGCAGCAGTGAGACGGTGGGGGATAAGCTTCATCGTCGAGAGGGAAACAACCCAGACCACCAACTAAGGTCCCAAAGCGCGTGCTAAGTGGGAAAGGATGTGGAGTTGCACAGACAACCAGGAGGTTGGCTTAGAAGCAGCCACCCTTGAAAGAGTGCGTAATAGCTCACTGGTCAAGTGATTCCGCGCCGACAATGTAACGGGGCTCAAGCACGCCACCGAAGTTGTGGCATTGACATTAGTGGTAGGCCTTCGTGGTCCAGCCGTGTTGATGGGTAGGAGAGCGTCGTGTGGCCAGCGAAGCGGCGGTGTAAACCAGCCGTGGAGGCTACACGAGTGAGAATGCAGGCATGAGTAGCGAAAGACGGGTGAGAAACCCGTCCTCCGAAAGACCAAGGGTTCCAGGGCCAGGCTAATCCGCCCTGGGTAAGTCGGGACCTAAGGCGAGGCCGACAGGCGTAGTCGATGGACAACGGGTTGATATTCCCGTACCGGCGAAGAACCGCCCAAACTAATCCAGTAATGCTAAGTGTCTGAATCCCCTTGATCGAAGCCTTCGGGCCTAGACGAGCGGGCCTAGCACACGACCCTATGCTGGTGCGGTTAGCGTATTAACAGGTGTGACGCAGGAAGGTAGCCGAGCCGGGCGATGGTTGTCCCGGTCTAAGTGTGTAAGCCGAGGGATAGGCAAATCCGTCCCTCATATAGGCCCAGGCACGATGGGTAGTCTTAATTGACGAAATCGGTGATCCTATGCTGCCAAGAAAAGCATCGACGCGAGGTTCCAGCCGCCCGTACCCCAAACCGACTCAGGTGGTCAGGTAGAGAATACCAAGGAGATCGAGAGAATCGTGGTTAAGGAACTCGGCAAAATGCCCCCGTAACTTCGGGAGAAGGGGGGCCTGATGCGTGAAGGGATTTACTCCTGGAGCGTTTGAAGGCCGCAGAGACCAGTGGGAAGCGACTGTTTACTAAAAACACAGGTCCGTGCTAAGTCGCAAGACGATGTATACGGACTGACGCCTGCCCGGTGCTGGAAGGTTAAGAGGAAGGGTTAGCTTCGGCGAAGCTCGAATTTAAGCCCCAGTAAACGGCGGTGGTAACTATAACCATCCTAAGGTAGCGAAATTCCTTGTCGGGTAAGTTCCGACCTGCACGAATGGCGTAACGACTTCCCAGCTGTCTCAACCGCGAACTCGGCGAAATTGCACTACGAGTAAAGATGCTCGTTACGCGCAGCAGGACGGAAAGACCCCGTGACCTTTACTACAGCTTGGTATTGGTGTTCGGTGTGGCTTGTGTAGGATAGGTGGGAGACTTTGAAGCTGGCACGCTAGTGTCGGTGGAGTCATTGTTGAAATACCACTCTGGTCACTCTGGATATCTAACTTCGAACCGTAATCCGGTTCAGGGACAGTGCCTGGTGGGTAGTTTAACTGGGGCGGTTGCCTCCCAAAAAGTAACGGAGGCGCCCAAAGGTTCCCTCAACCTGGTTGGCAATCAGGTGTCGAGTGTAAGTGCACAAGGGAGCTTGACTGTGAGACTGACAAGTCGAGCAGGGACGAAAGTCGGGACTAGTGATCCGGCAGTGGCTTGTGGAAGCGCTGTCGCTCAACGGATAAAAGGTACCTCGGGGATAACAGGCTGATCTTGCCCAAGAGTCCATATCGACGGCATGGTTTGGCACCTCGATGTCGGCTCGTCGCATCCTGGGGCTGGAGTAGGTCCCAAGGGTTGGGCTGTTCGCCCATTAAAGCGGTACGCGAGCTGGGTTTAGAACGTCGTGAGACAGTTCGGTCCCTATCCGCTGCGCGCGTAGGAAATTTGAAAGGATCTGACCCTAGTACGAGAGGACCGGGTTGGACGAACCTCTGGTGTGTCAGTTGTTCCGCCAGGAGCACCGCTGATTAGCTACGTTCGGGATGGATAACCGCTGAAAGCATCTAAGCGGGAAGCCGGCCTTAAGATGAGATTTCCATGCCTTCGGGCGAGAGGCTCCCAGCTAGACTACTGGGTTGATAGGCCGGATGTGGAAGTGGGGACTAAAGACCCATGGAGCTGACCGGTACTAATAAGCCGATATCTTGATAATCATTACTCTCATACATGTTGTAAGGCTGGTATGAGGGGCCATGAGAATGCTTGCGTCCACTATGTGGTTCTCGATGTACGGTCGAGAACCGAATCAATCAGCAATGATTGTTCGTTCACTTTTGATACATCAATAGTGTTTCGGCGGCCATAGCGAGAGGGAAACGCCCGGTTACATTCCGAACCCGGAAGCTAAGACTCTCTGCGCCGATGGTACTGCAGGGGGGACCCTGTGGGAGAGTAGGACACCGCCGGACTTCTTTGTGAAATGGCCACCCAGTGATGGGTGGCCATTTTGCGTTTAAGTCACCCCAGAAATCCACCGGGACACAGCCGTAGGCTTGCAATGCTGCGCCCCACACAAACAGGAGAAGACGTGAGCGACTCACCGTCAGACGAGCAGAAACCCAACCGCGAAGGCGACCGGCCCCAGCGGGACGGGCAGCGACGGGACATCTCACGTCACACCGGCGGACGCCCCCAGGGCAGCCGGCCCAGCGGGAACGGTGAACACAGCCGGCCCGCGCGCAGCGGAAACAGCGACCGCAACGCGGGCGACAAGCACGGGAGCGGCGCACCCCGAAAAACAACGGGTGGAGAACCGTGGCGGGGCGGCAAACCCGGCGACTCGAAGAGCGGCCAGCCGTGGAAGCGGGACGGCAAACCCGGCGACTCGAAGAGCGGCCAGCCGTGGAAGCGGGACGGGAAGCCCGACAGCAGTGGAGGCCGTGACGGCGGTCCGAAGAAGCTGTGGACGCGCGACGGCAAGCCTGCGCGCGGCGACCGGGACGCACGCGACTACGAGCGTGCCCTCACCGAAGAGGAACGCCTTGCCCGCGAACTGCGTTCGGTGCGTACGCGACACGACGACCCCGAGATCCCTGAGGCCATCCAGGCCCGGGACCTCGACAAAGTCGCGCGCGCTGAACTGAAAACACTGAGCAAAGACAACGCAGACTGGGTGGCGCGCCACTTGGTGATGGCCGCCCAGCTCATCGAAGACGAGCCCGAGCTCGCGCACCAGCATGCGCTCTCTGCTGCACGACGGGCCGGCCGCGTCGCAGTCGTTCGCGAGACTCTGGCCATCACCGCCTACGCGACCGGCGACTTCGGGCTTGCGCTGCGTGAGCTGCGCACCTTCCGACGAATCAGCGGCTCCAACGACCAACTCCCGCTGATGGTGGACAGTGAGCGAGGCGTCGGGCGTCCGGACCGGGCACTCGAGCTCGGGCGGTCCGTCGACCGAGCGTCGCTTCCCACCGAAGTGCAGGTCTCACTCGCCATCGCAATGTCCGGTGCGCGTCTCGACCTCGGCCAGAACGACGAAGCGCTGGCGGAGCTGGAGATCGCCCAGCTCGACCCCAACCGGGCGTACTCGTGGAGCCCGGAGCTGTTCCACGCCTACGGCGATGTGCTCGACGAACTCGGGCGCGAAGAGGACGCGTCGACGTGGCGCGACCGTGCTGCTCGGGCCGAACAGGCGATCGGGGTGGCGCGCGGCGCAGGCGACGACGAGACCGTCGACGTGGTCGAAGAAGAGATCGAACGCGACGATGCCGACGCGGATGTCGCCATCGATGCGTCCGAAGCGCCGAGCGCCGGCGATGCGCTGGGCGCGACGCTCGACGACGAAAGCGAAGGCGACGTCGTCATCGAGTTCGAGGACGAAGACGACGACATCGAGATCGTCGAGGGCGAAGACGACAGCGCAGCCGACGACGGTACGGCGGACGAGATCGAGGGCGAAGACGGACGCGATGGCGATCTTCCGGCGAAAGCGTAGCGAAGGAACGGCACCGCTCGACGGTGTCGATGTCGTCCTCGCCGATCTGGATGGTGTGGTCTATGCCGGGCAGCGGGCGATCCCGCACGCCGTGGAAAGTCTCAACGCGGCGGCCGAGAGCGTGCGCGTCGGATACATCACCAACAATGCGTCCCGCACAGACGCATCCGTCGCCGAGCACCTGACCGACCTGGGACTGCACGTCCAGCCCTCCGACATCGTCACGTCGCCGCAGGCGGCGGTCCGGCTTCTGGCGCAGCACGTCGCGCCCGGCTCCAGCATCCTGGTCGTCGGCGGGGAAGGCCTCGTGCACGAAGTCGAGAAGGCCGGCTTCGCCGTGGTGCGGTCGGCCGACGACGATCCGGCAGCGGTCATTCAGGGCTTCCACCCGGACCTCGGCTGGAAAGACCTGGCGGAGGCGTCGTTCGCGCTGCAGCGCAGCACCGTCGAGGAGCGTCCCTGGGTCGCGACCAACACGGACTGGACCATTCCTGTCGCTCGCGGGATCGCTCCCGGCAACGGAACCCTGGTGTCCGCGGTCCACACGGCCACCGGACGGCTGCCGCTCGTCGCGGGCAAGCCGGAGGTGGCGATCTTCGAAGAAGCGACCGCACGGTTCGGTGCCCAGTCACCGCTCTTCATCGGCGACAGGCTCGACACGGACATCCTCGGCGCGAACCGGGCGGGCATCCCGTCGGTACACGTTCTCACGGGGATCGACCGTGCGAAACAGCTCATCGCCGCCGACGCGAAGTCGCGCCCGACGTACATCCTCGAGGATCTCCGCGGGCTCGCGGAGCCGTACCCGCAGACGCGATTCTCCAAGGACGACTCGACCGCGACGGTGGGTGACGCCAGCGTCCGGATCAGCGGTGACGATGTGCAGATCGTGGCGGAAGGAACCTCCGAGATCGACCTGCTTCGAGCCGCGACCGCGGTGATCTGGACCTCCGGCAGGGCGATCTACGGGCTCAACGTGCCCGAACGGCTGTACACCTGAGCCGTGATGGCGTGCGCACGCGCTACCGTAGAGACGTGACACCCGACGACGACATTGCGACCGCGCTCGACGACGCCCTCATGCCGCGCCTGCGCGTGATCGAAGACCAGCCGCTGGCTTCGCGCGCCGAGGCGTACACGCAGGTGCACGACGAACTGCGTCAGCTGCTCGAGGGTGGGGACGTTCCGCGCACCCATGGCTGAGGGCCGCCTCGACGTCGCGATGACGGAGCGCGGACTCGCCCGCTCCCGCTCGCACGCTGCCAAACTGATCGCCGACGGGCTGGTGACCGTCGACGGTGAAGGAGTCGTGAAGGCCGCTTCCAAGGTCGGCGACGACCAGCTGATCGAGGTCGCAGTGACCGACCGCTACGTGAGCCGCGGGGCGCACAAACTCATCGGCGCCCTCGACGCGTTCGGTGTGCCGGTCCGCGGACGCGTCGCGATGGATGTCGGCGCGTCGACCGGCGGGTTCAGTCAGGTCCTGCTGGAGCGGGATGCGCGGCTCGTGATCGCGATCGACGTCGGCCACGGGCAGCTCGCTCCGGAATTGACGCGCGAGCCGCGACTGCGATCGTTCGAAGGCGTCAACGCGCGGACCCTGACAGCTGAGTCGCTCGCCGGTCTGCTCGGCGAGACCACCCGACCCGACCTCGTCGTCGGCGATCTCTCCTTCATCTCGCTGCGGATGGTGCTGCCGGCGCTCGTCGAGACCGCCGCTGATGGCGCGGACTTCGTGCTCCTGGTCAAACCGCAATTCGAGGTCGGTCGGACGGGGATCCGCGAGGGTATCGTTCGGGAGCCGGCGCTGAGGGCGGATGCGGTGGCGAACGTCTTGTGGGCTGCGCAGGATCTGGGCATCGGAACGGCCGGCATCGTCTCCTCCACAATCGTGGGCAGCCAAGGAAATCATGAGTATCTTGTCTGGCTGAGCGCGACGACGGGTCGCAATCCGACAGAATGGTTGAACGAGATCAACGCGATGGTTGGAGCGTGACGCCTATGGATGCACCTGCACGGTACATCCTCGTCGTTGCGCACACAGGCAGACAGGATTCGCTCGATGCGGGCGTCGCCGTCTGCTCCCAGCTCCTGGAAGCCGGAGCCACCCCTGTGCTCAGTGAAGACGAGCGGCGTGATCTGCTCGCGGCTGAGCCGGGGCTCGTCGAAGTCGCCGTCCTCGGCGCGGACGTGCGCCCCGAAGAACTCGAACTGGTCATCGTGCTCGGGGGCGACGGCACGATCCTGCGTGCGGCCGAGCTGGTGCGCGGATGCGGCGCGCCGCTTCTCGGGGTCAACCTGGGCCATGTGGGGTTCCTCGCCGAGAGCGAGCGCGATGACCTGCGTGAGGCGGTGGCCCGCGGGCTCGCCAACGACTACACGGTCGAGGAGCGTATGACGCTGTCGGCACGTGTCAAGGTCGACAACCAGGTGGTGTACGAAAGCTGGGCGCTCAATGAGGCCACCGTCGAGAAGGCGAGCCGCGAGCGGATGCTCGAGGTCGTCATCGAAGTCGACGGGCGTCCCATGGAGAGTTTCGGCTGCGACGGCGTCGTGATGTCGACCCCCACCGGATCGACGGCGTATTCGTTCTCCGCGGGCGGCCCGGTCGTCTGGCCGGGGGTGGCGGCCCTGCTGCTGGTGCCGCTGAGCGCGCACGCACTCTTCGCCCGACCGCTCGTGGTCGATGCGGAGTCCTCGCTCGCTGTGGAAGTGCTCGACAGGGCGGGCGGTGCGGGCATCCTCTGGTGCGACGGGCGGCGCGCGTTCGACCTCCCGCCGGGCGCCCGTGTCGTCGTTCGGCGTTCGCCGATCCCGGTGCGGCTGGCGCGGCTTCACCCGGGACCATTCACCGACCGCCTCGTCCACAAGTTCGATCTCCCGGTGACGGGATGGCGGGGGCCGGCGGGTCGTGAATGAGGTGAGACGGTGATTGAGGAGATCTCGATCAAAGACCTGGGCGTCATTGCCGAAGCGGCACTCCCACTCGGACCGGGATTCACAGCACTCACGGGCGAGACGGGCGCGGGCAAGACGATGGTCGTCTCGGCGCTGGGACTCCTCCTCGGAGAGCGCGCCGACACCGGCGCTGTGCGGCTCGGCAGCCCGCAGGCGTGGGTCGAAGGCCGCTGGCGGGTACGCGATACCGGAGACGTGGTCGATCGTGTGCGTGATGCGGGAGGCGACGTCGACCCCATCGACAACGGAACAGCCGAGCTCGTGCTGAGCCGGTCTGTGTCCGCAGAAGGGCGCAGCCGTGCGGTGGTCGGCGGGCGCAGCGCGCCGGTGAGCGTACTCACCGAACTCGGCGAGCAGCTCGTCGTCGTCCACGGGCAGTCCGATCAAGTCAGGCTCCGATCGGCCGTCGCCCAGCGAGAAGCGCTCGACCGCTACGCGGGTGCCGAACTCGCTGGGGCGCTGCAGAACTACCAGCACGTGTTCTACCGCTGGAACGAGAACCGTGCCGAACTCGACGAACTCGTGGCCGACCAGGATCGACGCGCACGAGAAGCAGAAGACCTGCGGCTCGCGATGGCGGAGATCGAGACCGTGGCTCCCCAGCCCGGTGAAGACGAAGAACTCGCCGAGCGGTCGGAACGGCTCTCCAACCTCGAAGACCTGCGCGTCGCCGCCGCGAGTGCGCGAGAGCTCCTCTCCGCTGAAGAATCCGAAGGCGCCGACGCCCTCGCACTGCTCGACACGGCCCGCCGCAACCTCGAACGTGTGTCCTCGCACGACGCTCAACTCGTCGCGCTCGCCGAAGCCGTCGCAAACGCCAACTACCTCGTATCCGACATCGCGGCCCAGCTCTCGTCCTACCTGGCCGGCCTCGACACCGACGGCGCGCGTGAGCTGGAGATCGTCCAGGAGCGGCGAGCCGAGCTGACCACGCTGATCCGCAAGTACGGTCCAACACTCGACGAGGTCATCCGCAACCTGGAGACCGGCAGTTCGCGGTTGTTCGAACTCGACGGGGACTCCGAACGCATCGACCAGCTGCGCAACGGCGTCGACGACGACCGGGTGCTGCTCGACGAACTCGCGACAGCGCTGACCGAACTCCGCACGACTGCAGCCGAACGACTCGGCGAGGCCGTGTCCGATGAGCTCTCAGCGCTCGCCATGGCTGACGCCCGGGTCATCGTGCAGGTCGCTGAGCGCGAAGAGTTCACGGCGACCGGCCGCGACCTCGTGTCGATCCTGCTCCAGCCGCACGCCGGCGCCGAGCCACGGGCGCTCGGGCGCGGAGCATCCGGAGGCGAGCTCTCGCGCGTGATGCTCGCGATCGAAGTCGTCATCGCGGGGAGCGACCCGGTGCCCACCTTCATCTTCGACGAGATCGACGCCGGCGTCGGGGGAGCATCCGCGATCGAGATCGGCAGGCGACTCGCCCGGCTCGCAGAGACCGCCCAGGTGATCGTCGTCACCCACCTCGCACAGGTCGCGGCGTTCGCGACGAATCACCTCACCGTGGTCAAAGGCAGCGACGGGTCGGTGACCGCATCGAGCGTGCGCCAGCTGGGCGGCGACGAACGTATCGCCGAAATGGCGCGACTGCTGTCAGGACTGCCCGACTCCGAAAGCGGCCTCGCGCACGCGCGGGAGCTCATCGAGATGGCTTCGGGCGCCTCGGTGTGATCCGAGCAAGCGTAGCTTGCTCGGCGCTGGCGTCGCGGCGACGCGATGCGTCGTTCCAAGCTCCAGCGCGCAAGGTGATAGCATAAAAGCCCGTGGTGGATAAAACAGACGCGGGCAATTCGAACGGCATTACCAAGCACATTTTCGTGACAGGTGGTGTCGTTTCTTCTTTGGGCAAGGGCCTCACGGCAGCCAGCCTGGGCAATCTTCTGACTGCCCGAGGCCTCCGGGTGGTGATGCAGAAACTCGACCCCTATCTGAATGTCGACCCCGGGACGATGAACCCGTTCCAGCACGGCGAAGTCTTCGTCACCGACGACGGCGCAGAGACCGACCTCGACATCGGACACTACGAGCGCTTCCTCGACATCAACCTCAGCCAGTCCGCGAACGTCACCACTGGGCAGATCTACTCCACCGTCATCGCCAAAGAACGCCGCGGCGAATACCTCGGCGACACGGTCCAGGTCATCCCGCACATCACCGACGAGATCAAACGCCGGATGCGCCTCCAGGCCGGGGACGACCCCCAGCCCGACGTGATCATCACCGAGATCGGCGGCACCGTCGGCGACATCGAATCGCAGCCGTTCATCGAAGCCGCCCGTCAGGTGCGCCACGAACTCGGCCGAAAGAACTGCTTCTTCGTCCACGTCTCGCTGGTGCCGTTCATGAACGCATCCGGCGAACAGAAGACGAAGCCCACCCAGCACTCCGTCGCAGCGCTCCGCTCCATCGGAATCCAGCCCGACGCGCTCGTGCTCCGCAGCGACCGCCCGGTCTCCGAATCCAACAAGCGCAAGATCGCCCTCATGTGCGACGTCGACGAAGCCGCGGTCGTCAACGCGATCGACGTGCCCAGCATCTACGACATCCCCACGATGCTCCACGACCAGGGCCTCGACTCCTACATCATCGACCAGCTCGGCCTCGACGCGGGAGACGTCAGCTGGGACGGCTGGGCCAGCCTGCTGCACGCTGTCCACGAGCCGGCCCACGACGTCACCATCGGACTCGTCGGAAAATACATCGACCTTCCCGACGCCTACCTCTCGGTCACCGAAGCGCTTCGCGCCGGCGGCTTCGCGCACAACGCGAAAGTCAGGCTCAAGTGGATCGCCTCCGATGAATGTGGAACCCCGGAAGGCGCCGCCACGCAACTCTCCGACGTCGATGCGATCTGCGTCCCGGGTGGGTTCGGTGTGCGCGGGATCGAAGGCAAAGTCGGCGCACTCCGCTTCGCGCGGGAGAACGGCATCCCGGCGCTCGGCCTGTGCCTCGGACTCCAGTGCATGGTGATCGAATACGCGCGGCACGAGACAGGCCTGACCGGAGCATCCTCATCCGAATTCGACCCGGACACCGAATTCCCGGTCATCGCCACCATGGCGGAGCAGGTGGAGATCATCGCCGGCGGAGACCTCGGTGGAACCATGCGCCTCGGCCTGTACCCGGCGACGCTCGCCGAAGGCTCCATCGTCTCCGAACTGTACGGGGCGAACGAAGCGTCCGAGCGCCACCGCCACCGCTACGAAGTCAACAACGGCTATCGCGAACAGATCGCCGACGCCGGCCTGTGGTTCTCGGGCACGTCGCCCGACGGCCACCTGGTCGAATACGTCGAGCTTCCGCGTGACGTCCACCCGTTCTACGTGGGCACGCAGGCGCATCCCGAACTGCGTTCGCGGCCCAACCGGGCCCACCCGCTGTTCCGCGGGCTCGTGGGAGCGGCACTCGATCGTCAGAAGGCAAGCCGGCTGTTCGAAGTCACCCAGGACGCCTGAACAGGTGGGCGCCCGCACCGACGACCTGCTCTCGGACGACCCCGAGACGCCGGACATCGTCGCGTCCGAGAACGTGTTCACGGGCAAGGTGTGGAACCTCCGACGCGAGACGTTCCGGTACAACGGTCACGACATCGTCCGTGAATTCGTCGACCACACCGGTGCGGTGGCGATCCTCGCCCTCGACGACGATGACCGGGCGCTCCTGATCAAGCAGTACCGGCATCCGGTGCGGTACCGCGACTGGGAGATCCCCGCCGGGCTGCTCGATCTGCACGGCGAACTTCCGCTCGCCGCGGCGAAACGCGAACTCGCCGAAGAGGCCGACCTCGAAGCCGACGACTGGAGCGTGCTCGCCGAGTTCTACACCTCGCCCGGCGGCAGCGACGAGGCGATCCGCATCTACCTGGCCCGCACGGTGCGCCCGACTGCGGCGGCTTTCGACCGCACCGAAGAAGAGGCGGACATCGAGAAGCGCTGGGTCCCGCTCGACGAGGTGGTGGATGCGGTGCTCGCCAGACGCATCCAGAACCCGTCACTCATCGTCGGAGCCCTCGCGGCCCGTACGGCGCGGGAGACCGGATGGTCGCAGCTGGGAGCCGCCAACAGCCCCTGGCCGCGGCATCCCAAACTCGGCAAGGCCGGCGAGCGCGAGCGGCCGGACGGGGACATGCGGCCGTGACCATCGCGACGGCTGTGGACTCCTACCTGCGGCATGTCTCGATCGAGAGGGGCCTCTCGGCCAACACGGTCGCCGCCTACCGGCGCGACCTCGGTGTCTACGCGAACTGGCTCACCGGCGAAGGGGTCGACGACCCGGCCGCCATCACCTCCGCGCAGGTGTCGGCGTTCGCGCGCCACCTCGGAACCCGCGAAGACGCGCCGCTCACGGCGTCGTCGATGGCGCGGATGCTGTCCACGGTCCGCGGATTCCACCGGTTCCTGCTCGAAGAACAGCTCGCCCCGGCAGACGTTGCCCGCGAGGTGAAGCCGCCCAAACTCGCCAGCCGCCTGCCGAAAGCGATCACGATCGACCAGGTCGCAGCCCTGCTCGCGGCCACCGACGGCGACGACATCCAGTCGTTGCGTGACAAGGCGCTGCTCGAGCTCCTCTACGCGACCGGCGCCCGCGTGAGTGAGGCGGTCGACCTGAACGTCGACGACGTGATCGACGAGGACATCGTGCGACTCACCGGCAAGGGCTCGAAACAGCGGATCGTGCCGCTCGGAAGTTTCGCCCGCGCGGCCCTCGACGCCTACCTGGTGCGGGCGCGACCGGCCCTGTCCGTGCGGGGAAAGGCGACACCGGCGCTGTTCCTGGGGATGCGCGGACAGCGGGTGTCGCGCCAGAACGCCTGGTTGATCATCCGCTCGGCGGCGGAGCGCGCGCACCTCGGCGTCGAGGTGTCACCGCACACGCTCAGGCACTCCTTCGCCACCCATCTGCTCGCCGGGGGAGCCGACGTGCGGGTCGTGCAGGAACTGCTCGGCCACTCGTCGGTCGCGACGACGCAGATCTACACCCTCGTGACGGCCGACACCCTGCGCGACATGTACACGACGGCGCACCCGCGCGCTCGGTGAACGGCCTCGCGGATCGCGGCGGGTGCGGCCCGCGAACCGGGGAGACCGCCGATAGACTGTGCGTTTGAAGGACCGCACTACAGGGACGAGGAACACGCAGGTGACGCGCAGCAACGAGGTTCGAGCAGAGCTCCCCGGCCTGGATGAAGCGTCCCTTCCCGCCCCGCTCGGCCCCACCGGTCGCCCGCTGCGTTCCTTCGCCATGCCCAAGCCGCTGAAGACCCACGGCCCGGCCCGCATCATCGCACTCTGCAACCAGAAGGGCGGCGTCGGCAAGACGACGACGAGCATCAACCTGGGTGCTGCGCTGGCCGAATACGGGCGGCGTGTGCTCGCAGTCGACTTCGATCCGCAGGGCGCTCTCTCCGCCGGTCTCGGTGCGCAGACCCACGACGTCACGACGATCTACGACCTGCTGCTGTCGCGCACCAAAGATGTCAGCGAGGCCATCCAGCACACGGAGACGCCCGGACTCGACATCATCCCCGCGAACATCGACCTGTCGGCCGCCGAAGTACACCTCGTCAACGAAGTCGCTCGGGAACAGATCCTCGCGAGCGTTCTGCGCAAGGTGAGCGACGACTACGACGTGATCCTGATCGACTGCCAGCCGTCGCTCGGCATTCTGACGGTGAACGCGCTGACGGCGAGCCACGGCGTGCTGATCCCGCTCGAATGCGAGTACTTCGCCCTGCGCGGTGTCGCCCTGCTCATCGAGACCATCGACAAAGTGCGCGAGCGGCTCAACCCGGCGATCCAGCTCGACGGCATCCTGGCGACGATGTACGACTCGCGCACGCTGCACTCGCGCGAGGTGCTGGAAAGGGTCGTCGACGCGTTCGGCAACAACGTGCTCGAGACGGTGATCTCCCGCACGGTCAAGTTCCCGGATGCGTCGGTCGCCGCGACGCCGATCACCCAGTTCGCGCCGGAGCACGCGGCCGCCGAGGCCTACCGGCAGCTCTCCAGAGAGCTGATCGCGCGTGGCGCCGTCGCCTAGCCCGACCGGCTTCGACGCGGAGCTTCCCGACGCAGATGCTGCCGCTGCGGCCTCGTCGTCCACTTCAGCTTTGTCGTCCGCCGAGCCGACCGCTCCGGATGCGGGCACGGAGGCGGATGCAGTGCAGCCGGTCGCGCGCAGTTTCCGTGTCGACCTGGGCCACTTCGAGGGACCGTTCGATCTGCTGCTGAGCCTGATCACCAAGCACGAGCTCGACATCACCGACATCTCGCTGAGCCGCGTCACCGACGAGTTCATCAGCTACCTGCGCACCATCGACTCGGACAAGAACCTCGACGAGGCCAGCGAGTTCCTGGTCGTCGCGGCGACCCTGCTCGACCTGAAGGTCGCAGGGCTCCTGCCGCAGGGCGAACTCGTGGACGCGGAAGACGTGGCGCTCCTCGAAGCACGTGACCTCCTTTTCGCGCGGCTGCTGCAGTACCGGGCGTTCAAGGAGGCGTCGGCCTGGTTCCAGGCTGGACTCGAGGCGGAGGCCACCCGGCATGCGCGGAGCGTTCGACTGGAGGACAAGTTCCGCCAGCGGACACCCGAACTGGTGTGGACCCTGTCGGTCGACGACTTCGCCGCGCTCGCGACCCTCGCGCTGACGCCGCGCGAGCTGCCGACCGTCGGACTGGACCACCTCCACGCGCCGCTGGTGAGCATCCGGGAACAGGCGGCGCACGTCGTCGGGATGCTGCGCTCCGGTGAGACGCTGACCTTCCGGCAGCTGATCGCGGGCGCCGACCAGAAAGGCGTCGTGATCGCCCGGTTCCTGGCGGTGCTGGAGCTGTACCGGCACGCAGCGATCGCGTTCGAGCAGGTCGAACCGCTCGGCGAACTCAGCCTCAGATGGACGGCCGAACACTGGTCACAGGAGAATCTTGCTAACCTCGGAGCCGACTATGACGGATGAAGCAACGCGCGTAAGCGAAGTCGAGGACTCGGCCATCGAGGTGGACGGCGCTACGGACGTGGCGGACGTCCAGGCGGAGATCGACGTCGAGCGTGCTCTCGAGGCGATTCTGATGGTCGCCGACGAGCCGCTCAGTGTGGTCATGCTCGCGACCGCCGTCCGTGCCCCGGTCAAACGCGTACGCGCTGCGATCGACGCCCTGGTGCGCGACTTCGACGGTGAGGACGGCGGCGTGCGGCGCGGGTTCGAGCTGCGCGAGGTCGGCGGAGGCTGGCGCATCTACGTGCGCGCCGAATACGACGACGTCGTGGCCGACTACGTGCTCGCACAGAACCCGACGAAGCTCTCGCAGGCGGCGCTCGAAACGCTTGCGGTCATCGCATACAAGCAGCCGATCAGCCGGGGTGCCATCGCATCCATCCGTGCCGTGAACGTCGACTCGGTCGTGCGCACCCTGCTCGGCCGCGGTCTGATCACCGAACTCTTCACCGACAGCGAGACCGGCGCCATCAACTACGGCACCACCGACCTGCTGCTCACGCAGCTCGGGGTCAACTCGATCGACGACCTTCCGCGCATCTCACCGCTGCTCGCCGACGGCGTGGACGGGTTCGACGGCGATGTCCGCTGACAAGGCCCCGTCGGGCGGCGGCTCGGCGGGACAGGGCGGCGGGGCGTCCGGCCAGAGTGGCGCGTCCGGTGAGGGCGAACGCCTGCAGAAAGTGATGGCGGCCGCCGGTGTCGCATCCCGCCGCGTCTCGGAGCAGCTCATCGTCGAAGGCCGTGTCACTGTGAACGGCACCGTCGTGACCGAGCTGGGGCGACGCGTCGACCCGCATCACGACCTCGTGGCCGTCGACGGGACCGCTGTTCAGCTGGACCCGTCACGACGCTACGTGATGCTCAACAAGCCGGCCGGAGTGGTCAGCTCCATGCGCGATGAGCAGGGTCGCCCCGACCTCTCACGGTTCGCAGAGGCCTACGAGGAGCGGCTCTTCAACGTCGGCAGGCTCGACGCGGAGACGAGCGGGCTGCTCATCCTCACCAACGACGGCGAACTCGCGCACGTTCTCGCGCATCCGTCGTTCGGGGTGATGAAGACCTACGTGGCGCGCGTCACAGGCGCGGTGACACCGCAGACGATCGCGACACTCACGCGCGGCGTCGTCCTCGAAGACGGACCGATCGCCGCCGACAAGGCCCGGCTGCTCGAGCGCAGCGCCGCCAGCCAGGACAGCCTCGTCGAGATCACCCTGCACTCCGGCCGCAACCGCATCGTGAGGCGGATGCTCGCCGAGGTCGGCCACCCGGTCATCGAACTCGTCCGGCGCCAGTTCGGGCCCCTGCACCTGGGGACGCTTCGAGTGGGTCAGGTGCGCGACCTGACTAAGGTAGAACTCGGCCAGTTGCTCACGATCTCGCGGGAGAAACCAGCCGAACGCTGAGGACCTGGGTGCGCATCCCGGCCTCCCCGACGTCGCCGGAAGGCGCGCAGACTGAGAGGCATCGTGAACGACACGTCATCCCGGCTCACCGGACCTGTCCGCGTGGTCGGCGCTGGGCTGCTCGGCGCATCCGTCGGCCTCGGCCTCCGCGCGCGGGGTGTGGATGTCGTGCTCGACGACGCATCGCCCGCGAACCTGAACCTTGCGATCGACTACGGTGCCGGCCGCACGAGCGACGGAGAGGAGTCGCCCGCGCTCATCGTGGTGTGCGTACCTCCCGACGTCACGGCGTCGGTCGTGCTCGCAGAGCTGGCCGCGTATCCGGATGCGGTGGTCACCGACGTCGCCAGCGTGAAAGTCGCGCCGATGGCCGAGCTCGAGGCGTCGGGCCGTGATATCAGCCGGTACGTGGGGTCGCATCCTCTCGCCGGACGGGAACGGGGCGGCCCGAGTTCCGGGCGCGCCGACCTGTTCATGGGCCGGCCGTGGGTGGTCTGCACCCGCCCTGAGGTGTCGCGTGCGAGTGTGTCCCGCGTCGAAGCGCTCGTGCTCGATCTGGGCGCGACGCCGATCGAGATGAACACGGTCGCGCACGATGCCGCCGTGGCGCTGGTCTCCCACGCGCCGCAGATCGTCTCGAGTCTGATGGCCAAGCGCCTGCAGGGGTCGTCGGATGCCGCCCTCGCGCTGGCCGGACAGGGCGTGCGCGACGTCACCCGCATCGCCGGCAGTGAGCCGGAACTGTGGGTGCAGATCCTCGGGGCGAACGCGCCCGCGGTGGTCGAGATCCTGCGCGCGTACCGCGACGACCTCGATCGCGTGCTCGTCGCGCTCGGCGACCTGGATTCCCCAGGATCACGGCGTTCGCTCGCCGAAGAACTCGCCGGCGGGAACGCGGGAGTCGCACGACTCCCCGGCAAGCACGGACAGGATCGCCGGTTCGCCTCCGTGGTCGTCATGGTCGACGACAAGCCCGGCGAACTGGGGCGCCTGTTCACCGAGATGGGCGAGATCGGCGTCAACCTCGAAGACCTGCGACTCGAGCACTCGCCGGGCGCGCAGGTCGGGCTCGCCGAGATCGCCGTACTTCCCGAGGCGCTGCAGCGCACGATCGACGACCTGACCGCACGGGGCTGGAGGATCGCCGGATGAGCAGTGAGAACGGGAGCGTCGACAAACCGTGGGGCGATGTCGTCGTCGTCGCCGTCGACGGGCCGGCCGGAAGTGGGAAGTCGAGCGTGAGCAAGGCGGCTGCGCGTCGCCTCCATTACGCATACCTCGACACCGGCGCCGCCTACCGCGCGCTCGCGTGGTTCGTGCTGCGGCGTCGTGTCGACCCGACGGATGCTCGGGCCGTCACCGAAACGCTTCCCGACTTCGACTACCGCATCGGCACCGATCCTGACGGGTACCACGTCATGGTCGGTCAGCACGACGTGACCGATGCCATCCGCGACCCCGAGGTGACCGCCGTCGTCAGCGCGATCGCACGTGTGCCCGAGGTGCGCGTGCGGCTCACCGAGCTGTTCCGCGCCATCATGGCGACGACAGATCGGGCCGGCATCGTGGTCGAAGGCCGTGACATCACGACCGTGGTCGCGCCGGATGCACCTGTGAGAATCCTGTTGACCGCAGCTGAGTCCGTTAGAATGGCACGGCGTTCTGCCGAGCTGACCGGCCATTCCGCCGCAACGGTGGGGGAGCAGCTCCGCAATCGCGACCGGGCCGATTCCCGGGTCGTCGACTTCATGAACGCCGCCGACGGTGTGACCACCGTCGATTCAACAGACCTCGACTTCGACCAGACCGTGGATGCGGTCATCGCAGTCGTCCAGAGAGAAGCCCATGCCTAAAGACATCGAACCAGACGAGTTCGACGCGACCGAAGACGACCTGGTCGAAAGACTCAGCGACCTCGACGACGACCTCGCCCACCAGCGGGCCACCGCCCTGCGCAGCGGACTCGACGATTACGAGCTCGACGAGGGCGACCTCGACATCCTCGAGGCCGCGACCGAAGACCCGAACGCGATCACCTACCTTCCGGCGCTGCCGGTCCTGGCGATTGTCGGACGCCCGAACGTCGGCAAGTCTGCGCTCGTGAACCGTATCCTCGGCCGGCGCGAAGCCGTCGTCGAAGACACCCCGGGTGTGACGCGCGACCGCGTCTCGTACAAGGCGGAGTGGAACGGCCGGCCTTTCACCGTCGTCGACACCGGCGGCTGGGAGCCCGACGCGAAGGGCATCAACGCGTCCGTCGCCGCCCAGGCCGAGGTCGCGATCGACCTCGCCGACGCCGTGCTGTTCGTCGTCGACGCCAACGTCGGCGCGACCTCGACCGACGAGCATGTGGTCCGACTGCTGCGCAAGACGAAGAAGCCGGTGTTCCTCGCAGCGAACAAGGTCGACGACAGCCGGCAGGAGCCGAACGCCGCGGTGCTCTGGTCGCTGGGCCTCGGCGAGCCGATGCCGGTCTCCGCCCTGCACGGACGTGGCGTCGCCGACATGCTCGACACGATCCTGAAGGTGCTTCCGGAGGTCTCCGCGGTCGCGAAGCAGGAAGTGGGCGGCCCGCGACGGGTCGCGATCCTGGGTCGGCCGAACGTCGGGAAGTCGAGCCTGCTGAACCGGGCCGCCGGCGAAGAGCGTGTGGTCGTGAACGAACTCGCGGGAACCACCCGGGACCCGGTCGACGAGCAGGTCGAGATCGCCGGCAAGGTGTGGCGCTTCGTCGACACCGCGGGCATCCGCCGCCGGGTGCACCTGCAGCAGGGTGCCGACTTCTATGCGTCGCTGCGCACCAGCGCGGCACTCGAGAAGGCGGAGGTCGCAGTCGTGCTGCTCGATGTGAGCGAGCCGATCAGCGAACAGGATGTGCGCATCATCGACCTCGTGCTCGAATCGGGCCGCGCGCTCGTGCTCGCGTTCAACAAGTGGGACCTCCTCGACGACGACCGCCGCCGCTACCTCGAACGCGAGATCGAACAGGATCTGGCCCACGTCGCGTGGGCTCCTCGTGTCAACATCTCGGCACGGACCGGCCGGCACATGGAGAAGCTGGTGCCCGCACTGGAGCTTGCGCTCGAGTCATGGGATACGCGCATCCCGACCGGCAAGTTCAATGCGTTCCTCGCAGAGCTGACGGCCGCGCATCCGCACCCCGTCCGTGGCGGCAAGCAGCCGCGCATCCTGTTCGGGACCCAGGCGTCGAGCCGCCCGCCGACATTCGTCGTGTTCACGACCGGCTTCCTCGACCCAGGCTACCGCCGGTACATCATCCGTCGCCTGCGCGAGATCTACGGCTTCGAAGGATCGCCGATCAACCTCAACATGCGGGTGCGGGAGAAGCGCAAGCGCACCTGAGCCGCGCCTGATTTCGCCTCAGCGCACTAGTTTCGTCTCGGCGCACTACGTAGGCCTGGTGCGGTGGGACGGAAGTAGTGCGGCGACCGGATGGGCGCGTCAGCCGGGGGAGGGGGCGGCCTCGAAGCGGCCGTCGGCCACTGCCCCGCGGAGAGCCTCGAAGTCGGCGAGAGACTGGTCGGCGTACGCGAACGCCCACTCGACGACGGCATTCACCATCGACTCAGACGAGCCGATGTAGCCCGCGATGAACGCCGCGTTCGGGCTCTGCGCGTGCGCCCGGGCGAGCAGAGCGCCACAGGATGCGACATAGTCCGTGAACGGCTGCCGCCCGAGAGCGTCGATGTCGAACGACACGTTGCGGTCGCGGAACTGCCTCACGTAGAAGTCGAAGCCGCCGAAGGTCAGGTAGCCGAGGAACGGATCCGACACCGCCTGCAGGATGCGCTGGTTCGAGACCACGCGCCCGCCGCTGTGCGACCCGCGCGTCTTCGGGTCGACCCCGGGCAGGGCATGCCGGGGGATGCCGCCGAACTGCTGGACCACTGACTGCGTCGCCTCCTTCAGCTGCAGGACCAGCGGATCGGCGCGCGGCCCGGTCAGCATCAGGATGAAGCACCGGGTCCCGACGCTGCCCACCCCGACGACGCGGCGCGCCACATCCGTGATCTCGTACTGCGAGAGCAGCAGCGCCACGTGCGACGGCACGGTGAGCGCATAGTGCCGCATCGCGTCGATCAGTTCTTCTTCGTGGGTGGTGTCGACGTGGGTGAGCGTCGGCGGATTCTCGACGATGACCCGGGTGCCGTCGGGCGCGAGCTCCGTGATCTTCTCGACGACCCGCGCCGAGGTGCGGTTCTGAGCCGAACGAAGCGTGGTGTCGATCGTCTTCTGGGTCTTCTTGCCGAACCGTGAGACGCCGGGGGTGACGGTGGCGGCCAGGTAGAACCGCTGCAGCGCATCCAGTTGCATCGCGGCGCGAAGCGAGTCGCGATAGGCGAGAGTGGATGCGAGGGCCGAGGCGCGCGCATCCGCCGCCGAATACCCTTTGTGCCTGGCTGCGATCACCACGCTGGTGACCATGCGTTTGAGATCCCACTCCCATGGCCCGTACGACGCCTCGTCGAAATCGTTCAGGTCGAAGACCATCGTGCGCTGGGGCGATGCGTACAGTCCGAAGTTCGCGATGTGGGCGTCGCCGCAGATGACGATCTCGGCGTTGGTGTCGACACCGGTGCGCAGGTCGGCGGCCTGGATGGCGGCGGTGCCGCGGTAGAAGGCGAACGGGTTGGCGAGCATCCGGGTGGTGCGCAGCGGGATGAGGTCGGCGAGGCGGACGGAGTTCTGCTTCTCCAGGATGCCCAGGGGGTCGCGGTCGCTGCGCGGGGTGTACTCGGCGTGGGAACCGCGGGGGATGCTCGAACGCGCCGCCCGCCCGTCGTCGAAGCGCTCCTGGAAGGACACGACGTGGGCGTGTTCGAAGCGCAGCCGCCCCGGTGCAGGTGTCATGGCGTCAACTTACCAACAGGTCGCACGGTGCGACAGAAAACGGCGCTCGAACGGCCGAAACTGAACGGCGGGTGACGCGTAGCTATGGATTCACTGACTTTGCACCCACAAAGGGGGGCATGGGGACAGACAAAACGGTCTATCGCATCCCCTACACTGTGAGAAGAGGGCTCCCGACCGCACAGACCCGAAATGTGCGGGCCCTCCACCTCAAGGACGCTTACCCGAAAATGAGCTCTACAAGTACATATCAGCCTGCCCGAAAACGACAGTTCGGCGCCGAGCGCCGCACAGAACCCCTTCCCACGGTCCACCCCCGCCCCTCGGACCGGAAGATCACTTTCAGCCGCATTGCGATCGTGCTGACCGTGAGTTTCTGGGTGATCTATGTCGTCACGACGATCATCCGGCAGTTCCTCGACAGCGGAACCCAGAACTTCCGTTTCACGATGGAAGCCATCGGCTACGTCGTGGTCGTCACGTTCCTCACCTTCTCCGCGCTGATGTACCTCATCGCGCGCCAGGGCGCCCTTCAGCGGTTCAGCAAGCACGTGCGCGTTCCGCGCGCGGAACTGGACCGGCACTTCGCCGACCACCAGTCGTCGATGACCGTGCTCGTGCCGTCCTACGCGGAGGAGCCGCACGTCGTGCGCGCCACCCTGCTCTCCGCCGCGCTGCAGGAGTACCCGTCGCTGCGGGTCGTGCTGCTGCTCGACGACAACCCGTACCCGGCCGACTCCGCGGTCGCGGCGCAACTCAACGAGACCCGCGCGCTCGCCGGGGACATCATGGACCTGCTCGCCGAACCGCGGCTCCGCTTCGGCGACGCCCTGCTCCGATTCGAGCTCGAGCGCTCCGAGGCCGCGTTCGTCGACGGATCCGAAGCATCTGCGCTCGCCGACGAGTACGCCTGGGCGGCCGGCTGGCTGCGCGACGTGGCCGACCGCGAGGCCGTCGACGACCACGTCGACCTGTTCTTCGCCGACCAGGTGCTGCGTGCGCTCGCCGACGAACTCGCCCTCACCGGCGAGGCTGTCGCGGCCGCTGCGGACGAGGGCGCGGCGCTCTCCGCCGACCGCGTCAACCAGCTCTACCGGCGCCTCGCCTGGACCTTCGACGCCGAACTGGCCGTCTTCGAGCGCAAGAAGTACGCCTCGACGTCGCACGAAGCCAACAAGGCGATGAACCTCAACGCGTACATCGCGCTCATGGGCGGCACCTACCGCCTCGATGAGACACCGGACGGTCCCGTCCTGAAGCCGGTGACCGACCGCAAGCCGGGCGACCTCCGCATCCCGGACAGCGACTTCCTGCTGACACTCGACGCCGACTCGATCCTGTTGCGCGACTACTGCCTGCGCCTCGTGTACTTCCTGCAGCAGCCGGACAACGCGCGGGTCGCCGTGACGCAGACGCCGTACTCGTCGTTCCGCGGCGCCGGCACCCGCATCGAGCGCCTCGCCGGCGCGACCACGGACATCCAGCACATCCTGCACCAGGGGATGAGCCACTTCGGCGCCACCTTCTGGGTCGGCGCGAACGCGGTGATCCGCAAGCGCGCGCTCGAAGACATCGTCGAGACCGAGTTCGTCGGCGGCTTCGAGGTGCGCCGGTTCATCCAGGACCGCACCGTCATCGAGGACACGGAGTCGAGCATCGACCTCGGAACCCACGGCTGGACGCTCGTGAACTACCCGGAGCGCCTCAGCTACTCGGCCACGCCGCCGGACTTCGGGTCCTTGATCGTGCAGCGTCGCCGGTGGGCGAACGGCGGCCTCCTCATCATGCCGAAGCTGTGGCGCCAGGTGCGCGAACGCAAACGCCGAGGAGAACTCGTCTCGCGCACCGAACTCATGCTGCGGCTCAACTACATGGCCTCGATCGCCTGGGCGAGCTTCGGACTCGTCTTCCTGCTCGCGTATCCGTACGACGGACGGCTCCTCAGCCCGGTCGTGCTGCTGGCGGCGCTGCCGTACTTCCTCGCGATGGCCAGCGATCTACGTTACGCGGGCTACAAAGGGTCGGATGTGTTCCGCATCTACGGGTTCAACCTGATCCTCCTCCCGGTGAACCTGGCCGGTGTGCTCAAGTCGATCCAGCAGGCGCTGACCGGCAAGAAGATCCCGTTCGCCCGCACGCCGAAGGTCAAGAACCGCACATCCGTGCAGCTGCTCTACGTGATCACCCCGCTGCTCATCGTCGCGTTCTCGCTCTTCACCCTGTGGCGCGACGTGAACGCGCAGAACTGGGGTAACGCCGCGTTCGCCGCGTTCAACGCTTTCCTCGCCTCGTGGGCGATCATCGCCTACATCGGCATCGGCAACTCGATCGTCGACTTCTGGATGGGCATCACCAAGCCGCTCTACGTCGAGAAGAACCGCAAGCGCGTCAAGGTGGAAGCCGCGACCGACGCCGAAGTGCTCGACTGGCGCAGCGTGCTGTACCACGGTCACGCCGACGGCACGGTGCCGCACTTCGCGACGACCGGGCACGAGCTCGTCACCGAGGCCGGCACGGCAGCGGAGGGCGCCAGCGACTCGGACGCCTCCGGTACGGCCTCCGACGCAGCGGTCACCGCGAACACCGAACGGCTGGTCGCCTGATGAGTGTCGTGCAGAGGGAGCCGCAGGCTCCCGAGGCTCGCGCTGCCCGCGAACCCCAGCGCCGCCTGTCTCCGCTGCGTGTCATCGGGGCAGCCGTGGTCGTCGCGATCGTCGCGGCCGGCGGCTTTGCCGGCTTCCAGCTGTGGAGCGCGCAGGCCGACGTCGACGCCAAACCGTGGTTCGCCAGCTACGTCGACGTAACTGCGACACCGCGGTTCGCGTTCGAGCACCTCGGTGCGACGAAGACGCCGGATGCTGTGCTCTCGTTCATCGTGTCCTCGAAAGAGGATGCGTGCGCTCCCTCGTGGGGCGGTGCATACACCCTCGACCAGGCGCGCGCATCCCTCGACCTCGACCGCCGCATCGCGCGGCTCGAGCAGCAGGGCGGAAGCGTCGCCGTGTCGTTCGGCGGCCAGGCGAACCAGGAACTCGCGGTCGGATGCACGGATGTCACCGCGCTCGAATCCGCGTACAAGACCGTCGTCGAGCGGTACCAGTCCGGCACGATCGACCTCGACCTCGAGGGCGACGGCCTGGCGAACGCCGCCGCGGGGGAGCGCCGCGCAACGGCCATCGCAGCACTGCAGAAAGCGCGCCGCGCAGACGGCAAGCCGCTGGCCGTGTGGGTGACCGTTCCGGTCACGCCGAGCGGGATGCCCTCAGGCGCCACGGACGCGATCGCGGCACTGCTCGCCGCCAAGGTCGACATTTCCGGCGTCAACGTCATGACGATGGACTACGGCACGGCCAAGGACGCGAAGCAGAGCATGCTGCAGGCCTCGGAGAACTCCGTCACGGCCGCACAGCACCAGCTGGGCGTGCTCTACACCCGAGCGCACATCAACCTCAGCGGCCCGAGCCTCTGGGCGAAGATGGGCGCGACGCCGATGATCGGCCAGAACGACGTGCAGGACGAGATCTTCACGCTCGCCGACGCGAAGGCCTTCAACGCGTGGGCGGTCTCGAAGGGTGTCGGACGCCTCTCGATGTGGTCGGCGAACCGTGACCAGACCTGCGGGTCGAACTACGTGGACACCTCCATCGTGTCGGATGCGTGCAGCGGCGTGAAGCAGGGCAAGACGACGTTCGCGTCGGTGCTGTCGGCGAAATTCGACGGGCGGATCGCCCTCGGCGAGCGTGCCGTCACCACGTCGGAGCCGACCGCGGCCGCCCAGGCGACCGACGACCCGGCCACCTCGCCGTACGCGATCTGGTCGCCGTCGGCCTCGTACCTGACCGGTACGAAGGTGGTCTGGCACCGCAACGTGTACGTGGCGAAGTGGTGGACGAAGGGCGACCTTCCGGACAACCCCGTGCTGAACGCGTGGGAGACGCCATGGGATCTCGTCGGCCCGGTCCTGCCGGGTGAGACGCCCATCCCACAGCCGACGCTTCCTGCAGGGACTTACCCCGACTGGTCGGGTACCGCCACTTACGACAAGGGTGCGCGCATCCTCTTCGACGGCGTTCCTTTCCAGGCGAAGTGGTGGACGCAGGGCGACAGCCCCGAGGCCGCCTCGAGCGACCCCGACACGTCCCCGTGGACGCCGCTCACCCAGGACGAGATCGATGCCGTCGTCGCGGGTTCCACCGCGACGCCGGCCGCCGGATCGGGTGATACGACAGGAAAGTGATCTGACGTCGCCCGGGCGCACCCGAGCCCGCCCGGGCGACGCACGACTTCGGGACGCCGCTGCGGGGTGGTCGTCCCGGGGCGTTCGCCTCGTGACCGGTGGCTGCTGAAAGACGCGCCGTCGGTACAACGGTGGATGCCGTGCCGGCGGGGGCTTCGTGTGCATCGGGTGGTGCACGTCTGGCCCCGCCGGCACGCTTGTTCCCGCGGCGCGGCGGCGCAGTCCGTTCCGGAGTGAACGCGCCGCACGCGACTATGGTTGTGCTGCACACAGGAAGGACCACCGGATGAGCCGGGTCACCATCGGCGGACTCGCCGATCAGCTCGGGCTGTCCAAGGCGTCGGTGTCGTACGCGCTGAACGGACAGCCGGGGGTGAGCGATGAGACGCGCCGCCGGGTGCTGGAGCTGGCGACGTCGCTCGGGTGGCATCCGAGTTCGAGCGCACGCGCACTGTCGCGGTCGCGGACCGACGCCATCGGCATCGTGCTGCGCCGCGATCCCGAACTGCTCGGCTCGGAGCCGTACTACATGAGCCTGCTGGCCGGGGTCGAGAGTGTGCTGGCCGAGACCGGCAAGTCGCTGCTGCTCCGGATGGTCGGGGCGAGCACGCGTGACGAGGTCGCCACCTATCGCCGGTGGAGTGCCGAGGGCCGGGTGGACGGCGTGATGCTGTTCGACCTGGTCGACGGCGACGAGCGGCCTCCGCTGCTCGACGAGCTGGGGATGGCGTACGTGGTGCACGGTGCCAACCCGGAGGTGGCGCCGGGGCGGGTTCTCACCTATGACATCGTCCACGACACGCAACTCATCGTCGACCATCTCGCGAGCCTCGGGCACCACCGGATCCTCCACATCGCGGGCCCTGCCGAGTTCGTCCACGAGGCCAACCGCCGAGAGGTGCTCGACGAGCTCGGTGCCCGGGCGGGAATCCGCGCGACCCATCGCCACAACGACTACAGCATGGAGGCGGGCGAGAGCGCTGCGCTGGCGGAGCTCGGCGCGGATGCGGGGATCACGGCGATCGTGACCTCGAGCGACCTGCTCGCACTCGGCGCTTCAGCCGCGCTGCGGAGCCTCGGACGGTCGGATGTGGCAGTGGTCAGCTGGGACGACTCCCTGCTGTGCCGCATCGTTTCGCCGGCCATCACGGCCCTCGATCGTTTTCCGGAGGAGCAGGGTGCCCGCAGTACCCGGGTACTCTTGGAAGTGCTGCTCGGCCTGGGGCCGACGGAGACGCTCGCCCGCCCGAGTGAACTGGTTGTTCGCCGCACCAGCGTCGCCATTTAGCAGAGGCGACACGCCATACCCGCGGATTGCCACTAATACAAGCCTTGACAACTGAACCGGTTCAGTTATATTCGGTGGAGGCCCGACGCCGACCACGCACGGTCACACACCAAGAGAAGACAAGGAAGTCACCATGAGAAAACGCGCCATTCTCGCCGGCGCGATCGCAGCCGCGGTCGCCCTCGTTGCCGCTGGATGCAGCGGCAACTCGAACAACTCCGGGAGCGGTTCGACCCTCACCTACTGGGCGAGCAACCAGGGCACGAGCCTCGCCAACGACAAGCAGGTGCTCACGCCGGTGCTCGACGAGTTCACCAAGCAGACCGGGATCAAGGTGAAGCTCGAGGTCATCGGCTGGAACGATCTCCAGACGCGCATCCAGACCGCCGTCACCAGTGGCCAGGGCCCCGACGTGCTCAACATCGGCAACACGTGGGCCGCGTCGCTGCAGGCGACCGGCGCATTCCTGCCGTTCGACGACTCCGCCATGAAGGCCATCGGCGGCGCCGACAAGTTCGTCAAGACCGCGCTCGACACCGGTGGTGCGCCCGGTAAGACCGTGACCAGCGTTCCGCTGTACGGCCTCGCCTACGGCCTTTACTACAACAAGAAGATGTTCAGTGACGCCGGCCTCACGCCGCCCGCAACCTGGGAGGACATGGTCACCGATGCGAAGAAGCTGACCACCGGCGGCAAATACGGCTTCGCCCTCGCAGCGGGCAGCTACACCGAGAACGCGCACTTCGCCTTCATCAACGCGGCACAGAACGGCGCCGAGCTGTTCGACTCCAAGGGCAACCCGACGTTCACGTCTGACGGCGTCGTCACCGGCGTCCAGCGCTTCCTCGACCTGATGCAGACCGCCAAGGTCGTTAACCCAGCCAACGCGCAGTACGACAACGGCGTGCAGGCGGTCAACGACTTCGCCACAGGCAAGGTCGCAATGATCCTCAACCAGAACAACGCGGACAACTCGATCGTCGCCAACGGCATGAAGAGCGACCAGTACGGTGTCGTGCCACTGCCGTCGCCGACCGGCGGCCAGCCCGTCGCGAGCCACGTCGCCGGCATCAACCTGTCGATCATGAAGAACACGAAGAACAAGGATGCGGCGCTCAAGTTCGTCAAGTACATGACGAGCGAAGCAACCCAGACCACCCTGGGCAAGCCGTATTCCTCGCTTCCCGTGCTCAACGGCGCGAAGGCCGTCTTCACCGACAACGCCGAAGAGGCCGCGACGTTCCAGAAGATCTACAACACCATGTCGAAGCCGCTCCCGCTGGTTCCCGCTGAGGACCAGTTCGAGAACACTGTCGGTAAGGCGATGAACGACATGTTCGCCAAGATCGCGACCGGTGGAACCGTCTCCCAGTCCGACATCAAGGCGGCGCTGAAGACCGCGCAGGATCAGGTCAAGGCCGGCATGTAGTCGCACCATCCACGGCGGTCCGTCGCCGTCCACCACGGCGACGGACCGCCTCTCACTTCCGACCACGAGTGAAACAGGTTTCCATGTCGACGACGACATCAGCGGAGATACCCCGCAGCGCCAGCCCTGCTGGCACCAAGACGAAGGGCCCGGTCAAGCGTCCTAAGCGCCCGCGGCCGAAAGGGTGGTGGCTGCCGTTCGCGTTGCTCGCCCCGGCCATCATCTTCGAGATCTTCATCCACGTCATCCCGATGCTCACAGGGCTCTGGATCAGCCTCCTCAAACTGACGAAATTCTTCATCGCCAACTGGAGCGCGGCGCCGTTCGTCGGGCTCGAGAACTACCGGGTCGCCCTCGACTTCAACGGCGCCGTCGGGGCGGGTCTGCTGCAGTCGTTCCTCGTGACCTGCGGCTTCACGATCCTGGTCGTCGGCATCTCGTGGAGTCTCGGGATGGCCGCCGCCGTCGCCCTGCAGCGCAAGTTCTGGGGCCGCGGCTTCTTCCGCACCCTCTTCCTGGTGCCGTACGCCATCCCGATGTACGCCGGGATCATCGCGTGGAAGTTCATGTTCCAGAAGGACACCGGCGCGATCAACCATCTGCTGTTCGACAACCTCGCGATCCCGGGAGGCAGGCCGTTCTGGCTCCTCGGCGGCAACGCCTTCATCTCGATCGTCGTCGTCGCGATCTGGCGGCTGTGGCCGTTCGCGTTCCTGATGCTGATGGCCGGACTGCAGAGCGTCCCAGAAGAGATGTACGAAGCATCCGCTGTCGATGGCGCAAAGCCGTTCCGTCAGTGGCGCGCGATCACCGTTCCCATGCTGCGGCCGGTGAACACGGTGCTCGTCTTAGTGATGTTCTTATGGACGTTCAACGACTTCAATACACCGTATGTGCTGTTCGGCACCGCCCAACCTGCAGCCGGTGACCTGATCTCGTTCCACATCTACAACGCGTCGTTCCTCACCTGGAACTTCGGCTCAGGAGCCGCGATGTCGGTGCTCCTGCTCATCTTCCTGCTCATCGTCACGGGCATCTACCTGCTCGTCATCAACCGGAGGTCGCAGCGTGCGTGAGACAGCCCCCTCGAAAGTGTTCCGCTGGGTCGTCCTCGTCGTACTGACGATATTCACGGTGGTTCCGCTCTACGTCATGGTGACGACCTCGATGAAGACGCTGCCCGAAGTGCAGGCGTCCTTCACCTGGTGGCCGAAGAACATCTCGTTCCAGGCGTTCGTCGACATGTGGAGCACCATTCCGCTGGCCGACTATTTCGTCAACAGCCTCATCGTGGCCGGGTCGGCGACCATCCTCAGCGTGGTCATCGCGATCTTCGCCGCCTACGCCGTCTCGCGGTACCGGTTCAAAGGCCGGACAGTGTTCACGACGACCGTGCTGTCTACGCAGATGTTCCCCGGCGTGTTGTTCCTGCTGCCGCTTTTCCTCATCTTCGTCAACATCAACCAGGCTGTCGGCATCCAGCTCGTCGGCACCCGCTTCGGTCTCGTCATCACCTACCTGACCTTCGCCCTCCCGTTCGCGATCTGGATGCTGGCCGGCTACTTCGATGGCATCCCTCGCGAACTCGACGAAGCGGCCAAGGTCGACGGCAGCGGTCCGATGGGTGCGCTCTGGCATGTGGTGCTTCCGGCCGCGAGGCCCGGCATCATCGCCGTCGCCATCTACGCCTTCATGACCAGCTGGGGTGAGGTGCTGTTCGCATCCGTCATGACCACCGATGCGAACCGCACGCTCGCAGTCGGTCTGCAGCTGTATTCGACTCAGACCAACGTCTACTGGAACCAGATCATGGCCGCCTCGCTCGTGGTGAGCATCCCGATCGTCGTCGCCTTCCTGCTGCTGCAGCGGAGCTTCGTCGCCGGCCTCACCGCCGGTGCGGTCAAGTAGTCGCGGCCTTTACGCATCGTCTCGAAGAAAGAAGCCATGGAACGCCCTTCCCCCCTGCTCTCCGTCGACGGAACACCCGCGATCTGGCTCGGCGCCAACTTCTGGTCGCGCAGCGGTGGACCGCTCATGTGGACCACATACGACCCCGCCGTGGTGCGTGAGGAGTTGCGCGTTCTGGCCGACCACGGTCTGAACCTGACGCGTTCCTTCTTCTACTGGCCCGACTTCCATCCGGAGCCCGATCTGCTCGACGAGCAGTGCATCGCGAACTTCCAGGACTTTCTGGATGCGCACCTCGAGTTCGGCCTGACCACTGTGCCCACCTTCCTGGTCGGACACATGTCGGGGGAGAACTGGGACCCCGCCTGGCGGGGAGGCCGTGACCTCTACTCCGACATCTGGTTCGTCGGTCGCCAGTCCTGGTACGTGCGCGAATTGACGGCACGGTTCGCCGAGCATCCCGCGATCGCCGGGTGGCTGATCACCAACGAGATGCCGATCTACGGGGGAGAGGCTCCGCGGCCGGTCGTCGCCGCGTGGGCCGAGATCCTCGTGAACGCCGTGCGTGCCGGCGGCGGCACCCAGCCCGTCTCGATCGGCGACGGTGCGTGGGGCATCGAGACGACCGGCCACGACAACGGCTTCTCGGCCGTCGACCTCGCGGGGGTGACCGATTTCATCGGCCCGCACGTGTACCGGATGGAGACGGACCAGATCCGCCAGCACCTCAAGGCTGCGTTCATCGCCGAGCTGTGCGCCATCTCCGAGCAGCCGATCATCATGGAGGAGTTCGGGCTGACCAGCGACTTCGTCTCGCCGGCCGGTGCCGCATCCTATTACCGGCAGCTGCTGCACAACACCCTGCTCGCCGGCGCCACCGGCTGGATCGCGTGGAACAACACCGACTACGACACGATCATCGGGCAGCGGCCGTACTCGCACCATCCGTTCGAGCTGCATTTCGGCATCACCGACTCGACCGGCCGACCCAAGCCCCCGCTTCTCGAGCTGGCCGCCTTCGCCGACACCCTCGCATCGGTCGACCTGCCGAACGCTCGCCGCGCCCCCGTCGACGCCGCCATCGTCGTCGGCTCCTACCTCGCCGCCGACTACCCCTTCACCAATGAGTCCGAGCGGCAGCTCATCGTCGCCGCCGGCGAACAGGCGTATGTCGCAGCGCACGAAGCGCACATCCCCGTCGCTGTCGTGCGCGAGGCCGAGGACGGCGGCATCCCTTCCGGATACGGCCTGTATCTCCTGCCCTCGATCAAACAACTGACCGGCCCCTCCTGGCTGAAGCTGGCGGAGCTCGCAGCCGGTGGCGCCACCGTCTACGCCTCGTACTGCGCCGGCGAGAGCGGTGCCCAGCGCGGCCCGTGGTGGATCTACACCGAGGAACTCTTCGGTGTCACCCGCGAACTCTCCTACGGTCTCGTCGAGCCTCTCGAGGCAGGGTCCGAGGTCGGCGTCACCTTCGTCGCTCCCTTCGGTTCGCTCGCCGCCGGCTCCTCGCTGAGTTTCCGCGTCGCCGGCAACGAGCATTCCCGAACGTTCCTTCCGGTGTCCGTGACGGACGGGGAGGTGGTGGCCGTCGACTCCGAGGGTCGTCCCGTCATCGTGGTCAAACGTCACGGCACCGGAAGGGCGGTCCTCAGCACCTACCCCTTCGAGTACTTCGCCTCCGTGCTGGGCCGCATCAACCCCGAGGAGACCTGGCGCCTCTACGACGCGCTCGCCGACGTCGCAGGCGTCGAGCGCGACGTGCAGGTCGACGACCCCCGCATCTTCGTCGACTCCCTCGTCCACACCGACGGCCGCCGCTTCGTCTTCTTCGTCTCCCAGCACCCCGACCCCGTGACCTTCACGCCTGTCGTTCCCGGCACGCTGGTCGCGCTCGACGGCTCGCCGTCGGATGCGTCCATTTCCCTCGACCCGTATGGCGTAGCAGTCCGCGTGCTCGCCTTCGACTGACGTCTCTTGGTCTCCGTTTGCGTGCTCGGTGGGTGTGCGTCGGCCCCCGCCCGACACGGTACTATGGACAAGTTGTCTTCGACTCTCGGCTGAAAACGTCGGGCGTCGGATGACTTCGGGCTGTGGCGCAGCTTGGTAGCGCACTTGACTGGGGGTCAAGGGGTCGCAGGTTCAAATCCTGTCAGCCCGACGTTCTGAAAAAGGGAAGGGTCGCCTGCAAGGCGACCCTTCCCTTTTTCATCACTCGCTGCTGACTATTGGGTCCCATCGCGCCGGTTCCGAGGAGCCGCGCAGCGGCTTCACGGCCGTGCCGATGGGCGCAGCCCGACGTTCAAAGACAGAGGGTTGGGTCCCGACCATGCGTCGGGACCCAACCCTTCCACAGCCGTCGGTCGACGGAGTCCAGCCCAATGCAAATTCGGTGGGGCGCAGTCCGACTAGGCATGGAAAGGTCGCCCTTGTGGCAGCCTTGTGCATGTCACGAGCGCTAGGACGTGAGCGCGGCGCACGTTGCTATGCGCTCCTCGCCGGGGAAGTATGTCGACCACTCCTCCTCCGTCAGTTCGCGCCCCGCCAATGCGCACGCCTGTGACGCCTGCTCAGCCAGGCGCAGGTCCCAGACGCGGATACCGTCGGGGAGAGCCTCGAGCAGGGTCTCGCCGTCGGCGGTGAGGTATCCACCCCGCAGGCGCGCCCCCGGGGCATCGCTGTCGAGCGGAGTGGCGAGCGCAATGTCTGCCGTCAGGTCGTACAGCGTGAGCGCGTTGTTGTAGCCGACGTTGAGGAGGGTACGGCCATCGGTGCTGACTGACGTGGCCTGACCACCGCCGATCGCTCGGGGGAGGGCCGAGATCGGCTCGAGGGTGTGGATGTCGTAGCGGCGCGCATAGTCCGGCGCGACACCGATCAACTGATCGCCGTCGAGCGCGTGGCTTGAATCGAGGTCATAGAGGCCGCGCGCGAGAAGCTTTCCGGTCGAGATATCGAAGACACCGGTCTCCGAGTGAGGCGGGTCGACCGACCACGTGACCACAGCGAGTGCCGAGTCGGGTGTCTCGCTCGCCGAGAGGACACTGAACTGACCGTCCGGCACCGTCATGACGGGCCCCAGAGGCTTGCCCGTGGACGGGTCGAAGGCGACGATGCCGTCCGGCCACCAGGCGAAGGCGGGAGGATCCCATCCGCCAGGCAGGACGTTGAAGGATCTCGGCAACCCGGGGATACGAAGCGAAATCCTTTCGCCCGTCGATTGACGCTCCAGCCGCGGCTCGCCCGACTGATTCTCCGAGTCATAGTGGGGGTACTTCGCCACGACACCGGAGCCGAGCGGCACGATCAGATCCTCCTCCTCGCCGACCGGGGCGTCGCGCTCCAGGTCCCACAGTTGCATGCGCCCGCCACCGCCGACGGGCTGGGTGACGACGAGCGATCCTCCCTTTTCCGGACCATCCACGAGTTCGCGCCCCTTCGCGACGACGCCCGAACCGGTGCCACCGCCGTCGATCCGCCAGCGCATCCAGATCGGAGGTTCGCTCACGGACACGAGAAGGGTTCCGTCATCGATCGTTTCAAACGTCGGAAATTCATTCAGCTGAAGCGCGGCCTGTACCCTTCTCGTTTCGCCTGTCGCAAGATCGACGAGTGCAACTCCTTCGTATGACCCGCACGCCATGGTCGTGTCCGTTGCGAGGTGCAGGGAGTAGCAATTTCGCGTCGGATCTGGAAACCGTCGCCAGAGGGTTTCGCCCGTGGCGAGGAGGACGCGCACCGTGCCGTCCCATCCCGTCGACACGATGCCTCCCTGGCCGTCGGTGATGACATCCATACTCGATACGTCCCCCTCGAGCGGGATGGTTCGGATCAGCGCGAGCGTCGCGAGATCGTACAGGCGGAGACGGTCGCCAGCACCGACAGCGACAAGGCGGTCGTCGAGGAGCGTCACACCGAAGAAGTTTTCGATCCCTTTCGGATGGTCATCGAAGATCGCAGCGCTCGAGCGCACCTCGCCCGTTGTCGTGTCGACCGCGATGATGTCCGCGGTGACCGGTTGCGCGACGTACAGAGTCCGCCCCGCTGTGTCGAAGGTCATGGTCGGCGACGTCTGCGCGCGAACCAGCCCCGTGCTGGGCAGCGGCTCACCGGTCGTGAGATCCAAGAACGTGAGGTGGGTCCAGCAGCACTCGTCGGTGTTCGAGGGATCCGGGTAGACGGGCGATTGGATCGCCGCGATGGATCCGTCGGCATTCACCTCGACGGCGCGGACCCAGCCCGGCGGTGCATCAGGGAGACCGAGATCGAAAGTTCGGAGGACGTCGCCCGTGGCGACATCGACGACCTCGACGGCGGGCTGATCCGTGCGGTCCTGGCCGGACGAGACGTGCAGCGCCGTCCTCGTGCCTGGGAGCATGTCCATCGAGGGGAAGAGTGCACCCTCGTCATGGTGCGTGTCGACGAGACCGGCCGTGCTCGTCATGACCCCCCAGAGCGCGGAGCGCACCCGGGGATCGTCGGGCCAGCGCCGGTACGTCTCCGCCGCGAGCAGGGCTGCCGTCTCCCGGTCGTTGTCAAGCAGCGAGAGGGACGTCGCCACGAGTGCCTCGATGCGAGCGTCCTCTGCAGCACGCTCCGCTTCTCCGCCTCGCACCCCGGCAAGTCCGGCGCCGAATATCGCTGCGACCAGCAGCACGCCCACACCCGCCATCGCCCAACGCAGCCGGCGGTTGTTGCGCTTGTCGCGAGCAGCGCGCCCCGCAAGTTCGCGGATCTCGTCTCGCTCCCGTTCAGCGGACGCGTCGAGGTACTCCCGTTCCACCGTGGTGAGATCCGGCTCGGACCCGTCTGGCCAGTCCAGCGCTGCCTGCAGCCGGGCACCGCGCAAGAGGTCATCGTCTCGCCGACCCGAACCGTTCCACAGTTCGGCCGCGGTGGCGACCGTCGCCACGAGACGAGCGCCCTCGGCATCCTCTTCCAGCCATTGGTCCAGGCGCGGCCACGCCGTCGCGAGCGCCTCGTGAGCGACCGTGACGTCGTCGCCGTCGGTCGTGAGCAGGCGGGCGGCCACGAGGCGATTGAGAACCCCACGCCACGCCGGGTCGGCGACGAGGGGCGCGAGCAAGGCGGTGCGTCGCACGGACGCGCCATCGGCGCCGCGGTGCACGAGGCGAAGCATGAGCGACCGGCATGCGCTGGCGTTGCGGGCGTCGAGGGAGCGGTACAGCGTCTCGGCCGACTGGGCGATGGCGCCCGTGATGCCACCGGATGCCTCGTACCCGGCCACCGTGAGGGTCGCTCCTTCACGTCGGACCCAGGACTCCGCCAAGGCGTGAGAGACGTGGGGGAGGGTGGTGCGCCGATCAGCGGCATCCCGCACGATCAGCTCAACCAGCCCCGGCTCGAGCCGCAGGCCGGCGCGGGCGGCCGGGCGCTCGATCGCCTCACGCAGACCGTCGGCATCGAGCGGTCCGATGGCATACACGCCACGGCCGATCAGACCACCAATGTGTGGGAGACCCGTTGCGCGGTCGAGGAAGTCGCTGCGCAGCGTCATGAGCACGGTCGACCCGCCGGCAAGCACCTCTGCGACGATACTGCACAGTTCAGCGCGTTCGCGCTCGGGTAGCTGGAGTACCGCTTCGGCTTGATCGACGACCACGATATCGGCTGGTCCGCCCAGTTCGATCCGAGCGCGCAGATCGATCGCGGCATCCCGACCCGCCGTGATCACCGCGATGCGTCGTCCGTCGGCGATGCGCGGCAGCACCCCGGCCAGCACGAGCGAGGACTTGCCCGATCCGGAGGCGCCTACGACGACGGTGAGCGATCCCTCGCGCACGCGTTCGCGGATGGCATCGATGTCGGCATCTCGTCCGAAGAAGTCCTCCGTGTCGGCTGGCGAGAAGGGCTGGAGGCCGCGGTAGGGGCAGGTGTCGCTCACGCGATGCAGCGGCTTGGTCGGCGCCAGCGCCGGATCATGCTGCAGCATTGACGATTCGAGCGCGCGCAGTTGATCACCGATGTCGATGCCGAGGTCGTCTGCGAGTCGCGCCCGCGCAGTCCGGATGCTCGACAGCGCCTCGGCTTGCCTGCCGGCGCGGTAGTTGGCGATCGCGAGGATCGCCCAGCGGTTCTCGCGCAGCGGTGACTCGCGCACCAGCCGCTCCGCGTCGGCGACGACGGCGCTGTGCTCGCCCTCCGCGAGCCTGGACTCGAGCAGCTCCTCCTCGATACTGCGGCGGATCTCGACCAGCCTCTCGGCCTCGACGGCAGCCGGTTCCCAGTCGGCCAGCTCGGGGTACGGTGCGCCGCGCCACATCGCGAGCGCCCTCCGGTATGCGGCCACCGCCCTGTCGTTCTCGTCGTGGATCGCGTGCTTGCGGGCGTCGGAGACAAGGCGTTCGAATTCGAACGCGTCGATCGTCGCAGAGTCGAGGCCGAGGGTGTACTCCGAGCCTCGCGTGATTACCGCGCCATATCCGAGGTCGGCACGGATTCGCGCAACCGATGTCTTGACTTGCTGCATCCACGTGCGCGGGAGGTCCGCGCCCCAGTACGCCTCGGCTAGCTCGCCGGTGGCGACGGTACGACCCGCCAGCACTATCAGTGCGGAGAGAAAGACGCGCTCTCGCGGACTTAGGGTGTGCTCGGTCCCCGTATCCAATGGACCGAGTACCTTCACGGTCATGAGGACAGTGTGGGCGCGATCCGGAAGGCCGTCAAGGCTCGTCGCTGTCGGCGAGTATCGGACGAGTACCGGCCGAGGAGGGATCGAGTACCGCGCCACGCGATCGTGGACGCATGCACACCTCACAGTCACATCGCCGACCGCACCCGTCGTCCGCATCTCCGACTTGGCGGTCCCGCGCGCACGACCTGTGCGCTGAGCGCCTCGTCACCGAGGGGCTCGCAAGTCTCGAGTTCGCTCGTGAGTACTGCGCGGGCGAGTCCGTGACCCTGCCGTTCTGCTTGTAGAAGGGAAAGATCATGAACTACGACACCTTCGTCGCCTCCCGCATTGACTCCCGCCGCGCGGCGACCCTGGCGCGCGAGAACGAACTGCGTCTCTCGCAGGCAGACCGGGGCGCGACCGTATCGTCCCGCCGACCGGTCGTCGACGCACGGCGCAAGCTGAGCGTCGCGTGGTGGGCGGTTTTCGGCCGAACTAATCACGGCCACCGTCCCGTGGCGCACCTGTGAGGGATTCGCGTAAGGACACAGCACACGGTCAGACGCGTGCGCCAGCCGTTGCGATCGGAGCGAGATGACGACGAGCCAGGGAGCAATCTCCGTCCTGACCTCGAGTGGCACGGTACGAGGACACGAAGCGCAGGGAATCTGCACCTTTCTGGGCATTCCATTCGCGGCTCCGCCTGTCGGACTCCTTCGTTTCCAAGCACCCGAACCGCCAGAACGCTGGGAGGGGACGCGAGAGGCGGACGTTTTCGGTCCGCCGCCTCCGCAGATGCCAATCGCTGATTCTGAAATGCCGAGTTCTGGCCCGACTAGACGTCACAACGCCGACGAGTGGCTCACGGTGAACGTGTGGACGCCTGATCCCGGCGCCCGCGGTCTGCCCGTTATGGTGTACATCTATGGCGGCGGATACCGCGCCGGCTCCAGCAGTTCGCCCGACATCAATGGACGGAAACTCGCTCAGTCTGGCGTTGTCGTGGTCACTGCGAATCATCGTGTCGGCATGGAAGGGTACGCGTCGTTGGGCGGCGCGCCGGAGAATCGGGCGCTACTGGACCAGATCGAATTGCTTCGGTGGGTCCAGGAGAATATCTCGAAGTTCGGCGGTGAAAGTCACGCGGTCACGATTTTTGGAGAATCGGCCGGTGCTGGTGCGGTGGCAAACCTCCTCGTTGCCCCGGCTGCGCGCGGACTCTTCACACGAGCGATTGCGCAGAGCTGTCCTTGCATTTATCTCACGCGCGAGCTTGCGCGCGACATTGCTCGCGAGTTGGTGTCCCCATTGGGACTGTTGCCAACCGCCGCAGCCCTGTGCGACGTTTCCCCGGATGCGCTGGCCGAGGCAGGGCTGGCGTTAGACGCCAGGATGGGACCAATCTATGGGCGCGCAGGTGAGTTGGCCACGAGATGGGGTCCGATGGCTGGCACCGTCACCGCATTTTCGCCGGTGGTTGATGGTGACGCGTTGCCATTGGACCCGTTGTCGGCACTTCAGGCCGGCGTCGCAAAGGACGTGTCGTTGCTCATTGGTCACACTCGTGATGAATGGAGACTATTTCTTGCGATGACTGGGCTGGCCGGACAGATCGTTGACGAAGACGCCGAGTGGGCCCTCGACACGTTCGGGCCTCAGCCTGGCGGCGCCCAAGCGGTTCGCGCCACCTACCCCGACGCGACGCCGGAGGATCTCTTCACTATCGTGCAATCGGATTGGCTTTTGCGTATGCCGTCCCTGAAGCTGGCCCAGGCACAGGCCGGAGGCGGCGGAAAGGCGCACCTGTATGAATTGACCTACTCGGCGCCCGCATCGAACGGGGCTCTCGGTGCTTGCCATTACCTTGATGTGCCACTCGTCTTTGGAAATCTCGAGGCGGCCCCAGACTTGTTCGGGGAGCGACCGCCCGAGGAGTCGGCGGAGATGTCGAGACTGCTTCAGGCCTCGTGGACGGCATTCGCCGCAGAAGGTGACCCCGGCTGGGCGGCATTCAGTGACCCGGAGCGATTGACGGGAGTCTTCGCCTCTGGCGCGGGACCCCAGCAGTTGCCCTATCCGGAGGAGCGGGCGCGGAAACTTTGGTCAGCTCATCAGTTCGAAGTGCTGCAATTGCACTCTTGATGTTCGACGCGATGTCGGCACGCCGCTACTGGACCCGCTGTCATTAGAGGCGGCGAGAGTCCCGCGCGTGTTCGCCGAAGCCCAGGAGGTTGGCTATGCCAATCATGAAGTACCTCGCGTCAGCATCCTGGTGCTTTGTACTCACCTCAGTCGGGAGACCCTGGTGGTCATTTCGCGCCTACTTCGGAGTGCGCACTAATGCAAGCGATATGTGGAGGAAAGAGTTGGTCGGGTTGGAGGAAAACAAGATTAGAGGGCCGGCACGATCGTTGAGCTAGCAGGTTTCGTAAACAGCCCACGTCCAAGTCAGAGGGTTGGGCCGCGACCATACGTCGGGACACAACCCTTCCGACGTCCGCCTGAAACTACGGGCACGCAGTGACGGGGTCGGGGGCAGGCTTGCCGCCACCCGCTGCGCTGATGGCGTCGATGACCTTCTGGTTGGTGCCGTGGGATGCGAGCGTTGCGCCGACCGGGGCTGCCGCTGCTTGGAGGGCGGCGAGGCCTTCGGCGGACGCTGCGGTGATGGACCCGCCGGCGGTGCAGAATACTTTTGCACTGGCCTTCTCATCGGCGATGTGTGTGAATGTCCATTTCTGGGTGTCTTTCGCGGCTTGGATGAGCACATCTTTCTGGGCCTGCGACAGCATGGCCAGGACTTTTGACGAGATCACGAGCCCGTTGACCTTTGGGTAGAAGGTCACATTCCCGGTAGCCGTGGATTCTTCGTTGCCGAGTAGGAAGGAGGAATCCGTGCCGATCTGCAAGACGGTATCGGACTCGTTGTCGGTGACCTTGGCGCCGTAGGCGCCATACAGGGCGGTCGAAGCCGCCGAGGTCGCCGCCCGCATCGTGCCGCCCTTGTAGTCGGCGGGTTTGAGGAGGGGCTTCGCGTTGGCGAACGGGTGCCGCAAACCTTCTGGGAACAAGGAGATTCCGGTCACACCCTTGTCGGGCAGACCCGCCATCAGGTCGGCGGCGATCGGCCCGGTGACAATCGTTTTCACAAGGTCATCGCTTTGGATCAGGAACGGGTCGTTGAGCGGTTCGAGTGAGGTGACTCCGAGCATGTCCCAGGCCCGGGTTGGGATCAGACCCATTTCGACTTCGCCGCTGATGACTTGCTGCGCAACCGCTTGGTCCCAGTTGGCTGTGTCGCCGGCGGAATGCCAGGCACCGAGGATGGTGATCGCCCCGTCGGAGAGCCGGTGCACATCATCCGCGTACTGGAGGATTTCTTTTGCGGCCGGCGCGTCGACATCGTCGTCTGTGCCGACGTGCAGCGTCACTTTCGCGACCGATGGCACCGGCGAAGAAGTAGAGGCCGTCTCCGATGTCGGCGCCGTGCATCCGGCGAGCATCAGAGTGGATGCGGCGACGAAGACGGCGACGAGGGATGTTGTGTGCGTACGCATGAGCCTTGCTCTCTGGTTCACGCCCCTTCTGGGCGCGACGCATAGCCCGTCACCACGGGAGAGAAGCGGCTGTGACGACGTCATGCAGAGCGCGTCACGATCGGAAGGCGGAGCTTTCGGAGGCTCACTAGAACCGACCGTCTGCGTGCCTCGGATTCTGTCAGTTCTCTCAGACTTCTGTCAACACGTTCGTGAGATTAGCTCACGTCAGTGAGGGGTGTAGACAGAAGTGTGACCAACTTCGAGGATATGCTCCATCGCAACCTGCTCGGCGTCTTCAATGAGCGGGATGAGTCGCTGCGTCTTCCGCTCCTAACGGCGCTCTATGCGCCGGATGCTCGCTTCGCCGACCACGACGGAGTGGTCATCGGCCTCGAGGTCATCAATGAGAAGATCCGCGAGCTTCACGTCCGAACTCCCGGATTCGTGTTCGTGCCCGGACGGTTCCACGAAGTCCAGGACCTCGCCACTCTCGAGTGGTCGTACGGTCCTGCCGGCACCGAGCCCGTCGTCAACGGAACGGACGTCGCGATCATCCGCGACGGGCGCATCGGCTCGCTCTACGTATACCTGAGGTAGGGCAGAGCCCTCGCCTCGACGCACGCTCGCTCAGCGCATCCGCCGCCTATTCGTCTGCGTCGAGCTGTTTTCCGCGCATGACGATCAGCGGGTCGGGCCGTTTCACGACCGCAGGGTCTTTGCCTTCGTAGTCGAATTGGCTGAGGAAATAGCGCATCGCGTTGACGCGGGCGCGCTTCTTGTCGTTCGAGCGCACGATCGTCCAGGGTGCATGCCGCTTGTCGGTGCGACGGAACATCTCTTCCTTCGCCGCCGTGTAGTCGTCCCACCTGTCCAGTGAGGCGATATCCATCGGCGAGAGTTTCCATCGGCGCACCGGGTCGAGCTGGCGCATGGCGAAACGTGTGCGCTGCTCCGTTCGCGACACCGAGAACCAGAACTTGGTGAGGTGGGTGCCCGAGTCGATGAGCATCTTCTCGAACGCGGGCGCCTGGAGCATGAAAGTCTCGTACTCCTCATCGGTGCAGAACCCCATGACGCGCTCGACGTTCGCCCGGTTGTACCAGGAGCGGTCGAACATGACGATCTCGCCAGCCGTGGGGAGGTGCTGAACGTAACGCTGAAAGTACCATTCGCCTCGCTCCCGGCTGTTCGGCTTCGACAGGGCGACGACCCGGGAGGTGCGCGGATTGAGATGTTCGGTGAACCGTTTGATCGTCCCACCCTTGCCCGCCGCATCCCGACCCTCGAAGACGATGACAGCGCGGCGGTCGTTGTCTTCGAGCCAGTACTGGAACTTGAGCAACTCCACCTGAAGCTGGTACTTCTCGAGTTCGTACCGTTCGCGGGTCATCCGCTCCGAGTACGGGTATCCCTCCTGCCAGGTGTAGACCGGGTTGCCTTCCGGGTCGATCAGGTCTGGGTCAGCAGTGTGCCCGCCCTGGACCGTGTACCCGGTCGCACGCAAATGCTCGATGTACTCGCGTAGGTCGGTTGCGGGCCTGTCATCTGCCATCGTTTCTCCTGTCGCTTGTGGAGCTTCTGATTCAGCGAATCGTCACCGGCGGCTGCGCCCGTGAGACAAGAGCAGTGAGACGGCGGCCGCCGTGCCCACTCCGTACACGAGGTGCGCGACCAGATCCTTTCCGAGGGTCTTGGCGTCGTACTCGGTGATGCGTTTGTAGAGGTGCATCGGCGTCAGGATGGCGTAGCTGAGGCCCCACATGCCTGCGCCGAAGATCAGCCCGTAGCCGGTTCGAGGTCTATGTAGCGAAGCGGAGACCATCGTGTAGCCCACAGCTGCCGAGACTGAATATCCCCAGTGCATGAGGTTGTTGGCGAGTGCAGCGCGTGCGTCGGGGAGCGTGACTTCGTAGAGTCCTTCGACAACGCGTCGTCCGACCTGGGCCGGTGCGGGAGCTTTGTCCCAGTCGGTGACGTCGGCAGAGAACTCCCATTCAAGGAAGGGTTCGCTTCCGTGTTCTCGCCGGTATTGGCCGTACAACCAGAGGTCCATCGCCATGGTGCCGATCAGACCTGCGACCGCACCGCGAACGGCAGTTCCTACAGGGGTGACGCGTGGCCGATGGAAGGCATCGGTGGCTGTTGCACTCATGAGTTTTCTCCTCATCTGTGACGCGATCACATCCTCCCACCGACAGCATGATCACGCTTGCCCGGATCCTCCCAAGTAGTCTCGAAAGGTGCCGTCCTTCCGTGTCATCGTGGCTGTCGGTCTTCTTCGACCGGGCGTCCGCGCAGATGCTGTCCTGCCCGCCGTCGCCGACGCCGTGGCCGAGCGGACGGTCGTCGAGGCGTCCAGCCTCGACGTGGTGGCCCGCGAGGCCAGGGTGACCGTGCGTTTCACTGCGGATGGGGTCGAGGACGCGATCCCGGTCGCGGAGCACGCCGTTGCGCGCCTCCGGGGGCTCGCGCAGACGGGCGCATGGCGTCTGACCGAGCGTGTTGGCGGTCGGTGGTTCCGCCGACTCTGAGCGCACTTCTTCAGCACCCGTGTGGAAGGGCGCCGCGCCCGAAAGCCTTCATTGGCGCACATATCCACGGAGCGCTGCTTCGTAAAGCGAGGGTGTGTTTCGCGTCGTTGCGGTGACCAGCAGACCATGGTCGCGGACGCGTCTGGCGTAATCGCCCACGCACGGGATGACCACGATCTGCGTCAGCCCGTGCTCCCATGCCGGGATCAGCGCATCCAACGCGTCTCGTTCCGGCGACGCGAGGTCGGGCAATTCAGACGGCCTGACTTTCTCATCCCAAGCGTTGTACGCATCCGGTAATGCCGCGTCGCCGAAATGTCCTCGCCACGACGGGCCGTAGAGCTGTCCTAGCAGCTCGATTCGTTCCTCGGGATCAATAGCGTCGTGAGAGAGCCGCTCCAGAAGAGCGGGATCGCGTGGCGTTGCAGCATGGAGAACGCACGCGTCCCACAGTCGCACCCATTCCGACGTCCACTCCTGATTCGGCGCAATAAGGCGATCCCTCCGGCTCATGGGCTGAGGCGTGTCCACCAGACGAGGCGGATCGTCCAAGGGGAGAGGGAGGGCCCACGCCTCGCGGATCCACAGGAGTTCGTGCAGCGTCTGTGAATCGTTCTCGATCGTGAGGCGCATGTCGCGCGGCCACGGATTGCCGGGTATCGGAACGGAAGACCTCATCGAAAACCACCACCCTGTCTCCTCCCGATCGTTGCACATGGGCAATCTCCTGATCGGAGTAGAACCATTCGTCCACTCTGTGATAAAGTGAGGATTTATCGGGGGTCGATTGGAACGCCTTTCCATGCGCCGAAGTTCGTCGCGCAGAAGGACTGTTCGTCGACGTCTCACTGGGGAGATGGCACTCGTGAATGCACGGGCCGGGGGATCTGAAGCCGAGGACCAGCCGACGGCAAAAGGCCGGCCGGCGGCAAAGCGCCAGCCGGCAGCCAAAGAGCCGGCGACGGCAAAAGAGCAGCCGACGGCAAAAGCCACCGTTACCCGGAGGCCGAAGCGCGGAGCAATCGCGACGCCCAAGGACGTCCTGGAATCGGCGACCCCATTCGAACCCAGCACTGACCCGGCGTCCGAGCCGGGTTCGGAACCTTCTGCGGAAAAATCTGGCCGTTCAGACTCTGGGATAGGAGAAACAATCGTGAGCGACACGCAAGCCAATATGGGTATCCCCGGCACTCCACCACCGCCCCCGGGCAGCGCAGGCGCCGGCAAGAAGGCCGGCTCGGGAAACGCGCAATCCGGTTCAGGCATCGGAACTCCAGGTACGCCTCCTCCGCCCGAGAGCGGCAGCGACACCGCTGCCGGTTCGCAATCGGGCGACGGCAGCACTAAGGGAACTCCCGGTACGCCGCCTCCACCGCAGGCCGGCGGAGGCGGCGGGCAGCAGGCCAGCTCCGACAATGTGGGGAAGGCCGGCACGCCTCCTCCGCCCTCCGGCGACTCGGCGGCGAGTTCGTCATCGGGCGCTGGCGGCGGCGTGGGTACTCCGGGAACGCCGCCCCGACCATCCTCTGGCGCGGTCGGCTAAGCACCGCACGACAGATCACCGCGGCCCAATGCGGAGCCGCGACCACCGACAACGTAATCCACCATCATCGGCAGGAGTAACACGCCATGCCCGACAAGATCTCTCCGAAGCGCGGAGCGCTTCCTTCCCCGCGGTCTGCGCTAGCAACCGCCACACCGTACTCCGCCCGTCTTTTGGGCGCGCCACCGGAGTACATCGTCATTCCGCCCCAACTCTCGATGTGGGGCAACGATGTCCACGGCGACTGCGTGACGGCTGAGGAGGCCTTCGCGAAAGCCTGCTACCAGCCTGAAATCTTCATCACCGAGGCAGAGGCCATCAACTGGGCCACCGCTCACGGCGTTCTGGAGGGTGCCTATATCAACCAGGTTCTCGACTGGATGGTCAATGACGGCTTCGATCAGGATGGCCAGAAGTTCAACGACGGCGGCAAACAGTCGGTCGATTGGACCCAGTCGGGCGTCCTCAAGGACGCCATCTCACAGGGGCCGGTGAAGCTCGGCGTCGCCGCCGACCAGATCGATGGCGCGTACACGGGCCGCACTGGCTGGTTCGGGACCGGATGGCACGCCGACTCGAACGAGGACCACTGCGTTGCGCTGTGTGGCTATGGCTCAATGACCTGGCTTGCCCAACAGCTCGGCGTAACCGTGCCGGCCGGCGTGGACGGCTCCCAGCCGGGCTACGCGCTGTACACCTGGGACACCATCGGTATCGTCGACGAGCCGTCGATGCGAGCGATCACTCACGAGGCATGGCTGCGGGTTCCGACCACCGTTATCGTGTCGGAAGGCGTACGCATCCACGTGACGGCGCGTGGCAGCGACGGGGCGCTCTGGCACATGTGGCAGACGGCCCCGAACAACGGCTGGACTGGTTGGAACTCGCTCGGCGGCTGGATCGATCTGATCAAGGTCGCGACGAACGCCGATGGCCGGCTGGAGATCTTCGCGCGTGGCGGTGATGGTGCCGTGTGGCACAACTGGGAGACGTCGCCCGGCGGAAGCTGGAGCGGCTGGTACTCGCTCGGTGGCTGGATCGACCGGCTGGATGTCGTCAAGAACGCCGATGGCCGACTCGAGATCTTCGCCCGTGGTGGCGACGGTGCCCTCTGGCATATGTGGCAGACGGCCCCGAGCAACGGCTGGAGCGGCTGGTATTCGATGGGCGGCTGGATCGACATGCTGGAGGTGGCGCAGAACGCCGACGGCCGGCTGGAGATCTTCGCTCGTGGTGGCGACGGTGCGATCTGGCACATGTGGCAGACGGCGCCCAGCAACGGCTGGAGCGGGTGGTATTCGCTCGGCGGCTGGATCGACCTGATCAGCATGGCCCGAAACGCTGATGGCCGGCTGGAGATCTTCGCGCGTGGCGGCGACGGTGCTGTGTGGCATATGTGGCAGACAGCTCCCAACAACGGCTGGAGCGGTTGGTACTCGCTCGGCGGCTGGATCGACCGGCTGGAAATGGGCCGAAACGCCGACGGACGGCTCGAGATCTTTGCTCGTGGCGGCGACGGTGCTGTGTGGCACATGTGGCAGACCGCTCCGAGCAACGGCTGGAGCGGGTGGTATTCGCTCGGCGGTTGGATCGACCTGCTCAAGGTCGCGTCCAACGCGGATGGCCGAATGGAGATCTTCGCCCGTGGCGGCGACGACGCTCTCTGGCACATGTGGCAGACCTCGCCCAGCAATGGCTGGAGCGGGTGGTACTCCCTCGGCGGCTGGATCGACCAACTGGAGACGTGGCCCCAAACGCCAGGCAATCCGTAAACCACGCCCGGCCAGGCTTTCGGTCCTCACTTCCGTTTACCGGAGGTGAGGACCGGGTCGTTATGGTCATTGCTCATCGATCGGACCGCCTGCCAGAGTGGAGGCAACGATCGAGGGGAATCACATGAGCGACGCACATCCGGGCCTGACACCAGAAGAGTTCGACGAGGCCAATGCGACCTTGAGCACGCCTGACACGGTCGCGTCGCCGTTCGGTGACCTCACCTTCTTCGACGGCGTTCCCGTCGCCGAGACTGTCGAGACGGCGTATGACGCGCTGGATCTGATGCGCGGTATCGAGGTCTTTCTGAACGCTGTTCCCGGCGCCTCGCTCGTCGCGTTCCGGAACGGTCTGCGCTCGGCCGGAATGACCTCGTTGCGGGCCATCGGTATCACCGAGCCTCGCGCCAACTCGGGGAGTCTGTTCTTGACGCCGAACACCGAGACGACCTACGGCACGGTCATGCTCGACCTGAAGGCGTGGGGTCCGACGGTGATCGAGTCTCCACCGCAGTCGCTCTGTGTCGTCGACGATTTCTGGTTCAGGTACGTCACCGACATGGGCATCGCCGGACCAGACCGCGGCGAGGGCGGGAAGTACCTCTTTCTCCCGCCGGGCTACGACGGCGATGTCCCCGACGGCTACTTCGTCTTCCGAACACCGACGTTCACGAACTTCGTCGTCCTCCGGGCGCTGGGTGGGGTGCCGGCGATGAAGCAGACGCGCATCTACCCGCTGTCCGAAGCGGACGATCCGACGCCGAACGAATTCATCAACCTTGCTGAGCGGCGCTTCAACACCATCCACTCGAACGACTACAGCTTCTTCGAGGAAGTCGCCGCGCTCGTCCAGGAGGAGCCGGTCGAGGCACTGGATGCCGAACGTGCGGGCCAGCTCGCGTCCATCGGCATCGAGCACGGCAAACCATTTGCTCCCGACGCGCGAATGCGCGCCATCCTGGGAAAGGCGGCGCCGCTGGGGGCCGCGATCGCGCGGGTGCTCGCGTACGCTCCTCGCGACCCGGATGCCACCTTGTATGGATCGTGGAAGAACGCGTTCGTCGGCGGCAGCTACGAATTCCTGCGTAACGGCGCACGGCTGCTGGATGCGAGAACCCAGTTCCACTACCTGGCGACGGTGATCACTCCGGCCATGGCGCATGCTCAGGTCGGTGCCGGTTCCGCATACGCGTATGCCGCGCACGACGCCGGTGGCGATCTGCTCGATGGTGCCCGCACGTACCGGCTCCACGTCGAACCGAACCCTCCCGCAAAGAACTTCTGGTCGGTCGACGTGTATGACACGCAGACTCGGTCGCTGCTCATCGTTCCTTCCACCCCATACCCGGCGGTGGCGAGCAACGATGGGAAGATCCAGGCGAACGACGACGGATCGTATGACCTGTACTTCGGTCCGGACGCTCCGGAAGGCAGCGAGTCGAACTGGGTCGAGACACTGCCCGGAAAATCGTGGTTCCCGATCGTTCGTATCTATGGACCGCTCGAGCCCTGGTTCGACCAGACGTGGCGTCTCAACGACCTCGAACCGATTGACTGAGCCGGCGTAGCCCGGCCACAAGGACGGCGGTGCAACGTGCCTCACGCCATCGCGAGCACCCTTCGCCACCCCACGGCCTGGCTGCCTATCGCCGTGCCGCTGGCACTGCTGACCTTCATGGCCGCATACCTCAGCTGGTTCGAGGTCCCACGCACGTCGGACGAAGACACCGCCGCACACATTTTCCAGGTGACGATGCTCGTCGAGATCGTGCTCGTCGTGGTCTTCGCGGTGCGCTGGCTGCCGAAGACGCCGGCACCCGCCGGAATCGTGCTCGGAATCCAGTTCTTAGCGGCGGCGACACCGCTCGCCCTGGTGTTCGTGCTCGGACTGTGAGCGCCACGCAAACGCTCACTCGAGTTGCGCGTTCGTGTCGCCGCGTGGAATCGGGTGGTAACTTCACGACTGTTACGAAGAGCCCAACCGGCTGCCGCGCGCGGTAGATCCGGCACATTTCGCCAGAGGGTTGCTCGAGGCGGGGTATTCGTAGATGGGATTCACAATGTTGTCGTCTCTCCGTCCCACCCTCCTATCGTCGCTCGCCGCTCTTGCTGTGGCCGGCCTGGTCGTCGCCGCGCCGACTGCCGCAGTCGCCACGTCGAAGACGATCGTCGTTGCGGCCAATGGCAGCGACAGTGCTGCCGGGACTCTTGCTTCACCCCTCGCCACGATCCAGGCGGCCGTCAAACGCCTCCCGGCCGGCGGAACCGTTGACATCCGTGGCGGGCGCTATTACCAGAAGATCGATCTGACCGGCGTGAACCAGATAACCGTCGAGGCCTATCATCACGAGCACGTGATCCTCGACGGCTCACGGTTCAAGCCGGCGGATGGTCGATCCGCGATGGTGAACATCAACAACAGCTCGAACGTGGCGCTCACCGGCCTGGACATCACCGACTATCGGTCGCAGCAGCTGAACGCGATGCCGATCGGCATCTACATCCACGGAGCGGGTGATCACCTGCTCATCAGCGGCAACCACGTGCATGATCTCGGCAACGACAACCAGACGCTCGGCAGCTTCGACATCAACGCCCACGGGATCGCCGCGTATGGCGACAACGCCGCCCATTCCCTCAGAGACCTGACGATCAGCGGCAATACGGTCGACCACCTGAGCCTCGGCGCAAGTGAGAGCGTCGTCGTGAACGGGAACGTCGATGGATGGTCGATCACGAACAACGACATCCACGACAACAACAACATCGGAATCGATGCGATCGGCTACGAACCGACGATCTCCGGCACGGATCGCTACACCGATGTCAATCGCGCCAGGAACGGGGTGATTTCGGGCAACCAGGTGAGCTACATCCGATCGCAGGGCAACCCTGCGTACTGGGAGGACGGCACGTGGTGCAATTGCGCCGACGGCATCTATGTCGACGGCGGCGCGCACATCGCCATTCGGAACAACGTGGTGACGGGTAACGACATCGGTGTCGAGGTTGCAGCTGAGAACGGGCGTGGTTCGGCGGACCATGTCGAGGTGCGATCGAACACGATCAGCAACAGCCTGTACGTCGGGATCGCCACCGGCGGCTACTGTGATGGCGCGAGCGACTGCGGCGATGTCAAGACCGGTCAATCCTTTGACAACACGTTCATCGGCAATACCTTGCGCAACAATAACAAGCTGAACGATGGCTCGCCCGAGATACTCATTCAGTTCTACGCCCATGACAACGTGTTCCAGAACAACACGGTCACTGCCACCAACGATGCGGGTGCGGTCCTCGGGACCGTGGACCGAGCGGACGCGGACAAGGTCAGCGGACACAACGTCAGCGACCACAACACCTTCGCGATAAGTGGGACGACGAACGTCTCATTCGGATGGCTGGGGCAGACATACTCCAGCTTCAAGGCCTACCAGAAGGCGACGGGCCAGGATCTGCACAGCACCCTGAGCCGATAGCGCGTCGGCCGGTCTACCGCCCGGTTTCAGACGGTGGCCCGGCCGTCGGCGCCGGAGCGGTAGGACCAGGTCGGGGCTTGCCGGAGGGAGCCGGCGCGGGCTTCGGGCTCGGGCCTGAGCTCAGGTAGACGGTGATGGTGTCGCCCCTGTTGACCGCGCTGTCGGCGCTGGGGGAGGTGGACTGCACGGCGCCCGCCGGCTGGTCGCCCGCCCGCATGCCGCCGTCCTGGTAGCCCAGTCCCAGTGCACTGAGCGTTGCTTTGGCACTGTCGGGAGTCTGCCCGGTGAGGTCGGGAAGAGTGATCCGCGCTCCGACGACGGAGGAGGCGGAAGGCGCGGGGAAGCTGTCGCCTCCGTATTTCGCGACGGCTGCCGCCATGACATTGCGCATCACTGCGGTTCGGGCCAACGCGGGTGTGGTGCCGTGGGTCGGGTAGATCGTTCGCATGTCCGCATGGCCGTCGATGTTGCCCACCCAGTAGGCGCCGGCGACTTTCGTTGTCGCTGCGACGAGCCAGAGCTGCTGATTGCCGTCAGTCGTCCCGGTTTTGGCCAGCATGTCTGTGCCCGTCGGGTTCATGCCTGCAGCGGTGCCGTAGGTGGTCACCCGTTCAAGGGCATAGGCCATGGCGGCGGCGATCTGCGGGGTGACGGCCTGGGTGCACGTGGTGGTCGGTGCGGGGATGCTCCGGTTGTTGGCGTCGGTGATCTTGTCGATGGCGATCGGGGTGCAGACGGTGCCCCCGTCAGCGATTGCGGCGAACGCTGTTGCCATTGTGAGGGGCGCCACGTTGTTGGTCCCGAGCACGCTGGCGGGGTTGGTGTCGAGGTGTCCGCCGGTGGCAGGGTGGACGCCGAAGGCCTCGGCATCGTTGCGGATATCGCACAGGTCGAGTTGGCGGGCCATCGCGACGTAGGCGGTGTTGATGGATGCCGCGGTCGCGCTGAGCGCGCTCTGGATGCCTTCTTCGCCGGCGCTGTCGTTCGTGGGCTTCCATGGGCCGACCCAGGGGCCCCCGCAGCTGTCGGTGAAGGTCGACTGGTCGTAGGTGCGGATGTCCGCATTGACTGTCTCGTTGAGCGTGTGGCCTTGTTTCAGCCACTCGGCGAGGGTGAAAGCCTTGTAGGTCGATCCGACCTGGAATCCACCGGAGCCGCCGTATCGTTCGTCGGTGTTGTAGTTGATCGAGGTGTACTGGGCCCCGGAGTCCAGGACGGCAGGGTCCTGGCTGTACTGCTTGTTCTGGGCCATGTAGAGAACCCGACCGGTTCCCGGCTGCACGCCGACGAGGGCGCCTCCGAGGTTTGCCTCTGCGTAGGTCTTCGGCACATACGAGTCGAGTGTCTGCTCGGCTGTGTCCTGGAGGTCCGTGTCGAGAGTCGTGAAGATCTTGTAGCCGCCGCGGTTGAAGTTGGCCGCGCGGTCGTCGTCGGTTGCCCCGAATTTCGGGTCGTTGAGGATGATCCGCTGAACGTAGTCGCAGAAGTACGCTGCCCCGCCCGCTGTCTGGCAGCCGCGAACCGATGGTGTGATCTTGGGCGTGATCGGCGTCGTGAGAGCTTCGTCGTACTGCTGCTTGGTCAGCTTCTTGTACTGGTACATCTTGTCCAGGATGTAGTCGCGACGCTCTTTGTTGGCGGCGTATCCGTTGGCCTTTCCATTCGTCGGACTCGTCGGGTCGTCGAGCTTCAGCGACGTCGGTTCGTTGACGATCGCGATCAGGCTGGCGGCCTGCGCGGGCGTCAGCTGGGCCGCGGTAGTGCTGAAGTAGTAGCGGGCCGCGGCTTCGATGCCGTAGACCGTGCCGCCGAATCCGGCGATGTTCAGGTAGCCGTCGAGGATTGTGGCTTTGGAGTATTTCTTCTCGAGACCGATGGCATATCTCATCTCCCTGGCTTTGCGTTCGGGGGAGACGCCGGTGGAGTCGTCGACACAGTTCCGATATTTGGTCTTGTCGGCATCTGTTTTGACAGTCATCGCTTCACACTTCTGGAGCAGGACGTTCTTCACGTACTGCTGGGTGATGGAGGAACCGCCCTGGACGTGGTTGCCTACAAGCGTGGACAAGACACCGCGTGCGGTGCCTTGAACGTCGATTCCCCCGTGCGCGTAGAACCGCGGGTCTTCGCCTGCAATGGCCGCATCCTTGGCCGCCTGGGAGATCTGGTCGAATTTCACGGGGAGACGGTCTTGCGCGTAGAAGGTGGCGAGGGTGACTTCTGCATCGCCCTTCTTCGCGTAGATCGTGGTCGGCTGTGCGAGTTGGTCGATCTTCAGGTATTCGGGGAGGCCTTCGAAGGCGCTGATGCTGCCCTTCGTGGCCATTCCAGCGACAGCGATCGCGGGAGTGACGGCGACGGTGACCAGGAGACCGGCGACGGCACTCGCGCCGACGAACGCGCCGAGCGCCGCCCAGCGGCTCACGGTCGGACCTCATTGAAGGAATTCACGACGGGGGAGGCTGTCATCGTTCCATGTTCGACAGGGCGATTGATGTTGTCCAAGACGCCAACGCCGGTTCTCATGCCGTTTTGGCATAAGGTTGCTGACTATGGACCTGGTGGCAGCCTGCGTGGCGTTCGTGAACGTGAGCGAGCGTGGAAGTTTCACTGTCGGTGCCGCTGCCGCTCGGGTGCCGCAATCGGTGGCCAGTCGGAGGATAGCGGCGCTGGAGGGGCGGCTCGGTGACCTGCTGTTCGATCGAAGCTCCCGAAAGGCGACTCTGACGCCGTTCGGGCGTGCGATGTTGCCCTCTGCGAAGCGCCTGGTTCGCATGGCGGTGAACCTGGATGCGGATGCGGAACGAGCCAGGTCGCTCACCCTGCGGCTGTCGCTGCCGTCGGGGCTGGAGGTGGGCGACCTCGCGCGGCTGGTGGCGGATGCGCGCCTGAAGGGCTTGCGGATCGATGTCGTCACGGCAGACGCTGACGAGCGAATCGAGCAGGTTCGATCGGCGGAGGTACACGTCGCTCTCGTGCCTGCGACACCCGCCGAGGCGACGTGGTCGGTGCCGTTGGGTGTCGCGAGCGTACGCGGTCGGACTGGTGCTCCGTTCTTCTTCGACACGATCAGGCGCGGCCGGACCGACACCGCGACACCACCGCGGATCTGGATCCAGGCCGAGGACGATGTCCCGGGAATTCGCGACCGAATCACCCGACTGCGCGACAGCCACGGACTCGCACCTGCTCAGCTGGAGGTCACGCAGTCGACCACGACCGCCGTTGCAGAGGTCTATGCAGGCCGGGACCTTCTCTTGTGCGCGAGAGAGGAGGCCGACCGGCTCGGGCTGGCCTGGCAGCCGTTCGGCGACCTACGGCTGGTGCGCGGCTTTGACCTCGCCGCGAAGGACCTTGTCGACGCCAACCGCATCCACAACATCCTCGGCGACGCGATATCGCAGTGCCTTCACGCGACGAGAGCCGGAGACGCCGCATGAGAGAACGCGCGGTCATGGACGACGTCCGCCTGATGCTTGACGACGGCGGCCTGCGCGGGTCCTTTCTCGTCCGTGATCTGGACACCGGCGAAGAGATCGGAATCGACCCCGAGGACACGTACCCCATCGCATCCGTCGTCAAGGTTCCGCTGGCGGTCGCGACACTCGAGCGGATGCGGCGGGGCGAGCTCGACGGTTCGACGCCGGTCGTCGTCGCCCCCGGTCTGATAACCACCCCCGGACCGACAGGGATCAGCCGGTTCCGGCACGCGGCAACCGTCGCCATCGAGGACCTGCTCTATCTCAGCACCTCGCTCAGCGATGGCGCCGCGGCCGACGCTCTTTTCGAACTCACTCCTCCGCAGGAGGTCGTCAGCATCCTGGCCGAGCTCGACGTGCACGGGATAGCCGTGCGGCACAGCGCCGGAGAGCTGGCCGAAACGCTCGCAGAGAGACTGCCGGCCGAGGAAATGCATCTCGCCTACGAACTCGCAATCCTCGGGGCGACCGATGGTCATGGGCACCGACTTCCGCAGCTCAATACCTCTGTGGCAAGCGTCTCCACCGCACGTGCCCTCGTCGACCTCCTCGATGCCCTCTGGCGCCCGGCGCGAATCGACGCCAGCGTCGCCGGTCGCGTACGGGAACTGATGGGCGCAAACCTGTTTCGGCAGCGTCTCGCACCGGACTTCGGCTCCGAAGCGTCGCTGTGGTCTTCCAAAACCGGAACCGTCCTCAACCTCCGCCATGAGATCGGCGTCGTCGAACATCGCGATGGTCCGACATTCGCAATCGCTGCCCTCACCGAGTCCCGTGTGCCGAGCCCGCAACAGCCCGCTGCGGAGGCGCTCATGGGCCGGGCGGCGCGAATTCTCCACGACTTCCTTCGCGACGAAGGAGTGAGTGCGGACCGCTGAGGGATAGGCATGGTCGCGGTCGAGCGACACGGTCTAGTGTGTGAGCGAAAGGCGGCGTGAGGCGAACGGACAGCGGGATGAACCAGCGGGGCGCATCCACAGACAGCGATTCCTTCGTGGACGACTTCGACGGACCGGCACTCGACGAGAAGATCTGGTTTCCGCACTATCTCCCGCAGTGGAGTTCCAGGGCGAAGACGGCAGCCAGCTATCGGGTGGCGGACTCGCTGCTTGTTCTGGATGTTCCCATCGATCACAACATCTGGTGCGAAGGGCTGCACCAACCTCCGATCCGTGTTTCAGGCATGCAGTCAGGGACCTTCTCCGGCCCTCTCGGGAGCACGATCGGCCAGCAACCGTTCGCGGGCCACCCGACGGTCATGGAAGAACAGGACTCGTTCCGGGGACTGCTCGTGACCGGCGGGCGAGTCGAGATGCGCGCCGCCATGACCCTCTCGCCGCGTTCGATGGCCGCACTGTGGCTCGTTGGTTTCGAGGATGAGCCTCAACGGTGCGGGGAGATCTGCGTGGCCGAGATCTTCGGTCGGTCCATCGGCAACGACTCCGACACGGTCACCGTTGAGGTGGGTATGGGGGTGCATCCATTCCGCGACCCCGAACTGGTCGAAGACTTCGCGACGCCCCGCGTGAGCATCGATCCGACACGATTTCACGACTACGCGGTGGTCTGGAGAAAGGAAGACGCCACGTTCTTGATCGACGGCGTCGAACACCACCGCAGTCGTACGCTTCCGCGATATCCGCTTCAGCTGATGCTCGCGGTCTTCGATTTCCCCGAATGGAGCGACGGCACTGATGGTGACCTCGTCCCCGAACTCGCGGTCGACTGGATCCGCGCCACCGCTGATCTCTGAGGGGCAGGGAGTCGCAATCCCTAATCGGTCGGCGGGTACGACTCGCCTTGCCAGAAGTTCCAGCGATAGCCCCACGGGTCGACGACGGTGAAGGTCAGGGGCCCGTACGGCTGCTGCTGGACGGCGCTGAGGGGGGTGTTGCCGTCTGCTTCCGCGACCCGCGCGCGGTACGCAACGATGTCGTCGACATGGACGATGAGGAGCGCGCCGGCGCCCTGACCGATGCGTGGCGGACGACCCGTGACCGACACTCGGTTGTCGCCGACGAGGATGTCGGCTTCCTTGGTCGACGGTCCACCCAGGCGCCAGCGGGTCGACGGCCCGAACTCGAGCACCCGTTCGAGCCAGTCGAGTGCGGCGTCCGCGTCTTCGTAGTACAGGTACGGAATCACTTCGCCGAATGCCACGGCGTGCCCCTTTCGTACAACGGGAATGCGCCCACCGTACGCTCACATTCGGGGGTGCTCAACGCGCCTACGCTCAGCCGACGCGCTGCCGATTCGACCAGAAGCCGCCGACTGTGTCACCCGAGTCAACGGGGGAGGCGGCACGCCCATCCAGGTCGTCTGCGACCAGCTCGATCGCGTCATGAATCGCGCGAAGCGCATTGAAAAGGTTCGGTGGAAGCTGACCGAGGTTCTCGTGCTGAAGCGTCTCGATGAATTTCTTCGCCTCGTAGATCGCTGCTCGCGTCTCGCGGCGGATGGGCGAAGCCGGCCCGCGCAGAGCAGCGGGTATCGGTACCACGGTCGATTCGTTCCACGTCGCCGGCTGGCTTGCCGCCCATCGTGCCCGCGTCGCCTTCTCCCGGTCGTCGCGAATCCCCTGGGCGATGGCGTGGGTCGTCAAACTGCCGGTCATGTCGGTCATGTTCGGACGTTACGCGCCCAACATGTACCTGCGTACAGGAACCGTGACAGACCCGGGAAAGAGTCTCGGAATACCGCGCACGCCCGCGCGGTTCGACCCAGAGGCGTCACAGTCCGTGACACGAATTTGAGGGCGGCCGGACGCCGACGATACTGGAAGTCCCGACTGCAATCACAGCGCGCTGCAGAAGACCGTATGGTCGCGCCCGAATCACAAGTGAGAGAGATCCACCGACACATGCGAAACCTGACGAAGGCCGCGGCTGTTGCCGCTGCCGTTGCCATACTTCTCGCGGGGTGCAGCAGCACCCCCTCCTCCTCTTCAGGCTCAGCGAAAGGCGGGACGCTGACGATCCTGACTCCCGCGACCCAGATCAACCTCGACCCCGCGAAGAGCCAGAACCTGGCGACGACCACGCTCAGCCTCATCGAGCGTCGTCTCACGACGTGGGAGGTCAAGCCGGGCCAGGCCGCGAAGGTCGTTCCCGACCTTGCGACCAACACCGGTACGCAGAGCGACGGCGGCAAGACCTGGACCTACACGCTGAAGGACGGCCTGAAGTTCCAGGACGGCACCCCGATCACCAGCCAGGACATCAAGTACGGCGTCGAGCGGTCGTTCTCCGACCAGCTCACCGGCGGCCTCGGCTACCACAAGACGCTGCTCGTCGGCGGTGCCGACTACAAGGGCCCGTACACCGGTGGAGACCTCGCATCCATCGCGACGCCGGACTCGAAGACCATCGTCTTCCACCTGAACGCCTCCTACGGCGACTGGCCGTGGATCGTCTCCATGCCCGCCTTCACCCCGGTGCCCAAGGCGAAGGACAACCCGACCACGTACGGGAACACCCCCGTCGCCTCCGGCCCGTACCAGGTGAAGGCGAACCAGGACGGCACCGCGCTGACTCTCGTGCGCAACAAGTACTGGAGCTCGAAGACCGACAGTGTTCGCACGGCCGGCCCGGACTCGGTCGTGTTCAAGGAGAGCCAGAACCAATCGACGACCGTTCAGAGCCTGATCTCCGACACCGGTGAGACGAAGAGCGGTTTCGGCGCCCAGTTCCTCGGTGCTGCAGAGCTCGCTCAGGTCAAGAACAACCCGAGTGCGAAGGCACGCCTGGCCACGTCGCAGGCCGGCCCGATCAGCTACCTCGCGATGAACACCCAGCGTGGCGCCCTCAAGCAGCTCTCGGTGCGCCAGTCGCTCGAGTATTCCGTCGACAAGAAGGCCTTCCTCATCGCGTCCGGTGGCGCCGACGCCGGAATCCCGGCGACGACCATGATCACTCCCGGTATCGCAGGGCGCAAGCAGTTCAACCTGTACCCGGCGGGAGCGGATGGCGATGTCGCGAAGGCGAAGGAGCTGCTCGCCAAGTCGACCGGCGTCAGCAACCTCAACCTGACATTCCTCGTGCAGAATGACTCGTCGTCGCTCGCCCAGGCGCAGGCTATTCAGCAGGGCATCGAGCGCAGCGGAATCAAGGTCACCCTCAAGCCCGAGGACCAGAACTCCTTCTACACCGACGCCAGCGCGAACGCCGGTGACTTCGACTTGGTCCTGTTCAGCTGGCAGCCCGACTTCCCGAGCGCCAACAGCAACATCCAGCCGTTGTTCGCCTCCAGCCAGATCGGTAACGGCGCCTACAACGTGTCGCACTACTCGAGCCCGGCGGTCGACGCCCTGATCGACCAGGCGACCGCTGAGACCGACCAGTCGAAGGCACAGGACCTCTGGGCCCAGGCTGACAAGAAGATCATGGAAGACGCACCTGTCGTGCCGCTGTCGTACGCGAAGCAGTCCTTCCTGCGCGGTTCGAACGTGCAGAACTTCTTCATCCCGTCGTTCCCGGCCTACCCGGACTACATGACGGTGACGCTCGGCAAGTGAGCTCCCACCGATGAGTGACGCGCCGATCCTGTCGGTGGACGAGGTCTCGATCTCGTTCACCGACAGGGACGACCACGAAGGGGCGCACACCCGCAAGGTCGTCGACCGGGTCAGTTTCGACCTCGAAGCGGGGCGGGTCCTCGCCCTCGTCGGCGAGTCCGGCTCGGGCAAGAGCGTGACGGCCATGTCGACGCTCGGGCTCCTTCCGGCCGGCGCGACGGTCACGGGAAGTGTTCGGCTGCAGGGCGAAGAACTGCTCGGAGCGACCCCGGCGCGACTGCGCCAGGTGCGCGGCGGCAGCGTGGGCACCGTGTTCCAGGAGCCGATGACCGCGTTCAACCCGGTCATCACGATCGGCCGCCAGATCGCGGAAGCCCTGGCCGCGCACGGCCTGGCCGGCGGTCGCGCGAATTCGGGCGACCGCGTGTCGAGCCTGCTGGCCTCGGTCGGGATCGCCGATCCGGCCCGTGTCGCCCGGTCGCACCCGCACGAACTCTCCGGCGGCCAGCTGCAGCGCGCGATGATCGCGATGGCGATCTCGTGCGACCCGGTGGCACTCATCGCAGACGAGCCGACCACGGCGCTCGATGTCACCGTGCAGGCCGGCATCCTCGACCTGATCCGCGAACTCCGCGACCGACTCGGAACTGCTGTACTGCTGATCACACACGACATGGGCGTGGTCGCCGACCTCGCAGACGACGTCGTCGTCATGCGGGAGGGGCGGGTCGTGGAGCGGGCGGATGCGTCGGAGCTGTTCGCGCATCCGACCGCCGAGTACACGCAGCGACTCCTCGCTGCGGTGCCACGGCTCGACGCGCTGCGGCTCACGGATCCCGCGGTCGTCACCGATCGCGCGCACCGGCCGGTCGCGGATGCAGCGGATGCGTCGGTCGCGCGTGCGGCGGCCCGCCTCGACGGCGCGTCCGTCATCTACGGCGGCCGTGGCTGGGGATCGCACCCGGTCGCCGCCGTCGACGATGTCACCCTGCTCATCGAGCCGGGGCAGATCTTCGGCCTGGTGGGGGAGTCCGGTTCGGGCAAATCCACGATCGGCCGCGCGCTCGCCGGACTGGTGCCGCTCAGCTCCGGATCGGCGACCGTCGACGGAGTCGAGCTCGCTCATGCGTCCCGGGGGGCGCTGCGGGCGGCCCGGAGCCGCATCGGCTACATCTTCCAGGACCCGGCCTCGAGCCTGAACCCTCGCGCCACGGTCGGACAGTCGATCGCGGAACCACTGAAACTCCACGCCGAGATCACGGGTGCTCAGCGGCGCGAACGTGTGCGCGAGCTGTTGTCGGCTGTGCAACTCGACACCGCGTTCGCCGACCGTTACCAGCACGAACTCTCCGGCGGTCAGCGCCAGCGCGTCGCTATCGCACGCGCGATCGCGCTTCGGCCGGCACTCCTGATAGCCGACGAGCCGACGAGCGCGCTCGACGTCTCGGTGCAGGCCACTGTGCTGGATCTCCTGCACGACCTGCAGGACCATTACGGGTTCGCCTGCCTGTTCATCAGCCACGACCTGGCGGTCGTCCATGACCTCGCCGACCAGGTCGCCGTGATGCACGACGGTCGCATCGTCGAGACCGGGACGACGGCGAGCGTGCTGCGGTCACCATCCGATCCATACACCCAGCGACTACTGGCGGCGGCGCCGGTACCCGACCCCGAAGCGCAACGGGTCAGGCGCGAGGAATGGCGGGCGCTCGTGGCGTGACCTGCGCCCAGAGACCCAGCCACCGCCATCCAGCCCCAAGGAACCATCAGTGAGTACCGCAGGAATCGAGCAGGAACAGATATCCAGTCGCAAGACCGGGTTCCGCCACGTCGCAGCGCATATCTGGTCCGACAAATGGGCGACCGCAGGCGCGATCACCATCGCGATCTTCGTGCTCGCCGCGATCTTCGCGCCATGGCTGACCGGCATCAGCGGGCAGAACCCTTACACGTACCACCTCAATACGCTCGACGATTCGGGTGCACCCATCGGCTGGGGTGGCGGAATCAGTTCCACCCACTGGTTCGGTGTCGAACCGCTGACCGGGCGAGACCTTTTCTCGATCGTCGTCTACGGAGCGCGGACGTCGCTCGGCGTCGGCATCACGGCAACGGTGCTGTCGGTGGCGATCGGCGTGCTCGTGGGGCTGACGGCCGGCTACTTCGGCGGCTGGTTCGACCGTATCGTCAGCCGCGTCATCGACGTGGTGCTCGGAATTCCCGCGCTGATCTTCATGATCTCCATCACGGCGATCGTCGCCGCGAGCTTTCCGCGGCCGGTGCTGATCGTGCTGGTCATCGTCATCCTGTTCGGATGGCCGACGGTGGCGCGAGTGGTGCGCGGTCAGGTGCTCGCGCTGCGTGAACGCAACTTCATCACGGCCTCCACCGCCATGGGTGCCGGCTCGTGGCACATCCTCGTCAAGCAGTTGCTGCCCAACGTGACGGGAACCATCGTCGTGTACACGACCATCCTCATCCCGAGCATGATCGGCCTCGAGGCCGCGCTGTCGTTCCTCGGTGTCGGTGTTCCGCCGCCCACGCCCTCCTGGGGCCGGACGATCGGCGACGCGGTGACGTGGGTGGCGACGGACCCGATGTACCTGGTGTTTCCCGGTGCCGCCCTCCTGCTGATCACGCTCGCGTTCAACCTGCTCGGTGACGGGCTCCGCGACGCACTCGACCCCCGTCAGGCGGTCCGCAAATGAGGATGTTCCGTTTCGTCTCCTACCGGCTGCTCGGCATGCTCCTCGTGCTGCTGGTCATCGCCGCGATCACGTTCGCAGTCTTCTACCTGCTGCCCACCAACCCTGCGCAGCTCAGCTGCGGCAAGCCCTGTACGCCCGAGAACCTGGCCCGCGCGAAAGCCTTCATGGGCTTCGACCTGCCCTGGTACCAGCAGTTCTGGGAATTCCTGCGCGGTATCGTCATGGGCCGCACCTTCGGCACCGGCCAGGACGCCATAGAGTGCGCCAGCCCCTGCTTCGGGTACTCGTTCCGCCTCAACGACACCGTCACCAACCTGATCATCTCCCGCTTCCCGGTCACCGCCTCGATCGCGGTCGGCGCCGCGATCGTCTGGCTGCTGTTCGGAGTCAGCGGCGGTGTCGTCTCGGCGCTCAAGCGCGGAACAGCAGTCGACCGGGGTGTGATGACGTTGGCGATCGCGGGCGTGTCCGCGCCGAGCTACTTGGTCGGGCTGCTGGCGATCCTGCTCTTCGGTTTCACCCTGGGCTGGTTGCCGACCGGCGGCTACGTGCCCTTCACCGACGACCCCGTCGGGTGGTTCACGCACCTGATCCTGCCGTGGATCACGCTCGCCTTCATCAACGGGGCGATCTACGCCCGGCTCACCCGCGGCCAGATGATCGAGACCATGGGGGAGGACTACATCCGCACCGGTCGTGCGAAGGGCCTCAGCGAGTCGACCGTCGTCGTGCGGCACGGGTTGCGAAACGCCCTCATCCCGGTCGTCACCATCTTCGGCCTCGATCTGGGTGCGCTCCTCGGCGGCGCGATCATCACCGAGAAGGTGTTCTCGATGCAGGGTCTCGGTGCGCTGCTGCTGGATGCGGTGAGCAGCCTCGACCTGCCGGTCGTGGTGGGCTTCACCCTGTTCGCCGCCTTCCTCATCGTCTTCGCGAACTTCGTCGTCGACCTCGTGTACGGCGTGCTCGATCCCCGTGTGAAGGTGGGCGCCTAGCCACGCGGTCAGCTTCGTCAGGCAAGCCGGGCGAGCGTGGATGTGCGGCTTACAGCGACAGCTCCTCGAGTCGGTCGGCGAGGATGATCCGGGCCGCAGCCTCGATGAGTGCCAGATGCGAGAACGCCTGCGGGAAGTTCCCCAGGTGCCGGGCTCGATCGACCTCGAACTCCTCCGCATACAGGCCGAGCGGTGAAGCGACGCGAAGCAGGCGCTCCAGCAGGTCGGTGGCCTGCTGCCGCTCACCGACGACGGAGAGCGCCGAGACCAGCCAGAACGAACAGATCAGGAACGTGCCTTCCTTGCCGGTGAGCCCATCGTCGGTCTCCCCGGTGACATACCGCAGCACGAAACCGTGCTCGGTCAGTTCCTTCGAGATCGCGTCGACCGTGTTCTTCAGCCGTTCATCCGTGCCGGGCAGGAAACCGAAGATGGCCGCGAGCAGGGTCGAAGCATCCAGCGCGTCGGTGTCGTAGTGCTGGCGCAGCACGCCGCGGTCGCTCACGCCGTGGGCGAGGATGTCGGCGCGGATCTCCTCCGCGGCCTCGGTCCAGGTCTTCTCGAGTTCGAGATCCTCGCGGATCGCGGCGATCTTCGCTGCGCGATCCAATGCCACCCAGCCCATCAGCTTCGACGAGACGTAGTGCTGCGGTGCCCCGCGGGCCTCCCAGATGCCCTGGTCGGGTTCGCGCCACGACGCCAGCGCCGCCTTGGCCTGCGCCTCCACCAGCGGCCAGAGGCGCCTGGGCAGGTGCTGGTTGCGACGTGTGTGCAACAGGAGGGAGTCGAGGACCGCGCCGTAGACATCGTTCTGACGCTGGTCGAACGCTCCGTTGCCGATCCGGACCGGCCGGGCGCCCTCGTAACCGGAGAGCTCATCGCGCGTCGACTCGGTCAGGTCGCGCCTGCCGTCGATCCCGTACATGATCTGCAGGCCGCCGTCCTGGTTCGGTTCAAGGTCGGCCACGAACTGCATGAATTCGTCGGCCTCCCAGTCCAGGTTCAGAAAATGGAGGGCCTGCAGGGTGAACGTGGAGTCACGCATCCAGGTGTAGCGGTAATCCCAGTTGCGCTCGCCGCCCGGCGTCTCGGGAAGCGAGGTGGTGAGAGCGGCGACCGTCGCGCCGGTCGGCATATAGGTGAGGCCCTTGATCGTCAGAGCCGACCGCTCCAGAGGGTGGCGCAGCGGGTGATCGGGGATGCGCGCCCGCGCCAGCCAGCGCCGCCAGAACGTGACTGTGCGACCGATCCGTTCGGCAGCATCCTCGACATCCGTCGCGGAAGCGAAGTCTTGCGCCCAGGACAGTGCGCAGTAGGCCTTCTCGCCGGCCGAAAGCGTGTGCCGGGCTCGGGCCGAGCCGCCCTCCAGGCCGATCGACATGTCGGTGCTCAGCCGAAACTTCTGCCCGGCGCCGGTGGCGTCGGCGGCATGCCCGTCCTGGTCGACGAGCGACCATTCGGCGGGCTCGCGCCCATAGTCGAAAGCGGGCTCGCACATCATTTCCACCTCGACCGAGCCCTCGAGGCACTCGACCAGGCGCAGCAGGACGTGCTCTGCGTCGTCGTCCGCGGGTGGCCTGGTGTGCGGGGTGACGAGGTCGGGTCCCGTTCGAGGTCCCATCGTGAGCGCGTCATGCACCACCAGCCAGCCACCGGGAGTGTGCCAGGTCGTCGTCAGGACATTGGTGCCCGGAACGTAGGACCGGTGCGTCGGCACGTTGATGCCGAACGGACCGAACCGGAACGAGCCGGCCCCCCGGTCGAGGAGGTTCCCGAAGGTGCTGGGCGAATCGAACGCGGGAATGCACAGCCAGTCGACCGAACCGTCGGGAGCGACGAGCGCCCCGGTATGGCAGTTCGAGAGGAAGGCGTAGTCGGCGATGGGCGGGAACGGCGACGAGAGGCTCATTTCGCGCCCCCGTTCGACTCGACGATCCAGGGGCCCTGCCAACCGCCATGATCGGCGACGAGGGTCGACGCGATCGCGGGACCCCAGGTGCCCGGAGCATACGGATGCACGGTCGGCGGGTTGTCGATCAGCGGCTGCATGATGCGCCAGTTCTCCTCGACCAGGTCCTGTCGCGTGAAGCGGCCGGAATCGCCGACGATCGCAGCGCGCAGCAGCACCTCGTACGGCGTAGCGCCCTCCCCGCCCTCATCGGCGAACTCAGCGTCCAGGGTGATCGCCTCGGGGCCGGGTGCGTCCGCTCGATGAGCGTCGACGATCAGGCGGGCACCAGTGGAAGGATCCAGCTTGACGACGAACTCGTCACGCACGGGCCCTCGGTCGTTGCCGGCACTGAGCCCGATGTGAACGGGTGGCGGCTCCCGGAAGACGACGCGCAGTTCTGTCTGCGTGACGGGCAGCCTCTTGCCGGTTCGGATGTAGAACGGGACGCCCTGCCACCGCCAATTGTCGATCTCGAGCCGCAGGGCTGCGTAGGTCTCCGTCGTCGAACCTTCGGCGACTCCATCGATCTTCTGATAACCCTCGTACTGGCCTCGCACGTAGTTTGCGGGATCGGCGGCCTTGACGGCGCGCAGGAGGGTCACGGCAGCGTCACGCAGTGCCTCGCGTCCCTGTCCGGATGGCGGCTCCATCCCGGCTGCGGCCACCACTTGCATGATGTGGTTGACCACAACGTCTCTCAGTGCACCGACAGGGTCGTAGAAGTGTCCGCGGTCATCCACCCCGAAGTCCTCGGCCATGGTGATCTCGACGCACTCCACGTAGCTGCGATTCCACAGCGGTTCGAGGATCGTGTTCGCGAAGCGGAGGTAGAGGATCTCCTCGTAGCCCATCTTGCCGAGGTAGTGGTCGATCCGGTACAGCTGCGCTTCGTCCAGGTACTTGTGCAGTTCCACTGCCAGCGCCTTAGCCGATTCGAGATCGTGACCGAACGGCTTCTCCACCACGACCCGGCCGGCGGCCGTGAGACCGGCCTCCGCGAGTCCCTGTGCGACCCTGGCGAACAGGAAGGGCGGGATCTCGAGGTAGAACACCGGATGCTTCGAGCCCGTGATCGCGTCGCCGACGCGCTCGTAGGTCGCGTCATCGCCGAAGTCGCCCTGCACGTAAGCCAGCCGCCCGGCGAACCGTGTGAAGACGTCCTCATCCAGCACTTCACCCGTGGCGACGATCGAGTCCCGCGCGCGCTTCACCAGTTGCTCCAGAGTCCAGTCGTCGACGGCCACGCCTACGATCGGACAGTCGAGCAACCCTCGGCGTTCCAGACGATACAGCGAGCGGAACGTCATCACCCTCGCGAGGTCGCCCGTTATCCCGAAGACGACCAGAACGTCGGCGACCGCCGAAAACTGGCCGGCGGGGGGAGTTGCGGCCGGGGTCGTGGTCGGTGAGGTTGAGCTGTTCATCGCTGTCTCCGTACGTGAATTGTTGGTGATCGTCGGGTCATTCCGCGGCGGGCGCCACGGACTCGGTGGCTGACGGTTCGGTCGGTTGCGAAGGGCCGACCACGCGGCGCCGGAACACCACGTATGTATATCCCTGGTAGACGAGCACGATCGGGAAGCACACCGCCGCGACGATCGTCATCACGGTCAGTGCGTAGTCTCCGGATGCGCTGCCGGCGACGGTCAGGCTGTACGACGCGTTCGTGCTCGACACGAGCACCTGCGGGTAGAGGCTGACGAACAGGGATGCGACGGCCAGGCCGATGGCGATCGAACTGGCCGTGAACGCGAGGCCGTCGCGCGCGCGGAACTGCCCGACGAGCGAACCGACCACCGCGAGCAGCGCTACCGCGAGCAGCACGTAGGTGCCCGGTCCCGGATGCGCGACCAGCGCCATCCACACCCCGAACAGCACGACCATGGCCACGTCGACGAAACCGATCACGTGACCGAAGGCGCGCGCCCGGCCGCGGACCGCATCCGTCGTCCGCAGTGCGAGGAACGTTGAACCCTGCAGCAGGCAGAGCGCGAGAACGGTGAGGCCGGTCAAGACGCCGAAACCGGTGAAGAGACTCCAGAAGCTGCCGGTGAAGTCGCCGTCGCTGTCGATCGGCAGGCCGGCGAGCAGGTCGCCGAGGGCGATGCCCAGGATGGTGGGTGCGACGATGCTGCCGAGCGTGAGGCAGAGGCTCCAGCCCCAGCGCCATCCATCACCGCGCCCGCGACCGCGCCATTCGAAGGAGATCCCGCGCACGATCAGCGCGACCAGGAGGAGCACGATCGCCAGGTACGACGCCGAGATCCAGGTCGCATACCAGGCCGGGAAGGCCGCGAAGATGGCCGCGGCTCCCACGACCAGCCAGACTTCGTTGCCGTCCCAGAACGGGCCGACGGTGTTGATGGCGACACGACGCTCGGTCTCGGAGCGGCCGACGACCGAATGGATGGCGCCGACGCCGAAGTCGAAGCCTTCGAGCACGAAGAACCCAGTCCAGAAGACGGCGATGATGACGAACCACAGGTCGGCGAGATTCACGGGTTCCTCCTCATCGTCTCGGGTCGGTCAGTACGTCAGTACTTGGGTATCGGAACGGGCGTCATGATCGACGTCCTCGTCGATCGGCTCCAGGTCGCGGCGGCCGTAGCGAAGCATGAGCACGACATCGAGTACGGCGAGCAGAATGTAGACGAGGAAGAACACGACCAGGCTGATGATGAGGTCGGTGGCGGAGACACTCGTCGACGCACCGTCGGCCGTCTTCATCAGCCCCTGCACGATCCACGGTTGTCGCCCGTTCTCGGTGAGGAACCAGCCGGCGGTGTTCATGATGAACGGCACGGGCACAGCCCAGGTCGCAATGAAGAGGAACGCCCGCGATGGCGGCAGTTTTCGGCGCAGAGCAATCCAGCCGCCCCACAGGGCGAAGATGAGCACGAGGGATCCGAGGTAGGCCATCACACGCATCGCCCAGTACTGGATGAACACGTTCGGCACGTAGTTGCCAGGCCCATATTGCTCGACCGACTGCTGTTGCAGTTCGTTGAGGCCGACGACTTTGCCGTCCCAGGTGCCGGTCGCGAGGATCGACAGCAGGTGCGGAACCGCGATGATCTTCGTCGGCGTCTCGTCGTTGTTGCCGCCGCCGATCTGGAAGAGCGAGAACGAGCACGGCTGGCACGTCGTCCATTGCGCTTCGGCGGCGGCGATCTTCATGGGCTGGTAGGTGGTCTCGATGACACCGAGGTAGCTGCCGACGCCGAGTTGGACAGCGGATAGCGGCACCAGCACCGCAAGCGACAGGAGTGCGGATGTCTTGAACGGCATCGGCCCTCGCCTGAGCTGCCACGCCGAGATGGCCAGCATCACCATCGCCCCGGTGATCAGCGAGGCGATGATCACGTGAATGTATCCCCACACGAATACCGGGTTGGTGAACAGGTCGCCGATCGAATCGAGCACCGGACGCCCGGTGCTCGAGCTGGTCGCATACCCGACCGGATGCTGCATCCACGAGTTCGCGGCCATGATGAACGCGGCCGACAGCATCGCACCGGCTGCGACCAGCCACACCGAGAGCAGGTGCACGCCGCGGGGCAGCACGTTCCAGCCGAAGACCCACAAGCCGAGGAAGGTCGACTCCAGGAAGAAGGCGGCCAGCCCCTCCATCGCCAGCGGGGCGCCGAACACGTCACCGACGAACACCGAGTATTTCGACCAATTCATACCGAACTGGAACTCCTGCACGAGGCCGGTCACGACCCCGATTGCTACGTTGATCAGCAGGAGTGTGCCGAAGAACTTCGTCAGGCGCTTGTGCCGTGGATCGTGCGAGCGGAACCACGCGGTCTGCAGCAGGGCGACAAGGAACGCGAGCCCGATCGTGACCGGTACGAAGAAGAAATGGTAGATACTCGTCGACGCGAACTGCAGTCGAGCCAGATCCACCAAGTCCACGACAACGGCCCCCTCCGGTCCGTCCAGCCGGGCATTCAAGCCCGCCAAGCGTGTTCACACCCCGGTTCGAGTCTTCCGAGCGGTCGGAACCGGCGGTCGCGAAACTCAGTCTGCTCCCCTCCCCACCGGACGCGCAACGCTTTCGCGCTGCAATCGTCGACCTGAGGCAAAACAACGCAACAGGCGGGGCGAGAGCGCGTTTTGCCTCAATTCGATGGGTGACCGAGGGGGCGGGAACGAGTGATGGCGGTGCCCCACGACGTGCGCGCCACGGCGTTGTCCCCAACCGGCCCCGGGCTGGGTCGGGGTCTGGCAGACGCCCACCCTCACCGCTGAGTCGCATCCGTTCGCCAAAGATCGACGCTCGAGAACGCGGGAAGGTCGTTCCTTGGCGAACGGATGCGGCTGAGCGTGAGTACGGGGCGTACGGTGTGCGGCATGGAGCTCGAATGAAAGTCAGCGACACCAGCGACCTGTGGTGGAAGAGCGCCGTGATCTACTGCCTTGACGTCGAGACGTATCTCGACGGGAACGGCGACGGCATCGGGGATCTGGGCGGCCTGGCCACCCGACTCGACTACCTGTCGGAGCTGGGGGTCATGTGCCTCTGGCTGATGCCGTTCTATCCGTCGCCGGACCGCGACGACGGATACGACATCACCGATTTCTACGGTGTCGACCACCGCCTCGGGCATTTCGGCGACTTCGTCGAGGTGATTCAGATCGCCCGCGACCGGGGGATGCGCGTCATCGTGGACCTCGTCGTCAACCACACGTCCGACCAGCACCCGTGGTTCAAGGCTGCGCGGTCCCGACCGGATTCGCCGTTCCGCGACTTCTACGTGTGGCGCGACGAGCCGCCGAAGAAGCAGCAGGCGCCTGTGTTTCCCGACCAGGAGACCAGCGATTGGCAGTACGACGAGAAGGCGGGGCAGTACTACCAGCACGTCTTCTATCGTCAGCAGCCCGACCTCAATATCGCCGACGAGCGGGTGCGCGACGAGATCGCCAAGGTCATGGGGTTCTGGCTGCAGCTCGGAGTCTCGGGCTTCCGTGTGGACGCCGTGCCGTTCCTGTTGCAGACCGACGGTGTCATCGACGGGGCGCGGCGCCTGCCCGACCCGCACGCCTACCTGCGCTCGCTTCGTGCGTTCCTGAACCGGAGGGCAGGTGAGGGCATCCTGCTCGGCGAGGTCAATCTGTCGCGTGACGAGCAGAACGACTTCTTCGGTGGTGCCGAAGGAGACGAGCTGACCATGCAGTTCGACTTCATCAGCATGCAGAACCTGTACCTCTCGCTCGCGAGGGGGGATGCGCGCCCCCTGGCGACGGCCCTGCTCTCGCGTCCCACAGGCTCGCCCGACATCCAGTGGGCGAACTTCGTTCGCAACCATGACGAGCTCACCCTCGACAAGCTGAGCGCGGAGGAGCGCGACGAGGTCTTCGCCGCCTTCGGCCCGGACGAGCGGATGCAGGTCTATGGCCGAGGATTGGTCCGCCGGCTTCCGCCGATGCTCGACGGCGATCCAAGGCGCATCCGCATGGTCTACAGCTTGCTCTTCTCCCTTCCGGGAACTCCCGTGCTCTTATACGGCGAGGAGATCGGGATGGGAGAGAACCTCGAGGTCGGCGGCCGGATGTCGGTGCGCACCCCGATGCAGTGGAGCGCCGCCCGCAACGGCGGCTTCTCGACGGCGCGTCCGTCTCGCCTGAGAGTCCCGGTCACCGGAGGCGGGTTCGGACCGGATCATGTGAATGTCGCCCAGCAGGAGCGCGACCCCGACTCGCTCCTGCAATTCATGCGCACGCTCATCCGGCACTACCGCAACGTGCGCGAACTCGGCTGGGGCGCTTTCGAGGTGCTCGACCAGCCGGATGCGGCCGTGCTCGCTCACAGTCTGACGTCGGGGGATCGCGTGGTGGTGGCCCTGCACAATTTCGCGCCGGAGCCGCGCGAGCTGCGGCTGAAGATCGGCGGTGAGGGGATGTGCCTCCGGGATCTGTTCTCCGCCGAGGAGTTCCCGGTCGAGCACGGCCGAGCCGTGGTGGCGCTCGACGGCTACGGCTACCGGTGGCTCCGGCTCACCGCGGAGGGCGATGCGGGACTGTACTGAGCGACCCCTTTCCGGCGCCGGTCAGATCTCGACGTCGCTACCCATCGTGACCGTGCGAAGTGGGGGGAGCCCGAAGCGGGCGGCCGGGTCCGCGGCGTTGTGAGCGAGGGCGACGAACAGTGATCGCCGCCACGGGACCATCCCCTTTGCCCGCGTGGTGCGGATGGCCCCGCGCGAGATGAAATACGAGGCGGACTCGAAGTCCTTCGCTTTGAGGGGGAGTACCCCGACGTAGCAGGCGGCGCGGAGTGCGCGAGGGATGTCGGGTTCGTCGGAGAACCCGAAGCGGATGGTCAGCGCTTCGATTCCGTCGTCCGCGTAGCCCAGGTCGTCGTAGTCGAAGGCCTCGCGTCTCGGCACGTGAGGCACCTGAGCCGTGATGACCGACACGATGATGACGTGTTCGTGCAGCACGTGGTTGTGCTTCACGTTCGCGCGCAGGGCGAGAGGCGTGCTGTCTTTGTTCGGATGGGGGAAGATGGCGATCCCCGGGACCCTCGGCAGGTTCTTCTTGCGAAGATCGTCGATGAAGTCGGAGAGGGATCCTTCTTTGCTCTTGCGATCCAGCTGAACCAGCTGGCGGCCCCTTCGCCAGGTGGTCATGAGGGTGATGACCGCCGCAGCGATGAGCAGGGGAACCCAGCCACCGTTGATGACCTTGGACAGGTTGCCGGCGAGGAACGCCAGTTCCAGGCCGCCGAAGACGACCGCCGACACAACGATTTTCCAGGGTCGCCAGTGCCACAGGGGTCGGGCGACCAACAAGAGCAGCAGGGTGTCGACGACGAGTGCCCCCGTCACGGAAATGCCGTACGCCGTGGACAGACGTTCGGATGACCCGAAGGCGAGCATCACGGCCATGACGCCGATGAACAGCAGGGCGTTGATGGCCGGCAGATAGATCTGACCGCCTTCGTGCCTCGACGTCTGCCGGACGGTCAGCGGCGGGAGCACACCCAGCTGGACCGCTTGCCGTGAAAGGGAGAACGCGCCGGAGATGACGGCCTGGCTCGCGATGACGGTCGCAACGGTCGCGAGGATCACCACGGGCAGACGCCCCCAGTCCGGAATGAGCAGAAAGAACGGATTGGCCTTGGCGGCAGGATGGTTGAGGACCAGCGCTGCCTGCCCCAGGTAGTTGATCGTCAGCGCGGGGAAGACCAGGAAGAACCAGGCGCGGCGAATCGGGGAGCGTCCGAAATGTCCCATGTCGGCGTACAGGGCTTCAGCTCCGGTGATGACGAGGACGACCGCGCCGAGCGCGACGAACGAGATCGACGGATGCGCGAAGATGAAGGCGAACGCGTACGTCGGTGACAGTCCGAGCAGCACAGCCGGGTCCTGGATAACCATCCCGAGACCTGCTGCGGCCAGCACGACGAACCACAGCACCATGATGGGGCCGAAAAGGCCTCCGACCCTGCCCGTTCCGAAGCGCTGAACGACGAAGAGGCCGATCAGGATCACGGCCGAGATCGGCAGGATCAGGTGTGCGATCGCCGGCGTGGTGACCTGAAGGCCCTCCACTGCCGAAAGAACACTGATCGCGGGCGTGATGATCGAATCGCCATAGAACAGCGAAACGCCGACGATACCGATCACCAGCAGGATCCCGGCCTTCCCGGCTTGTTTTGCGTACAGTCGCTGAGCCAGCGCGGCCAGCGCCATCACGCCGCCCTCGCCGTCGTTGTCCGCGCGCATCAGGATGCCGAGATATTTGATGGAGACGATGATCGTGATGCTCCAGAACATCATCGAGACGACGCCGAAGACGTCGGCCTGGTTCGCCCGGACGGCGCCGCCGTCGAGAAGGAACACGGTCTTCAACGCGTAGAGCGGACTGGTGCCGATGTCGCCGAAGACGACGCCCAATGCCGCGATGGCGACGACCGCGAGGGCCCGTGACCCACGGACCGGCACGTGGGGCGCGCCTGGTTTCTCGCGCGGCCCGGAGTCGGCCCCTTCCCGGCGCGCCGGAACGTGCCGAGTCATTTCACTCGACGGGAGCGCCAGCGGCGAAACCATCTACCCTGCACGTGGCTCACGTTACCCCTGATGCACGTGCGCGTAGCACCTAGTGCCCGGCCAGGATGAAGATTGCGACGCCGGCACCGACGGCGAGGACGACGAACGCGGCGATCGACGGGCCGAGCCACCGCCAGATGCTCCGTTTTCTCGGAGTCGGCTCGGGTTCCTCCTGGGGACCGAGGGGTGGATATCCACCGAGCGCCCCCACGACAGCAGGGACAGGTGGCTGGTCGCCTTCGCGAGGGGGTTGCGGCATCGTTGACGTTTCTTGAAGCGGTCGGGTCTTCAGCCGAGCTTGACAGAGCACGAAGCGCACTCTCAGCCCCAGTACGGGTGCCGCACATCCCCCTCTCAAGGGGACGCGGATCGGCGTGGACGAAACGGCAGGAATAGGATGGCCGCATCCGAGGCGCAACGCCGGCAGGGAGGCACACGATGGCTGATTTGCACGCATCCTGGAACGACGTCGACCGGTACCTGATCGACACTCTCGCCGACGAGGATGAGGCGCTCGCTGCCGCGCGGTTGTCGAGCAGTGAGACGACAGCACCGGGAATCGAGGTCACAGCCAACCAGGGCAGACTGCTGCGGATGCTCGCTGAGCTCGTCGGGGCGCGGCGCGTCATCGAGTTCGGTACGCTCGCCGGCTACAGCGCCATCTGGTTCGCCGGAGCTGTGGGGGAGTGTGGCGTCGTCACGTCGCTCGAACTCGAGGAGCAGAACGCGGCGATCGCGCGCGCGAATGCGGAACGTGCGGGCGTCGGCGATCGCGTCGACGTCATCGTCGGCCCGGCTCGCGCATCCGCCCAGGCGCTTGTCGACGCCGGAGTCGAACCGTACGACTTCGCGTTCATCGACGCCGACAAGCAGAGCACCCCGGCGTATCTGCGGCTCGTACTGGAGCTGACGCATCCCGGCAGCGTGATCGTCATCGACAACGTCGTACGCGGAGGCGCCGTCATCGACGCGGAGAGTGCGGATGACCAGGTTCGGGGGATGCGCGCCGCACTCGCGGAGGTAGCCGGGAATCCGTCACTCGAGGCGACCGCGCTCCAGACCGTGGGACTCAAGGGCTGGGACGGTTTCGCCGTCATCCGCCGGCTGAGTTGACCCTGCGGACGTCTCGCATCGGATGCGCTCGGCGGTGAGTGGGACCAGCCGCGATCTGCTTGGCGCTATCCACCGACGAACCGCCTGAAACCCAGTAACTCGCTCTTACCTCACGGCTCGACCGAACGCCCATCCGAGACCGTTGACACTGGCGATGGGACAGACGATATACCCAATGGAACGAATGCACGACGTCGACATTTCGTGCGGGATCACTCGAAGATAGATCGCCTGGAGCCTGTGGAGAGCGTTTATCTTGTTTAGTCTAGGCTATCTAGACTATTCTGTATGGTGAGCGAAGAACCCACACGGAAGTTGATCAGACGGCTTAAGGCGGCGGGGTTCTCTGCAGACCGGACTGTCGGGAGCCACACGGTATATGCGACTGCCGACGGAAGGCACACGGTCACTGTTCCAGACGGACACAAGACTATTTCGCCAGGAGTTGTGAGACAGGTCAACAAGGCGATTGAGGAGGCGGCGAAATGAAGCGGTATGACGTCACGGTGACTCGCGAAGGCAAATGGTGGATGGTCGCGATTCCGGAGATCGGTGGCCTGACACAGGCACGGCGACTCTCAGAGGCTGCCCAAATGGCGAGCGACTATGTTGCTGCAACCCTTGATAGAGGCGCGGATACATTCGCGTTGGATGTGCGAGTCGAAGCAGTTGGTGACGTAAAAGGGATTCAAGAAGTACTCGCAATGATCCGAACCGACCGTGAACGGGCGGCGGCCCTCGAAAAGGAAGCCGCCGAAGCCGCCCAGAAATTAGCGAAGGATCTCGCCTCTCAGGGCGTTCCTCTGCGTGACGTCGGATCGATACTCGGGATATCTCATCAGCGAGCGCATCAACTGATGTCCGCCTAGCTCCGACGCTTCCTCACGCCTGACTCGCCCGCACGACCCAGTGGCCCGCGTTGGGCGCGAACACTCCGATCACGGGGATGATGCGCCATTCCTCGGCGGTGTGCGTCTCGTCCAGCCGGATGCGCACCGCCCGGAACCGGCGCCCGATCACCGACCGCTCGGTCCACATCACCCCGACGTGATCGATTCCGGCGGCAGTGCGCGGCAACTCGACGGTCAGGGGAGGATCGCCCACTGAGATCTCCGGTCGCGGATTGCCCAGGTCGGCGCTTCCACCGCTGAAGCTCATGAACGAGCTCACTTCGTACGCGATGCGGGGACCCGTGAACCGGAAGACGACGCGTCTCGGCTCGTCGTCGCGCGGTTCGAGAGCGATCTCGACGCCCTTCACGACCGCGCCGTTCGTCATTCCGTCAGCGTAGGTCGCCCGGGCGCAGGGGGCTAGGCGGCCCGCACACGCCAGTGCCACCGGTCCCTATCGCTCGGCCCGTTAACGATATATCGTTGAGTATCGTTGAGCATTTCTGAGGAGCACATCATGGGCGGTTCATTCCCGGCCGGCGGCTTCGGCGCCGGCAATCCTGGCGAGGGCATCTGGCAGACGATGGAGCAGATCTTCTCCGCGTTCGAGAAACGCGTGGGCACGCGGGTGGGCCGGGGCGACGTGCGCGCCGCGGTGCTCGCGCTCCTGGCCGAGAAGCCGATGCACGGTTACCAGATCATCCGCGAGATCGAGGAGCGCAGTGGCGGCAGCTGGAAGCCCAGCGCCGGTTCGGTCTATCCGACACTGCAACTGCTGGCGGATGAGGGGCTCATCAGCGTGGAGGAGTCTAACGGCCGCAAGACGTATGCGCTGACGGACGAAGGTCGCGAAGAGGCTGCCAGTGCTGCCGATTCCGCGCCGTGGGAGACCACGGGTGAAGGCCCGGCCTTCAATGCGCTGCCCAAAGCGGGCATCGAGTTGGCGCAGGCCGCGGCCCAGGTACGCCGCACCGGCTCGCCGGAGCAGGTCCAGCAGGCTGTCGCGGTCCTCGACGAGGCGCGCCGCCGGCTCTACTCGATCCTCGCTCAGGACTGAAGCGGGTGACGCAGGTCCGTCCGGGTCCGGGCGCACCAGACGCGAGATCCACGCGCGCCCGCTACCGCCGCATCCTGCGTTTCGCCGGGCGGCAGCTGGCGGTGACGTGGTGGTACGAGCTGTTCCTCCCGCGCATCGGGCTCGCGAGGGTCTCGGCGCGCACCCGGCCCAAACGGATGCGGCACTTCGCGCAGCGCTTCCACGCGCTGGCGGTGGAGCTCGGCGGCCTGATGATCAAGGTCGGCCAGTTCATGTCGTCGCGTCTCGACGTGCTGCCGCCGGAGATCACGGCCGAGCTGGAGGGGCTGCAGGACGAGGTTCCTCCGGTGCCGTTCGCCGGCATCCGCGCTCTCGCCGAGGCGGAACTCGGCCTCCCGCTCGAGCGCGCGTTCGCGATGGTCGACGAGACTCCCGTTGCGGCAGCATCCCTCGGCCAGGCGCATCGTGCCCTGCTCTCCCCGGCGGATGCGGCCGAGACCGGCCTCGAACAGGTCATCATCAAGGTGCAGCGGCCGGGCATCGGTGCGATCGTCGACGTCGATCTGGCCGCACTGCGCAGGGTGGGCGGATGGCTCAGCAGGGTGCGTCTTGTGTCCGACCGGGTCAATGCGCCCGCGCTTGTCGAGGAGTTCGCGCGTACCAGCCTCGAGGAGATCGACTACCTGCACGAGGCGGCGGGCTGCGAACACTTCGCGAGCGACTTCGAAGGCGACGACAGGGTGGCTGTGCCCGCGGTCGTCTGGGAGCGCACGACCCGACGCGTGCTCACGCTCGGCGACGTGACGGCCATCAAGATCACGGATGCGGAGGCGCTGCGGGCGGCCGGAATCGACCCGGCCGAGGTGGCGCCGGTGTTCGCTGCCGTGATGTTCGACCAGCTGTTCACGAACGGCTTCTTCCACGCCGATCCGCATCCCGGCAACATCTTCGTGACGCCTGTCGCCGACGGACCGCATCCCTGGGTGCTGACGTTCATCGACTTCGGCATGATGGGCGAAGTCACTGCGACCACGCGCAGCGGCCTGCGCAAACTGCTGTTCGCGGCCGCCGCGCGCGACGGAAAAGGTCTGGTCAGCGCGATGCGCGACGTGGGCGTGCTGCTGCCGACGACCGATTCCACGGAACTCGAGAAGGCGATGACGCAGCTCTTCGCCCGGTTCGGCGGGATGGGCTTCGCCGAGCTGCGCGAGGTGGACCCGCGAGAGTTCCGCGACTTCGCCGTGCAGTTCGGGGAGACGGTGCGCTCGTTGCCATTCCAGCTGCCGGAGAACTTCCTGCTCGTCATCCGTGCGATGTCACTCACCTCAGGCGTGTGCAGTGCGCTCGATCCCGAATTCAACATGTGGAACTCCATCGAACCGTATGCGGCGCAGTTGCTGCGCGATGAGCGCGGCAACGTGGTCAAGGACGTCGCGCAGCAGGCCGTCGAGATCGCGGGCATCGCGTTGCGGCTGCCGAAGCGGATGGATGCGCTCCTCACCCGAATAGAGGACGGCAACGTCGCCGTCACGAATCCTCAACTCGAAAAGCGGGTCGCCCGGCTGGAGCGCACTGGACGGCGGGCAGTGTCGGCGATCCTGTTCGGCGCCCTGCTCATCGCGGGTGCCGTGGTGCTGTCAACGGATGCCGTTCTCGGCACCGTCCTCATGGTCGCGTCGGTCGTCCCACTCCTCTACACGCTCATCGGGGGCCGCGGGCGGAGTTGACGAGCGCCTCCGACGTGATGCGGTCGGGTGGCTATCCAATCGGGCCGACCCGGGTCTATCGTCGATTCTGGACACGCTGCAGATGTTCTTTCCCTGTTCGAAGCGGTCCACACGTCAGGAGAATCTCATGAGCCTCATCGACGATGCCGTGGCCGCGAACGCGACCATCGCCAACGAGTACGACCCGGCCCTGGGGGCGCCACCGGCCCCGAAGATCGCCATCGTCACGTGCGCGGATCCCCGGCTCTCCGGCATCGCGCGGATGCTGGGGCTGGCCGACGCCGACGTCGACATGATCAGGAATGTCGGGACGGTGATCGACGACGACTCCATCCGGTCCCTCATCATCTCGACCAGGGTCCTCGGCACCCGGGAGATCATGATCATCAACCACAACGGCTGCGGGATGACCACCTTCACCGATGGTGAACTCGAGGAGCGTCTACGCGATGAGACCGGCATGTCGCCGATCGCGCCGGCCAGGTTCTACAGCTTCACCGATCCCGAGCAGAACACCCGGGAGCAGATGCAGAAGACCCGGTCGCACCCGTGGATCGCCGCAGAGGTGTCGGTCAGGGGTTTCATCTTCGATGTGGACACCGGGCGCGTGAGCGAGGTGCAGCCTCTCGAGACGACCGTCTCCGGCCAGTCGAACTAGCAGGAGACACGGCGATGCCGAGCCAGGAGATGCTCGCCCTGATGGAGACGTTGAGGCAACGCCAGAGAGCCGGGGCCGACCAGCCGCCTGTGACGGTGGCCGAAGCGCGCGCCTCGTTCGCCCCGGCCGGCCCCGTTCATCCGCTGCCCGACGATGTGGTCGTGACAGACGTCAGGGCGGGCGGGGTGCCGGCGCACTGGCTGGATGCTCCTGGCGTCGACCCCGGCCGGGTGCTCCTCTTCCTGCACGGTGGCGGGTACGAGTTCGGGTCGCTTCACAGCGACGGCGAACTGGCCGCCAGACTGGGGCGCGCGGGCGGGATGCGGGTTCTGTTCGTCGAGTATCGGCTTGCTCCCGAGCATCCGTTCCCCGCGGCCATCGACGATGTGCTGGCCGTGTGGCGCTGGCTTCGCACCGACCAGCGCCTGAGCGCAGCATCCATGGCGGTGGCCGGTGACTCAGCAGGGGGAGGCCTCGCTGTCGCCCTGCTCGTCGCGACGCGCGACGCCGGTGACGCGTTGCCCGCAGCCGTGGTGCTGATGTCGCCGACAGTGGATCTGACGAGTTCGGGCGAGTCCATGACCGAGCGCGTGGAGGACGATCCGATTTCGACCCCGGCCCTGCTCCAGCAGTTGGCCGCCGACTACCTGGCCGGCGCCGACCCCAGGACGCCTCTGGCGTCGCCGCTGTTCGCATCCCTCTCCGGGCTTCCGCCGATGCTCGTGCAGGTGGGGACATCCGATCTGCTCCTCAGCGATTCCGAGCGACTGGTCGCGGCGGCGACCGAGGCCGGGGTGGATGCGCGGCTGCAGGTCGGCGACGGCCTGCCGCACGTGTATCAGCTGATGCTCGGCACTCCGGAGGCCGTGGAGGCGACCGAGCGGATCGGGCGATTCCTGCGGGAACGGGTTCGATAAGGGCTCATTTCTGTGAGCTCTCGCAGAGCGACCCGCGGGGGCGAATAATTGTCTTTGCTGCAGCCGGACTGTTAACGTTACCGAGGGGCATTTCGGGTATGCCCCACTGCGCGCCTCGGAATGGGTCCTGTTCCCCCGGTTCCGGGGCGCGCGCCTCTCGCGTGAACCCGTGGCGCTACGCCTACTTCTTCGACGACGACGAGCGCCGGATTGCTCCGATCGCGATCGTGGCGAGCACGAGGACTATCCCGATGATGCCCAGCCAGAGCAGCCCTTTGATGGCGAACCCGACGATAGCCAGAATGATCCACAGCACGACGAGCACGATTACCAGGATGAGCATGAGCCTCACCGTACGCTCACTGTGCGTCCGCCTCAATGTGTTCGGACTCAGCACTACCACGCCCACGGACCTGAACTCGGGCGTGACGCGAAACCACGCCACGCCCGAGACAGCGCACGCCGGTGCCCCGAGACTACCGCCCGCATCATGCGGTCCGGCGAGCCACCTGACGTGATGCAACCACCGTATCCGCGGACATTACCGGCCGGGAGGGGGCGAAATCCGAGGCGATCCGGGGTATGTCACTGGTGCGCGCTCAGGAAGTGAAGAGGGGGATGCTCTCCATGACCTCGGCCGCACTTGTCGGGTTGAGTTCGAACGAGGAAGACGTGTTCTTCGCGTCGGATGCTCTGAGGTTGTCGATCCATTTGTGCCGCTTCGTCTGGCCCAGGCGGGAGATCAGGGTGCTCGTCGGCTTCGTATGGTTGGCGGCGATGCCGGCCACTGCGATGCCGGCTGCGATGGCGATTCCCGGTGGGCCGGCCACGAGAAGCGGAACGCCAAGGGCCACCGCCGCAAAGACGACGTCGAACCCCGCGCGAGCGAATTCGCCGGTCGAGAACACATCCGCAAGGGCAGCCGAATACTCGCGCGACAGGCGTTTGACCTCTTTTTCCGCACCCGGTTCACCGGCGTAGTACGCCGCTACGCTTGCGCGAAACTTCTGTTTGATTTCAGCTGTGCTGGAGGTAGGGCCCGCGACGTGACCCAGCCCTTCCCAATGCTTGCGGATCTTCTTGGCAACGACCTTCTGGTTCGGAACGAAGACCCGAACGTGGTCTCGCGACTCGGCCGCCACCTGCTCGCCGGGCAGGTCGAGATCGTAGAGAAACCGGGTCGTGCGTGTCTGCACGCTCACCGGGTTCTGCTTGTCGAGCAGGCCGCATCCCCACGCGTACTGGTAGGACTCGTTGGCGGCGGCCATCAGTTCGGCTCGGGTCCGGCTGGACAGATTCTGCGCCCTGACGAGATCGGCGGCGACCTTCTCCCACGCGTTGCGCGAGCCGACTCGGTCGCCCAGAGCGTCACTGAAACGCACCACCTGGTCGCGGTCAGGTCCGTTCCTCTGGATGAGGGCGTCGAGGATGCGGCGGCCGAGCTTGCCGAAGACAGCATCCGTGCGATGGGCCGGCCACGGTCTGGCCCAGTCGGATTGCCCGGAGTTGAGCGATGCCGACCACTTCTCGAGCGCTGGCGCGATTTCGCGCTCGTAGGCCGGGTCGCTGATCAGTTTCAGGGCTGATTCGATGTTCTGGTCGGCCATCAGCTTGGGGAGGCCGGGGAGGTCGCCGCCGTTACGGGAGACGATCCTGATGAATCCGCTTCGGACCAGCTCCTGAAACGGACTCTTCTTCGGGTTCACGATCGCTGCGCGGAGCGCCGGATTCATCACGAGATAGCCGTCGTTGATGAGCAGCGGATCGCCGATGATCACCGAGGAGATCAGGTGATTATTGAGCTTCGCGAGGGTCCCGATCGCCAGCGGGTCGTTGTTCCGAGCAGCGAAATCGTCGAGGAGGCCGCAATATGCTCGCTTGGTATTCACAAATTAAGAGTATTCCTCATCTTTGTGTATGCCAGCGCATAAACCGAGCCGGCTGGAGCCCCCACGAGATCAACTCGCGCAGTAGTAGATGATGAGATTCGGTCCAGACACGCGGTAGGTCCAGAGAAAGTCAACGGGCCCCGGGACCGTCGCTCCCCGGAACGGTTGGAAGAACCAGTAGTACTTGTCACCCGGAACGCAGGTGGACGAATAGTTCCCGTTGGTTTTCGTGGCCACCACGTCGACGTTCTCGGTCACGTCGAAATGGTTCGTCGCGCACTGAGCGTAGTTGGCGACGCCCTGACTCAGGGCGCCGGTTCCGCCGACCAGTGTCACCGCCTTCGGGGTCACGATCTGGATCGAGTCGTAGGTGTCTTCCGGGATGCAGGTCGGCGTGCTCAGGTAGAGCGGAGTATGCGTTGCGGCGGCGAGCGTCGCTGCGGAGAGGGCATCCGGAAACTGGGTGCCGGTAGCAATCAGAGCGTTCGAACCGATCTGCCCGAATGCTGATGACGCGATCGCATCCGCGGTCTGGTAGCGGTCGATCTCTGACGCCATTCCAGCGAGCAGACCCATTTTGTTGACCTGGTTGAGGATCGACATCGAGACCGATCCGCCGCCGCCGGCAACGAACACACCTGTCACAGCCAGGCTGTACAAGAAGGTGACGGTCGTGTTATCGATCGAGCCGGCGGAGCCGTTCACCAGAATCAGGGGTTCGCCCTGCGCGCCGGCCGTCGCGGCCGCAGCCAGCGCATCCGGAAAGTTCGCGCCGGTCGCGAGAAAGACATTGGATGCGCCGTTCGGGAAGGCGTAATCCACAAGAGCGCGCGCAGTCGCGTAGCGGTCGGCGCCCGAAATCCGCGTGATCGTGGCGGCGGGGAGGAGCGAGGAGATCGTACTCGCCACGGCGGGGGAGACGGCGCCGGATCCGCCCACGAGCACTACCGTCGACGGGTCGAGTGACGTGAGCTCGGCACCGACCGCAGGCGGCAGCGAGCCTGGTGCGGTGAGCAGGAGCGGACCGCCGAGCTTTGCGGCGATGGGGGCGGCAGCGAGCGCATCCGGGAAATCCAGGCCCGTCGCGATCAGGACGATTGAGGCGGTGCTCGGGTAGAGCTCTTTCGCGACCGCGACCGCAGTCTGGTAACGGTCGGCACCGGAGATGCGCGTCGGTGTCGGCATGACAGGTGTGTACGTCTTTGCTTCTGCGCGGGCGATCGGAAGCACCGCGAGTGAGACAGCGACCGCGAAGACGAGTGCGGCCACGACGACCATTCTCCCGACGGCTGAGCGAGAGGATGAGCCGGCGGTCGTGAGCGTGGTGGAGCGATTCATACGGTGTGCCTGTCCTGGGGAGGGGTCGGTCTGGGGTAAGAGTCAGTGGCCGGTCTGCGGGCGGACAAGGCTCGGTGCGGGTGCCGGCTGGGGGGAGGCCGGCGCGCTCAGCGGACCTGCCGCTGCGCGGAATGAGGCGACGGCAGGGCCGTTGTTACACGTCGTGAGTCCCTTGGCCACGTCATCGCTCAGGGCGGCTGGACCGCCGACTGAATAATACGTGACCACGCCGAGGCTGAACGCTGCCGACCACGAAACCTGCGGTATGCAGGCCTTGGTGGACAGATACATCGGGATGCCCGAGACGCCGGACACGGCTGAAATGGACAGCGCATCCGCGAACCCGGATGCCGTGGCGAGAACACCTTCGTCTGCGAATGGGAAGATCTCGGTGTTGACGGCGACGGCGGTGTCATAGCGGGAGAGCCCGGCAAGTCGAATCACCTCGGGTGTCGCCAGCGTGTTGAGTTGGGCTTGAATACCCGCCGAGACGGCACCTGCGCCGCCGACCACATAGATGTCGCCCGGGTTCAGCGTGGTCAGGAGGTCCATCGTCGGTGCGTCCAGCGTGGCCGCTGACCCGTTGACGAGCAGCACCGGCGATTGCTCATAGCCGGCGGCTCCTCCTGCGACGAGGGCATCGGGGTAGTTCGCTCCCGTGGCGATGAACACCGCATCGAGGTGCGTCTGTTGATTCGTGCCCTGGAATGCGAAGTCCGCAATCGCCCGGGAGGTCGCGTATCTGTCCGCTCCACTGATGCGGGTGATGTCATCGGGCGAGGCGACATAACTTGTGAGTTGCGCATAGACGGCTGCACTGACAGCGCTCACACCTCCGACGACAACGATTCTGGGTGCTCCCAGACGATGGAGCTCCGCAACGACCGTGGCGGGAATGCCGGTCGGCGAGACGAGCAGAAGGGGGCCGCCGAGGCGCGCGGCTGCCGCGGATGCACTGAGCGCATCCGGGTAGTTGAGACCGTCCGCGATGAAGACGACGTTCGCCTTCGGCTGAGGCGACGGAAAGAAGACTTTGGAGACGGCCACGGCAGTACCGAAGCGGTCGGCACCTGAAAAGCGATTCACCCAATAGTTGCCGTTGTAAGGCAATGTGACATCGGCGCCGGTGGTGGTGCTGCCGGCTGAAACATGGATCAGCCCGGACTCCGGACTGTACTGCGTGGTCAACTTCGGGGCATCGCCACCGGTGTTGGGCCACGAGACCCGAACCACATAGTCGCCGGGCATGAGGTCATCGAGCGTGTACGAACCGTCGCTCGCAATGTTCTGGGACAGTGAGCGATTCACCGGGTCGAGGAGGCCGGTGATCGGGTCGTACGGGTAAGCCACCGCCTGGATGAGACCGTTTGGCGCGCCTACCGCCAGCCACGAAGCGGGGGTGGTCGCGATGGTGCCGCTGATGGACCCCGGAGCCGGAAGTTCATCGTTCAGACCAGTGATATCGCTGTCCGTGACGGTGATGACCGTGCTTTCATCTTTGTACGCTGAGCCGAGCCAGCTCGTCGGGGCCAGACCGTCGGGCCTGATGAAGATGCGATAGCGCCCAGGGGAGACGCCGGAGAAGGAGAAGTTGCCGTTGTCGCCGGGAGCGAACTGGAGCGATTGGACGATCTCCGGATCGTCCGTCGGCCATTGGGCCGGGACAGGCGCGCCCCCGTTCGCCGAAAGGGAGAACAGCCAGATCTGCCCGTAACCGACTGGCACTGCCGGGCCGGTCTGCTGGTCCACTGTGATCGTTCCGCTGAGCGTGAAGGTCGGGGTATCGGCCAGAGACGGTGAGGCGAGGACTACGCCGGATGCCAACGACGCGAGCGTCGCAAGGAGCGCAGAACCGGCGATGATCCTCGAACGACGTCTTTTCAGCACAGACAGCACTCCTCTGTCTCGGGACCGTAGCTCTGCCTGACTCAGGAGTTGCTCGTGTTCTGTTTTTGGCGGCCGTCTATCCGAGGCGCGCGCTCATGTTTTCAGGACCGGGAGAGGGTGTCTACCCCCAATTCGGGGTGGCGCTCGCCTTCCCTTTCGACGCCTGCGCCTGGGGGTGCATACTGAACCCCAACCCGGCCACGCAGCGATAGTGCGGTTCTCGCGATCCGGGTGGGTGGCATCCTTCGGCAGCGTTCGTGATCAGGGGGTACACGTGAAGCTCGAGTCTGGAACCGCCTGGAGCGTTCGGGCGGCCGCCCTGGTGGTGGCCGTTGTAGCTGTCGCAGGACTTGCCGGGTGCTCCGATGCAAGCCCAGTCGACAAGGCGCAGGCTCAGGTGACCGCCAAGGAGAAGGCGGTCAAGGAGGCAAAAACAGCGCAGACGGCTGCGTCCGACACGTTCTGCCAGTCGAGCAAGACCTACATCACGGCCCTCGATCGCTACGGCGACGTGCTCACCCAGACCGCCCCCACAGTCGGAGATGTGACGGATGCCGGCTCCGACCTCGCGAGGCCTCGCGCGACTGCGTTCGACAGTGCCGAGGCTGCGGTCGCAGCTCAGCAGGAGCTCGAGAAAGCCGAAAAGGAGCTCGCCGAGGCGCAAGCGGCGCTCGACCGGGCGAAAGCGGGACCCTCGGGCTCGCCCGCGCCTGCCGCAACTCCCACGCCGACGGCGACCTCTCTGGTTCCGGCAGCCACCGTGGATCGCGTCAAGCAGGCCGACTCTGATTTCTCTGACGCGCAAGCGTCGATCACAGACACGACGACTCTGGCGGACGCATCGGAGAACTTCAACAGTGCGGCGGTCGCGCTCGAGTTCGCGTGGCTGCGCCTGTTCGCCGAGGCGGGATGCCTGTCCGACCCGCAGGCCCAGGCGGCAGTGAGCATGTACGTGACCGCGCTCCAACAGGATCTGGCGGCCGCCGGATACTACAAGGGTGAGGTGGACGGCATCTACGGGCCGCAGACTGTCACAGCGGTCGAAGATCTTCAGAAGGCGAGCGGGCTGCCCGTGACCGGCGCGGTCGACAAGGCGACGGCCGCAGCTCTGGATGCGAAACTCCAGGCGCTCGGCGGCGCCGCCGCCCAGCAGAGCACGGCGACGACAGCCGCGATCCAGCAGACCCTGAAGCTCGCCGGCTTCTGGGACGGCCCGGTGGACGGTGTGTGGACGCCCGCCTTGACGGATGCGGTGATGGCGTTCCAGACCAAGCTCGGTGTCGAGCCGACCGGGACGGTGGACGCTGCGACCATCAGCGCATTCGAAAAGGCGTTGGCCGAGCTGAAGCAGCCGAAACCCTCGTCGAGCCCGTCGCCGTCCCCTTCGAGTTGACGTCAGCTGTCCGCTGTCACCCAGGCCGGCGCCTGCACCGTCGCCCCGCCGAACATCGGATACTGCAGCCGGGCACACTGGTCGGCCAGCTGAACCCACGGCCGGTTGATCCCGTGCGATCCGTATTCGCGCACCAACGCCACGCGATCCAGGTCGAGCACTGCGAACAGCACCTCTTCGCCGCCCCCGGCGGTCTGCATGACCGTTCCCTCGGGGTCCACGACGACACTCTCGCCGACTCCCACGGGAGCCGCCCCGTTCAGGTTGACGACATACACCTGGTTCGCGAATGCGTTCGCCCGCGCCATCACGATCTCCATCTCGCGGTCGCGTGTGGTCGTAAGAGTGGGCTGGATGATCACCTCGGCTCCCAGCCAGGCCAGCTGCCGCGACACTTCCGGGAAGCTCCCGTCGAAGCAGATCGCCAGCCCGACCCGCCCGACCCCTGGGATGTCGAAGGTCACGAACTCGCTCCCCGGCAGCAGCTCCTCGTACGGGCGCCAGGGGAACAGTTTGCGATAGCGCGCCGCGATGTCCCCATCGGGCGAGATCGCCAGCGCCGTATTGAAGAGGCGTCCGTCCTCGGTCTGTTCCACGAGCGTCCCGGGCACGAGCCAGATCTGTAGTGATCGCGCGAGCGCGCACAACCTGTCGGTCACCGGGCCTGGAACCGTCGTGGCGGCGCGAGCATCCGCTTCAGCATCCTCGAGAAGCAGCGGACCCGGAGCCGCCAGCAGCAGTTCGGGAACCACGACCAGGTTGACGTGCGGCCGCAACGCTTTCGCCGCGCGCACCTGCGCTTCGAATCGGTCCCACGTGGCTTCGAGGTCGCCCGAAACAGGCGCCGTCTGGATTGCGGCAATGGACAGAACGCGCATCTCAGCGCTCCTCTCGGATCAGGGTGGAGTCGGTTTCGAGGTCGGCGAGGTCGGCGTTCGCGTCGCCGCGAACAACGGGGGAGTCGACCGGGTCTGCGATGACGAAGTCCGTGTCGCCGACCTTGCCGGTCGGGATCGTGCGGCCGCCGAAGAAGTCCCGGAAGTACGGCCGCAGCGCGTAGGTCACGATGACCCCGAGCACCAGCCCGCCGATCCCGATCCAGAAAACAGTGCCGATTCCGAGGATGGAGGCGCCCACGTAGTCCGGCGCCGCCATCTGGACGGCACTCACCACGAACGCGATCACCATCATCACGGCACCGAGCCCCGGGAGGATTCCGGCCACGATCAGCCGCCCCACGTTCCGTCGTATGTCTGGCGCGAAGTACACGATGGCCGAGATCGCCGTCACCGCGTAGTAGGCGGCGATCATCACGCCGATCGCCAGGATGGCCAGCCCGATGAAGTCGGTCGCGAGCAGCGTCAGCAGCACGATCGTTGCAATGCTGATGCCGGCCCACCAGTAGGTGGCGACGTGCGGGGTGCGATGGATGCGGTGCACGCGCCGGATGGCGGACGGGAGCGCCTTGTAGGTGGCCATGCTCAGCCACGAACGGGGCGTCGAGACCGCGACGGTGAACAGAGCGGCAAGGGCGGAGAGCCCGATCGCCAGCGTGATGACGCGTCCGAACACCTCGCCGGTCGCCATCGGCCCGAGCACGGACAACACGTCGTTGATGTTCTTGGGGTCGGTGATGAGGTCGATGCCACCGAAGCCGATGGCCGCGACGGATGCGCCGCAGTAGAGCACGAGCAGGATGACCGTCGAGATCATTACCGCGCGACCGGGTGTGCGCGAGCGGTCGGTTGTCTCCTCGTTGACGGAGATGAGCGCATCCCAGCCCCAGTAGATGAACAGGCAGAGGATGACTCCGCCGACCAGACCGCCCGGATCGGACACGGCGAAGGGGTTGAACCAGTCGAGGCTGGGTGTCGTGCCGGCGCCGGGGGCGGTCCCGTTCGACATCGCGATGAACGCGCCGACGCAGAATCCGCCGATCGCCACGATCTGCAGGGCGATGAGCGCGTACTGCACCCACGCCGCCAGTTCGATCCCGCGCACGGCGATCGCGGCGCTGATCGCGATCAGGACGACGGCGAAGGATGTCGTCGCCAGCGGGTTGGCCGCGATCGCTTCGAGGCCGACTGCATCGAAAAGGTAGACCGACGCGACCTCAGCGAGGGCGGCGGTTGCGATGAAGGTGGCGATCTGAGGGACCCAGCCGCCGAAGAACCAGCCGGCGACGGGGCCGAGTGCCCGGGTGATCCAGACGAAGACGCCGCCGCAGTCGGGCATGACCTGGTTGAGATCGCGGAACGCGAACGCCGTGAACAGGATGGGGATGAAGCCGAGCAGGAACGCGGCCGGCGTCTGCAAGCCGACCGCGCCGACGACGAAGCCGAGGGTCACCGCGAGGCTGTAGGCGGGGGCGACGGATGCGAGCCCGAGCGCCACGATGCGCCCGAGTCCGATCGCGTTGCGGCGCAGTCCTTTGTCGTGAGCGCCGTGCGTGCCTGGGGCTGCGCCATGAGCGTCTGGGGCGGGGTGCGCCCCCACGGGTGTCGAGCTCATCGATCTCTCCTTCATCGTCGTTGGCAAGGAAATCTGAATGGCATTCAAACAACTCCGGACAGGCTCTGTCAAGGGTTTTCTGAATTGTGTTCAGATAATCGTGTCGCGCGGCGCGGAAAAGGCGTCCCGGTGCGGCAGAATGAGGTCATGCCACGGCCCAACCGACGCGCGGAGCGGCGCCTCGACATCCTCGAAGCGGCCCGCGGTGTCGCCGTGCGCGAGGGGGCGACAGGCACAACGCTCCGGGCGATCGCGACGGCGGCGGACATGGAGCCGTCCGCCGTCCTGTACTACTTCGACGGCCTCGGCGAGATCATCGAGGAGCTCGTCTTCGCGGCGAGTGATCGCTTCATCGACACGATCACGGTCGCGGTCGGGGCTGCCGAGTCACCGGTCGAGCGGATGGTCGCAGCCATCCGCGCGGGCTCGACCGGCGGAATCGAGGGCGACGAGTCCCGCATCCTCTACGAGTTCTGGGCGGCCGGGATCCGGGATGAACGCCTCAACGATGCAGACCACGCGCTCGACCGCCGCCAGGCCGCGATCTATCGCACGATCATCGACGACGGGGTGGCGGAGGGCGTCTTCGAGCCGCGTCTCGACTTCGACGAGGCGGCTGTCGCGCTGGTCGCACTCGAAGACGGTCTTGTGATGGACATTCTGGCCGGCACGAAGTCGAGCGACGAGGTCGTGGCGCTGATCGTGTCGGTCGCCGAGGCGATGCTCGGGGCGCGGCTGCGGGCGTGAGCGTGGCTGTAGCGCGGGCTGCGTAACCCATACTGGGCGGCGCGGTTCGAGGCCGCTTCCTGAGAAGATTCTCAGCGTGCCAAAGCCGACACCCAGGATTCCCAGGATCTCCGTTACGCGCCTGCTGCGGAAGTGGGTGCGATCGTCGAGGGCTCGCAAAGAGGCCACAGCGCCCGTGCCCACCGAGCTGATCCCCACAGCGCCTGCGCCTACTGAGCTGATCAGCACCCCGCCTGTGCTGACGTCCGAACGTCCGACGACGAACCCCGCCCGGAACCCGTTTGTGGTGTGGGTGCGGTCGTTCAGCGTGTTCAGTTGGATTCTTCTCGGGCTGGTCGTGTTCCTGACGCTTGTCTTCATGACGTCTGCAGGGTTCGGGAGCGGGCTCTTGTTCATCGGGTTGATCGCGCTGCTGACCGGGTTCTACGTGTTCATCACTGGCAGGCGCAGTTGGGTGCGAATCGCAGGTCGCTCCCTCGGCGCTTTCGTTCTCGTCGCCGGGCTTGTCCTCACAATTGTTGGAAGTGTGATGGCGGGTCAGGCGCACCCGAAGAGCGAGGCGGATGCACATCCCGTCAGGTCGAAAGCGAGTTCATCGCCTTCCCCGACGCCGACTCCGACAGTGGATCCAGCCGCAGAACCGGATGCTCCTGACAACGTCGAGGCGGCCGGGGACAAGGCGACGGTTCAGGTCGTGAATTCTTCGGTCACGAAGACGTCTGCCCTTACTCTCCTCGCGACCCTACCGATCAAAGGTTCGGCGCCGAAGACCGGATACGACCGTGTCGGGGACTTCGGGACGGCCTGGCTCGATGTCGACCGGAACGGATGCGATACCCGCAACGACATCCTCTCCCGCGACCTGCATCCGACGACGAAGTCTGGCGTCTGCAAGGTGCTTTCCGGCACGCTGAATGATCCGTACACAGGGCGGACGATCTACTTCGTTCGCGGGACGACGACATCCCTAGCCGTTCAGATCGATCACGTCGTGGCGCTCATGGATGCGTGGGAGACCGGTGCTCAGCAGCTCACCCAGGCCCAGCGGGTCACGCTCGCGAACGACCCCATGAACCTGTACGCGGTCGACGGGCCCACGAACGAGCAGAAGAGCGACGGCGACGCCGCGACATGGCTGCCGCCGAGCAAGGATTTCCGCTGCACCTACGTCGCGCACCAGGTTTCCGTGAAGGCGACGTATGGACTCTGGGTGACGCAGGCGGAGCACGATGCCATCGAACGTGTTCTGTCGGCCTGCCCGAACGAGCCTGCCGTGACCTCGGTATTTGCTCCCGCGCCTGCGCCTAGCCCCAAGCCGGCTCCGGCCCCTGCGCCGGCACCCGCTCCCGCTCCTGCCCCCGCTCCTGCGCCGGCACCCGCGCCTGCCCCCGCTCCGGCACCCGCTCCTGGCGTCTATTACGCGAACTGCGCTGCAGTCCGAGCGGCCGGGGCCGCACCCTTGCACGTCGGCCAGCCAGGCTATTCGCGCAAACTCGACCGTGACGGCGATGGAGTCGCCTGCGAATAGATCTTGCTAGCGGTCCTGCGGTTGCTCTTCGGGGACCGCGACCATCCAGGTTTGCGCTTTGTCGGAGATCTCCAGCCTGACCGTGGGTCGGTCGCCCGGGGAGACGGGGAACCCGCCGGAGTTCTGAAAACGTTCCGCGCAGTGGCCCGAATACCACTGGGCGCCAACGCGCACGGTGAATGGGCCGGATGGAACGCACGCTATGTACACGGTGAGCTTCGTCGATTGCGCGGGCAGCGCGGTCGCGGCATAGGTCTGAGAGCCTTTGCCTCGCTCATGGATGACAGCGTGGGGATTTTCACTGACGAACCGGTCGGAGCTCGCGTCGGTCAACTCTGTGAGCGGGTCGACCAGTGCCGGTGCGGTCGGCGATCCCAGACTCGCATTTTCCATCGTGCATCCTGTCGACAGGAGCCCGGCCATGACAACGACCAGGCCGGCGAACGCTCGTACTCGTGAAGTCACAGCTGACGCCTTTCGCGGCGTTTGCTCGGTGCGCAAACTGCCCTCACCTAATGGATGACAGAACATCCATATCATTACGCGAACGGGTGATGACCACGCGAACCCGACGTGGGTGAGTCGGCGTTACGCGCAATCACGCCGTCAAGTCCGGCCACGCCGCGATATCGACTCCGTGGTTGTCGGGTGACGCGATCGTCCACGACCCCGGCGCGTCGCGGTCGTCCGCGATTCGGCCGCGAACCCCTCATCACTTCGGATGAAATCGGCGCGCACCGACCTAGGCTGGGGGCCGCCTTCCAATAGCGTGACGATATGACAGTGTTGACGCGGCTGAGCCGCACGTGGCTCGCTCCAGCCGTGGCCGTCGTCTATTTCGTTCTATGGGTGGTCGGCGAGTGGTCCCGAGCCGCGCTGGCTCCCAACACGGCGATCTTCGCCCTGTTCGCGCTTGCGATCGCGGTCTCGACCTGGATGCCGCTGCTCTCGCTCGCACTGATCGTCGCGGTGCCTGCGCTGCAGAGCGCCGGGTTGGCGGCACCGCCCACCAACACGACGTGGGCGACCTACCTCGCAGCCGCGATCGTTGCGTTCTTCGTAGGATTCCGCGGCAGCAGGATCACACGCTACCTCGCACTTCCTGCCGGCGCCGCAGCCTCCATTCTGATGACCCTCGCGTTGATCGCACCGCTCTCGCCCAACCCGCTCGACCAGGGGCCGGGCGCGTCACTGCGCAGTCTGGCTGCTCTGGTCGCGCTGGCGGCGTTCGGCATCTTCGCCGCGGCCTGGGCGATCGGCATGGCGTTGCGCGAGTTCGTCACTCGGCGCGAGGTCGCCATCGAACTCCACAAGTCGGAAATCCGCTACGAACAAGCCGATCTGGAGCTGCGTCTGGCGCAGGACCGCGCCCGGATCGCCCGCGACGTCCACGATGCGCTCGCTCACTCGCTCGCGATCATCGTCTCCCAGGCGCAAGGTGCGGTCGCCGTTGCGGACAGCAGGCCGGCGGCCGTCACCGAATCGGTGAAGGCCATCGCGGTGGGTGGGGCGCGAAGCCTTGATGGATGTTCGGGGCCTCGTCGAGCGCATCCAGTACGACGACGAGGCGATCGAGCCACGCGCGACGATAGCGGATCTCGCGGGACTCGTCAGCCACATGCGTTCGGTCGGCATGGATGCGGTCCTGGACATCCAGGGGACCGGGGAATTGAGCGCATCCCACGAGCTCACCGTGTACCGGATCGTGCAGGAGAGTCTGACGAACGCACTCAAATACGGCGGACCGGGCGTCGCGGTGAGAGTGTCGCTGGCTTGGGAGGAGAACGATGTGAAGGTTACGGTCTCATCGGTGACCCAGGCCAACGCCAACCCGTCGGCTGTCGCAATGGGTGCCGGAGTCGGGATTCAGGGGATGAAGGAGCGGGCGCGGCTGGCTGGGGGATGGCTGACCACCGAACGGTCCGGGGACGACGAATTCGTGGTGTCCGCCTCGATTCCGGCCGACGCGCATCCGCGGATGACCGCCGGCGCAGGACTCGAGCGATGACCGCGTCTCCGATTCGTGTCGTGATCGTCGACGACCAGCCGCTGTTCGCCTCCGGAATGCAGATGCTCATCGAAGCCCAGCCCGACCTCGAATGCGTCGGGATCGCGGCGAACGGTGAGGAGAGCCTCGCGCTCGTCGAGCGCGCGCGGCCCGACATCGTTCTGATGGACCTGCGGATGCCCGTGCTCAACGGCATCGAAGCCACGCGGCGCATTCTGGATGGTCGGGGGACCGCCGAGACGCCGCGGGTGATCGTGCTCACGACCATCCAGAAGGACGAAGCCGTGTACAGCGCGTTGCGGGTGGGCGCCTCGGCGTTCCTCACCAAAGACGCGACTCCGGACGACGTGCTCGCCACGATCCGCGCGACCCATCGCGGGCAGTCGACGGTGACCGACGCGGCCGCCGTGGGGCTCATCCGCCAGTTCGGTTCCGAAGACCAGCGACACGATTCGCTTCACGAGCGACTGAGCGCACGCGAACGCGAAGTCATGCTGGCAGTCGCCGACGGATGTACGAACTCCCAGATCGCGACCCGCGCCCACCTCAGCGAGGCCACAGTGAAAACCCACGTGCGTGCGGTGCTCAGCAAATTGGACCTCCGGAGCCGCGTGCACATCGTCATCTACGTGTACGAGAACGGGCTCATCCCCACCCAGACCACGTCAGTAAGGAGAGGGCTGTGATGGCAAAGACCACGAGCAAGCGCGATCGGCAGACTCGCCCCAGTCGCCAGCGGATCGCCAAGATCGTCACGGCGAGTGTGGCCGCGCTCGCGGTCGGGGGTGTCGCTCTCGCGGGCCTTCCCGCCTGGGCGACCGGGCCGACGCCGAACCTTCCGGCGAAGGATGTGGATGCGTGGGTCATGCCGCTCGATCGCTACATCAGTGTCAGCTCGGTGGTGCCGGAATACGTGGAGAATCGGCAGACGATTCCGTGCATGGCCGACGCGGGCTACCACTGGCCCGTACCGAAGCGTGACATCGATGCGGCGGCCAATCGAACCGGGGATGCGACGGTGCAGCAGCCGTTGACGGCGGCAGTTGCACACGAGCGCGGCTATCATCCTGCGTCGACGAACGATCCGGGACTGCTCGCCACCCAGGAGTTGAACGCGGCCGCGATCAGCGACGCGGAGGACAAGGCGCTTCACGCCTGCTTCGACAAGATCCGCACGGTGATTCCACTCCCGTCAGTGAAGCAGGACCAGGCGAATCAGGATGCGGTCGCTCTCAGCAACGCCGCCTATCAGGACGCGCTGAACGATCAGACGGTGCTCGCCGCTGCTCGCCGCTGGCAGGAGTGCATGGGTTCGGATCCGCACCTGCCGGTGGCAGATTCACCCGCCCGGATGCCGTCGCCGCAGCTCGCGGATCATTTCGCGACGAGCCTCGAGGGGTCGACGGTCAGCCAGGCGGAGCGCGACCTCGCACTCAAGGATGTGGCCTGCCAGGCGTCATCCGGATATCGAAACGCACTCTACGAAGCCGAATGGAAACGCCAGGCAACAGTGCCCAGGCACGACGCGGAACTCTTCGCGCGGGTCGGAAACTCCAACGCTGAATACCGGCGGACGATCCTCGCGGCGCTGGCGCAGGTGCAACTCACAGGGGGATGAGCACTCGCTGCCGGCAGACAGAAGGCCCGTCCACTGGACGGGCCTTCTGTTGACTGGCTACCTGAGTGGTCGAACGCGCCCGACAACCAAGGGTGGTCGTCGTCCAGGCGCTCCCCGGCGCGGAATGGATCTGGTCGCAACTGGAGTCGTCCGCCGGTGTCACGTCCACGCCGCTGACGGTTCCCGGGGCGACAGGCGCCGCGTACCGCTTTGACACCGAACCGACCTGCTGGCGGACGCGATCATCGACCACAGCGGGGTGCAGGTCTCGGGAGTCACCAACGACCTCCCCGGCGCGAAGAACAAACTCGCGAAGGCGCTCACGGCCTTGGCGGCCTACCGAGGCGGACAGTAGCCATCGATATTCACCTCCGCTGCCATCACAATTAGTGAATGGGCACCCTCTACTACGGCAACGAAGAGTTCGAGTTCGAAGATCGCCTGCTCGCGCACATGAAGCTCGCGATCGTTGCCAAGTTGCTCCGTCATGAGAGCTTCCTGCTGAACTGGACCGTCCCGGTCGATCAGGGCTCCGGTCGGGTCAGCATCTGGATCAGCCGGGAGTCGCAGCTCACCTTCCGGTTCGCGGGTAGCCGGCCGCCCGCGATCAATCGTCGCTGGATCGAGGCGCTCGGTCTGAATGCGGCCCGCACAGGAGGGATGCTCGTGATCAGCGAAGACGAGGTCGATTCGACCTTCGCAGAGCACGGCATTGTGGCGATGCCGATCGAGGGGCCGGCAAGCTAGGCGATTCGACCTCTCTCGCTGACCGGACCTAACTGACCGACCTAGCTGACCGGAGCCGCCGGCGGAACGCTGGTGGCAGGAATCGCTGGATCGTGCATCCCGTATGCAGCGGCGCGGTCGACGCGTCCGCGCACGAAGATGATGGGGATGATCGCGAACAGCATGACCGCCCAGTTCGCGAGGTTGGCGACGCCCGCAAGCGGACCGGGGTGCAGGTTGCCGCCGGTCGCGTCGATTCCCCCGCCGAGAAGGATCAGGCTCGGGTCGGTGGAGGCGTGCAGCAGCATCGGCCAGATCAGGTTGCCGGTCACGCGCAGCGACGTGTACATGATCACGCCGAATGCGAAGGTGTAGACGACAGTGATGCCGACCACCAGCGGATTCTGTCCGGTGAACAGGTTGCCTGAGTGGAGTGCCGCGAAGATCAGCGACGACAGAAGCATGACGGAGCGCTCGCCGTAACCGCCGCGCCGAAGCAGGTTGACGGCGAAGCCGCGGGTGAGGAGTTCCTCGGCGAAGCCGATGCAGAGGCCGGAGATGAGCACGCCGACGACCGCTCCCGCGTTCCAGCCTGCCCAGTCGACGCTCGCGAATCGGAGGAGGTTGAACACGAGGACGATCGCGACGCCGATCCACATCCACCACGAGCCGCGGACCGGCTGACGGCCGAAGAGTTCCTTCAGCCATCTGAGCGAGAGCCCGAAGAGGACGAGCAGGATGCTGCCCACGAGGATCGGGGCACCGATGCCGATGAAGACGCTCAGCCCGTTCGCGAAGACATTGTCCTTGTCGACGAGGCCGCCGAAGGCGAGATTGATGAGGACACCTGCGAGCTGATAGAGGCCGTAATAGACCGCGGCGACCAGGAGCGCTTTCCACCAGCCGCCCCGGTTCCAGAACCGGCGCCAGGCCGACTGCTCGTTCGGTTGTTCGATTGATTCCACGGATCCCCCCTCTGTCGCCCCCCGTAGCGGAGCCTCGTTCACCCTATCTTCTTGGTTCGCACCGGCGGCGAGCACACGAAAAAGCGGCCAAACGTGCACGGATTCGCAGCTTTTTCCTGTGCTCGCGGGATGCGGGATGCGGGATGCGGGAGGCGAGGGTCGCGAGGCCGGGGCGAGCTATAGGCTGAACCGGTGTTCGAGCAGGCGCGTCCCAGTCCCCGGCAGTGGGCAACAGCGGTCGTACTCCGTTTCGCTGAGACGACGAACCTGTCGATCGCCGGCCGGCGGTTCGATGTTCGCGGGGCCGGTCCGCTCGCTCCGGCGCTGAGCGCACTGCTGGCCGCGATCGGAGCGCGCCGGATCGAGCGCGGAGAGCGGCCGGATTACCTGTTCTGCACGGGAGAGGATGCGTCGCCGCTCACACGCGCTGATCTCTCCTTCCCGAGTGCCGCCGGCGGCACGCGTCCGCTTCTCGTCGTCGACGCGACCCCGGAAGCATCCGCCACCGCATCCGCATTCGCGTCAGCCGACGCATCCGCACAAGCTCCCGCACTCGATGGCGGCGTCGCGCCCGTCGAACAGCTGCGCGACGGCGTGTGGGCGACGAACGTGCCCGACGTCGTCCTCGTGCGTCTCGATCGCGACCGCCGCGGGCCGGAACTCAGCCCGGCCGTCGCCCGGATCGCCTGGGCGCGCCGCTTCATGTCAACCGCCGAAGGCCTCGCTGCCCGAATGAAGGCCGACGGCACCGTCCGCGGACTCCGCGTCGGCCTCAGCATGGTGCTCGAGCCGAAGACGGCGGTGCTCGCCCTGACGCTTCGTGAGGCCGGCGCGGAGGTCGCCGTGTTCGCGCATCCCGACGAGACCGACGACACGGTCGCCGCGGCGCTCACCGATGCCGGGCTGCACGTCTACGCGCGATCGGATGCGGGACCCGCCGAGCACCGCGAGCTCGCGTCGGCCTTCCTGGCAGAGCACTCGCAGGTGCTGGTAGACGACGGCTCTCATGTGATCCGGCTGGCTCACGAGACGGCCCCGGAGGCGCTCGCCGGTCTGATCGGCGCGGCCGAAGAGACAACGAGCGGATTGCGGCCGTTACGAACGATGGCCGAGGAGGGGCGCCTGAAGATCCCGGTCGTCGCGGTCAACGACGCGCGCAGCAAGACTCTGTTCGACAACCGGTACGGCACCGGGCAGTCGTGCCTGTTCACGATCCTCGGGCTGACCGACGTCGACCTGGCCACCAGCACGGTCGTGGTCGCGGGTTACGGACACGTCGGCGAGGGCGTTGCACACCACGCGCGCGCCCTGGGAGCGACAGTCGTGGTCACCGAGCTCGATCCTGTTCGCGCGCTCGCCGCATCCTTCGACGGTTTCCGGGTCGCCCCGCTCCTCGAGGCTGTCGCGTCGGCGCAGCTGGTCGTCTCGGCGACCGGCGTGCGCGACACCATCAGCCTCCCGGTGCTGCTCGCCTGCGCTCGGGATGCGGTGGTCGCCGTCGCCGGCGGCGTACCGCAGGAGGTCGCGATCGACGACGCGCTTGCCCAGGGCGCTGTGCGCGAGACCATCGGGCGCAAACGGGAGCGGTTCACGTTCGCGACGGGGTCGAGCGTGGTGATCCTCGACGACGGCGGATGCATCAACGTCACGGCAGGGGAGGGCAACCCGATCGAGATCATGGACCTCTCGTTCGCGGTCCAGTTGGCGGCGATCCGTCAGCTCGTCGAATCGGCCGGGTCGCTGACTGTCGGCGTGCATCCACTGCCCGCGCAAGCGGACGACGCCGTTGCCGCGGAGGCCCTGAAGGCCGCCGGCGTACGCATCGACACCAGGACGGGACCCGCGCCCGCCGCGGAGATCTGGCCGCGATTCGGAGGCGAAGCATGAAGGGCGATGTGACGGTCTACTCGGCCGGACTGGTGGTCCCGATGACGGCGCCGCCCATCCTGCGCGGCGCGGTCGCGGTCAAGGACGGCCGCATCCTGCACGTCGGCGAACGGCGGTGGGTCATCGATTCGCTCGAACAGCAGGATGTTCCCTACCTCGAACAGTACTGGGCGGGCGCGGTGCTCCCCGGCCTCGTCAACGCGCACTCGCACCTGCAGTACACAGGCATGGCGGAGGTGGGGTCGCGACGGTACGACGGGTTCGACGACTGGGCGGATGCGTTCACCGTCGACTACGAGAAACCGCACGACTGGCGGGCGGATGCGCTCCGCGGCGCGAATGAACTCCTCGGGTACGGGGTGACCGCCGTCGCCGACATCGTCACCGACCTGGAGGCGGCGGATGTGCTCAACGAGGTCGGGATGCGCGGCATCGCCTTCTGGGAGGTGATGAACTGGGAGACGGCCGAGTGGAACGAACGCGGCCGCGAGCAGGTCATCGCCGACCTGGAGCGGATCCCGGCGACACCGGGCGCCGGCCTGTCGCCGCACGCGCCGTACTCGCTCGACACCGTCCCGCTGCTGGACATGCCGGACATCGTGCGGCAGCGCGGCCAGCGCCTTCACATCCATCTCGGCGAATCCGCGTTCGAGGAGGAGCGCGTCGACACCGAGGGCGGCGAGACGCACCGGGCCTGGCATTTCGTCGGAGTCCAGAGCTTCCGGGCGCTCCGGTCGCTCGGCTTCGGCACGAGCGCAACCGACTTCGTCGACCGGCTCGGCGTGCTGGGACCCGACTGCCACGTCGCACACGGCGTCTACATGACGGCCAAGGACCGGGCGCTGCTGCGCGCCCGCGGAACCTCGGTCGCACTCTGCCCGCGCTCCAACGAGGTCATCGGTCTTGCGCCTCCGCCCGTCGCAGCCTATCTGCGCGAGGGGAGCGCGATCGCGGTCGGTACGGACTCGCTGTCGTCGAGCCCGTCACTCGACCTGATGAGCGACGTCACCGCGCTCTACGCGATCGCGCGCGAACAGGGCTACGGGCGGTCGGATCTGCACTCGCGCCTCCTGTCCGCCGCGACACTCGGCGGTGCGCACGCGATCGGACTGGATGTGGGACCCGAACGCATCGGGCACCTCGCCGTCGGTGCCCGGGCCGACCTCGCGTTCTTCGATGTCGCGGTGAGCCGGGTGGACGACGCCCTGGCCGAACTCGTCGAGGCCGGCGCCGGTCTCGCGGTCGCGACCGTCCTCGACGGGGCGACACGATGGTCGGCTCCGTCCTGGACCGGACAGCGTGTCGCGGGAGCGGAGCGATCATGACCGAGCCGGTCGCGCGACGCACGGTCGCGGGGGAGCTCATCGAGTGGGTGGTGCCGTCGGCCCGCGCCCTCGAACTCGGGCTGGAACCGCATCCGGAAGGCGGCTGGTACCGCAGGACGTGGGCGGCGGATGCGCAGGTCGCCACCGAACGCGGCGAACGACCCGCGGCGACGCTGATCTACTTCCTGCTGCCGCGGGGGGAGGCATCCGCCTGGCACGTCGTCGCCTCCGATGAGCTCTGGCTCTGGCACGGGCCGGACGCGCTGGCACTTCAGCTCGGCGGAGACGGAGCCTCGCCGGTCGACGGCGAGATCGTCATGCTGGGCCCGGAGGAAGGCCGCGGTCAGCGCGCCCAGGGGCTCGTTCCTGCTGGTGTCTGGCAGCGCACGCTGCCGTCGGACGGCGAGACACTGGTCAGCTGCGTGGTCGCGCCGGGGTTCAGCTTCGACGACTTCACGCTCGTCGACGAACACAATCCGTAACGTGAACTGAGCGGCACGCGGTTTTCTTCTACCATCGAATGATTGGTCGCCCGAGACCTGGATGAAAGGTACCCCTGTGTCTGTTGTTCCCTCCCGCATTGCCCGTGCGCTCTCCGTGGCCGGCGTCGCAATCGTCGTCGCCGCCCTCGCCGCCTGCAGTTCGACCCCGTCGAGCTCGAACACGAGCCCGTCGGGAAGCGGACTGCAGACCCTGACGGCAGGCAAGCTCACGATCGCGACCGGTGAGCCGGCGTACTCGCCGTGGGTGATCGACAACAAGCCCGAGAACGGCAAGGGCTTCGAGTCCGCCGTGGCGTATGCCGTCGCCGAGAAGCTCGGCTTCGCGAAGAAAGACGTCGTGTGGACCCGCACCACGTTCGACAGCGCGATTGCACCGGGGCCGAAGGACTTCGACCTGAACATCCAGCAGTTCAGCATCTCAGACGACCGCAAGAAGGCCGTCGACTTCTCCTCGTCGTACTACACGACGAGCCAGGCGCTCGTGACCACGAAGTCCTCGCCGGCCGCGTCGGTGACGACGATCGACGGTCTGAAGAAGATCAAGATCGGTGTCGCCACTGCGACGACCACCTACACGCTCCTCAAGAAGGAGATCGGCGGTAACAACATCGCCGTCTTCAACTCCAACGACGACGCGGTGCTCGCCCTCAAGACCGGGCAGGTCGACGCTGTCGCCACCGACCTTCCGACTGCGTTCTACCTCGCAGACTCGCAGGTCGACAACGGCGTCGTCAGCGGGCAGTTCGCTGACACCTCCGGTGGAGACCAGTTCGGGATCGTCCTCCCGAAGGATTCGCCGAACACGGCGAAGGTCACCGCCGCTGTCGACGCGCTCCGCTCGAGCGGCGAACTCGACACCATCACCAAGAAGTGGCTGTCGACGACGGTGAACGTCCCGGTCTTCAAGTAACGGTGCGCGCTCGAACAGAGGCCCCTAGGGTGGGCTCGTGAGTCCACGAACAACGACACTGGAGACCAATCTCGACGGTTCGCCGCTGAGCGAGATCGAGCTGGACCGACGCGTCTTCCGCAAGAAACAATCCGGTCGGTCGGTACTGATCAGCCTCGTGAGCACGATCGTGCTCGCGGTGCTGGTCTGGGTGACCGTGGTGAACACGCCAGGCTGGGCGCTGGTGCAGCAGTCGTTCTTCAACGTGAAGATCGGCTGGGAGTACCTCGGCTCGATCCTGCTCGGCCTGTGGCTGAACATCCAGATCCTGTTCTTCGCCGCGATCGGCGTGGCCATCTTCGCGACGCTGATCGCGATCGTCCGCACCCTCCGCGGCCCGGTGTTCTTCCCGCTGCGCGTCATCGCGACGGTCTACACCGACCTGTTCCGCGGGATGCCGCTGATCATCGTCCTCTACCTGGTCGGCTTCGGCATCCCGGCCCTGGGTGTCTTCCCGCGCATGTCGCCGGAATTCTGGGGAACGACGGCGCTCATCCTGACCTATTCCGCCTACGTCGCGGAGGTGCTGCGCGCCGGGATGGAGGCTGTGCATCCGTCGCAGCGTCTCGCCGCCCGCTCGCTCGGCCTCTCGCACGCCCAGACACTTCGGCTCGTCGTCCTGCCCCAGGGGGTCCGCAAGGTGACGCCCGCCCTCGTCAACGACTTCGTCTCCATGCAGAAGGATGTGGGCCTCGTCTCCGTGCTCGGGGCGGTGGATGCGGTGCGCGCGGCACAGATCGCGTCGGCCGACACCTACAACTTCACTCCGTACATCGTCGCCGGGCTGCTGTTCGTCGCGATCAGCTGGCCACTCATCCGCCTCACCGACTACCTGTCGGCGCGAGCGCAGAAGCGCGAGCAGATCGGGGGCACCGTATGAGCGACGCGACGGGCACCACCGCGGAAGCCGACGTCGTCCTGCGCGTCGAAGGCCTCTACAAGAGCTTCGGGACCACACCCGTGCTACGCGGCATCGACCTGGAGATCGACCAGCACCAGGTCGTCGTCGCGATCGGCGCGAGCGGTTCGGGCAAGTCGACCCTGCTCAAGACGATCAACCTGCTCGAGCGGGTCGACGACGGCCGCATCTTCCTCAAAGGCGAAGACATCAGCGACCCCCGCATCGACGTCGACCGCACGCGGGCGCGCATCGGCGTCGTCTTTCAGCAGTTCAACCTGTTCCCGCACCTGAGCGTGCTCGACAATGTGACGCTCGCAAGCCGCAAAGTACACGGCATCGGGCGCGACGAAGCCGAGGCGACGGCGCTGGGCTGGCTGGAACGGATCGGGCTCGGCGCGAAGGTCACAGACTTTCCCGACCGGCTGTCCGGTGGCCAGCAGCAGCGGGTGGCCATCATCCGTGCGATCGTGACCAACCCGGAACTGCTGCTGCTCGACGAGATCACCAGCGCGCTCGACCCGCTGCTCGTCGGCGAGGTGCTCGATCTCGTGGCCGAGTTGAAGGCGGCAGGGTCGACCATCCTGATGACCACACACGAGATGCAGTTCGCGCGGACGGTCGCCGACCACATCATCTTCCTGCACAACGGGGTCCTGCTCGAGCAGGGTCCGCCCGAGCAGGTGTTCGACCACCCGCGCGAACTCGCGACCCAGCAGTATCTCGCGCGCGTGCACTCCGGCTGAGTCGCGCCGCCCCTCGTCCGCTGAGCTACTTGCGCCCTCCGGTTGCGGGCTCGCCGGTGCCCTCGGGCTCGTAACGGCCGACCGTCTCGATCGCGACCACCTTCGGGTCGTGCTCGTCAGCGCCGTAGTCGGCGCGAGTGGTGCGGTCGCGCCCGTCCGGCACCTTCAGCGCACGGAAGATCAGCGTCAGGATGACGGAGACCAGTGCGTTGATGACGAAGGCCGTTATGGCGATGTAGATCGGGACGTTGGTGAAGGGAATGGGCGCGATCGATCCGCCGAAATGCGCGTGCGTCACCGGGTTGACGACGTTGTAGGCGGCCATCGTGCCGTACATGATGCCCGCAGCCCAGCCGATCAGGAGCGCCCAGCGGTGGAACCACCGCGTGTAGAGACCGGCGACGATCGCAGGGAACGTCTGCAGGATCCACACCCCTCCGAGGAGCTGCATGTTGATGGCCGCCGACTGGTCCATGAGGATCACGAACAGCAGCGCGCCGAACTTCACCAGCAGCGACACCAGCTTGGAGACCTTCGCCTCCTGCTCGCTGGTCGCGTTCGGCTTGAACAGATCACGGTAGATGTTGCGTGTGAAGAGGTTCGACGCGGCGATCGACATGATCGCGGCGGGCACGAGCGCGCCGACCGCGATCGCGGCGAGGGCGACTCCGGCGAACCAGGACGGGAAATTATCGAGGAACAGTTTCGGCACCACGAGCTGCGGGTTGATCGCGCCGTTCAGGTCGACCGGGTTCGTACCCGCCTTAATCGCGACATACCCGAGCAGTGCGAGGAAGCCGAGCATCAGCGAATAGATGGGCAGAACGACCGCGTTGCGCCGGATGGTGTTCCTGCTCTTCGTGGACAGCACGCCGGTCACGGAGTGCGGGTACATGAACAGCGCCATCGCCGACCCGAGGGCAAGCGTCCAGTACGCGTTGAAGCTCTCGGCTCCCGGGATCACGGAGCCGATCGGCTTTCCCGTGGCCGGGCTGATCGTCGCCATCTTGTGCTCGGCAGCGTCGAAGATGCCGCCCCAGCCACCGAAGTGGGCCGGAAGCCAGATGATCGCGACGATCACGGCGATGTAGATGAGGAGGTCCTTGACGACGGCGATCACCGCCGGGGCTCGAAGACCTGCGGTGTAGGTGTAGGCGGCGAGGATGACGAACGCGATGATCAGCGGGAGATCCTGGGTGAACGCGTTCGTCGCGCTCCCGACGCCCAGTACGGACAGCACCGCCTTGATCCCGACGAGCTGGAGGGCGATGTACGGCATCGTGGCGACGATTCCCGTCACGGCGATGGCAGTCGACAGGGTCTTGCTGCCGTACCGCCCGCCGACGAAGTCCGCCGGTGTGACGTAACCGTGCCGATGCGACACCGACCACAGGCGCCCCATGAGGAGAAACACGATCGGGTACAGCACCACGGTGTACGGGACGGCGAAGAAGCCGCTCACCGCGCCAGTGCTCCACATGGCGGCAGGGACCGCGATGAACGTGTACGCGGTGTAGAGGTCGCCGCCGAGCAGGAACCAGGTGACCCAGGATCCGAACCCGCGGCCGCCGAGTCCCCACTCGTCAAGGGATTTCAGGCCGCGCTCCTCGGGCCTGACGCGCCACCGCGCAGCCACGAAACCCATCACCGCGACGCCCACGAAGATGACGATGACCACGGTCAGGGCGACGCCGTTCACGGGATTGGTCGGTCCGGCAGCGATGATCTGCTCGTCGGGCGCGCTCATTTCTGGCCCTCGCGCTTTCCGAATCGCACGTGTGCCGGGTGGTCGGGGTTGCCGCGGACAGCATCCCTTCGGCGGCGATCCTCACGCAGGATGATCCGGTAGCAGATCCACAGGATCACCGCGTCGACCAGCACCCACAGCATCTGATACCAGTAGAAGAACGGCATCCCGAACAGCGCAGGCTCCGAACGGGCGTAGATCGGTACGGCCAGCGGAAGCACGATCGCAATCGCGAGCAGGATCCCGGTGATGATGTAGGGGCCGGGTCGGGCCGGACCCCTGGTCGGTGTTTCTGGCGTCGTCATAGCGTCTCCCCTCGCCACTCCTGCGTGGTGCGGGCTGCACCGACGCAGGATTCCAGCGCGGACGGTACACCTGCCGCCTCCGCTGGTAAAGGTGGCCTACCGCCAGACAGATGCGATGCTGTGCGGGTACACCAGGACCGGGACCGCGTGCTTCGGAAGGGCGGCGCCCTCCCGGACCGCAGCCAGGACTTCGGCCTGATCGAGGACCAGCACGGGGTAGTCGTCCTCGGCCGCATACCGGTACACTGTGCGCGGGGATGCGGTCAGCGCAGCGAGCGGAAGGCGGCGCGCAGCTCCGAGGTGAACAGGTCGGGCTCCTGCCAGGCGGCGAAGTGGTTGCCCCGGTCGAGCTCGTTGAAATAGATCAGGTTGGGGTAGGCCTTCTCGGTCCAGCTCCGGGGCGCCTGGTACAGCTCGTTCGGGAACACAGACACGGCGGCCGGCACGTTCGCGCCTTTGATGTCGAAGAAGCCGAGCGTGTTCTCCCAGTAGAGCCTGCCCGACGACATGCCCGTGTTCGTCAGCCAGGTCATCGTGATGTTGTCGAGGACTTCATCCCGCGTGAGGCCGCCGACGGGATCGCCGTCGAACGCCTGCACGATGTCCGCGAGGCTGCGCGTGTCGTGGTCGAGCATCCACGCGGCCAGCGCGACAGGGGAGTCCGCGAGACCGTAGAGCGTCTGCGGGCGCTGCCCCATCTCGATCGCGTAGCCGAGACCCTTCGTGAAGAGCGCGTTGAGCTGGTCGAATGCGCGCTGCTCCTCGGCGCTGAGGCCTGAGGGCGGGTCGCCGGCGCCGAGCACGTTCGTCGCGAGCGCCCTCGAGATCTCGGGAGGGACGGTGCCGGGCATGTTCGAGTGGATGCCGAGCAGTTCCGCGGGCGCCTTCGAGCCGATCACGTCGGTGATCTGCGCGCCCCAGTCGCCGCCCTGGGCGACGAATCGCGTGTAGCCGAGGCGTCTCATGAGCGTGATCCAGGCGTCGGCTATGTGGAAGGGGTCCCATCCGGTCGAGGTGGGTACAGCCGAGAAGCCGTAGCCGGGGATGGAGGGGACGACGACGTCGAACGCATCCGCCGCATCGGGCGGATCGGTCAGCGGGGCGATGACATTCAGCATCTCGATGATCGAGCCCGGCCAGCCGTGCGTGATCAGGAGCGGAAGGGCGTTCGGATGCGGCGACCGCACGTGGAGGAAGTGGATGTCGAGGCCGTCGATCTCGGTGAGAAACTGCGGAACCGCGTTCAGTCGAGTCTGGAACCGTCCCATGTCGTAGTCGTCGGCCCAGTAGCGGGCGAGTTCCTGGACGGTGGCCAGCGGCACGCCCTGCGACTGGTCGGAGACTGTCTCGCGCTCCGGCCATCGGGTGGCCTGAAGTCGGCGGCGCAGATCTTCGACGTCAGCCTGGGAGACATCGACGGTGAATGGTCGAATCGATGCGTCGTCCCCGGTTGCGTCTTGAGCAGCGGTGTTCGTGGTCATAGCTCTACTCCTGTCCCTGTGTGGTGTGGTTCGTTGCGGGACGGATGAGTGGGTTGGCCGCCGGTGTTCAGGTCGTCACACGTCGACACCCACCGCCCCACGCGGGACAGGCTACGCCTCAGGCGGGATCGCGCGCCACGAGTCGCTCGAGATAGTCGCCGAACCAGAGAACGCGGAAGGCGGGGATGGCGAGCGGCGCCCACGCAGACACCTTCGCAACACCGGCCTGCGAAGTCGACATGTCACTCAGGGTAGCTCCCGGCGGGAAGGTGTCCCGCGCAGACGAGTGGCCCGGCATCGCTGCCGGGCCACTCGTCTGTCACTGTGCTACTTCACTGCTGCGAGCCATCCGACCCGGGCGCTGCCCCAGCCGGTCTCCGTGTCCCAACCCACGCCGACCTTCAGGGTCGTGTTCGTGGTGTTGAACGAACGCACCGAGTAGGTGTATCCGGCGGATGCGTCGAGCCCGTTGACGAAGTCGACGCGGATGTTGCCTGCATCGATTCCTGCGCCGGTCACGTCGTGGAAGCCCGACGGGTTGGCGTAGATCAGCGGGTTGAGCAGACCAAGCCGGTGACCGCTGGCCTGGATCTTCAGGGCGGTCATTCCGGCGAACAGCGGCGAAGCGAGACTCGTTCCGCCGATGCGGTAGGTGTCGTACGCCACGCCTTCGGGGAAGGTCTGCGTCTGACCGACCAGCATGCCGGTCGTCGGGTCACCGTTCATCGAGACGTCAGGCACCGCGCGTCCACCGGTCGGGCTGTGGATGCCGGCCGCGACCTGGTAGCTCGGCTCCGGGATGTTGGTCGAGTATCCGCCGCCACCACCGTAGAGGAACGGTGTGGTCGGGGACCAGGCGCCGTTGACGATCGTGTACTTGGTGGTCTGCCAGCCGGTCTCACCGGTGACTCCTGCCTGGGTGATCGCCGTCGAGGTGCCGCCGACCGCCGTCACGTACGGGTCGGAGGCGGGGTAGTCGGTCTGTGCCGAACCGAGCGCAGCGACCTCGTCACCGGCGTCGCCGGAGGAGAACACATAGCTGATTCCCTGGATCGCGCCCTGGAGGAACGCGAGCTCGAATGCCTGGAGCAGCGACGTCTTCACGACGTCGCCGGCGCCACCCCACGAGTTGGTCACGATGTTCGCGACTCCCTCGTTATTGATGCGGGTGAACGTGTCGAGCAGGTTCTTGTCCTGGCAGTTCTTGCCTGCGTAGTACCGGATGTTCGCCGCCGGTGCCATCGCGTGAACGGCCTCGACATCGAGCGTCTCCTCGCCGTACCAGCCGGATGCGTCGCACTTGTTCGGGCCGACCTGGGTGAACGAGTCCGGAAGGCTCTGGCTGAACTGGCCCGGTGTGAACGCCTTGTCGCCGGTGTCCGTCGCGTAACGGTTGGCGTCGGATGCGATGGTCGGCGAAGCGTACGCGTCGGTGATGGCGACGGTCACGCCTTTACCGGTGAGAGCCTTGCGTGCCCCAGCCTCGTAGCTGTTGCGCAGCTGTGGGCCGGTGTACCCGCACGGTGCGTACGGCAGGACCTTTCCGTTGAACTTCGGCAGCACCGTTCCGTCGGGCGTGGGGAGGTTGTTCGGGTTCTTGTCGCCGTACCACGTGGAGCAGATCGGCGCGTTACGGAACCCGGCGCTGGGCGGTGAGGGCTTCGTCGTGAGAGGCGCGACGACAGTGGCGGTCGTGTCGAGTCCTGAGACGGCGATCACGGATGCGGCGACGCCGTCGGGCGCGCTCGCGTGGCCGGTGGGCGCCTGGACCTGTTCGCCGTCGTGGCTGAACTTGGCGATGGAGACGCCGAACGCCTTGTTGGCGGCGCTCACGCTTCCGGAGACATCGAGGTATTGGTGATTCGCACCGACGCTCACCTTGAGGCCCGCGCCGGTCAGCCATCCACTGACAGCATTGACAGTGGCGGTGGTGGCGTCGTACTTCGCGTGATACTGCGCCGGCGTGAGGTACTGGTTGCTGCTCGACGCGGCGGTCGCTGCGGCCTGCAGTGCGGCGAGCCCTCCATTGGGCGCGAGGTACACGCGGGCACTGACCGGGGCGCTCGCCGCAGCGACGCCGAGGTTCTTTCCGTGGGCCAGCCAGCCGGGGGACGAGTTAGGTATGGGTTTCGAGGCGGGGGCCGCGGTTGCTGCACCGGCTCCCGTGAGCGCCGCGACAACTGCCGCGACCGCTATCAGTGACACTCCAAAAGCATGTTTACGCATCAAGGATCTCCTGACGTCAAAGTCGGTCGTCCGACGGTTGTCGGCCAACCATGTGCCACCGTATGACCGAAAACCGTCGGCGACAAGACTTTGGAGAACGTGAGAAATAGTCGTATTTCTGTGGCGCAGTTGACGACGCGGCGCTACCATCGGCATCACGCACTAATAAACCTGCGTTTCGATCCTTTTCGCTCCACGTTTACCGGTCTCGCTCACACGACGTTCGTCGCTGCTTGAAGGGAGTCCGCGTGCGACGCGTTCTCGCAGCCTTCTTCGTGCTTGCGCTCGCCTTCAGTGCGGCACTCTTCCTCGCGATTCCGGCGTCCGCCTCGGAGAGCGCTCATCACGGTGACCACGGGTCGGGCTGGCACGCGCCCGCCCCGACGAAGCATCCGTCGCCATCGCCGAAGCCGACCCCGACACCCACCCCGACGCCTACGCCGAAGCCCTCGCCGACTCCGATGCCGGTACCGGTCGCCGATCCTGTGCCCGCGCCGGCCCCGGTACCGACCGCCCCTGCGAGCCCGCCTGCGACGACTCCTGCCCCTTCGCCGCATCCAACACCGAGCGCCCCCGTACCTTCGCATCCCACGACCCAGCACTCAACGCCCACGCCCGCCCCGACCCAGACGCCGAAACCCGCCCCATCTTCGCCGCCGACACCGCTACCCACCCCGACTCCGAAGCCGGGTCACCACCACGACGACCACGATCATGATCACGACCAGGTCCCGCCCGTCTCGTTCAGTTTCTCGCCGGGTGCGGTATCCACCTTCGGCACTCTCCAGCACGGGGCGAACGGCATCGACCTCTACTCGGTGAGCGGTCGGCATCCCTCGTTCAGCAGCGCGTGCGTCTGGAACTGGTCGAAGCCCGTCTGCCATTTCGGCGGACTCGCACCGGGCACCTGGGAACTCAAGCCGCACTACGCCTGGCATGAGTTCGACGCGTTCTTCAAGCTCGGCCGGTCGGTGTACTTCATCGTCCCGCAGGCTCCGACGTTCGCCGCGGTCGACAACGGCGACCAGAGGGTGACATTCCAGAGCGCCGGGGTCGCAGGCGATCGCGTGAGCGTCTGGGGTGGGGACGAGCGCACGTGCTCGGCGACCGTCGACGGCGAGGGAACGTCGGCGTGCACGAGCGGCACGCTCCAGCCCGGGGATCACACCTTCACGGCGATCCAGGTCGACCGCGGGTCGGGCGGTTCCGGCAGCGTCGACTGTGCGACATATGTCTCAGGCGGAATATCCCCTCGCACGGATCCCGTCAGCGTGACGGTCGCGGCGCCGGCTCCACCAGGACCGGTCACGATCGACCCGAACAGCTGGTCGTTCGGCATCTTCGGCGTCGACCTCAGCAAGCTGCATCTGGGCGATCACTTCACGATCACCGGTCACGGCCTGCCGACCGGACTGTCGATCCTGATCGAACTGCATTCCACCCCGGTGGTGCTCGGCGCGGCGACCGTGGGGCAGGACGGCTCGTTCAGCCTCGATACGGTCGTCCCGACGGACACTGTTCCCGGCGGACACGACGTCATCGTGTCGGTCAGCGGGCCCGGGATCGTGCCGGCGCAGAAGAGCGTCCATGTCACAGTGCTCGCGGAGGAGCCGGCCGTCACCCCGCCGGGTGTCCCCAGCCCGGAGCCGGTTCCGGTGCCCGTGCCCAGCCCGCTCGCTGCGGACACTCCGGTCGTGGCACCCGTCGCCATCCCCTTGGCGCTGGTCCCGTTCGTGGCCGTGAAGCCGCCCGTGGCGACACAGACCGGAAGCGACTCGCCGGGCACCAAACCCGACGCCGGACCCACAGCGACGAAGCCCGCGACGGTCGCTCCCAACATCCTGACCAATGCGATCCGGACGTTTCAGGACATCCTCGCGCATCCGCAGAAGGTGTCCGCATCCGTTGCGATCGGCCTGGTCCTCATCATCTTCGCGACGCTGCCCGCGCATCTCCTGAATGCGACGCTCTCGGAACAGTACGAACGCTTCGCCCGGCGCCTGCCCAAGCCGAAGAAGCCGCCGCACTGGCTGGAAGCGGTGACCGGCTGGCTCAACCGCGAACCGGTCGTCGGGGTTCTCACCATCGTCGTCACCACGGCGCTCCTGTTCGGGTTCGCGGATCCGACCTTCGGCTTCACCCTCGCATCCCTGCGCCTCTTCCTCGCCTGCGCAGTCGCCCTCTTCTTCGTCGGTTACGTCGCGAACGCGATCACGCTGGTCATCGCGCACCGGCAGTGGGATATCGACGTGGCGATCAGTGTGCGGCCGCTCGGGCTCATTCTCACAGTGATCGGCGTCATCCTGTCGCGGTTCCTGCACTTCTCGCCCGGATTCCTGGTCGGGTTGATCCTCGGCCTCACGATCGCCAGCGGCAAGGCTGTGCAGGCGTCCGCGTGGAAGGTCGTGCTCACACGCACAGTGATCCTGCTGACGATGGGCATCGTCGCGTGGGGTGCGTTCAGCGTGCTTGCGAGCGAGCATGCGACCGAGGAGTCGTTCGGTTCGGCGCTGCTGGCCGAGACACTGGTCGCGGTCACGACCGAGAGTCTGGTGGCGCTCGTGGTCGTGCTGCTGCCGTTCCGCTTCCTCGAGGGTGAGCGGATCTACCAGCGGTCGAAGATTCTGTGGGCTGCGGTCTACCTCTTCGCGCTGACCGCGTTCCTGGTGGCCGTGGTCTCGTGGGACGGCAACTGGGAGGTACTCGGCACGGCGTTCTGGCTCTGGATGGCCGCATTCATCGTCTTCGGCGCTCTCTGCCTGGGCGTGTACCTGTACTTCCGGTACTGGGCGCCCCCGCTGTATGTGGTAGGCGAGCCCGAGAACGAGCAGATCCCGATCAGCGACGAGGCGTGATCGCGGCGAGGCGTCCGTCGCTAGCGCTGCCCTAGCGGCTGAGCATGAGGACGAAGAAATCGGCGATCCCTGCACAGATCTCACCGATGGTCGACAGCCAGCGCGTAACGGTCAGGCGCATCCGCTGTGTGGGCTTGCCCATCGAACTCCTGACGTGCGCTTGGCGTTTGGTCACAGCTTAATGGCTGCGCTTTCCTCCCTACGCCGAATCGCGCGGACGTAACGTTGAGGTCGTAACGATCAGGAAAGCGAGTGTCATGACGCCCAACCCGATACCGGCCATCCATCACGCCGTCATCACCGTGAGCGATATCGAGGCGAGCCTGCGGTTCTACCGCGACGGCATCGGACTCGCAGTACTTCAGGATCGCGACGTCGAAGGCGACTGGCCCGCACTGTTCCGCGCGCCCTCGACGCGGCTGCGGGCGGTCTTCCTCGGCAACCCGGACGTGCCGGATCGTCAGGCGGGCGTGCTCGAACTGAACGCGTTCGAGTCCGACGCGCCAGAGCCGCGGCCGCAGGCGTTCCACGCGGGGCTCACAATGCTCTCGTACTTCGTCGACGTCGATGAGACGCTCGCCCGGCTGTCGTCGCTCGGCTTCACCGAGCCCCCGCGTCGGATCGACCAGACAACACCGGGCGGCATCCTCACCATCGCGGTCGTGCGCGATCCGGATGGCGTAGCCATCCTGCTCACGCCCGGTTCGCTCACTCGGCCCAGCGCATCCGCCGACTGACGCGCAGAAGGGTCAACTTCCGCTAGTGCCGCCCCGGGCGACTAGCGGAAGTCGACCCCTCGAGCGAGCGCGCGTGAGCGGGCCGCGCTGCAAGAATCGCGAGACACGTCAGGGAGCGACACGCGGCTTCAGTGTGGGCGCGGGCGCAGCGTACGCGGCCACGAATCCCTGACGCCAGCTGGGATACCGGAGGGTCCACCCGAGCTCGCGTTTCGCCTTCGCGTTGTCGGCACCGCGTGCCTCGGTCGCCGTTCTGACGCCGCTCTCCCCGGCGACGAGTCGGGCGAGCCAGACCGGCAGGCGGCGCGGGTGGCGCGCGCCCACCGCCTCCGCGAGGGCGGGCAGCCAGTCGCTCAGGGGCGCCGGCTCGTCATCGACGATGTTGTAGATGCCGGCCTGGCCGTGTTCCAACGCCAAGACGGTCGCCGAGGCGGCGTCATCGAGGTGCACGAACGACATGTAGCCTCCGCCTCCGCCGACGATCGGGAACATCCCTTTGCGCACCGCACCCGGCAGCTGGTCGCTCGCGTCACCGTAGAAGCCTCCGTAGCGCAATGCGATTCCGCCGGCCGCGGTGACCGCGGTATCCACGTGGGTCATCGCGTCGAACGTCTCCCGGGTACTGGCGAGAAGCGACGAGTCCAGTGGGTCGTCCTCGGTCTTGACCATGCCGCCGACGCGGGCGTAACGATAGGGCGCGAAGCTCTGGGCGACGAAACGCTGGACGCCGGCATCCCGAGCCGCCGCGAGGAGGCCGTCTGTGCCGGTGGTGCGGAGCCGGTTCGTCTTCGCGAAGGTCTTGTCGAGGGAACGGGAGAACCCTCCGCCCGCGAGCGCGGTCGCCTCGTGGATGATGGCGTCAGGCGCAGAATCCCGCACCGCCCTGCGCACGGCGTCGCTGTCGAGCAGGTCGAGCTGGACCGCTTCAGCCCCGAGGTCGCGAATGCGGGCGGCCTTCTCCGGCGACGATGTGAACGTGCCCACCACGTCGTGACCGTGCTCGACCAATCGGGGGATCAATCGCGCGCCGATCACGCCGCTCGCTCCCGAAACGAATACTCGCATCGCGGTTCTTCCTTCCAGTCGTTCCCCGCTCTGTCACACTCCGCGTGTTTCGGGGGTCATTGCTCTGACACCTGAGAACGGGAGAATGTGACCGATGGACGAAGAAGAGTGGCTCGCGAGGCAGTTCGAGGCGCATCGCGGGCATCTGCGTGCGGTGGCGTACCGGATGCTCGGATCGCTCAGTGACGCCGATGACGCTGTGCAGGACACGTGGTTGCGCCTGTCGCACGCGGACACCGACGAGGTCGAGAACCTCGGTGGATGGCTGACGACGGTCGTCGCGCGGGTCTGCCTGAACATGTTGCGGACCCGAAAGACACGCGGGGAGGAGTCGCTCGACGCTCGTGTGCCCGACCCGATCATCTGGCGCAGCGACGCATCCAATCCTGAGCAGGAGGCCGTGCTGGCCGATTCCGTCAGCCTCGCGCTGCTCGTCGTGCTCGACACCCTGACTCCGGCGGAGCGTTTCGTGTTCGTGCTGCACGATCTGTTCGGTCTTCCGTTCGACGAGATCGCACCGATGGTGGGGCGGACCTCGGCGGCGGCCCGGCAACTCGCGAGCAGGGCGCGGCGACGTGTGAAGGGTGCGCCGGTGCCCGCACCGGACGAGGACCGCCGCCGTCAGCGCGAAGTGGTGGATGCGTTCTTCGCGGCCGCCCGCGACGGCGACTTCGACGCGCTCGTCGCGGTGCTCCACCCCGATGCGACGTTGCGGGTCGACGCGGGCACCGCAGCCCCAGGCGCCTCGATGGTCGTCCGCGGGGCAGAGGACGTGGCCCGGCAGACGAGCGCTGGCCTCAAGACCTCGCTCACACGCCCGGGCACCGAGCTCCAGCCCGCGATCGTCAACGGCGGAGCCGGCGTGATCGTGGCGATGGACGGCAGGGCCGTGACGGTGATGGGCTTCACCATCGCCGACGGGCGGATCGTCGAGATCGACTCGATCTACGACCCTGCACGGATCGCCAGGATCATCGAGCTGGCCGACTGACGCGCCCCTTTCGCTGCCGGGCGAGGAGGACCATACTGGCGGTGACGTTCTGGGTGCACGCGAGGGGGTCGGCCATGAACGATACGACTGAAGACGACGAGCCGGACGAGCAAAGCCAAACAGCCGAGCCCGACCTGCACGGCGAGGAGAGCACGTCGGACATCCCGGACGACCCGGGCCTGCTCCAGCGAGGCTACGACGGCGTCGCCGAGGCGATCGACCAGAAGCATCCCTGGTACACCCTTCCGAAGCTGATCGGCCTCGGGCAGTTGATCGGCATCCGCGACACTCTGCGCGAGAAGAACCTGTTCGACACCTCCAGGCTCCCCGCGGTCAACGCCGTCGTGCCGCCGCCGTATGACGAGAAACTCCTCACGGAGCGCTCCCCGGACGGCAGCTGGAACGACCTGGAGCATCCGGAGATGGGGATGGCCGGCACGCGTTTCGGACGCAACGTCCCGCTGTCGGAGACCTGGCCGAACCGCGAACGGATGCTCGAACCGAACCCGCGCGAGATCAGCCGCCGGCTCATGACGCGTTCGGAGCTCATCCCCGCGTCCGGCGGCAACGTGCTGATCGCCTCCTGGCTGCAGTTCATGATCCGCGACTGGTTCCGTCATGGCACGAGCCCGACGGACAATCCGTGGATCCTTCCGTTGACGCCCGACGACGACTGGCCGGCACCTCCGCTCACGGTGATGCGCACTCCACCCGACCCGACCTCGCCGCCGGACTCGGCGGACCCGCCGACGTTCATCAACATCATGACCCACTGGTGGGACGGCTCCCAGGTCTACGGGAACACGCTCGACGACCAGCAGTTCCTGCGTGAGCACAAGGGAGGCAGGCTGCGCCTGGTCGATGGCGCGCCGCCGATCCCCGACGACCCGGCGAAGAACCCGACGCATGTTCCCGGCTTCTGGCTGGGGCTCGGGATGCTGCAGGTCCTGTTCATCAAAGAGCACAACGCGATCTGCGACATGCTTGCTGAAGCGCATCCGGAGTTCGACGACGAGTCGGCGTTCCAGCACGCCCGCCTGATCCTGTCAGGGTTGCTCGCGCGCATCCACACGGTCGAATGGACGCCGGCGGTGACGGCGCACCCGACGGCCGTCGAGGCGTTGCACGCGAACTGGTGGGGGCTCGAAGGCGAAGGGATCCACAAGCTCTTCGGCCGCCTCAGCAAAAGCGAGGTGATCGCCGGCATTCCGGGGGCCAGGACCGAAGACTTCGGGGTTCCTTTCGCGTTGACCGAGGAGTTCGTCGCGGTCTACCGGATGCACCCGCTCATCCCGGACCATTTCGACTTCCGGTCGGTGGACACGGATGCGGAGACGCTCGGGAAGGCCGAATTCGACACTCTCGCGGGGCCCGCCGGTCTCGAAGCGCTCAAGGCGAATCGCCTCGTGGATCTCCTCTACACGTTCGGCACTGAGAACCCCGGGTTGGTCACGCTGCACAACTTCCCCAAATATCTGCAGACCTTCACCCGGCCTGACACGGGGACACTGATGGATCTTGCCGCGACCGACATCCTGCGCTGCCGTGAACTCGGCGTTCCCCGGTACACGGCGTTCCGTCGGCTGCTGCACCTGCCGGTGCCGACCTCGTTCGACGAGCTCTCCAGCAACGAACAGTGGGTCGCCGAGCTGAAAGAGGTCTACGACAACGACCTCGACTCCGTCGACCTCATCCCCGGGATGTTCGCCGAAGACCGGCCCGAGGGGTTCGCGTTCAGCGACACGGCCTTCCGGATCTTCATCCTGATGGCGTCGCGGCGGCTCAACAGCGACCGCTTCTTCACCACCCACTTCACGGACGAGGTGTATACCCGCGAGGGCATGCAGTGGATCGAGGACAACACGATGGGCTCGGTTCTCGTGCGCCACTGCCCGGAGCTCGAGCCGTACGTCGGCCACCTCGACAACGCGTTCGCGCTCTGGAACCGGGCGGGCGCCCCCGCGTGACGTCGAAGGGGATCGATGGCGACCGCTGAAACGCCGAGCGAACGAGCGACGGTCGTCATCGTCGGAGCCGGACCCGTCGGCCTGATGCTCGCGTTCGAACTCGGTCGGCACGGCGTTCGGTCCCTGGTGCTCGAGCGCGCATCCGAACCCGACCCGATGCCGAAAGGCAACGGCATTGTCGGGCGGATCGCGACGGTCGTGAGACAGCGCGGGCTGCTGAAGGGCCAGAAGGGGCTGCACGTCATCCCCGTTCCGCGGTACCAGTTCGGGTCGCTTACACTGCGGCTGAATCCGCTGCGTCGCCATCCGCTGATGGTGCTGCCGATTCCGCAACGCCGCCTGGAGAGGGTGCTCGAGGACGGTGCCCTGGGGTTCGGAGCGCAGGTGCGGCGCGGCCATGCAGTCGTCGGCTTCGCTGACGACGGCGAGCGGGTGCGAGTCGCGGTCGAAGCGGATGGGGTCGCATACGTCGTCGAGGCCGGCTTCCTGGTCGGATGCGATGGCGCCCACAGCTCCGTACGACATCTTCTCGAGGTCGGATTCCCCGGCACGACCAGCGACCGCATCGCGCGGATCGGACACGTCACCATCCGCCCGGGTGCGTTGCGGGTGTCCAAGGATTCCTTCGAGTTCGCCGATGGTCGCCGGCTGGCGCTGTTTCGCCCGAACCCGACCCCGACCGGGTCGTTCAGCCTCGCTCCGTTGTCCGCCCTCGATCGGCAGGCGTCACGCGACCGGTACATCGTCAGCACGCATGAGCCGCGCGGGGCGCAGGAGTCCGCGGAACGCATCACGCTGGAAGACCTGACGGCAAGCATCCGCCGCGTGCTCGGTGTCGACGTGCCGGTCGAGAACGCGACATGGCTGCGCTCCACGGTCGCCAACAGCCGCCAGGCCGAGCAGTACCGGGTGGGCCGGGTGTTCCTGGCCGGCGACGCAGCGCACGTGTTCTCGGCCGGCGGCTCGTCGCTGAACGTCGGGATGCTCGATGCCGTCGACCTCGCGTCCCGGCTCGCCGTGGTGGTGCGCGGCGAGGCGCCGCTGGTCTCGCTCCACGCGTACCACGCCGTGCGGCACGACGTCGGGGAGCGGGCGATCCTGCAGACCCGGGCGCAGGCGGCGCTGTCAGGGGCGGGCTCGGATCAGGGATCGGCGGAGAACGAGGATGCGCTCCGCCAGGTTCTCGAGGACGCGTTCCGCACGCGGAATCCGACCCGGTACCTCGCCACGCTGCTGATCGGGGAATAGCCGGGCTGATCGGGGAATAGCCGGGCATGGAAAAGGCGGGGTCACCCCGAGGCGGCCCCGCCCGTCGCTGAGGTGTTCGGGTCTACTCAGCGGCGTCCTGAACTTCGTTGTCCAACGCTTCGTCGTCGACGGCGATCTCCTTCGTGGTGACCTTCGTCGCGCCCGTCAGTAAGGCTGCGACCTCGTCGGCTTCGGCCGGCTCGACGACGACGACGATCCCCGCGCTTCCGGCATCCAGGGTCTCACTGATCGTCTTGAGGTCTTCTGCCGACGACTTGTTGGAGATGTGCCCGGCAAGTGCGCCGATCGCGCCACCCGCGCCGCCGCCGACCAGGAGGGCGCCGCCCAGGGCGACGGCCGGGAACAGGGCTACCACGAGACCGCCCGCCAACCCGATCGCGAGACCCTTGCGGCCACCGTGGTGCTTGGCGCCGTCGTCGCGCTTCGGAATGGAGACTTTGCCCTCCATATCGCGCACGACAACGGCCGCGTCGAACGCCGCGTGCTTACCCGCCTCCTTGTAGTGCGCGTGAATCTTGTCGAAGTCGGCCACCGCCTCGTCTTCGCTCGCATACTGCGCAGCAATCGCTAGATACGGCTGATCAGCCATCCCATCACTCCCATCTTGAGCGGTCGCCTCTCGCGGCCGACTGCAAACCACCGCCGCATGCGGTGCGGCACCCATGAGAAGCTTCGGACCGCACCTGCGGTCTAACATCACCCGGACGGGGTGATCCACCGCACCACACCGCGCGGATAGCGTTTCAGGTGACAGAGGGGGTGGGCCGGTGAGCGAGTCACGGGTTTCCGGTTGGGCAGGCTGGGTGTGGTTCGCCGGCATACTGCTGGTCATCGAGGGGGCCTTCGACATCCTCTTCGGGTTCATCGCGCTGCTGGCGCCTGACGGGGCATACTTCCGCGGAAGCAATGGGGCTCTCGTCGCGTACGACGTGCAAGCCTGGGGATGGTGGTCGCTCGTCCTCGGCGTCATCGTGCTGCTCACAGGTGTGTTCCTGTTCCGCGGCGCTCTGTGGGCTCGGCTGCTCGCCGTGATCATCGCCGGTGTGAATGCCGTCACGAACCTACTGGCGTTTCCGACTCAGCCCATCTGGGCGCTGGTTCTCGTCACGATGAACCTGCTGATCATCTACGCGGTCACGGTGCACGGGGACGAACTGAGATCTGCCTGAGGGGCGGATTGCCCGAGTAGGACTGGGGTGAAGGGGAGGTTCACATGTCGAACATCGATCCACTGGAGGTGCGGCCGACGCACAGCGTCGACATCACCGCGATCCTCGACGAGGTCGCGCACCAGGGCGAGGGCACGAAGGACTGAGCGCTCAGACCTGGGGTGTGGGATCAGGAGTGCCCGGCAGCGTGCCGGACTTCCGCTCCGCTTGATAGACCGCTCGTGCTCGATTGATGGCGGCCTCGCGTTCAGGCGTGCCGGGCTCGGAGACGGCGACGTCGGCGAAAGCTTCGTCGAGTTCCTCGCTCGCGCCGATATCGGTGACCATGGTGCCTTCCAATGCGAACGCAAGGCCTGCCCGGAATCCGGATGGTGTCATCGGCGAGTCGGGCATGCGCATAGCCGGAGAGTAGCAGTGGATTCCGTCACAGGCCCGACTTGAGCCGTTCGACTTTCATCCGAAGGATCTGTGTCGTCGCCATCGTCCAGATGACCTCGGTGAGCCACTCGAACCGTTTCTGCCGGATGCGCACGACTCGTCGATGCCGGAAACGGCCGACGATGTATGCGGCCAGCCAAAGGAGCGTCCATAGAAGCCACGCGACCGCGAAATCCAACGCTGACGGGGTCCCGCGGGTCAAGAAGATGAAGAACAGCAGCACGCCGCCGAACGCGGCTGTCAGCGAAAGATAGAACACCCACTGGCGTGTCTCGGTGCTGATCCGCTGGACGAGGGAGCGTGCCTGCGAAAGCGCGGATCGATGAATCGCGGAATACCACTCTTCAATAGGAGCCCAGATGTCCGGGCACGCCTTACCGAACGCGATCCCGAATTCGACCGCCTGGTCGCGAGCCCAGCCCCCCCGGGAACCATGAGTGGTGACCTGACAACCTAGGTCATCGCCACGGGGTGTCCCGACGGGATTGCGGGGGCGGTCACCGCATCCAGGATGGGCACCGGACGGAAGCCTTTGACGATGAGGTACACGCCAAGCGATGCTTCCCACGCGAACTCGAGGATCGTCGCGATTCCGGACCAGACCGAGACTTGGGAGTAGACGCCGAACAGCACCGCGATGCCGGAGAGGAACACGACCGGTCCGCCGATCAGTCCGAGCCAGGTCATCGCACGCGGGACGAGTCCCGATCGGTACATCAGGTAGCCGAGGATGAGGCCGTTGCCGAGGCCGGCGAGCAGCCCCGGGCCGATGAGGAACGTCGCGCCGTGGAGTGCGACGAGCGCTTTGCCTGCGGTGACGAGCGAGGTCGCATCCGCCCCGGCGTCCGCCGCGAAGCCCTGGCGGAGCGTGACCACGGAGAGCAGGCTGAGGATGCCGACGACGATCATGGTCGACTCGACGATCCGGCAGGCGACGTACCCGAGCGAGAGGGCTTCGCTCTGGCGCTTGACGATGGGGAAGAGCACCACGGCGGTGCCGATGTTGGCGGCGGCGACGATGAGTTCCATGAACGCCGCGAGGGCGATCTGGGCGTCGGCGCCGGGACCGACGACGTAGTTCGGGTCGCTCAGCAGCGGGCCGTAGAGGAGCGCACCCGGTATCGAGAAGACGATGGTGATGATGAACAGGATGCCCGCGATGAGCGCTGTTCGCCTGGTTGAGGTCATTGGATTTCCCTTGATGAAGTGTGAAAGGTGTACAACGTACACCGGTGATGATTACGATAGGTGTACCCCGTACACTTGTCAAGGGTTCGCGCACTATCCGAGGAGATGACAATGACCCGGCAGCAGGAGGCGCCCCGCAGGACCAGGCTGAGCCGCGACCTGGTCCTGAGCACCGCCGTCGCCCTCGCCGACAGGAACGGGTTCGAGGGGCTCACCATGCGCACGCTCGCCCAGGAGTTCGGCGTCGTCCCGATGGCTCTCTACAAACACGTGGCAAACAAGGAAGACCTGCTCGACGGAATGGTCGACATCGTCTTCAGCGAAGTGGACATCCCGACCGGGCCCGACTGGAAGACCGCGATGCGCCACCGGTCCATCTCGATGCGGGAAGCGCTCGTGCGCCACCGGTGGGCGGTCAACTTCATGGAATCCCGGATGCTCCCAGGGCCGGCCAACCTGCGTCACCACAACGCTGTCATGGCCTGTCTCCGGCAGGCCGGCTTCTCGTTCCGGACGACAGTTCATGCGTATTCGACGCTCGACAGCTATACCTACGGGTTCCTCCTGCAGGAGAAAGTGCTGCCGTTCGACAACGCCGAGGAGTCCGGTGAGATCGCCGCGCAGAAGCTGAGCATGCAGCCGGCAGAGATGGCGGCACAGTTCCCGTACCTGATCGAGGTCGTGATGGAACTCGGGATGGCCGGCTACGACTACGACGTCGAGTTCATGATCGGCCTGGACCTCATCCTCGATGGCATCGAGAAGCTCCGTCCGGAGTGGGTCGACGAACGGGGGTGACCGATGGTGGCACGCCCGGGCGAGAATGGAACGACAACGAGGGTGGGAGGACAGGATGGCGGCCATCGACTGGGATGTGGTGAGCAACGACGACGTCGTGAAGGCGCTCGAAGAATACGACCGGCTCGGGCCCGAGCAGTTCTTCGCCGAGCACGGTTTCGCGCCGGCGACGACCTACGAATTGTCATGGAGCAAACGGCGTTACCCGCCGAAGGCGATCCTCGGGGTGGCCTACGAGCTCGCGACCGGCAAGCGCCTCAGCTCGGCCGACTTCGAGGGTGGGAAGACGGGTGCTGTCAAGGTGCTCACCGCGATGGGGTTCCTCGTGCAGCCCATCGGGGGATGAGCGCGGAACTCAGAGCGACTCGTGATCCTTGTCGGTCTCGACCGGATCGCTGTCGGGCGCGTCGAAGTGATAGGCGACGTACTTCTCACTGTTGACGAGACGCTCGGCGCCTTTCACATACCAGAACAGTGACTCGAGACCTTCGATCGCCGCGACCGAGCCGATCCGCTCGTCGACGCTGCCATTGATCAGGAGCCGTCGATCGGTGGTACCAGCCAGCGGGCCGTCGACGTATTCGACGATGTACTCGTTTTCTACGCGCGGTGGAGTGCTCATTCCTACACGGTAATGCCACCGGGCGCGGCGGCGAGAGAGGCGGAGGAGAATTTCTGCCCGGCGCGGCCCGCGATGGTGGAGACTGGGGATGTCGGGTGTTGGATTCTTCCCAGGGGGTCAGCGATGGCGACGCAGTCACGCGCATCCAGCGAACCGCGGCATGAGCCCGGACGTGAACCGAAGCTTCCCAGGAAGCCGGCGTCGTCCCTGGCCGAACGCTGGACCACCATCGACGGACTGGACTTCTTCTTCCGAGAGTCGCAGGATCCGCCCGACGCCCCGGTGATGATGCACCTGCACGGCTTCGGCCTTTCGGGCCGGTACCTGCTGCCGACCGCCGAGGTGCTCCAGAACGACTTCCATACCTTTGTGCCCGACCTCCCGGGGTTCGGCCGGAGTGTGAAACCGGCGAAACCGCTCGACGTGCCTGGGCTCGCCAGAGCCGCGGTGAAGTTCCTCGACGATCGGGGAGTCGAGAAGGCGACGCTGGTCGGAAACTCGATGGGGTGCCCGGTCATCCTCGAATTCGCGCACGATTTCCCAGATCGCATCGACCGCGCAGTGCTGGTGTCCCCGGCCGGCGGGATGCACAACCAGCCGCTCTCCCGCGCGATGGCGCAGCTCGCCCGCGACGGCGGCCGTGAGCCGAGCGCGCTGGTGCGGGTCGCGACTCCCGACTACCTGCGTTTCGGCGTCTCGAGCACAGCACGGATGTTCCATGCGCTCATGCACTACCCGTCGCTCGAACGACTGCTCGACCTGCACATCAAGACCCTGGTCGTGCTCGGTGACCGCGATCCGCTCATGCCGACGCCTGAGCGTGTGAAGGAGATCGCCGCCCACATCGAGAACCAGGTGGTGCTCGTCGTCATCGAGGGGGCGGCGCACGCGATCAACTTCAGTCATCCCGGCGAGCTGGCCAACGTCATCCGCCAGTTCATGGCCGACCGGCCGATCGTGGACGATCCGGACTCGCCCGGCCACGCGCGCGCATACGAACTCCACAGGGGACGTCTGGAACCGCCCGCTCAGGGCGCTGCATGACGGGCCTTCTTCAGAATCTGGGCTGGTGGGCTGAGGACTACGCGTATGCGGCCGGTTGGCAGGCGCGCGCTGCCTTCGACCGCACGGACCCGGCAGTGTTCGAGGACGGCTCCGGGCGGCCGGTGCTGATGATCCCCGGCGTGTACGAGCCGTGGCAGTTCCTGAGACCGTTGATCGACGCGCTGCACGGTGCCGGGCATCCGGTCTATGTGGTGCCGGAGCTCGGCACCAATCTGAAGGTGCTCAGCGAGGCCGCGACGACGGTCGAAGGCGTGCTCGAGGAACGTGACCTGAGTGATGTGGTCATCGTCGCTCACAGCAAGGGCGGCCTGATCGGCAAGCTGGTGATGGTGGGGGAGGGCAGTCTGCCGCGCGTCGTGCGGATGGTTGCAATCTCCACACCGTTCGCCGGGTCGCGCTACGCCCAGTTCATGCCCATCCGCGCTTTGCGCGACTTCTCACCGACGGATCCGGCCGGGATGTCGCTGCGCGCCGACGAGTCCGTCAACAGCAGGATCGTCTCGGTCTTCGGGCCGTTCGATCCGCACATCCCGGAGGGGAGCACTCTTGCCGGTGCGACCAATCGCGTGGTCGCGAAGGGCGGCCACTTCCGCGGGTTGTCCGACCCGGAGGTGCAGGCGATCGTGCTGGAGGAAGCTGCGCGCTGACTGGAAGCCCGGAATATCGAGCGATGAGGAGCGTTTCACACAACATGGCAACTACAGCGATAACCAGCCAGAACCACGACGAGACCGTGAGCGAGGGCATCGTCCTGCTCGACTTCTGGGCCGACTGGTGCGGTCCCTGTCACATGTTCGCGCCGGTCTTCGAGAAGGCGTCCGAGAAACACTCGGACATCACTTTCGGCAAGATCGACACCGAGGCCGAGCAGGAGCTCTCCGGCTCCTACGGCATCCGTTCGATCCCGACTCTCGTCGCCTACCGCGACGGCATCCCGCTCTTCTCACAGGCCGGCGCCCTTCCGGCCGAAGCGGTCGAAGACCTGATCACGCAGCTGCGTGCGCTCGACATGACCGAGATCCGCGCCGAATACGAGAAGCAACTCGCGGAGCGCGGCGGCAAGTAGGCCGACAGGGCCGATAACGGCCGACGGTCTTTCCCTCGCGGCCCGTACAGGACTACCGTCGGTGCATGAGCGAGTCGCGTACCTACACGGCAATTCTCAAGAGGCGACCCGGTTCGGACGACGGCGAAGCAGTCGAGGGCGTGGAGTTCGCGCCCAACGGTCTGCCGCAGCGCACGTACGGGCAGACGACGATTCTCGCGACCGGATTCCTCCTCGACGAGACGTTCGAGCTTGAAGGTTCCGAGGAGGCCGGTGCCTCGGAGTACTCGTATCGGCTGATCGACTCCGAAGAGTACGAGACGTAGGAAGCGACGGCTGCGAGATGACCCTCGGATCCCTGAAGCAGATCGACGCCGGCGATCTGAACGTCGGCTACGCCGAGTCAGGGCCGGCGGATGGGCGGCCTGCGCTGCTCCTGCACGGCTGGCCGTACGACATCCATAGTTTCGCGGACGTGGCGCCTCTCCTCGCAGATCAGGGGTTCCGCGTGATCGTGCCTTTCCTGCGCGGTTTCGGGACGACGCGTTTTCTGAGCGATGAGACACTGCGGAACGGTCAGCAGTCCGTGGTCGCGGTGGATGCGCTGGCGTTGATGGATGCGCTGCAGCTGGAACAAGCGGTCGTGGCGGGCTTCGACTGGGGTGCGCGCACGGCCGACATCGTGGCGGCGCTCTGGCCGGAACGCTGCACGGGGCTGGTCTCCGTCAGCGGGTACCTGATCGGCAACCAGGCTGCCGGGCGCCAGCCGCTGCCACCGGCTGCGGAACTGCAGTGGTGGTACCAGTACTACTTCGCGACCGAGCGCGGCCGGGCCGGCTACGACGCCAACCGCCGTGACTTCGCGAAGCTCATCTGGCACACGGCGTCGCCCCAGTGGGAGTTCGACGACATCACGTTCGGCCGCAGTGCCGCCGCGTTCGACAACCCCGATCACGTCCCCGTCGTGATCCACAACTACCGCTGGCGACTCGGCCTCGCCGAGGGCGAAGCGCAGTACGACAGGCTCGAACAGCAGCTCGCCGAGGGCCCGACCATCTCGGTTCCGACCATCACTCTCGAGGGCGATGCCAACGGCGCACCCCACCCCGACCCGAGCGCCTACGCGAAGAAGTTCTCGGGGCGATACGAGCACCGCACGATCGACGGCGGCGTCGGGCACAACCTGCCTCAGGAGGCGCCGGAAGCGTTTGCGGCAGCCGTCGCGGATGTCGCCGGCTGACGAAGGAGTTTCCGTGACCGACCCGAGCATCCCCGCCCACCTGCCGTTCGAGGGTCGCCTGGCCCCTTTCGACGGCGCCACCGCCTGGCTCAACTCGCCGGTGCTCACGACGGAGGCGCTGCGCGGCAAGGTCGTGCTCGTCGACTTCTGGACCTTCACCTGCATCAACTGGCTGCGCACCCGCGGCTACGTGCGTGCCTGGGCCGACAAGTACCGGGAGCAGGGCCTGGTGGTGATCGGCGTGCACACTCCGGAGTTCCCCTTCGAAGGGGAACTCGACAACGTGCGCTGGGCGGTGAAAGAGATGCGGATCGACTTTCCCGTCGCGGTCGACACCGAGTACGGCGTCTGGAACGCGTTCGCCAACCACTACTGGCCGGCGATCTACCTCGCCGATGCACAGGGCAGGATCCGCTACCACCATTTCGGCGAAGGCGAATACGAGGAAGGCGAGCGGGTCATCCAGCAACTGCTCCGCGAAGCCGGGGCAGAGGGGATCGGCGACGACCTGGTCAGCGTTCCCGACGAGGGCGTCGAAGCGCAGGCAGACTGGGCGCACCTGGAGTCGCCCGAGACCTACCTCGGGTATGAGCAGGGTCGCAACTTCGTGTCCGAGGGTGAAGCAGCGTTCGGTCGACCCCATAGGTATGCTTCCCCGGGCCCGCTGGAGCTCAACCAGTGGTCGCTCTCCGGCGACTGGACGATCGAGAGCGGCGCCGGCCTGGTGAACCGGGCGGGCGGGTCGATCGTCTTCCGGTTCCACGCGCGCGACGCGAACCTGGTGCTCGCGCCGCCGCCGGGCGAGCACGCACGGTTCCGTGTCACCGTCGACGGCAGGGATCCCGGCACCGGCCACGGCCTGGACATCGACGAACATGGCGAGGGCACCATCGTCGAGCCCCGGATGTACCAACTGCTTCGCCTGGCCGGTCCCGCGGTCGACCGGACCTTCGAGATCACCTTTCTCGACCCCGGCGCGCGGGCCTACGTCTTCACGTTCGGCTGAGCGCCCCTACTGCAGCGCGGAGGTGAGGCGGGCTACCCCGTCGAGGAAGGTCGCCGACGCCGGCTCCTTCTCCCACTCTTCGAGAGTCAACTGGCGCCCCGCATCCCGGTATCCCTGTTCGACGGCGCGCATCTGCGTGACGAACGCTTCTCCGCGCACGAGCAGGGTAACCTCCGAGTTCAGGGCGAACGAGCGGATGTCCATGTTGCTCGACCCGATCACGGCGACATCATCGTCGATCGACAGGTGCTTGGAGTGCAGGATGTACGGGGCGGGGTACAGCCAGATCTGCACCCCCGCCTGCAGCAGCGGCTTGTAGTAGGAGCGCTGAGCGTGCCAGACCGACCCCTGGTCGCCGATCGCGGAGACGAAGAGCTGCACCTCCAGTCCGCGCTCGCACGCCGAGGTGATCGCGTACATCATCGCCTCGTCGGGCACAAAGTACGGGCTCGTGATGATGACCTTCTTCTGCGCCGACGTGACAAGCGTGAGGAACTGCCGCAGGTTGTTCTCGCCGTCGTAGCCGGGGCCGCTCGGCACGACCTGGCAGACCAGCGCATCCGCTGACGGATCAGCCGGTACGTCGGTCGCGCGCAGGCTCGCCTCGTCGCCGAGGAGTTCGCCGGTCTCGAGATACCAGTCGGACAGGAACACCGCGTTGGTCGCCGTGACGATTGGTCCCGTGATCCGCGTCATCAGCTCCTGCCATTGCAGTCCCCGCTTGATGTTCTTGGGGGAGTTGTAGCTGCGGTCGATGAGGTTCTGCGACCCCATGAAGCCGACGCGGCCGTCGACGACGAGAAGCTTGCGGTGGTTGCGCAGGTCTGGCCGCTGGTACTCGCCCTTGAAGGGGCGTACCGGCAGCATGTAGCTCCATTTCACCCCGATGCGGTCGAGTTCGGCGAAGGTCTCGTCGTGGGCGGCGACGCGGCGGGAGGCGACGTAGTCCGCCAGAAGTCGCACGGGCACACCGCGCTGAACGGCACGTTCCATCGCGGCGAAGAATCCCTTGGTCGTCGTATCGAACGAGACGATGTAGAACTCTGCGTTCACGAAGCGCGTGGCCGTGTCGATCTCGGCGGCCATTGCATCGATCGAGGTCGTATAGTCGCCGATCAGCGTGGCGCTGTTTCCAGCCGCTGCGGGCAGGGCTCCCAGACTGTGGTTCTGGTGCACGAGCCCCGCGAACCAGCTGGGCCAGCTGGAGCGGTCGCCGGACAGGTCGACTTCGGCCGAGCGCTCTTCGATCATCCGGTTCAGCTCGGCCTGTTTCTCCCGTCGCTTCTTCGGCAGCTTTACGTTGCCGATCAGCAGGAACAGGATGATGCCGATGAAGGGGATGAGGAAGATGGCGAGAAGCCAGGCCATCGCAGCCGTGGGTTTGCGGTCCCTCGGCACGATGATCAGCGCAGCGATGCGGATCGCCAGGTCGATGAGGATCAGGATGCCGCCGATCAGGGGCGGTAGCTGATCGTTGGCCATCAGAAGTCTTCTCGACCCTCGGCGTCGATATCGAGCTTCTTCTCGTCCTCTTTCCATGCGTTGAGAGCGAGGTCGAGCTGGCGTCGAACCCAGTCAGGCGAGAGGCTTCCCTCTCCTTCGAGTGCTGCCAGCCGTCGAGCCCGTTCGTCCGAGGTTCCGGTGAGATCGTCCATGAGCGTTCCCTTCCGAGACTGAGTCTGCCGTTACAAGGGTCGCGGGCACAATGATCATCCGCTCACGCGGCCTCCAGTCCGGCGCGCACGGAGTCGACGAGTCGTTCCCACGACGCGGAGAACGTCGCGATGCCGGCCGTCTCGAGCGTCGCGGAGACATCGGAGAGCAGGATGCCGTGGGCGGCCAGTCCGTCGACGACCTGCAGCGCATCCTCATAGTTCCCGGTGACCGTGTCCGACGCGATCGTGCCGTGATCCCACACCGCTTCGAGCGTCTTCTCGGGCATCGTGTTCACCGTCTGCGGGGCGACGAGCTCTTCGACATAGACCGTGTCGCGCATCCGCGTGTTCTTGACCCCCGTCGACGCCCAGAGAGGCCGCTGCCGGTTGGCACCGTCCCGTTCCAGCGCCAGCCAGCGTTGACTGCGCACCGACTGCTCGAAGATCTCGTAGGCGAGCCTGGCGTTTGCGACGGCGGCGCGTCCAGCGAGTGGGGAGTCGGTGACGCCGGCCGACTCCAGTCGCCGGTCGACCTCGACGTCCACCCGTGAGACGAAGAAGGAGGCGACCGACTGGATCGCTCCGAGGGGGAGTCCAGCATCCTTCGCGCGTTCCAGCCCTGACACGGAGGCGTCGATCACCTGGCGGTAGCGTTCGAGCCCGAAGATGAGCGTCACGTTGACGCTGATGCCTGCCGCCGTCGCGTCCGCGATCGCGGTGATCCCCGCATCCGTGGCCGGGATCTTGACGAACAGGTTCTGGCGGTCGACCGCCGACCGCAGCTGGTGCGCCTCAGCCAGCGTCGCCGCGGAGTCGTGGGCCACCGCGGGGCTGACCTCGATCGAGACGCGGCCGTCGAGGCCCTCGGTCGCGTCGAAGGTCGGCCGAAGGACGTCGCACGCGGACTGCACGTCGGCCGTCATCAGCGCAAAAGCGGCATCTGCCGCGCTTGCGCCCATCCGGCGGAGCTCGGCGAGCTGGCGTTCGTAGGCGCCCGACTCCTCGAACGCGTTGGCGAAGATCGTCGGGTTGGTCGTGATTCCCACCACGTCGCGTTCGGCGATCAGCCGCGCAAGGCCGCCGGAGAGGATCCGTTCACGCGAGAGATCGTCCAGCCAGATGCTCACGCCGGCGCGTCGAAGGTCGCCTGTGGCTGTCATGAGCCGATGCCCTCGCTCACCGCTGCGACCTGGTCGAGCGGAACATCCGGATCCTGCAGCGCACGGCGGTCGACCTTCGTCTCCTCGCGGATGAGCACCTGGATGGCGTCGTTCACGTCCCAGGTGTTCACGTTCATCCCTGCGACCACCCGCGCACCGACCATCCAGAACGCGATGAACGCGCCGGATGCGCGGTCGCCACGGTAGACGATGTCAGCCTCTTTCGTCAGCGGCGCGAAACCGGAGTACTCCATCCCCAGATCGAACTGGTCGGTGTAGAAGTAGGGGATGCCGTCGTGCACCGCAGGCTGCCCGAGCATCGCCCGCGCCGCCACGGCGCCGCCGGTGAGCGCGTTCGCCCAGTGCTCACTGCGCAGCCTCAGCCCGATCAGGGGATGGTAGGCGTTCGCGATGTCCCCGGCGGCGAAGATCCGGTCGTCGCTGGTGCGCAGCGACGCGTCGACCTCGACCCCGTTGCCCGTGCGAAGGCCTGCGTCCGCGGCGAGCCCGATCTGCGGGAGCGCGCCGACACCGACGAGGATCACGTCCGCGGGCACGATCTCGCCGCCGCCCAGTCGCACGCCCGTCGCGATCCCGTCGCGCGTCTCGATCGCCTCGACGATCATCCGGGTGCGGATGCGGACGCCTCTGGATTCGTGCAGTTCGGCGAAGAAGGTGCCGAGTTCGTCGCCGAGCACGATGGCGAGGGGGATGGGGTCGCGCTCGAGGATGGTCACCTCGTTGCCGAGGGTGCGCGCGGTCGCCGCCACCTCCATCCCGATCCAGCCGGACCCGATGAGGACGACCCTCCGGCCGCCCTGGGCGATCGCCTCGTGCAGACGGATGCTGTCGTCGAGGGTCCGCAGGTAGTGGACGTTGGATGCGTCCGACCCGGGGATGGTGAGGATGCGCGGCTGGGAGCCGGTCGCGAGGAGAAGCCGGTCGTACCGTGTCTCGGTTCCACTCTCGTCCACGACGGTCGCGGCCTGACGGTCGACGCGGGCGATGCGGGTCCCGAGGCGCAGGTCGACGTCGTTGTCGTCGTACCAGCCGGCGTCGAGCACGTCGATGGATGCGCGGTCGTCGGTGCCCGCGAGGAACCCTTTCGACAGCGGCGGGCGGATGTACGGGATGTGCTCCTCGGCCCCGATGAGTACGAGGTGCCCGTCGTAGCCTTCCTCCCGCAGCGTCGCGGCCGCGGTCGCGCCGGCGAGGGCTGCGCCCACGATGACGATGGGTTCTGCGGTTGTCATGTCGTTTCTCTCGTTCTAGTTGTGCCTCGGAAGCGAGGCCATGAACCGTTCCCGGCCGTGGGCGGCGAGCGCACCGGTGAAGCGTGAGGTGCGGGTCCGCGCCGTCGGCGCCAGCGCGCCGCGGATGGACATGCAGAGGTGTTCGGCCTCGAGCACGACACCGACTCCGTTGGGCAGCAGCTCATTCTCCAGGTATTCCGCGATCTCGACGGTGAGGCGTTCCTGCAACTGCAGACCGTGGGAGTAGTGCTCGACGACCCGGGCGAGTTTCGACAGTCCCAGCAGCCGGGACGCGGGGAGGTAGCCGACGTGGGCGACGCCGCGGAACGGGAGGAGATGGTGCGCGCACAGCGAGGTGAACGGGATGTCGTGCACGAGCACCAGGTCGTCGTAGCCCTCCTCGTTCGGAAAGGTCGTCAGAGTGAGCGGCTCGCGGCGGAGCAGCTCGCGAAACGACGCGGCCACCCTGCGCGGGGTGTCCGCGAGGTTGGGGTCGTCGAGGTCCTGGCCGAGTGCCAGGAGGAGCTCCGTCACCGCATTTTCCGCGCGTCGATCCGGCAGAGCAGCAATCCGTTCCCGTGTCTCCTGCAGCAGCGACATCGCCGCCCCTTTCTCGTAGCATCGGCTGTGTGCTGAGCGTAAGTTCGTCAGGTTTCTTTTGTCAAGATTTACTTTTATAGAGATAGGATGGCCGCATGAGCCAGTCTCCGGAGGCGGACACCGCGACACTCGCCATCGCGGCGCTCGCGGATCCCACACGCCGCGCCCTCTATGACGCACTACGAGCGAGCGACCACCCTCTCGGGCGCGACGAACTCGCCGAGCAGACCGGTCTTCCCCGGGCGACCGCCGCGTTCCACCTCGACCGCCTCGTCGAAGTCGGCGCCCTCACCGTCGGGTTCGAGCGCCGTTCGGGTCGCACCGGGCCGGGCGCCGGGCGTCCCGCGAAGATCTATTCGCTCTCGCATGACGAGCTCACCGCATCCCTTCCGGCCCGGCAGTACGAGCTCGCGGGCGATCTGCTCGCGGCGGCCGTCGAATACTCCGACCAGGCGGGGGTGCCGGTACGGGATGCGCTGATCACGACCGCCGAGAACCGGGGGCACCAGCTCGGCTCCGACGACATCCCGCTGGTCGAGACCCTCGCGGGCATCGGCTATGTACCGGTCGCATGCGAGGACGGTGGCTTCCAACTCACGAACTGCCCGTTCCATCACCTGGCCGCCCGTCATACGGACCTCATCTGCACGGCGAACACTGCGTTCGTCCGCGGGCTCACCGACGAGTCGCGCGAATCGCGTGACGTCTGGCTCGAGCCGACCGCAGGCGAATGCTGCGTGCGCATCGGGGAGCTCCGCTCATGAGTGGCGAATTGGCGACGATGCTCGGTGTCGATCTCCCGATCCTGCTCGGGCCGTTCGGTGGTCTGTCGTCGGTCGGGCTGACTGCACAGGTGAGCGAGCTCGGCGGGCTCGGCGGGTACGGGCTGTACGGGTACGACGCGGACCGCATCGCCCAGGCCGTCGCGGCGATCCGGGCCAAGACCGCGCGCCCTTTCTCGGTCAACCTGTGGCTGACCGGCGACGAGCCTCCGGTCACCGACGAGGAGTTCGCAGACTACGCCGAGGCGCTCCGCCCCTTCTTCGACGAGCTCGACCTCGACATCCCCAGCCGCCCCGCCCGCTTCCTGCCGACCTTCGAGGAGCAGATCGAGGCGGTGCTCGCGGCTGGGCCGGCGGTGATCAGCTTCGTCTTCGGTGTGCCGCCCACCGACGTCGTCGAACGTGCCCACGCTCAGGGCGCGATCGTGATCGGCACGGCCACAACGGTCGCCGAAGCGGTGGCGCTCGACTTCGGCGGCGTCGACGCGATCGTCGCGACCGGGATGGAGGCGGCCGGTCACCGGGTCTCGTTCCTCCGAACCCCGGAAGAGTCGCTCGTCGGCACGTTCGCGCTCATCCCTCAGGTCACCGACGCCGTGCGCGTGCCCGTCGCGGCCGCGGGAGGGATCGCCGACCGGCGCGGAGTGCGTGCGGCGTTCGCACTGGGAGCTTCCGGAGTACAGGTCGGCACGGCCTTCCTCGCGACGAGACAGTCGGCAGCCACCGACGCGCATCGCCGTGCCATCCCGGACGCAGCAGCCGACGCGTCTGTGCTGACCCGCGCGATGAGCGGTCGGCTCGCACGGGGACTGCCGAACCGCGCCATCCGCACAATCGAAGCGGAGGGAGTCGTTGCGCCGTTCCCCGTTCAGAACTGGCTGACCGGACAGTTCCGCGCGGAGGCCGCCCGACAGGGGATCGGCGAGCTCCAGTCCCTGTGGCTGGGGCAGGCCGCGTCGCTTGCGCGATTCAGTGACGCCCGCGAGGTGTTCGAGGAGCTCGCCGCCGGCGTTCCGCGCGAAGACTGACGCGCTCTACGGCTGAAGAGCGAAGGTGAACCGGCCGTCATGCGTTGGTTCGCTTCGGGCCGCGACCGCGAACGACTCGAAGGCAGCCGCGACGTCCGCCTGCTCGTCGGCTGACATGCGTGCGAACACATCCGCCATCGCCGCGCGTCGTTCACTCAGTACGTGGTCGACGAGGGCTGTGCCCCGCTCGGTGAGTTCGAGCTGAACGAATCGTCGGTCGGTCGGATCCGGGGAGCGCATGATGAGCCCGGACTGAACGAGCTTTTCGCACGGCCGCGTCGCATTGGACGGATGCACGTTCAGCTCGGTTGCGACAGAGCTGATGCTTTGCGGGCCCGAGGCCGAGATCAGCATCAGGATGCGCAACTGGGGCGTCGTGACCACATCTTCGACCTCGACGACGGAACGTGCAGCAACGCGCATCATCACGTTGGCCGCTGCGAGCGCGGCACCGACTGCATCCTTCACAATTACCTATCATGGTGCAATAATTGCGATAACGCAATTGAAAGAGGAGGTGACGCTCATGTCCGCGTCATCCGAACAGAAGCCGCTCGCCGCATCCGCACGCGACGAGCTGGAAGGCAAGTACACCCAGATCGAACCGGAACCGGCCGAGCCGAGAACAGTGCCGGGGCAGTACACCGAATCCGACGGAGAAGGAACCGATCCGAGCATCGTCGGAACGTACATCGGGGCAGAACGCGAAGGCCACGTGCCTCTCGTGCGAAGCTCCCGGATGCGACACGGTGACTTCGTCAAGTCGGAGCACTGATCCGAAGCCCTCGCCCTCGTCCGAACCGGCGAGGGCTTTGCTTGCACGTCCCGTGCGCAGAGGTGTAGACACGAACGTGTCCAGCAGCGTCTGAACGAGGGTCGAGCACCGGGGAGTGGACATGACTGACAACGGACCCGCCCCCGAAACGACACCACCGACACCCGACGATGCGTCGACAGCGTCCGGCACGCCGACACCGCCGACGGCGACATCCGAGCCGGCCGTGCGTCCGCGCAGGCGGCGCGGCTGGTCGATCGCCATCGTCGCCGTCGTCGTCGCTCTGCTGATCGGCGGCCTCCTCGGCTGGGGGATCGGTCGCCTCGGTGCTACGCGGGCGGCGTCGTCCGGCAACCCCGGCAACGGCAACACCTGCAACGCGATCACCGTGACGAACGACGTGCTGCCGGCCATCGTCACGGTATCGGCGGTGGGGGAGTCGGGCGGAGGAACCGGCACCGGCGAGATCATCCGCAACGACGGCTACATCGTGACCAACAACCACGTGATCTCGCCGGCCGTGTCGGGTGGGCAGATCAGCGTGCTCCTCTCCAGCGGCGTGCAGGCGCCGGCCGAACTCGTCGGGCGCGATCCGAGATCCGACCTCGCGGTCCTGAAGATCGACGCGTCGTCGTCTCTTCCCACCGTTCCCTGGGGCCAGTCGTCGACCCTGGTCGTCGGTCAGCCAGTCGTCGCCCTGGGCGCACCGCTCGGGCTCTCCGGCACGGTCACGTCGGGAATCGTCAGCGCGCTCGGTCGCACGGTCCCCGTGCCGGGCGACAACGGCCAGAACGCGATCCTGGCGAACGCGATCCAGACCGATGCGTCTATCAACCCCGGAAACTCGGGTGGCGCCCTGGTCAACTGCGGCGGTTCGCTGATCGGGATCAACTCTGCGATCGCGACCGTGCCGAACTCGGCCGGGCAGACCGGTGGTGGCAGCGTCGGCATCGGCTTCGCGATCCCCTCGGACTTCGCTCACGCGATCGTCGACCAGATCATCGCGACCGGAAAGGTCACCTACCCGTACTTCGGAATCTCAGTGGCGCCCATCCCACCGGCCGCGGCTGAGGAGCTCAAGGTCCCAGGCGGACTCTACGTCGTCTCGGTGGTCCCCGGCGGCCCGTCCGAGCAGGCCGGTCTCCAGGAAGGCGACGTGATCACGGAGGTCAACGGTCATGCGGCCACGAGCGTCGACCTCCTCACGCAGACGGTCATGACGACGAAGGCCGGTGAATCGGTGCCGGTCACGTACCTCCGCGACGGCGAGACACACAAGACCACGGTGACCCTGCAGAACCCCGCGTCCTGAAAAGCCCCGGCTCCTGAAAAGATTGGGCCATGCCCATCCTGAACAAGGACATGCAGGTCTGCATGTCGCTCGCGGCCCGGCCCAGCAACCTCGGCACGCGCTTCCACAACTACCTGTATGACGAACTGGGGCTCAACTTCATCTACAAAGCGTTCACGACGACGGATCTCGAAGGTGCGGTGCGCGGGATCCGCGCGCTGGGCATCCGCGGATGCTCGGTCTCGATGCCGTTCAAAGAGGCGATCATCCCGCTCGTCGACGTCATGGAGCCGTCGGCCGTCGCCATCCAGTCGGTGAACACGGTGGTCAACGACGACGGGGTGCTGACCGCGTCGAACACAGACTACGAAGCCGTCGCCCAGCTGCTCGCCGAAGGCGAGGTGGACCCGGCCGAGAGCGTGTTGCTTCGCGGGTCCGGTGGGATGGCGTCGGCCGTCGCTGCAGCCTTCCGCGACGCGCGGTTCGAGCGGGTCACGATCGTGGCCCGCAATCCCGTGGCCGGTCCGGCGCTCGCCCAGCGCTACGGCTTCGACTGGGTGGCCGAAGACCCAGAACCGGATTTCGACATCCTCGTCAACGTGACACCTCTCGGGATGCGCGGAGACGCGGAAGACGTGTTGGCGTTCAGCCCGAAGCACATCGAGCGGGCATCGACGGTCTTCGACGTGGTGGCGTTCCCGTCGGAGACGCCGCTCGTGGCCGCCGCACGCGCGGCGGCCAAGAACCTGATCACCGGTGCGGAGGTGATCGCACTGCAGGCCGCCCGCCAATTCGAGCGCTACACCGGCGTGCTACTCACTCCCGAGCAGGTGGCCCGGGCCTCCGAGTTCTCCCGCGCCGAGTAGGCACTACTCCTCGTCTTCGGCCTCGAGCTCGGCCAGGGCCTCGACCGCAGCCTCGAGCTCGACCGCGAGCGCCTGGACGATGTTGCCCGTCGCAGCGGCGACCTTGGCGGTGCCGACGATCGGTGCGATGGCCGTGAGAACGCCGCGGATGTCTTCCACGTCGAGGCCGACGTCGGCGGCCGCCCCGATGTTCAGCGTGTACGACACCGGCTGTGCGTCGACGGCGACGAGGGCGGCGATCCGCACCAGCATCAGCGTCTGAGGGTCGAGTGTCGAGGCCGCCAGGGAGTCGGCGGTCATCTGGGCGAGCAGGTCGAGTACAGGGGCGTCGGAGTCAGCCATGGTGGGTTCCTTATCTTGGGTATCGGGTGATGGACGTTCCCATCGCAACGGAAAGTCGGGAGGGATGCATCACCTCAATCGGGTGAAACCTGACGTCCGCGGTTCTAGGCTGTGGCTCATGGCTGGTCGGAAAGGCTGGACGATCCCTCCGGTCCAGCGCATCGAGGGCGACCGGCCCCATGCGTCCTGGGCCAGACGCAATTTCGTCACCCCGCAGTTCGTCTCGGGCACCGTGCTGGTGAGCGTCATCATCGCCGTGGCAGACGAAAGCCGTGGCCTCCTCGACGTCTTCACGATCACCGTCGTCAGCATGATCGTCTTCTGGGCGACCGACGTCTTCACACAGGCGGTCGCGGCCGAGGGCAGGCGGCCGGATGAGCCCATCCACCTGCTCATCTCGATGAGGTTCGCACTGCACCGCGCCAAGGGGCTGCTGTACGCCGCGGTCGTGCCACTCTTCTTCCTCGTCGCCGGTCTGAACGGATTCCACGGCGGACAATCCGCGTATTGGGCGGCGCTCCTGGCTGGCGTGATCATCCTCGCCGCGGTCGGCTGGGTGGCCTTCTCGAAGCGCGGAATCCCGTGGTACGGCCACGTGCTCGGGGCCCTCGCGACCGCCAGTCTCGGGGCGTCGGCGATCCTCCTCAAGATCCTTCTGAAGTAGCGCTCCGCCCGCCCCGAGCGCCGACGATCAGTCGTCCAGGCTGCCCATCGTCAGGTTGACGACCGTCCCGGTGAGCCCGCTGGCCCGGTCCGATGCCACGAACGCGGCGACGTTGGCCGCCTCGGCGATCGTCATCGTGCGTCGCGGGTGGGTCATGCCGGCGAGGTACGCCTGGAACTGCTCCCAGGTCAGTCCCGGAGGGCGCGTCTCGTAGGAGTGGCGCATGGTCGCCGTCTCCGGGATGCCGTGGGGGCGGATCGCTACGACCCGGACGCCGCTCGGCGCGAGCTCGACCGACAGGTCGCGGGTCATGGCCTCCTTCGCAGCCTGAGCCGGTCCGTAGCCTCCGTTCAGCGCGGTGCCTTTGCGTGCCGGGAGGGCCGAGACCGTCATGATCACGCCCGATCGGTTCGGCACCATCCGCCGTGCCGCGAGCCGCGCTGTCAGGAAGTACGACGTCGCGTACGCCGTGATGGGGAGCACGAACTGGTCGGCGGGCAACTCAGTGAGCGGGACGCCGAGGACTGTGGAATCGAGCAGCCCGACGGCGTTGAACGAGATGTCGATGCGCCCGACGCGGTCGATCACCGACTGCAGATGCGAGTCGATGGCGCCTTCATCCAGCGCGTCGACCTGCGCCGCCTCGGCTGACCCGCCTGCCGCGACGATCTCTGCAGCGACCTCGTCGACGGACTCACGCAGATGCCCGGTGACATACACGTCGGCTCCCTCGGCGGCGAACGCGCGTGCGACGGCGCCCCCGATGGCGCCCCCTGCGCCGTAGACCACGGCGACCTTGTTGTTCAGCAGCATGCTGGTCTCCCTCTCGTTCGGTGACGTACTCTCGGATCGTCCGAGTCGTCGACGATGCAGACACTGCGAGGCAGCGAAACTGGGCGCCCATCCACCGCCCAGTTTCGGATCCGGCCGGTGTCTGTACACGTGTACGCAATCGGAGAGAGGGTGGGGCAGGGATGAGCGTGGTCGCCGGCGAGTTGATGACACGGGCGCGGTCGGGGGACGGCGAGGCCTTCCGCGAGCTGGTCGAACCGCACCGTCGGGAGTTGCAGGTGCACTGCTATCGGATGCTCGGATCGTTCCAGGATGCGGAGGATGCGCTCCAGGACACGATGCTGACCGCGTGGCAGGGCCTCGGCGGTTTCGAGGGACGTTCCTCGCTCCGCACCTGGCTGTACCGGATCGCCACGAACCGGTGCCTGAACGCCCGACGCTCAGCCAGTCGCCGCCCGGCGAAGGAGTGGGACATCCCCAACGTCGAACCGCCCGAGCCCACGAGGATGGGCGAGATCGTCTGGCTCGAGCCCTATCCCGACACCCTTCTCGATGGATCGGTGGCCGTGCCGCCGGGACCAGAGGCTCGCATCGAGCAGAGGGAGTCCATCTCGCTGGCGTTCGTGACGGCGATGCAGATCCTGCCTCCGCGCCAGGTGGCCGTCCTCATCCTGCGCGACGTGCTCGGGTTCCGCGCCGCCGAGGTCGCGGAGATGCTCGAGACGACCGTCGAGTCCGTGAACAGCGCGCTCAAACGGGCGCGCGCAGGCCTTCGAACGACGCTCGCGCAGCGCAGCGGCAGCGAGGGGATGCCCGCACCCGACTCGAAAGAAGAGCGGTCTCTTGTCGCCGAGTTCACCCAGGCGTACGAGGCCGGCGACGTCGACGCACTGGTCGCCTTGCTCACCGCCGACGTGCGGATGACGATGCCGCCGATGGCTCTCGAATACCTGGGCCGCGACGCGGTCGGCGAGTTCTTCGAGACGGTCGTCTTCCGTCCGGGCAAGATCTACGACCTGGTCCCGACGCGGGCGAACGGCCAGCCCGCGTTCGCGATGTACCTGCGTGCGCCGGCTGGCGGCATCCGTCACGGCGTCGGATTCTTCGTACTGGATGTGCGTCGCGACGGCGTGAGCGGGATCACCCGCTTCGAGGGCAGCGTGCTGCCGTCGTTCGGGCTCCCGCGCTCGCTGCCGCAATAGCCGGAAGAGGGGGCGCACGGCGCGGTGCCGCACGCCCCCCCGACTCCGTTACGGCGCCGAGACGACGTATACGGGTGTTCCGACGGCCGCAGTCGTGGCTGCGTCTCCGGTGTCGTTCACAACATGGTCGAGCGTTCCCGCGCCGAGGTTCACTGTGAGCAGGTCGTGGAGCTGGACGCCGGGCTTCACCGGAACCTCGAATCCGCGCGTTGCGTGCAGGGTCGGGTCGACATTGGTGAAGATGTACGAGCCGCCGCCCCACAGCTGGTTCGACTTCACGCGGTCGCCGACCTTGTATGCGGCCCAGCCGAGGACACCGTTGTGCTGCCAGGCTGCCTGGTTCGGTGCGTCGTACGGGAGCTCGTTCTGGAAGAAGATGGTCGTTCCGTTCTCCCCGTTCCAGATCACGTTGTACTTCTGGTAGTGCTCGACGAACAGCCCGGTCGCCGTCACGTTGTCACCGTTGACGATAACTCCGGTGTCGGCCGTGTTGACGGTCCAGCCGACCCCGGTTCCGTGGTCGGCGCGCCAGGCCCAGATGTCGTCGAGGATGACGTTGCTGCTGTTCACGACGAGGCTGACCGTCGCCTTGCCCGTGTGCGGACCACCGACACGGAAGAACACGTCCTGCAGGGCGGTCGGCTGGGACGACCATCCTGATCCGTGCCCCTTGCCGTCGTGGTCCCCGCGGTCTCCGTGCCCGGAGCCCACCTGGAGGAGGGCCGGCGAGTTCACGGAGCCCGCGTCGATCATCAGTCCCGCGATGTCGACGCCGGGCACATCCCCGACGGTCAACGGCATGGCACCGCCGACGGCCGTCAGCGTGGCGACGCCCAGCCCGAGCACGATGGTGCCCGGCCGGTCGACGCGGATGCTGCGGTCGACGTTGTAGACGCCTGGCGTCAGCAGAAGGTTCTTTCCGCGGTCCAGCTGCTTGTCGATGGTCTTCGCCGAGTCGGTCGGCTTCGCCAGGTAGAAACTGCTCAGCGGCAGCGAGTGACCGGCCGTCTGGCCGCCGGTCCAGGTGGGGCCGGAGGAGTCGGTGCGCGCGGCCGGGACGAACACGTTGTACGTGCCCTTCGCATCCACGTAGAGGTACGGCTTCTCACGACTGGCAGGGGTCGTCGCCAGCGTCGTGTACGGCGGCGTCGGGAAGGACTGGGCCGGTGCCCCGGTCACGCCGGAGAAGACCTGGTTCCAGACGCCGTTCGACCACGACCCGATGCTGCTGTCGCGGGTGAGGAACTGCTGCTGCGACCCGTTGATGATGTCGCCGGCCCTCGAATCTGCGAGGAACCCGCCGCTGGCGTACTGCGGTCCAGCGGTGCAGTAGTCCATGAAGGTCAGCTTGCCTGTGACGTTCACCCTGCGCAGGGGAGACGCCTGCGAGACGGCCCAGAACTCGGTGTTCGCGCGGCAGCCCATGCCCCCGACCGGGTTGATGGTCAAGTTCGACATCGAGCGCCAGAAGTTGTCGAGCGCGATGCAGTTGTCCGCCGCGAGACAGCGGTTGAAGACGTTCACCTGACCGTTGATGGTCACGTCGGACGGGGACTGCCCGAGGCCCGCGATCTCGGTGTAGTAGCCGACCTGGAAGATCAGTGGGCTGGCAGCGGAGCCGTAGGTGCCGGGTTTGAAAAGGAGCGCGTAGCGCTGCGTACCCATCTCGTTGTCGACCTGCTGTGCTGCGATGCTGTCGACCGTCGCCTGGATCTCGCTCTGCGGCATGGTCGGATCGAAGACGATTACGTTCGGTCCGAGATCCGGAGAGGCAGGAACCGGGGGCGGGGGTGCGGCCGTCGCAGCCTCAGCCGTTCCGAGCCCGGCGACGGTGAGAGCGACCCGAGCGCGAGCAGCCTGGCACGGGAGCGCGATGAACCGAATCGTGGCATCATTACCTGATTTCTGGCAGGTCGGAGGAAGCCCCGCAACTGCCCCCGTGCCTCGGGTTGCGCTTCAGGCGGTTACCGACAGGGCCGGACCCCGATGGAGTCCAAGCCGACGCCCCGTATTCAATTCTCGACGCGGGCGCCTGTCAATGCTTGCACCCTAATTGCCATGGCGCGGCTTGCGCCCGCGGTCGGGCCGGATCTCGATGAGCTTTCCGCTGATCCGCGTGTCCTGCAGCCTCGCCAGCACGTCGCCGGGGAGATCGGCCGGCAGCTCCACGAGCGAGAAGTCGGGGAGGATCTTGATCGCACCGAAGTCCTCCCGGCTCAGACCGCCCTCGTTGGCGAGTGCACCGACGATCTGTCGCGGCTCGACCTTCTGCCGCCGGCCCACTTCGATGCGGTAGGCGGCCATCGGGCCGCTGCTCGGACGTGCGCGCCGCTCCGGGCGCTCGGGCCGGCCGCCGCGATCCCCACGGCCGCCGCGATCGTCACGGGTCCCGCGGTCGTAGCGGTCGCCGCGGTCGTCACGCGTGCGATCATCCCGCTCGACGCGACGGGACAGGGCGTCGTCGGCCGAGAGCAACAGCGGCTCGTCTCCCTGCGCGACCACCGCGAGCGCCGCGGCCACGTCGGCTTCGGGAACGTCGTGGTGTTCGACATAGTGGCCGATGATGTCACGGAAATGATCGATCCGATCGGCCTGCGCGAGCGCCTCGGTGATGGCGTCGTCGAACCGCGCGAGACGGGTGACGTTCACGTCCTCGACGGTGGGCAGCTGCATCTGGGTGAGCGGCTGGCGAGTCGCCTTCTCGATGGCGGACAGCAGACGACGCTCGCGCGGGGTCACGAAACTGATCGCCGCGCCGCTGCGGCCCGCGCGTCCTGTGCGGCCGATGCGGTGGACGTACGACTCCGTGTCGATGGGGATGTCGTAGTTGACGACATGGCTGATGCGCTCGACGTCGAGGCCGCGCGCCGCCACATCCGTCGCCACCAGGATGTCGAGCTTGCCGGCCCGCAGCTGTTCGACCGTACGCTCGCGCTGTGCCTGGACCACATCGCCGTTGATCGCCGCCGCGGAATAGCCGCGGGCGCGCAGCTTCTCGGCGAGCGTCTCCGTCTCGTTCTTGGTGCGGACGAAGATGATCATCCCCTCGAAGTTCTCGACCTCGAGGATGCGCGTAAGCGCGTCGACCTTCTGCGGATACGACACCATCAGGTACCGCTGCGTCGTGTTCGCCGAGGTCGTGGTCTTGCTCTTGACCGTGATCTCTTCCGGGTCGTGCAGGTATTTCTTCGAGATCCGGCGGATCTGGGCGGGCATGGTCGCCGAGAAGAGCGCGACCTGTTTGTCGTCGGGGGTGTCGGCGAGGATGGTCTCCACGTCCTCGGCGAAGCCCATCTTCAGCATCTCGTCGGCCTCGTCGAGCACGAGGTACTTGAGCTCCGAAAGGTCGAGCGTGCCCTTCTCGAGGTGGTCCATGATGCGGCCAGGAGTGCCGACCACGACGTGGACACCGCGGCGGAGGGCGGAGAGCTGCACGCCGTAGCCTTGCCCGCCGTAGACCGGGAGCACGTGGACGCCGCGGACGTGGGCGGCGTACTTCTCGAACGCCTCGCAGACCTGCAGTGCGAGTTCACGCGTCGGGGCGAGCACGAGGGCCTGAGGGGTCTTCTGCGAGGTGTCCAGGCGCGAGATGATCGGCAGCGCGAAGGCAGCAGTCTTGCCGGTACCGGTCTGGGCGAGGCCGACGACGTCGCGCCCGGCCAGCAGGAGCGGGATCGTCGCGGCCTGAATCGCCGACGGAGTCTCGTAGCCCACATCCTTCAGGGCTCTGAGCGTCGCATCGCTCAGCCCGAGGTCAGAGAAGGTGATCGCTTCGCTGGCAGTGTCTGCCTCGCTCGGCGCTGTTTCGGGAGGCGTCATCCTCCAACGGTAGTCCCCGCACCCTAGCCATCAGCACCCCAACAGGTCGATGATGGGTCTGTGAGCGAAGTCGCCGCTGCATACGGTGCCGGGTCATGAACCCGGCAGCGCGGCGTGTGCAGCGCATCTACCTGACGCTGCTCCTCGGCAACACACTCGCCGCATCCTTCATCTGGGGCATCAACACGCTCTTCCTGCTCGATGCCGGGCTGTCGAACTTCGAGGCGTTCGCTGCGAACGCCTTCTTCACTGCGGGCATGGTGATCTTCGAGATCCCGACCGGTGTCGTCGCCGACACGGTCGGCCGCAAGGTCTCGTACGTGCTCGGAACGGTCACGCTCTCCGTCACGACCGCGCTGTACTGGTTGCTCTGGGTCTGGCACGCGCCGTTCGTCTGGTGGGCGATCGTCTCGATCCTGCTGGGCCTGGGCTTCACGTTCTTCTCGGGAGCCGTGGATGCGTGGCTCGTCGACGCCCTCACCTTCACCAAATACACGGGCAGCCTGGAGACCGTCTTCGGCAGGGGGCTCGTCGTCACCGGGATCTCCATGTTCGCAGGCTCCGTCCTCGGCGGGATCATCGCCCAGGCGACCAACCTCGGGGTCCCTTTCCTGATACGCGCGGGCATCCTGCTCGTGATGCTGGTCTTCGCTGCGTTCGTCATGAAAGACCTGGGGTTCAAACCCGACAAGTCGATGGGACCGCTGAAGGCGACCAAGAACGTTCTCGACATGTCCATCCAGCACGGGCTCCGCAAGCGGTCCGTGCGGTACGTGATCGTGTCAGCGCCGTTCGCCTCCGGGGTCGGCATCTACGCCTTCTACGCGCTGCAGCCCTACCTGCTCCAGCTGTACGGCGACAAGACGGCCTACTCCATCGCGGGCCTCGCAGCGGCCATCCTGTCCCTGTCGCAAGTGGCAGGCGGCGTGCTCGCCTCGCGCATCCGCGGTCTGTTCGCCCGGCGCACCAGCACGATCATCGGGGCCTCGCTGGCCAGTGTCGTCTGCCTCATCGTCCTCGGGCTGACGAGCCTGTTCTGGCTGGCCGTCGTCTTCCTCGTGATCTGGGGATTCGTGTTCGCGGTCGCCGGTCCCATCCGGCAGTCGTACCTCAACGACATGATCCCCTCGAAGCAGAGGGCGACCGTCCTCTCGTTCGACTCGCTCTTCGGAAGCCTCGGCGGGGTTTTCATCCAGCCGGCCCTCGGCCGTGCCGCCGACCTCTGGGGCTACGGAACCTCGCTGGTGATCGGCGGTGTGGTCGAACTGATCGGCATCCCGTTCCTCTTCGCCAGCCGGCGGCAGCATGATCCATCGGATACGACCAGGACACGAGACGAAGCGGCACCGGCCGCACCGGAGGTGGCAGAACCATGAGAACAGGAATAGCAGTCATCATTTCGTTCGTACTCTTTGTGGGCGGCATCGTCGTTCTCGGGTACGCGACGACGCTGCCCGCCTGGCAGGGGCTGGCGTTCTTCGGTGGCATCGTGTGCATCGCGCTGTCCATCGCGATCCCGGTTCACGTGCTTCCGAAGTTCGACTAACGCGATCACCCGGAACGGATGACGCCGGGTACCCCGCGCGGCCCCTATCGTGTGGGAATGACCGGGGAGCAGACCGACGCCGCGGACAAGACCGCGGCCTTCAACGGACGGCTCGCGCTGCTCCTCGCGATGGCGATGTTCGTGCTCGTCGTCGACACCTCGATCATGAACGTCTCCATCTCGGCGGTGGTGCACGACCTCCACTCCACGGTGAGCAGCGTCCAGTCGGCGATCGCGCTCGAAGCGCTGGTGTCGGCCGCGTTCATCCTGATCGGGAGCAAGGTCGGCGACCTGATCGGCCGCAAACGCGCGTACGTCATCGGACTCCTCGCCTACGCGGCCGGCGCGATCGCGATGACCTTCGCGCAGACGATCCTCGCCATCATCGTGTTCTGGGCGATCATCGGCGGGCTGGGCGCATCCCTGCTCCTCCCGGCGATGCAGTCGCTCATCCACGGGAACTTCCACGGCGCGGGCCAGACCAGGGCCTACGCACTCGTGGGCGCCTCCGCTGCGATCGCCGCCGCTGTCGGACCGCTCCTCGGCGGGTTCATCACGACGTTCCTGTCGTGGCGGGTCGCGTTCGCCCTCGAAGCCGTCATCATCGCCGTCGTGCTCTTCGGCATCAAACTCGTGCACGACGTGCCGTACACCGGGTCGAGAGCGGTCGACTGGATCGGATCGCTGCTGTCGGTCGTCGGGATGGGCGGGATCGTCCTCAGCATCCTCGCCTGGCAGGAGGGCATCGGGTCGGTCGGTGTGCTGCTCGGCGTCGGAGTGCTCGGGCTGGTCGGACTCGTCTTCTGGCTGAGGCGGCGCAAGCGGCTCAGCAAGGCGACTCTGCTAGACCCGGAGTTGTTCAGATCCAAGCACTTCCGCTTCGGCATCTCGCAGCAGATGCTGCAGCAGATCGCGCTCGGCGGCACGATGATCGTGTTGCCGATCTACCTGCAGATGGTGTTCGAGTACAACGCACTGCAGGCCGGGCTGTCGATCGCGCCGCTGTCGCTGACCATGTTCGCGATCGCCGCACTCGCGGGTCGACGTGCCGGGCGCCGGAGACCGGTGGTGCTCATCCGCTGGGGCTTCGCGCTGCTGTGCCTGGGGCTGGTCATCCTCATCCCGATCGTGCCGCGCGCAGACTCGGGCTGGTGGCTGCTCGGACCGCTCGTGATCGCGGGGGCGGGGCTCGGCTTCATGGTGTCGCAGCTCAACAACTACACGCTGTCGCCGATCTCGGATGAGCGGGTCAGCGAGGCGGCCGGCGTGAACTCGGCGGCGGGGTCGTTCGGGCTGTCGTTCGGCCTGGCGTTCGCCGGTGCGATCCTGCTTGCAGCGCTCGTGCCGATCTTCACAGACCTGACGACGTCGAGCACGGTGCTGCCGGAGGCTGAGCAGCAGCAGATCGTCCAGACCCTCGAACACGACGCCGAGGTGATGAGCAACACCCAGCTCGAGAAGCAGCTGGAGGGTCAGCCGGCGGACGTCAAGGCAGAAGTGATCCGCATCAACACGGAGGCGCGGCCGCTCGCGCTCCAGATCGCGCTGCTCGTGCCGCTCCTGGCCGGACTGATCGGACTCTTCCTCTCGTTCCGGATGATCCGGCTCCCCGACATCGTGGTCAAGGAGATCCCCGCCCTCTAACCGGCCCCGGGCAGCGTCCGGGTGTGACGAGTTGACACTTGTCGTCGTCGCCCCGGATGCGCGAGGCGACATCTACTGCCCAGTCGCGGGCTCGAGGTGAGCGGGAGGAGGCTCGGATGCGCGTCAGAGGCGCGCGCCGAAGACCGCGCGCTGCTGGCCGAGGCTGTCCGCTGACGACGATTCGAGCGTCAGGCCGATCTTCTCGGCGACGCGCTGGGAGGCGACATTCTCCGGGTGGATGATCGCGACGAGGTGCGGCTCACCCAGCACGGCCGCGAACGCGCGACACGCCTGGGCGGCCTCGGTCGCATATCCGCGCCCCTGCAGATCGTGACGGACGTGGTAGCCGACCTCGAGCTCACGGCGCTCATCGACGCGCTGCCAGGTCAGGCCGCAGTCGCCGACGAACTCCCCGTCGTGGGTCTCGATGATCCAGAGCCCATAGCCGTAGGTTGCGTAGTTGGACTGGTTCCAGTCGATCCACTTCTGAGCTTCGGCCCGCGATTTCGGCGCGGTGTAGTAGGTCATGACATCCGGGTCGCCGAGCAGGGCCGACATGCTGTCGAGGTCGTCATCCGTCATCTCACGGAACCGGAGGCGCGGGGTGTCGTCAGGAGGAGCCACCACGGGAGCCTAGCGCGTGAGGCCGCTCAGAACGCACCGAGGGAATGCAGGGCGGCGCGCACGCGCTCGGGTTGCGCATCCTCCGGGAAGTTCGCGGGGTCGTGAGCCCCGTCGAGCGAGCCCGGCGCGTCCGCGTCCAGGGCGGCGAACAGCGGTGTCAGGTCGGTCTGCGCCTCACCGCGTTCGGCGACCAGTTCGAACGTCTTGCGCTCGGCGGCGTCCGCGCTGAGGCTGTCGATGAGCACCCGGGCGATCTGTGCGCGCGCGATGACGCCGTCGCTCGAGTCGCCCGCGTGGTGTGTGTCGCCCTGGCGGAAGACGAGCCGGTGCTCGTCTGCTTCGTTGTAGTCGAACCAGCCGGGCCGCACGATCGTGTAGCCGTTGCCGCTCGCGCGGACGAGTCGTTCGGCCCGTCGCTTCCAGTCGTGCACCTCGGTGGGCCAGTCGTATGGGCCCGTGTGATCGGTGACACCGAGCGCTGTCATCTGCGCGATGCGCACCCGGCGCCCGGCCAGCACCTCGAGGGCGTTCAGCACGGCACCGTAGTCGACGGCCTCGTACACGGCAGGCTCGGTTCCGTGCGAGCCATGGGTGAAGACCAGAGCGTCGACGCCGTCGAGGGCCGCGCCGAGGGTCGACGCGTCGGTGAGCTCGCCGACGACGGCCTCGGCGCCGTCAGGCAGCTGTGCTGTGCCCGGATCGCGCACGAGAGCACGGGTGGCGTACCCCTGCCGTATGGCCTCGGCGACGGCGAGCGTGCCGATGCTCCCGGTCGCGCCGAACACCAGGACTGTCGTTGGTCGTGAACTCATGCCTCCGACGCTACGCCGCACCGCGCATCCGGGCGGATGCGTCGTGCGCGTTTCCGGATGCTCTCATTTCGCTGAGTCCGGACCAATCGCCTCGACGCGGGTCTAGCCTGAAAAGGTGACCAACTCGGTGACCCAGGCTCCAACCATCACGACACTCGGAGAGCTGCGTGCCTCCGGTCATGTCCAGAAGCCGCTGCGGGTCGAAATTCGTGACAACCTCCTGGCGAAGCTTCGGGCGGGCGATGATCCCTGGCCGGGCCTCCACGGCTTCGAGTCCACGGTCATCCCGCAGCTCGAACGCGCACTCATCGCCGGCCACGACGTCGTGCTCCTGGGCGAGCGCGGCCAGGGCAAGACGCGCATCCTGCGCACGCTCGGCGGCCTGCTCGACGAGTGGACGCCCGTGATCGACGGTGCGGAGCTGGGTGAGCATCCGTACGATCCGATCACCCACGAGTCGCAGCGGCGCGCGCTGGAGCTCGGCGAGCGGCTCCCGGTGGCCTGGCGGCATCGCGACGAGCGGTACGTCGAGAAGCTGGCGACGCCCGACACCTCAGTCGCGGACCTCATCGGCGACGTCGACCCGATGAAGGTGGCCGAGGGGCGCTCGCTGGGAGACCCGGAGACCATCCACTTCGGCCTGATCCCGCGAAGCCACCGGGGGATCGTCGCGATCAACGAGCTGCCCGACCTCGCCGAGCGCATCCAGGTGGCGATGCTGAACGTCATGGAGGAGCGCGACATCCAGGTGCGCGGCTACGTGCTCCGGCTCCCGCTGGATGTGCTGGTCGTCGCCAGCGCCAACCCCGAGGACTACACGAACCGCGGCCGCATCATCACACCCCTCAAGGACCGCTTCGGCGCAGAGATCCGCACCCACTATCCGACCAGGCTCGAAGCCGAAGTGGCGGTGATCCGTCAGGAGGCCGAACTGGTCGCCGACGTTCCGGACCACCTCGTCGAGATCCTGGCGCGCTTCACCCGCAACCTGCGCGAGTCGACATCGGTCGACCAGCGGAGCGGCGTGAGCGCGCGGTTCGCGATCGCCGGCGCCGAGACGATCGCGGCAGCTGCCCTCCACCGGGCGACGATGCAGGGCGAGGACGAGGCCGTCGCGCGGGTGGTCGACCTCCAGGCGGCCGTCGACGTTCTCGCTGGCAAGATCGAATTCGAGAGCGGCGAAGAAGGACGCGAATCGGATGTGCTCACCCACCTTCTGCGGACGGCGACGGCGGATGCGGTGCGCCAGCACTTCGCCGGACTCGACTTCGGCCCGCTCGTCGCAGCGATCGAGGACGGCGCCATGGTGACGACGGGCGAGCAGGTGACGGCCAGGCAGTTCCTCGACGACCTGCCCGTGCTGGGCGAATCGGAGCTGTACGACGACATCGGCGACCGACTGGACGTGCAGAGCGACGGGGAGCTGGCCGCCGCCATCGAACTCGCGCTCGAAGGCCTGTACCTGGCCCGTAAGGTCGGGAAGGACACGGACGGGATCGAGACCGTGTATGGCTGAGGGGCGGACCCACTTCCGGCGGTACGACGGCGGGGATCCGCTCGCGCCGCCGGTCGACATCGCCGAGGCGCTGGATGCGATCGGCGAGTCGGTCATGGGCGGAACGTCGCCCGAACGGGCGATGAACGAGTTCCTGCGCCGTGGAGGCCGGCACCAGACCGGTCTCGACGACCTGGCCCGGCGGGTGGCGGAGCGTCGTCGCGATCTGCTACGCCGGCACAACCTCGACGGCACCCTCAACGAGGTGAAGCAGCTGCTCGACCACGCCGTGCTGGAAGAGCGCAAACAGCTCGCCAGGGACGCGCTCATGGACGACGATGACCGCGCCTTCGCCGAGATGCGGCTCGACAACCTGCCGGCCTCAACGGCAGCGGCCGTCACCGAACTGAGCGACTACGCGTGGCAGTCGCCGCAGGCGCGCGCGGACTACGAGAAGATCAAGGACCTCATGGGCCGCGAGCTGCTGGACCAGCGTTTCGAGGGCATGAAACAGGCGATGGAGAGCGCCACCGACGAGGACCGCGCCGCGATCAACGAGATGCTCACCGACCTGAATTCCCTGCTGGAGAAGCACCGGCTCGGCGAGGACACGCAGCAGGACTTCGACGACTTCATGGCGAAGCACGGGCAGTTCTTCCCCGACAACCCGCAGAACGTGGACGAGCTGATCGATTCGCTGGCCAAACGGTCCGCGGCGGCGCAACGGATGCTCAACTCGATGACGCAGGAGCAGCGCGACGAACTGATGCAGCTGTCCGCCCAGGCGTTCGGCACGCCCGAACTGATGCAGTCGCTCTCGCAACTGGACTCGAACCTGCAGGCGCTCCGCCCAGGCGAGGACTGGCGCGGCTCCCAGCGCTTCGACGGCGAGCAGCCGCTCGGGCTGGGCGACGGCACCGGCGTGCTGCAGGATCTGGCCGATCTCGACGAGCTCTCCGAGCAGCTGTCGCAGTCGTACCGGGGCGCGCGGATGGACGACATCGACCTCGATACGCTCTCGCGGCAGCTCGGTGACGAGGCGGCCGTTTCGGCTCGCACCCTCCGCGAACTGGAGAAGACGTTGCGGGAGAGCGGCACGCTGCGCCGGGATTCGGCGGGAGCGCTCAAGCTCACTCCGAAGGCGATGCGCCAACTCGGCAAGTCGCTCCTGAAGGACATCGCGACGCGCACCGCGGGCCGGCAGGGACAGCGCGAGCTGCACCAGGCGGGCGCGGCGGGGGAGAGTTCCGGGGCGACGCGGCCCTGGGAGTTCGGCGCGACCGAGCCGTGGGACATCCCGCGCACCATCCTGAACGGGGTCCGGCGCCGCGTCGGCGAGGGCGGTGGCCGACTGGTCGCGGTCGACGACATCGAGATCCAGGAGACCGAGGACCGGACCCAGGCGGCGGTCGCGCTCCTGGTGGACACGTCGTTCTCGATGGCCCTCGACAACCGCTGGGTTCCGATGAAGCGGACCGCGCTCGCGCTGCACACGCTCATCCGATCGCGTTTTCGCGGCGACCACCTGCAGCTGATCGGCTTCGGCCGCCACGCGGAAGTGATGGACATCGAGCAGCTGACAGCACTCGACGCCATGTGGGACAAAGGCACCAACCTGCACCACGCGCTGCTGCTGGCCAACCGGCACTTCCGCAAGCATCCGAACGCCCAGCCTGTGCTGCTGATCGTCACCGACGGCGAACCAACCTCGCATCTGGAACCGGACGGTTCCGTGAGCTTCTCCTACCCGCCTCATCCGCGCACGATCATGCGCACGTTCGAGGAGCTCGACAACTCAGGCCGGCTGGGTGCCCAGACCACGTTCTTCCGTCTGGGCGACGACCCGGGGCTCGCCCGGTTCGTGGCGTCGATGGCCAAGCGGGTGTCCGGCCGCGTCGTCGCCCCGGAGCTCGACGATCTGGGTGCCGCCGTCGTCAGCTCCTACCTGGGATCGCGTGCATCCGCCCCGGATGCGGATTTCGGCAGCGAGTACGGCGAATGGTTCGGTGGCCGCGGCTTCTGGGTCGGCGGCTGATCCCAGACCTCGACTTCGAGTCGTCGACTACTCCCCGAAAACGCTCGGCGGGGTCGGTCGGTTTCCGACGACTCGACCGCTGGCCTACGGCGTCACGATGTCGAACGACGGGTCGCCCTGCTCGAGCACGCCCAGCAGGGTCTGAAGCGCGCTCGCGTCTCCGGTGATGTCGATGCCGGGGGAGGAGAGGTCCCCTCCTGCCATCGCGATCAGCCGTGGCTTCGTCGTGGTGATCGCGGCGTCGGCGTCGTCCTGGGCTGCACGTTTCACGGTCGTGAGGGCGCCATTGCGGAGAGTGAGCCGGTAGTTCGCGTCGAGGTCGGTGAGTGTCACATCGAGGGCGAGGTGCAGGTCCCAGGCCTTCGGGCCGTTGACCGACAGCGAGAGCGAATCGAAGAGCTGCTCAGGCGAGAGCTGGGCGATGATCGCCGGAGCGGAGGTCTCCGTCGGTGTTCCGAAGTTGCCGTCTCGGAGTTCGGTCGCCCCCGAGAGGAAGAAGTTGCGCCAGGTGCCGTTCTCGGCGCCGTACGCCAGCTGCTCCAGCGTGTCCGCGTAGAGGGCGCGCGCGGAGGCGTGGTTCTCGTCGACGAACACTGCGTGGTCGAGCAGCGTCGCCGCCCAGCGGAAGTCGCCCGAGTCGAATGCAGCCTGCGCGAGTTCGACGACGCGGTCGACGCCGCCCATCGCATCCACGTAGCGGGCCGCGAGAGCCGCGGGCGGGTGCGGCCAGAGCCGCGCCGGGTTGCCATCGAACCAGCCCATGTAACGCTGGTAGATCGCCTTCACGTTGTGGCTCACCGAACCGTAGTAGCCGTGCGTGTGCCACGCGTTCCGCAGCGCGGGCGGCATTTCGAACATCTCGGCGATCTCGGCGCCGTTGTAACCCTGGTTGAGCAGTCGGAGGGTCTGGTCGTGCAGGTAGGCGTACAGGTCGCGCTGCGTCGACAGATACTCGACGACGCGCTCGGTGTCCCAGGTCGGCCAATGGTGGGAGGAGAAGGCCACGTCGGTGCGGGAACCGAACCGTTCGATCGCTTCGCTGAGGTAGTTGGCCCACACGTGTGGATCGCGCACGAGAGCACCGCGGAGCGTGAGCAGGTTGTGAAGGTTGTGCGTCGCGTTCTCGGCCATGCACAGTGCGCGATGCTTCGGGAAGTAGAAGTGCATCTCCGACGGCGCCTCGGTTCCGGGAGCCATCTGGAACTCGATCTCGACACCGTCGATCGTGCGCGTCTCACCGGTCGTGATGATGAAGTCGGTCGGGACGATCAGCCCGACCTCCCCGGAGGAGGTCGTCTGGCCGAGGCCGGCACCGACCTGGCCCTGCGGCCCCCGGGCGAGAACCGCGCCGTACATGTACCCGGCCCGGCGTGACATCGCTGTGCCGGCGTACACGTTCTCGGCGATCGCATGCTCGACGAAGCCTTCCGGCGCGATGATCGCGATCTTCCCCGCTTCGACATCCGCCACCGATGCGACGCCGAAGACGCCACCGAAATGGTCCACGTGGCTGTGCGAGAAGATGACGGCGACGACAGGCCTGTCTCCGCGATGCGCGCGGTACAGGCCGAGTGCTGCAGCCGCGGTCTCCGTCGAGATCAGCGGGTCGATCACGATCACGCCGGTGTCGGTCTCGATGAAACTGATGTTCGACAGATCCAGTCCGCGCACCTGGTAGATGCCGTCGACGACCTCGAAGAGCCCTTGCCTGGACACCAGGATCGACTGGCGCCAGAGGCTCGGGTTCACAGAACTCGGAGCGTCGCCGGTGAGGAACGCGTAGCTGTCGTTGTCCCACACGACCGTGCTGTCGGCGGCCTTGACGACGCCCGGTTCGAGAGCTGCGATGAAGCCGCGCTCCGTATCCTCGAAGTCCTGGGTGTCTTCGAATGGGAGCGTTTCGAGGAGCTCCCTGTTCGCGTTCGCGATCGATTCGGTCGGCGGCTTCTGTTCCATTGACGTACCCCTTCGTCCGGTTCACTTGCATTTCCGACTATTCCGTATCGCGAAGTCCGGGACAACGGTGCGTGTGCCCGGTCGACTCCGGTGCCGCACTCGCGGCTGAGACCCCCGAGCGAACGAGAGTGCCGTGGTTTCCACGCTGTGTCCGCGCACCCCGGCGCGCACGCTTGACGCATGAACACCGCAGAACTCATTGCACCGTCCGCACCCGCCCTGAGTAGAGTGTGGCCCGTGGAACAGCGGATCGCCGAGACCACTCTTCGCGACGGCACCAGGGTCGCCTACGCCGCAAGCGGGGCCGGCCCCCTTCTCGTCTGCGTGCCCGGCTGGGTCAGCCACCTCGACCTGGGCTGGTCGACGCCGACGGAGCGGGGATTCTACGAAGCCCTCGCGCACGACCGCACCGTCGTGCGGTACGACCTTCCGGGATGCGGCCTGTCCGGCCCCCTTCACGGCGCCTACTCGACCACGTTGGCCCTCGCGGCTCGACGCCGTCGTCGACGCGGTCGGAGCCGAACGCTTCGATCTCTTCGGCGCCTCCCTCGGGGCCGCCATCGCGGTGCTCTGGGCAGCAGAGCATCCGGATGCCGTGTCCCACCTCACTCTGTACGGCGCGTGGGCGGATGGAGCCGCTCTCGCGACCCCTGACATCCAGGAGCACGTGCTGGGTCTGGTCGCAGCGAACTGGGGTCTCGGGTCGGATGTGCTCGCCGACATCTTCGCGCCCGGCGTGGACGCGCGGACGCGCGCCATGTTCGCTCGCTACCAGCGTGCATCCGCATCCGCTTCGACGGCCCGCGACCTCCTCGCCCTCTCCTATGAGGTGGACGTGTCCGAGGCGCTCCGCTCGGTCCGGGTGCCGACGACGGTCCTCCATCGCGAGCACGATCGCGCGGTCCCGTTCGCGCAGGGGCGGGCCGCGGCCGAGCTGATTCCCGGCGCACGCCTCGTCCCGCTTCCCGGCCGCGCACACCTGCCCTATGTCGGGGACGTCGACGCGCTCGCCCGCGAGGTGCGGCGCTCCCTCGGCCTGGGCGCCCTTCGCGGCCACGCACTGCCGACCCTGACCCCGCGCCAGAGGGAGGTCGCCGCACTCGTCGCCGATGGCATGACGAACCGCGAGATCGCGGCCAGGCTCACCATCACCGAGCGTTCCGCCGAGTCGCACATCGAGCGGATCTGCGCGCGCATGGGTTTTCGTTCCCGCTCGCAGATCGCCGCCTGGTACTCAGCCCTCGTTCCCGACGGCGCGGGCTCGTGACGAGAGGACCCGGGCGATGGACGACATCGACGACACCGTCGACATCGCGGTCATCGGCGCCGGTATCGCCGGCATCGGGGCCGCCTGGCAGCTCCTCGAGAACGGCTTCACCGACTTCGTCCTGCTCGAACGGGCGCACGAAGTGGGTGGAACCTGGCGTGACAACACCTACCCTGGTGCTGCCTGTGACATCCCGAGCGACCTCTACTCCTTCTCGTTCGCGCCGAACCCGTCGTGGAGTTCGGTGTACGGCGGGCAGCAGGAGATCTTCGACTACCTGAAGCGGGTTGCGAGTCGGCCGGGACTACGTGAGCGCATCCGTTTCGGCTGCGACGTGCAGGATGCGGCGTGGGATGCCCGGGCCGGTCGATGGACGGTCGTCACGTCGGGCGGCACAGTGACCTGCCGCGTGCTGCTGTCGGGGCATGGACAACTGGTCGACCCCCACGTCCCGGCGATCGACGGACTCGAGACCTTCGCGGGACAGAGCTTCCACTCGTCGCAGTGGGACCACTCGGTGGAGCTGGGTGGCAAACGCGTCGGCGTCATCGGAACCGGCGCGTCCGCCATCCAGATCGTGCCCGCGCTGCAGCCGACCGTCGCTCGACTGACCGTGTTCCAGCGGACGCCACCGTGGATCATCCCGCGCCGTGACAAGCCGACCTCCAACGCGCGGCGGCGCCTGTTCGCGGTCGTCCCTGCCCTGCAGCGCGCCAGCCGGGCATTCACCTTCGCCGTGTACGACAGCCGGTGGTTCGGGTTCTCACGCCCGCGGCTCGGGGCTGCGATCGAGGCCATCGCCACCAGGCACATGCGTTCGCAGGTCACCGATCGTGCACTGCGTGAGCGCTTGCGCCCCGACTACCGGGTCGGCTGCAAACGCGTGCTGGTCTCCGACGACTTCTACCCGGCCATCCAGCAGCCGAACGTGGACTACGTGACCGAACGCATCGAACGCATCACACCGGATGGGGTGGTCACCGCAGACGGCGCGCGGCACGCTCTCGACGTGCTCGTCTTCGCCACCGGGTTCGAGGCCACGCGGCCGAGGATCGCGGAGCACATCGTCGGCGTGCACGGCACGACGCTCGCGGACGCCTGGGACGACGGGATGTTCGCTCTGCGCGGCGCGGCTGTCCCCGGGTTCCCGAACCTTTTCTTCCTGCACGGCCCGAACGTCGCGCTCTCGCACAACAGCGCGATCTACATGATCGAAGCCGAGATAGGCTATGCGATCGACGCCCTGCGCCGAATCCGCGGCGATGCGGTGGTGGATGCGCGACCCGAGTCGGTCGCGGCGTACTACCGGTCGCTGGGCCGCGACCTGAGCGACGGCGTGTGGTCGAGCGGATGCACGAACTTCTTCCTCGATGCCGGTAGCGGGCGCAACACGGTGCTGTGGCCGCGGAGGGCGGCGTCGTTCCGCCGCGTCGTGCGCCGGTTCGACCCCCGAGAGTACGTCATCGCGCGGACCTGACCGAGCGGCGCGCTCAGCTGCAGAGGCCGACTCCGGGGGAGGTGAGGATGACCGAGCGGTTCTGTTCGGCGAGGGCGTCGGAGTACGCGCCACCTGCATCCGTCTCGCTCTTCCAGCCGCACCAGTCGTGACCGACGCCCGCGGTCTGGAGCAGCGATGCCGGAACGCCCAGTTGCACGAGCGCGGCCTTCACCGCAGCCGCTCGCTGATGTGACAGCGCGAGGTCTGCCGTGTTGCTGGTGGCCTGGTCTTTCGACGCAGTCCCGGTGATGGTCACCAGCTGGCCGTTCTGCTCGATCGAGGGCACCAACTGCGCGAGGACACCCTGTGCCTTCGCCTGGTCGGCGAACGTCGCGGTGTCCTTCACGAACAGCAGGTCGCTGTTGCGGATGACGATCGGATGCGTCCAGTCGGTCTTCGTCTGCACCGCCTCGATCGGCACGGTCGAGACCGCCGGAAGACCGGAGACGGCGGTTCCCGACGCCGGCTCCGGGAGCAGGGACAGTGTGCCGCCCGCCGCCTTGATGATCGCGGTCCAGATCGCGATGAGGTTGCTGCGCGCGGGGATGGTCAGCGGCGCCTGCGCACCGGCGACATCGCCCATCCCGGACCAGTAGACGGTGACGCCGTTCAGGTCGCTCGGCAGGAGGTTGCGCGATTTCAGGTCGCTGACGACCTGGGCGGGGTCGGCGTAGAGCACGCCGCTGCTCGCGAAATCGAGAGGATCGGTCGTCTGAAGACCACTTCCGATCACGAGCACCCCCATCGGCTTCGATCCGAGGTTGCGGGCCGCCCGGTCGATGGACCCGAGGAAGTCGACCTGCGGTGCAGTGGCTTTCAACCCGTTGATGTATGACGTGATCTGGTTCAGTTTGTTGCGCTGGTCGTTCTGGCAGACGATCGCATCCTGCGCCGTCGAGCCGACCAGGGTGGTCCCCATCACCTGCGGTGTGCCGGACGGGACGACCACGGTCACACTGCCGTTGCTCTTGCTCACTGCCGAGAGCTGCTCGACCGCAGACGACGCGAGGCTCGTCGCGGGCGCGTTCGCCGTGCTGCCTGCGACGACGCCCATGTTGCGTTTCTGGGACTGGTCACATGCCGCGCCGGCAGCCGTCGCCGAGGCGCACGAGGTCAGACCGCCGCCGATCGCGAGGACGGCGGCGATGGCGAGGCCGGCTCTGGCGTATCGACGGATGATCATTGGTGAGTCCTTTCGGGCCGGATGCGCCGTGGGGGCTAGTCCGGGCTGGTTCGTTCAGTCGGTCAGCTGCGACGGCTGCACGCTGGGCGCGACCTCGGGCGTCTCGGGGGCGGGAAGGTCCGGCATCCGCCGGGCGCGAAGCTCGCGGATGATCTGGCTGGTGCTCTCGGGGTCGCGCTCGTGCTGCGCAAGCCGGGTCGCGAGCTGGGCGCGGAGCAGGTCGACTCGCGCTGCGAATGTGATTCGCGCGCCGGTGTAGCGGACTGCGTCCTCGTGGTCGAGGCGGAGCGTCTGCTGCGTGGTCTCGCGGGCCTGCACCGCTTCGCCCAGGAGCTGGTCGCGGTACAGACGGAGCTTGTCGGCGTGGGCGTGAGCCTTCTCTGCGGCGCTGAGCAGCGGACGGGTCGTGAGCCAGGCGACGATGAAGCTGACCGCGCCCGAGGTGACGAGCACGCCGAGCATGAGGAAGGCCATGATCGTGTCGGGCGCGGACCAGGAGAAGCCGGTCGGGCCGGAGGGGGTCGTGCCGCCGACGAGGCCGGTGAGGCCACCGGCGTTCTGGGCGTCGATGCCCGCCTTGATCCGCGCGATCGTGATCGCCGCGAGCACGGCGACCCAGATGAGCGAGAGCCCGATGACCAGGATCGACCAGCGGCGCGACATGACGCCGGCCTGGATCCGCCGCATCAGGATGGCGACGACGTGCGGAAGTGCGACCACGGCGAGCGAGATGCCCAGGGTGATCACGTACATCTGCAACCCGATCGAGCCGTACTGGCTGTCGTTGCGCAGAAGCAGCGTGAGCGCCTGCGCGAGCAGGATGTAGTCGACGGTGATCATGCCGAGCAGCAGCAGGTAGACGAGCACGTGCGCGAGCGGCGAGATGTGACCGATGCGCGAGCGGATGCGCGGCGGTTTCGAGACGATGTCCCTGGCCATGGTGTTCTCCTTCAGCCGATCACGCGTAATTGTGCAGCTCGGGGTCGCGCCCGAGGAGCTTGGCGTCGAGGCGTTCGACCGCGAGGTCGGCACGCTTGATCTGGTCGTCGGTTCGCACGATCGCGGCGCGGATCAGCTCTTCGCGTTTCTGCGCGTCGGAGACCCGCTCGGCGCACGTCGCGACATTGCGTGTGCGCTGACGGTCGATCTCGGCGACTCCCGCCCGCTCGAAGGCGGACAGCTCGTGTTCGAAGACCTCCAGGGTCTCCACGTCGACGGCGTCGCGCATCCGTCGGAGGCGCCAGAAGAGGCGTCGGCGGATGCGTCCCGTCTTGGGAACGTCGTAGTCGGCCACCGGCCGGTCACGTCTGGGCATCGGTTCCCCCTTGCCAGAGTTCGAGGAGCTTGGTCTGCTCTTTGCTCGTCAGCCAGTCCGAGCGCCGCAGCACCGGAGCGCGGTCGACTGGACGATCGTGGGTGCCGGAGCGCCGGTAGGCACCCCAGTAGATGGCGATCTTCTCGTCCGAGTGGTCGTAGTACCGGTTGGCCCGCAGTCGGGCAGCCGTGAAGCGGGCCTGGATGACCGCCCTGAGTTCGTCGACGCGCCTCCGGCCCCTGCTGATCCTGCGCTCCAGGCGCCGCAGCTCTTCGAAGGTCGGTCCACGGCCTTCGGCGATCGCCTCCCGGTCGGGTGGTGCCAGTTCGTCGGTCTTCGTCTCGTAGGCGGCGATGTCGTCGTCGAGCGACCGGATGAGCATCCGATACTCCGTCAGCTCCGCGCTGACACGTGCATGGAAGCGCTGCTCTTCGCGGCGTGAGTAGCCGTTCGCGTGCGCCTGGATGGCCTGGACCGTCGGCGTCGAGGGCTCCGTATCGCCGTCGTACTGCACGGGAGGCGCAGCTGTCGCGGCGTCCTGACGCGCGAGCCGTTCGAGCCGCTTGCGCGAGATCATCCCCACCCGCAGGGGTGCGCGCGAGGCCCGTGGGACGTTCTGCGAACCTGTCGCCATGCCATCCACCCCATTCCTCAGCCCGGCACACACACCGACGGACCTCGAAGCGTACGCACAGGTCCTGACAAAGTTCTAGGGGATTGTCGAAGATCTCCCGATAGTTGGGGCGCGGTTCCGGGCCGGACGGCTGTTCAGACTCTCAGGATATTCCGCGGATGCGCGGTTGACCATGAGCCCGCGCGGCCAGAGCCGTAGCCCGCGCGGTCAGGGTTTCGGGGGAGTGAGCCCGACGGCCGGGAGCAGGACACCGTCGATCAGCGAGACGAGGAAGGCCCGGTCGACCGGCTTGCGCTGGATGAGTGAGCGATAGGCCGCCATCGACGGGGTGAGCAGCGAGAGGGCGTCGATATCGGCGTCGGGGGAGATCTCGCCCCGCTCCATTGCGCGGCGCAGGAAGACGCGGTTGGCTTTCGCCCGGGGCTCAACGATCGCCGCGTTCACGGCATCGGCGAGTTCGGGGGTCCGTGACAGCATCGACATCAGGCCGGCCATCACCTGGAGCTTCTTCTCGCCGTCCTGCATCGAGTGCGGCTTGACCATCGCGAGCATGTCCCCACGGAGTGTTCCTGTGTCTGGAAGGTGGTCCAGATCGAGGTCGGCGGTCTTCATGCAGGCGACGGCGTCGACGACGAGTTCGCCTTTGGAGGCCCACCGGCGGTAGAGAGTGGCCTTGCCCGCCTTGGCGCGGTTGGCCACCATCTCGATGGTCATGCCGTCGTAGCCGGTCTCGGCGAGGACGTCGAGGGCTGCCTCGAGGATCTCGGGGTCGCGGGTGTGGTCGCGTTTGCGCCCGAGTTTCGACGGTTCGGCCGTCTCGTTCTGGGTCAGGTCGAGCTGCGTCATTGCGGCTATCTCCCTTTGTGTCTGTGCGGTTCTTCATAAATCATAACATTTAAGGAACTGTTAATATCCGAAACTGCCGAGTTCCGGATATAGTGGGTCTCATGCCACCCACAACATCCTCGATTCCAACCGTCGCGCACACGCCGACGACCGCACGACACTGGTGGACTCTCGCCACTGTCGGGCTGGCCCAGCTCATGGTCGTCCTCGACTCGACCGTCGTCAACATCGCGCTTCCGTCCGCCCAGGCCGACCTCGGCTTCACGAACGCCGAACGCCAGTGGATCATCACGGCCTACTCTCTTGCTTTCGGCAGCCTCCTGCTGCTCGGCGGCCGCCTCTCCGACCTCATCGGCCGCAAGAGGACGTTCATCATCGGCCTCATCGGCTTCGCCGGCGCGTCCGCGCTGGGTGGCGCCGCCAACACGTTCGGCCTGCTCGTCGGCGCCCGAGCGCTCCAGGGGGCGTTCGGGGCGCTGCTCGCGCCGACCGCGCTGGCCGTGCTGACGACGACCTTCACCATCCCCAAGGAACGCGCTCGCGCGTTCGGTGTCTTCGGGGCGATCGCGGGTGCGGGCGGTGCCATCGGCCTCCTGCTCGGCGGGGTCCTGACGGAGTACTTCAGCTGGCGCTGGAGTCTCTACATCAACGTCGTCATCGCCATGGTCGCGATCGTCGGGGCCATCCTGTTCGTGACGAGCGTCCAGCGCACCGGTCCGCGGCCGAAGCTCGACATCCCTGGAACGGTGCTCGTCTCCGGCGCGCTGTTCAGCCTCGTCTACGGGTTCTCGAACGCCGAGACCGACGGCTGGGATTCGCCTCTCACCTGGGGCTTCCTCGCCGCGGCTGTCGTGCTGCTCGTCGGATTCGTGCTCTGGCAGCTCCGTGCCAAGCACCCGCTGCTGCCCCTGGCGATCGTGCTCAACCGCAACCGCGGAGCGGCCTTCATCTCGGTGCTCATCGCCGGTGCAGGTATGTTCGGGATCTTCCTTTTCGTTACCTACTACATGCAAGAGACGCTGCACTACTCGCCCATCCAGACCGGGCTCGGCTTCCTGCCGATGATCGGGATGCTCGTGGTGTCGGCGCAGCTGTCGACGAACCTCTTCCTGCCGAGGTTCGGGCCCAAAGTGATGGTCCCGTTCGGCATGACCCTGGGGGCGATCGGGATGCTCTACCTCACGCACCTCGACCAGCACAGCACCTACGCCGCGGACATCCTGCCACCGCTGCTCATCCTGGGCTTCGCGATGGGCTCGATCATGCCGGCGTCGATCCAGACCGCCACTCTCGGTGTCGACCGCTCCTTCGCCGGTGTCGCGTCGGCCACGGTCAACACGAGCCAGCAGGTCGGCGGCTCTCTCGGAACCGCGCTGCTGAACACGCTCGCGGCGACGGCCGCCGCCGACTACGTGGCGTCACATCTGCCGCCGACCCCGTCGGTCGTCACGGATGCCGCGGTGCACAGCTACTCGGTCGCCTACCTCTGGGGTGCGCTGTTCTTCGCCATCGGCGCGGTCATCGCGTCCCTGGTGTTCCGGCGCCGCAGCACTGCGGTCGTGCAACAGGGCGCAGCTGCACCCGCTGCCACCGCAGCTCCCGAGCCGGCCATCGCGCACTGAGCGACGACCGACGCGGCCAAATCGGTGGCCCACGCAGACTGAGTGCGTGGGTCACCGATACGTCTGTCAGACGCCCGACAGGATTTTCGTCAGAGGCGCCGGCGCGGGGTCACGACCGCACCCACCACCGCCGCTTTCGCGACCGGCGACGGGCCGGGGGAGACCGCCCGCGTGACGACTGCTGCCTTGGCGACCGGAGCGCGTACGACGCCGACCCGCCCGACTCGACCTGCTCGCAACATGTCAGGCTCCTTCTTCTTCGAGTTCTGCTTGTGCTTCAGCTTCGAGGGCGGCGACGATCGCCTGCGTGTGGATGCGGCCGTCGGCGATCAGCTGGCCGCCCGCCCGTCGCGCTGCGGCAGCGAACGGTGCCGCCCACAGGTTCTCGTACACGAGCACTCCCGCGACACTGCCCGGATCCATCGCTGCCGCGAGGTTCGCCACATCCTCTTCGGCCAGGAACTCCGCGAGTTCGGCCTCGAGTGCCGCGAGCGGCCCAAGATCGTCCAGGTCGGAGAGCTCCATCGCCTCGACGTCTCCGTTCTCGTCCTTCGCGAGGACGATCGCGTCGATCAGCCGGATCGTTCCGGCATCCACGAGTTTCACGAGTTCGTCGGCCATCTCGCCGCTGAAGTTCGATTGGCCGGCAGGAAACTCGACGATCACGAAATCGATCGGTCCCGCCTGCTCGAGGTCGTCATCCGCCATGGTGTGCTCCTTCGCTGTCGCGCTCCCGCGCTGCTGCGCGGCACCTGCTGCGGTGACGCTACCGCCGCGGGCGGACGTTCCGCATCACGCGAAGAGGGTGATAGTGGTCAGCGGAGCAGGCCCAGTTCCTGGGCGCGGACGATGGCGGCGCTCCGATTGGGCACATCGAGTTTGCGATAGATGTGCACCATGTGGGTCTTGATGGTGTTCACCGAGACGTAGAAGCGATCCGCCAGCTCACCGTTCGTCGACCGGCTCGGAAGGCACGCGAGGATCTCCAGCTCGCGCTCGGTCAGCGGCTCGCTCAGAGTGGACACCGCGGCCGGCGCCAGAGCGCTGGCCGCGCGGTCGAGGATGCGCTCTGCGAAGGCGGACCGTTCACCGGGGAGCCGGGAGAGCTGGCCGACGACATGGGGGCCGGCGCGGAGGAAGACATCGACGAGCGCGTGCTCTTCGGCCAGCGCGAGTGCCTTTCCGAGCCTTCGTTCTGCCGCGGTCGGCCGGCCCTCGACATCCGCGAGCCACGAACGCAGGATCAGTCGCTCGACGACGAGGAGCGGTTCCTCGCTCGGTGTGTCCGAATCGGTCGCCAGCAGGGCCCGTGCCCGCTGCGGCTGCTGGTGGACGAGAGCGGCCGCCGTGTGCTCGAAGCGCGTCGCCGGCGCATCCTGGCCCTCGGGCTCCGCCGCCCACGGGAGCGCATCCCGACCCGACAGCCGGCGCTCGCGCTGGCGTACCGCGGTCAGCCGATCGCGGACCACGGGCGGCGGCGGGCCATCCGGCACGCCTGCAATGTCGTCCGTGGTCGTCCCGCCCAGCTCGGCATGGATGAGGTGGGCGATCCACATGAGCTGGGTGCGTTTGTTCGGCACCGCTCGCGCGAGGCCCTCGGTGAGACTGCGTTCGGCGCGGTCCGGCTCCGAGCGTTCCGTAGCGACAAGGCTTTCGGCGAAATGGGCGTCGGCCGTCGACGCGTGCGTGAGCAGCCCGGCCTCCTCGGCGATCGCGAGCGCTTCCAGTGCGAGGTCCTCCGCGCGGTTCGTGTGCCCGCACCACGCCTCCACGAGTGCCAGGGAACCGAGCGAACTGATCCGCCACGGCGCGTAGCCGGCGCCCTCGGACCGTGTCGCGCGTTCCAGCCAGAGTCGGGCCTCCGAGAAGTCTCCGTTCAGAAAATGGGCGCGCCCGCCCGAGAACAGGGTCATGGTTCGGAGCGACTCGAAGTCGGTGATCCCCAGCAGATCAGGAGTGGAGGAGCCGGGATTCGCCTCGAGCAGCGCCAGCGACCGGATCGCCGCATCCACTGATGCTTCCGGATGCGGGCTCCACCACGCCTGGCAGGCGATGATCGCGTGCGCGACGAGTTGCTGGCCGACGGTCGCATCCGGGTCGTTGATCACGCGACGCAACGGATCGGCCGCAGCGACCATCTGCCCTTCGAGTCCGCGCAGGACTCCGAGCAGCAGGAGGAGGTCGAGCCGATCGTGCACCACGGAGTCGGGCAGGTCGGTCATCCAGCGGATCACCGTGCGCAGTTCGCCGCGCTCGAAGATCTCCGCCCCGCGCGTGCGCACCATCATGAGCGCGCGCTCCCACTCCCTGGCACGCAGCAGGTATTCCACGGCTCGCTGCACGTCGGCACGGGCGAGATACCAGTCAGCGGCCCCGGCCAGCAGGGTGGATTCGGCGCCGGGCTCTTCGGCCCGCAGGTGGTAGCGGAGCAGGTCGCGGAACAGGTGGTGAAAGCGGAACCATTCCCGGCGCGTGTCCAGCGGGACCAGGAACATCGATTCGCGTTCGAGGGACTCCAGCCACGACTGGGCGCCGTCTTCGCCGGTGACCTCCGTGATCAGGTCGGCCGACATCTCGTCGAACGCGGACATGCGGAGCAGGCTCGTGCGCCTGCGCCTCGGCTGCACGTGCAGGACTTCGTCGGTGAGGTAGTCGGCGACCATCCGGTCCGTTCCACCGAACTGCTCGATGAATTCCTCCGGGTCGTCGCGCCCCTTCAGCGTCATCGCTGCCAGCTGGAGGCCGGCGACCCAGCCCTCGGTGCGGGCGACCAGGGCGTTCACGGACTCTGCGTCGAACCGGCGCCCGCAGAGCCGCGCGAGCAGCTCCGACGATTGTTCCGTGTCGAACGCCAGGTCGGCACTGCGCAGTTCGACGAGGTCGCCGTTGAGGCGGTGGCGGCTCCAGCCGAGGGGGAGATCGAATCGTGTCGAGAAGACGGTGTGGATGTTCGGAGGGGCGAACTCGACGATCCGCTCGAGGTCGTCGAGGAGGCTCCGGTTGGTCAGGTGGTGGACATCGTCGAACACGACGACGGTGTCGGGCAGCTTTGCCAGCCGCGACGGAAGGACCTCGAGGAAGGTCTCACCGAGCCGGCCACCGGCGGTGGCCACGGGAGCCGCCACATCGAGGAAGTGCGGCTTGACCGCGGCAAGTGCGGCGATCAGCTTGGCGGCGAAATGACTGGGATCGTTGTCGGCCGCTGTGACGTCGAGCCAGACGAACGACCGATCGGGATGCACCGCGGCCCATTGCTCGAGCAGCACGGTCTTCCCAGCCCCAGCGGGCGCCACGATAAGCGCCAGAGGCTGTGACAGGACCCCGTCGAGCACTCCCCGAAGTGTCGGCCTGTCTATCGCGTGACGCGGAACGCTGCGGTTTTCACCCATAACCCAGCTCTCTCTATCCCCCTCAGTGTGGCAGGACATCGCCTCGGAAGCCACACCCGAATTGGGGTGGGACGGGACGTATCACCCTCCTCGGATGATGCCCTCGGCAGGGGATGCGTCGACACTGAGACACGAAAGGTCGGAGCCGTGTGGGAGAGGGCGTCGTGCTCAACGAAACGTACGAGATCGTGATCCGGGGCACACTCAGCCCGGCCGTCCTCGGTGCGTTCCCCGGTTTCCACGTCAAGGAGGTGGAGCAGGGCTTCACTCACCTCGTCGGAACGGTCCCGGATCAGGCGCGACTTCACGGACTGCTCGACACTGTGGCCAGCCTGAACATCGAGCTCGTCTCCGTTAACCCCCGTCCGGGCGAATTCGCGGACGCCGACCATGAACCATCCACACGAAGGGAAGACACATGACAATCGCAGTTCAGGGCCGACTCTCGCGTCCGGGGGTAGATCATGGCTGACTTCGAGTACGGACCCGTGGAGATCTTCCTCATCGGCTTCGACGGTGAGCGCCCGGGACCCGATGTGGTCAACGCGATCGTCGACGTCGTCGAGACGGGAACAGTGAGACTGCTCGACCTCCTCTTCGTCACGAAGTCCTTCGAGACCGGTGACGTGGTGGTCCTCGAGATCGATGAGGTGGCCGACGAGTACGGCCTCCCGGAGTTCGAACTCCTCGAGATCGGGATCGCCGGCGAGGAGGATGTCGCCGACTTCGCCGACGACCTCGAACCGGGAACGTCGGCGGCGTTGCTCGTCGTCGAGCACACCTGGGCCCGCAACTTCGCCCAGGCCCTCTTCAACGCGGGCGGAGCGGTGTTGCGCACGGAACGCATCCCGGCCCCGGTCGTCAACGAAATCGCAGCGCTGAGCAGCGCCGAATAGATCGTCTGAAGGAGAACACTATGTTGGGACGACGGATGGGCCGAGGCGGGCTGGTTCGTGCTGCGGCGACGACAGCGGTCGTGGCGGGCACGGCGACGGCCGTGTCGGGCGGGATGCGCTCGCGGCAGGACGCCAAGTCGCAGCAGGCCGCGGAGGCACAGGCATACGAGCAGCAGCAGCAGCAGGCGCAGATGGACTACGCGGCGCAGCAGGCGGTGGCAGCGCAGCAGGCGCAGCAGGCCGCGGCGGCACCCGCTCCGGCAGCAGCGCCCGCGAACGACATGATGACTCAGCTGCAGAACCTTGCCACGATGCACACGCAGGGCATCCTCTCGGATGACGAGTTCGCTGCGGCGAAAGCCAAGCTTCTCGGCTAGCAGGGGTGCTGAGGTGTCAGAAATGGCTGGTGCGCAAGTGTGCGTCACCAGCCATTTCTGTTGCCCGTAGGCGGTGGTTCAGACCGCTGACCAGCCGCCGTCGGACGGCAGGATGACGCCGTTGATGTTCACGCCGTCGTCGCTAAGCAGGAACGTGATCGATGCGGCGAGAGCATCCGCCTCGACCGGGTCGGGCAGCACGGTCATGGCGAGCTGGACGCGTTCGGCTCCGAGAGGAGAAGCGAAGCTCGCCTGGATGTTCGTGATGGTCGGGCCGGGGGCGACCGCGTTGACGCGGATCCCGCTCGGTCCGTACATGAACGCACTGCTCTTCGTCAGGCCGGCGACCGCATGCTTGGACGCGGTGTAGGCAGCACCTGCAGCAGACCCGCGCAGGGCGGCCTCCGACGCGATGTTGACGATCGATCCGTACGCCTGGGCGAGCATCGTGGGAACGACGGCGCGCATCAGCTTCATCGTGCCGACGACGTTGATCGCGAAGACCCGGTTCCAGACATCGTCGCCCACCTCGTGGACGGGCGTCATGTTGTCCATGATGCCGGCGACGTTCGCCAGTGCGTCGATCCTGTCGCCCGCGGCGGCGACGATCGATGCGATCGCGGCATCGTCGGTGATGTCCCCGACGACGGGGACGATCTGCGCCTGAGGGTGCTCGGCGACGAATTCGTCGAGACGCTGCTGCGAGATGTCGACCGCGATCACGCGGCCGCCTTCGCGTGCGACGCGGGATGCGGTTGCGCGGCCGATTCCGGAACCGGCACCGGTCACGATGACGGTATTGCCGCTGAAGCGGCCGTTCGTGGTCTTCTCGACCCACACCGGGGTCTCGGCTGTCGGCTCGGTCGGCTCGGCGTCATCCGCTGCGTCACCCGCTCCGGCGGTCTCGGCACCCCGCGCGGATGCTGCGGCCGCGGCACCTTGTACGAGCTGGTCGACCATCTCTGCGGTGAAGGCGCCCTGGCTGAGCTTCACCAGTCGCTTCAGCGCGAGCCGGCGGACGGGCTTCATGACTGACGCATCCTGGCCGGACTGCGCGAGCAGTTCGCTGATGATCGGTCCGCCGATCGGATCGTCGAGCCAGGTTCCGATCGACGAGTCGCCGGTGAGTCGGGTTGTCTTGGCCATGCGGGTGTTCCTCCTGGTTTCTGTGGGGAGCGCTGTCTGAGGGGTCGCTCCTACCGGACATCATTGTCCGGTAGTACGCTACACCCGTGCCGGACACGAAGAAAACGAATCGCGGGCCGAGTGCGGGCCCGGCCAACCGGCACGCGCTGATCGTGGCCGCGCGCGAGGTCTTCGCGGAGTCCGGCTACAACGCACCCCTGAGTGCTGTCGCCCGCCGGGCGGGCGTCGGTCAAGGGAGCCTGTATCGCCACTTCCCCGACCGCCTCGACCTCGCCGTGGCCGTGTTCGACGACAACATCACCGAACTCGAGGCATTGGGCACGCGTGAGGACGCGACTCTGAGCGACCTGTTCGATGCGGTCGCCGAGCAGGCACTGGGCTCCACTGCTCTCATCGAGGTGGTCTCATCGGGCGTGGGGGACCCTCGGGCGGACCACCTGAGCGACCGGGTGATCGCTGTCGTCGACGCGATCCTGGTCCGCGACAAGTCGGCGGGAACGATCGGCTCGCACGTGGAGAGTGCCGACGTCATGCTCGCGTTCACGATGCTCGCATTCCTGCTGGCGCGAACCGCGGCGGACGAACGAGCAGGCGTGGGAGCGCAAGCGCGGTCGATCTTCCGCGCGGCCTTCGTGCCGCGTCCCTGACCTGTCAGGCGGTCAGCATCATCTCCGCGTCGGCCTCGTCCATGACCTGCATCCCACCGGTCCGCACGGAGGTCGCGGTGAGCGCCTCGATCCAGCGCAGGTTGATCGACGGCGGCCGGCTTCCAACGAAGCGGAACGTGAGCTGGGATTCCCTGCTTATCCACAGGCTGATCCGGCCGGATCCCTTGTCGGGCGGCAGGGACCAGTTGAGGAGGAAGCTCTCGTGGCGCAGCAGCTTCGCCACGATGGCGAGCTTCATGTGGCTGAGCATTCGGTCATCGAACTCGAATGTCTGCGTTTCGCCGTAGGTCAGTGATCCCATGTGCTCAAGTCTGTACCCCCGCCCGCGATCAGGGGAGAAGTGCGGACTCGAGCGATTCGGCGACGTAGCGTCCGAAACGCTCGGGCGACCAGCCGGCTCGGAGTACCAGCAGCTCGAACAGCTCGGGCGAACTGAGCGCCCACATGATGTCGGTCGCCTCCTCCAGCGTGATTCCCGGCCTGAGCCGGCCGCGGTCGGCCAGCGACAGTGCGTTGTGCCGCATCCGCGCGCGACGGCTGTCGTCGCTGTCGCGCAGGAGCGCGGCCATCTCGGTATCGGATGCAGCCGCGTCGCGGACCAGGAGGTGGATGGGCGCCACCATCGGGGCGACCTCCGCCGTCAGCGCGCCCCAGCCGCGGACGACTGCGCGTGCATCCGCTTCTCCGTCCTGCAGCGCGTCGGACCGGAGCGGTGCGGCCGTCGCCTCGCTGCCGAGGAGGCTTTCGTCGTAGATTGCCCGGACCAGTCCGCCTTTGCCGCCGAAGGTCTTGTAGACCGTGTCGATCGAGAGCTGGGCGTCGTCGGCGATCGTCGCGATGGTGGTCGCAGCGTAGCCGTCGGCGAGGAAGCGCTTGCGGGCGGACTGGAGGATCGCGGCTCGGTTGCGGTGCGCCTGCGCGCGACGTGCGCGGGAATCGTACGGTCGGCGCTTCGAATCCGTGGACATGCGATTCATTCTATGCTACCGTATTCATTCTATGCTACCGTATTCATTCTAGCTACCAATAATGGAATCGAGGCCTCCGATGAGAGGTTCGACTGATCCGACTGCCGTCATAGCGCGACTCGTGTCCGCGACGAACGCACATGACCTCGACGCTCTGACCGCATGTTTCGCCGACGACTACGTGAACGCGACGCCGGTCCATCCGGCCCAGGGTTTCACCGGCTCCGCCCAGGTCGGGCGCAATTGGGGGCAGCTGTTCGCCGCCATACCCGACCTGCGGGCGAACCTGCTCGCGACGGCCGTCGACGACCGGACCGTGTGGAGCGAGTGGGAGCTCGGGGGCACACGGCGCGACGGGTCGACCCATCTGATGCGGGGCGTGATCGTCTTCACGATTGGAGACGACGTCATCACTGAAGCGCGCTTCTACCTCGAACCCGTCTCCGTCGCCGACGTCGGCATCGACGAGACCATCGCACGCGTGACGCACGCCAGCGGTTCGGGTGCGCGGCCATGACCCTCGTGATCGGGGCGAGTGGAACCCTCGGACGCATACTCGTCCCCGAGCTGCTGGCACGCGGCGAGCAGGTCCGGGTCCTGACGCGTGATCGATCGCGCATCGCCGAAGACAGGGTCGAGGTCGTCGTCGGTGACGTCCGTGACATCGCTGCCGTCGAAGAGGCGATGCGCGGCTGCGAGGTCGTCGTTCTCGCCGCTCACGGCTTCGTCGGCCCGCGGGGGATCAGCCCGGAGACCATCGACCGGGATGCGAACATCGCCGCGATCGGGCGGGCGGCAGCCGCCGGCGTGCGCCACATCGTCCTGGTCTCGGCCTACGGGGCCGGCCCGCAGCATCCGATGAGCCTGCACCGGGCCAAGTTCGCCGCAGAGAGGGCACTCTCGGCGAGCGCAGTCTCCTGGACGATCATCCGTCCGGCACCGTTCCTCGAGACGTGGACCGGAATCATCGGCGCCCATGTCGACGACCGCCACCAGGCGCTCGTGTTCGGGTCCGGAACCAATCCCATCGACTTCGTGCGAGCGGCCGCGGTCGCCGACGCGATCGCCGAAGCCGTCTCCGAGCATCCGCGTCGCAACCGGGAGCTCGATGTCACGCCCCGGCTCGCCCGCACCTTCACCGAGATCGCCGAGGAGGCGGTCGCGCGTGCCTCGACTCCTGCGCGCATCCGCCACGTCCCGCTCGGCATGCTGCGGCTTCTCTCGCACGCAGCGAAGCCGTTCTCACCGTCGTTCGCGCGTCAGGCGCATGCCGCCGTGGTCATGAATACGACCGACATGACCGTGTCCGACCGTTGCGCTCCATCGACAGCGGGGAAGATACTGGGCTGACACCGGCTCGCTGCCGGCCGCTAGGCACGAACACAACGGCTGAGAAGCGGGGCAGAACATGAAGAAGTGGTCCGTCGTCATCATCCTCGGCGCAGCCCAGTTCGTCATGGTGCTCGACGGCACTGTCATGAACGTGTCGATCTCTACGGTCGTGGCCGACCTCAACACGACGGTCTCGGCGATGCAGGCCGCCATCACCTTCTACACGCTGACGATGGCGTCGGTCATGCTGCTGGGGGCGAAGCTGGGCGACCTGTGGGGTCGGCGCCGCGCGTTCGTGATCGGATCGATCGTCTACGCGATCGGGTCGCTGACCACGGCTCTCGCGCCGAACATCGTGGTGCTGTTCCTCGGCTGGTCGATCATCGAGGGTCTCGGCGCGGTGCTGGTCATCCCCGCGATCGCCGCCCTCGTCGCCGACAACTACACCGGCCCGAGCAGGATCACGGCCTTCGCGATCATCGGCGCGGTCTCGGGGGCCGCGGTCGCCGCAGGACCGCTGATCGGCGGCTTCGTCACCACGTATTTCAGCTGGCGCTACGTCTTCGTCGCCGAAGTGGTCATCATGGCGGTGGTCGTCCTGTTCGCGCGGGTCATCGCGGACAAGGCCGGGCGACGCTCCGAGCGCATCGACGTCTGGAGCGTGCTGCTCTCGGCGGCGGGCCTCGTCTTCGTGGTGCTCGGGATGCTGCAGAGCAAGACCTGGGGCTGGATCACCCCGCTTGCGTCCCCGGAGATCAACGGCGTGCCGATCCAGCCGCTCGGAATCTCGCTCTCAGCGTGGCTGATCCTCCTCGGGGCCATCCTGCTCTGGGCGTTCATCGCGCGGCAGCGACGTCTGGTCGCCACGGGGCGGCCTCCGCTGGTGCACGTCAGCCTCTTCGACATCCGCCAGCTGCGCAGCGGGTTGGGCGTCCTGGGCGCGCAGTACGCAGTGACCGCCGGCCTGTTCTTCATGGTGCCGGTCTACCTTCAGATGACACTGGGGCTGGATGCGCTGCAGACCGGCATCCGGATCTTCCCGCTCTCGATCTCCCTCATCCTGTTCTCGATCGTGGGCACCCGGCTCTCGCGCATCTGGTCTCCCCGGCGCATCGTGCGGGTCGGGCAGTGGATCCTGGTCGGCAGCGCGATCCTTCTGCTCGGCGCGGTCTCCCCGGACCTGCAGTCGTTCCTGTTCGGGCTCGGGATGTTCCTCGCCGGGGCCGCGCTCGGCCTGCTCGCATCGCAGCTCGGCGCGGTGAACATGTCGAGTGTGACCGAGAAGGAGACGAGCGAGGTCGGCGGCCTTCAGGGAGTGTTCCAGAACCTCGGCTCCTCGCTCGGTACGGCGCTGATCGGTTCCATACTCATCGGGGCCCTCACAACCTCGTTCTCGGCAGGGGTCGCAGCCAGCACGCTGCCCAGCGACGTCAAGGCGACCGTCGCCACAGAGACCGAGGGCGGAGTCGCCATCGTCCCGGCCGCGACCGTCACCGAGATCGGCAAAGAGAACGGTCTCAGCGCAGACCAGTCCAAGCAGCTGGCAGCCGTCTACACCGATGCCCAGCTGTCGTCACTCGAAACGGCGTTCTTCGGCCTGATCGCGATCACGCTCGGCTCCCTGCTGCTCTCGAAGGGCATCCCGACCGAGGTCGCCGGACGCAAATGGGACGAGGCGAAGACCGGGTGAGCCCGTCCGCCGGGGCCGTCGCGCTGAGCGACCGCACGCGTTCTTTCTGAGCGCCCGCGTACGTACGAGGGCGGTCGCGAACAATTAGTGCGGAGGGCGCAAGTCGACGTACAGTGACACCATGACCCAGGTCACCGTGGGCATCCCACGCATTCGGCGCGACCCGGCGCAGATGCCGAGCCTTGCCGATCGCCCGGAGGTTCCGGGCCTCATCGACCGTTTCGGTCGTACAGCTCGCGACCTGCGTATCTCCGTCACGGAGAAGTGCTCGCTGCGCTGCACCTATTGCATGCCCGAGGCCGGCCTGCCCGTGATCGCTCGCGAAGACCTGCTGACGCCGGTCGAGATCGCGCGCCTCGTCGGCATCGGCGCCCGCGACCTCGGGATCCGCGAGGTGCGGTTCACCGGCGGTGAGCCGCTCATGCGCGCCGACCTGGAAGAGATCATCGCTCGCAGTGCCGCAGTCGCGCCGGGCATAGACCTGTCGATCACGACGAACGCCGTCGGCCTCGAACACCGTGTCGCGCGCCTGGTGGCCGCCGGGCTCACCCGCATCAACATCTCCCTCGACACCGTCGACCGAAAGCACTTCGCCGAGCTCACCCGGCGTGACCGTCTCGACTCGGTCTTCGCGGGCATCCGTGCGGCGCACGCAGCGGGCCTGGCTCCGCTCAAGCTCAACGCCGTGATGATGCGGTCGACCCTCGATGACGCGCCCGACCTGCTCCAGTGGGCGATCGCCAACGGCTGCCGCCTGCGTTTCATCGAACAGATGCCGCTCGACGCCGACCACACCTGGACACGAGACAACCTCGTCACTGCGGCCGAACTCCTCGAGAGGCTCGGCGAGCGTTTCGAGCTGACCGAGATCGGACGGGACGACCCGTCGGCGCCGGCTGAAGAGTGGTCGGTGGATCGCGGCCCGCACACCGTCGGCATCATCGCATCGGTGACGCGGCCGTTCTGCGAGGCGTGCGACCGCACGAGGATCACGGCGGAGGGCACCGTGCGTTCGTGCCTCTTCAGCGACGAGGAGACCGACCTGCGGCCGTTGCTCCGCGGGGCCGCGTCGGACGCGGAGATCGCCCAATGGTGGCGGGGTGCCATGTGGGGCAAATGGGCCGGCCACGGGATCAACGCCGCCGACTTCATCCCCCCAGAGCGCAGCATGGGCGCCATCGGCGGCTGACCCGCCGCTCGCCCCGACCAACCCGCGAGCACAGGAAAAAGCATCCCGAATCGCGACGATCGGATGCTTTTTCCTGTGCTCGCGCGGCCTATGCCCGGGTGAGGGCGTCTTCGAGGGCGACCCAGGGGAGCATGGCGCACTTCACGCGGGCGACGTAGCGGGAGGCGCCGGCGAGAACCACCGCGTCGCCGAGGAGCTCTTCGTCGCCGTCGAGGGTCCCCTTCGACTGCATCATCGTGCGGAAGGCGTCGATCCGTGCGTTCACCGCATCGCGGTCGAGGTCGCGGATGAGGTCGAACAGCAGGGATGCGGACGCCTGCGAGATCGCGCAGCCGTGGCCCTCCCAGCTCACGGACTCCACGAGACCGCTGGACGCATCCGTGAGGACGCGCAGGGTGAGGTCGTCACCGCAGGTCGGGTTCACCTGATGCGACTCGGCACTCGACGGATCGGTGAGCCCGAAGCCGTGGGGCTTGCGGGCGTGATCCATGATCACTTCCTGATAGAGGTCGCGCAGGGGCATCCCCTCGGATCCGGTGCCGTGGTCGCTCATCGCCCGACTCCGAAGAAGGGCCGCACGTCGGCGACCGCGTTCAGGAACGTGTCGACTTCGTCCGGCGTCGTGTACAGGTACGTGCTCGCACGGGTCGTCGCTGTGACGCCGAACCGGCGGTGGAGCGGCTGGGCGCAATGGTGGCCGACGCGTACAGCGATGCCGAGTTCGTCCAGGTACTGGCCGACATCGTGGGCGTGGACGCCGTCGACGTCGAAGCTTGCGAGCCCGGCCCGCTCGTCGCCCAGTGCGGGGCCGAGGACACGGATGCCCGGGATGTCCGCGAGGCCGGCCACGAGTCGACGGCCGAGCGAGGACTCCCAGTCGTGCACCCGGTCGAGCCCGACCGAGTCGAGGTAGCGGACGGCCGCGGCCAGGCCGATCGCCTGGGAGACACGCTGCGTGCCGGCCTCGAACCGCTGCGGTGCCGGAAGGTACTCCGCGTGGTCGAGCGTCACCGTGGTGATCATCGAGCCGCCGGTCAGGAACGGAGGGAGGGCGTCGAGGAGTTCCGCGCGGCCGTAGAGCACGCCGACCCCGGTCGGGCCGAGCATTTTGTGGCCGGAGAACGCTGCGAAGTCGACGTCGAGCGCGCGCAGGTCGAGGGGACGATGCGGCGCCGACTGGCAGGCGTCGAGCAGGGCGAGAGCTCCCACCGAATGGGCGAGGGCCGTCAGCTTCTCGACGGGGTTGACCGTGCCGAGCACGTTCGAGACGTGGGTGTAGCAGACCAGCCGTGTGCGGTCGCCGATGACCCGGGCCGCCTCCTCAAGGTCGAGGGTGCCCGCATCGGTCAGGGGGATCACCCGGAGGGACGCGCCCGTCCGCGCAGCCAGTTCCTGCCACGGAATCAGGTTCGCGTGGTGCTCCATCTCGGTCACGACGATCTCGTCGCCTTCACCTAGGCGGAAGCGCTCAGCTGCTTCTCCGCCGCGTCCCGCGCTCGCGTTCGACATCGCGTAGGCGACGAGGTTGATCGCCTCCGTAGCGTTGGACGTCCAGACGATCTCGTCGTGACCGACTCCGACGAAGGACGCGACGGTCGTCCGCGCATCCTCGAACAGTTCGGTGGCCTCCGCCGCGAGCGTGTGCGCCCCGCGGTGAACAGCGGAATTGTGGTGCTCCGCGAAATCGACCTCCGCGTCGATCACCGCACGCGGACGCTGCGACGTCGCGCCGGAGTCGAGATAGACGAGCGGATGCCCGTTCACCCGCTCCCGGAGGATCGGGAAATCGCGGCGGAGGCTGTCGACCTCCTCGGTCGTCAGAGCCCGCGTCGTCGGGTCGGCAAGTGTCATCGTGGTGCAGTCCTGTTCCTGTCGGGGCGCGCTGCAGACCGCCGGTATGGGCACGGCGCCGCGTTCCGCACTCCAAGGCTACGCCGCGCACGCGGTCGATGGGTCGGCTGTGACATTGTTGCGAGCCTGCATCGCGGCCCCGGCGGCGGCGTACATTCGGGTACCTCTCGGGCGGGTGGCTCCCGATCTGCTGGCGACGGACCCGGACATCCCCCAATAGACATCGTCGCCGTGAAATAGGTGGGAGCGCCGCGGGCGCTTCATGAAGGTTTCGTCAGGCTTCCCGCCACCACGTCAGGGAAACCCAAGGGAACCGGTGGGACTGTGGGAGCGTGGACACCTCCCCGCAATTCTTCCGTCGTGACCGGATGGCCGACCTCTCGAGACGGCTCGAACCCCTGCGGCGCTACGAGATCACCCCGGCGAAGACCCGCCTGGGCGTGTTCGCACAGATCGGGATCGCCTGCCTCATGGCCGCCGTGCTGGTCGCCGCAGTCGTCCTTCCCGGGTTCCTGGGGGTCAGCGCCGCCGCATCCGCCGGCATCAACGGGTTCAATCAGCTCCCATCCGACCTGAAGATCATGCCGTTCGCGCAGGACTCCGCCATCTACGCGAAGAAGGGCGGCGTCGAGGTCCCCATCGCATCCTTCTACGCCCAGGACCGGGTCAACGTCTCGTGGGGCGCGGTCGCGCAGACCGTGAAGGATGCGACGGTCGCCGCTGAGGACCCGCGGTTCTATTCGGAAGGGGCGGTCGACATCCTCGGCACTGTGCGCGGAGCGCTCTCGACCGTCTCCGGCGGGTCGGTGCAGGGCGGCTCCTCCATCACGCAGCAGTACGTGAAGAACGTCGAAGTCCAGCAGTGCGACGCGCTAACCGATGCGAAGGCAGTCCAGGCCTGCTACCAGAACGCGGCAGGCCAGACTCTCTCGCGCAAGGTGCAGGAGATGCGCTACGCAGTCGGACTGGAGAAGGAATACAGCAAGAACCAGATCCTGATGGGCTACCTCAACGTCGTCGGGTTCGGCGGACAGGTCTACGGCATCGAGAGCGCCGCACACTACTACTTCGGCGTCACCGCGGCCCAGCTGAACCTGGTGCAGGCGGCGACCCTCGTGGCCATCCTGAACAACCCGGCCGACCTGCGGATCGACCAACCCAAGAACGCGGCCAACGGCGCTGCGAACGGCTACAAGCTGACCAAGGAACGTCGCGACTACGTGATCGACCGGATGTACGTGAACCACAAGATCACGGCGGCGCAACGCACGGCGGCCAAGGCCACGCCGGTGAAGCCGACGATCACGCCGACGACGTCAGGATGCGCGACCGCCGTCCGCTACAACGCGGCCTTCTTCTGCGACTACGTGCGCGACGTCGTGCTCAACGACTCCGCGTTCGGCGCGACCTCGGCCGACCGATGGGCGACCCTCAACCGCGGCGGCCTGAAGATCTACACCACACTGAACCTCGACCTGCAGGCGGTCGCCCAGCAATCGCTGAGCTCGTACATCCCGGCATCCGCCAACGGAATCGACCTCGGCGCGTCGAACGTGTCGACGGAGACGGGCACCGGGCGCATCATCACGATGGTCGAGAACCGCGCCTTCAACAACACCGACCAGGCCGTTCCAGGCACGACCGCCGTCAACTACAACACCGACGAGGCGTACGGGGGATCCCAGGGGTTCCAGACCGGCTCGACGTTCAAGGCGTTCGACCTCGCGGCGTGGCTCGAAGCCGGCCACAGCCTCTACGACACGATCGACGCGACCCATTACGACTTCCCGACGTCCGACTTCACCAACACCTGTGCCGACATCAACGGGCCGGACTGGCAGGTGTCGAACGACGAAGGATCGGCCGGCTACCTGTCCGTCCTGTCCGCCACGGCGCAATCGGTGAACACGGCCTTCGCGATGATGGGCACCAAAGTCGACCTGTGCTCCATCCTGAACGCTGCCAAAGGCCTGGACGTGCATCCCGCATCCGCCGGCAACCCGCTGAACTCGTTTCCGTCGATGATCCTCGGCACGAATTACCTGTCGCCGCTGACGATGGCGACCGCCTACGCCGGCATCGCGAACGGCGGCGTCGTGTGCACCCCCGTGGCGATCGACCGGGTCGTCAACGCCGATGGCTCCGAGCGGGCCGTCACCCCGTCGAAGTGCACGCAGGGTCTCGCCCCGAACATCGCGGCCGGCGTGACCTACGCGCTGCAGGGCGTCCTGCAGGGTGGTGGAACCGCAGCCAGTGCGAACCCGGACGACGGCGTACCGATCATGGGCAAGACGGGCACCACCGACAACTCCCTGCAGAACTGGCTGGTGACCTCGACCAGCAAGGTGTCCACAGCGACCTGGGTGGGCAACGTGTCGGGGGCGACCCCGCTGCGCAGCCTCGACTTCAACGGGATCGGCGGCGGTGACGTCAAGTTCCACATCGCGCGCCCGATCCTCCAGGCGATCGACCAGGCGTACGGCGGTGCGCCGTTCACTCAGCCGTCGGATGCGCAGCTCTACGGCACGCAGGTCACGGTCCCGGATGTGTCCGGCCAGACACCGCAGGTGGCGCAGTCCGAGCTGCAGAACCTCGGCCTCACGGTGACCGTCGACCCGAACCAGGTGGACAGCCAGCAGCCCGCGGGCCAGGTCGCGTCGACGAACCCGTCGGCGGGGAGCAGGGTGAACAGCGGGGATTCCGTCACGATCGAAGTGAGCAACGGAAGCGGGGCCCCGGCCCCGACTCCGGGGGCACCCGGGCTGCCCGGGCCGACAGATCAGCCGTCCGCACCGCCGACGAGTCCGCCCGGGGGCTAGGGAATAACCGGAGGTCTCTGTTGTTGAACTTGAGCGTACACGACTCAACTTTCAAGAAACAGGAGATCTCGTGCCCGACAACTTCACTCCCGAAGGCGACGGCGGCAACTCGTTCGACGAGTTCCTCGCGCGCTACCTCGCGGGTGAGCGCGCCCGTTCCGCGCGCTCGATCGACATCAGCCGCTTCCTCAGCCGCCGCACCCAGGAGATCCTGGCGGAGGCAGGCCGCTTCGCCCTCGAGCACGGCCACCAGGAGCTGGACTCCCTGCACATCCTCCGCGTGATGGTGGAGCAGGAGCCGGCCGCCGACGCGATGCGCCGGATCGGCGTCGACCCCGCGGCCGTCGCCGCTGCGGCCGAGCAGCGCCTCCCGCAGAGCGGGAGCATCGTCGATGCGGACTCCGCATCGATCACGCCCTCGGCCCAGCGCGCACTGTTCCACGCCTACCAGGTCGCCCGCGCATCCGGTGCAACCTACATCGACCCCGAGCACCTCTTCTTCGCGCTCGTGCTGGTGCAGGACTCGCCCGCCGGGCAGGTCCTGCAGTCTGCCGGTGTGACCGCAGAAGCGCTCACCTCTGCCATGCGTCAGACGACGAGCGTCGGACCCGACGGCTCGCCCGCACCTGAGGCCGGCACCGTTTCCGACACCCCGATGCTCGACCAGTTCGGCACCGACCTGACGGCGCTCGCTCGCGACGGCCGGCTCGACCCGGTCATCGGCCGCCTCGATGAGATCGAACAGACTGTCGAGATCCTCTCGCGGCGCACCAAGAACAACCCGGTGCTCGTCGGCGAGGCCGGCGTCGGCAAGACCGCGATCGTCGAAGGACTGGCGCAGGCCGTCGTCGACGGCGACGTGCCCGAGCAGCTCCAGGGCAAGCGGGTCGTCGCCCTCGACCTGCCCGCCATGCTCGCAGGCACCCGTTACCGCGGCGACTTCGAGGAACGGCTCACCAAGCTCATGGACGAGGTCAGCGCCCGGCGCGACGAGCTGATCGTCTTCATCGACGAACTGCACACGGTCGTCGGCGCCGGCGGTGCCGGTGACGGAGGCGGAATGGATGCGGGCAACATCCTGAAGCCCCGCCTCGCCCGCGGCGAGCTGCACCTCGTCGGTGCGACCACGCTCAAGGAGTACCGCCGCATTGAGAAGGATCCCGCCCTCGAGCGCCGGTTCCAGCCGGTCACCGTCGGCGAGCCCAGCATCGAAGACGCCGTGCTCATCCTCGCCGGCCTGCGCAAGGTCTACGAAGAGCACCACGGCGTCACCTACACCGACGATGCCATCCGCTCGGCCGTCGAGCTGTCCGCCCGTTACGTGTCCGACCGGTTCCTGCCCGACAAGGCCATCGACCTGATCGACCAGGCAGGCGCGCGACTGCGCCTGTCACTCGGCAAGCGGGTCGACGCGTCCGGTCTCCTCGATCGCCTCGCGAACCTGGAGGCGGAGAAGAACTCCGCCGTCGCGGCCGAGCACTACGAGGATGCGTCGCGGCTGCGCGACGAGATCGAAGGAGTGCAGACCGAGCTCGACGCGGTGAGCACGAAGCCGCAGGTGGACGCTGTCGTCGGCGAGCCTGAGGTCGCTGCGGTGATCTCGCGCGCCACCGGCATCCCGGTCAGCCGCATCGGCGAAGCCGACCGTGAGCGCCTCGCGCGCCTCGAGACGGAGCTGCACGAACGGGTGATCGGCCAGGACGACGCCGTCGTCGCGGTCTCGAAGGCCGTCCGGCGCAACCGGACCGGGATGGGCGACCAGCACCGTCCGGTGGGCAGCTTCCTGTTCCTCGGACCGACCGGCGTCGGCAAGACGGAGCTGGCGAAAGCGCTCGCTGCGTCACTGTTCGGCGACGAGAAGGCGATGGTGCGATTCGACATGAGCGAATTCGGCGAGCGGCACACGGTCGCGCGTCTGGTCGGCGCCCCTCCCGGGTATGTCGGCTACGACGAGGCGGGCCAGCTCACCGAGCGGGTCCGGCGCAACCCGTACTCGGTCGTGCTCTTCGACGAGATCGAGAAGGCGCACCCGGACGTGTTCAACCTGCTGCTGCAGGTGCTCGACGACGGACGCCTCACCGACGGCCAGGGCCGCACGGTCGACTTCCGCAACACGGTCGTGATCATGACCTCGAACCTCGGTTCGGAGTTCCTCGCGTCGAGAAGCGGTGCGCTCGGATTCGTGCCAGTCGGCGCATCCGGTGACGCCAGCGGCTACGCTTCGGAGAAGGATCTGCGCGACCGCGTGATGGGCAAGCTCCGTGAGGCGATGCGGCCCGAGTTCCTGAACCGGATCGACGAGATCGTGCTGTTCCGCAAGCTGGACACCGCGCAGCTGCGCGACATCGTTCGGCTGCTGCTCGCGGCGACGGGGGCACGGCTCCAGCAGCGGGATGTCGTTCTCGACGTCACCGAGGCCGCAGTCACCTGGATCGCCGAGAACGGCTATGAGCCCGAGTACGGCGCCCGCCCGCTGCGGAGGCTCATCCAACGTGAGCTCGACGACCGGATCGCCGACCTGCTCGTCAGCGGCGAGCTGGTCGACGGCGGGACGGTCCACGTCGATGCCCACGACGGCGCCCTCACGGTCGCCGCGGCGCAACCCGCCGGCCTCCGTCTAGCCGCCTAAGCGCATCCCCACTCGCGCTGACGCGCACCCGCGCTGACGCGCATCCCATCGAAAACAGGGTTCTTCCCGAATAGACAACGTCTTATCGGGAGGAACCCTGTTCTCGTCGTGCGTGCTAGGCGGTTGGCGCGGCGGGTGCTGCGGGTGCTGCGGGTGCTCCCGATTTGGCCAGGGCGTTCGCCTTCAGGTTGTCGAACTCGGCCTGGGTGAGCGCGCCGGAGTCGAGCAGGGCCTTCGCCTTGGCGATGTCATCAGCGGGCGAGGAACTGCCCGCGACAGTGCGGATGTACGAATTGGTGTCGGCCTGCGCAGCCTGCATGGCCGCCTGCTGCCGCTGGGCCATGCCGCGCCCACGCGCGATCAGGTAGACCAGGGCCGTGAGGAACGGCAGGAAGATCAGGAAGATGACCCAGACAGCCTTCCACCAGCCGTTGAGCTTGTGGTCGCGCATGAGGTCCCCGATGATCGAGAACAGGATCATCAGGTAGGCGATGAAGACGAAAGTCCAGAAGAAGAACGATACGAAGTCCCAGAAGTTCACGGCGTAGACCTTTCATGCGATGCGGACCCGACGGGAACGCCAGTCGATTGAACGTAACGGGGTGACGGCCGACCGGGCATCACCCGCATCGGGTGATGTCGCAGAAACGAGCCGGACTCAGGTGACCGGGATGTTGTGTCGCCGGAGCACCGCATCCCGCTCGCTCTTCAGCGAACGCAGGGTGGCGGCGTCGAGTCCGGGCTCGATGAGGTCGACGAAGGGACTCGGCTGGCCGGTGCGCGTGTGCACGGCCTCGGTGTACGCGTTCGCCGCCGCCTGGACGCGGGCGCTGGCCTTCTGCGCCTGTTTGATGGGAACGCGCGAAGCGCTCATGACCTCGGCGTGCTTCTTCAGCGCCTTGAGGAGGTCTTTCAGCGTGGAGTCGATCTTCTTGGACACGTGCCCATTGTGTCGCATCCCGACCCCCTCGACCTAGCGCACCCTTCGTCGCCACGTTCGCCGAGCACAGGAAAAGGCACGTCGAGGCTCGTTCACAAGGCGCTTTCTCCTGTGCTCGCGGGCCGGAAACGCGTGCGTCAGATGCGGCTGGTCGCGGAGTCGCCCGAAAAGCGCTGCGCCAGCCAGACGGGGATGACCGCGACGACGACCAGGACCGCCGCGACGACGTTCACGACCGGCGCCTGGTTCGGGCGGAACAGGTTGCTGAAGATCCACAGCGGGAGGGTCTGGATGGCCGGCCCGGCCGTGAAGGTCGTCACGACGATCTCGTCGAAGCTCAGCGCGAACGCCAGCACGGCGCCCGCGATCAACGCGCCGCGCACTCCGGGGAAGGTCACCCGCCAGAAGGTCTGCCAGCCGGAGGCGCCGAGGTCCGCCGACGCGTCCTCGAGCGAGGTCCCCACGCGTCGCAGCCGCGCCTGCACGTTGTTGTACACGATGACGATGCAGAACGTCGCGTGACCGATGATGACGGTCGCGAGCCCGAGTGCCACGCCGAACGGTCCGAGGACCTGCACGAACGTCGCATTGAGCGCGATGCCCGTGACGATGCCGGGCAGCGTGATCGGCAGCACGACGAGGAAGCTGATCGTGCTCTTGCCGAAGAAGGCGAATCGCTGCACCGCGAAGGCCGCCATCGTTCCGAGCAGGAGGGCGATCAGCATCGCGCAGAGTCCTGCGATCACCGACGTGCCCAGTGCGCTCAGGGCACCGCTGCTCTCCGCCGCCCGCTGCCACCACTCGAGCGTGAACGACGTCGGCGGGAAGCCGAACGTCCGCGAACTGTTGAACGAGTTCAGCACGATCAGCGCGAGCGGGATGTACAGGAGCGCGAGTCCGATCACCATGCAGATGGTGAGGATGACGCGCAGCGAGAGAGGCAGCTTCATCAGACGTTCTCCAGGGCGCCGGTGCGGCGCATCGCGAAGAGGTAGAGCACGATCGCGACCAGCGGGATCAGCGAGAGGGCGGCCGCGAACGGCTGGTTGTTGGCGGTGACCAGCTGGCCGTAGATCAGGTTGGCCAGCAGCTGGGTCTTGCCGCCGACGATCCCGACCGCGATGTAGTCGCCGAGGGTCAGCGAGAACGTGAAGATCGAACCAGCCGCGATCGCCGGGAAGACCAGCGGCAGCGCCACCGAACGGATCGTCCGCCACGTGCTCGCACCCAGGTCGAAGCTCGCCTCGACCAGCGAATCGGACACTCGGTCGAATCCTGCGTAGACCGGGATGATCATGTAGGGCAGCCAGAGGTAGGCGAGCGTGATGATCGTCGCGGTCAGTCCGTAGCCGGGAGTGTGCCCTCCCGTCACGGCCGCGAGCGGACCGTTCGGCGCGAGGATGATGCGCCACGCGTACGCCTTCACCAGGTAGCTCGCCCACAGCGGGGTCGTCACTGCGACGACGAGGGCGATGCGACCCCGCGGAGAGGCGACTTTGCTCATGAAGAGCGCCATCGGCACGGCGATCACCACGTCGATGACCGTCACCGTGACGGCCACCAGGATGGTGCGAAGCGCGACCTCACCGAACAGCGGATCCGTGAAGAGCCGCGTGATGTTGTCGAGCGTGAAGGTGTGGACGACGGCGCCGGTGAAGTCGTCGACCGTCCAGAACGCCGACACGAGCATGACGGCGATCGAACCCAGGTACATCACCACGAGCCAGAGCAGCGGGACGCTGAGAAGCAGCGCCAGCCGTGCCCTGGGCCTCGTGGAGAGGTAGCTGGGCCGCCGTGCGGCTAGCCCCGGATCTGCTGCCACGCGTTCACCCAATCGGTGTACGAGGTGCAGTCGGTGCCTTTGCCGTCGACGCAGTCCTTCGTCGGGGTCGTCCAGTATGCGATCTTCTTCGCGTAGTCCGCGTCGGTGGCGTGGTACGTGGCGCAGAAGTTCGGGTCGGTGGTCTCCTTGCAGGCGAGCGTCTGTGCGGGCGCTTCACCGAACCATTCGGCGACCTGGGCGTTGACCTTCGGCGAGGTGATCCAGTTCATCCACTCGTACATGCAGTTCGGGTGCTTCGCCTTCGTGGAGACCATCCAGGTGTCCGACCAGCCGGTCGCGCCTTCCTTGGGAATGACCGTCTCGACCTTGACCTTCGCGTCGGAGTTGATCAGGTTCGCGATGACCTGCCAGGTGGTGCCGACGACGGACGTCCCGGATTCGAAGGCCTGGACCTCCTTGGTGTAGTCGGACCAGTATTCGCCGATGTTCTGGTTCTGGTTCTTGAGCACTGCGACGGCGGCGGCGAGCTGCTTGGTCGTGAGCGAGTACGGGTCGGTGATCCCCAGGGACGGCTTCGTGGCCTTCAGATAGAGGGCCGCATCCGCGATGTAGATGGGGGAGTCGTAGGCCGTGACCTTGCCCTTGTACTTGCTCGAGTCGCCGAAGACGGCCGACCAGGAGGTGGGGGGCGGCGTCACGGTCGACGGCGTGAACATGAGCAGGTTGGCACCCCAGCCGTGCGGGATGCCGTACATCTGACCGTTGACCGAGTTCCAGTTGCCGTCCTTCAGGAAGGGCGAGATCGTGTCGTAGTTGGGCACGAGCTTGGTGTTGACCGGGACGACGTCGCCCGCGTAGATCAGACGCAGCGTTGCGTCACCGGATGCGGACACGCCGTCGTACTGACCGGTGCGCATGAGCTGGACCATGTCATCCGAGGTGGCACCGTAGGTGGTGTGCACCTGGCAGCCGGTCTGGGCTTCGAACGGGTGCACCCAGTCCACGGTCTTGTCGTTGGAGCCGTCTTCGGCGTAGCCGGCCCAGGCGATCAGGTTGAGCTGGCCTTCGCCGGTGCCGACGGAGGCCTGCATCTTCTCTTTCGGCGGCTGCGCGCGGGTGCCCGTCGTCGTCGACGTGCCGGCGCTGCAGCCGGACAGGAGCACCGTCGCGGCGAGCAGTACTGCCGCTCCGGCGCTCGCGGTGCGAAACATCGTTTTCATGATGTGCCTCTCTTATCTGCTGTGGGGTGTTGGGATGTGCGGTGGGGGTTCGGGCGGTGCTGCGGTGCTCGGGCGGTCGGTCAGTCAGAGATCCGGCGGAGGGCCGCTTCCGGCCAGGAGACGGTGACCTCGCTTCCGCGCTGGATGCGAGGGTCGAGGCCGCCGCTCGCATTCAGCACGGTTGCGCTCAGGGCGAGACCTGCCGGCCCGTCGGTGACGATGCGGGTGACCGAGCCGGCGTAGACGACGTCGCGCACGACGCCGTCGGCCCGGATCGCACCCGTCGGCACGGGCTCGCCGCGGTAGCTGATCGCGACCGTCTCCGGGCGCACGGCGAACGAGCCGGTCAGTCCGAAGACCGACTGCGCAGCAGCCGAGTTGATGAAATTGGAGGAGCCGACGAACCCTGCGACGAACGCGGTGGTGGGATGCTCGTACACGTCGCGCGCATCGCCCAGCTGTTCGATGCGCCCGTTGTTGAACACGGCGAGCCGGTCGCAGAGGGTGAGTGCTTCATCCTGGTCGTGGGTGACGAACACGAAGGTGATCCCGATGTCGCGCTGGATCGCTTTGAGTTCGAGCTGCATCTGTTCGCGCAGCTTGAGGTCGAGGGCGCCCAACGGCTCGTCGAGCAGCAGGACCTTCGGGCGTTTCACGAGTGCGCGCGCCAGTGCGACGCGCTGCCTCTGGCCGCCGGAGAGCTGGTTGGGCTTGCGGTCCCCGAACCCACTGAGGCGCACCATCTCGAGTGCTTCACCGACGCGCCGGGTGCGTTCTGCTTTCGCGACCTTGTCGACGAGGAGGCCGTACTCGATGTTCTTGGCGACGGTCATGTGGGGGAAGAGCGCGTAGTCCTGGAAGACCGTGTTCACGTCGCGACGGTAGGACGGGAGTGCTGTCGCGTCGGTGCCGCCGAGGAACACCGAGCCCGAGGTCGGTGTCTCGAAACCGGCGATCATCCGCAGCACGGTCGTCTTGCCGGAGCCGGAGGGCCCGAGCATGGCGAAGAATTCGCCGTCATAGACGTCGAGGTCGACATCGTCGACGGCGGTGACGGCACCGAAGGTCTTGCGGAGGGTGCGCAGGGAGATCTGTGCCGTGCGGGAGTCCTGGGCTCCACCCGCGGTGTCCGTCGGGCTGGTTCGGGTCAGCTCGCCGGTCGTAGCACCTGCTGATTCCGAAGGTAATCCGGGCTCTGCAGTGCGGAATTCGGTCATTTCACTCTTTTGGGGGGACGATTTCGGTGGTCGGAATGAAAGTAGTAGAAGCACGCGCCCCGGGTGCCGTCAAGGTACGGCGCGCCGACAAGGCGGTCTGCCCGGAACTCACGCGGTCGCCGCCTCTCGGCTGAGTTCCCGGCGCACCAGCAGCCGGATCACCCAGATGCCCACCGCCACGCCCAGCACCGCGACGACGACGATGACGACGGGCGGCAACTTCAGGTCGATCGCCGCCACGATGCAGAAGCCGTCGAACAGTGAGATCATGACGAAGCCGACGTGACCCAGGAAGGCCTTGCGCCATCCTGGACGCTGCCTCACCAGGGAGCGCCGCGCCTGTTCCACCCGGATGATCAGGTAGACAGCCAGCAGCGACAGGATGCCGAATGCGATGCGCTTCGTGACGGTGAGGGTCGACCAATCGAGCGCCACCACGGCGATCAGGCACACCATCGCGGCGTCCATGAGTGCGTCATAGGCCACGAACCGCGGGGAGCGGGATGTCTCGGGCAGCCTGGCCATCAGCAGGGCGCCGAGCACGAACCCGGCGACCGCGAATGTGGCGTGCAGGAATATGAGGCTTGTATGCAGCAAGGCGCCCTCCCTGCGGTAACGCTAGACCCGTGAGGCCGGGCGGCGAAAGAGTCCCGGTATGTCGACGTGATCCGTAGGATCGGTCTGGCAGCCGATCGAGGGATGAGGGGGAACCGTGCAGGAGAATCCATTGACGATCGTGACCGGGTCGAGTCGTGGGATCGGCGCAGCCATCGCGAGGCGCCTGGCGCGCGAAGAGCATGACGTGGTCGTCTGCTTCCACGCGAATGGCGAGGCGGCGGATGCGGTGGTCGAGGATGTCCTGCGAGCGGGCAGACGTGCGCTCGCCGTCCGCGTGGACACCACCGACGAAGACTCCGTGATCGAGTTGTTCGCCCGCGCAGCGGACTTCGGTACAGTGACCGGTCTGGTCAACAACGCCGGTGCCGCCGAGTGGGTCGGGCAACTCGCCGATGCCGACATCGCCAAGGTGCGGCGCGACATCGAACTCAACCTGACCGGCACGCTCATCTGCTCGAAGCACGCGATCCGGTCGATGGCGGCGACCGGTGGAGGCGCGATCGTGAACATCTCGTCGGCAGCGGCGACGCTCGGCAGCCCGGGCATGTACGTGCAGTACGCCGCGGCCAAGGCGGGCGTCGACGCGCTGACCGTGGGTCTGGCGAAGGAGGTCGCGCCGCTCGGCATCCGGGTGAACGGCGTCGCTCCCGGGACGATCTGGACCGACTTCCACCAGGACCCCGATCGGCCGGCGAAGGTGGCCCTGACCGCCCCGATGCAGCGGGCCGGCCGGCCCGATGAGATCGCCGGCGCCGTCGCATGGCTGCTCTCCGATGACTCGGAGTTCGCCACCGGAACAGTCATCCGGGTCGCCGGCGGCCTTTAGCGGCCGCTGTGGCCCGCGACCTGAGGCAAACCCGGCTCTCGGCGCCTCGGGGACCGTGATTCGCCTCAAGTCGATCTGCTTGGGCGGGTGCCAGAGCGCGGGTGCCGGGGCCGGGTGCAAGATGGAGCAGTGGACGCCGCGGACGCACTGAACGAGATCGCCTTCTGGCTCGAGCGCGAGCTCGCCCCGACCTTCAAGGTGCAGGCGTTCCGCAAGGCGGCGGCGATCATCTCTGAGCTGGGCCCGGATGAGGTGAGCGTTCGAGCTCGCGATGGCCGCCTGAAGTCGATGAAGGGTATCGGTGACAGCACGTTCACCGTCATCAGCCAGGCGGTGGATGGCGCGGTTCCGGATCGCCTCGCGACGCTGCGCGAGCGGAACACGCAGCCCCTCGCATCCGGTGGCGCGGAGTTGCGAGCGCAGCTGCGCGGCGACCTGCACAGCCACAGCAACTGGTCGGACGGCACGACGCCGATCGAGCTGATGGTGGAGGGGGCGCGCTTCCTCGGGCGCGACTACCTGGCGCTCACCGATCATTCGCCGACCCTGACCGTCGCCAACGGTCTGACCGCCGAGCGGCTGACCGAGCAGCTCGACGTCGTAGCCGGCATCGGCCCCGACGACGGCGTACGCCTGCTGACCGGCATCGAGGTCGACATCCTCGAGAGCGGCGAACTCGACCAGGAGGCGGACGTGCTGGGCCGCCTGGATGTCGTCGTCGCAAGTGTGCACTCGAAACTGCGGTCCGACTCGATCGTCATGACGCAGCGGATGCTCGGCGGCATCCGCGACCCCCACACCAACGTGCTCGGGCACTGCACCGGGCGGCTGGTCTCGGGGTCTCGCGCACCGCGCCCGCCGTCGGAGTTCGACGCGGTGCGGGTCTTCGCCGCGTGCGCCGAACACGACGTCGCAGTGGAGATCAATTCGCGGCCCGAACGGCAGGACCCGCCCGACGACCTCATCCAGCTGGCGCTCGAGGCCGGATGCCTGTTCAGCATCGACAGCGACGCCCACGCGCCCGGGCAGCTCGACTTCCTCTCCTACGGCGCCGAGCGTGCCGCGGCCAACGGAGTACCGGCCGAACGGATCGTCACGACGTGGAGCGTCGACCGCCTTCTCGAGTGGACACACGCCAAGCGGTAGGTCAGGTCGCGGCGTCCTGTCGCAGGTCCTCTGTGGTCATCGGGATGGTCGCCAGGTACGGGTAGGCGGGCATCAGCGAGTAGTCCGTGTCGTCTTCGAGTTCGTAGACGTCGTAGGCGAGCGCGCCGCAGAAGGTGGTCGTGACGCGGATCTGGCCGGGCGGGCATCCGCCGATCAGCGGCACGACCACGACGCTGTCGAGGGTCTGGCCGTCCTCGTAGAGGAGAGCCGCTTTGATGGTTCGCGATGAAGCGTCCATGCCGCGCAGCATAATCCCGCGACAGCTCTTCGCCGCGCTCACGCGCCGAGCGCAGGAAAAAGCACCTGTGGTCGTCGCCTTACTGCACGGTGAGGCCCTGCACGACGACCGGAGAGTGCACGAGGAAGTTCAGCTCGTCGGACTGCGTGACCCCGGACGGCGTGATCGTGTCCATCACCTTCGGCACCGCGTTGGGGTCACCGGCGCACAGCGGGCTCGATGCACCCGAGCCGCACACTCCGAAGCTGTACTGTCCGGGCGTACTCGTGAAACCGCGGGTCTGGTCGACTCCGTGCGTTCCGTCCTGCCCGGTCAGTGTCACAGCGAACGTCCAGCCGGTCGCCGGTGTCCCGCCGAGGGCGGCCTTGTCGACGCTGAACGTGATGTACCGCGAGACCTGGTTCGCTCCCACCGTCACGGTGCCGCTCGACGCGCCCGACGCATCCACGATCTTGCTCCCTGTGAAGCCCTGCGCTTCGATCAGCCGGCTCCACGCGGGGGAGACCTGGTAGTTCATCCCCGGGTAGCTCGACGCGGTCGAGGTGCTCGCCGCATTCGGCTGGCCGACATAGACATCGACGAGCTGTGCGCCGTTGGTGGAGCCGAACGTCGGTGTCAGGTCGGCGGTCTGCACGCGGAACGTCACCGTGGTGCCGGTGTCGTAGACCTGGAACTTGGTCAGGTCGAAAGCACCGGGGTGGAAGTCACCCGACGTCGGGTAAGCGTAGGTGCCCGGGCCGTTGTCGTCGCCGGTCGGGTCGTCGCTGGTGAAGATCAGCGTGCCGTTGACCACGTCGTTCACGACCGATCGAACGGTCTGCGCAGTGCCGCCGCCGGGCGCCGTGCTCGTGACCACCAGCACGTTCGTCCCCGCCGCCGCGGTGAGGTCGATGCTGAACGAGCCGTCGTCTGCGGCGATTGCCTTCGCGTGGGTCGTGACCGAGTTGCCGTCGGTGGCGACATCGGCGACATCGACGACAGCGTGCGGGGCCACTGTGCCCGCGACGGTGATCGTCGCTCCGGCTGCAGTGCCGTCGACCGGCGAGGTCACGGTCAGCGCCGTTCCCTTCTGGCTGTGGGTCACGTACCGGTCCCGCACCTGGGCGGGCTGCTCGACGCTGCGGCCTGCGGCCAGGTCGGCCGTCAGCCGCACCTGGGAGGCGGAGCCCCAGGAGAGCGGCGAGGCCGATCCGTCGGCTTCTCCGTTCGCGAACCCGATGGATGCGGTGGCCGGGTCGGATCCGTACGGCGCCCGCGCGAGGTTCGGCTGGTCCCACACCTGCTCGGGCACGAGGCCCGCGCCCGAGTTCATCGCGTTGATGGCCACGAGAACGGACGCCGCGTTGCCGGACTGCCCCTGCGCCAGGTACTGCTGCGCCCGCTCGGCTCCGAGCACAGGCCACGGGTGGCCGGTACCGCTGTTGCCGTTCGTCCAGGGCGCACCGGTGATCGTGCAGTTATTGCCCGAGTTCGCCACGCAGTCGCCGTAGCCGTCACCGTTGTACCGCAGCCAGCCGGGTCCGTTCGCGGTGTGCTTCTGGATGGTGCCGTCGGTGACGGCCAGGGAATTGGCGATGACCGGATCGCCGGCGGGCAGGATGCCGAGACGCACGTATTCGAGGAACCCTGCGTCGACGATCGAGCGCTGGTCGAGCGTGGGTCCGCCATTGCCGACGTTGTACGAGATGGCGGCGTTCGGGTCGCCCGTCTTGGACAGCCGGATGAAGTACGGCGACGTCGACAGCGCACCCGTCGTCGTCACGCCCCACGTCTTGATCGTGCGCTGGTACTGGTCGGCGGTCGCGCGCCACACTCTCGCGCTCGCCGCATCCCCGTGCACGTCCGCGATGCTCGCCGCGGCGATGAGACCGGCGATCTCGGCTGCGATGGTCGAGGGGGAGTAGCCCGTCTGCTCCTCCCAGCGTTCGACGCCGAAGCTCGGGCCGTGGCTGATCAGGAAGTTCGCCGCGCTCTTCACGTGCGGCCACAGCGTGTTGTCGGAGGCGAGCCCGGACTGGAGCGCCATCAGGATCGGGTAGGCGGTCTCGTCGAGCTGGTCGTTGAACGCATCCGCCGCTTTGGTGCCGTCGACGAGCGAGTTGCGCGGCTGCGACCCGTTCGCCTGCTGGCTCTTCGTCAGCAGGAATCGCACGGTGTCCCGTGCCGTTGCGAGGTCGCCGTCGGTGTAGAGCGCGGTCCACGCCTCGTAGAGGTCACGGGAGAACACTTCGCGGTAGCCGCTCGTGAACAGGTTGTTCGGGTCGTTGGCGACGATGGACTGGCCCCACGGCGCGTCGAGGCCGGCGACGATCGCACCCGGGAAGGCCTTGTCCTCCGACGCTTTGACGACGTTCGCGGACTGGTAGTAGTCGACCAGCGCCGTCGCGCGCTGACGGCCCGTGAGTCCTTTGCCGTTCAGGTCGGGTCGCTTGAGACCGGCGTCGTATTTCGCCCAGCCCAGGAGATAGGCGGCCGTCAGCCGCGCGAGCGAGCTGTCAACAGTCGAACCTGCCGTTGCGACGGCGTCGGCCTGGGTCGTGCCGAAGCCGAGTGCGATCGTCGCCGATCCGTCGTGGCCGCGTTTGATGCCGACCGTCTGCTCGATGTTGCCGCCGGTGGCGGTCGTCGTGGCCGGGCTGAGCGAGTGGATGCTGTCGAGTTGCATGATCGAATCGCTGGCCGTCCCGACGAAACCGCTGCTCACCGTCGAGAACGGCCGGTCAGCGCGCAGGGCGAGATACGACGGGACCGCATACGCCGTTCGATCGGCCTGGCTTGTGGTGTGGGTGTCGAATGAGACGGGGACCGGGCTTCCCGTCGAGGTGTCGACGACAGCGTTGTCCGCACCACCGTTCGCCGAGCCGCCGCCCCCGTTGCCGCCGGCGTTCGCATCCAGTCGCAGGTAGAGCGCATAATTGCGGGCGTTCTTGGTGAGGGGCACGTACTTCGTGTGCACGACGACGCTGTCCCTGGCCGGATCGGTCAGATAGCTGGTGACCAACCGGTAGGCGCCACTCCTCGCCGTCGACGTCACGGTGCAGGTCATGCCGGTCGGGTCGTTGGCGACGGTGTACGTCGTGTCGCGCTCCTGCAGGTCGGTGAAAGTCGAGCCGTCGGTGACGAGGTATTGCATCGTCTCGACGTTCGTCGCGTCGACGGTCGGTGCGTACACGTCGCTCAGGATGCCGTTCGCGACAGTGAACCAGATCCGGGATCCGGTATTGCGAGCGGTGCCGACGCAGTCCTTGCGCGACTGGCCCTGGTGACTCACCGCCCCTGGCGACCCCACGGCCTCGGTCGCGGCGTTCGCGCTGATGGAACTGAGGCCGATCGCGGCGAGCGCGAAGGTGGTGACGGTGACGGGCAGGACGAAACGGCGACGGATCACGGTCCAACTCCTTCGAGGTCAGCTCCCCTGCTCACGCATCACGTGCGACCGTACGCCAGACCGGCGGGCGAGACAACCGTCGGATCCGGTCCAGAGCGGAGGCGTACGATGCGCAGCGTGCTCACACTCTCCTGGCTCCTCATCATCGGCCTCGTCGGCGGGGTGCTCGCCGTCGTCGACGGCGCCGCCCGAACTCGAGGGCGCGGAACCTCCATCCTCGGCATCATCGAGATCGTGGCCGGCGCGCTCTTCGTCCTGTCGCTGTTCTTTCCCGGTATCCCGTTCGGGTCGGTCACGCTCGCGATCGTCACGTTGATCGTCCTGGTGGTTCAGCTGGTGCTGCCCGGCCGTCGCGGCGGCAGCGCGATGACGCTCGTCGCGCTCATCCTGACCGCCGCGTGGATCGTGCTGGCCCTGCGCTGGGTGGCGATCCCCGGCGTCAACTGACGGACACGTCGTCAGAGCGCGGCGGTCGCCTACGGCGTTTCGCGGCTGTGCCCGGCGGGAGCTCCTCACGGATCTCCGCCCGGAGTTCGTCGTCGAGCCGAAGTCCTGCGGACGAGTTCGACGACTCCGTCAGCAGTATCAGCCATTCCTTGTTGATCTGCGGCATCTCCGTCCCGGAGTACCGGAAGAGCAGACTCAGCGACGGGTCGACCCACACGGTGGTGAGCTTCTCGTCGCCTGTGGTGCGGTCGATCCAGGTCATGAGGAAGCCTTCGCGGCGACGGAGCTTCAGACCGATCACGATCTGCAGGTGGGCGAGCACGCGGTCGTCGAAGGTGAATTCGGCAGTGCCGTTGTAGACGAGGGTCCCCATTGTCCGCTCCGCTTCGACCGTCCCGGGGGGTGTAACTCCCCGTTGATCCGAATGCTATTCGAAGCGATGCCCCCTGCGCGCCCCCAAAATGAACCCCGCGCGAAAACAGGGTTGTTCCCGAAAAGATCGCTTCTTAACGGGAACAACCCTGTGCTCGGCGAGCGTGGTTGCGCAGCGTCAGCCCTGGCGGGCCTTGTTGCGCGGGTTGAGCTTGTTGATGACGTACGTGCGGTTGCGACGGCGGACGATCTGCGATCCTGGCTGAGCCTTCATCGAGCGGAGTGAGTTGCGTACCTTCATGAGTGGATTCCTTTCCCTCTGATGAGAACGATTCTCAGCAGGGATTTGTTCCACAGCTACAGGACGACTGAGCTCAGTTCCCCGCGCGCTCCGGTGCGAGTCGCATCAGCCGGGTCGTGCTCGACTCGTCGAGCTCCGCGATCTCGGGGCGCGACTTCACGAAGTCCGAGAACGACCGGAAGCCCAACGTCTTCTCGCTGAACGACGGATCCATGCGCTTCATCTGGGACTTCACCGATGAGCTGTGAAGCCAGTCCGCGTCGTCCTTCTCATGGCCGAGGCGGAGGGCCCGTTCGAGCAGCCGGCTTGCGACCGCCTGCGGGTCCTCCGTGGGTTCATCCGGTTCAGGTTCAGCCTCGACGACCTCGGGTTCCGCCGTCTCCGCAGGCCCGGCCGACCGCGACTTGCGGCGCGAGCGCGCCGGAGCTGCGACAGCCGTCTCCGTTGGGGTCTCGGCGGCATTCTCCGCGGCAGCGGGAATCTCGGCCGTCTCGGCCGTCTCGGCCACAGGCGCGGCTCGCCCGGGCGCCTTCTTCGCCGGCTTCTCCTTCGCATCGACTGCGGCCGGGGCAGCGGCGGGCGCGGCCACCGGAGCCGCCTTCGCGGTCTCCCGCTTAACCGGCTCCACTCCGGGAAGATCGTCGTAGTTGACGAACTCGTCGCACGCTGCCGCCAGTGTCTTGCTGGTCGACCCGGCCATCCCGACACCGACGACATAGCGGCCGAGGCGCTTGCAGCGCTGGGCGAGGGCGATGTAGTCGGAGTCGCCGGCCACGATGACCACGTGCGTGAGATCGGGAAGGCGGAACAGGTCTTCGACCGCATCCACTGCGAGCCGGATGTCCGCACCGTTCTTGGCATAGGCGGCCGCCGGGAACAACTGGACGAGGTCCACGGCCCTCCCGACGAGCTGGCCTCGGTAGTCGGCGTTCATCGGCGCGGACCAGTCCGCGTAGGCGCGGGTCAGCACCAGGGTGCCGAACGACGAGGCGAAGTCGATGACCGCGCCCAGGTCGACACGGGCGCGGGCGAGCCGGTCCGCGACCTCAGTGTCCGAATTGACGCCCGCAGCGATCTTCGCCCGGTCGCGCTGGAACGCATTGCGGCCGTTCACCTGGTCGTAACGCGACAGGATGATGTTGTCGAAGTCGATGTAGACGGCGACGCGGCCGTCACCCGGTTCAGCCATGGGTCCTCTTTCTCGCCGTTCTCGCCTGATGTCGCCGGCGTGCCGGCATGAGACCAGTCTGGCCGAAGTTTCGCCGGGATGGACCGTTGGGCCCGATCAGGCGTACCGTGCGGCGAGAGGCCCTGCGCCGCAGGGGCTTTCACGGCAGGAGGGCCGCAATGACATCTCTCTGGCTTGCGCGCGCGGGTCGCGCCAACACCGACCCGTACCCGGCGGGCGAACACGTCGACACGATCATCGTCGGGGCGGGGATCACCGGGCTCACGACCGCCCTCCTGCTGGCCAGGGCGGGGATGCGCGTCGCCGTGCTCGAGGCGCGGCAGATCGGCGCGGCCGCCACAGGCAACACGTCCGCGAAACTCAGCCTGCTCCAGGGCGACGTGCTGGGCAGCATCCGCCACCACACCAACGATCGCGTGCTCCAGGCGTATGTCGACGGCAACCTGGCCGGCCGCCGCTGGCTGCTCGACTACCTCGAGGAGCGTTCCGTCGCAGTACAGCGCAGGGATGCGTGGACGTTCGCGACCACGAGCGACGGCGCAGCGCTCCTGGACGCCGAACTCGCCGCCTCCCGGGTCGCCGGCCTCGCCGTCGAGCGCGACGACCAGACGGAACTGCCGTTCCCGATCGAAGGCGCTCTGCGGCTTCGCGACCAGGCGCAGTTCGACCCGATGGATGTGCTGCTCGCCCTGGCGGACGACGTGCGCGCCGCCGGAGGACTGGTAGTCGAGGGCGAAAGGGTGGTCGGGGTCGACGCGGGGAAACCCGCGACGGTCAGCACCGCATCCGGACCGATGACCGCGGATGCGGTGATCCTGGCGACCGGGGCGCCCATCCTGGAACGCGGCCTCTACTTCGCCAAGACCGACGTGCGCCGGTCGTACGTGGTCGCGCTGCGCGTGCCGGGCGATGTGGCCGCGATCCCGCGCGGCATGTACCTGTCGATCGAGCGGCCGACGCATTCCCTTCGCACGGCACCGGACCCGGACGGTGAGCTGCTGCTGGTCGGAGGCAACGGGCATCCGACCGGGCGCGTCGAGTCCGAGCGGTCGTACGTCGACGCACTCGCACAGTGGGGGATCGACACCTTCCCCGGTGCGGTCGAGACCTATCGCTGGTCGGCGCAGGACTATCGTTCGGGCAACCTGATCCCGTTCGTCGGCTGGTTCCCACGGGGCCGCGGGCGGGTCTACGTCGCGACCGGCTACAACAAGTGGGGGATGACCAACGGGGTGGCTGCGGCGCTCAGCCTGACCGCCGACCTGACCGGCGGAAAGCTCGACTGGGCGGAGGTGCTCCACCACCGGCGGACGCACCCGGCCGACCTCGCCGCAGGGGTGGGGAGGAACGCGGAAGTCGCGGCGACCATGACGAAAGTGTGGGTCGCAGCGGAGACTACTGCGCCGGACATCGCCGAGGAGATGAGCCCGCCTGCGGAAGGCACCGGGCACGTGGGCCACGCGGGGCGGCATCCGGTCGCCGTGTCCACGATCGACGGCCGCACCTGCGCGCTCTCGGCCGTGTGCACCCACCTGGGCGGCATCGTCCACTGGAACGACGCCGACCTCTCGTGGGACTGCCCTCTGCACGGGTCGCGGTTCGCGCCGGACGGCGAAGTGCTCGAAGGCCCGGCGACCGAGTCGCTGCGGAAGGCGTGAGGGGGAGCTGACGCCCGGCTCGTCGGGTACCTCAGCGGTGACGGGCCTGCGACCGCCCGAGCCAGCTTCCCGAACCTGCGTGCTGAGCGACAGGGGTCGCCCACGTCGATCGCTCCACGGGCGTTTCCAGCACGCGGTGCAGCGGGGGAGCCCCTTGCAACTGGGCGAGGGCCGCCTCGAACTGGCGATGGTAGGTCCGTTTGCCCGGCCGGCAGATCTCCGTCACTTCGAACATCCCGTCGACCTGCTGTACGAAGCCGAGGAGGGAGCGCGGCTCGGCTTCATCGCCGTCCGTGAGGCTCACCCTCCATTCGGAGGAGGAGATCTCGACGACGTCGACCCCGAGGTCGGCATACGTCTGGAGTCTTCGGTGTTTCATGAACCTCACTCAACTCCTGTGACCCCGCCAGCGGCAGGGGTTGACTTCCGTCCGATTCGTGCCGGGTGGTCGGGCTAGGATCGCTTGGGCGAAGAGACGAGGAACACTGACCATGGGCGCGCGACGACCGGTCTATTTCGACTGCGATACGGGAGTGGATGATGCCCTCGCGCTCGCCTATCTGCTCGCCTCACCGGAGGTGGAGCTCGTCGGCATCGGTTCGGTGAGCGGCAACACCGATGCAGCACAGGCGGCGCGGAACACGCTCGACCTGCTCGCGCTCGCAGGCCACCCCGAGGTGCCGGTCGCAGTGGGCGCACACGATCCGCTGGTCGGCTCTTATGCGGGGGGTGCGCCCGACGTGCACGGCGGGAACGGCATCGGTGGCGTCGAGCTGCCGCCGTCGACGCTGCAGCCGGTCGACGAAGACGCGGCGAGCATGCTGGTGCGCCTCGCCCACGAGTACGACGGCGAGCTGACCGTGCTGGCGGTGGGTCCCCTCGCGAACCTCGCGCTGGCGCTCGAGCTCGACCCGACCATCGCGACGAGGGCGCGCGAGGTCGTCGTCATGGGTGGCGCCGTGTATGTTCCCGGCAACATCACGCCGATCGCCGAGGCGAACATCGGGCACGACCCCGAGGCCGCCCGCGCCGTCGTCGAGGCCGCATGGCCGGTGACCCTGGTGCCGCTCGACGTCACGCTGCAGCATCTCCTCGAGGAGCCGGACCGCACGCGATTGCTCGGCTCCGCGCATCCTCTGCCCCAGAACCTGGGGGTCATGCTGGAGACCTACTTCGGGTTCTACGTGTCGTATCTGGGCCGGCGCGGTTGCGGCCTGCACGATCCGCTGGCGGCCGCGCTCCTGGTGGGAGGTGTGGAGTCCGCGCGCTCGGCGATCGTCGCCATCGAGGTGGATGTGACCGACGGACCCGAACGCGGACGCACCCGCGCAGTCGACGCATCCGAGGAATCAGGCTTCGCGCGCACAGTGACGGTCGTGCTCGAGACGGACCAGCCGCTCGCGCCGCACCTCATGGAGCGCATCCTGACGACCTTCGGTTAGCGCCGGGTCCGGCTAGCCGCATTCTCGCAAAAACTGACGAATTGTCGCCGAGTCGGAGGAGACTGGAAGAGGCAGCAACCGCGGGTGAGGAGGATGCCGTGACACAGACAGGCGCACCCGACACCTGGGAGCGTGGCGACGGCTACGAGCGCTACATCGGACGCTGGAGCTCCCTCGTCGCGCGCGTGTTCCTGGAATGGCTGGAGCTGCCCCCCGGTCTGCGCTGGCTCGACGTGGGCAGTGGCACCGGAGCGCTCACCGCCGAGATCCTCGACCGTTGCGCGCCGGCGTCGGTGGTCGGTGTCGAGCCGTCCGAAGCCTTCGTGGCGGATGCGATGCGACGGCTGGGCGGCCGCGTCGAGCTGCATCGGGCGGGCGCCGACGCGATTCCGCTGCCGGATGCATCCGTCGATGTCACCGTCTCCGGGCTGGTGCTGAACTTCGTTCCGGATGCGCGGGCCGCCGTCGCCGAGGCACGCCGTGTGACACGCGTGGGCGGCACCATCGCCGCCTACGTCTGGGACTACGTCGGCCACATGGAGCTGATGCGTTACTTCTGGGGTGCGGCGCTCGAGCTCGACCCCGCCGCGCCGGACGAGGGGGCGCGGTTTCCGATCAGCGACCCGGGACGCCTGGAGGAGCTCTTCGCGGGGGCCGGCCTCACCGGACCGCACGCCCGGTCCATCGATGTTCCGACGACGTTCGCCGACTTCGACGACTACTGGCAGCCGTTCCTCGGCGGGCAGGGTCCGGCTCCCACCTATGTCGCCTCGCTCGACGAGTCGGCGCGTGGGCGGCTGCGCGACCGCATCCGCGAGCGGCTGCCGATCGAGGCGGACGGCTCCATCGCCCTGGTCGCGCGCGCCTGGGCGGTCCGCGCATCCGTCGCCGCCTGACGCTGCCGCCGGCCCGCTGCGGCGCCCCCGATCGGTCGCCGCACTACTTCCGTCCCGAAACTAGTGCGACGAGGCGCAGCCGGTGCACTAGTGCTGGGGCGTGGGCGCCGGCACCCGCGCGGGCCGGCTCAGCAGGGCCGCGACGAAGAAGCACGCCGCCCCGAGGAGCGTGCCAGCGTTCGCCCAGAAGAGGCTCAGCAGGTCGCCGGTCGACGGGATGACGTACGCACCGATCGCAGACAGGCCGAACAGCACCGAGCCCGTCATGTTCAGCCACGTGCACTGCCAGGTGCGCGCCCGTGGATCCCAGAGCCGTTCGCGTTCCGTCGTCGCGACCACCGCGAACGCACTCGAGACGAGGAAGCAGATCGACCCGAACACGTCCGGTCGCCACCCGTCGTTGACCCGCGCGGCGTCGTTGATCGAGTGGAGCAGCGCATCCGTCGTACTGATGTTGAAGAACAGGGTGCCGACGAACTGGACCGCCGCCGACCACCAGTCGAACGAGTCCGGACGGTTCGTCCCGCGACGCGGCGGCCGCCGGCCGCTCAGGCCCAACTGGATGAGCGCAGCCCCAGTGAAGAACAGGGCGCCAATGAAGAACGTCAGGTTGTCGACCGTCGTGCCGACCGCCTCCGCGTAGAACGGAACCGCTCCGACCATGAAGAAGAGCGAGCCGATCGCGAACCCCCAGGCTTCGCGCCGGAGGCGGAATACCGGGTCAGCACTCATCACACACTCCCCGGATCCGTTCGCGGCCGGAGGGTCGGGCCGGCCACTCGGCCACAAGCTAACGCGGATGCTCCCCGGCTACATCATCCTTTCCGGGTGATCGCCGACAGGGGGCTGAGGACTAAATTGTCGCCATGAGCGACGAAAACGAACTCGACAAGCCGGCCAACGCCGTGATGTCCGACCTGGTTCACGGGCGCATCATGCACCTGCCCGTCAGTGTGGACAAGGCGATCGAAGACTTCCACGACGGCTCCCAGGAGTGGCGGCGGCTCTTCTCCGAACTCTTCGGCACCTTCTTCCTCGTGCTCGTCGCCGCCGGCGGCGGGATGATGGGCCAGGCGTTCCCGAACACGATCTCCCGGACCGACGCGGTCGTCGCCCCCGGCCTGATGGTGTTCGCGATCATCCTGTTCATGGGCAAGGTCTCCGGCGCGCACCTCAACCCTGCTGTGAGCATCGCGTTCGCGCTGCGCGGCGACTTCCCGTGGGCGCGCGTCCCCGGTTACATCATCGTGCAGTTGGCGGGCGCATCCCTTGCCGCCTGGTTCCTGACCGGTGTGCTGCCCGTCTCGGCGAAGTACGGCTCGAACTACCCGGCGAGCGGATACTCGGCCGGGATCGCGTTCGTCATGGAACTGGTGCTGACCTTCGGCCTCGTCAGCGTCATCCTCGGTACCGCCTCGGGCGCCCAGAACCTCGGCATCATCGGCGCGTTCGGTGTCGGCGCCTACATCGCCCTCGCCGGCCTGTGGGGCAGCCCCATCTCTGGCGCCTCGATGAACCCGGCCCGCACCTTCGGCCCCGACCTGCTCGCTGGTGACTTCGCGTCGTACTGGGTCTACGTGGTGGGGCCGATCGCTGGCGCGGTGGTCGCCGTCGGCGCGGCTTTCCTGCTGCGCGGCCAGGGCGGGGGCGCGTCCGGCTCAGGGGCCGCGCAGGGCGCATTGAACACAGAGGTCGCCAAGCCGGAGAACCCGTGAACCTGCGCACGCCGCTCACGAAGGCGCGGCACATCACCCGTATTGGATGATGCCATCGTCGGCCCGAGTTCTTAGCGTGGCAGGCATGACGACCGCCAACGAATCCCTCAAACACGGCGATGTGCCCCACGCTTTCACCGGAATCGGTGACCAGAACCAGCTCAACCCGATCTTCGCGCGCGCGGGCGAGTCGACAGATTTTCCGCTCAACGCCTTGCCGCCCGGTGAATCCCTGCCCGAGACCGCCTACCAGATCGTGCACGACGAAGCGATGCTCGACGGCAATTCGCGACTCAACCTCGCCACCTTCGTCGGCACCTGGATGGACTCGTTCGCGAACCGGATCTACGCCGAGTCGGCCGACAAGAACATGGTCGACAAGGACGAGTACCCCCAGACCGCCGCCATCGAGACCCGCTGCTGGAAGATGATGGCGGGTCTCTGGCACGCGCCGGACCCGGAGAACGCGATCGGCACTTCCACGATCGGGTCCTCAGAAGCGTGCATGCTCGCCGGTCTCGCACTGAAGCGCCGCTGGCAGCTCGCGCGCAAAGCCGACGGCAAACCGGCCGACAAGCCGAACCTCATCCTCTCGAGCGCTGTGCAGGTGTGCTGGGAGAAATTCTGCAACTACTGGGATGTCGAACCGCGCTACGTTCCGATCTCGCTCGAACACAAAGTCCTCGACGGTCACGACCTGGAGTCGTACGTCGACGAGAACACGATCGGCGTCGTCGCGATCATGGGCGTCACCTACACGGGCATGTACGAGCCGGTCGAGAAGATCGCCCAGGCGCTCGATCGCATCCAGCAGTCCACCGGGCTCGACATCCCCATCCACGTCGACGGTGCATCCGGCGGCATGATCGCTCCGTTCCTGCAGCCCGACCTCCTCTGGGACTTTCGGCTGGCCCGGGTCGCCTCCATCAGCACCTCCGCCCACAAGTACGGCCTCGTCTACCCGGGACTCGGCTGGGTCATCTGGCGTACCGTCGACGACCTGCCGAAGGAACTCGTCTTCGACGTCACCTACCTGGGCGGCCACATGCCGAGCTTCGCGCTCAACTTCTCGCGCCCGGGCGCGCAGGTGCTGCTGCAGTACTACCTGTTCCTCCGTCTTGGATTCGACGGGTACTACCGCGTGCAGAAGGCCTCGCAGGAGGTCGCCGTGTATCTCGCGAGCGAGATCGGCAGGATGCCCGCTTTCGAGCTCTGGAACGACGGCACCGACATTCCCGTCTTCGCCTGGCAGCTCGCAAAGGGCCACACCGACAAGTGGAATCTCTATCACCTGTCGGAACGCCTGCGCCTGAAGGGCTGGCTGATTCCCGCCTACCCGATGCCCGACGACCTGACCGACATCGTCGTCCAGCGCATCGTCGTGCGCAACGGGCTCAGCCGGAACCTGGCGGAAAGCCTCGTCATCGACATCGCCGAGGCAGCCGCCTACCTCGATGCACTCGAGTCGCCGATGCCGACGGAAGGACTGGTCTCGTCGTTCACCCACTGAGCGCCGGGGGCTGAATCGAAAGGATGCGTCATGGAGTCGACGATCGAAGTCTCATTGCACGATTTCGAAGCACGGGAGGCGCTCGGTCGCGCTGCCCGTGAGCGAACGCCGCGATCCGTCCAGTCCCTGTGGGAGCCCCCAGACGACCGCCTCGACCCGGTGTCGCTCCTCGCGGAGCAGGCCGAAAGCCGGGTGCCCGAGCTCGTGCCGATCCGGTACGGGCGCATGATGGTCTCCCCGTTCGCCTTCTACCGCGGTGCGGCACTGATCATGGCGTCCGACCTCTCCGGCACGCTCGACTCCGGGATGAGCACCCAGATCTGCGGTGACGCTCACCTCTCGAATTTCGGCCTGTTCGGCACCCCGGAGCGCACGCTGATCTTCGACCTCAACGACTTCGACGAGACGCTGCCCGGTCCGTGGGAATGGGACCTGAAACGGCTGGTCACGAGCTTCGAGATCGCATCCCGATACCGCGGCTTCTCGCCGATCGAGCGTCGGGAGATCGTCGTCGCCGCCGTGCGCGGCTACCGCAAGCAGATGCGCTATTCGGCGTCCATCCCGGTCCTGGCCGCGTGGTACGACCACATGGACGCCGACCAGATGCTCGACTGGGTGAAGCAGCAGCAGCGCGATGAGAAGGCCGGCGCCCAGCAGACGGAACGCACCGCCCAGATCATCGCGAAGGCGCGGACCAAGGACAGCATGGGTGCGTTCGAGAAACTCGTCGGCGTCGTCGACGGCGAGCTGCGCATCCTGCCGGATCCTCCCCTCATCGAACCAATCGAGAACATCGTCCCCGATGCCCTGGAGCGGCGACGGGATGAGGCCTTCATTTCGCGCATCATCGAGAACTACACGCAAACCCTGCTGTTCAAGCACCACCCGATCGAGGAGTACTCCTACGTGCACATGGCCAGGAAGGTGGTCGGCGTCGGAAGCGTCGGAACGCGCGCGTGGGTCGTCCTCCTCAAAGGCCGCAACAAGAAGGATTACCTGGTGTTGCAGGCGAAGGAGGCTCAGCCCTCCGTACTGGAGCGTTTCGTGGCGCCGAGCGAATACGAGACGCACGGCGAAAGGGTGGTGCGCGGACAGCGGCTGATGCAGTCGGCGAGCGACATCTTCCTCGGCTGGCAGAGGGTCGCCGGCTACGACGGACAGGAGCGTGACTTCTACATCCGTCAGCTGCACGACTGGAAAGGCTCCTTCGAGATCGAGAACAGCCGTCCGGTCGGCGTGAAGCTCTACGCCCAGGTCTGCGGCGAAACACTCGCCCGCGCCCATGCTCGCTCGGGCGACCGGGTGGCGATCGCGGCCTACATGGGCGGCAGCAGTCGCTTCGACGAGATCATCGCCGATTTCGCCGAGGCGTACGCCGACCAGAACGAGCAGGACTACGAAGCGTTCCTCGAAGCGATCGCCTCCGGCCGTCTCGAGGCCCAGCCGGGCCTCTGACCGCGCACGTCTTCGCCGAGCACAGGAGAAAGCGGCTCATGAACGAGACATAAGCCGCTTTTTCCTGTGCTCGCGACCGCAGGCTAGGCGTCGGTCGGCGTGGGCTCGGTCTGCGACGGGTGCTTCTTCGCGTCGCGCCGGTCCTTGCGGTCGTGCTTGGCTTCGGCCTCCTCCGCCTTCTGGAGGTCGCGCGTCTCGGTCGTCGGCCCGAGTGCCGGACGCCACCAGTGCGCCGCGGGGTTCGAGTCGATGAGGATCGCCTTGCCGAGCAGGGTCAGCGGGATGGCCAGGATCGCGCCGATCGGACCGATCACCACCGCCCAGAACAGGACGGAGAAGAACGTGATGGTCTGGCTGAGCGAGACGGCGTGCCCGACGACGCGAGGCTGGATGATCGACTGCACCACCGCGTTGATGACGCCGTAGACGATGATGACTGCGATGACGGTCGGCCACCCGCCGACGAGGAAACCGAAGACGAGCGGCGGGATCAGCGCGAAGAAGTAGCCGATGTTAGGAATGAAGCTGCAGAGGAAGGCCAGGAGGCCCCAGAGCAGTGCGGCCGGCACGTGCAGGATGTAGAGGGCGATCGCGTTCAGCGTGCCCTGTACGACACCGAGAACCGTCGTCACCACCATGTAGCGGCGCACATTCGACGCATAGTCGGTGAAAGAGGTCACCAGGTCGGGGTTGCGCGTACCCAGCTGGTGGAGGATCGTCCGCGCGTACGCAGCGTCCGCTGCCATCAGGATCATCATGGTCAGGATGATCACGAGTGCCCCCGTGATGCTGACCACACTGCCCAGCGCACTCGAGATGATGTGTCCGAGATTGCTCGGCGTGAGTCCCTTCTCGACCGCCTGCACCTGGTCGGGGCCGACCCCGATGCTGGTCAGCCATGCCCCGATGCTTGCGCCGATCTGCTCGAACTGCTTCGAATAGCTGGGCAGCATGGCCACGAACTGGGCTGTGGCCAGGATGAGCGTGTAGGTGAAGCCGGCGAGCAGTCCGAAGACGACGAGGATGACGGATCCAGTCGCGAGTCCACCGGGCACTCCGCGTTTCAGCAATCCGGTCCGAACCGGGTTGGCGCAGATCGTCAGGATGAGGGTGAGCAGCACAGGCGCGAGGATGCCTTTGATCGAGCTGATGCCGATCGCGGTCAGCGTCGCGGCGCCGAGGGCGACGAGGATGTTCGTGCCCCTGGGAAAACCTGGAGTGCCGCTCATGGGCCTTACGCTAGGGTTCGACGCAGTCGGGTACATCATCCCAACGGGGTGATGTGGACGAGCACGGTGTGCGCACTATCTTTCACGGAGGGGCGCCCGCGCGCTATCCGGAAAGTGGGGCGGGGAACGATGCTGGCAGCTGTGGGGCATGTGCTGCCGCTCGCGGTCGCATTCGCACTCAGCTCCATCCCGATCATGGCGACCATCCTCATCCTGCTCTCCAAGAACCGGAACCGGTCCTCCATCCCGTTCCTGATCGGCTGGATCCTCGGGATAGCACTCGTGCTCGTCGTTCTGACCTGGATCGCACAGGCCGTGCCGGGCACAGTGCCGAGGCAGTCGCAGGTGGCCCTCGGAAGCGCCCTCATCGTGATCGGGGTCGCGCTCATAGCGCTCTCCGTCTTCAACTGGACGCGGGGGCGGCGCAACCCGGCGTCGGGCGTGCCCCGGTGGCTGGAGGCAGTGAGCTCGTTCGGGCCCTGGTCGTCTCTCGGCTTCGCGCTGCTGCTCAATGTGCGCCCGAAGGCGATCCTGCTGAGTGCGGCGGCCGGTCTCTCGCTTCGGGGCGACGGACTTTCGCCGGGCGAAGTGGCGGTGGTCGTCCTGATCTACACGCTGGTCGCGGCATCGACCGTCGCCATTCCGATCATCGCGCGACTGGTGGCGCCGCGTCGCACAGAGATCCCTCTGGTGAATGCGCGCAAATGGCTCGAGGCCAACAACAGGATCGTCTCGGCGCTGATCCTCGTGCTCGTCGGCTTCGTCGTCATCGCGGACGGCCTGACCCGGCTCTGATCGGATGCGCGTGACGGCACCGACCGGATGCGCGGGGCGGCGCAGCGCCTACGAGACGGGCCGCAGCTCGGCCTCGTCGGCGATCGCGGCGAGCGCCGACTGCCGGTGGCGAAAGGTCGTGCCCAGGATGAGCCCGTACGCAGCCGTCGCGGTCCAGGTGCCGTCATGCTCGACCAGGTGGCCGACGAGGTAGCGTGAGTGTCCGCCGAGCACCTGCCGGTCGGCGATGGGCAGCGTCAGCGGAAAGGCGTACACGTCCCCGGCCGGGCTGACAGTGAGCTCCCAGCGCGCGCGGCCGGGGTTCGTCTTACTGGTGAAGATGCGAGACATGGTCTTACGGTCTTAGCCGATCGGGGTGCTTCGGCGCGAGGCATGTGACCCAGTGTTTCGCCCCGCGGGCCCCCTCGCCGCTCGCGTGGCTAGAGGATGCGCTCGAAGCAGAGCGATTCGGTGATCGCGAGATACGGCTCGTACACCGGGATGCGCGTGAAGCCGAGCCCCTCGTACAGCCGTACCGCTTCCGGCTGGCGGTTGCCGGTCTGCAGGATCAGCCGGCGCCCGCCGCGGCTCGCCACGTCGTCCTCGACGGCCGCGATCAGCGCGCGGCTCAACCCACGTCCTCGGAAGTCGGGTAGCGTCACAAGGCGTTTCAGCTCCCACTCGCCGCGGAGCGACCGCAGGGCGGCGTGGGCGACCGGTGTGTCGCCATCGAGCACGAGGTAGGTGACGATGATGTCACCCGGGTCGATCGCGAACGCTGCGGCCACCTCGGCGGCGCGCTCGGTATCCGCGATCTCGGCGAGGTCGGCGTAGCGCGGCGAGATCTCCTCGTCCATGGCCGCACGCAGTGCGACCGCGCGTTCATCGTGCCAGTCGACACGCACGATGGTCGCCTCCGTCGCCGGCCGCTCGGCGCGCTCGATCGTCGTCTCGGTCATGGGGTCTCCGTTCGGGGCGGGCGGCACGATCATGAGAACCGTGCGAGTGCGAAGTCGGGGTGCGCCGGCGTTCCGCGCAGCGCGAGGTCGGCGAGGATGCGGCCGACTGAGGGAGTGAACTTGAAGCCGTGGCCGCTGAATCCTGCCCCGACGACGATAGGCCCGACGCGGTCGAGAACGAAATCCGAGTCCGGTGTCGTGGTGTACGTGCAGCTGATCTCCGTGAAACTGTCAGGGTTGGCGCCGGGGAGCCATTCGCGAACGTACCGTCTCAGCAGCTCGAGCTGGCGCGGCTCGGAACGGAAGGTCCGCGCATCCGGGTCGGTGACAGGACCGACACCGTGCCAGCCCGCTTTGACACCATGCCCGGGTGTGAGCATCCCATAGATCTGCGATGGCCACCACTCGTCGCCGCCTGACGGCCAGTGATTGAAACCGGGCCATACCGCGCCCGGATCGGTGACGGCGAAATGGGCCGGTTGTTCCTGTGTGACGACCAGTCGGGGGAGCGGCACCGTGCCACCGAGGAGCTTCGACGTCCAGGCGCCGACGGTCACCACCGCGCGCCTCGCCTCGATGGTCTCGCCATCCGTGGTCACGCGCACCCGGTCGTCGCCGATCACGTCGACCCGCGTCGCCCTGACCTCATGGCGCACGTCGGCGCCGCGAGCGGATGCTGCCTGCTGGAGAGCGGATACGGCTGCGTCGGCGTTCAGCCGGCCGGCCTCCGGCGTGTACAGCACCTCGGACTCGAAACGGATGCCCGCCCAGCGCGTGCGGGCCTCTGCCGCGGGCAACACCTCGCCGGGGATCCCGACGGCGTGCAGCGCGTCGCGTGTGCCTGCGAGCGAGCCGCCGCCGAGATTGACGATGCCGACGAGGTCCAGCAGGTGCGCATCCGTCTCGGCTTCGAGGTCCCACCAGAGCGGGAGCGCCTCGACCAGCATCTCCAGGTAGGCACGCCGGTCGTACGAGACATTGAAGTTGCGCGATGCGCCGTGGGAGGCGCCGTTCGTGTGCCCGGGCGAGAACCGCTCGAGCAGTACCACGTCGTGACCGCGCCGGGCCAGCTGCCAGGCGGTCGCCGAACCCATGGCGCCCCCGCCGACGACGACCACTTCAGCGGTGCGGGTCATACGGCGTTCCGTGTCGTCCTGTGCACATGTTTTCCATCCTCGCAGGGCGACCGGCGACAATGGTGTGAGGAGCTGCGACGGAGGGGAATGGATGCGCTGGTTCAGACGCCGACGCACGCCTGCGACGCCCGTCATGCGCCCGTTCAATGAGTCGGAGCTCGAGTCCCCGGTGCCGTCGACACTCGATCACGCGCTCGAAGAAGGCCTGATGATCGCGGAGTATTCGGCGCGCATGTCGGTCAAGAACCGGATCGTCGTCGACGCCATCCGCACCGAGTCCGGTTTCGACACCGCACGCTACCTTCCGGTCGCCGCCGCAGCGCTTCGCGAGCTCGCCGACGAATCGGATGCGGGCGGTGCGCGCATCGCCGAGGAACGCGAGTTGGCTCTCGCCCTCGACGGCCAGGGCGAGCACATCCACGACTATCGGGCGATCGACAACGTCAACCTGCGCCGCCGGGAGCGGGTCGCCGAAGAGCTGGCGAACGCGTTGCGACGCCGGGCCGACGACGAGGACGCTCTCGCCGAGCTCATCGAGACGGCCAGGAAGGACGCCTGGGTCGAGATCGGTTCGGCGATCGAAGCCTCGCTCGATGCGTTCTCGGGCGTTGAGGCGACCAAGGAGGACTACGAGAGGGAGCGGCCGGCGCGGCTCAACCTGTTCATCCGGCGCGACCTGGCCCGGCTGGAGGAGGAGCACAGCGGGTACGGCGGCTTCTGAGCGGGCTCTCGTAGGCTGGACGGACCATGACCGTCTTCGCCGCCATCGTGCTCTTCGTCAACGCCCTCTTCAACGTCATCGCCTGGCCGCGCTTCTACAAGCGCGTCGCGGCCGACCCACGGGTACGGGATGCGGGCGGCCGGCCGACGCGGTTCCTGCGGGTGCACGCGGTTCTGCTCTGGATCGCTCTGCTGATCGCGCTGGCCTCCCTCGTCGCCGGAGTGCTGCTGCTCGTCGCCTAGGCTGCGCGCGGGGTGTGCTGTCTCGCGCACGTCTTCTGTCCGAGCGCGCGCGTACGTACGAGTGCGCTCGATCCGAACGAGTGCGATTGGCGGAAGCGCGTATGGCCCGCGGGAGCCCCCCTCGCTCAGCGTCCGTCCGGCCGCAGGTCGTCGAACCCCACCTCGACGCCGAAGTGCTTGCGGGCGGCCAGCCGAGCCGCGTACCACCCGTTCATCCCCTGGACCGACGGCCCGGGCGGGGTCGACGCCGAGCACAGGTACAGTCCGTCGACCGGCGTCTCCCACGGCGTCGGCGAGAGCACCGGCCGGTCGACCAGCCGGTAGACGCTCATCGCGCCGCCCATGATCTCGCCGCCCACGTCGTTCGGGTTGTTGGCTTCGACGTCGCGCGCCGTCATCGTCGAGCTGGCCAGGATGGTGTCGCGGAATCCGGGGGCGACGCGTTCGACCTGGCGCGTGATCGCCTCCGTCGGGTCGTAGATCGACCCGGCCGGCACGTGCACGTACGCCCACAGGGTGTGCTTTCCGGCGGGCGCCCGCGTGTCGTCGAGGATGCTCGGCTGCGTGACCAGCACGAACGGGGATGACGGGATGCGCCCGTGCAGTACCTCGCGTTCCGAGCGGGCGATGGCCCCCCGCGAGCCACCGAGGTGCACGGTGGGCGCGAGCGCGACATCCGGATTCGTCCACGGAACCGGTTCGGACAGGGCGAAGTCGACTTTCGCGACACCGGGGCCGCGGGGGAAGCGTCGCAGCGCCCGCTGGTAGCCGGCGGGCAGGCGGTCGCCGGCGAAACCCGCGAGGAACTCGGGCGACGTGTCGAGAAGGGTGACGCGCGACGGTTCGAGGTCGGCGGGGCTGCCCACGTCGGTGTCGAGCACGATGCGTCCGCCGTGGGCGCGCAGGTCGTCGGCCAGCGCATCCGCGATCGCCTGCGAACCTCCGACCGGGAACCCCCAGCCGGCCGCGTGGGCGTGGGCTCCGAGCAGCAGTCCGGTGCCGGCGGCGGCGAGTGACGGCTGCGCCACGATCGCATGGGCGGATACGCCGCTCAGCATCGCGGGCGCGATCCGCTCCCTGAACCGTTCGTTCCAGGCGGGCGTCCCCTGTTCGAGCACGCGCAACCCGAACACGAGTGCGTCGAACGGATGCGGCGGGATGCGCAAAAGCTGCGATCCGGTGAAGTCGGTGACCGACGCGATGCGGTCCACCAGCGGGCCGAACAGGGAGCGCCAGGCGTTCCCGTCGCGGCCGAGGTCTTCGACGGTGCGGTCGAGGTCGTGCCAGGCGATCCCCGCGACACCGCGGTCGAGGGGATGCGCATAGGAGGCCGACGGGATGACGAACGGCACGCGCTCGGTCAGGCCGAACGCACGGAAGAACGGCGAGGCGAGCGCGGCCGGGTGCACGGCCGAGCAGACGTCGTGGCGGAAGCCGGGCAGGGTCAGCTCGGCGGTGCGCATCCCGCCTCCGACGGTCGGCGCGCGCTCCACGAGCACGACCTCGAGGCCCGCCCGGGCGAGCGTGACGGCTGCTGCCAGGCCGTTCGGCCCGCTGCCGACGACGGTCGCGTCGATCATCGCCCGTACCCGCGGCGGGCCTGCGTGGACCGCGAGATCGGGGGGACGAGTATCCCAGCCTCTTCGCGCATCCACCACACTCCTTCATCCCGCCGTTCGCGCCGTGTTGCGAAACGGTACAGGTACAGTCTGGCCCGGACCCAGTTCGGCGGCGTTCCCCCGAACGGGTCGACGCGCAGCAGTTTCAAGGTTCGACTGTCGGCTTCGAGCAGTCGAGTGAGGAACGCCAGGAACCAGCGCGTGTCGCGCGAACCGAGCGCGAGGAACCACATGAGCCAGTCGAGACGCAGGTGATACGGGGCGAATTGTCGCGGGATCCTGCGCGGGTCGCCCGGTTTGCCCTTGAACTCGTAAGCCAGCCAGTCCGCCGTAGCGATCGGCTGGTCGGCGCTCGTCCCCTCGACGACGACCTCGTAGCGTTCCTTGGTGACGCTGCCGAACGCGCCGTACGCGTTGACGAGATGCCAGCGGTTGAAACTGGCGTTCATCAGCTGATGGCGCGACAGCAGATTGGCGGCCGGCCACCAGCTGAGCGCGATCAGCAGTGCGGATGCGGTGAGCGCGAGGAACGCGAACCAGGGCGGCATCGCATCCGAGGGCCCGGTCACCGGGATGACCGGCAGCACGGCGTGCGCCACCGGATTACTGATCGCCGAGAACGCCAGGACGATCGTGATCACGTTCAGCCACGCGAAGTTGCCGGTGAACACGAGCCAGAGCTGGGTGAGGATCACGATCGCCGCAGCGATGGAGGCGACCGGCTGCGGCGCGAACAGGAAGAACGGCACGATCAGCTGGGCGAAATGGTTGCCGAGCACTTCGAACCGGTGGAACCACTTCGGCAGCAGGTGCGCGTACCGGCTGACCGGATTGGGCATCGGCTGCGTCTCGTGGTGATAGTAGAGCGCGGTCAGGTCCCGCCATGACCGGTCGCCGCGCATCTTGATCATCCCGGCGCCGAACTCGAGGCGGAAGACCAGCCAGCGCACCAGCACGATCATCGTGATCGGCGGGGCTTCCTGGCTTCCGCCGAGGAACGCGACCGTGAACCCGGCCTCGAGCAGCAGGCTCTCCCAGCCGAAGGCGTAGAAGGTCTGGCCGATGTTCACGATCGACAGGTAGGCGAGCCAGATCAGCAGGAACAGGATGAGCGGGACCCAGCCGGGTGCGAGCTGGGGGATGCCCAGCACCAGCAGTGCGGAGACCGCGGCGCCCGACCACGCGACGGTGAGGAGCAGGCCGTCGGAGTACCGCCAGCGGAAGAGCGTGGGCTGGCGGCGGGCGTAGCTCGTCTTCAGGAACTCGGGCGCCGGAAGGAGTCCGCGAACGCCGAGGAGCGCCGGGAACTGGTTGACCGCGGAGACGAACGCGACCAGATAGATCGCCGCAGTTCCGCGCTGGAGCACCTCACGTGCCAACCAGTAGTCGCTCGCAGCCAGCCAGTCCATCGCCTCACCCCGTGGCCCGGCTCCACCGTACGCCGTCGGGCGCGCACGGTCGAGAGTGGGATTGGTTGCCAAAAGATCGCCCGGCGGCGCGATTGGTTGCCAATATATTGGCAACCAATGATGGCGGCTCAGGCGGCGGCGGTGATGTGCGCGGCCAGGCTGATCGGCCGGTGGTCGGAGGCACCGGCCGGCAGAACGTCGACCCGGTCGATGCTGAACCCCGTCGACGTGACGAAGTCGAAGTAGCCCGTGAAGAACTTGTAGCGCGCATACGTCGGCTCGGTGCTGCGCATGAGCTCATAACCCGAGGTCGTCAGCCGACGCTCGAGCCCGCGGATGAACCACGGGTAGTTGAAGTCGCCGACCATCACCGCGGGCAGGTCGGCCGCGAGTGACCGCATGCCTTCGTGGGCGGCTGCGATCTGCTTGCGCCGCAGCGAATTGGATGCGGTCAGCGGCGCCGCGTGGAACGACCCGACCAGCACATCCTGACCCGTTGCGCGATCCACGAGGTGGGCGGCGAGCAGGCGTTCGTGGGCCGGCGCGAGCACCCGGTCGTGCATCGACTTGTGCACTGCGAACACTTTCGTCGAGCGGATGTCGTAGCGTTCCGCGCTCGTGTAGATGGCGAGCCCGAGTCGGTTCGTCTTGGTGGAGCCGGCCAGCACGAGGTGCCCGAGCCGGTCGGGCAGCGCCTCGCTGTCGGCCTCCTGGAGGCACAGCACATCGACGTCGTGTTCGTCCGCGAGATCGGCGAGTTCACCGCCGGCGGCATGTTTGCGCAGGTTGTAGCTGATGATCCTCATGACCGTGCCAGCCTACGGCCCCTGTGCTGACATTTCATGGGACTGCCCGGATGCGCGGTGCGAACCGTTCTCTCGTGAACCCCCAGCGGGTACGGTTGTCGCATGGCGAGCGAAGCTGTTGTCCTCACGGTGAACGGTCCTCATGGCGATCGCGAGGTGCGCATCTCGAGCCCGAGCCGCGTGCTCTGGCCCGACCTCGGTTTCACCAAACTCGATCTCGCGAACTACCTCATCGCTGTCGGCGACGCGTTCGTCACCGCGAACGGCGACCGGCCGCTTTCGCTCCAGCGGTTCCCGGAGGGCATCGACGGCGAGCAGTTCTTCTCCAAGAATCCGCCGAAGGGCGCACCAGACTACGTGCGCTCGGTGATGGTGATCTACCCGAGCGCCCGGTCGCATCCGCAGCTCATCATCGACGAACCGGCGGCGGCGGTGTGGGCAGTGCAGATGAACACGATCGTCTTCCATCCGTGGCCGTCCAGGGCTGAGGATTCGGACAACCCCGACCAGCTGCGCATCGACCTGGACCCGCAGCCGGGCACGGATTTCGACGACGCGATCCCTGCCGCCATCGAATTGCGGAAGGTCCTCGCAGAGGCGGGGCTCGACGCGTTCATCAAGACCTCGGGCAACCGCGGCCTGCATGTCTTCGCCCCCGTCGAGCCCGTCCGTGAGTTCCTGGATGTGCGTCACGCAGTCATCGCGGCCGCGCGTGAGCTCGAACGGCGGATGCCCGAGAAGGTGACGACCGCGTGGTGGAAGGAAGAACGCGGTGAGCGCATCTTCGTGGACTTCAACCAGGCGAACCGTGACCGGACGATCGCCGGCGCTTACAGCCCGCGAGCCCTCGCGCACGCCCCGGTCTCGACCCCGATCAGCTGGGAGGAGCTCGAGACCACGGATCCGAAGACGTTCACCGTGCTCACCGTGCCGGAGCGCCTGAAGACCGTCGGCGACCCGTGGGCCGATTTCAGCGCGAAGCCCGGCTCCATCGACCAGCTGCTGGGATGGTGGGCCCGCGACCTCGAGAACGGTCTCGGCGAGCTTCCGTTCCCGCCCGACTATCCCAAGATGCCCGGCGAGCCACCGCGTGTGCAGCCGAGCCGGGCACGCAAGGAAGCGTGAGGGCCCGATGGCACACGCATCAGAGACTGTGACCGTGAACCGGCCGATCGCTGACGTGTTCGCGTTTCTGGCGGACGGCCTGAACGAGCAGAAATGGCGGCCCGACGTCGTCTCCATCACGCTCGTCGCGGACACCGGGCCCGGCGTCGGGACCACGTATGCGCAGACGATGAAAGGACCGGGCGGCCGCGCGATCAAGGGCGACTACCGCATCACCCGCTACGAGTCTCCGACGCGAATCGACTTCGAGACGATCGCCGGTCCCGCCCGCCCGGTCGGCTCGTTCGTGCTGCGGGAGATCGTGCCGGGGACCACCGAGGTCACGTTCACGATCGATGTCACACCCACGGGGGCGATGGTCCTGGTGAAGGGGATGATCGCCAAGCAGGTCGGGATCGAGGCCGCGAACATCCACAACGTGCCGAAGGCGATGGGCGCCTGACATGCACATTCCGAAGCCTGCTGAGGAGACGAAGGCGCTGTTCCGTTCCGTCGTGCCGGACGCGCCGGATGTCGAGGTGAAGCCCATGTTCGGCAACCTCGGTGCGTTCGTGCACGGCAACATGTTCGCGGGGTTGTACGGCGACATGATCGGCGTGAAGGTGCTTGATGACGCGACCCGCGACGAACTCGCCGGAGTCGAGGGGACTGGGCCGTTCGGGCCGCCTGAGCGGCCTATGGGCGGCTATGTCGCGTTGCCGACGGAGTGGTGGGACTCGCCGGAGTTGATCACGCCGTGGATCGAGCGTGCGTTGGCCGCTGTCTCCGAGCTGCCGCCCAAGCTCCCGAAGCCGCGCGCCAAGACCTGAGGGGCTTCGGTCCTGCGTCCGTGCGGCCGTTGTTGTGGCCGCGCTTTTCGCATGCTCGATGGCGGCTTGCTCAGAACCCGGTCCTTCCCCGTCGCAGCCTGAAGCGGGGAGTTCTCACGCGCCGGCCGTACAGCCGTCGCCGACCCCGACCCCGACCGTCGACGAGGCCGACCCGTCGTCGTGGGTAATCGGTTTCGATGGTGTCGGACCGGTCAAAGTCGGCGGTGACATCACTGCCGAAGCCGCCGAACTGACATCGTTCACGGACAAGTCCGACCTGGCCGCGTGTCCTGTGCGGTTCCTGGACGGACCGGAGGGCCCTGACCTGGCGCTCGCCCCCGATTCTGGTGGACTGGTCGCGCGCATCCTGGTGATGGGCGCGCTCTGGGGACCGCATGCGGCCGCGGCGGCGGCCCAGAACTCGCCGAAGATCGATGCGGGCATCGGAGCCGACGCGTCGCTTGCCCAGCTGATGGCTGCCTCCCGGGCATCGAGAAGAAAGCGGCGGCCTCCAACGAGGACGAGTACGCGATATCCAACGGCGCCGGCAGGTGGATCGCGTTCTCCGACCTGACCGACACCGGCATGGTCGGTTCGATCCGGGTCGGCGACAGTTCTGGCGCTGCGAAGGAGTACTGCGACTGACCAGGTCGTGCACCCGAAAGGGGGGTGACCGCACGGTCTGCGCGTTTCTGCGTTCATGCATAATTGCGGGAGAGCAGCGGATGTTCGTCCGCGCCATGGGTGGAATGCGTGGGGAAATGCGCGAAAGAACAACGGTGTCGACTGATCGGATCACACGACGGAAGAACGGGATGCGGAAGCTCATCGCAGCAGTTTCCGTCACTGCCCTGACCGGCCTTGCACTGGCAGCCGCGGCACCTGCATCTGCGACCGACTCGTATCACGGGCCGGCCTTCCGCGCCGGCAATAATCCGGGAGACGTGGCATTCACGCCGGACGGCGGTAAAGCCGTCGTCGTGACCGCAGATCCGAACACGTACTTCGGTGCAATCACCACGTATGACACCGCAACGCATGCCGTGCTGTGGTCGACCACCGTCGACGGACCGGGAGCCAACGGCGTCGCGATCAGTCCGGACGGAACCCAGGCGTATGCGACATTCATGGGCGACACATCGACCGTGGGTGGCGGGCTCACCGTTGTCGACCTGGCACACAATGTCAAACTCGGCACGATCGTCGGGCCTCACCGTATCTGGGACGACGCCTTCGCGCCCAACGGGTCGAAGGTCTACGCCGTCGAGCCCCAATTCGGAACCCCGCAAGGCTCCGTGGCCGTCGTGGACCCGGCGACGCGCTCCATTCTCACTCACATCTCGGTGGGTGAGGCCCCGCTCGATGTCATCTTCAGTCCTGACAGCTCGCACGCCTATGTCGTCAACGACGGCGACGGCACGAACGCGGGCACGCTCTCGGTCATCGACGTCGCAGCCAGCGCCGTGACGGCCACGATTCCCCTGGGAGTTCTGCCGTCGGGCGTCGCGATCACGCCCGACGGTTCCACGCTGTTCGTGACGAACAGCGGAGACGGAACGCACAGCGGCACCGTGTCGGTCGTGTCGACCGCGACGAACGCTGTCACCGCGACGATCTCCAATGTCGGTGTCAATCCGAATCACATCAGCATGTCTCCGGACGGCACCCAGGCCTGGGTCCTCGACTACCCTGGCACGGGCGTCGCTGTCATCGATGTCGCAACCAAAGCCGTCGTGAATCGGTACGCAGTGACTGGCGGCGGCCCGTGGTCGCTGGGCCTCACCCCGGACAGCAAGCAGGCCTGGGTCGCCATCGACGGCAACGACTCGAATCACGCGGGCACGATCGCGGTCTTCGACGTGAAGTCGGCCCGCTGGAACCCGACGGTCTCCCGCGTTTCGGGAACCGACCGGTACCAGACGTCCGTCCAGGTGGCGCAGAAGGCCTTCCCGACGATCGCGCCCGTCGTGTTCGTGGCGACGGGCCTGGGCTTCGCGGATGCGCTCGCCGCGGCCGCTCCTGCGGCGAAACTCGACGGCCCGCTTCTGCTGACGGACCCGTCGAAGCTCCCCGCCGGCACCAAGGCGGAGATCCAGAATCTGCATCCGTCGACGATCTACATCGTCGGAGGCCCGGGAGCCATCTCGGCGGCGGTCGAGAACCAGCTGCGTCCGCTCGCCTCGAACGTCATCAGACTGGCCGGCGTCGACCGGTTCGACACGGCCCGCCAGGTCATCGACGTGGCCTTCCACCACGCCATGCAGAAGGTGTATGTCGCGACCGGAATGAACTTCCCGGATGCGCTGTCCGCGTCTGCTGCAGCGGGCGCTGCCGGTATCCCGGTGCTCCTCGTGAACGGAACGAAGCCGACGCTCGATTCGGCGACGACGGACTTCCTGACCGCGAACGGAGCGAACGCCTTCACGGTCATCGGCGGCCCGAACGTCGTCTCCGCCGGCATCGCGACCCAGCTCGGCGCATCCGGACCGGTCACGCGCATCTACGGCGCCGACCGTTACACCACGTCGCAGCTGATCAACGCCGACGCGTTCACCTCGGGGACGAAGGCTTACTTCGCGACAGGGACCTCGTTCGCGGACGCGCTCTCCGGCGCCGTGCTCGCGGCTGTGACAGGTTCGCCGCTCTACGTCGTCAACCCGACCTGCGTGCCGGATGTGTCGGAGACCGACCTCGCCGGCCGTGGCGTCACGGGCATCACCCTGATCGGCGGCACGGGAGCGCTGAGCAACGCCGTCGCAGCCATGCACAACTGCTGACGGATCCGGGGAGTCGTCGTCAAACGGCTCCCCGGCCGACTGGTCCGGATCACTCCCTTGAATGGGGGGTGAACCGCCCCGTTCACATTCAACTGCGCTCATGCATAATTGCGTCAGAGCAGCGGACACCGTTCGCGCCATGGGTGAAATGCGTGGGGAAATGCGCGAACGAACCAGCCTGCCAAAAGACGGATCAGCGCGACCAACCGGTCGCGCGAGCGGGCCTGTCGCAGTTCTCTTCGTTGTTGCACTCGCGCTCGTGGGACTGGCGGTCTCGGCCCCCGCATCCGCCACCGACTCCTACAGGGCCGACAGGTTCCACGTCTGGAACAACCCGCGAGGCGTAGCCTTCACACCGGACGGCTCGACGGCGGTCATCGTCAATGACGATCCGCTTTACAAGTACGGCACCCTCACGAAGTACGACGCCGCCACGCATGTGTGGAAGTGGCGGGTCGACCTCGATGGGGTGGGGGCGAACGGAGTCGCCATCAGCCCGGACGGAACCCAGGCTTACGCGACCTACCAGAGCGGTCCATTCAACTCGGGTGGGCTGACTGTCGTCGACCTCGTGAACTACAAAAAACTCGACACGATAACGGGGACCGACCCGCTCTGGAATGTCGCCTTCACCCCGGATGGATCCAAGGTCTACGCAACCGAGCCACAACTGGGCACCCCCAACGGCAGCGTGGTCGTCGTCGATCCGGCCACACGCACCGTTCTCACCTACATCACGGTGTGCCGGGCCCCCTCCGATCTCGTGTTCAGCCCTGACAGCTCGCGCGCCTACGTCCTGTGCACCGGAAATGGCACGGGCACCGGCGCGATTTCGGTCATCGATGTCGCTACGAGTGCGGTGACCGCCACGATCCCTCTCGGAATCTCGCCGAAGGGAATCGCCATCACTCCCGACGGGTCCGCCCTGTTCGCGACGAACTTCGGGGACGGAACCCTCTCCGGTTCGGTGTCGGTGGTGTCGACCGCAACGAACACGGTCACCTCGACCATCTCCCACGTCGGGGTCGGTCCGGCTGCCATCAGGATCTCCCCGGATGGCGCGCAAGCCTGGGTTCTCAACACCAACGGCGCGAACGTCGCAGTGATCGATGTCGCCACGGAGACGGTCGTCGAACGTTTCCCGCTGAGTGTGGGTGGCATGGCGAATATCGCCTTCACTCCGGATGGCGAACGAGCATGGGTCGACATCGACGGCTTCACCAACCCATATCCAGGAATGGTTGCTTCCTTCGACGTGAAATCGGCTCGCTGGAACCCGACGGTCAGCCGCGTCTCGGGAGCCGATCGTTACCTCACCTCGGTCGAGGTGGCGAAGACGGCGTTCCCGACCGTCGCGCCCGTTGTCTTCGTAGCGACCGGCACGGGCTTCGCGGATGCACTGGCCGCCGCGGCGCCGGCTGCGCAACTCGGCGGCCCCCTTCTCCTCACGGATCCCGACAGTCTCCCTGCCAGCGTCCAGGCGGAGATCCAGAGTCTGCAACCGTCGACGATCTACATCGTCGGTGGAACGGGTGCCATCTCGACGACGGTCGAACAGCAGCTTCATTCTTTGGCTCCGACGGTCACACGATTGGCGGGCAGCGATCGGTTCGAGACCGCCCGCAAGGTGATCGACGTGGCCTTCCCGAGCTTCACGAAGGTGTACGTCGCGACCGGAAAGGACTTCCCGGATGCACTGTCGGCGTCCGCTGCGGGAGGCGCCGCGGGCATCCCGGTGCTTCTCGTGAACGGAACCGATCCATCCCTCGACCAGGCGACGACGGCATTCCTCACCACTCACGGCGCGAACGCGTTCACCGTGCTCGGCGGCCCGACTGTCGTCTCAGGCGGTATTACGAACCAGCTGGGTGACTTCGGGCGGGTGACGCGCATCTACGGCAGTGACCGCTACGCCACGTCCCAGCTGATCAACGCCGACGCGTTCACGGCGGGCACCGGTGCCTACTTCGCAACCGGCACGCAATTCGCGGATGCGCTTTCGGGTGCTGTCCTCGCAGCGGTCAACGATTCGCCGCTCTACGTCGTTCAGCCCGGCTGTGTGCCGGAGGGGTCGATGCACGACCTCGCAAGCCGTGGCGTCTCGCGTGCCACCCTCATCGGCGGCACCGGAGCGCTAAACAACGCGGTCGCCGCAATGTACAACTGCTGAACTGGGCTCAGCTGATGACCTGGCTGAGGTCGTAGGCGATCGGGCGGTCGAGCTGCTCGAACGTGCAGGAGCGCGCCTCGCGATCGGGGCGCCAGCGGTCGAACTGCGCCGTGTGACGGAAGCGCATCCCCTCCATCTGGTCGTACCGCACCTCGACGACGCGTTCTGGTCGAAGTCGTACGAACGACACGTCCTTGCCCGACGAGAAGCGGCTGCGCTCGCCTTCGCCCTTGACGATCTCGCCGTCCGCATCCCGTTCGACCAACGGGTCGAGTTCGTCGATCAGTTCCAGGCGCCGCGCGTCGCTGAAGGCCGACGCGCCGCCGACACTGCGTAACTGGCCGTCGCTGTCGTAGAGACCGAGCAGCAGTGAACCGACGCCGCGCCCGCTCGAGTGGATGCGGTATCCGATCACGACGACATCCGCCGTCCGGTGGTGCTTGATCTTCAGCATGACCCGCTTGTTCGGCGCGTAGGCCGACGACAGCGGCTTGGCCACGACTCCGTCGAGCCCGGCACCCTCGAACTCGACCAGCCAGCGGCGGGCGAGGTCCACATCCGTCGTCGTGCGGGTCAGGTGCAGCGGATGCGGCAGCGGACCGATCAGGCGCTCCAGCTCCGCGCGGCGCTCACCGAACGGCACGCCCGTGAGGTTCCTGTCGCCCTCTGCGAGCAGGTCGAAGGCGACGAACATCGCGGGCGTCTCGACCGCCAGCTTCTGCACGCGGCTGGCGGCGGGGTGGATGCGCTGCGACAGCGCCTCCCAGTCGAGCCGTTCGCTGCCCGCTGCGCCGGTGGGCACCACGATCTCGCCGTCGAGCACGCAGGGACCCGGCAGGAGCCGGGCGAACGCCTCCGTCAGCTCGGGGAAATAGCGTGTGAGCATCTTGGAGCCGCGGCTGCCGATCTCGACGGTGTCCCCGTCGTAATAGACGATCGCGCGGAAGCCGTCCCATTTCGGTTCGAAGCTGAGGCCGCCGGCGACGCTGTCCTGTTCAGGGACGGCGTCGACCGCCTTCGCGAGCATCGGAGCGACGGGAGACGATACCGAGGGTTCCATGGCTCGATCTTGCCGCAGCCGGGTCGCCCGCGCCAGCGGTGGGGCGCCCGGCGGCCGAAACGCTAGGGCAGGCTCTCGCAGGCGATCCCGTCGTGGTCGGAGTCGAGGTGCGCCACGTCGCCGTAGTACGGGAAGTACTTGTTGAACCACGCCTGAGCCGCGGCATGCGTCGCGAAGTCCGTGCAGTTCTTCGTGTCGCCGGGGTTGCCAGGCTTCGTCGGGGGTGCCGGCGGCTTCGGAGGAGCAGGCGGCGGAGGAGTCGCGCAGGTCGTGAAGTTGGCGACGCCCGCACTGAGCGTGCCCGTGCCGCCCAGGAGTACACGCTTCGTCGTGCCGAGCGCCGTCAGGTCCGTCTTGATGAAATCGGGTACGCAGGTGCCGGGCACGACGTACAGTGCGTCGTGGTCACGGCCTGCGAGGGCTGCCCCGGCCAGGGCGTCCGCGAACCCGGTTCCGGCGGCGAGGTAGACGGTCGCCGAGCTGGTGAAGGTGGCCCGGTTGATCGCGCTCGCGGTGTGGTAGCGGTCAGCACCGGCCAGTCTCACGACGTTCGCTGAGCCCAGGCGGGACCGAAGCTGATTCTCGATGCCGGTCGAGACGACGCCTGTCCCGCCGGCGATCGACACGGTGGCGACCCCGAGTGTCGTCATCAGATCCAGCGTGGGCTGGTCGATCGCTCCGGCGGCGCCGTCGACGAGCAGCACAGGCTCGCCCTGCGCTCCGGCAGCGGCCGATGCGCCCAGAGCATCAGGGAAGTTCCGGCCGGTGGCCACGAACACGGCTGCGGAACCACCGGGGAACGCTGCGGTATTGACCGCGATCGATGTCGCGTAACGGCTCGCGCCGGCGTCGCGACGGATGTGCGGGGCCAGCATGCTCAGTTCGGTGAACACCGCATCCGACACGCTGCCCGGTCCGCCCGCGACGACGATCGTGTCGGGAGCGAGCCGCTGCAACTCGGTGCGGACGACGGCGGGCAGTGAGCCGGGGGCGGTGAGAAGGAGCGGTCCGCCCTGCTTGGCGGCAGCCGGTGCCGCACTGAGCGCATCCGGGAAGTTCGCGCCCGACGCGATGTACGCGACAGGCACGCCGGTGGGGTACTGACCCGAGACGGCGACCGCGGTCGCATAGCGGTCCGCGCCGGCGAGACGTCCCACGCCTGCGTTCACGGTGGTGCCCGCCTTCGCCGGGACAGCGACGACGGTGTCGCCGCAGGTGCCCGACAGGATGCCGGAGAGGGTCGCCTGCTCGGCAGTGTCGATGGTGAGGTTCCAGCGGTACTTCACGAGCACCCAGTCGGTGGCGTACTCACACGCCACGCCCGGGAGAGGGGGCATCCACTGGGCCGGATCGCGATCGCCCTTCGACTGGTTGACATTGTCGGTGACCGCCTGGAGAGCGACGGGGAGGGCGAGGTCGTTCGCGTAGGCACGGCGCTGATCGGGAGTCCACGAACTGGCGCCCGACGCCCACGCCTCGCCGAGCGGCACCAGGTGGTCGATGTCGACGTCCGATGGGTTGGTCCAGCTCGCGCCGTCGTACCAGGAGGTCCAGGTTCCACCTGTCAGCGAACATCCGCTGGCCTTGGTCACGGGTGTCGTCGAGTCGCGGATCAGCACCTCTTTGCGCGTGTCGCAGCCGTTGGCGTCGGCGTCGATCCAGTGCACGAACAGGGTGCGGTCGTAGCCGGTCGGGTCTGCGGGGGCGACCGTGAGCTGGGCGAGCACGGTGGCAGCCGATGCACTCCCATTCAGGTCGGCCGCCGTTGCGGGCGTGACAGAGGTGAACAGGGACGCCACGAGCAGGGGCGCGGCGAAAAGAGCCAGGGGCAAGCGCATGAAAGCCAATCGGGACAGGCAAATACAAGTAATCAGTTCGGGTGGGGGATCGGTCAGGCGTCGCGCTCGGCGAGAACCGCGATGTCCTTCGCGCCCCGGTCGTCGCGGGAGGCGTCCTCCAGCGCTTCGTGCACCACGGACACCGTGGGGAGCGGCGACCGGCTGCTGGCGATCATCAGGCGTGTGTCCTTGAGGAGCAGGTCGACCGAGAACTGGGTGTCGTCGAACGAGCGATCGCGGATGACATCGCCCTTGAACGCCGCGAGGGGCGCGAGCGTCGTCAGTGCGAGCGTGGAGAGTACGTCCTCGGTGCTCAGGCCGTTCGAGTGGCCGAGCCGGAGCGCCTCGACGACGCCCTCCATCGAGACCGCGAGCGCGAGATTGGCGATCAGCTTGCCGGTCGCTGCCTTCGGTGCGCTGTCCACCATCCGCAGTTTGTCGGGGTCGGACCAGACCGACACGATCCCCGCAGCCTCTTTCGCTGCATCCGCTTCGCCGCCGACGAGCACAGCCAGCCGCCCGGCCCGGGCAGGCGCGAGCGAGCCGATCACGGGGGAGTGCACGTAGCGCACATCGGCGTCAGACGCCCAGGCCGCGAAGGCGGCGGCGTCGCCGGGCGCGACCGTGGTGACATCGATCCACAGAGCCGAGGACGCGAACGGGAGGCCGGCGTTCACGACGACCTCGCGTACGGTGTCGGGTCCGAACAGTGCGGTGACGACGACCTCCGCGTCGGCCACCGCCGCCGCAGCGCTCTGGGCGACCGTGGCGCCGCGCGCGCCGATCTCCTCAGCTGCCGGAGCGCTGCGATTCCAGACCGTCACCTCGTGCCCGGCGTCGATCAGGTGGACGACGAGCTCGCGGCCCATCCGCCCCAGCCCGATGAATGAGATTCTCATGATCAGCCTCCCGGACCCATTCCACGCCCGATCGCCCCCGTGTACAAGCGCGCTCCGTGCCTCACCCTCCTCGGCAGCAGGCGTCAGGGGACGAGAACGACCTTGCCCGAGACGGCGCCGGACTCGAGGTCGCGGTGGGCGGCGACGACCTCGTCGAGCGGGTAGACGCGTGCCACCTCGACCTGGAATTCGCCGCGCTCCAGCAGCCCGACCACCACGTCGATCGCTTCGGCGCGCAACGCCTGCTCCCCGGGCGTCAGCGGCACGGGGCTTCCCCCGGCCCACGCGCGGATCCCCAGATCGGCGGCCTTGGCTCCGACGACGATGGTCCCGATGCGCGAGCGGTCTGGCACGAGTTCGAAGGACGCGTCGAGCGCTTCGTCGGTTCCTGCTGCGTCGAGCACGACATCCACCCCACCGGGCGCGAGCGTGCGCACGCGCCCGACGAGTCCCGGACCATAGGTCGTCGGGATCGCGCCGAGGTCGCGCATCCGTACCTGGCTCGCCTCGCTTCCTGTGGCGATGACCATCGCGCCCCACGCCGTCGCGAACTGGATGGCCGCCGTCCCCACCGCTCCCGAGCCGGCGTGGAGGAGAAGAGTGGTGCCGGGTCCGACCCCCAGCGACTTCAGCACCTGGTAGGCCGTGCTCACCGGAACTCCGATCGCTGCTGCCTGCTCCCACGAGACGGAATCCGGCTTGCGCACCAGCTGGCCGGGGGATGCGACGACATGTGTCGCGTACGCACCGCGCGCGCCCCGCACGATCACGTCATCGCCAACCGCCCATCCGTCGACCGCCGAACCGGTCGCCGCGACGATGCCTGCCGCATCCGAGCCGATCCGCCGCGGTCCGGTGGCAGCGGTGGCGCGCCGGCCGGAGCGCTGCTTCAGATCGACCGGGTTGATGCCGACCGCCTTCACTTCGACGAGGACCTCGTCGTCGCCCGGGATGGGGGTCGGCACTTCGACGATCTGAAGTTCCTCCGGCCCGCCCACCTTTTCGTACTGCACAACTCGCGCCATGAACTCGCTCCGTTTCTGTCTGGGTTTCGTCTCCATCTGACAACCTCGAGACCCCTTCGGATAGTCCGAATCGCTGCCAGAGCCCCGAAACGCGCCACGACGCGCGCGCTGCTTCCCCCTTTTCGGGGGCTACGTGACCCACACTGGGTGCATGCGCATCCATGTCCCCGAGGGCGTGCCGGCGGTGGTGAGTGAAGCCATCGAGGCCGCGAACGCCCACGACACCGAGCGGTTCCTCGACGCCTTCGCCGCATCGGGCACCGTCGACGACTGGGGGCGGGTGTTCACCGGACGGGACGAGATCCGTGACTGGAGCGACCGCGAGTTCATCGGACTGCACGTCACGCTCGACGACCTGGTGTTCGTGGAGATCCCCGACGGGGTCGCCGTCCGGGCACGCGTGGGCGGCAGCGGGTTCAACGGTCCGTCGACGTTCACGTTCCTGGTCGCCTCCGACGCCATCACGCGGATGACCATCACGGCCTGAGAGCGCCGGTCGCGTCGACTAGGCGATGAGGATGGCGGGCACCGTCAGACTGACAGCCCACCCGGCGAGGACGAGCACGAGCGCGGCCGCGCCGACGAGTACCGGGTCGCGCCTGCGACGGTAGAGCGCGAACGAGATCAGGTCTGCAGCAACGGTGCCGAGGAACGGCACGAACCAGGCCAGTGCGAGGGTCAGCTGGACCCCACTCGCGACGCTCTCCGGTTCGCGGACGTCGACGCCTGGAGCGAGAAGCCAGCCGACGATGCAGAGAGCGGCGAGGGGTACGAGCAGGATCGAAGCGACCGTGAGGAGGAGGATCGTCGGGAGCGGATTCGGTGCCTCGGTACGTATGGACCAGAGGGATGCGCGCGTAGTCATGGCGTGACTCGGGGTCGGTTGCCGGTCGCCATCGATCCAGCCTTTCAGCAACCGCCGGTGGCGGTCAGCCCCAACACAGGGGATGCGGACTCCACAGGCCTCTGTCTCCCACAGCTTCGCAGGCGACGGTTGGTCCGTGTTGCCGGTCGGTGCCACGATGGATGAATGGCCAACGACCTTCACATCACCGGCGACGCCGAGGCGGATGCCCTCCTGTCGACCGACCCGCTCGCGCTGCTCATCGGCATGCAGCTCGACCAGCAGATCCCCATGGAGACGGCGTTCTCGGGTCCCGCGAAACTGCGCGATCGGATGGGGGGCCTCGATGCGGCGACGCTCGCCGCGTACGACCCCGACGCATTCCTCGCCATCATGAAGCAGCCGCCGTCTGTTCACCGGTTTCCCGGGTCGATGGCAGGCCGCATCCAGTCGCTCTGCGGGGCGCTCGTCGCCGACTGGGGCGGCGACGCATCCGCTATCTGGACGCAGGGCGACCCCGACGGTGCCGAGGTGCTTGCGCGGCTGAAGGCGCTTCCGGGGTTCGGCGAGCAGAAGGCGAAGATCTTCCTCGCCCTGCTGGGCAAGCAGTACGGGGTGTCCGCGGCCGGTTGGCAGGATGCCGCGGCTCCCTACGGTGAGAAGGGCTCGTACCGGTCGGTGGCTGACATCGTCGACCCCGAATCCCTCACCCGCGTGCGCGAGTTCAAGCGGGCGGCGAAGGCGGCGGCGAAGAACGGCTGACCCTTTCGCCGGTCGCCTGTCGGCAGTACCATCGGCCACATGACCAGCCCGCTCGCGCACCTGAACACCTCCGACTGCGACGACGAGGACTTCGAAGCCCCCATCGGCAACCTGTACAGCTACTACGACGGCGAGCGCTGGGTGGATGGAGTGGCCACCGGTGTGCGTCCGAAGAGCGACCTGGACCCGACGGCGACGGTGCAGATCGACCACCGTGACTGGTATCCGGTCGCCGACCTGCGCGAATCCAGCCATTACACGGCGGTGCTCGTGAACCCGGACGGAACCATCTACCGGGAGTCGATCGAGTCGTTGTCCGGCGGAGAGCCCGCGCCGGTCATCCGGGACATCGGAACCTACGGTGCCGACAACCTCGCCGCCGAGTTCACGCTCGAGAAAGGCCGGTGGGAGCGCGGAGGCCGGGTGCTCTACCGCTATGTCGGATCGGCAGACCTGGGGTCGTCCGGCGAAGGCTGAGGCATGAAGTCCATCCGGACGATCACGACCGATGTCGCGCGACCGCCGAGCGCGGTCTTCGCCCTCCTGGCCGACCTGCCCGGATTCGGGGCCTGGCTGGACCCGTCGAGCACCTACCACGCGACCGTGCGGATCTCCGACGACCCGATCGTCGAAGGAACGACCTACACGGACGAGATCCAGGGAATGCAGATGCACGGGACCGTGGTCCGATGCGAGCCCGATCACCTACTCGTCTTCCACCAGGCCCGGTCCGACGGCCACCTGGCCATCACGATCAGCTACGAACTCGCGCCGGTACCCGAAGGGACACGCGTGGTCAGGACCGGCGAGATCGTGACCGGCGGGTTTCTCGCCGCCCTTCATCCGATCGTCGTCCGGACGACCGTGAAAGAGAACCAGCGCATGATGACGAGGCTGAAGGAGTACCTCGAGGGCGGCACCGGGGAGTGAGTGGCCCGCGCTCTGGGGCTCGTGACGCGGATGCGCGGCTCACTAGCCTGTTGAGGCATTGTGTTCTACGAAAGGCCGCTGCATGACAGACGCTCCCGCTCCCGAAGCCGGCTGGTACCCCGACCCGACCGGCCCCCTCGGCGAGCGCTGGTGGACGGGCGCGACGTGGAGCGAGCACACGCGTGAGAGCACGCGGTCGGTGTCCGAGATCATCGCCGAGGATGCTCAGCCGGTGGAAGAGGACGACGACGGCTACGCCCCACAGCGGCCCGGCGTCATCACCGGGGGCGTCGCCACGGGTGTCGTCGGCCGCGGGCGCCTGCGCAACGTGCTCGCCTACCGCAGTCTCAATTGCGGGGCTGCGGCCGCCATACTCTTCGTCGTCACCGTGGTGTGCGCCGACCTGGCCTGGCGCGTATCGCCCTACGGGGTGCTCGGCTGGATCTCCGTCGCGCTGTGCCTCGTCGGCACCGGCATCGCGATCATGGCCATCCTGTACGCCGCCGTGAGCTTCTTCCGGGTCCGGACGTATCACGGCCTCGGGCCCGGGCTCACCGGACTCGCCTTCGGCCTCGTCTTCGCCTTCAGCATCCCGCTCGCAGGTCTCGCCCTGAGGGTCGTGCTCGACACGTTCGGCTGATCCGGGCGTACGCTGGCGGGTGATGCAGACGTTCCTGCCCTATTCGTCCTTCCTCGAGAGTGCGCGTGTACTCGATCGTGCGCGACTCGGCAAGCAGCGCGTGGAAGGGCTGCAGCTCCTGCGGGCGGTGACGATCCCGACGTACGGCTGGCAGCACCACCCGGCGACGACGATGTGGCGCGGGTATGTCCCCGCGCTGACGAAATACACGCTGGTGATGGCGGATGAGTGGATCGCCCAGGGGCGCCCTGACAGCGTTCGCGACCAGGTCCTGCCATTCGCCCCAGAGGTCGACGCCGTCGGACAGGACGAGCTCGAACTGCCCCGGTGGATCGGCGACGACGAACTCCACCGAAGCCATCAGTCGAACCTGATCCGCAAGGACCCCGCCTTCTACGCCCCGCTCTTTTCCGGGGTGCCGCCCGACCTGCCGTACATCTGGCCGAGTAAGCACCCGGAGCGTTACCTCTAGCCACCGCGGGTGCCGCGCCACTACCGTGTAACCCAACCGAGCTTCACGGCGACGTGCGGAGGTGTCCGATGGGCAAGAACCTGGTGATCTGTCTTGACGGAACAGGCGCCCAGCCGCGCGCGACCGGGGATTCGAACGTCATCAAGATCTTCTCGATGCTCGACCTGAGCGATCCGGACAAGCAGATCGCCTATTACGATCCCGGTGTCGGAACGTTCTCGTCGGCCGCATCCTGGGGCGCGCTGGCCCGCGGGCTGTCCCGGGTCGGCGGTCTCGCGTTCGGCAACGGCCTGCGCCAGAACCTGGGCGAGGCGTACACCTGGCTCATGCAGCAGTGGAGCCCCGGTGACCGCATCTTCCTGTTCGGCTTCAGCCGTGGCGCATACACCGCCCGCGCGCTGTCGGGCATGCTGCGGACCATCGGCCTGCTTTACCCCGGGTCGGAGAATCTCGTGCCGTATGCCGTCGCCGAGTTCGCCCGCAAGCGAGGCGACGACAAAGACCACTGGGCCGACATCGACGAGTTCACGGCCAATTTTTCCCGCAAAGTCACCGGGCAGCGCACGACTGTCCCAGTCGCTTACCTCGGTGCGTTCGACACGGTGAAAGCGGCAGGCATCCTGAAGTGGGACATCAAGTGGCCGTACACGCGCAAGCTCGTTAACGACGCGCGGGTGCGGCACGCGGTGTCGATCGACGAGAAGCGCCGCCCGTTCCGCGAATACCTCGTGACGCCGACCGACGACTCGCAGCTCGAAGAGGTCTGGTTCGCCGGCGTGCACACGGATGTGGGGGGTACCTTCCCCGACGACGGCCGCCTGTCGGCGGTGTCGCTGAAGTGGATCGTGGAGGGCGCGGTCGAAGAAGGGATGCTCGTGGAGCCGCCCGCGTACGCGAAGTCGTGCACGGTCAGCGCCGACAACGTCAAGGGGATCATTCACAAGAACCCGTGGATCTACAAGATCTTCATCGACCGCACGCGTCCCATCCCGTCGGATGCGGTGCTCCATTCGAGCGTGCGCGCCCGCATCGAGGGGGCGGCGGGTTACGTGCCGCGCATCACCCCGACCATCCAGTGGGCCGATCCCACCTGGGAGACTCTCAACCCGCTGCCCGGCCAGGTCGCGCCCGCACCGACGACACCGGCCTCACCGACGACACCGGCCGCGCCGGCCCCAGCATCCGCGCCTGTCGCCCCTACGGCACCGTGAACGTCACCTGGCTCCAGAGCTGACCCGGACCGATTTCGATCTGGGGCGTCTCTGCGACCGGAGCATCCGCCCGGATCACGTGCGTCTTGTGTTCGGCGAGGGCCGCGAGCAGTTCCGCTTTCGGGATCGTGTCCGCCCACTTCTTGACCAGCCCCCACGGAAGCATCGCGTAGGCTCCGTCGCCCAGCACCGAATCCACGAACGACTTCGGCGTCGCGTTGTGCGACCCATGGTGGCCGATCTTGTAGAAGGCCACGTTGCTCACCAGCTCGCGTGACGCGTCATTGCCGAGGACGTGGTCCCATGCGCCCTCCTGTGAATCGCCGACGAACAGCAGTCGGGTTCCTGCGACGTCGAGCACGAAGTACACGCTCGTGTTGTTGACGGAGCGCTCGAGCACGGCCGCCGCCCCGAGGAGAGCCTCGTCACTCGTGGCCAGCTGAGACAGACGGAGGGATGGGCCGGCCCGGGTGAGTTCGTCGGGGAGCTCGACGATCTCGTCATCCGGGACCACGTAGATCGCCGGGAACAACGCCGGAGTGTCGTCATCCTCGAGGCCCTGGTCGGGGTCGAGCTGCAGCCATTCGGCTGAGGCGGGCGGATTCATGAGGGACAGCTGCTTCGGGTCACGCGACGGTCCCAGGATGTGGATGCTCACCCCGTCGATCGTTGTCGGCAGGATGTTCTTCGCCGGATCGCGGTCGGGTGCGAAGAAGATGTCGTGCGTCGGCTCGAGGAAGTGCTTGCCGTTCTGGTGCAGGAGCCGGTCGGTTGCGGCGGCGTTCCCCATCGAGTTGATCGCGAACGAGTTGGCGAGCGAGAGCGCGTCCGTGAAGCCGCTGCCGTTCTTCTCCTTGCGTTTGGCGGTCGCCTCGATGATCCCGTTCAGTTTGTTAGCCGTCGAGACGAGCGAGTTGCGCAGCAGTTGCGCATCCTTGTCCGCTGGGTTCTCGACAAAGGGGATGATGACCTCGCCGACCTGCACTTCCTCCCAGTCGGGCACCGCGAAGCCGGTGATGTGGTCCTGGTGATGGTGGGTCGCGACGACCACGTCGAAGCGTGGGGGAGAACCTGCCGGGGTGACGGCGGCGAGGTCGGCGATGACCGCCTTGACCACGTCTGCGATGGTGCGGGAGACCCCATCCACTTTCGCGCGCCCCTGGTTGTGGACCCCGCAGTCCACGAGCATCCGCCAGACCTGGTCGGCGCGGCTCACTGTGATGACGAAGCAGTCGCCGAAGCCCACGTTGTACATGCGGACGGAGACGGTCGTTTCGGCGGTGGTCGCGGCGGTGGTCGCGGTGGTCGTGCTGGCGACGGTCGCGTCAGACATGGTCGGCCCCCTGCCAGTGGTGCCCGTGCCCGTGCCTGCGTCTGCGCTCTGCCGCCGTCTTTGCGGCGATCAGCGAGTGCAGTTCCTGGTCGGCGTGGAGTTGCGCGAAGGTGAGGCGCAGCTGCGAGGGCTGGTCCGTCCACGCGGCCAGCGCATCCGCCGACGTGACCTGGTCACTCCAGTTCTGCAGTGCCTTCGCCCGCTTCTTCCCGATCTCGTTGCAGGACTGCGCGAAAGCGCGGACCGCATCGCCGTACGGATGGTCTTCGAACGCGTGCGGATCGTCGAGCACCTCGGGTCTCGTGAGCGGCAACGGCTTGAGCACGAGGTGCACGACCTCGCCGTCGACCCGTGCGATCACGGTGGTTCCCGACCGGATGGGGACCCGTTTGCCCCGAGGAAGCGCCTGGTCTTCGAGTTCTTCGTGGCGCTGGGCGAACTGCGCGACCACGATCGGGCGCGGCTGCAGGTCGGATGCCTGCACGTAGACCGCGTGCACCCCGACGAGTTCGAGTTTCAGCTCGGGGTCGAGGCCCAGTTCGTGGGCGTGCGCCTTGCCCCAGGCGATGAGGTCGACCGCCGTGGAGGAGTTGTGCTCGGCCGACGGCGGTTCCGGTGGCGCGTCCGCATCCATCGCCGTCTCCTCCGGGTCGTCGTCCTGCGCGCTGGTGACCATCGTGGACGCCTCGCCGTAGGTGTCGAGGTTGCGGGTCGCATCCTCGATGAGCGGGGCGAGGTCGACGTTGTGGTCGCCCATGGTGAGGCTGAGCGGCGCCGGCGGGGTCGGCCAGACCAGTGACGCCTCCGCGAGGGAGGAGACCGCCGGCGGGTAGATGCCGCGCCGCCGCAGCGCTTCGACGAGGTTGGTGCGCAGGTGAAGCGCGTCGTCCGGGTAGAGCGCGCGGTCGGCCGTGACGATTCCGCGCACCACATCGCCGAACGTCACGTCGACGACAGGCAGGTATTCGAATGCCCGCACCACCATCCCGAGCAGCCGGTCCGCGTTGCGGATGGCTTCGATGGTGACCCGTTTGACGAGATCGGGCGGAAGCGCGCCGGGGGGGAGCACGCCGGTTCCGCCGGTCGCGATGCGCCGCAGGTCGGAGATCTGGTTGATGTAGGTGTCGAGGTAGGCGTCGAAGACGGCGGCGACGAAGCAGGACCCACGTTCGTGCGGCTCCGTCGCGTTGAGGAACTGTTTCGGCGTGCGCGGCGAGCCGAGGGCCGAACGGAGCGCCGCCCCGCGACCCGTGGACTCGCCGAACTCGAGGGCCAGATCGAGAAGCGCCGAGCCCTTCTTGAGCTCGCCGCGGGAGTTGGCGACCGCCTCGGAGACGACCTGCGGAAACAGGAAGTGGTGGAACAGCGCGACCAGATCGGCGAACGCCTCATGCCAGGCGAACACGTCGGGGTTGGTCGCCTCGGAGAAATACTTGCGGATGCGGTGCACGATCGCGTGCGTCACCTCATGAGCGACGACGTCGACACTCAGGCACGTGAACATCACCTGGCCGGGAAGATTGGAGCCCGGGTCGCGCTCGTCGGCACGGTAGTAGCCGAAGAGCACCGCACGACGCTCCGGATCGAAGAACGCATTGCGATCCTCGAAGGCGTGGGGCACGATGCGGAGTTCCCGCCCGCCCCGCCAGCGGAACCGCCGCCCGCCGAACCGCTCGAACCGCTCGATGACGCTCATGGCGACGGCATACACGACCTGCTGGTGGGTTCGCGGGTCGGACTCGGAGGGGACCAGCCCGCTCTGCGCGAGGATCGACGGATCGTTCAGGTCGACCGGCCGGTACCAGACGTCGTGTGCGGCGTCGTAGTCGATCACCTGGATGAGTTCGCCCGACGGCCCCGGGTCGAGACCGCGCTCGAACGGGATGTCGAGGGTGAGAAAGCGTCCGGAGAGCCGCGTGGACATCGGGTCGAAGGCGTAGGTGCGGAGGAGGCGTCGGTCGGGGAGGCGGACCGGTGGCGTGTTGCGCTGGCGGGGCGGCTTGTCGGCCGCTTTGGGGTGCGGCTTCGCCGGGGCGTGCGGATGCGCGTGCTCGGGCACGGACGCCGGCGGCGTTTCCGCGTCGTTTTTACCGGCTGCGTCGGCTGGATCCCCCATGATGCCCTCTTCCGCTTCGTCCTCAACCATGAGTGTTGCTCAAGAAGTGCTGTTTCGATCATGGCGTGGCGGGCGGGGTTTTGGGAAGCGTCGGCTCGGCAAGTCAATCGTGCGTTTCGGCCGAGATGAGTGCTTCGACGGTCGGCAGGTCAGGTGCCGCCCAGTCGAGCTGCCGGAGGTCTGGGATCGCGGTCCAGCGAAGCTCGTCGTGATCGGTACTCGAAGTCGGGCGCGGTCCGACGATGGTCGCTCGATACGAGTCCAGATCGATCGTGACGTCGCCCACTCGCGTCTCTGTCCTGCTGATCGGTTCGCCTACCCGGATGGCGACATCCAACTCCTCGCGAAGCTCGCGGACGAGCGCGGCATCCGGTGACTCGCCGGGTTCGACCTTTCCGCCGGGGAACTCCCATTTGCCTGCCTCTGACTTCGCAGGTGACCTTCTGCATGCGAGAGTCGTGTCGCCCGCGATGATCACTGCCGCGACGACGTGGATTGACTGGGTCACCCGATCTCGTTTCTCTTTATCCACATCCTGTCGCTCCCACGCGGTACTGTCACCTCCTCCCGATACGCTCGAAGCAGCGGGCAACATCGCAGCGAGAGGGGGGTCGCGTGTTCATACTCGACGGCAGCGTCGTCACGAGTGCCAGCGACCTCACCGAAGCGTCGAAGTGCGAGTTCGCGTTCCTTCGCAAGCTCGACGTGAAGCTCGGCCGCATCGAGAAGCTCGACGTGTCCGAAGACCCGATGTACGTGCGCACGAGTCGGCTCGGCGACGAACACGAGGCGCGCGTGCTCGACCGGTACAAGGCCGAGCATGGTGCCGGCACGGTCGAGATCCCGCGCCCGGAGGGGCCGCTGACGGCCGAGAACCTCGAGCAAGCCGTCGCAACGACACGTCGAGCATTCGACGATCGGGCCGACGTCGTCTTTCAAGCGACCTTCTTCGACGGCAGTTTCCTCGGGTTCGCCGACTTCATTGTGCGGCAGGCCGACGGCAGCTACCAGGTGCAGGACACCAAGCTGGCCCGTAGCGCGCGTGTCACCGCCCTTCTGCAGCTCGCCGCGTATGCCGAACAGCTCGAGCACCTCGGCGTGCGCGTCGCACCGACCGTCGAACTGCTCCTCGGCGACGGCACGATCAGCGTGCACCGCCTCGACGACATCTCGCCGGTCTACCGCAAGCGACGCCATCGTCTCCTCCACATCGTGCAGGAACGCCTCGAAGACACTCAGGCTGTGCAGTGGGGCGACCCCCGATACGCGGTCTGTGGACACTGCGATGACTGCGACGCCGAGATTCAGGCGTCCCGCGACGTTCTGTTGGTGGCTGGGATGCGCGTGACGCAGCGTGCGCGCCTCGCGGCAGCGGGCATCCTGACCATCGACGACCTGGCGACCACCGACCTCACTACGGTTCCCGGAATTGCCGATGCGACGCTCGCGTCGCTCACGCTGCAAGCGCAGCTCCAACGGGATGCGCACCCCGACGAACCGCCGCCCGTGGTCGTCTACGACGCATCCGCCCTCGCCGTCCTGCCGACACCGAGTCGCGGGGACGTCTTCTTCGACTTCGAAGGCGACCCGCTCTACACCGAAGGTGCGGGGGAGCGCTGGGGACTCGACTACCTGTTCGGTTCGGTCGACGTCCGCGAAGACTTCACGGCGTTCTGGGCGCACGACTTCGGAGAGGAACGGGAGGCGCTGCGAGCGTTTCTCGAGTGGCTCGGCGAGCGGCGCCGGGAGTATCCGGACTTGCACGTCTATCACTACGCCGCCTACGAACGAACGCACTTGCTCAGCCTGGCCGCGCGTCACGGCGTCGGAGAAGACGAGGTCGACCAGCTGCTGCGCGAGAACGTCCTCGTCGATCTGTATCCGATTGTGCGCAAGGCACTGCGCGTCGGGTCGCGGTCGTACTCCATCAAGAAACTCGAACCCCTCTACATGGGTGAGGAGATCCGTGAAGGAGAAGTGCAGAACGCGGCCGCGTCCATCACCGAATACGCGGATGCCCGCGATCTGATCGACACCGGCGACGTTGCCGAAGGCCAGCGGATGCTTGACTCCATCGCCGACTACAACCGGTACGACTGCGTCTCCACTCTTCGGCTCCGCGACTACCTCCTCGCACAGGCGACTCGCGCCGGCATTCCGGTCGGCGAGCTGGCGCCCGACAAGCCCGACATCGACCTCGGACCGTCACCGATTCGCGACGGTCTGCTCGCCCTCGCGGGCGACCCGCTCGATCCCGAACGCACCCCCGACCAGCGAGCGCTCGCGTTCGCTGCCGCCGCGATCGACTATCACCGGCGCGAGAACAAGACCTTCTGGCAAGAACACTTCACACGCCTGGTGCAGCCGATCGACGAATGGGGCGACACCCGTGACGCCCTCGTCGTCGAATCGGCGGTCGTCATCCGCGACTGGTACCGCGAAGACGGGCAGCGATCCGACCGGCGCGAGCTGCTGCTGCGCGGGCAATGGGGTCCGGGCTCGAACGTGAAGCCCGGCGACCAAGCCGGACCCTACGTGCTCTACGAATATCCTGGGCCGTTCTCGAATCCGACGGCGGAACCGGGGGCGCGCACCTGGAAGTCTGTTCGCATCCTCGAAGTGGAAGACGACGGTTCGGTGCTCATCGAGGAGACGCTGCCGCGCGATGTGGGGCACTACTCGGTGCTGCCGACAGCGCTCACCCCGGCGAGCCCGCCGCGCGCCGATCGGCTCATCGCCGCGATCGACGAATGGGGCAGCGCGTTGCTCGCGCGGCAGACCGAGCTCACCGGACCGCAATGGCCGCGCGACCCGGTGGTCGACATCCTGCGGCGCGTTCCCCCGCGGACTCGCACGGGCGCCCTACCGCCGCCTGGGCCCGACCTCGTCCCGTCGGTCGTCGGCAGCCTGCTCGGCCTCGACCGGTCCTACCTCGCTGTGCAGGGGCCGCCCGGAACCGGCAAGACGTACCTCGGCGCCCACGTGATGGCGGAGTTGGTCGCGAAACACCAGTGGAAGATCGGGGTGGTCGCACAATCGCACAGCGTTGTCGAACATCTGCTCGATGCAGTCGTGCGCGCCGGCCTGGACCCGCGACTCGTCGGCAAGGTGCCCAAAGCGGATGCTGTGCTCGGCACGCACGAATACACCGAACTGGAGAAGAACGGGCAACTGATGTTCGCGCTAGAACGGCGTGAGATCGGCTATGTCATTGGCGGGACCGGCTGGGATTTCGCGAACGCGGCGCGCATCCCACGGAACAGTCTCGACCTGCTCGTCATCGATGAGGCCGGGCAGTTCTCGCTCGCATCGACGATCTCGGCAAGCGTCGCCGCACGTAATCTGCTGCTCCTCGGCGACCCGCAGCAACTGCCCCAGGTCAGCCAGGGAACGCATCCGGAACCCGTCGACCAATCCGCGCTGGGCTGGGTCAGCGAGGGACACGACGTGCTGCCGCCCGAGCTCGGCTACTTTCTCGCCGAAAGCCGGCGCATGCATCCGGCACTCACTGTTCCGGTTTCGCGGCTGTCCTACGAGGGCAAGCTGAGTTCGCAACTCGAAGCGTCAGAGCGGCTGCTTGAGGGTGTCGAGCCGGGGCTGCACGTGGTTCCGGTCGAGCACTGGGGCAATGCGACGGAATCGCCGGAAGAAGCGGCGGTCGTCGTCGAGCTGGTTCGGTCCGTCCTCGGAAGAGTGTGGACCGATCCGTCGGTCAGGCGATTCGGCGAACCGCTCGGTGTCGCAGATGTGATCGTCGTCACTCCCTACAACGCTCAACTGGCGATGGTGCACGAGGCGCTGGAGCTGGCCGGGCTCGGTGCGGTGCGCGTGGGGACCGTGGACAAATTCCAGGGACAGGAAGCCGCGATTGCGATCGTCTCGCTGGCCGCTTCGTCGGCACTCGATGTTCCGCGCGGAATGTCGTTCCTCATCATGAAGAACCGTCTCAACGTCGCGATCTCGCGGGCGAAATGGGCGGCATTCCTCGTCTACTCGCCCGAACTGACGGAGTACCTGCCCATCAGGCCCGAAGGCGTCGCCGAGCTGAGCGCGTTCATCCGGCTGGTCGAGTAGGAGGCGCTCCCGATGGGCGCGACAAGCCCAAGTCGACTCTGTCACGCCCATCGGGATGCATTACTCCTTCTTGGGCTCTGTGAGACGGAGATCTCTATCGACCCAATAGCGCCCAAGGAGCGCCAATCCCACAACTAAGGCCACGTTCGTCAGGATCCAACCCCACCATGGAACCAACGTCGGCCAGAGCAAACCAACCGCGCCTGGAACAAGTAGAGCCATCCACGTCCCGATTTTGCGACCTGTCGTAGCGTCGAGTGCGTGCCAAGTCTGCCTGCTAAACAGGAGCTTGAGCCTCATTTGCTAATCCTCCGAGGGCAATTCGTGTCAGCTGTCTACTCTTTTTCATTCCAAGCCTCCAAGCCACAGACGACGATCTGTCGAATGTGACATATATCATGCAAGCAGGTATGTACTGTTTTGGTCAATTCGACTCAAGGGAAAGGGCTGGTCTGGCGGCGCGATCGTCGTTGTTCTGGGCTCGAATACAGGGCGCCAGGGAGGGTGATGCAGCCACTGATCGATAGCTCGCGAGTCACCGATCCGGGACGATCCGCCCCGCGTCACATTCGAGCTGACCGCGTTCATACGGCTGGTGGAGTAGAGCGAGCACAGCGAGGTTATCCACAGCCGCGAACGGCCGAATCACGATTCTCCTAGGCTAGAAAGCAGAGCGCCAGGGAGATAGATGCGACTCAAGGTATCACTTGCAGAACGGGGCAAACCCACCCGCGACATCCAATTGACGGTCGACGTGACCGCGACAGTGGGAGAGCTCGCAAGCCATCTGCTACGCGCCGATTCTGCGCGTGCCGACGCGTCGGAGTCAAGCACGTCGGGTGTGACCCTCCGCGTCGAATACCCGGGCCTCCTCGGATCGCACCAGCTCGGCCCGCTCGTCGCGGTGCACGAATCCGGGGTGCGGTCAGGATGCACGATCGAAGTGGTGCGCCTCGCGGACAGAGGCCTAGAGGGCGACCCGGAAGGCGCGGTCGCGGGTGAGCTCCGTGTGGTGGCTGGACCCGACGCCGGGGTGCGGTTCGCTGTCGCGGCAGGAGTGACCGTCATCGGCCGCGATCCCGCGGCCGACGTGCAACTCGCCGACACACTCGTGTCACGACGCCACGCCAGCATCGCTGTGGGCGAAACGGTCGTGATCGCCGACCTCAACTCGGCAAACGGTGTCGAAATCGACGGACGTCGATCCGCCCGTGCACAACTCACCCCGACGTCCCGCATCCGAATCGGTGATGATGACCTTCGCTGGGTTCCGGCGCCCGACCGATTACATGCGCCGGGTGCGGCACCAGCAGCAGACCCGAGCCTCACTCACGGCCTTCCATTCACGCGCTCACCGCGCGTGGAAGTGGTCTATCGGGGACAGGACTTCCCGCTGCCCGAACCACCGGGAGCACCAGAGGGACTGCGCTTCCCGCTGCTCGCAATAGTCGCTCCGCTCGGGATGGGCGCGGCGCTCTTCGCGGTCACGCAGCAGGTCATCAGCCTGCTCTTCATCGCGCTCTCACCGATCATCATGATCGGCACCTGGGTCGACAATCGGATCCAGCACCGACGAAGGATGCGCGACGCGACATCACGATTCGCCGGTTCGCTGGAGGGGGTGCGTGACGCATTGACCGCGGAGCGAGAACGTGAGCGAGCCGGTCGACTCGGAGAGTCCCCATCGACTGCAGACGTGGTCGGTGCCATCCGCACGCGATCGCCCGGACTCTGGACCCGAAAGCCGGAGCACGCAACGTTCCTCGAGGTGCGCTTCGGGATCGGAGCTCTACCTTCCCGAAACACGGTCACACTCCCATCCCGAGGAAACTCGGCGGCAGGAGACTGGGACGAGCTCACGGATGTTGCACGACGATTCGCCGATCTCGACGGCGTTCCTGTGATCGAAAACCTCGAACGGGCCGGAGCGATCGGTGTCGCAGGCTCAGGCATCCTCGCCGCCGATGTCGCACGTGCCATCGTGATGCAACTCGCCGGACTGCACTCGCCCGCCGACCTCGCGATCGCAGCCTTCTGCACTGAAGACATAGCCGAGGACTGGTCATGGCTGAAGTGGCTGCCCCACGTCGACTCTCCACACAGTCCTCTGAAGGGCGGCGGTCTCGCAATCGACTTCAGCTCCTCAACCGATCTGATGGCCGAACTCGAAGGGCTCATCGAACGCCGACGGTCGGCTGGTGCGGGCAAGGGGGAACTCGTGCGATCCCGGCTCGACGAGAACACGCTTCTCGACGCGGACCACGGCGAATCAGTGGTCCGCCTTCCTGCAACGCCCGCGATCGTGGCGATCGTCTGCGCTGAGGACGCGGTCGACCGGGCTCGACTTGTGACGATTGCGGAGAGAGGACCCGACTACGGAGTCTTCCTCCTGTGGATTGCGGCGGATGCGGCGACCCTGCCGGTCTCGTGCCGCACTTTCGTCGACGTGGAGGCATCCGGTCGCACCACTGTCGGCTTCGTCCGGACCGGCCGTCGAGTCGCGTTGACCGAGGTCGAGAACCTGGATGTGCTGAGTGCCCAGAACGCGGCTCGATCGCTCGCGCCGATCGAGGACTCGGGCGCTCAAGTCCTGGACGAATCCGATCTCCCGCGACGCGTCGCACTCCTCGACCTCTTCGACGACCGGGTGGCGAGCGACGCGGATGCGGTCATCCGTCGCTGGCGGAAGAACGACAGCATCATGCGTCTCTGGTCACGTGACGCCCAACGAGAGCCGGGCGGCATCCACGCCCCTGTCGGGCAAGGTGTCGCCGCCCCACTGCGGCTCGACCTTCGAGCCCACGGGCCGCACGCACTCGTCGGAGGGACCACAGGGTCGGGGAAGAGTGAGTTCCTGCAGAGTTGGATCCTCGGCCTCGCGACCGAGTACTCGCCCGATCGACTCACCTTCCTCCTCGTCGACTACAAAGGGGGGAGCGCGTTCGCGTACTGCGTCGACCTGCCGCACACGGTCGGGCTCGTCACCGATCTCACCCCACGCCTCGTCAGACGCGCGCTGACCTCTCTCAAAGCCGAACTCCGCTATCGCGAACAACTCCTCAACAGAACCGGCGCCAAGGATCTCGAGACGCTCGAGCGACGCTCCGATCCGGATGCGCCCCCATCCCTCGTCCTCGTCATCGACGAATTCGCAGCCCTCGCGGCGGAGGTTCCCGAGTTCGTCGCCGGAGTGATCGATGTCGCGCAGCGGGGCCGATCGCTGGGCCTGCATCTGGTGATGGCGACTCAGCGCCCGGCAGGCGTGATCACCGAGAACCTCCGAGCGAACACGAACCTCCGCGTCGCGCTCCGGGTCGCGGACGAAGCCGACAGTGCAGACGTGCTCGGAACTGACACTGCGGCGCATTTCGACCCCGCGACGCCGGGAAGGGCTGCGGCAAAGCTCGGCCCCGGTCGGTTGCTCGACTTCCAGTCCGCCTTCGTCGGCGGCTGGACCGACGAAGAGCGTCCCGTGGCCGAGATCGAGGTCGCCGACCTCGCGTTCGGGCCTCCAGCGAAGTGGCCCCAACCTGGAACAGCGCGCTCCCTGACCGGTCCGCAGGACAGCGCGCGAATGGTTTCCACGATCACTCGAGCGGGGATGAGCGCGGCAATAGCGCTCCCTCGACGGCCGTGGCTGGACGAACTGCCCGATGTTCTCGACCTCGAATCATTACCTGCCTCCCGTAGTGGCGAGCTACCGATCGGTCTCATCGACGAGCCAGAAGCGCAACGTCAGATTCCGTTCACGATCAGCCCCGGCCGCGATGGCAACATCGCGATCATCGGTACGAGCGGTTCCGGCAAGACGTCGCTGCTCCGCACGATCGCCTTCGCCGCGTCCCAACAGGCGGATGAGCATCCTGCGTGGATCTACGGGCTCGACTTCGCGGGTGGCGCGCTCGGTGCGATCGAGCAACTCCCGTCTGTCGGCTCGATCATCGCGGGGGATGACGAGGAACGGCTGACGCGGCTTATCGGGATGCTGGACGATTTCGCCGAAGATCGTGCGCGGCGCTTCCGTGACGTCGGCGCAGCGTCGCTCGCTGACTACCGGCGCCTCACCGGAAGACCAGAGGCGAGCATCCTGGTTCTGGTCGACGGGATGGGAGTGCTGAGAACTGACTACGAGTTCCGCCCGGCCGGATCACTGTTTGACGACGTGACAAGGCTGATCGCTCTCGGTCGGCAGGTCGGAATCTGTTTCGTCCTCACCGCTGACCGGCCAGGTGCGATTCCGACCGCGATACAGGCGAACGTGCAGACCACCCTTGTCCTTCGTCTGGCCGGGGCGAGCGAATACCTTGCAGCCGGGGTCGCATCCGACGTGCTGGACGGTGCTCCACCAGGGCGGGCGGTCGCCGGCAACCGTGAGGTGCAGGTGGGGGTGCCGGGTGGTGGAGGCGACGCCGCGTGCCACGGAGACCGGATCGCGCAACTCGCCGAAGCGCTCAAGGATAGGGCCGAGTCGGCGCCGCCCGTCGCCCGGCTTCCCGATTCGATCCGTTCGAACGGGCTTCCTCGAACCGAAGATGGAGGTGTGGTCATCGGACTGGGCCACGAGTCCCTGAGTCCGATCGCGATTCGCCCGGACGGGATCTTCGTCGTCACCGGTCCGCTCGGATCGGGACGCACGACGACCATGCGAACAATCATTCGTAACCTCCGCAGTTCCCGCCCGAAGGCCGCGTTCACGCTGCTTTCGGTTCGGGGCGGAGAACTCGCCGGCGAGCTGGAGTGGGCAGATTCGTCGACATCGTCGACATCGGCATCAGCGCTGGCGGAGCAACTCGTCGAGTCCCTCGAGTCCCCTGATGGGCTTCAGCCGGAAGATGTGGTGATCGTGATCGAGGAGGTCGGGAACTTCGAGGGCTCCGCCGCGGATTCCACTGTTGCACGGCTCATCGGGGTCGCGCGACGAGCTGGCGCCACGGTCATCGCCGAGACCGACACAGTGACCGGACCAGCAGCCTGGGCAATTCACGGCCAGCTGAGGGCTGCGCGATCCGGCATCGTCCTTCAGCCCGACGAGGGCGACGGGATGGCGCTCTTCCGCGTGCAGTTTCCGCGAATCCGCCGTTCAGAATTCCCTGTTGGACGAGGGATTCTCGTATCCGCCGGTCGGCATGAACGCGTCCAGGTGGCGCTGACCGAGCGTCGGCTCGCCGGGCCCGAACCCGAAACACTTGCAAGGCTTTTGTAACACTCCACAGATGTCCGATTGGCTGGACCCCGCCTGTGACGTCTTCATAGACTCGTTGAGACAGGTCATTCCAGGTGGGGTATGAACCTTCATCCCATCCCGTTTCAACATGCCCAAGGGGGAAATCATGGCAAATATCAACGTCTCGTATCAGGAAATCAACGGCAACGCCGACCGTCTGGTCGTCGGTCGCGACGAAATCAACTCGACCCTCACGAAGCTTCAGTCCCAGATCTCAGCGCTCACGGCTGCAGGCTTCACCACCGACAAGTCATCGGGGGCGTTCGCGGACGCGTACAACCGCTTCACATCTGGAGCGCAGAACACGATCGGCGGCCTCGACGACCTTGCGCAGTTCCTTCGCACGACCGCCCAAACACTCCAGGAGGTAGACGCAAGTCTGGCCGCTCGCCTCGGGCGCTGACCGGGCTGCAATCCGATTATTCGAAGGAGTCACGTCATGTATGGCGAGATGGTCAGAGTGCGAGCCCGGGCGACCGCGCTGCGGCAGATAGCAGACGAACTGGACGGACGCGCGAAGGGGTTGAGCGTGCAGTGCGATGCGATGGCGTGGCGGTCGTCCGCCGGAGATGCGTTCCGTGAGCAGTTGCACGGATTGGCGGGCGACATCGATTCGCACGTGTCCGCGCTTTACGGGGCGGCCGATGCCCTCGAGCGTCATGCCTCGGCTGCCGAAGGGACAAAGCGTGCGATTCAGGATGCTCAGGCGTGGGTCACCGCGCGACTGAATGAAGCCGCGCGTGCAGTCCGAGATGCAGGAGAGGGTGCGGTCGGTGCCGTGGAGAACGCGGTGGCCTCAGCCGCGAGGAACGTGCCCGCGGCAGGGTCCAAAGAATGGCTCGATTTCAGACAGCTCTTCGAACACAGGGGGTGGGTGTAGCCGTGGCTGAGAGTTGGCGATTCGAATTGTCCCTGAATGAGCTTCGCGCGGTATGCGACGTGGTTCCCGAACTCGTTCTGCCTGCCGGGTACACCGTGAGCGACCTCGTTCCGACGCCCGATGAGGGGGAACCTGCCGCTCGGGTGATTTCCCTTGAGGCCGGATACGCCTCATTGAAGGCGCGGGGCCTCATCATCCGGCAGGCGGACAGCGAACAAGATGCGGTCGTGCCCGCACTACTCTTCGCGCTCTCGCTTCACGGAGTGGCTGACCGCGCAATCCGCACCTTTTCGTGGAGTCCGGCAGATGAAGCGCGCGAATTGATCAGCGTCAATAGAGGAGCATGTGCGGGCCTCCGGCGGATCCAGAGACGGGGAGCGCATGTCGGTGACCCGAACACTCGGGTCGTTGTGACGTTCATGTATCTGGGCGAGCTCGCGAAGCACCTTCTCGAGCTGGTCGCGGACAACTCATCGGGTATGAAGACGCCGCCGCGATCGACCACCATCGGGCTTGTCGAATCGCGAGCGCTGGTCGAGGCCGTGCGCGCTGGGGACCAGCACTTCCTCCAGTCCGAGGCCTCGCGCCTTGATGCGGAAGCGGATGTCGAGCTCATGTCGAGTCTGACGGGTCAGATGAATGCCGGTTTTCACCTTGAACTTCTCGACAAGGAGGCGCGGTGTCTCTACCTTGGCGACTGGTTCCGTGGCACCGACGGGTGGATCTCGATGACCGTGGCACCTGGCGAGTTTCCGGTTTCCGGTCAGTCGCTGGCAGAAAGCGGTCGGATGCGCCTCGCCAAGGTATCTCGTTCACTGATTCGAGCGGACCTGCTCGAATTGGTCGCGGGCCTTCGAAGGATTCGCGATGTCGCGTGATGATGCTGGCAGTCTCGTCATCGCGTTCGACGATGTCGATCGATTGTCGACGTCAGTGCGGACGCACACCGAGTTCGTTCGGTCGTGCATAGGCCATCTGGCGCGCACGGCAGGCGACCCGGACTTCGCGGTATCGCTTCCGCTTTCTCCGGTCACCGGTGCGCAGGCAGGGAGCGCCGTTGCGGTCGCAATGGGTGGACTCGCCGTTCACGTGATGGCCGCGGAAGGGATGGCCGTCATATCGGCCACCGTTGTTTCAACCTACCGCCTCATGGAGGAGTCTCTTGCGCTTGCGGCGTCAGAACTAGGAGGCGTCGGTGGCGTAGTGGGTTCCTCGATCTTTGAGGGTGTGGGTGCGGTGTCCGCGGGAGTCGTTTCCTTCGGATCAACAGCAGTCCTGGTCGGCACGGTTGCGATATCGCTTCGCATCGCAGTCGATTCCTTCATCGCGGGATTCGCGGACGAGTTCATCGACTCGCTCGGCCCTGGGCTACAGAAGACGATCAAAGAGTACGCGACGCATCCGGAATTGCTGATCGGTGGCGGGGGACTGTTCGGCATGTTGTTCGGGGCGAATACGGGCGAATCCTTCGCGATGAGCGATGCGTTCGCACGGGGCATCCTCCGCTTCGAATCTTCCTTGGGAGTCGTCGGGCCGTTCTTCGACGACATACTCCGCGGCGTGATCGCGTGCGGAAACAACCTCGGCTTCTTCATCGACCGCGATGCTGAGCTAGGGCCATCCGGGCTGAGTGAGGAGGAACTTGCCAGGCGAGCAAAACAGCAGGCGGCGGCAAGTTCGAGCGCAATTTACGGGATCAAAGGGGCGCTCGTACTGGACGACGCGAACCGGATCGTTCCAAGTGATGTCGCATCGCTGTTTGCTAGCGGTCGACAGATCGATCACATTGGAAAAGAAGGATTTGCCACGATACGAATCCTCACGTGTACGGACGCGGATGGACATGTCACCGGATACACGGTACAGATTCCGAGCACGCAATCCGCGCTCCCGTGGCGGGAGGGTGCGCCGAACGATCTCACTACAGACCTTCATGCAATGGTCGCCGGAAGTCAAACTGCACTCGCTCGTGCTGTGCTCGACGCAATGAGGGCCAACGGTATTCCTTCCGGCCCCGATGGACCACCGATACTCATTAGTGGTTTCAGCCTCGGGGGGATAACGGCCGCAGCAATCGCTTCGGCCGACACTGGCTTTAACATCCAAAATGTGATTACGGCAGGTGCGCCAATCGGTTCATTCAACATCCCAGACAAAGTAGGAGTCCTCGCTTTTGAGGCGAATCAGGACCCGGTCTGGGCACTGGATGGCAGAGAGAATCCACCAGGTTGGACAACCATTCGCCAAGACGCGTTCGCCCTAGCCGTCGAGAGCCCTCAAAGAACGATCGGTTCTGAGGTGGCACACGACCTCAATAGGTACGCGCGGATGGCAGCGGCCAATTTGCCTCTCGGCACCGATGTGCTTGGAAGATACTTCAGGGGGGACCTAACAGTAGCCGACTACTACGCGAAGGAAAGACAGAGCGCTCAGCCATGATCCTTCGGATGGTTAGGACGATTGCACTTCTGCTGGTGACGCTCGCGCTGGGTGCGGGGTGTTCGGAGCTTCCCGTCGGTGGGCAAAGCGATGATGAAGCCTTGGCCCAGATCAGTGCAATCGAAGGTATCGAAAAAGTCTTCATTGACGCAAAGGGAAGCTACAACGGCTTCCAGCGCGAAACAGGAACTCTAGTATCGGTGACCTTGTCGCCGGGCTTCAGAGTAGCGAGGATGCCGGTCTTCGCCGAATATCTTCTCCGGCTAGCTTGGTCGGTGAACGTCGAACGGCCGAATCGTGATCTAACATTCACGCTCAAGAACGCGCCTCATTCTGAATTCGAGTCGGCCTTCCGAGATGCGGGATGGGTTCCCACACTCACGGGCGACACGTATGTGTTCATCCCGCCAGAGGTCGTACGCGAGAAGCTCGGACCTTGGCCGGGGCCCGTTCCCGAGACTCCCGCCGGCATGCTCGTGCGTGACACCCAAGCTGTTCCGTGATCCTGCTTGACCTTGCCCCAAGGGCGCCCCTGACAGTGGAATAGTGGCAGCCGCCACACGAGATCAGGACGAGGGAGGAACGCAATGGCACTCATCCTGAGCGGCACCTTCCAGGTGCGAAGCCGGCTCAGCGCGAAAGCGCTGAGACTCTATGCCGAACAGGGCATCCTCGAGCCGGTGCACGTCGACCCCGCTAACAGGTACCGCTACTACAGCGAAGACCAGCTGCTCGATGCGCGACTCATCAATATGCTGCGCGCCCTCGAAATGCCGCTCGCGAACATCCGTGCCGTAATCAACGCGGACCACGTCGAACGAGCTGAGCTGATCGACGCCTACTGGAAAAGGCGCGAAGCCCAGCTGTGGGGTCAACACAACCTCGCCGCCTATGTGATCTCGGTAGTCTCAGCAAACAAGGAAACCACCATGACCGTACAAACCAGGACCGTTCCGGAAACCACCTACGTCACCGAAATCAAACGGGTGTCGCCACCCGAAATCCCCGCCTTCATCCAAGGGTCGGGCGACAGGCTCGCCGAACAGGCAGGCCGGTTCGGGGGATGGGCCGGACCACTCACCACCATCTTCGAAACACCCGTCAACGACGACACCGACGGTGACGTCCGCAACGCGGTACCCGTCCGCTCCGGTGTGACGGCATCCGACGTCGAGCCGCCCACCGAAGTACTCGTCGAAGCAGCAGGCGAAGAGGCGTACACCCGCATCACCAAATCCCAGGTGCAGTACCCGCAGATCCTGCAGGCCTACGACGAGGTGTACGCCTGGCTCACTGAGCACAAACTCACACCACGCCTGGCGCCACGCGAAATCTACTTCACCGACTTCATGGCTGCAGGACCCGACGACGAAGTCTGCGATATCGCCGTCCCATACAACAGCTGACAACAGCACTGCGGTCGCCGGCACCAGTCGGCGGCCGCAGACCCCTGTCGTGCGAGAAATCCTCACCAGAGAGCATCCAACAGCGGGACAATGAGTCAACGCGAAGGAGCCGAAGGATGGCCGTCCAAACCCGCACCACCGAAACGACAACCTACATCAGCGAACGACGCCACGTCGGCACGCGCGAACTCGGCGACTTCCTGCGCGCATCCACCCAACGACTCAACGAGATCGCGACCGCCCTCGGGGGCCCAACCGGCGTGCGAACCACCATCTTCCACGGGCCCGTCAGCGACGAAGAAGACGGCGACGTGCAAAACGCGATGCCCGTGCGCGACGACGTGACAGCATCCGACATCGCAGAACCCACCATCCTGTTCATCGAACCCGGCTGCGAACAGGCCTACCTGCGCATCACCGCCACCCAATACGAATACCCGGCAATCCTCGGCATCTACGACGAGCTCTACGGCTGGCTGACCCACCACGGCTACACACCGTGCATGGCACCCCGCGAAATCCTCCTCGCCGAGCCCACAACAGCCGGACCCACCGACGAAGTGTGCGACGTCGCCGTACCGTTCACCCGCTGAACCGGGATTCGGCGCGAAACGGCGGAACGGGCGTCAAGGGTGCCCCGCCCTCCGAGCATCAGACATCGAAGGACACCAGACCCACGGCCGGTTCACCGTCCTCTGCGTGCGAAGATCACGGACGCGACAACGATGGCAACGCCAACCAGCGCGACAATTCCCCACACCCACCACGGAGGCTCAAAGATGGTGCCGGTATCGTCGCACCCCGCCGCTTTGGCGCACGACGCGACCAAATAAGTGAGTCGCATGGTGATTCACCCTTCTGGTCGGGGCGCGGGTTGGCCCGATGCCGTTCTCACCCTGCCATAAAGACATTTCTGGCCAAGTGAGCGGCGCGCGCGAGCCCTGTCGCGTCGCGGCGGCGCCCAAAGTTCACGTGACGGGGGATGGCTGCGACAACCGAGCGCGCGTACTCTGCAGCCATGACGCACAAGGATAAGAAGCACGACGGCGAATACGAGTGGGACGGCGAACCCATCGCCGACGGTGACGACGTCGTCCGCGACTACGAAAACGGCACCACCGACACCGAAGAAGAACGCGAGCAGACGGCATACAACATCGCGCTCAACGCATCCGGCGGCGGCTTCGTCAACGACGAAAAGTTCGACGACGGAGGCTTCAACGCCCAGAACAACCCGTGACACACCGGCGTCGCGGCCCGGCCTCGCCGCTCGCCGTGACACAGCAGCGATGCCGACCCGCTTAACGCACAACTCACCTTTGACCAAAGTTGACGAGGAAGACTAGTCGTGCGAGAGTAGTCGCGTGTCATCCATCCGTCTGTTCATCCTGGGCTCGCTCGACGAGCGAGGCCCGATGCACGGTCACCAGCTCAGACTGCTGGCCGAACAGGAACACGTGAATCTGTGGACCGACATCACCGTCGGCGCGCTCTACGGAGCGATCAAACGACTTGCGGCAGAAGGGCTCATCGTCGAGACACGGGTCGAACGCGAAGGCGCGTACCCTGAACGGCAAGTCTGGCAGATCAGCGAAGCGGGGCGCGAATCCCTCCGGAGCATGCGCCTCGACGGTCTCCGCGCCATCGTGATCAAACCAGACCCGTTCGACCTCGCGCTCACCAAACTCGACACCGATCGGCTCGAACACCTGCCCGAAACCGTCCAGGCGCGCATCCGCGGGCTCCAAGCGATGATCGAAGACTCAGAATCGCATCGCATCCACGTCGACAAATACCTGACCAAAGCCGAGAAGTTCGTCATGGGTCACAAGACCGAACGACTCCGGGCCGAAGTCGCCTGGCACACCGCTCTCCTCGAACAGCTCCCCGACATCGTCGCGGACGAACTCGCCCGAAAGGACACCCCCGCCCATGACTGACACCCCGCCAAACGAGCCGGTACCCGAACACCCCGACGGCCCGCACCACGGTGCCCACGCCGGTGCGCATGCGCTGCCCGACGTCGTCCCCGAGGGGGCGAACCCCGAACCTCACGCGGGCGCTCACGCGGCTCCGGTCGAAACGGATGCTGTGAGCGGCGACGCGAGCGCGACCCGCTCCGAAACGGCGGTCGCGACTGCCGTCGCAGCCGAAGCATCCACCGTATCGGGTGCTGCCGCGACCGGTGCTGCCAGATCCGGCGCCGCCGCAGCCGGCGGCCGCCCTCCTGCGCCCGTCGTGCCGCAGCGCGCCTGGAACGCCCTCATCGTGCTCATGGTGGGCATGTTCATGGCCCTCCTCGACACGACCATCGTGAACGTCGCGCTGCCGACGATCCGAAGCAGCCTCAACGCGTCCGAGGCCACCCTGTCGTGGATCATCTCCGGCTACGCTCTCGCGTTCGGCCTGGCGCTGATCCCGTCCGGTCGTGTCGGCGACCGCGTCGGCCACAAGTGGGTCTTCTTCACCGGTCTCGCGCTCTTCACCGTTGCGAGCCTCTTCTGTGGTCTCGCCCAGAACGACCTCCAGCTGATCGTGGCGCGCGTCGTCCAGGGTCTCGCCGGCGGTATCTTCGTGCCCGCGGTCACTGCGACGATCCAGCTGCTCTTCGTGCCGCAGGTCCGCGGCAAGGCGTTCGCGATCATGGGCGCCGTGATCGGTGTCTCGACCGCGCTCGGCCCGATCGTCGGTGGCCTGATCATCCAGGCCTTCGGCGACACGAACGGCTGGCGCCTCGTCTTCTGGGTCAACCTGCCGATCGGCGTGCTCGCTCTGATCGCAGCTGCGATCTTCCTGCCCGCAGGCAAGGAAGGCACCGGCCGCACCGGCTGGGACCTGTTCGGCTTCGCCCTGCTGTCTGCCGGGCTCATCGCGCTGCTCGTGCCCCTGATCGAAGGCCAGGACCAGGGCTGGCCCGCCTGGACGTTCGTCACACTGGGTGCCGGAGTGCTTCTGCTGGTGGCGTTCGCGTTCTGGGAGGTGCGGGTAGCGAAAGCCAATGGATCGCCGCTTGTTCCGCCGCACCTCTTCTCGCACCCGAACTTCACCGGCGGAGTCGTGCTCGCGTTCGTCTACTTCGCAGCGTTCACCAGCATCTTCTTCACGATTTCGCTGCTCTGGCAGGCGGGCCTCGGACACACGGCTCTCGAATCCGGCCTGGTGTCGATCCCGTTCGCGATCGCGAGCATCATCGGTTCGGCGCTCAGCGACCGGCTCGCGAAACTCCTCGGGCGCAACGTGCTGGTCATCGGCACCGGCCTCGTCGTCGTCGGACTCGTGTGGGTTTGGCTGGTGCTCCTGGTGGTCGACGCATCCGACCTCACGAGCTGGGATCTGTTCGCGCCCCTGTTCATCGCCGGTTTCGGAAACGGGCTCTTCATCGCCCCGAACGCGCAGTTCATCGTGGCGACCGTCGACCGCTCCGAAGCCGGGTCTGCGAGTGGCGTGATCAGCGTGATGCAGCGCGTCGGCTCCGCGATCGGTATCGCGATCATCGGTTCCGTCCTCTTCGGATCGCTGACGATCACCGGGCACACCCCCGCGGCCGTCGCGGACGGGTTCGCATCCGCCGCAGCCAACGCTCTCGCGGTCAGCGCGGCCTTCAGTGTGGTGGCACTGCTGCTGGTGTTCGCGCTGCCCAAGCGAGTCGCGGCGCCGGGCGGGCGTCCCGCCGCCGGCTGACGCACCCCGCTTCCGCACCGAGCACAGGAAAAGTCACCTCAATCCACGTGGTCAGGGTGACTTTTCCTGTGCTCGGCCAGCAGAAGGGCCGAACGCGATCGAACGCAGCACGAACTCGCGGACGCGCATCGCGAGGGTCGCATTGCACGTCGAGTACAGCGGCTCCGAGAGCGCCGTGCCGAGTTCGACGGTGACGCCGGCTCCGTCGTGGTCGAGGGTCACCATCCAACCGTCATCGACGGTCATCGACTCGCTCACGACAGTGAACGCCGCGATGCGCTCGTCGCCGGTGGCTTCGCGGGCGAATCCCTCAGCCGCCTGCGCCACGTTGCTCAGCGCCGTGCGGCCGCGAAGGTAGCGCGCATCCACCAACCCGGCCCGGTACCGCGTGACCAGGCCCGACGCATCCGCCACCGGCACCCGCCCGTAGAGCAGCCCCTCGGGCAGGATCACCATTGTCGCCGCGAACCGGTCGCCGCCGAGATGCGAGCACTCCCAGGTGAGTTCCGGATGCTCGTGTGCGAGCGCCTGCACGATCGGCCGCCCCTTCACCGCGCAGCACTGGTCGTGCCGGGCATGCGTGCACACGCACAGCACCGGTTCGCCCGACGGCTCGCCCACGCTCCCGTCGAGCGGCACCTCGAGGAGCGCTTCGGGGGCGTCGACCTGTCCCCACAGTACGGATTCGCGCCCGGGCCGCGAGTCGACCAGCGCCCACCGCCACACCGTCTGGGCGCGACGCTCGTCGGCGCGGCGCCCGGTGCGGCGGATGGCGAGAGGACGGATGCCGGCCCGCTCCACACGCGACACCAGCCGAGTCGCGAGGGCACCATCCATTCGCGACTGCAGGATGGCGTGCGAACCCCACGCTCCGTCGATCTCGACCAGGAACCAGCGCTCACCGAAGCCGGCCGTGCCCCCGAGGGGATCGTTCCGCAGCAGCGAACCGTCACTGCACGGCTGCCACCCCTCGACGTCGACCGGCATCAGCGCACCGCCAGCACGCCTTCACGGATGAGCCGGCGCGCGACGACGACAGCCGACTCACGGTCGAGGTCGGGAAGATCGGCGACGCGCAGACGTGCGCCGGCGAGCAAGGCGTCGACAGCAGCCCGAGCGCTTGCCGGAAGCGTCACGGTCTTCCCCGCCAACCGGATGCACACCCGCTCGCCGTCGACGGACGACCGCGCCCGCAGTCCCCGCCGCAGCTGCACGATCGTGTCCCCGTCGAGCAGCGCGAGCGCGCTCATCGTGGCGAGCGGACGGATCGGCTCTGGTCGCGTGTCGTCGCGCAGCCGCGTCGCGAGCGTGCGGGCCACGTCGGCGGTGGTCCGGGCATCCGCTGCCGCTTCGCGGAGCTCGGCGACCAGCGCATCCACTGTCTGCTCCACGAGCGGCGCGAGCTGCGCGGGGTCGTCGAAGTCGACGCCGAGGGGGAGGGATGCGCGCAGGGCCGCGTTGTCGGCGGCCCGCGCGATCACGCGCTGCACGACATCCGCGCGAGTGTAGGCGGCGACGCCGATCGTCAGGTGTACCGAGACGCCGCCGAGCGCGGTTGCGGAATGGATCCAGCCGCGAGGCAGATAGAGCACGTCGCCGGGACGGAACGTCGCATCGATCGCGGGGGGCTCGGCCGCGCGCGCGGCCACGGCATCCCGGTGGTCGGTCCAGGGCTGGTCGCGCAACGGGTCCGGATGCACGGGGTCGTGGATCGTCCAGTGCTTCTCGCCGGCGATCTGGATCACGAACACGTCGTGGACGTCGTAATGCGGGTCGAACCCGCGCGACGACGCCGGAGTGATGTAGGCGTTCACCTGGCACGGACGCCCGAGATCGGCGACGAGCTGCCGCGTGAAATCGGCGATCGGCCCCCACGTGCGATGAAGTCCCTGCAGCACGATCGTCGAGCCGTCGGCGAACTCCTGCAACACCTTGTCGGAACTGACCTGGTCGCCGATCTCGGCCCCGAAGCCACCGGATGCGGTGAAACGGGCGGGCGCGAGGACGGTGCCCTCGTTGGCCATCCGGATGAACGGAGTGCGCAATCCGCGGCCCGAGATCAGCTCGTCGACGGCGTCGGCGCTGAACAGGTCGGCGAAGTCCTCGCCCAGTTCGGCGGCGGGGGACAGCACCGGCCGGGCGCCCCAGAACTCCGCGGCAAACCGGTCGGCATCGACGGCGATGCAACGCGAGAGCGCGGGCCGGTCGCCCGACCCGCGCCCGTCAGCCGACATCAAGCCGAACCGTCTGCGCCGCCGTCGTTTCCGCCTGCGCCCGCGCCGCCGTCGGCCGGACCTTCGGCCGCGCCACCATCCGCCCCGCCGTCGTGGCCGTCCGGGTTCGCACCGCTGTCTGCGGGACCCTCACCGGCGCCGCCGTCCGCCGCGCCGTCGTGTCCGCCCGGATTCGCGCCCCCGTCCGCCGGGCCTTCGCCGCTGCCTGCCGCATCGGTCGTGATGTCGTCGTCGTTGATCGCACTCATTCGAACCTCCACACCTCAGGATCGGCGTCGATCGCCGCCACCGCTCACACTACGCGCGCACGCCAGCGCCGCCCAGCCCCGCCCACGCACCCGCGAGCACAGGAAAAAGCACCCCGAACCGCGACGATGAGGTGACTTTTCCTGTGCTCGACGAAATTCGGCGCGCTCAGAAGATGCGCAGGCCGATCTCGGCGGGCGCGGCGAGCAGACCTTCGATCTCGTCGTCGAGCTTGACGAGGGTGAGGGATGCGCCGGCCATGTCGAGCGACGTGCAGTACTCGCCGACATAGCTGCGTCCGACCGTGATGCCTTTCGCAGCGAGCTTCTCGTGGGCGATGCCGTACACCAGATACAGCTCGCTGATGGGTGTGCCGCCGAGCCCGTTGATCATCAGCGCGACCCTGTCGCCGCTCTCGAACGGCAGGTCGCTGACGACCGGATCGAGCAGCACGTCGACCAGGTCGTTCGCCGGCATGATCTTCGCGCGCCGGCGCCCGGGCTCACCGTGGATGCCCACGCCGATCTCGATCTCGTCGTCGCCGAGTTCGAACAGCGGCGACCCCTTCGCCGGAGGCGTGCATGCGGTCAGCGCGAGCCCCATCGTGCGGGTGACCGAGTTGACCTTCTCACCGATGCGGACGACCTCGTCGAGATCGGCCCCCGCCTCGGCCGCAGCGCCCACAGCCTTCATCACGAAGAAGTTGCCTGCGACACCGCGGCGGCCCACCGTGTAGGTCGAGTCCTGCACGGCCACGTCGTCGTCGATGAACAGCGTCTTCACCTTCACGCCGTCCGCGAGGCTCATCTCCTGCGCCATGTCGAACGCCATGCGGTCGCCCGTGTAGTTGTTCACAAGCAGCAGGACGCCCTTGGGGGAGGCGAGCAGCTTCGTCGTCTCGTAGACGTAGTCCATGGGCGGCGCGGCGAACACGTCACCGGGGCACGCGGCGTCGAGCATCCCGGGGCCGACGACCATCACATGGGCGGGTTCGTGACCAGAGCCGGAGCCCTGGATGATCGAGACCTTGTCGTCGCGCGGAGAGTCGGCCCGCTTGATCAGGTTGTAGTCCGGCACATACTCGAGGGTGTCCGGGTTGGCGAGCGCGATGCCTGTGAGCATCTCGGGAACGAACTGCAGGGGATCGTTGACGAACTTCTTCATTTCTCTCTCCACTTCGTCGTGTGACGTACTCGTGTGTTGTTGCTGTCCCTGGGGGCGACCCCTCAGGTGGTCTTCGGGCGGTCGGCCCAGGTCGACTGGAGGCGTTCCAGGATGACGGCGACAGCGATCGCGCCCGGATCGACCGACCCGATGCTGCGCTCGCCGGTGTACGAGGCGCGACCCCGGCGCGCCTGCATCGTGATGGTGGCGTCGGCGGCGGTCCGGGCGGCGGATGTTGCGGCCGCGACCACCGCATCCGACGCATCGCCAGCCGCGAGGCGTTCCTCGATCGTGTCGGTCATCGGCGCGATCGCATCGAGCAGGGTCTTGTCACCGAGTTCGGCGTTTCCGCGGGCCATGATGCCTTCCGTCGCTTTGCGGAGCATCGTGACCACATCTTCGCCGGTGAGTTCGTCTCGGCCTTTTGCGACGGTGGCAGCACGCAGGAACGCTGTGCCCCAGATCGGTCCGGACGTTCCGCCGATGCGGCTCGTGATCACCACAGCGATCTTCTGGAGGAACGTGCCGATGTCGGACCGGTCGTAGCCGTCCCAGTCGTTCAGCACGATCTCGAAGCCGCGAGCGAGCGAGAATCCGAAGTCCCCGTCGCCGACGACCGAGTCGAGGTCGCCGAAATACTTCTCGTTGTCGACGGCTGTCTGCGCGATGGTGCGCACGACGAACTCGGTGTCGGCGAAACTCTGTGACGTCATGGCTTCTCCTCGTCAGGCGGTGGGGTGTTGCGGTAGCGGATGCGTGAGCATCGCGGCGAGGTCGGCGAGCGTCACCTGGTCGCTGGGGCCGATGGCGTACGGGTCGGCGATCACCCGTGCGGGTTCACCGGGGTCGCCCAGCGAACTCACAACGAGAGACGCCCCGGTGAAGTCGTCGTCGCCGGTGTAGGCGCTGACGGTGACCACCGTGCGCAGGCCCGCGGCGACGGACGCGGCGACTCCGTTGCCACTGTCCTCCACGACGGCGGCATCGCTGGCCGCGACCCCCAGCTGCTCGAGTGCGAGCAGGTAGATGTCGGGTGCCGGCTTCTTGTGCGCGACGATATCGCCGGCGAAGACGGCGAAATGGGAGGCAAGACGGTCGCCCACGGCGTGTACGAGCACAGCACGAACGGAGGGTTCCGCAGAGGTGGAGGCCACGGCGAGGCCCCAGCCCGCAGCATCCGCTTCTTCGACGATGCGGCGGATCCCCGTCCGCGCAGGAAGGGCGCCCGCGTCGACGAGCTCGGTGTAGATGGCGGTCTTGCGCTTGTGCCAGGCAGCGAGCAGGTCGCGCTGGCCGTCAGGATCGGAGGGCAGTCCGTTCGCGGCGACGAACTCCGGGGTGAGAAGTGTCGCCATGCGCTCCTTGCCGCCGCCGATCAGCACTTTACGGGCGTAGTCCTCGTCGCTCCACTGCACGTGAAGACCGAACTCTGCGAACGTGCGATTGAACGCCGGCAGGTGTCCGTTGCGCTCGGTGTCGGCGAGCACCCCGTCGCAGTCGAAGATGAGGGTCGGCATGCCGGCCTCACCAGGCCTTTCCTGCGCTGCCGAACGAAGCCGCAAGACCGGTGGCCAGATCGACGACGTGCTGGCGCACATCCGCGAACAGTGACGGCGGATCCCACTTGTCCCGCTCCTCGGCCCCCCTCAGGTACGCGAGGCTCGACTTCATGAACTCGATCTTCAGGGCGGTGGAGATGTTCACCTTGGCGCAGCCGCGCGAGATCAGGTCGGCGAACTGCGCATCCGTCATGCCGCTGCCGCCGTGCAGCGCGATCGGAGTGCTCGTCGCAGCAACGAGGTCGGTCACCCGCTGGAAGTCCAGTTCGGGGGTGTGCGAGTAGACGCCGTGAGCGTTGCCGATCGACGGGGCGAACACATCCACCCCTGTCTTCTCGATGAACGTGACCGCGGTCTCCAGACTCTGCCGTTTCGACTCGGTGTCGGAGCCGATCCCGTCCTCGACTCCCTTGATCGCCTCGATCTCGCCCTCGACGCCGGCGCCGTAGCGGCGCGCTTCAGCGACGACCTCGACGGTCTGCCGCTGGTTCTCCGCGACATCGAGAGTGGATGCGTCGAACAGCACCGAATTCCAGCCTCGTTCGAGACACTCGGAGATGACAGCGCGCTCCGGGCAGTGATCGAGGTGGAGGGTCACCGGTACATCGATGTTCTTCGTCATCGTCGTCCACATGCCGAACAGCACCTCGGAGCCGATCGACTTCACCGTCTTCACACTCGTCTGGACGATCAGCGGCGAACGCGCCTCGACCACCCCGGCCAGGACGGCCTCGAGCGTGAGGTCGTTCACGATGTTGATCGCAGGCACGCCGTAACGCTCATCGAATGCCCGCCCGACGATCTCCTGCAAAGACACGACTGGCATGGGAACCTCCTCGGTCGTCCACGCTCACCGTAGGCAGAGTGCGGGTACACGCGACATGCGGGGTTCCCCTACCTGCGCGGTAGGGGAACCCCGCACGTGGCCCGAGACCGGAATCCGTTCGCCAAAGAACGACCAGCCCACCGGCCGTGAAGATCGGTCTTCGGCGAATCGATTCGCTAGTTGTGGAGCGCCTGCCCGGCGAGCACCGTGCGATTCGCCGCTCCCGTCTTGCGCAGGATCGCGCCGACATGCTTTTCCACGGTCTTCACGGAGATCCCGAGGGCCGTCGCGATCTGCTTGTCGGGGAGCCCCTGCTCGACCAGAGCACGCACCTCGCGCTCCCGCGCAGTCAGCGGGTCGTCGGCGAAGTCGCCATCCGATTCCGCCCGGGCGAGGGATGCGGTGAACCGGCTGAGGAACTCCGCAGTCACAAGCAGGTCGCCCCTGGCCGCCGCGACCACCGAACGCGCAAGGCCCGGCGCGTCCGTGCCGAACTCGGCGAAGCCCGCGGCGCCGACCTGCGCGGCGTCCCTGACCCGCTCATCCGTGACCGTCGTGATCAGCAGCACCACGGCCGCCGCCGGGTCGCTCGCTCGCAGGTGCGACGTCAACTGCACGCCGTCGATGTGCGGAAGGTCGAGATTCGCAAGCACCACGTGCGGGTGCAGCAGCCCGTACGCTTCCACCGCGCTCGCCGCATCCGCGACCTCGCCGACGACCTGGATGTCCGGTTCGGCCAGCCCGAGCATCCGCACGAGGCCGGCGCGCACCACCGCGTTCTCGTGCACGACCAGCACCCGCCACCGTGACCGAGGCGCTTCCGACGGGCCGCCGCCGAAGTAGGGGAGTTCCGCCCGAACGCGCGTGCCCCAGAGCGGCGTCGATTCGATCTGCACCGAGCCGCCGAGGTGCTGGGCGCGAGCGGCAAGACCCTGCAGGCCGAGGCCGCGCAGCGGGAAGGCCGGCGGCTGGGCGAGGGCTTCGACGTCGAAGCCGCGGCCGTCGTCCTCGATCAACGCCGTCACGGCCTGGCTCCCGTAGACGAGCCCGACCCGCACCTGGCGGGCGCCGGCATGCTCGATCACATTCGTCAGCGCCTCCTGCACGATCCGGAAGAGCTGCCGCGCGATCTCCGGCGCGAGCGGCTGCGACTCGCCCACCACGACGAGCCGGGTGCTGAGCGACGCAGCCGACTCCACCCAGGCGAGTTCGAGCGAGACCGCCTCGCTCAGCGAGTGGCCGTCGAGCAGTGCCGGGCCGAGCCCGAGCACCGTGCGCTGCGTCTCGGTCAGCGCAGAACGGGCGGCGTCGCGTGCGCCGGTCAGTGCACCTCGGGGGTCGCCGGACGTGTAGATCGCCCGCTCTGCCTCATCCAGCCGCAGCAGGATGGCCGCCAGGCCGCGGCCGACCGTGTCGTGGACGTCGCGCACCACCCGCTCGCGCTCCGTCATGATCGCGGCTTCGCTCGCCCGGTCGGCGGCCTGTGCGTGAAGCCGCGCGTTCGTGATCGCGATGCCGGCGTGGGTCGCGAAGAGTTCGAGCAGGGTCGCATCCGATTGGGTGAATTTGCGCACCGGGTCGCGGCTGAACAGCACACAGGTGCCGATGATGGCGCCGTTCCAGCGGATGGGGACCCCGATCACGCCGTGCAGCGCAGCCCTGTCCGGGCCGGAGATGTGCCCGCGGCGCACCTGCGCGTACTCGTCGAAGATGACGGATGTCCGGGCACGCACCACCTCGCCGGTCACGCCTTCGTCGAGCGGATAGGTCTCGCCGGCCTGGCAGCCGACGCCGAGGTCGACATCCTTGCGGTACGTGCCGGCGACCTCGTCGACCGTGCAGATGGAACCGGAGTCGCAGCCGAGCAGCTCCATGGTGTGGCGGAGGATGCGCTCCAGAAGTGGCTCGAGGGCGAAGTGCCCGGCCAGGTCGTCGGCCATCGCGGCCAGCGTGTCGAACTGCATCCGGATCCTGTCGGCATCGCTTCGCGTGCCTGGAACCTCTGAACTCATGCGCGGCGATCCTCACCGATAGTCAGCTGCGTTGCGGCCCCCCGCTGCTTATCTTCCGCCTGCCGCTCGGCTCGCGCCACCCGTCCGCCTGCCGCAGCCGGCCGCCGAGCACAGGGAAAAGCATCCCGAATCCGCGACTCGGGATGCTTTTCCCTGTGCTCGCGCGATTGGTCTGTAGGCGCGATCAGGAGCGGCCCAGGGCCTCCTGGCGGATGAGGTCGATGACCCGCGGATGCGTCGAGACGGTCGCGACGGCCGCGGATGTGCGCGAGTACTCGGTTCCTTCGCCGAGGCGCATCATGAACGCGGCGAGGTCGGCGCGCGACGTGAACCGTTCGGGCAACTCGATCGCCGCGTCGACGTACTCGGTCACCCCAGGGGTCTCGAAGAGCCCGGACGGCCGGACGATCGTGAATTCGAGATCGCTCTGCTGCACCAGTTGCTCCATCCGCAGCATGTCCGCGTACAGCTCTTTGCCCATCGTCTTCGTGATGATCGGCTTCAGGACCTTCTCGAAGAAGAAGCCGCCGCCGGTGTCGTGGTACCGCGTCGCGGGATCTGTGGCGCTCGAGCTCACGCAGACCAGGCGGCGGATGCCGTGCCGGTCCATCGCCGTGATGATGTTCGCGACGCCCGTCGAGTAGACGGAGATGGGCTTGCGGCCGTATGGCACGCCCAGCGCCGAGAGTACGACGTCGTGGCCGGCGACCGCGCTGTCGACCGCGTTCGGGTCGTAGACGTCGGCCGCGAGCACGGTCAGGTTCTCGTGAGCGATGGGGAAGGCGTCCTGATGGCGGGTGACGGCCGTGACCGTGTGTCCAGCATCCAGCGCCTGACGCACCAGTAGGCGCCCGGTCCCGCCGTTTGCGCCGAAAACGACTATGTTCAACATGTCCTCCTCAATTATCCGTACAATATGAAAAAGGTATCATATGAAAACCAAATTAACTGAGGATGCGGACGACGCACGCCGCCGACGGCGGATCGCGACGTCGATCAAACTCACGATGCGCGAGTTCAACAACCAGATCTCGCTCCTCAACCACCAGGTCGGGTCGCGCGTCGACCTCCGTGACGTCGACCTCGACTGCCTGGACGTCATTGCGATGCACGGGCCGATGAGCCCCAGCGAGCTCGCTCGTCGCGCGGGACTGCATCCGGCGACGATCACGGGGATACTCGACCGGCTTGAGAAGAACGGCTGGATCGTGCGCGAACGCGACGCCGCCGACCGCCGCGCGGTGCAGGTGCGGGCCCTGCCCGGCCGCACCGGGGAGCTGTTCCGGCTCTACTCGGGGATGAACGGCTCCATGGACGACATCTTCGACGACTACGACGAGGCGCAGCTCGCCGTGCTCGCGGACTTCCTCGAACGGGCGACCGCCGCCGGCCGCGCGGCGACCGACGAGCTCGCCGGCTGAGCCGGGCGCGCCGGTCGCATCCAGGGCGCGGCTACGAGCAGGCGTCGAGCAGCATGTCGGCCAGGTCCGAGTTGTGCCGAAGGGATGCCCGCCGCGGCGCAGCAAGGTTCGTGAGGTAGGCGAACACCAGCCCGCGCCCCGGGTCCGCCCACGTGTTGCAGATGCTGCTCCCGTTGTGGCCGAACGTCCGCAGGTCGGCGTGGGTCCCGGTCGGACGGTGCGCCCCGGCCGGGCCGGCGAGCTGGAATCCCTGCGCCCATCGCACAGGATGGTGCATGAGCTGGTCGATCTCGCCGTCACTGGAGACGCGGCGGGCTTCGTCGACCGTGCTGGACGCCAGCACCCGCACCCCGTCGAGCTCACCACCGTTCAGCAGCATCCTGTAGAACGTCGCGATCGCTCGCGCAGTCGCCGAGATGCTCGCGGCCGGGATCACCGCCTGCCGCACGGTCCTCCGGTTGAAGACGACGCGGCGCACCTGGTCGGTCATCACCTGACCGCGCAGGGGAACGTGCCGCGGCCAGGCGCCGTCGGTCAGGCCGAGCTGGATGTCGCCGAGCCCGAGCGGTGTGAGCAGGCTGGCCTCGACGAAGGCACGCACCGATATCCCCGAGACCCGCTGCACGAGTTCGCCGAGCACGAAACCGTAGGAGAGGATGTGGTACCCGACGACGCGTCCGGCGGGCCACCAGGGTGTCGCGTTCTCGGCAAGCGCGGTGGAGCGGTCCCAGTCGGCCATGGCCGCGACATCCCCGAGGAGCCCACCACTCGAGAACGGGATTCCCGCCCGATGCGTGAGCACGTGCCGAACGGTGATCCGCTCTTTCCCGTTGCGCGCGAATTCGGGCCAGTGCAGAGCGACGGGGTCGTCCAGCCCGAGCATCCCGCGCTCGACGAGGAGGTGCACGGCGAGGGCGACGAACGGTTTGCTGACCGAGAACGTCCAGAACAGGGCTTCGGATGCGCATCCGAAGCTTCGGTCGAGCACGACCTGTCCGTCGCGGAGGACGCAGAGCTGGGCGGATGCCCGACGCGCGTCGATGAGGGCGACCACGCGTTCAAGACCGGCGGGATCCATGCCGACGTCGCGGGCGGACGCCTCGACCCAGCCGACGTCTGACACACTTCGAGTGTACGTTCGCGCGGGGCCCCATCGTCGAGTACGTCGATTCCGGTCGAAAGCGACCGGCGCACCTGGCGCGCTCGGCCGGACCGGGCGCACTCGGCGTTCAGGCTCGCTCACACGGTCGGCGGAAGCGCAGCAGGCGCCGCCTGGCCGACGTACCGCGACGACGGCCGGATGATCTTCTCGTCGACCGCCTGCTCGAGGATGTGCGCGGTCCAGCCGACGACCCGCGCCGCCGCGAACGTCGGCGTGAACATGTCCCGCGGAATCCCGCACAGCTCCATGACGACGCCGGCATAGAATTCGACATTCGTGTGCAGCTGTCGGCCCGGTTTGAGTTCGGCGAGAAGCGCGAGCACCCGCGACTCGACCGCAGTCGCAAAGGCCACCCGATCGCCTCCGAATCCGAGCGCGATCGTCCGGAGCATCCGCGACCGCGGGTCTTCCGTGCGATACACCGGATGTCCGAAGCCCATGATCCTGTCGCCGGACAGCACCGCGTCGGTCACCCACTCGTCGATGCGGTCGGGGGTGCCGATCGCATCGAGCGTGTCGAGCGCACGGCTGGGGGCGCCCCCGTGCAGCGGTCCGGACAGCGAACCGAGCGCGCCGACGACGGCAGATCCGAGGTCCGCCCCCGTGGAGGCGATCACTCGCGCGGTGAACGTCGACGCGTTGAAGCCGTGGTCGATCGCGGCGGTCATGTAGGCGCTGACCGCGCGCTCGGTGCGCGCATCCGGAACCTCCCCGGTCAGCAGGTGCAGGTAGTTCGCGACGTGCCCGAGGTCCGGCCGCGATGGGAGGGGCTTCTCTCCGGTGCTCAGCCTGTGGAGGGCGGCGAGGAGCGGGGGAGTGACGGCCGCGACCCGGATGGCCGTGTCGATGCGCGCATCCGCCGTCGTGTCGAAGAGGGGTCGTATGCCGTCAGCCGCCGCCACGGCACCGAGCGCGATTCGCAGCCCGGCCAGGGAATCCGCTCCGCCGGTCACTCGGACGATCCGGGGCAGCATCGCGACGACCTCATCGGGGATCGACCGCGCCCCTGCCACCTGCCAGCGGAAGGCGTCGAGCTGCGGGCGCGTCGGCAGGTCGCCGAAGAGCAGGAGGTACCAGGCCTCCTCGAACGAGCGCGACCGAGCGAGCTCCACCGCCGAATACTGCCGGTAGTGGTAGAAGCCCTCGTGCCCGCGGACATCGCCGAGAGCTGTCTCTGCCGCCACGACGTTGGTGAGTCCTCGAGGCACGTCGATGAGGGTGTCATCCATGCGGTCGGTGGTGAGCATCGCCCTCTCCTTCGGTCTCTGCTGGTGTTATCCTCAGTCTGATATTGCTCAATGCGGGCGTCAACGTTGATTCGATCAACCTCTTCAGGGAGTGCCATGCAGGAACAGGAGCTGCCCACGCTCACCGCGGAGCAGACCGCCGCGCGCCTCGGGATCAAGCTCGAAACCCTCTACGCCTACGTGGCCCGCGGGCGTCTCCGGCGCACACGCGGACCCGAGGGTTCGGCCTTCGATCCGCTCGACGTCGAGCGCTTCGCTGCATCAAGGCGATCACGCACCGCCCCGGCGGGCACCGCAGCTCACGGCCACTCCGACGGACAGCCGCTCATGGTCATCGAGACCGACCTCGCGCTCATCGAAGACGACCAGCTCTTCTATCGCGGGCGCGATGCGACCGACCTGGCCGCGCACGAGCCGTTCGAGCAGGTCGCGCACTGGCTGCTCGCAGGCGTCGACGATGCCCGGATGCGGTTCCGCGCGCATCCCGGGTCGGTCGCACGGGCGCGTTCCGTGTCGGACGCGATGCCGCCCTCCGCGACGCTTCGTGACCGCCAGCAGGTGGCCGTGACGACCTTCGCGACGCTCGATCCGCTCCGACACTCACTCGACCCCCTGACGGTCGTGTCGGCAGGGGAGTCGCTGGTCGCCGGGATGGTCGCCGTCCTCCCCGACGTGGGCCGCGCGCCCGTGACAGCGGCATCCGACCGTGACCCGCGCATCGCGGAACTGCTCTGGCCGAAGCTCACGCCACGGCCCGCGCAGCCCGCCGGAATCGCCGCACTGAATGCCGCCCTCGTGCTCCTCATCGACCACGACATGGCGATCTCGACGCTGGCCGCCCGTGCTGCCGCTTCCGCCCGCGCGAACGTGTACGCGGTCGTGACGGCAGGACTCGGTGCCCTCGACTCGGCGCTGCACGGCAACGCGAGCGTGGAGGTGTCACGGATGCTCGGCCGGATCATGGCCGGCGAGACACCCGAGCGCGTTGTCGCCGACACGGTCGCCAGCCGGGGAGGAGCTGTGCCCGGCTTCGGGCAGGTGCTCTACACCGGAACGGATCCGCGGGCGCGCGCCATCCTCGGGATGCTCGAAGCGGTCGACGGAGCAGCCCCTGTGCTCGATGCGGCGGAGCGGACGACGCGGATGATCCGGGCGCGCACGGGAGCGCATCCGAACGTCGACTTCGCGCTGGCGGCACTCACCCTCGCGACGGGGATGGCCGCCGACGCCGGAGAGGCGATCTTCGCGACGGCGCGGTCGGTCGGGTGGATCGCCCACGCCCTCGCGGAATACCGGGAGCGTCCTCTGCGGCTGAGGCCCGTCGGCCGATACGTCGAGCGGGTGAGCTGACTCCACCGTGTGTCCGAGGGTGCGCGTACCCTGACGAACATCGCCACGACCGCCACCGGACGGGAGGAACTTCCGTGAGCCAGCACACCGCCGACCGAACCCGATTCGTCGCCTGGCGCGGCGACGACGATCCTGACCGGCTTGAAGCTGCGACCATCACACTCAGCGCGGACCGGTTCGGTGCGCTCGGTACCTCGCGCGCCGCCGACTATTCGACGAGCTGGGCGCTCGAAACGGGCTCCGGATGGGTGACCGAACGTCTCGAGGTCGGCGTCACCGGGCACGGCTGGTGGCGTCACCTCACCCTCACGCGCGCCGCGGACGGTCACTGGTCGTCCGAGGCGGAGACGGGCGGCGACGCCGACCTTCCGCACCCGGGCATCGCCGATCCGGCGTCGATCGATGGTGCCCTGGACTGCGATCTCGCGCTCTGTCCTGTGACGAACTCGATGCCGATCCTGCGGCTGGGGCTCCTCGGCGCCACGGCGCCGGAGACCGAGCTGGTCATGGCCTGGGTGGACCTGCCGTCGCTGCGGGTCATCCGAAGCGACCAGGTCTACCGGGCCGTGCGTTCCTTCGACGCGGATGCGCGGTCCGCGGTAGTGAGGTACCTGAGTGCGAACCGGTCGTTCGTCGCCGACCTCACGGTGGACGAGGACGGCATCGTCATCGACTACCCGCAGCTCGCGCGGCGGATCGCGCCGATCGACTGACCTCCGGCGGGGCGGCAGACGCCCCGGATCAGGGCGTGGGGGAGAGCGCGTCGTAGTGACGGAAGGTGCGCTGGACGCGCACGATCACTCCGACCGCGACGATGATGACGAGTCCACCGAGAAGCGGAGGGAACCAGAGCGCGCCGGTGAGCGCGAGGACGCCGATGTACAGGTCGCCGAGACGCGGACCGCCGGCGACGACGACGGTGAAGATGCCTTGCAGCCGGCCGCGCATCACGTCGGGCACGGAGGCCTGCAGGATGGTGGTGCGGAAGATCGCGCTCACGTTGTCGGCTGCCCCCGAGCCTGCGAGGAAGAGGGACGCGACGACGAGGGCGGGCAGGTTGGCGTCGGCGATGTTCTGGCCGACGGCCGCTCCGCCGCTGCCGAAGGCCACAACGGCGAGCACGATGCCGAATCCGAGGATGCAGCCTCCGTACGCCATGATCGATCGCCCGACGGCCCGGCCCTGCCAGCGGACGTGCCCGATGCGGCCGGAGAAGACGCTGCAGACGAGGGTGCCGACCGCTCCGGCGGCGGTGAGGATTCCGACGGTCACCGGTCCGCCGCCGATGAGCAGTGCTCCGACCGCGGGGAAAAGCGCCCTGGGCTGCCCGAAAGTCATCGCGATGATGTCCAGGATGAACGTCATCCGGATGTTCGGAGCCGTCTTCAGGAACCGCAGGCCGAACATCACGGATTCGAGTCCAGGACTCTGCCGCTCGCCCTCAGGGATGATGCGCGGAAGGGTGAAGATGCCGAGGAAGGCTGCAGTGAACAGGAGCACGTCGATCGTGTACGTCCAGGGGATGCCCACGGTCGCCACGAGGAGGCCGGCCAGCGCGGGGCCGACGGTCACCATCACGCCCATGCTGATCCCGCCGAGCGCGCTGGCTGCGGGGAGCAGCCGGGTCGGCAGCAGGCGTGGCGTGATCGCCTGCCGGGTGCTGCCGATCACGGTGGCAGCGACCGCGTTGACCGTGGTGAGCACATAGAGCGGCCAGACGACCCGGATGTCGAGCCACGCGAAGACGGCGATTCCGGCGGTCGAGGTCCACGCGAGGATCGCCGACACGAGTGCGACGGTGCGCCGGTCGAACGAGTCGGCGAGTACGCCGCCGTACAGACCGAAGATCACCATGGGCGGCAGGGCGAAAAGGGCGACCAGGGCGACGGCGAGAGTGGACCCGGTGATGGCGAAGATCTGCAGGCCGACCGCCACGATCGTCATCTGGCCACCGATGCCGGAGATCGCGCCGCCGATCCACAGCCGTGCGAAGGCCGGACTCTCCCTCAGCGGGGAGAGGTCGACGAAATGGCGACGTCGCGACAGTGTGGGGCCTTCCGGCCCTGCGGGTGTTGCCTGCGGTTCGAGCGGCTCCGCGTCGTCGCCTCGGTCGCGGATCCGGTCGCTCAGAATCGCGGTTTCTTGCTCAGAGCCACAGCAGCGAGCGAGAACACGACACCGGCGAGCATGATCGTCACGGTGACGGCCTGCAGAAGGACCTGGAAGAACGGCTGGAACGGGGTGACGGACACCCAGAGCCACAGGATGGCGCCGATGAGCGTGATCACATAGCTGAATGTGCGCCGGGCCCAGAGCGCGTTGAGCGCAACGACGGTCGCCGCCACGGACACCTGGAACAGCGGCAGCGCATTCTGCGGCTGGTAGGTCCAGGTGGCGACGAGGCTCCAGACGCCGAAGACGAGCGTCGCAAGCACGACGAGCGTCGCGAGCAGGTTGCCCAGCGCGCTCGGCAGTTCAGCGCTGAGGCTGCGGACGAGACCGCCGACCTCGTCGTCTTCGACGACCTCGATCTCGTGCTGGTTCGATGCGATCTGTACTTGGCTCACAGCGAGAATCCTACGCTGCGACGACCCTTCACCGCGAAGCGCGGCGCCGGACAGGTCTTAGACAAATGATGGGTAATGCTCAGGGCGCTTGGACGCCGGGGTTCGAAGGTTGACCCATCGCATACGACAACCGCTCGACTCCGGAGGTGGAAGAAATGGATTCCCGTTCAGCAGGTAAGCGCACCGCAGCAGTGGTGACATCGATCGTCGGGCTGTCGAGCCTGGCGGCTGCGGGCATCACGTCCGTCGTGCTCTTCGCCGGTTCGCAGTCGACCGCATCGACCGGGACGTCCACCTCCGGATCCACGACCTCCGGATCATCGTCGTCGGACAGCTCCTCGACCGGCACCGGGTCCTCGTCGGATTCGTCGTCGGACTCGTCCTCGTCGGATTCGTCGTCGACAGGTTCGTCGTCGACCGGCACCGACTCATCGTCCGGCTCCTCGTCTGTCGGGCAGAGCCAGGGCGGCCCCACCCAGGGTCAGTCCTCGGGGTCATGACATGAATTCCGTGACTGCCGGCTGGGATCTGTGGAGCACATCCGCCCATCTCGTCGTGACCAAACCCAGTGTGCTCGAACCGGCAGAACGCATGGCCCGTGAGATCGCCGATGCGGTCGAGCTGGCGTGCAGCAGGTTCCGCGACGACTCCGAGCTCTCACAGCTCCAGTCCTCGCCGCGCCACGGCGTGGCAGTCCGGATCAGTCCTCTGCTCGCCGACCTCGTTCGCGCGGCCCTGTGGGCTGCCGCCCTGACCGACGGCGCTGTCGACCCGACGCTCGGCAACGACCTGATCGCCCTCGGCTACGACCGCGACCTCGCCCGTCTGACCCCGCCGACCGAAGACGGTTCGTTCACGATGACGGCGGTATCCAGCCGCCCTCCCGGCTGGCGGCGGATCACACTCGACGGGGACCTCCTCGCCCTTCCCGATGACCTGCGACTCGACCTCGGCGCCTCAGCGAAAGCGTTCGCAGCCGACCGGATCGCGGCACGCATCGCGACTGAGCTCGGGTGCGGAGTGCTCATGTCGCTCGGCGGCGACATCGCCACCGCAGGGCCGGCCGTCGGCGGTCGCTGGGAGATCCTCGTGCAGGACACGGCAGATGATCCCGCCCAGCAGGTGGCCGTGCCGGCACGCGGAGCGATGGCGACCTCGAGCACCCGCAAGCGGCGCTGGAGTCAGTCCGGCGTGACGCGTCACCACATCCTCGACCCGCGATTCGGCCTCCCGGTCGAACCGGTCTGGCGCAGTGCGACCGTGGCTGCGCCATCATGCCTTGGTGCGAACGCGCTGAGCACGGCCGCGATCGTGCGCGGGAGGGACGCTCCGTCCTGGTTGACCGCGATGGGTGCGGATGCGCGCCTCGTCGATCGCGCCGGCCGTGTCGTGACGACGGGTGCCTGGCCGGCCGACGATGCGCTGAGCGCAGCAGCCCGGATCCCGCTCGAGGTGAGCCATGGATGAGGCACTGTGGGCGTTCGGGCGCGCCAGCGGCGTCATCGCCCTCGCTCTGTTCACCATCTCGGTGCTGCTCGGCATCACGAACCGATCCGGCCGTCCGCTGCCAGGAATGCCGCGATTCTCGGTCGCGCTCGTGCACCGCAACGTCGCACTCTTCGCATCCATCTTCCTCGTACTCCACGTCGGCACGTTGATCCTCGACCCGTTCTCGAAGCTCACGCTCACCGATGTGGTGATCCCGTTCGTCGGAACGTTCAAGCCGTTATGGCAGGGCCTGGGGACCGTCGCGTTCGACCTCGTGATCGCGATCGTGGTGACAGGGCTGCTGCGCCGCCGGATCGGAGCGCGCACCTTCCGCTTCGTGCACTGGTTCACCTACGCCATGTGGCCGGTCGCCATGCTGCACTCGATCGGAAACGGGACCAACGGAACGAGCGGATGGTTCATCCTCTTCTCCGTCGTCGCATCCGCTCTGGTGCTCGCCGCTGTGATCTGGCGTCTCTCGGCGCGATTCGGCGAGACATCCCGAACCCGACAGGAGACGCTCTCATGACCATCGTCGATGACGCGCCCCTTCTCGGGCGCGAGGGTGCCGCCCTGGTGGACCTCAACCGCCTCTTCGCCGCCGGAGCCACGGCCGACCTTTCGACCCATCTCCGCGCGCACGGCGCCTTCGATCCGCGCGCAGTCGCGCCCGGACTCCTTCGTGAGCTCGAGCGCTCCGGTCTGAGCGGGCGCGGTGGCGCCGGCTTCGCCGCCTGGCGGAAGCTCGAGGCGACAGCGAACGCAGCGGGGGAGCGCGTCTTCGGAGGTTCCGCGGCCGTCATCGCGAACGGCGCCGAGGGCGAGCCCCGCAGCTGGAAGGATGCCGTGCTCCTCCACAACGCGCCACACCTCGTCATCGACGGACTTCTGGCGGCCGGGGCGGCCCTGGGAACCTCGCGCCTCTATCTCTATGCCTCCGAGGCACGTCTCGACACGGTTCGGGCAGCCGTTGCCGAGCGCCAGGATGCGCGGATCATCACCCTCGTCGCCTCAGCGGATACGTTCATCTCGGGCGAAGCCTCAGCGGTCGTGAACGCGATCGAGAACCATGACGCGAGGCCGCGCGATCACGTGCGACGCCTCAGTGAGAGCGGTCTGCGCAAGCGGCCAACGCTCGTACACAACGTCGAGACGCTCGCACACGTCGCACTGATCGCGCGGCACGGGGCGGACTGGTTCCGGGGGGCCGGCACAGTGCGCGATCCGGGAACGCGGCTCGTGACGGTGTCGGGCGATGTCTCCCGCGAGGGGGTCTTCGAGATCGCCGGCGACATGCGGGTACGGGACGTCCTGGCTGCAGCGGGCGTCGACCGTGACTCCGTCTCGGCCGTGCTCGTGGGCGGCTACCACGGGACCTGGTTGCGTGGGAATCAGCTCGACCTGCCGCTCTCCGCCGCAGGACTCGCGCCCGCCGGCGCCGCGCCCGGCGCAGGAGTGCTCATCGTGCTCGGCCGTCACCGTTGCGGGGTCGCCGCCACGGCCGACATCGTGGAATACCTGGCCTCCGAGTCGGCGCGGCAGTGCGGGCCGTGCATGTTCGGGCTCCCGGCTCTCGCACAACGGATGTCCGCGCTGGCGGCCGGTCGTGTGCAGCGGGATGCGGTGGGGGAGGCTGCGCGTCTCGCCGATTCGGTCACAGGGCGCGGCGCGTGTCATCACCCGGACGGCACCGCACGCCTGGTGCGGAGTGCGCTCGTCGCCTTCGCCGATGACGTGGAAGCGCATGCCAGTGGTCGCTGCACACGGGCCGAGGCCTGAGGAGGCTTGATATGGCCACGACGCGATTGCACATCGACTGGACCGCCTGCGACGGGCGCGGACTGTGCGCGGAGCTCCTGCCGCACCTGATCGGGCGCGACGAGTGGGGTTACCCGGCTGCGCTCACCGGCGGCGTCTCAGCCCGCAGCGACATTCCGATCGGGCAGGCCGACCTCGAGGCGGCCGATGAGGCAGTGGCTCTCTGCCCGTTGGTCGCCCTGCGGCTCCTCGCCGATTAGTGCGCGGCGACGAACTGCCGCATCAACGATCTTTGAAGTAGCGGAAGAGGTTCTTCTCGCGAGTCAGTGCGAGTGCAGCCGCAGTGCCCAGGCAGATTCCGGCGAGCGCCGCGAACGGGATGAGCAGACCAGAGACGAACGTCGAGAGGACGTCTTCGCGATTGCCTGTGGCGGCGAACAGTGCGGCGACAGCCGTGCACAGGCCAAGAACAGGAACGGCCCAGCTCGCCGTCTCGAGGCCGACCATCGTGGCGAGGCTTCGGCGTGCGAGCCCGCTGTGCAGTGCTGCGGCCAGCTCCATCCGCCTCAGTCTGACAGCGAGGAGGCCGAGGACGATGCCCACCACAACGGACACGGGTGCAGCCGCTCGCGTGATTCGGGCGTCCAGTCGAGCCTGCCCGTCGAAGGTGGACCCGAGGCTCGAGTTGAGCTGGCCGAGCACCGGCTTGGTCTCCTTCTCGCTGGCGCCCGGCCTCAGCGTGGTCAGGAGGATGGCCGCGAGGTTGGGCATTGCCGGCCAGACGTCTGTCCAGCACTCGTCGAACGGGTCGGCATCCGTGGTCACGATCAGCGCGGTATAGCCGAACCCTCTTCTGCGGCCGTCGTCCGGGTACTCGAACGTTCCTGCGACCGTGGTCGCGCCGGAGGTCGTCTCCAGGGTGTCCCCAGCCTTCAGCCGCAGGGTTTCAGCGGCCTCGGCCTCGAGGACGATCCCGGCGCCCTGCATGGACTCGCCGGTGAGCAGCCGCGGGAATCCCTGGGTGACTTCTTTCAGGTTGACCGGCGAGTTCGGCAGGGCTGCTGGTCGCAGCCAGGGCTCTCGGCTCCGAACGGCACCGGCGGCGGTGACGCCATCGAGTGAGTTCAACGCTTCGCACCTCGCGCCGTCGATGCCGCCGTCCGCCGTCAGGGTGAGCGTGGATGCTCCAGCTGCGCGAAATTCGTTGGCGTCGTGGACGATCTGGCGGATCGCGAGTTGGTCCGCGCAGAGCAGCGAGACGACGACTGCGCCGGAGGCAATCGTGAAGGTGAGCGTTCGCGTCGTTCCCGAGCGGATGTTCCGCCACGCTTCCCGCGCGACCGCTCGTGTCCTCATCCGTCGCCGTCCGGTTGGGGCTGCACGTCGCCGAGGTCGAGGTGATCGGTGCAGGCGTCGCGCGTCCGTTCGTCGTGGGTCGCGACGACGACGATCGTGTCCTCACTGGCGGTGACCGCGATCGCCGCGTTCACGCTGGCCGCTGTAGCGGGGTCGAGCTGGGCGGTCGGCTCGTCGACGAGGAGCACGCCGGGTCGCGTGGCAAGTCCGCGCGCGAGCATCAGACGCTGGGCTTCGCCGCCCGAGAGCTCACGAAACGGACGCTCGGCCACATGGTCGAGCCCGAACAGCTGGAGCTGCTCCAACGCTCGCGCGTCCGCTTCGTCCGGGGCCATCCCGGCAGCGAGGTACGGCAGGGCCACGTGATCGACGGCCGTCCTCCGAGCAACGCCGTGCGGGTTCTGGAAGACCCAGCTCACCCGTGCGGGCGCGTCCGTGACCACATCGCCTTCGGCCGGCGGCAGCCAGCCGGCGAGGATGCTGAGGAGGGTGCTCTTTCCCGACCCCGATGGACCGGTCAGTGCGTAGACACGACCGGGAATGAGTTCCGTGTCCAGTCCGCGGAACAGCCACGGGCGATTCGCGAAGCGGTGTCCCACGTTCCGGAGTTTCATCGACACGATGTCTTCACTTTCGGTGCGATCTGGACGCTCGTCGGAGGCTTCGAGTCGTCGAATGTCACGAACGTCTGGCCGAGTTGCGAACCCGTGACCGTGACCGGACGCGTCGCGCCACCGGTGCTCACGCAGCCCTTCGAATCGACGACGTTGAAGACGGCGCTCGGAGGGACCACGGCGATGCCGATCGGTGCGGCCAAAGCAAACGAGACAGTGATGGATGGATCTTCGTCGCTGGTGAGTCGCGCGTTCGCCCCGACGAGTCGGGTGAGCGCAGCCAGTTCTGTGTCACCGAACGAGCCGTCGGAGGCGACCGGGAACTTCTTTCCCGCAACGTCGACGATGCGTTCTCCGGGCACGAGATCTGCCGGCAATTCTCGGATGCCGGCGTGAGCTAGTGCCCCTGCGACGTGCGCGACGGGCGTGCCTGCCCCCACCGTCGCTCCGGCGACGGCGTCACACGACGCAAGTGTCACGGTTGGCGCCGGGATCCAGACGATGCGGGAGAGGCTCGCCACCTCAGGCGCTGCGCGCGAGTCTCCGACGGCGGCGAACGCGGCGTTCAACGCCGAGAGCGTTGACCGTCCCATCACCCCGTCGACGGAGACCTTGTGGCCGAGTCGGGCCAACTCGCTCTGAAGCGCGCGCACATCGTCGCCGGTGTCTCCGCGTGCCAGATCACGCCACAGCGGCATCGAGGTGGCCAGAGTCACAGCCGGCCGGCCGTCGACCGAGAGGAGCGAGGCGCCAGACGTGGCCGTGGCCCCGACGGAGCACGTGGACGAGGTGATGCGTCCGCCCGCGGGAGCGTCGACGGACACTTCCGGCAGCCGTGTGAGCTCGAGTTCGACGGACCGCTCGTCGCCGAACGTCGACTGGGTGACAGGTGCTGTCGAGGCGTCGCGAGCGGGCTCGAGCACCTTCGGAGACGACGGCGAGAGGAGCACCGCTGTTCCCGCCACCCCGACGGCAAGCACGAAAACGGCACCGACGGCAGCTGCCGCCCACTCGCCCCGCAGGGACTCTTGCAGTGTGCGTGGTTTATTGCCCACGGATCAGTCCCAACGGGTCGGCCGCGCACTCGTCGTAGACATCTCGACCGCTTTCCGTGTCCCGGAATGCGAACGCGCCGCCGTCGTTGTCACGGCGGTACTGCTTGACGTCGTAGCCAGGGGGAACGACACCTTTCCTGACGAAGCACGCCGCCATGATCGTGTCGGTATCGAGGTTCTCGGGATTCGCTTTGATGTTGCGGTAGAGATATTCGATCGGATACTCGCCGGATTCGTCGGAGCATTTCATCGCAGCAGCATGCGCTCGGTCGGGTCCCATTTGCGGCGAGAAGGTGTATTCACTGGACCCGTCCCACTGGAAATCCGTCGTCATGAGGCCGGCCCCATTCATGCATTTTCGGTATCTGTCTGTCATTTCTACGTACTCCTGCTCCGCGATCTTCCCGTCACGTAGTACGTCGCGCACGAATTCGAAGTCGGCGTCGCGGAACTGTTCGGCGAACTCGGTGGCCCACGGGCCTTCAAATTCGGGCACCGCTGGTTGTGGTGACTTGGCCGGAGCGCACGCGCTGAGTGCAACGATTGTCGCCGTCAGACCGATCAATTTGACTATCACTCTCATCGATCGGCCTGCGTACCGAATATCAGCCCCAGGGGATCCGAAGCGCACGCCGTGTACGCCTCGTCGCCGCTCTGCTTGTCAACGTATGGGTACGAGCCGGTGTCGCTGTCGCGACGAAAGTCTTCCGGCGAATAGACCGGTGGAACGACGCCCTTTCTCACCAGACACGACGCCATGATTGTGGGCTCGTCCAGGTTGTCTGGATTGCTCTTGATCCAGAAGTAGAGCGACGAAATCAGGTTCTCGCCAGCTTCCCTGGAACATCGAACCTCGGCCTCGTTGGCTCTGTCTGGCCCCAAGGAGGGCGCAAACGTGGTCTCCATCGACCCATCCGGGTTGAAATCAGTGAATGTCACGCCGGCCGACGCGAGGCATTTTCGGAACCTGTCGGTCATTTCTCGATGTTCCTGGTCGGTGATCTTTCCGTCCTTCAGCACCTCGCGAACGAAGTCGGACTCGGCTTCCTTGTAATGGTCCGCAAACTCACCAGCCCAGGGCCCGGCGAAGCTGGGAGGCTTCGCTCGGGCCCCGGAAGCGTGTGTCGCGCACCCCGACGCAAGAACGGCGATCAAAGCAATGACGGACGCGCGAACGATGCGCATGACCAATAGCTCAGCCCACGTTGTAGAACGCTGTGTTGCCAAAGCTGCCTGCGGGCCTGGACTTTTTCGCCTCAACGCCAGCTTTAACCCAGTCTCCGTAAGCGCATCCCGCTGTTGCGCAAGCAGTCGCCTTGTGCTTCCGTGACTTGTGCTGGTACTCCGAGTACACCTGATCGTTGCTGCCGCCTAACCAGCGGACGCCGTAGTTCCAGGTTCCGCCCTCCGGATATGCGGTGGTCGCGTTCGCAATCGTTCCCCCTCCAAGAACGAGCGCGGTGATGAGGCCAACGGTGGCTCCGGTCTTGGCAAGTGTCTTCACAAATTCTCTTTCCTCGATGTCACGATCGGGCATTTATGCCTCGGTCAAATAACATGCAAGCACAGGCAGAAGGAGAGAATCAAATCCGGCACGAAGGAGGCGACGGCTACGCCTCAGCAGTGTTGATGTCCGCGACCGCCTTGTCGGATCGCAACCCGCGCCACGACGGCTGGCGCAGCCGACGCGTCGGCGTCCACTCCGCGAACTCGACCTCACCGACGAGGTCGGCCCGCACCCAGTGCGCATCACGCGCATCCAGCGACGGCACATCGCTCACCGGGGGAGTCTTGCGTTCGCGCGGCCGCAGCAGCTTCAGCAGGTCGTCGAGTTCCGCATCCGTGAAACCGGTGCCGACGCGACCGACGTAGCGGAGGCCATCCCCGTCGGGGAACCCGAGCAGCAACGATCCGATGGTGTTCGAACGACGTCCGTTGCCCGGTCGCCAGCCGGCGATCACGATCTCGAGGTCGCGATGGTTCTTGATCTTGATCCAGGTGCGCGCGCGGCGGCCAGGCGTGTACGTGCCGTCGCGCTCCTTCGCCATCACGCCCTCGAGGCCGAGTTCCTTGCTGCTGGCGACCGCGTGCGCCAGGTCGCCGGCAAAGGCGGGCGGCACCTGGATGCTGCTGCCTTTGGATGGGCGCACCAGCTTCTGCAGCGCGTCGCGCCGGTCGTCGTAGGGCTCCGTGACCAGTTTCGTCCCATCGAGTTCGAGCAGATCGAAGAGCATGAAATGGGCGGGCGCTCGCTTGGCCGCCGCCTCCACTTCGTGCGGACGGGTGAGCTTCATGCGCGTCTGCAGCAGCCCGAAATCGGGTCGTCCGCGATGATCGAGGGTGACGACTTCCCCGTCGAGTATCGCCTCGTGGTCGCCGACCAGGTCGACGAGCGCCTGGAGTTCCGGGTAGCTGACCGTCTGGTCGATACCGTTGCGGCTGGTCAGCGCCAGCCGCCCGTCGGAGACGGTCGCGATCGCGCGGATGCCGTCCCACTTCATTTCGAAGGCCCAGTCCGTTTCGTCGAAGATCTCCGCGGCGCTGCCGAGGGTCGCGAGCATGGGAGCGATCGTCGATGGGGTGGCTCGCGGCGCCGGCGGGGTGGAATCCCGCTTCGTCGCCGACGCCGCCGACTTCGCTCGTGAGCCCTTCGGCTGTGCATCCTTCTCGTCGGCCGGCTTCATCAGGTGGATGAGCCAGTTCTGGTCGGCCTTGCCTTCGCCGCCCGTGTGGATGAGGGCGAACCGCTTGTCCCCCTCCAGGCCGCCGCCATGAGACCCGTGCAGCGTGACGATGACCTCTTTGCCGTCCCGCCACTTCTCCACGTCGTAGTCGCCCGCATCCCAGATGTCGACGTGGCCCGCGCCGTATTCCCCGTGAGGAATGTCTCCCTCGAAGGCGCCGTATTCCAGGGGATGGTCTTCGACGTGCACGGCGAGATGGTTGGTCCCGGTATCGGTCGGCACGCCTTTGGGCAGCGCCCAGCTGACCAGTACTCCGTCGTGCTCGAGCCGGAAGTCCCAGTGCAGACGCCGGGCATGGTGCTCCTGGATGACGAAGGTGCGTCCGGTCGTCGAATGCGGGATCTCGTCGGGTACCGGCTCCGGAGTCTTCGAAGCGTCGCGTTTGCTCCGGTATGTCGTGAGGCGGTCCGCGGCCGCCGCGTGGGGATCGTCGAGTTCGGCCGCCGACAGCTCGGCGAGCGGGTCGCCCCGCTTCTTAACCCGCCGCAGCACCTCCTCGAAGTCGAGGTGCGCGAGATCCTTGGAGGCGAGCTCCTTCCAGGTGCGCGGAGCCGCGACCGTCGGATGCAGGCGCCCACGCAGCGAGTATGGCGCGATGGTCGTCTTGGCGGCGTTGTTCTGGCTCCAGTCGACGAAGACCTTGCCTGCCCGGATCGCCCGTTTCATGTCGCTGACGACGAGGTCAGGATGGTCGGCTTCGAGAGCACGCGCGAGTTCATGCGCGACGCCGGAGACCGCATCCGAGTTCTGGCTTCCGTCGAGAGCCGCGTACAGGTGGATTCCTTTGCTGCCGCTCGTCACCGGGAACGGCTCGAGCCCCATGTCGGTCAGGATGTCGCGGGCGAACCGGGCGACCTCCGCGCATTCCGCAAGCGTGACGCCGTCACCCGGGTCGAGGTCCAGCACCAGTCGGTCGGGGTTCTTGGGCTGCCCGTTCCGCCCGAAGCGCCACTGCGGAACGTGGATCTCCAGCGAGGCGATCTGGGCGAGCCAGACGAGGGTCGCCTGGTCGTCGACGAGCGGATACGTATTCGTGCTGGTCTTGTGGCTGATCGTGCCGCGGTGCAGCCAGTCAGGCGCCGACGAGTCGAGGTTCTTCTGGAAGAACACCTCGCCTGGTTCGTCCTCGGTGCCGACGCCGTGTACCCAGCGCTTGCGGGTCGCCGGGCGCCCGCGGGTGTGCGGGAGCATCACATCCGCGACCGTGGCGTAGTAGTGGATGACCTCGGCTTTGGTCGTTCCCGTGGCCGGATACATGACCTTGTCGAGGTTCGTGAGCTTCAGCCGGTGACCGTCGATGTCCACGATCTCGGTGTCGTTGTTCGCCATTCAGCCCTCGTCCGTCCGTCGGGATCGCTGTGCGCCACCACGCTACGCCGGGCCAAAACGTCAAGTAAAGGTTGAAATAGGGCCGATCAGTGATGGAATAGTTGCCATGAGGGCCATTTGGACGGGCGCCATCACCTTCGGACTCGTGAACGTACCGGTCAAGGTGTACAGCGCGACAGAGGACCACGACGTGCAGCTGCACCAGGTGCACGACGCCGATGGGGGGCGCATCCGCTATCAGCGCCGCTGCGAGATCGACGGCAAGATCATCCCCTACGAGCACATCGCGAAGGCGTACGAGGCGGGAGACAAGACCATCATCCTGACGGATGAGGACCTTTCGTCCCTGCCCGCTGAGCGCAGCCGCGAGATCGACGTCGTCGAGTTCGTGCCGAGCGACCAGATCGACCCGATCATGTTCGACCGCAGCTACTACCTCGAACCGGACTCGAAATCGGTCAAGGCGTACACACTGCTGCGCCGCACCCTCGAGGATGCGGACCGCACGGCGATCGTGCTCTTCGCGCTCCGGCAGAAGACCCGCCTGGGAGCCCTCCGGGTCCACGGCGACGTGCTCATGCTGCAGGCGCTGCTCTGGGACGACGAAGTGCGCGAAGCGAGCTTCCCGGCACTCGAGGAGCGCACGCGCCTGACCGAACGGGAACTCGACCTGTCGAACGCGCTCATGGAGAGCTTCGCGGGCGACTTCGCGCCCGAGAAGTATGCGGACGAGTACCAGGAGGAGCTCCGGAAGCTGATCGACGCGAAGCTCGAGCGCGGTGACACCGTCGACACGGCCGAGACGTTCGGCGAGGAGGCGGAGAAGCAGACGGGCGGCGGCGAGGTCATCGACCTCATGGAGGCCTTGCAGCGCAGTGTGGAGCGCAGCCGCGCATCCAAGAAGCCGGCGAAGGCTGCGCCAGCGAAGAAGCGCAAGCCCGCGTGACGCGACTCCGGCACAGCGACCCGGCTGGACCCGGGTATCGCCGTGTCGACTCGCGGAAAGGCCCCCGCTACGTCGATGAGGCGGGCAACCCGCTCGTCGACGAACGCGAGCTGGAGCGCATCCGGTCTCTCGTCATCCCGCCCGCCTGGACGGACGTCTGGATCTGCGCGCAGGCGAACGGGCACATCCAGGCCGTGGGCACGGATCAGGCCGGCCGGCGCCAGTACCTGTACCACGAGTCGTGGAGGGTTCACCAGGATCGCATCAAGTTCGACCGGGCGCTCCAGCTCGCCGGCACCCTCCCTGCGGCGCGCAGCCGCGTGACCAGGGACCTCCGGAGCGATGGGCTGGGGCGCGACCGCATCCTCGCCGCCGCCTTCCGGATCATCGATCTCGGCTCCCTTCGGATCGGAAGCGAGGAGTACCTGCATGCGAACGGCAGCCGCGGCCTGACGACACTTCTCTGTCGGCATGTGCGGATCGACGGCGACGAGGTCACGCTGACCTTCCCTGCGAAGAGCGCGCAGAAATGGACGTCCACCATCACGGATGCCGACGTCGCGCTGCTGCTCGGCGAGATCGCGGACGAGCGCGGCCCACGGTCGCGGCTGCTGTCGTGGCGCGACACGCAGTGGCACAACATCCGGCCGGCGTCGCTGAACGAGTACATTCAGGGGGCGACCGGGGGAGAGTTCACCGCCAAGGACTTCCGCACCCTGCACGGCACGATCGTCGCGGCCGAATCACTGGCGCATCTCGGCACGGCCGGTACGGATTCGCAGCGGAGGAAGCGGATGACGTCAGCCGTCTCCGAGACCGCCGCGGCTCTCGGCAACACACCGACGATCGCCCGCAACAGCTACATCGATCCGCGGGTCTTCGACCGCTACCGCTCCGGCGAAGTGATCGACGTCTCGCGGGGGCGCACACCGGAGCCTGCTTTGCTGGAGCTCATCGGCTGAGGTCGCGCCGTCCGGTCACGTGTCAGTGTCGGATTCCGACAGTGGCTCAGCGACGTCCTCGAGCGACTTGCGTTCGGCATCGACGCCGAGGAAGACCTCGACGAGGCCCGCTGCGATCATCAGACCGGCGCCGATGTAGTAGCCGATCGCGACGGCCTGGATTCCACCGCTGATGAGCTGTCCGAAGAGGATCGGGCCGATGATGCCGCCGATTCCAGTGCCGATCGCGAAGAAGAATGCGATCGCCATCGCCCTCGTCTCCATCGGGAAGATCTCGCTCACCGTGAGGTAGGCCGCACTCGCCCCGGCGGATGCGAAGAAGAAGACGACCATCCAGCAGACCGTGAGCCAGAACGCGTCGAGCGCTCCGGCCGAGAACAGCATCGCTGTCCCGACCAGCAGGATGCCCGAGCCGATGTACGAGGTCGAGATCATCACCCGGCGGCCCACCGAATCGAAGAGATGGCCGAGGGTGACCGGGCCGAGCAGGTTGCCGATGGCGATCGGCACCAGTGACCACGGTGCGACGTCGGCCGGAACGTGGAGCAGCTTCGTGAGCACGAGCGCGTAGGTGAAGAAGACCGCGTTGTAGAGGAAGGCCTGACCGATGAACAGCGACAGGCCGAGCACGACACGCTTGGGGTACTGGGTGAATCCGACACGTGCGATCTCGCCGAATCCGGTCGACCTGCGCTGATGGATCTCGAGCGCCTTGTCCTGAGGCACGTCGGGAAGCGCCTCGTCCGTCTCGGCTTCGATGTCGTGCTCGATCTCGCCGACGAGCTTCTCCGCTTCCTGGTCGCGACCGTGGATGAACATCCAGCGCGGCGACTCCGGCACGTTGCGGCGAACCAGCAGGACGACAAGCCCCAGCACCGCACCCAGCCCGAACGCGAGGCGCCAGCCGAGTTCCGGCGGGAAGATGCTCGTATCCAGGAGGAACACCGTCAGCACGGCACCGAACGCCGTCCCCAGCCAGTACGAGCCGTTGATGGCCAGATCCACCACGCCGCGACGTCGGGCGGGGATCAGCTCATCGATCGCCGAGTTGATGGCGGCGTACTCGCCTCCGATGCCGGCGCCGGTGAAGAACCGGCAGATGAAGAAGACGATCGGCGTGAACGAGAAGGCCGTCGCGACCGTTGCGAGCAGGTACAGGCCGAGCGTGATGATGAACAACCGTTTCCGGCCGAACCTGTCGGTGAGATAGCCGAACACGAGCGAGCCGGTACATGCGCCGGCCACGTAGATCGCAGCCGCGAGCCCCACCTGAGCGGTCGTCAGTCCGAGCCCGCTGGAGGGCTCGGTGAGCCTGCTGCCGACCGCGCCGACGATCGTGACCTCCAGTCCGTCGAGGATCCAGACGGTCCCCAGTCCGATCACAACGAGCCAGTGGAATCGGGACCAGGGCAATCGGTCCAGGCGTGCCGGAATCAGGGTGTTGATCGTCGTGAGCTTCGTCGCGTCAGTAGTCACGTCACGACCGTACGATCGCGGGTCTCTCACCGTCAGGGGTTGACACTTCGAGCCGTCGGTGGTGCGCGGTTATAGCCGAAGGGCGAACGCGATGTCAACCCCTTTCGGGGGTATCTCGCCCATGTTTAGCCTTGGCGTGGCTGGATGCCCGATCGTAGCCGGCCACTACAAAAGAAGACGACGGAGATCGCCATGACTGCCCTCGAAGTAACGACTGATCCGGTTCGCGACTATCTCAATTCCATCGGCCGCACGCGCTTGCTGACGGCCGAGGAGGAAGTCTCCCTCGCCAAGCGCATCGAGGTCGGTGTGCTCGCCGATGAGCGCCTGCTCACGCGGCCGGGGCTGACTCCCGCCCAGCGGCGTGAGCTCATCTGGCTCGCCGAAGACGGGCGGAAAGCCTTCGACCGTTTCATCGAATCGAACCTGCGCCTGGTCGTGAGCATCGCCAAGCGCTATGCCGGACGCGGGCTGCCGGTCATGGACCTCATCCAGGAGGGCAACCTCGGACTGGTACGCGCTGTCGAGAAGTTCGACCATCGCACGGGGAACAAGTTCTCGACGTATGCGACCTGGTGGATCCGTCAGTCGATCCTCCGTGGCATCGCCGACACGGCGCGGATGATCCGGATCCCCGTGCACACGGTGGAGAAGATCGACAAGCTCGACCGCATCCGTCGTGATCTGGGCGGCGAGCTCGGCAGGACGCCGACGCTCGCCGAACTGTCCGAGGCCTCGAACCTTCATCCTGACCAGGTGCGCAAGCTCGAGCGGAGCAATTCGGAGACCGTCTCGCTGGCAGTGCCCGTCGGCGAGAACGACGGAGCAGAACTCGGGGACCTCATCGAAGACGACGACTTTCCGGGTCCCCCCGAAGCCGTGGAACTGTCATTCAGGCACGACGACCTCGAGAAACGCTTGAGCACGCTCCCTCCGCGGGATGCACGGGTCGTCCGGCTCCGTTTCGGGTTGGACGGACACAAGCCTCTGACGCTCGACGAGGTCGGCGAACTCTACGGAATCACCCGGGAGCGGGTGCGCCAACTCGAGACTCGGAGCCTCGAACGGCTGCGCTGCCCCGAACTGCGCGAGTATCTCGCCTGAGGTGTGTGGTCCCCGCGGCTGGGCGCGAGGTCAGGCGAGGTCGGGGTTCTCGTGTTCCGCCGCGGCCTGGTCGAACGGGATGTCGCCCGGACGGTCGTCTTCCGCATCTTCGGCGTCGGCGGCTCCACCGGCGGGCGCCGTCGTGGGCGTCGCATCCTGCGGGGTGGCGGAACCGGGGGTTCCGGAGTCTGTGGCCGGCATGAGCTTCAGCCTCGCTTCCTGCTGCTTCCGGCGCCGCTGTCCGGCACCACAGCCCACGCTAGGCGTGTCGGGGCGGAAGAACAACCGACTGCCCACCCCGAATGACGCTATCGCCGCTGCTGGGTGATCTCCGCGCTGGCTTCGTCGCGTCCGAGCGCACCGATCTCCTCAGTGAGCTGGAGGCCCTGCGCGCTGTTCGACGAGAGGGTGAGGGCTTCCAGCCATTCCTTGTTGATCTTGGGCTGGCGGCCGCCGTTGTACCTGAAAAGCAGGGGGATCGCGGGGTCGATCCAGATCGCGCTGCGCCCGTCGCCGACACTCTGTTCGTCGCGCCAGGAGAAGAAGAATCCCTCTTTGCGCCGAAGCTTCAAGCCGATGACGATCTGCAGGTGCGCCAGGACCCGGTCTTCGAATCCGATCTCCGTCGTCGTGCCGTAAATGAGCTTGCCCATGTTGAGAAACTACAACACCGCATCGCACTACATGCATTTCTGCGGGGGTGCAGGGTCAGCCCGGATTGTCAATCCCCTTGCGCCACTCTTTTGTGCGCAGAGACGCAGCAGCGGATGACGCTCAGTCGTCTGCGGAGGGTGCGCCAATCGCACTGAGGTCGGTGAGGAAGCGGATGACCACCTCGCGTTCGGAGGGCGTCAGGCTCTTCGCGACCTCGAACCGTCGCGCGTGCTGTCGACCGACGGTGCGGCGGACCTCTTCGTGGGTGTCGGCTGTGATCGCGATCGTGATCACCCGCCGGTCCGTGGGGTGGGCGTGCCGCTCGATGTGGCCGGCGCGCTCCAGCCGGTCGAGGAGTTTGGTGGTGGATGCAGTCGAGACGTGCAGATGCTCGGCGAGCGCCCCAGCGGTGACATCGACGCCCTGGTTCATGGACGCGATGATGTAGCGCAGGGCTTTCATGTCGGTCTCGTTGAGCTTCATGTGCGTGCGGGACTCGAAGTTGAGGCGCTGCTCGGCTTCTCGCCAGTCGCGGATGGCGGTGAGAACGTCGACGACCTGCTCGAGTTCCGTCTCGTCGAGGTCGTCGTGGGTAACCAGTTCCTGCCGCGGATCGATCACGCGCGGGTCGAGGAGCGACCCCGAGATCCTCCGCGCGTCCTCTCGTCCCGATGGCATGGAAACATCCTATTCCACCGGCAAGAAGCGTGCTAAGTTATTTACTAACTTGGCTAGCTAAAGGAGAGTGGCGACGATGCAGACCCAATTGACGTCGCCCGCAGACCGTCTCGATCTCATGGACGATGTGGAGCGGCGCCTGGCTGAATTCTTCGCGGACCGCGTCGCAGAGGCGTCGGTCTACGGGACCGAGTACGAGCAACTGTGGTGGGCGGCTTCCCGCGCGAGCGGGGGAGGCAAACGCACACGCCCGGCGCTCGTCCTCGTCGCGCACCGGGGTCTCGACGGAGTGGATGCCGAGGCCGCCGTCGACCTGGCCGTCGCCTTCGAACTGCTGCACACGGCCTTCCTCCTACACGACGACATCATCGACGGTGACGAGGTCCGGCGCGGCGTTCCGAACCTCGCGGGAGAATTCGGTGCGGATGCGCGTCGCCGTGCGATCGGAGACACGAAGGCCGAGCAGTGGGCCAGAACCGGGGCCATCCTCGCCGGCGATCTGCTCATCCACTATTCGCAGTCTCTGGTCGCCCGGCTCGACATCGACAGCTCCACCCGTACCGCACTGCTCGACCTGCTCGACCGCAGCGTTTTCGTCACTGCGGCGGGTGAACTCGCCGACGTGTCGTACGGCATCGGAATGAGCGACGCGCTGCTGACCGATGTGATCGCGATGGCGGAACGCAAGACGGCGGCGTACTCCTTCGAGGCGCCGCTCGTCGCGGGAGCCCTCCTCGCCGGAGCCGACCGGGCCTGCATCGACGCGCTGGGGGAATACGGCAGGAGGCTCGGCATCGCGTTCCAGCTGGGCGACGACCTCCTCGGCACCTTCGGAGACGAAGCCATCACAGGCAAGAGCGTCTCGGGCGACCTGCGCGGAGGCAAGAGAACCCCGATAATCAGCTACGCCCGCGGGTCCGACGACTGGCCACAGATCGACCGGCTGCTCGGGCGACCCGACCTCAGCGGTGACGAGGTCGACATCCTGCGGGCAGCGCTGGAACGCTGCGGTGCTCGCGCCTTCGTCGAGTCACTGGTGGCGACCTACGCACGCGAGGCGCTCGCGGCGCTCGACGTGCCCGCCGTTCCGGCAGGGCTGGCGGTCCGGCTCGAACCATTCGCGGACGCCTGCGTCGGGAGGATCGCATGACCCGCGAGGACGCGGTGGTCGCGCGCACCCCTGTCGACCGGCCGACCGACCTTGCGCTGTACCGACGCGCAGCCCACGCGAGTTCAGCGCAGGTCATCCACGAATACTCGACGTCGTTCGGGATGGCCACCCGGCTGCTCGCGCCCGCCGTGCGGCCCCAGGTCGAGGACATCTACGCCCTCGTGAGGATCGCCGACGAGATCGTCGATGGCGCAGCGGGGCAGGCCGGGCTCGATCTGGCGGGGCAGCGCGAGCTCCTCGATGCCCTGGAGGCGGAGACCGAACGGGCGATGCGAACCGGGTACAGCACCAACCTGGTCGTCCATGCGTTCGCGACGACGGCGCGGCAGATCGGAATCGGGCCCGACCTTACTGCGCCGTTCTTCCGGTCGATGCGGCGCGACCTCAGCCCGGTGGACTTCACTGCCGACGAACTCGCGGCCTACATCTACGGGTCGGCCGAGGTCATCGGGTTGATGTGTCTTCGCGCATTCCTGGCCGACGAGGCTGTGGACACCTCACGCCGCCTCCGTCTCGAGTCCGGCGCACGCCGACTGGGGGCAGCGTTCCAGAAGATCAACTTCCTCCGTGACCTCGCCGTGGACTGGGCCCAGCTCGGGCGCAACTACTTTCCCGGCATCGATCCCTCACGGCTGACGGATCGCCAGAAGCTCGACGTCGTCGCCGACATCGATGCGGATCTCGGCGCCGCGGCCGAGGCGATCCCCGAGCTGCCGGAGAACCGCCGTCGCGCGATCGTGGCGGCATACGGGCTCTTCGCGGAACTCAGCGACCGGCTTCGCGCGACGCCCGCGCGGTCGCTCACCGTGACCCGCGTGAGCGTGCCCACGCGCACGAAGCTGGCCATCCTCGTCCGCGCCACCGCAGGGTGGGGCGGGGGAGTCCGGTGACGGTCGGCGATCGCAGCCGGGAGGGCGAGCGCGTCGTCGTGATCGGTGCGGGGATCGCGGGTCTCGCGACAGCAGCGCTCCTCGGCCGCGAGGGCTACCGCGTCACCGTCGTCGAGGCACAGAGCGACGTCGGCGGCCGCGCGGGGTCCTGGGAGCGTGACGGATTCCGCTTCGATACGGGACCGTCCTGGTACCTGATGCCGGAGGTCTTCGACCATTTCTTCCGCCTGCTCGGCACGACCGCCGGCGAACAACTCGACCTCGTGCGCCTCGAGCCCGGTTACCGCGTCTACTTCGAAGGTGACGGCGAACCCCTCGACATCGCGGCCGATCGTGCCGCGAACATCGCAGCGTTCGAGCGTATCGAGCGCGGGGCGGGCGCCGCTCTGGACCGCTACCTTCGGAGCGCGCGGGAGACCTACCGGATGGCCGTCGACCGTTTCCTGTACACGACGTTCGCGTCGTTCCGGCCGCTGCTCACGCGCGACGTCCTCGCCCGTTCCCCGAGGCTCGTCCGTCTTCTGCTCCAGCCGCTGGATGCGTTCATCCGTCGGTTCGTCAGCGACCGCAGGCTGCAGCAGGTGCTCGGCTACCCTGCCGTGTTCCTCGGCACCTCGCCGTTCGCTGCGCCGAGCCTGTACCACCTGATGAGTCATCTCGACCTCGAGGACGGCGTGCTGTATCCACGCGGCGGGTTCGCCGCCCTGATCGAGCGCGTGGAGTCGCTTGCGCATGGCGAAGGCGCGGAGATCGTGACCGGTGCACGCGCGACGGCGATCGCTTCCGCCGTTCTCACCGTCGGTGACGATCGTCCCCGGATCGTCGGAGTGGATGTCGCCGGTGCGGACGGCTCGCGACGCATCGCGGCCGACATCGTCGTCTCGACGGCCGACCTGCACCACACCGAGACACGGCTGCTCCCTCCCGAGCACCGCACGTATCCGGAGCGCTGGTGGGATGCGCGGGACTCGGGTCCCGGGGCTGTGCTCGTTCTGCTCGGCGTGACGGGCGAGCTTCCTTCCCTCACCCACCACAGTCTCTTCTTCACGGCTGACTGGCGGGGAGGTTTCGAACGGATCTTCGGCGACCCGTCCTCAGTGCCCGACCCGGCGTCGCTCTATGTCTGCCGCCCCAGCGCGACCGACACAGGGGTCGCACCGGACGGCGCCGAGAACCTGTTCGTACTGGTGCCCGTGCCCGCCGACCCCCGTATCGGTTTCGGCGGACTCGACGGCCGCGGGTCGCCACAGGTGGAGGCGATCGCCGACGCCGCGATCGACCAGGTCGCGCGCTGGGCGGGCATCCCCGACCTGCGGGAGCGCGTCGTCGTGCGCCGCACCATCGGCCCGGCCGATTTCGAACGCGACCTCAACTCCTGGAAGGGCGGTGCCCTCGGACCCGCCCACACGCTGCGGCAGAGTGCCTTCTTCCGCGGTCGGAACGTATCGTCGCGCGTCAGCGGCCTCTATTACGCGGGCGGGAGCACCGTCCCGGGAATCGGGCTGCCGATGTGCCTGATCAGCGCCGAGCTCGTCGTCAAGCGACTGCGCGGCGACCGGTCGGCAGGACCGCTCGCGGAGCCGCTGTGAGCATCCTCTATCTCGTCATCCTGATCGGCGGCCTGGGCTGCATGTCGCTGCTGGACCGCCGGTTCCGGCTGTTCTTCTGGCGGGACGGGCGGCGCGCTGCCGTGGTGGCCCTGATCGGGCTGCTGTTCTTCGTCGTCTGGGACCTGGCGGGCATCGCACTCGGCATCTTCGAGCGAGGGGCGTCTCCGATCAGCACGGGTGTGCTCGTGGCGCCCGAGTTCCCGATCGAAGAGCTCTTCTTCCTTGCCTTCCTCTGCTATCTCACGATGATCCTGGTGATGGGCACGCGCCGGATGCTCGACACGAGGAGACGGCGATGACCTACGCCCTGCTCGCCGCCGGCTTCCTCGTGATAGCGCTCATCGTGCTCGCCGGCGCTCTCGTCCGTGCGGGCGATCGTCGCGCACTCGTCAGGCGCTGGCGTGCACCGGTCGCGATCGCCGGTGCTCTCCTCATCATCCTGACCATCGTCTTCGACAACCTCATGATCGCGGCGGGCCTCATGCGCTACGCGGGTCCTGACATCTCGGGGCCGACCATCGGCCTCATGCCGGCCTGGGATCTCGCCTACCCGGTGGCGGCCGTCATTCTTCTTCCGGCGCTGTGGGTGCTGTTCCGCGGTCGGGGTGACGGATGACCGACACGGCAGTCCCGCACGTCGCGCGCCAGCTGCTGCTGGCCTCGCGCCCCCTCAGCTGGATCAACACTGCGTTCCCGTTCGCGGCCGCCTATCTGCTGACGACGGGAACCGCAGACGTCACGTTCGTGGTGGGCACTCTCTATTTCCTGATCCCGTACAACCTCGCGCTCTATGGGATCAACGACGTGTTCGATTTCGAGTCCGATCATCGCAATCCTCGCAAAGGCGGGGTGGAGGGCGCCGTGCTCGATCGCCGCCTCCACCACCGGGTGCTGATCGCGGCCGTGGTGAGCAACGCACCGTTCCTCATCTGGTTACTTGTCGTCGGTTCTCCGCTGTCGTGGCTCGTCCTCGCCGTCAGCATCTTCGCGCTTCTGGCGTACTCGATCCCCTGTCTGCGTTTCAAGGAGGTGCCGTTTCTCGATTCGGCGACATCGAGCACGCACTTCGTGAGTCCGGCCCTGTACGGTCTGGTGCTGGGCGGCGCCGCGTTCACCCCGCAGTTGTGGGCGGTGCTGCTGGCCTTCTTCCTCTGGGGGGTCGGCAGTCACGCCTTCGGCGCGGTTCAGGATGTCGTGCCCGACCGCGCGGGCGGCCTCGCCTCCGTCGCCACCGCGCTGGGCGCCCACCGCACGGTGCGTTTCGCCATCGCCGTGTGGACTGTTTCCGGGCTCACGATGCTGGCGACAGCCTGGCCGGGGCCGCTCGCAGCGGTGCTCGCCGTTCCGTACATCCTCGCCGCCGTCCCATACTGGTCCGTGACAGATGCCGATTCCGAGCGCGCGAACGGCGGGTGGAGACGCTTCCTCTGGATCAACTACGCCTGCGGCTTCGTCGTCACCCTTCTGCTGATCTGGTTCGCGGCGCTCGCTCGGTAGAACGGTCTACTCAGTGAAGAAGGACTCGAGCTGTGGCGCGATCGCCTTCTCCGAAACCTGGTGCGTCTGTCCGTCGAGCACAGCGAACTGCGAGCCCGGGATGGCCGCCGCAACAGCATCCTGCGCGTCACGCATCGGCTGGGCGGCTTTGCCGCCCACCATCACCAGTGTCGGGACCGTGATCGCGGCGAACCGCTCGACGGGCGCCGTGAACGATCCCATGACCTGCAGGTCGTATGGCAGTGTCGGCGCCACCGCTTTCATCTGGTTCCAGACCTTCGGCATCGCCCGCATCATCACCGGGACGAATGCCGGTGCGCCGACCATCGGCACGAGGAAGTAGCTCACCGCGGCGCCACGTTTGTCTGCCGCGACGAGTGCCTCCATGTGCGCGAGGTGGTCGACCGTCGGATCCTTCCACCGCGCAGCGACGTAGGGTGCCTCGTAGGTCGCCAGCTTGCGCATCCGCACGCCGGCCGCTGCAGCTTCGAGGGCGATGCCCGCACCGGACGAGATGCCGTAGACGTACGCATCGTCGCCGGCGGCCGCTATGACGGCCCGCAGATCCTCGATCTCGCGCCGGGGGCTGTATGGCAGGGTGTTGCCGCTCTCACCACGGCCGCGCCGGTCGTATGTGAAGACGGTGAAGTGTGCACGGAGCGCAGCGGCGAGCGGCCGCGACGGACCGAACGCCCGGTGGCAGAGCGCACCGTCGACGAGCACGACGGCCGGCCCGGTCCCGACGCGTTCGAACGCGATCGGGGTGCCGTCCGCGGAGGTGACGGTCTCGGTGCGCAGGGCTGTCTGTTCGGTCATCGGGTCTCTCCTGTCTCCGGCGCCGCTCCTGCGGCGATGATGCTGTCGATCTTGTCGAAGGATTGGAGCCAGCCCGCCTCTGTGGCGTGCCGGGCTTCGGGGTCGAACGGGCCCTGGTGGAGGGTGATCCGCGTTCGGTCGCCATGGTCGTGGAACTGGATGCGCAGAATCACTGCATCGAGGTCGCCCATTCCGGTCTCGGCGGATGCTTCGATCACTATCAGCTCGGGCTCCACGAACTCGACGATCGTGCCGCGCATCGGGTAGGAGCCGCCATGCGTATCGTCAACCATCGCGAGTTCCCAGCGGCCGCCGACGAACGGCTCGACCACGACGGTGTCGAGCGGAACCGAGAAGCCTGCCGGACCGAACCAGGTCGCCAGGTGCTCCGCCTGCGTGAAGAAGCGGAAGACGAGTTCGCGGGGTGCATCGAACGCCCGCGTGATGTAGACGTCGGTGTCGGCGACGTCGCTCGGTCTGCTGTCGGTCATCGGTCTTCGTCCTCCGGTTCGTCGGTGCTGTCGCCTTGGACAGCCTTCTCTCGTGCCTGGTACGCCGCAAGGGCCGCGTCGAGCTTGTCGAAGCCGGTGTTCCAGAAGTGCTTGTAGCGCTCCATCCACATGGTCGCCTCCCTCAGCGGCTCCGCTTCGAGGTGGCTGAAGCGGGAGGTGGCGACCCGGGTGCGCGAGACGAGCCCGGCACCCTCGAGCACTTTGAGGTGCTTGGAGATGGCGGGCTGGCTCACGGCGAAGGGCTCGGCGAGCTCGGAGACGTTGGCGTCACTGTCCATCAGCCGGAGGAGGATCTCGCGCCGGGTCGGGTCGGCCAGCGCCGCGAAGACGGCGCTGAGCTGGTCTGTCGCCATATCTATAACCAATCGGTTCTATAACTGATATGGCAAATATACCGCCCAGCGCCGTGCTGTCAAGACTGCGGAACAAGTTCCTGCAGGGTCCAGCGGTTGCCGTCCGGGTCGGAGAACGTGACGAAACGGCCCCATGGCTGCGGATCGACGTCACTCGCGTCCACGCCGTTCGCGACGAGGTGAGCACGGGCTTCCTCGGCGTTCGGGATGACCACCTGGATGCCTCGCTGCGAACCGGGCTCCATGTCGCTGAGGCCGCGGCCGAAGGCGATCGAGCAGGCGCTGCCCGGGGGAGTGAGCTGGACGAAACGGATCTCGTCGCTCACCGTCTGGTCGAAATCGGCGTTGAAACCCACCTGGTCGACGTAGAACGACTTCGCGCGGTCGACGTCGGTGACGGGGACGAAGATGAGCTCGATCTTCCAGTTCATGACATTCCTTCTCTCGTTGGGGATCGCAGACCTTCTTGCGATCCGTCGTACTCTCTGGTTCCAGCCTAGGAAGCATTGCGGTCACTTTCTGGCCGCAATAGAAATCGGTCACAGCCAGTTGTGAGCGGACTTCGAGCCGCCATTCGATATCGTCATGGTGCGGCCGAACGGCCGCCCACGAGCGAGAAGGACCCGCACGCAGCATGAGCGAGAGCCCCGCGTCGCCGACACCCTACGAGGTGCTCGGCGTGAGCGCGACGGTGAGCCACGACGAGCTGCGCCGCGCCTATCGGCGCCTGCTGCGGGAGACGCATCCGGACACCGGAGGAAGCGCCGTGCGCTTCACCGAGGTGCAGCGGGCCTGGGAACTCGTCGGAGACCCGGCGGACCGGGCCGCCTTCGACCGCGGGGAGAGTATCGCGGATACGGCGGCGGCGACCTCGGGAGGCGCGGCCGGGCACGGCTTCAGCGCGACCTTCGCGGCTCCCACGTCACACGGCACGGCCGTTCGTGCGCGCACCTACGGCCACCCCGGCGGCCAGGCACGAGAGCACTACCTCCGCCTCATGCGCGAGTGGGTCGGCCGCGGCCGGGAACTCGCGGACCCGTACGATCCCGCACTCGTGCGGTCGGCGCCGCGCGAGATCCGAGGCCTGCTGGCCACAGCGCTGGCAGAAGAAGCGACGGCCACGGCGGTCTCCGGCCTCGGCATCGGCTTCACCATCTGGAACGACGTCGCCGTCCATCCGAAGTCGAGCTCGAAACTCGACCATGTCGTTCTCGGGCCCGCCGGCCTCTTCGCCGTGCGCAGCGAGGACTGGGGCTCCGAGGTGAAGCTCTCCAAGGGTGACATCGTCGGTGCCGGCATCGCCGACGACGAAGAGCCGTTCCACGACCTCCACCGCGACGCCAAGACCTTCTCGCGCTACGTCGGTGTCCGGTTCACCGGGCTGATCATCGTGGTTCCCGACGACGCGCTCGCCGTCCCGTACGATCGCATCCAGCGCGGGCGCCTCGCCGGTTCGCTGCTCATCCGGCGCTCCCTCCTCCCGCAGGTGCTGCGGAATGGAGAATCCGGTGCGGAGCGGCAGAGCGTCGACCGCGTCTTCGACCTGCGCACGCGGCTGCAAGAGGGCATCCGCTTCGTCTGAGCCCTCCGCACCCCGCACCTACGGGGGTAGCGTGATGGGCAGGCGGTTACGAGACCGCCGGCGAAGGAGAACACCATGTTTGCACCGGTCCACGGCTTCAGCGGTTTCAGCGTCGATGACATCGCAGCGGCGAAAGCCTTCTACGCCGAGACCCTGGGACTCGACGCCAAGGACGGGGCGATGGGCAACATCGACCTGACCCTCCCGGGCGGCGCAACCGTCTTCATCTACCCGAAGCCCGACCACCAGCCGGCGGGCTTCACCATCCTCAACTTCGTGGTCGACGATATCGACGCGGCTGTCGACGAGCTGAACTCGCGCGGTGTCGTGACGAAAATCTACGACGACGCCTCGTTTCCCACGGATGAGAAGGGCATCGCTCGCGGGAAGTCCGTCGGCCAGGGACCGGATATCGCCTGGTTCCGCGATCCGGCGGGCAACGTGCTCTCGGTGCTCCAGGACTAGCGTCTTCAGCCGCGCAGCAGCTCGCGCAGGCTCATGGCGTCGTACGGGGCCCTGACCTTCGTGTCGTTGTCGAAGTAGACGTACACATCGCGTCCGACGCCGTCCGGGCACGCGTCGCCCGCGACCCAGCCCCGGACGTCGCGCGCCCAGGTCTCGAGGGACTCCGGTGTGTAGCCGCTCGCGTACAGCTCCTCGTCTCCGTGCAGTCGGAGGTACAGGAAGTCGGCCGTCACCTCGCGGAGGAGCGGCCAGCGTCCGGCGGTGTCTGCCACGACGATCGCAATGCCGTGAGTCCGCGCCAGCCCGATGAAGGCGTCGTCGACGAAGCTGTCGTGCCGCACCTCGATCGCGTGCCGGAGCGGGCGATCCACCGTGACCGCCGTCCAGGTGCGGCTCTCGTCGAGGGTCGAGTTGCGCCCGAGAGCCGCGGCCTCGAAGGTCGTGCGCGGCAGGGTGGAGAAGAAGGTGTCGACCAGGTCGCTGTCGAAGCGGAGGTTCGGCGGAAGCTGCCACAGTAGCGGTCCGAGCTTGTCGCCGAGGGTGAGCAGTCCGGATGCGAAGAAGCTGCTGAGCGCTTCCGTCGGGTTCTGCAGACGCCGGATGTGCGTGACATAGCGGCCGCCCTTGATCGAGAACACGAAGTCGGCTGGGGTCTCCTCGGCCCAGTGCCGGTAGCTCGACGGCCGCTGCAGTGCGTAGAAGCTGCCGTTGAGCTCGATCGAGTCCAGCCGTTCGGCGGCGTAGCGCAGTTCGTTCTTGTGGGGGAGACCCTGCGGATAGAACATCGACCGCCACGGGGCGTACGTCCAGCCGGAGATTCCGACCCGCACACGCGCCTCTGTCACGCTCCGTGACCCCGCAGGCGATCGAGAACGCGTCGATCGCGCTTGGTCGGGCGCCCGGCGCCCCGCTCACGGATCACCGCTGCGGGCACCTCCACGGGTGCGACCGGCTTCGGCGTGAGGTCGTCGAAGCATTCGGCGGCGACCGACGCCCCGACCCGCTTGACGATCAGCCTGCGCACCGTCACGATGCGCTCCACGTCCGCGTCCCGGAAGCGCACCTCGTCGCCGATCCGCACCGCCTGCGCCGGTTTCGCCTTGTCGCCGTTGACCTTCACATGCCCGCCACGACAGGCGGCTGCGGCCAGCGACCGCGTCTTCGTGAGGCGCACCGCCCAGACCCAGCTGTCCACCCGCACGCTCGCGGGAACCTGGCCGCTCATCCGGCGTCGGCCAGCTGCGACTTCCACTTCACGAGACTGCGCACCGTCCGGCTCGTGTCGCTGGCGAGACGCTCCATCACGTCCTCAGGGACGAAATAATTCACGGCCACCCACCCTCGGACGGTCTCCGAGCGGTCGGCGGCGAGTATCCGGAGCACGTCGCAGGGCGTCGCTTCGTTGCGGGCCAGGCACGACCTGACGCCCTCGTCGGGGTCGGTCGCCAGCGCCAGGAACACATCGTCGGGCGTGTTGTAGCTGCTCGCAACCGATTCGCGGATCTTCGGGTTCTCGTGAGAGGCGAGCAGCCGCAGCCGGCGGATCTTGCTCTCGGTGACCGGCGGAGACGGGTGCAGGGCGGCGGCCTCCTCCGGCGTGAGCATGACGGGCGCCTGCTCGCGCATGGCCTGCCGCTGGGCCGGGGTGTTGAAACGGATGCACGACATCCTTCAACGCTACGCGCTCGCCACCGGCAGCGCAGTCAGCAATCGGCATGTCGTGCGGGTTATCGTCGAAGGATGAAGAACCTGCTGGCGAAGCTCGACCGGATCGCGGGCGGCCGCCACGCCGACTACACAATCCCGGCCGAGGCGCGCGACGACCCTCGCACGAGGCGTGCCTTCGTCGTCATCACCTGGCTGCTCGTCGCGGAGTTCGTGCTCGGGCTCGCCGCGGTCATCGTGGCGGTCGTCCTGCAGCTGAGCGGGCATCCGGTCCAGTGGGCGGTGTGGATGCGCTGCGCCGTGGTCCTCGGCATGACGCTGACGCTGTTCTACTTCGCCTGGCGCGCCCAGAGCGGCTACTACTGGGCGTACTCGCGGCTGCGATTGTTCAGCAAGATCTTCCCGGTGGTCACCCTGGTCATCGCCGCGATCCCCGGGCTCTACCCGCTCTGGATGGTGACCGAACAGATCGTCTTCAGCCTCATTCTGATCGGGGTCGCCGACTACCTCGACTCCGACCACATGCGTGCCGCGTTCCCCCGGCCCGCTCGTCGCAGAGCTGCCGAAGCAGCACGGGGCGTCGCTACGGAGCAGTGACCGCGTCGCGCGCTCCGCGGCGGAACCAGGGAACGACCGGCGATGTCGTCCGCTGGTACGCGGCGTATTCGGGGTAGCGCGAGAGTGTGATGCTCTCGGTGAAGATCGTCGACCCGATAAACAGTGCCGTCAGGAGCACCGCGCCGATCACGGTCCACTGCAGCAGCGACCCGGCCGCGATCGCGCCGAACAGGAAGACCACCCACCACTGCGCCTGCTCGAAGAAGAAGTTCGGGTGACGTGAGAAACGGAACAGGCCGGTCTGGACGAACCGCGGCCGCGGAGTCCTTCCGGCGGCGGTCTCCGACTTCTTCCAGTTCTGGAAACGCCACTGCTGCTGGTCTGCGACCGTCTCCCCGACCAGGAAGGCGAGGAAGACGACCGTCGCGACGACGTCGAGGATGCCCAGCGGACGCTGGTGCTGGAACGCGGTCCACGCAGGCAGTGCGATGAGCAGAAGCAGCACGTTCTGGTAGATCACGATGAAGAAGAGGTTGAAAAGCGCGAACTGCCATTTCGCCATGCGACCGCGGAGGGTCTCCCACCGGTAGTCCTCGCCGCCCGGTGCGTAGCCGCCCTTCCGCGCGAAATTGAAGGTGAGACGGATGCCCCACAGAGTCACCAGGGCCGCCATCAGGTCGAGGCGCGCATCCGCCAGGCCGGCGGCAGCGGCGAATACCCAGACGTACACGACGGGAACGATCGACCAGATTCGGTCGACCCAGGAATGCTCGCCGGTGACCAGCGACAGGATCCAGGTCAGGGCACAGGCGCCGGTGAGAATCCAGAGGCACGCGAAGAAGGGGTCCACGGCTGAATACTAGTAGGCCGATGGATTACTAGACTCGAAGGCTGTGGACGCAAACGGTGTGACCCAGGTGAGCTCGCGGGTGTTCACGCTGCCGAACATCCTGAGCTTCTTCCGGCTTGCGCTCGTGCCGCTCTTCCTCGCGTTCATCATCGTCGGGGAGGACGCGCTGGCCCTGCTGGTCCTCATCGTCTCCAGCATCACCGACTTCCTCGACGGGTACCTCGCCCGCCGCCTCAACCAGGTGTCGCGGCTCGGCCAGCTGCTCGATCCGGCCGCCGACCGCCTCTACATCTTCGCGGCCCTCATCGGTCTCGCCTGGCGGGATGTTCTGCCGTGGTGGCTGGTCGCTGTGATCCTCGCGCGCGACGTGATGCTCGCGATTCTGGGTGTCATCCTCGCCAACCACGGGTACGGACCGCTGCCCGTTCACCACCTCGGGAAGGTCGCGACCTTCTGCCTCTTCGTCGCCCTACCCCTCCTCATGTTGGGGGAGGCGTTCGATGCGTTCGCACCGATATCGTTACCTCTCGGATGGGCATTCGCACTCTGGGGTGCATTCCTGTACTGGTGGGCTGGAATCGTGTATATCGGCGAAACTCGTCGGGTAATCCGGATTCCGGCCGCTGCCGGGCCGGGACCATCCGATACGCTGGAAGGAGAGGAGGTCGACGGTGCCTGACGAAAAGAACGAACCGGAGAACAAACCGGAGAACGAGCCCGCGAACCCCCTGCGCGACGCGTCCCGGGGGAATGAAGACACGACTGCACGCTTCGGCGAGGAGTTCGTGTCGCAGATGTACCCGGTCGACGGTGACGTCTCGATCGAAGAGCAGGAAGCGATCGCTGCGCTGCCCTCCGGGTCCGCTCTGCTGATCGTGCGACGCGGCCCGAACTCCGGGGCCCGGTTCCTCCTCGACGCCGACGTGACCACTGCCGGCCGCCACCCCGACGCCGACATCTTCCTCGACGATGTGACGGTGTCGCGTCGCCACGCGGAGTTCACCCGTCGCGGCACGGTGTTCGAGGTCAAAGACCTCGGCTCGCTCAACGGCACCTACTACGACGGTGTCCGCATCGAAGCCGCCCTCCTCGCCGACACGGCCGAGGTGCAGATCGGCAAGTTCCGCCTCACGTTCTATGCATCCAGGCACGACCTCGCCGCTTCGGCGTCCAGCTAGATGCGCTCCGCACGCAACGCAGCGGGAGACACACCCTAGTGGCGCGGCAGGCCGCTCAGGCTCGCACCGCTGGGCCGGCATTGCTCAGCATCGGTCAGGTGCTCGCACACCTGACTCCCGAATTCCCTGACCTGTCGTCGTCCAAGCTGCGCTTCCTCGAAGAGCGCGGACTCGTGTCTCCGGCGCGCACCGCATCCGGCTACCGCAAGTTCTCGCCCGGCGACGTCGAACGGCTGCGCATCATCCTCGGGATGCAGCGCGACCACTACCTGCCGCTGAAGGTCATCCGCACCTATCTCGACGATCTGGACGCCGGACGGTCGCCGGCGATCCCGGGGGCGTCCGCCGCATCCGGGACCTCGATGCTCGCCACCGGACGCCGTTTCAAGAAGGCCGACCTGCTGCGTGAGTCCGGAGCGTCGAACGCGCTCCTGCAGGACGCGGTGTCGGCCTCACTGATCGTGCCGGCCGAGGTATACGGCGAAGACTCGCTCGGGGTGCTGAAGGCACTCGCAGAACTGCAGAAATGCGGGATCGAACCTCGGCATCTGCGCGGATTCCGGGCTGCGGCAGAGCGTGAGCTCGGGCTGATCGAGAGCGCACTGGTGTCCAGCGTCCGGCGCAACGATGTGTCGGGTCGCGCCCAGGCAGCGGAGCTCGCGCGGGAGATCGCGGCCCAGCTCGAGGTCGTGCGTGACAGCCTGATCCGTTCAGCTCTCGGGCGGCTCATCCCGTGACCGACTTCGACACGCCGGGCGGGTTTCGCCGAATGTCATTGATAGCGACCCTGAGCATGGGTACCGTGGATGAAGCGTCGTCGAACCGGCGCGGTCCAGTCCGGGGTGAGAGGCAAACGAATGAGTGAACTCAGTCGAAACAACGACTCGCCCAAGTACGACCTCGGTCTGCTCTTCACGGACGGTCTCCCTGAGATGGACGACACCGCCGGCTATCGTGGCGCGGTCGCGGCACGCGCGGCAGGAATCAGCTACCGCCAGCTCGACTACTGGGCCCGCACGGGTCTCGTCGAGCCCACGGTCCGTGGAGCAGCGGGCTCCGGGTCGCAGCGTCTCTATGGCTTCCGCGACATCCTCGTTCTCAAGCTGGTCAAGCGGCTGCTCGACACCGGAATCTCGCTGCAGCAGATCCGCACGGCTGTCAACCAGCTGCGCGAAGCCGGCGTCAACGACCTGGCCCAGACCACCCTCATGAGCGACGGCGCCAGCGTGTATCTCTGCACCTCGAACGATGAAGTCATCGACCTCGTCAGCCGTGGACAGGGCGTCTTCGGCATCGCCGTCGGCAAGGTGCTCCGCGAGGTCGAGAGCAGCCTGGTCGAGCTGGACACCCAGACGGTCGATCCGATGGATGAGCTGGCCGCACGTCGCGTCGTCAAGGCCTCCTGACCCGCTTCCCGTCTGCGTTCCCGGTCACCGCACTAGTTTGGTCCGGGCGCACTAAGTAGACCTAGTGCGCCGAGGCAGATCTAGTGCGGTAGGTGCAAATCAGGCTAGGCCTGATTTGCATACTCCCCGATGCGGGCGGTGCGCAGCACACGCTCCAGCAGCAGGTCGAAGTTGTGCGCCATCTCCTGTGCGCTCTCGCCGGGCCACACGTGGAGCGGCTTCGCTGCCCCTGTGCCTGCTGCAGGGACGTGCGCTCCGGCAGCTGAGGGCTCAGCACGAGCGGTCCGAACATGTCGCGCAGCTCTTTGATGCGGAACTGGTGCTCGAGCGACTGAACGCGCGCCCGGTTGACGATGATCCCCAGCGGCTGGAGTCGCGGTGACAGGCCGCGGCGGATCTCTTCGATCGCCCTCAGCGCCCTGTCGGCGGCGGCCACGGAGAAGAGTCCCGGCTCGGTCACGACGGTCACGCGGTCGCTCGCGGCCCAGGCCGTGCGGGTCAGCGCGTTCAGCGACGGAGCGCAGTCGATCAGCACGAGGTCGTAGTCGTGTTCCACATTGGCGAGAGCTTCTTCGAGCTTCCAGATGTCGCGGATGCTCGGGTGCGGTCCGTCGAAGTTGATCGCAGAAGGCGACCCGATCATCACGTCGATCTTGCCCGTGCGACCCTTGGTCCACCCGCTCGGGGCGATGGCCGCGCGCACGATCTTCTCTTTCGGCGATGCGAGGACGTCGGCGACGTTCAGGTGACCGGCGACCGAGATGTCCATGCCGGTCGAGACATCGGACTGCGGGTCCAGGTCGACGACGAGCGTGCGCAAACCTTTCGCGAACGCCGCGGATGCGAGGCCCAGCGTCACCGTTGTCTTACCGACACCACCTTTGAGGGAACTAACGCTGAGTACGTGCACAAGTAGCTACGTTACCTTCACTAGTCTTAGAGAACCTAACCGTTTGCTGTGTGGCGCGCCCCCTGCTCGAAAGGTCCCTATGTTCCGCAAGATCCTCGTTGCCAATCGCGGTGAAATCGCAATTCGGGCCTTCCGGGCCGCCTATGAACTGGGCGCCCAGACGGTCGCCGTCTTCCCGTACGAAGACCGGAATTCGATGCACCGCCTCAAGGCCGACGAGGCCTACCAGATCGGGGAGCCGGGCCATCCGGTGCGCGCGTACCTCGATGTGAAGGAGATCATCCGGGTCGCGAAGGAGTGCGGCGCCGACGCGATCTATCCGGGCTACGGCTTCCTCTCCGAGAACCCCGAACTGGCCGAGGCCGCCCGTGAGGCCGGCATCACCTTCATCGGTCCGCCCCCGCGGGTACTGGAGATGGCGGGCAACAAGGTGACGGCGAAGGAGCACGCGATCGCCGCGGGCGTACCGGTCCTCAGGTCGACGCCTCCGTCGAAGGACATCGACCTCCTGATCTCGCAGTCCGACGAGATCGGCTTCCCGATCTTCGCGAAGGCGGTCGCCGGTGGCGGCGGTCGCGGCATGCGGCGAGTCAACACGAAGGACGATCTTCGTGGCGCACTCGAAGAGGCCATGCGCGAAGCGGACAGTGCCTTCGGCGATCCCACGATGTTCCTCGAACAGGCCGTTCTGCGTCCTCGCCACATCGAAGTGCAGATCCTGGCCGACGCTTCCGGAAACACGATGCACCTCTTCGAGCGCGACTGCTCTGTTCAGCGGCGTCACCAGAAGGTGATCGAGATCGCCCCGGCGCCCAACTTGGACGAAGAGACGCGCCAGGCCCTGTATCGCGACGCCGTCGCGTTCGCGAAGTCCATCGGCTACGTCAACGCGGGCACGGTCGAGTTCCTGCTCGACACCGCGGGCGAGCGTGCGGGGGAGCACGTGTTCATCGAGATGAACCCGCGCATCCAGGTCGAGCACACGGTCACCGAGGAGATCACCGACGTCGACCTCGTGCAGTCCCAGATGCGGATCGCAGCGGGGGAGTCCCTCGACGACCTGGGCCTGAGCCAGGAGACGGTGCACATCCGCGGCGCCGCCCTGCAATGCCGTATCACGACCGAGGACCCGACCGCGGGCTTCCGTCCCGACACGGGCAAGATCACCACCTACCGTTCGCCCGGCGGCGGCGGCATCCGCCTCGACGGCGGAACCATCAACCCGGGCGCCCAGATCAGCCCCCACTTCGACTCGATGCTCGCAAAGCTGACCTGCCGCGGGCGTGACTTCGGCGCCGCAGTGAGCCGCGCGCGTCGTGCGCTGGCCGAGTTCCGCATCCGCGGTGTGTCCACGAACATCCCGTTCCTCCAGGCCGTTCTCGACGACCCCGACTTCATCGCGGGCAACGTCAGCACCTCGTTCATCGAGGAGCGACCCGAGCTCTTCCGCGGCCGCGCGTCCAAGGACCGCGGCACGAAGATGCTCAACTGGCTGGCCGACGTGACGGTCAACCTGCCCAACGGCCCCCGGCCGGAGAGGGCGGAGCCGGAGGACAAGCTCCCGAAGATCGACCTGAACGCTCCGGCCCCGTCCGGATCGCGGCAGCGGCTTCTCGAGCTCGGCCCGGCCGGGTTCGCGCAGGCTCTCCGCGCGCAGACCGCCCTTGCGGTCACCGAGACGACGTTCCGCGACGCGCACCAGTCGCTGCTGGCGACGCGGGTGCGCACACGCGACCTGCTCGCCGTGGCGCCGTACGTCGCGAGGCTCACGCCCGAGCTCCTCTCGGTCGAGGCCTGGGGCGGTGCCACCTACGATGTCGCCCTCCGGTTCCTCGGCGAAGACCCGTGGGACCGCCTTGCCGCACTGCGCGAGGCGCTGCCGAACATCAACATCCAGATGCTGCTCCGCGGCCGCAACACGGTCGGCTACACGCCGTACCCGACGCAGGTGACCGATGCGTTCGTGCGCGAGGCCGCGGCGACCGGCGTCGACATCTTCCGCATCTTCGACGCGCTGAACGACGTCTCTCAGATGCGCCCCGCCATCGAATCCGTCCTGTCGACGGGCACCTCGATCGCCGAGGTCGCCGTCTGTTACACCGGCGACCTGCTCGACCCGAAGGAAGACCTCTACACCCTCGACTACTACCTGCGCCTGGCTGAGCAGATCGTCCAGTCCGGCGCGCACATCCTCGCCATCAAGGACATGGCCGGCCTGCTGCGCCCGACGGCCGCCGAGAAGCTGGTCTCGGCCTTCCGCGAACGGTTCGACCTGCCCGTTCACGTGCACACCCACGACACCCCGGGTGGACAGCTCGCGACTCTCCTCGCGGCGAGCCGGGCCGGTGCGGATGCTGTGGATGTGGCGAGCGCGCCGATGGCGGGCACCACCAGCCAGCCGTCAGCGTCCGCTCTCGTCGCAGCGCTCGCGCACACGGAGCGCGACACCGGACTCTCGCTGGCCGCCGTCAGCGACCTCGAGCCGTACTGGGAGGCCGTGCGCCAGGTGTACCGGCCGTTCGAGTCCGGTCTTCCGGGCCCGACCGGGCGCGTGTACAAGCACGAGATCCCGGGCGGCCAGCTGTCGAACCTGCGCCAGCAGGCGAAGGCTCTCGGCCTGGCCGACGATTTCGAGCTCGTCGAGGACATGTACGCCGCGGCGAACCGCATCCTCGGCCGCATCCCCAAGGTCACGCCGTCGTCGAAGGTCGTCGGCGACCTCGCCCTCCACCTGGCCGCCGTTCACGCCGACCCCGACGACTTCGCAGAGAACCCGCAGAACTACGACGTGCCGGACTCGGTCGTCGGATTCATGGCCGGCGAGCTCGGCGAGCTGCCCGGCGGCTGGCCTGAGCCTTTCCGCACGAAGGTGCTCGCCGGCAAGACCGTCAAGGTGGGGGTCGAAGACCTGAGCGAAGCCGATGCGGAGTTGCTGAACGGCTCGAGCGCTGAGCGCCGCGCAACACTCAACCGGCTGCTGTTCCCTGCTCCGACCCGCATCTTCGAGCAGATCCGCGAGCTGTTCGGCGACCTCTCGGTCGTCGACACCGTCGACTACCTGTACGGGCTCAAGCAGGGCACCGAGCACGTGATCGAGATCGACAAGGGCGTTCGCCTGTACATCGGCCTCGAAGCGATCGGCGAGGCCGACGACAAAGGGATGCGCACGGTCATGACCACGCTCAACGGGCAGCTGCGGCCCGTGTTCGTGCGCGACCGCGGCATCACCGTGGAGGCGAAGGCCGCCGAGAAGGCGGACAGCGCCAAGCCGGGCCAGGTCGCAGCACCGTTCTCGGGCGTGGTCACTCTCCAGGTCGCCATCGGCGATGTCGTCGGTGCTGGCCAGAGCGTCGCGTCGATCGAGGCCATGAAGATGGAGGCAGCCATCACGGCGCCCATCGCCGGAACGATCGAACGTCTCGCGATCCCGAAGACCCAGCAGGTCGACGCCGGGGACCTCCTGGTCGTCATCACGCCTGCCGTGTGAGCCCCCGCGGCGGGGTGTGATCGGCCTCCACGCTAAACTGAGTCACGGACTGTGACGATTGAAGGAGACTGTTCACGTGGCAGAAAAGCCGGAGAAGCGCGATGCGCAAGGTCAGGTCCTCGAATCCGATTCGACGGATGCGGCGGAGGAGTTCCACGGTGAACTCCTTCCCGACGAAGGCGACGACCTCGCGATCTCGCTTCCGGAGAGCCTGAGCATCGTCGTCGACCTCCCGCCGGTGCCGAGTCCGGAGATCCCCGAAGACGAGATCGCGGTCGCGATCGACGATGTGCCGGTCAACCCCGGCTTCGTCAACGCGAGCGAGCCGACCACCACGTCGATGGCCATCGTGACTCCGCGGGTCGCCACCGGACCGACCGCCACGATCGCCGGTGTGGCCCTCGCCGACGGTTCCGAACCTGTCCATCACGCCGACCAGTTCTCCCAGTCGCGCCGTGACCGCCTTCGCGGCGAGCACTCGACCCAGCCCGAGCCCGCGGCAATGCTGACGGCCGACCGTCTCCTCGAGGTCAATCGCAAGACCCGGCCGGCCCCCGAGGGCGGCTGGAACCGGTTCGTCTACGCGATCACGTTCCACACCCTGAACCTCGGCGACTCCGCCAAGGTGCGGGCGCGCAAAGAACTCGATCACCGCATCCAGAAGCAGTTCGAGGGCGGCACGCGCTTCGTGCCCGTCCTCACCCGCAAGGGCGGAGTCGGCAAGACGACGGTCACCACACTCCTCGGCATGGCTCTCGCCGACGCCCGCGAAGACCGCATCATCGCCGTCGACGCCAACCCCGACCGGGGCACCCTGTCCGAGCGGGTGACGAAGCAGACCCGCGCGACCGTGCGGGATGTCGTCCACAAGGCGCCGAGCATCAGCGGCTTCACCGACTTCTCGGCGCTCGTCTCGCGCGATGAGACACGACTCGACATCCTGGCTTCGGACACCGACCCCCTGCTGTCCGAAGCGTTCGACGAGAACGACTACAACGTCGTCGCCGACCTGGCCGCCCGGTTCTACTCGATCGTGCTGACCGACTGCGGCACGGGCATCGTCCACTCGGTGATGCGTGCGACGCTCCAGCGCGCGGATTCCCTGGTCATCGTCTCCGGCGGCAGCGTCGACGAGGCCCGCCTCGCATCCGAGACACTGACCTGGCTCGAAGCGAACGGCTACGGCGAGCTCGTGCGCAACGCAATCGTCGCGCTCAACACGGCGACGCAGGGCACGAACCTGGTGAAGCTCGACGAGATCGAGTCGCACTTCCGTTCCCGTGTGCGCGAGATCGTCCGCATCCCTTACGACCCGCAGCTCGCAGCGGGGTCCGTCATCTCGTACAAGGACCTGAAGCCGTATACGAAGGATGCCGCCCGCACGCTCGCAGCCCTCGTGGTCGAGGGCCTGCCTGCGAACCGTGGCTCCTGAGCCTGCCCCGGGCGTTGGGGCGGATGCACGGACCTTCGACCTGATCGTCGTCGGCGCCGGCTCCGGCAACGCCCTCGTGGGACCCGAGTTCGCACACTGGTCGGTGGCGCTGATCGACGATGGCGAACGGTTCGGCGGTGCCAGCCTCAATGCGGCGTCGATCCCGAGCAAGATGTTCGTGCAGGTGGCCGACGTCGCAGCCGCGGCCGCGGCGGGTGCGCGGCTCGGACTGACCGCATCCGTCGACCCGGTCGACTGGGCGCGCGTGCGGGACAGGATCTTCGCCCGCACCGACGCGATCTCCGAAGCCGGTCTCCTTTTCCGCGATGCGACCTCGCCGAATGTCACCGTCTTCCGTGAGACCTTCGGCTTCGAAGACCAGCACACACTGATGAGCGCGAGCGGTGTGCGACTCCGCTCCGACCGCATCGTCGTCGCCGCCGGGTCGCGGCCGCGCCCGTTGCTGGCGTCCTACGACCCCGATCCGGCCATCCTCGACTCTGATGAGGTCATGCGCATCGAATCGCTGCCCGAGTCGCTCGTGATCGTGGGCGGCGGCCCGGTGGCGGTCGAGTTCGCTCACATCTTCTCGTCGTTCGGGGTAGACGTGTCGATCGTCACCCGGTCGGAACGACTCCTCACCCGCCTCGACGCCGCGGTCTCGGAACGGTTCACGGAGTGCGCTGCCGAGAAGTGGCGACTTCTGACCGAAGAGATGGTCGAGGCGATCGACCGCGTCGGCGATCACCTCGTGGTGACGCTCGAATCGGGTCGCCAGGTCGAGACCGAGCTCGTGCTGGTGGCGCAGGGCCGCACCGCGAACACGGACACCCTCGGTGCTGCCGCGGCCGGATTCGACCTGTACAGCGACGGACGCCTGGTGGTCGACAGCCAGCAGCGGATGCTCAGCCGCGGCATCCCAGTGCCCGGGCTCTACGCCCTCGGCGACATCACGTGGGTCACGAAACTGAAGCATGTCGCGAATCATGAAGCGAGGGTGGTCGCCCACAACATCCTGCATCCGGACTCGCCGATCGGGGGAGACCCGGGCCCGATCCCGGCCGCGATCTTCAGCCGACCGCAGATAGCGCACTTCGGGCTCACCGAGGCGGATGCGCTGAGTGACGGCATCGACGCGGTCGCCGTCACGCAGGACTACCGGCACACCGCCTACGGGTGGGCGACCGAGGACGAGACCGGTTTCTGCACGCTCGTCGTCGAGCGGGAGAGCGGCGAGATCCTCGGTGCGCACATCATCGGTCCGGAGGCGAGCATCCTGATCCAGCCGCTCGTGCAGGCAGCGAGCTTCGGGATCTCGGTCCGTGGGCTCGCCCGCGGTCAGTACTGGCCGCATCCTGCCGCGAGCGAAGTCGTCGAGAACGCCCTGCTGAAGGCCGAAGAGGCCCTGTGACTACGAAGGAAGATTCGTGACCGAACGCCAGATCCGCCTCTTCGGAGACCCCGTGCTGAAGACCGTGTCCGACCCGATCGGCACCATCGATGCCGGTGTGCACGGTCTCGTCGAAGACCTGATCGACAGCGTCCTGCCGCCGGGTCGCGCCGGGGTGGCTGCGCCGCAGATCGGTGTGAACCTGCGGGCGTTCAGTTACAACGTCGACGGTGAGGTCGGGTACATTCTCAACCCGGAGATCGTCGAGCTCTCCGGCGAACCGGAGCTCGTCGACGAAGGCTGTCTGTCGGTTCCCGGACTGTGGTTCCCGACGATGCGCTATCCGTTCGCCAGGGTGACCGGGACCGACCTGGAGGGCCACACCATCGAGCTCTCCGGTACCGGGGTGATGGCGCAGGCGCTTCAGCACGAGACGGACCACCTCAACGGCACGCTGTACCTCGACCGGCTCGACAAGGAGCGCCGGCGCGAAGCGATGAAGCAGGTTCGGGAGAGCGACTGGTTCTGACCCGTTGCGTGGTTTCGCTCCCTAGACTTGGACAATGCGCATTGCAGTCACCGGTGGTTCAGGAAAATTGGGGCGCACCGTTGTGCGCACACTCGCCGAAGAGGGTAACCAGGTCATCAATCTCGACACCGCGGGGGAGCGTGGCCCCGGATTCGTCAGAGTCGACCTGACCGATTTCGGGCAGACGCTCGATGCCATCCTCGGCATCGACGACAAGCATGACGGCTTCGACGCCATCGTCCACCTGGCTGCGATCCCGGCCCCGGGCATCCTCGGCGATGCGGCGACGTTCCACAACAACATCCGCGTCACCTACAACGTGTTTCAGGCGGCGCGCCGGGCGGGCATCCGCAACGTCGTCTATGCGTCGAGCGAGACCGTCCTCGGGCTGCCGTTCGACGTGCCGCCGCCCTACATCCCGGTCGACGAGGACTACCCCGCCCGGCCCGAGAGCACGTATTCGCTGGTCAAGCACCTCGAAGAGCAGATGGCGATCGAGATGGTGCGCTGGGACCCGGCGCTCAAGATCGTCGCCCTGCGATTCTCGAACGTGATGGACGACGCCGATTACGCCGAGTTCCCCTCGTTCGACGCCGATCCGATGCTCCGCAAGTGGAACCTGTGGGGCTACATCGACGGTCGCGACGGGGCTCAGGCTGTCCGCCGCGCGCTCGACTGGGATGCGACCGGCTTCCACCGCTTCATCATCGCCGCCGCCGACACCGTGATGAGCCGGCCCAACGTCGACCTGGTCGAAGCGGTCTTCCCCGGCGTGCCGGTGAAGGGTGACCTCGGGCTGAACGACACGCTGCTCTCGATCGACAAGGCGCGACGGGTCCTCGGCTACGCCCCGGCGCACTCCTGGCGCGACGCGGTCTAGTACCGCCCTGGCCCACCCGGTCCCGCGAGCACAGGAAAAGTCAGCCTGAACCGAAGGTTTCAGCCGACTTTTCCTGTGCTCGCCGGCCAGCGCGCTTAGTGGGACAGCGAGATGCCCTGAGTCGCCGGTGAGCCGCTGTAGATCCCGTCGACGACGTCGGCGAAGTCCTCGAGGATGACGTGGCGCTTGATGCTGAGCTTCGGCGTCAGGTGGCCACTGGCTTCACTGAGCTCAGTTGAGAGCACCACGAACTTGCGAATCGACTCGGCCCGCGACACGTGGGTGTTCGCGACGTCGACCGCCCGCTGGATCTCCGCGAGGACGGCCGGGTTCACCGACGCCTCCCTCAGGGTCAGCTCCTTGTCCTCACCGTTGTTCGCGAGCCAGGCCGGAAGCATCTCGGGGTCGAGCGTGATTAGAGCTGCGATGAACGGCTTTTGGTCGCCGACGACGATCACCTGGTTGACGAGCGGATTGGCGCGGATCGGGTCCTCGAGAGCTGCGGGCGAGACGTTCTTGCCGCCCGCAGTGACGATGATCTCCTTCTTGCGCCCCGTGATCGTGAGGAAGCCGTCGGCGTCGAAGCTGCCGAGGTCACCGGTCTTGAACCAGCCGTCCTCGAACGCAGCGGCGGTCGCTTCCGGGTTCTTCCAGTACTCCTTGAACACGTCGACGCCCTTGACCTGGATCTCGCCGTCGTCCGCCAGGCGCACCGAGACGCCGGGCAGGGCCGGGCCGACCGTGCCGATCTTGAACTTGGTTGCGAGGTTCACGGTCGCGGGAGCCGTGGTCTCCGTCAGGCCGTAGCCTTCGAGGATCTTGATGCCGAGGCTGTGGAAGAAGTGTCCGAGGTGCGAGCCGAGTGGAGCCGAACCCGAGACCGCGTATTTCACGCGGCCGCCCATGGCATCCCGCAGCTTGCTGTAGACGAGCCGGTCGAAAAGGGCGAAGCGCAGGCGCAGCCCGAGCGGAATGCTGCCGCCGGCCTCGACCGCCTTCGAGTGCTCGACCGCGACGTCCGCCGCCTTGCGGAAGATCTTGCCCCGCCCGCCGGCTTCGGCCTTCTGCTCGGCGGAGTTGTAGACCTTCTCGAACACGCGCGGCACGGCCAGGAGGAAGGTCGGCTTGAACGACGCGAGCGAGGGGAGCAGCTGCCGGGTGTCCGGCTGATGTCCGACCTTGACGCCGGCGTGGACGCTGAGCACCGCGATGAAGCGTGCGAAGACGTGCGCGGTCGTGATGAAGAGGAGAGTGGATGCTCCACCCGGCGCATCCAGCACATCGCGCAGGGCGACGGCGGCGTTGCGCGAGAGCTCGACGAAGTTCGAGTGGGTGAGAACGCAGCCCTTCGGTCGACCGGTGGAACCGGAGGTGTAGATGAGGGTCGCGATGTCCTCGCCGCGGGCGAGGTTGCGGCGACGCTCGATCTCCGCGTCTGGCACGTCGACGCCGGCTGCGGCGAGCTTGTCCAGGTCGCCCAGGTCGATCTGCCAGATGTTCCCGATCAGCGGGAGCTCGGGATGCACTTCGTCGAACTTCGTGAAATGGTCGGGGGTCTCGAGGATCACGGCGACCGCGCCCGAGTCGCTCAGGTTCCAGTGGACCTGGGTCGGTGAAGACGTCTCATAGACGGGGACGAGCACGGCTCCCGCGAACCAGGTGGCGAAGTCGATGAGGGTCCACTCGTAGCGCGTCTTGCACATCAGGCCGATCTTGTCGCCGGGCTGGATGCCGGAAGCGACGAGGCCTTTCGAGAGTGCGATGACCTGGCGGAGGAACTCCGCCGAGGTGACGTCCTGCCAGCCGCCGTCCTTCGGGGTGGCGAAGAGGGCGGCATCCGGGCTTGCGGCGACACGGTCGATCAGCAGGTCGGTGGCGTTCGCCTCGGGGTCTGCCGGGACGACGGCGGGTACATCGAACTGTTGCACGGTAACTCCTTTGGTACCGGTGGGGGCCACGGCGCGACCCGTGCAATTGTGGATTTCGCACCAAATGGCCATCGGCAAATTGGTTAACTACACTCTAGATGGTGCGGGTAGCGCCGTTTTGAGCCTGCGTACCCCACATCCGAGTCACCTCACCCCCACCTTCGAGAAAGGCGCCCGTCTGTGCATTCGATCGGTATCGACATCGGTGGTACCAAGATCGCGGGGGCCGTCGTCGACGAGTTCGGTTCGATCGTGCGCGAGGACCGCCAGCCCACGACCGCCGGGCAGCCGGAGGAGATCGAGAACACTGTCGTCGAGATGATCGAGCGGCTCTCCGGCGGACCGGAGGAGATCGTCGCGGCCGGTGTCGCGGCCGCGGGGTTCATCGACGCTGCGCAGTCGATCGTCTATTACGCGCCGAACATCAACTGGCGGCACGAACCGTTCCGCGAGAAGCTCGAGTCACGACTCGACATGCCCATCATCATCGAGAACGATGCCAACGCGGCCGGATGGGCGGAGTTCCGCTATGGCGCCGGCCGCCTGGTCAGCGACATGGTCATCCTCACCATCGGTACCGGTGTCGGCGGCGCGATCGTCAGCAACGACCGCCTGTTCCGGGGCGGCTTCGGTGCCGGCGCCGAGGTCGGGCACATGCGGGTCGTCCCGGGCGGGCTGCCCTGCGGATGCGGTGCCCACGGCTGCATCGAACAGTACGGCTCAGGACGCGCGCTGGAACGATTCGCGGGCGAACTTGCCGACGCGGGAGGGATCGGTCAGGCCCTCGCCGATGTGCGAACGCGCAAGGGTGCGCTCAAAGGCAAGGACATCAGCAAGCTGATCCTCGACGGCGATCCCGGCGCGATCGCAGCCCTGCGTCAGCTGGGCGACTGGCTCGGCCAGGCCTGCGCCAGCCTCGGCGCCGTCCTCGACCCGCAGCTCTTCGTCTTCGGCGGCGGCGTTGCGCAGGCCGGTGACCTGCTCCTCGAACCGATCCGTCTCGCGTACCTCGAGAACCTGCCGGCGCGCGGATATCATCCGGAGCCCGAGTTCCGCATCGCCGAACTGGTCAACGACGCCGGTGTGGTCGGGGCCGCGGATCTCGCCCGCCTGCACGCTTCGCAGCGTTAGGCTGAGTCGCACTCGTCGAGGAGAATTCGCCCCCATGTTCTACTGGATCATGAAGCACCTGATCGCAGGTCCGCTGCTGAAGGGCATCTTCCGTCCGTGGGTCGTCGGCCTGGAGAACGTGCCCAAGACCGGCGGTGTGATCCTCGCGAGCAATCACCTCTCGTTCATCGACTCGGTCTTCCTGCCGCTGATCGTCGACCGGCGCGTGGCGTTCCTCGCCAAGAGCGAGTACTTCACGCGCACAGGCTTCAAAGGCTGGATGACCCGCAACTTCATGCTCGCCACCGGCCAGCTGCCGATCGACCGGTCCGGCGGCAAGGCGTCAGAAGACTCGCTGAACTCCGGTCTTGCCGTCCTCGCCCAGGACAAGATGCTGGGCATCTACCCCGAGGGCACCCGCAGCCCCGACGGCAAGCTGTACCGCGGTCGCACGGGTGTCGCCCGGATGATCCTCGAAGGCCAGGTCCCTGTCGTCCCGGTGGCCATGATCGACACCGAGAAGATCATGCCGATCGGTCGCCGCCTCCCCAAGGTCGGGCGCATCGGCCTCATCATCGGCAAGCCGCTCGACTTCTCGCGGTTCGAAGGTATGGAGGGCGACCGGTTCATCCTCCGGTCGGTCACCGACGAGATCATGTACGAGCTGCACGCACTGAGCGAGCAGGAATACGTCGACGTCTACGCGACCAGCGTGAAAGAAAAGCGAGGAGCCCTTTCGCGATAGGCTCAGGTTCAGGGCGCCGACTTCTGCGGCGCCTTCCTGCCAGTTTGAGGCGAACGGCTGCAGCCGCGCCCACGATCACGAAGCGGAAGTCCAGTGCTAGACACCACCGATCCCGTCGTAATGGCTGACGAATCTGTGATTGCCGGGCTGGACTATTGGCGCACGCTCGAGATCAAGCAGCAGCCGCACTGGCCAGACGCCGAAGCGGTGCGTGCCGCATCCGCGGAGATCGCGACGCTTCCGCCGCTGGTGTTCGCCGGTGAGGTCGACCAGCTCCGCGAGCGGCTCGGGCGCGCGGCCGAAGGCAAGGCATTCCTCCTGCAGGGCGGTGACTGTGCCGAGACATTCGCGGGCGCGACGGCCGACCAGATCCGCAACCGGGTCAAGACAGTGCTGCAGATGGCGGTCGTCCTCACCTACGGCGCTTCCGTGCCCGTCGTCAAGATGGGCCGCATGGCCGGCCAGTTCGCGAAGCCCCGGTCGAGCGACACCGAGACGCGCGGCGGAGTCACGCTCCCCGCGTACCGCGGCGACATCGTCAACGGCTACGACTTCACGCCGGAGTCGCGAGCGGCCGACCCGAGCAGGCTGGTGAAGGGGTACCACACCGCCGCATCCACGCTGAACCTCATTCGCGCGTTCACGCAGGGTGGTTTCGCCGACCTGCGCCAGGTGCACAGCTGGAACCGCGGATTCGCGGCCAACCCGGCCAACCAGCGTTACGAAGGTCTCGCCGGCGAGATCGACCGGGCCATCAAGTTCATGGAGGCGGCCGGTGCCGACTTCGACGAGCTGAAGCGGGTGGAGTTCTACTCCAGCCACGAGGGCCTGCTGATGGACTACGAGCGCCCGATGACGCGCATCGACTCGCGCACCGGTACCCCCTACAACACGTCGGCCCACTTCATCTGGATCGGCGAGCGCACGCGCGACCTCGACGGCGCGCACGTCGACTTCCTCTCGCGGGTCCGCAACCCCATCGGCGTCAAGCTCGGGCCGACGACGACGATCGACGACATGCTGCGGCTCATCGACAAGCTCGACCCCGAACGGCAGCCCGGTCGCCTGACGTTCATCACGCGGATGGGGTCCGGGAAGATCCGGGATGCGCTGCCTCCGCTTCTCGAAGCGGTCAAGGCGAGCGACGCCAATCCCCTCTGGGTGACCGACCCGATGCACGGCAACGGTCTGACAACGCCGAACGGCTACAAGACGCGTCGTTTCGATGACGTCGTCGACGAGGTCAAGGGCTTCTTCGAGGCGCACCGGGCGGCGGGAACGAACCCGGGCGGCATCCATGTCGAACTGACCGGAGACGACGTCACCGAGTGCCTGGGCGGCTCCGAGCAGATCGACGAGGCCACCCTCGCCACGCGCTACGAGTCACTGTGCGACCCTCGGCTGAACCACATGCAGTCACTGGAGCTCGCGTTCCTGGTGGCTGAGGAGCTCGGCGGCCGTCACTCGTAGAGCGTCGGGTGTTCGCCGAGCCTGTGCTCGGGCTAGAACCCTGCGAAGTTGACGGTTATCTCGGACCCCTTCGGGACCTCGGTTCCGGATGCCGGGGTGACCTTCGAAACAGTGAACGCTGCCGGCGCCACGTCGGCGAGGGCGTTGTACTTCAGTTTGAAGCCGGCGTCCAGGAGTGCCTTCTTCGCGACGTCCCATGTCGTCCCGACGAGGTTGTCCGGCACCGGCACTGGCGCCGGTCCGCGCGACACTTCGAGAGCCAGGGTGTCGCCGGGGCGCACAGGACCCTCCTTCTGCGGATTGGCCGAGATGACCGCATCCTTCGGAATCGTGTCGCTGTACGACTGCGGACCCGGTGTCGTCTTCAGTCCCGCTGCCGTCAGTTTCGCGGTCGCATCGTCGACGGACGCGCCCTTGACGTTCGGAATCGCACCGACGGAGACCACGAGGTTCACTTTCATGCCCTCGAAGTACGGTCCGCCGTTGGAGAGATCCTTGCCGTCTGCCGACGATGCGGAGATGACGATGCCACTCGGCACCGTCGCGTTGAACTGTTTGTCGACGGCTCCGACAACCGCCTTGACCCCGGTGATCTTCTCGATCGCGGCGTCCTGTGTGAGGCCAGCGAGCGTCGGCACGGTGATCGGGGCCGGCCCCTGCGACACGTTGATCGTGACCGTGCTTCCACGATTGGCGTGGGCGCCCGAGGGCGGATCGGTGCTCGCGACCAGTCCCTTCGCGATCGTCGTGCTGTAAGCCGTGCCCTGCTTCGTCTCGAAGCCGAGATCTTTCAGGGTGGTGGCCGCCGCATCCGGAGCCTTCGACGAGACGTCGGGAATGGCGACCATGGAGCCGGGTCCTGAGCCGAAGTACCAGCCCGTTCCACCCGCGACCCCCGCGAGCAGCAGCACCAGGATGAACAGCCACCAGCCGCGACCGCGCCGCTTCTGGGCCGTCTGCGTGAGGCGGGTGACATTGTCGGGAGTGGTGGAGGCGACCTGCTGGCGGATGGCCGGGTTGATGATCTGCGTATCCGCGTCACCGGCTCCAGCGACCAGCGCAGGCGACATCACCATCGTCTGGTGGAACGCCGCCGTCTCACCGCGGATCGACTTCTCGGCGTCGATCACGCGATCGAGCATTTCCCGTGCATCCTTCGGACGGTGGTCCGGATCTTTCGCGGTCGCCCACAGCACGATCTCGTCGAGCTCGGGTGGCACCGACGGATTCTTGCTGCTCGGTGTCGGCACTGTGTCGTTGGCGTGCTGGTAGGCGATCTGCATCGGCTGCTCGCCCTGGAAGGGCTGCTCTCCGGTGAGCATCTCGTACATCATGATGCCGAGGGCGTAGATGTCGCTTCGCGCGTCGGCGACGCCCCGGGTGACGAGTTCGGGGGAGAGGTACGCGATGGTTCCGAGGAGCGCCTGCCCCGTCGCCGTGTTCGCCGAAGCCGCGCGGGCGAGCCCGAAGTCCCCGATCTTGATGCGTCCGTCGTCGGCGAGGAGCACGTTCTCGGGCTTCAGGTCGCGGTGCACGATGCCGGCCTTGTGAGCGGCGGCGAGTCCGCTGAGCACCGCCTCCATGATGTCGATGGTCTGCTCGGGGGTGAGCTTGCCGTAATCCTTGAGCAGGTCGCGCAGCGTGATGCCGGGCAGGTACTCCATCACCAGGTACGCCATGTCGGAGTCCTGACCCTGGTCGAACACGTTGACGACGTTGGGATGTGCCAGACGGGCGGCCGAACGCGCCTCCTGAACGAAGCGGCTCTTGAACGTGTTGTCGTCGGCGAGGTGGCCGTGCATGACCTTGATCGCGACGCGGCGTTCGAGGCGCAGATCGGTGGCCAGATAGACGGTCGCCATCCCGCCTCGAGCGATCCGCGAGCGCACCTGATATCGGCCGTCGATTAGACGGCCGATCATCGGATCGGTCTGGCTCGTGGTCACCTTCTGAGTCTAAGGAAGGGGATGCTCACGAACCGGACAAAACACCGTGAACGCGGGGGAGAAGGCGGCTTCAGCGGAGGTGGGCGACCCATACACGCGCGGATGCCTCCCACTTCGCGTATGCGTTCGGGAAGGCTGAGAGCTGAACAGCCTGGGCTGCCTGCGTCACCGTCATCGAATGCCAGCCCCGGATGTCGAGAAGGCCGTGGGTCCTGCCAGGGTTCGGGTTGTGGTGGCCCCCGAAGAATGCGAGCGCTGCGCGGTACGGATCCATGACCTGGGCCGGCGTTCCCCACCCGGTGCTCGGACGCTGCTGGAAGATTCCGAGCGAGTCGCGATCGCCATAGTGCACGTTCCGGAGACCGGACTCCTGAGCGGCGGCGGCGAGCGCGATCACGAGGCCGTAGTCGTCGACGCCCTCGCGCCGGCCGACGGAGACGATGATCGCGGCGTTGGCACGCATCTCGTCGGTCAGCGCGATGATCTTGCCTGGCGCGGGCGCCGCGGGTGCCGGCGCTGGTTTCGGTGCGGGTTTCGGTGCGGCCGGAGCCGGGGCTGCCGGGCGCGACACGGGCGTGTTGTGCGCTGCGAGCGCAAGACCGAGCGGGATGGTGATCGACTGGCCGGGGAAGATGAGGCTCGAGCGGTCGAGTCCGTTGGCCGAGAGGACGGCCTGGGTGGAGACGCCGTGCGCCTGGGCGATGCCGCTGATCGTGTCACCGGAGACGACGATGTGGCGCGCGACCGTCGGGGCGTGAGTGACGGGTGCAGCGCGTTTCGGGGCCGGGGCGGCTGCATTCGCGCTCACGAGCGCGAGCACCTGGCCCGGAAAGATGAGGCTCTTCCAGCTGAGTCCGTTCAGCGCGAGCACACTCGCTGTCGACAGGCCGAAGCGCCCGGCGATTCCGCTGACGGTGTCGCCCGATACCACGGTGTAGCGCGCGGGAGCAGCGGCCGCAGCGAATCTGGGTGCGGATGCGGAGTCCTTCGACGTGATCGTCGACGTCACGCTTCCCGCCGCATCCGGAGCCTTGTCGCGGGGTCGGTCGCTCTCTCCCTTAACGGGTGCTGCCGCCTGCGCGGGCGTGATCAGACTCAGCGTCATCGCCAGCGAACTCGCTATGGCGATCGGCACGGTTGCCAGAACGGCTCGCGGCGAACGGCGGCCCTGGCGTGACCGGATGTGGCGCGGCCTGTTCGGCTGCTCGTTCTGCTGGTGTTCTGGTCGATCGAACGCGGCGTGAAGTGGCGACATCGTGACCCCCGTCCGTTTGCCTCGTCGGTCTCCAACGCTGGCACACAATGTGTAAGGAGTCAATTAGAGTGACGAAAGTGAATTGAGTTTACACAATCGTAACAATCAAGGGCGTTCGTCAGCGGGCGCTGCGCGTGGCACTCTAGGAGGGTGACCGAGCAATCCGCCGCCCGTGAGTGGCTGACCATTCCCGATCTCGTCGAACGTCTGGGGCTGTCCGTCAGCCGCGTTCGCAGACTCATCGAAGACCGGCACCTTGCTGCCATGCGTGTCGACGGCGTGCTCAAGGTCCCGGCCGACTTCATCAAGGACGACGAGCCACTGACCGAATTGCGGGGGACTCTGATCGTTCTCGGCGACGACGGTTTCGACGACGATGAAGCTGTGGCCTGGCTCCTGGAGTACGACGACACACTGGGAGTCGCGCCGATCGACGCGCTGCGGGCAGGACGCAAGGCCGAAGTACGGCGGGTCGCCCAGGCGCTCGCCTGACGGAAGGCGTGTAGTGGTGGTAGCCGGCGGGTCTGCAGGGATGAACGAGTCGGCGAGTTCCCGAGCCTCGCCGGCTGATCGCGAGGCTGTCCCACGTGGAGGCGACGCCGACTATGGCGTCATCGGGACCGAGTACGCGCACTATCGACGCGAAGAGCCGGCGATCGCAGCGGTCATCCACCGGATGCTCGGTTCGGCTGTCACTGTCGTCAACGTCGGCGCCGGGGCGGGCTCATACGAACCGCGTGGTCGTCGGGTCACCGCGATCGAGCCGTCCGCGGTGATGCGATCGCAGCGAGGCGGCCAATTGCCGGCAGCCGTGGACGCGTTGGCGGAGGACCTGCCGTTCCGCGACGACGAGTTCGATGGCGGGATGTCGACGTTCTCAGTGCACCAGTGGCGCGACCTGAAACGCGGGCTGTCGGAACTGCGACGGGTCACGAGGGGGCCGGTGGTCGTCCTGACGTGCGATCCAGACGCCCTCGACCGCTTCTGGCTGGTCGACTATGCGCCGGAGGTGATCGAGGTCGAGCGCCGACGTTACCCGGCGCCGCGGCGAATCGCGAGGATTCTCGGTGACGACGCGATCGTCGAGCCCGTGCCGGTTCCGCTGGCATGCGTGGACGGCTTCGGCGAGGCCTACTACGGCCGGCCCGAGCTGCTGCTCGACCCGGGCGCCCGCCGCGCGAACTCGGCGTGGAGCTTCGTTCCGGCGGATGTTCACGAACGCTTCGAACAGGAGTTGGGCCGGGACCTCGCTGACGGGACCTGGGATGAACGATATGGGACGCTTCGCTCGGTCGCCCAGTTCGAAGGTTCACTGGTTGCGGTGTACTCAGCCGGCGCGTCCGGTTCCTCGCCCGTCTGAGCTGCGGCTCCTCCACAATCGACCCGACGCATCTGCTCTCAACCGATCGCAGCGCGGCCCTTCGCGCCGTTGTCGCGGCTGGTTGACTCAAGGCATGACCACCGACCAGCGCAACCGAGGCGAGGCTTCATGCGAAACGTTGCTCGGCTCTGCTCTGAACGACCTTGTCGGGGAGCCGGCGGTGCTTTCCGACAGGGAGCTCCAGGGGCGCATGGTCGACGTGTCCCGGCTCAAGCGATTGGTCGACGCGGCGAGTGCCCGGCTGGCGGGAGAGATCGCGACCAGATCGGGGCGCGAGGCCGGGCATTCCGGCCTGGCGGCACGGCACGGGCATCGCAACGCTGCATCGTTGGTGCGGCAGCTGTCCGGGTCGAGCTACCGCGAGGCCGCCGCACTGGTGAGGGTCGGGTCTGCGATCGCTGCAGCGTCCGGCGGCGCGGTCGACGAACCAGGAGTCGGCGCCCAGGGCGTGGAATTCGGCCCGGTTGTCGCCGGGCTGCTCGACGCAACGATTGCGTTGGATGCCGCTGACGGCATCCTCAGGTCGCTGAGTCCGGTTTCCGGCTCGGTCGACCCGTCCGCCTTCGGGTCGGTGATCGGGGCCCTCGCCCGTGAATCACGGAGCACCCACTCGGACGCAGTCGCGCGTATGGCTGCCTCGGCGCGTGACACGCTCGACCGACAGGGCGTTGCGGAGCGGGAGCAGGTGCTGCGTGAGAAGCGATTCCTCCGCATCGGTCCCGAGATCGACGGGATGCGGAGGCTCAGCGGTCTCCTCGACCCGGAGTCGGCCGCAGTGATCGTCTCGGCCGTCGATGCCGTGACGGCGCCCCGACGGGGTGGTCCGAGGTTCATCGAGGTCGGCGACAGGAGGCGAGCCGAGGGCGTCGTCGACGACGGCCGTTCGGTGGGTCAACTCGCAGTCGATGCGGTCGTCGAGATGGTGCGGATAGCAGGGGAAGTCGACGACAGCCGCGTCTTCGGTGCGACGAAGCCGGCAGTTCGGGTCTCGGTCGATTACACAGATCTCCGGCGTGAGCTGAACGACGTCAGCCGAGGCACGAGACGTCGGCGGAGCCGATCAGCGCGGCGACTGCGCGACGAATCGCGTGCGACGCGGGTGTCCTCCCCATCGTGTTCGGCGGAGCGAGTGAAGTGCTCGACGTCGGCCGCGCACGCAGGCTGTTCACGGGTTCGCAGCGCGTCGCACTCGCCGAACGGGATGGCGGATGCCGGTGGCCGGGGTGCGATCGGCCGCCGTCCTGGACGGAAGCGCATCACATCGACCCCTGGGCCGCCGGTGGGCGCACCGACCTCGACGACGGGGTACTGCTCTGCCGCCATCACCATCTGCTTCTTCACAACAACGGTTGGAGAGTGGTACGGGCAAGGGATCCGGGCCAATTCGCGCTGATACCGCCGCGAGAACTCGACGCGCAACAGCGGCCCAGGCCGATGCCGACACGTAGACGCGGACAGGTTCGCGTCAGAAGTCGCGTCGGGTGACCGTGGTTGCGAGTTCCCTGAGTTGGAAACGGGCCTGCGCCGCCAAAGGGGCGGCATCGACTGCGGCGATGGCACGCTCGACGTTCTCGGCGATCATGGCCTCGATGGCATCGACTGCGCCGCTCTCCCGAATGGTGCGCTGCAACATGTCCACCTGCTGCGCGGTGAGGTCGGGGTCGCCGAGGAGTTCGTCGAGGAGTCGTCGCTGCCCGTTCGACAGTTGCTTCCTCGCCAGCGCGATGAGCACCGTGCGCTTGCCCTCACGGAGGTCGTCGCCGCTCGGCTTGCCGGTGACCGATGCATCGCCGAAGACTCCGAGCAGGTCGTCTCGCAGCTGGTACGCGATACCGAGAGGCAGCCCGAAGCTCCGCAGGGAGTCGATCTGCCCGACCGTCGCACCGGCCAGTTGGGCTCCGATGACGAGCGGTGCTTCGACGCTGTATTTGGCCGATTTGTATACGATCACCCGCTCGGCGCGCGACAGATGCTCGGCTTCGTCCTGAGTGTTCCAGGCGCGCTCCTCGAGGATGTCCAGATACTGGCCGGCGGTCACCTCGATGCGCATCCGGTTGAACTCCGCACGGGCGGCACGGCGACCGGAAGCGCTGGGGAGCTCCTGAAGTCCTTCGTCGAAGAGTTCGTCACTCCAGCTGAGCAGCAGGTCGCCGAGAAGGAGCGCGGCGCTCGACCCGAAATCGGCTGGATCGCCGGTCCAGCCCTCCTGACGGTGAAGTGTCTCGAATCGACGATGGGCCGCCGGAGAACCGCGGCGGGTGTCCGAGTTGTCGATGATGTCGTCGTGGACGAGAGCTGCGGCGTGGAAGAGCTCGAGTGCGCCTGCAGCCGAGACCACGGGAGCAAGCGCTCCGGTCGATTCGACGAATGCCGAATCGGGGTCGGAACCGACGGACCGTGCACTCTGCCAGCCCCAATAGCAGAACAGGGCGCGGAACCTCTTTCCGCCGCTGAGAAAGTCCCGAGAGAACGCTTGGATCGGGGAGAGTTCGGCACCGATCGAGACGAGAATGGGGGAGCGGGTGTCGAGGAAATCATCGATTCGGGACTGCACCAGGTCGACGAATCGTATGCTTTCTCCCACACGCCTAGCCTAGCTACCCCAGCGGGGTTAGAATCAGCTTCACAACGCGTCGAACCCGAGCAGAGGGGGACCTGGATGCCGCTTTCAGAACACGAGCAGCGCCTCCTCGAAGAGATGGAGCGCAGCCTCTATCACAACGATGCAGACTTCGTAGCCACAGTGGGCGGCAGACGGGGTCGACCAGCATACCGGTCGATCGTCCTCGGCATCCTGCTCGCGGTCGTCGGGGTCGGCGTGCTCATCACAGGCGTGTTCATCCAGGTGCCGATCGTCGGCGTCGTGGGATTCGTCCTGATGTTCGCCGGGGTGCTCCTGGCAATCGCTCCGCCACGTCGCAGTTCGGCAGCGCCGGAAGACGTGACCGATCGCCCGGCCAACCACAACGGCGGCAGTAGCTCCGCGCAGCCGGGCTTCATGGACAAGCTCAACGACCGGTGGGACAAGCGGCAGGACGGCCACAACAACTAGGCGCTCCTCCACCCGCCTCCATCGGCGGAACAGAATCTGGGTCGATCTTCGGATCGGCCCCTTTTTTTGTGCCTGGAGGCCTCGGCCGGCTCCCGGGGCCTCCATTTTCCTCCACCGCTGAAATCCCTGATATTTGGCGGCCGAATGACCCCAATGTGGGGCTAAGCGAGCATATTTCATTGAATCGTGGATGGTAGTGGAGTAAAGTGGAGTCACACCGCAACCTTGGCCGGAAGAGTGGGGGGAGAAGCCGATGTTCCTTGGCACGTACTCTCCGAAGCTCGACGAAAAAGGCCGCATCATCCTGCCGGCCAAATTCCGGGATGAGCTCGCCTCCGGCATCGTGATGACCCGCGGCCAGGAGCATTGCGTGTACGTCTTCAGCCAGCGCGAGTTCGAGTCGCTGCACGAGAAGATCCGTCAGGCGCCCGTCACCAGCAAGCAGGCCCGTGACTATCTCCGTGTGTTCCTGTCCGGTGCCAGCGCCGAGACACCCGACAAGCAGAACCGCGTGACGGTTCCCCAGTCGCTTCGCAGCTACGCGGGGCTCGACCGCGACCTGGTCGTCATCGGCGCCGGCAGTCGTGCAGAGATCTGGGACGCAGAGGCATGGGAGACCTACCTCGCTGAGCAGGAGGCTTCATTCGCGAACACGACGGAGGAGGTGATCCCGGGACTCTTCTAGCCCTGGCGCCTGACTCCCAGCCATTCGCCGCCCTGACACACTTCCCCGGTGCCAGGTCGGAATGGATGGGGATCAGGAATCAGGAGCAGCACCCGCCGCCATGACCGACAACACTCCCGCAGACCGTCTCCACACGCCAGTCCTCCTCGAGCGCTGCGTCGAACTGCTCGCACCGGCGCTCCAGGCTCCCGGCGCGGTCTTCGTCGATGCCACGCTCGGCATGGGCGGACACTCGGAGGCGTTCCTCGAGCGTTTCCCCGAACTGGTGCTCGTCGGCCTCGACCGCGACCCGGAGGCGCTGGCGATCGCCGGAGAACGGCTCGGCCGTTTCGGCGACCGCGTACACCTGGTGCACACGGTCTACGACGGGATCGCAGATGCGGTGCACGAGCTGGGTTTCGACGAGATCGACGGGGTGCTGTTCGACCTGGGTGTCTCCTCCCTCCAGCTGGACCGGGTCGATCGGGGGTTCTCCTACTCGAAGGATGCCCCGCTCGACATGCGTATGGATTCGACGAGCGAGCTGACGGCAGAGACGATTCTCGCGACCTACAGCGAAGCGGACCTGCGGCGCATCTTCCGCGACTACGGCGAAGAGAAGCTGGCGCAGCGGTACGCGCACCGCATCGTCGAAGCCCGGCAGGAGCATCCGTTCGTCCGCTCGGCGCAGCTGGTCGATGTGATCACGCAGGCGACGCCGGTCGCTGTCCAACGTCAGGGGCACCCGGCGAAGCGCGTGTTCCAGGCGCTGCGCATCGAGGTCAATCAGGAGCTGGCCGTGCTCGAGCGCGCGATACCGGCTGCGATCGACGCCCTCGCCGTCGGCGGACGGATCGTCGTCGAGGCCTACCAGTCGCTCGAGGACCGCATCGTCAAGCGCGTCCTCCAGGCGAAATCGACCTCGAGTGCTCCCGCCGGCCTGCCGGTCGAGCTCCCTGAGCACCGACCTGAACTGAAACTGCTGATCCGCGGCGCCGAGCTCGCGGACGACGACGAGAAGGCGGCCAACCCGCGCGCGACTCCGGTCCGCCTGCGAGCAGCCGAACGAGTGAGGAGGGGCTCATGAGCACGAACGTGGCTGAAGACCGCCGGGCGCTGTGGATCGGTCGAACCGCGCCCCTCACCCACGACGAGGAGCACACGAGCCACCTCGAGGTCGTCTCGACGCGCGGCCAGCGTCGCGCTCGTCCGCGCACGGTCTACGCGATCGTAGCTGTCGCGACCCTCCTCGCCATCGTCATCGCGCAGCTTCTGCTGAGCATCACGATCTCGCAGGGTGCGTACCAGCTCAACACCCTCCAGGACAGCCAGAAGCAACTGCAGCGGGACTACCAGGCCGCGTCGGAGGATCTCGACCGCCTCGCCTCGCCCCAATACCTGGCGGCCAGTGCGAACGCCCTCGGCATGGTGAGCAACAGCAGCCCCGCGTACCTCCGGCTCTCCGACGGCGCGATCCTCGGCGCGCCCGAGGCCGCGTCATCCGCTGCCGGAACCGTCACGGGCGGCCAGGGCAACCTGGTTCCGAACGCGTTGCTGGCGGGCGTCCCGCTGGTGAACCAGCACGCGGCACCCCCGAAGACGCCGAAGACTGTGAATACATCAAGCACGAGCGTGCCTGCCACGCCCGCGGCGCCCACGACCCTACCGTTGAACGGAGCGCTGCCGACGCCGGTGACGCACTGACGTGACATGGACGCGACACCGACGCGACGCGGACTGGTGACGCTGACGGAAGGACGACCAGCACAGTGATGACCCGCAAGTCGATGCGGCGCCGAACGGCCGTCACGGTTGCCGCCATCGTCGTGACCGTCGGTGTTCTCGGCGGCAAGCTGGTGGACATCCAGGTCGTGCGTGCCGACGAACTGCAACGGCAGTCGGTGAACGCGAAGTCGTACTCGCAGCCTCTGTACGGCATCCGCGGCGACATCGTGGACGAAGCCGGGAACACCCTGGCCGGGAGCGTCTGGCGGTACACGGCGGCCCTGTCGCCATTCGATGCGAACGAGGCGGCGAAACAGGATGGGCAGTCCACGCTGACGAAGGCCGTGAACGACATCGGCCGCATCACCGGCAAGGGCGGACCAGCGATCCTCGCGCTCATCCAGAACGCGCTCAAGTCGGATCCGCAGTCCAAGTACGCCCTGGTGAAGTCGGGCATGGATGTGACGATGTTCGACCAGCTGGACAAGCTGAACATCCCGTGGCTGAGCTTCACGAAGACACCGTCCCGCACCTATCCGAACGGCGCCGTCGGCGGCAACCTGGTCGGTTTCGTCAGTGGGGAGGGTCAGGCGCAGGCCGGACTGGAGCTGAGTCAGAACGCGTGCCTCGCCGGCCAGAACGGCAAGGAGACATCGCAGCTCGGCGCCGACGGTGTGGCCATCCCGGGAAGCACGGTCGTCGAGAAGCCGGCGAAGAACGGCGGCCAGCTGGTCACCACGATCGACAGCGACCTGCAGTGGTTCGCCCAGCAGGAGCTCGCCCAGGTCGTGCCGGCGCTCGGTGCGAAGTTCGGCTTCGTGACCGTGGCCGAGGTCAAGACCGGCAAGCTCCGCGCCGTGGCGCAATACCCGTCCGTCGATCCGAACAACGTCGACGGGACGCCGTCGAACTACTGGGGTGCGCTGCCGTTCACGACCCCGTACGAGCCGGGCTCCACTTTCAAGGCGCTCACCGCGTCCGCGCTCATCGACAACGGCAAAGCGACCCCGGCGTCCCAGGTCATGGCGCCGTACCGCTTCGTCTCCGGCCACGGGGCCGACCTCCACGACTCGGGCTTCCACGACACCGAACGGCTCACGCTGACCGGCGTGCTCATGCTGTCGTCGAACACCGGCATGTCGATCCTCGGCAGCAAAATGGACGACACGGTCCGTTACAACTATCTGAAGGCCTTCGGGATCGGGCAGGACACCGGCATCGACTTCCCGGGCGAATCGTCGGGCATCCTGCACCCGGTCAGCTCGTGGGACGACCAGACCAAGTACGCGACGATGTTCGGCCAGGGCGTCTCGGCGACCCAGATCCAAATGGTGAGCGCGTACCAGGCGCTCGCGAACGGGGGCAAGCGCATCCCGCTGCAGCTGATCGACGGCTGCAAGCAGGCCGACGGAACCATGACCGATGTTCCGAAGCCCAAGGCGACGCAGGTGATCTCCCGGTCTGCTTCGCAGCAGACGCTGGGAATGATGGAATCCGTCGTGCAGCAGGGTGAGCTCTCCAAGCAGCTCAACATCCCCGGCTACCGGGTCGCTGCGAAGACCGGTACGGCACAGCAGCCGGACGGACGAGGCGGCTACTTGCCGAGCTACTACGTCTCTGTTATGGGCGTCGCTCCGGTCGACGATCCGCAATATGTCGTTTCGGTCAACATCGGGTACCCGACTACGATTACTTCGTCGGCAGCAGCGGCGCCACTGTTCAAAACGATCATGAGCCAGGTGCTGAAGACGTTCCGGGTCAAGCCGTCGACGACAGCTCCCGCGAACTACGACCCGTACTACTGAAAGTGAGCCCCGTGACAGGATCGGCGCCCTCAACACTGCGCCCGGAGCATCCCGTCGCCCGACCGCTCGCACAACTCGTGGCGGAATTCGGGCTCGAATGCCGCGGTGATCTCGACGCTGTCGAGGTGACCGGCGTGGCCCTCAGCTCGGCGTCCGTCGAGCCCGGCGACCTGTACGTCGGCGTGCCGGGAAAGAACGCGCACGGTGCCCGTTTCGCCGCGGCAGCCGCGGAGGCCGGCGCCGTCGCCGTGCTCACCGACGAGGAGGGGGCGGCCATCGCCGCCGACTCGGGGCTGCCGATCATCGTCACGCAGGATGCGCGCGCTGCGCTGGGCGCGGTCGCCGCGTGGATCTATCGCACAGACGAGAACACCGCGACCCTGTTCGGTGTCACCGGCACGAACGGCAAGACGAGCGTCGTCTATCTGCTGAACGCCATCCTCGGTCAGCTCGGCGTCGTCTCGGGGCTGAGCTCGACGGCCGAGCGCCGCATCGGCACCACGGCGATCTCGAGCAAGCTCACCACCCCGGAGGCGAGCGAGCTCCACGCCCTGCTCGCCCGGATGCGCGAAGAAGCGGTGCGCGCGGTCGCGGTCGAGGTCTCCGCCCAGGCGCTCACCCGTCACCGTGTCGACGGCATCGTCTTCGACGTGGTCGGCTTCACGAACCTGAGCCACGACCACCTGGACGACTACACGGCGATGGACGACTACTTCGCCGCGAAACTCGAACTCTTCCAGCCCGATCGTGCACGCCGGGGCGTCGTGACGGTGGACTCCGATTGGGGGCGCACCCTCGTCGAGCGGTCGCGCATCCCGGTCACCACCCTGTCGAGCTCCGCCGGAGGCGACGCGGAGTGGACCATGACCGTGGTCGACGAGAGCGTCGACCACACCGAGTTCGTGCTCGAAGGGCCGGACGGCCGCCACCTGCAGACCCGTGTGCCGCTCCTCGGCTGGTACATGGCGGCAAATGCCGCCCTCGCCATCGTCATGCTCGTCGAATCCGGCTACGATCTCGGCGCCATCGCCCAGGCACTCGACCGCGACGGCGGGATCGACGCGTTCATCCCCGGGCGCGCTGAGCGTATCTCGGGCGATGCCGGACCGGTCGTGTTCATCGACTACGGCCACAGCCCTGATGCCTTCCTCTCGACGCTCGGCGCCCTCCGCAAGGTCACCGACGGCCGGATCGTGATGGTGTTCGGTGCCGACGGCGACCGCGACACGACCAAGCGCACCGATATGGGCGCGATCGCTGCGCGTGGCTCGGATGCCGTGGTCATCACCGATTTCCACCCGCGTTACGAAGATCCGGCGACCATCCGTGCCGCCCTCCTCGAGGGCGCCCGTCACGCGGTTCCCGATCTCGAACTCTACGAAGTTCCCGACCCGCGCGCCGCGTTCCGCAAGGCGCTCTCACTGGCAGGCGAGGGCGACGTGGTGCTCTATGCGGGGCCGGGACACGAGGACTACCAGGAGGTCGCGGGCGAGAGGATCCCGTATTCCGCGCGTGAGGACGCAAAGCTGGCCCTCCGTGAGGCGGGGTGGCTGTAGATGATCGACCTCACCCTGGAAGAGATCGCCCGGGCGACGGCGGGCAGGCTCGTCTTCGGCCCGACCGATTCGACCCCCGCGACGACCGTCTCAGGACTCTCGCACACGGATTCCCGGGATGTGACTCCTGGCTCCATCTTCTTCGCGAAGCCCGGTGAGTTCACCGATGGCCACCTCTTCGCGCCACAGGCCGTCGAGAACGGCGCAGCGCTGATCGTCGTCGACCACGAACTCGATCTTCCCGTTCCGCAGCTCGTGGTCGAGGACACGGTCGTCGCGCTCGGCGCCCTGGCGACCGAGGTCATCGCGCGCGTGCGCGCCGGGGGCCTTCTGAGGATCGTCGGCATCACCGGCTCGAACGGCAAGACCACGACCAAGAACCTGCTGCGGGCGATCCTGGAGCCTGTCGGGCCGACCATCGCGCCGCGCGCGTCGTTCAACAACGAGGTGGGTGCTCCCATCACGATGCTCGAGGTCACGGACGAGACCGAGTTCCTGGTCGCCGAGATGGGCGCGAGCGGCATCGGCGAGATCACGCGCCTGGTGCGCATGGCGCGCCCCGACATCGGGGTCGTGCTCAAAGTCGGTCTGGCCCACGCCGGCGAGTTCGGTGGAATCGAGGCGACGCTCACTGCGAAGACCGAAATGGTCACCGACCTTCTCCCGACCGACGTCGCGATCCTCAACCTCGACGACCCGAGGGTCGCATCCATGGCGGACAAGACGTCGGCCCGGGTGCTGTGGTTCGGGCTGGACGCCCGCGCCGACGTCCGAGCGACGGATGTGGTCTCGAGCTCGCAGGGGACCTCGTTCGTCCTCGTGCTTCCGGCCGAGCCCGGTGCGACGGGTGCGTCCGCGACCGTCGAGCGCCCCGTCAGGTTCCGCGTGCTCGGCGAACACCATGTCATGAACGCGCTGGCCGCAGCAGCCTCAGCGCATACGCTCGGCGTCGGCATCGACGACATCGTCTCGGCCCTCCAATCGGTCCAGCGGGCCGAGCGGTGGCGAATGGAGGTGATGGGCGGCGCGCGCGGGGTGACGATCATCAACGACGCATACAACGCGAGCCCGGACTCGATGGCTGCAGCCCTGAAGACGCTCGCCCAGATCTCCGGCCCCGGCGAGCGCACCGTCGCAGTCCTCGGCGAGATGAGCGAGCTGGGCGAGTTCTCCGGCGAGGAGCACGACCGCATCGGTCTCCTCGCGGTCCGCCTGAACATCGGCCAGCTCGTGATCGTCGGGCCGGCCGCCCGGCGGATGCACATCTCGACGATCAACGAGGGGTCATGGGACGGCGAGTCCCTCTACTTCGACACGCCGGATGAGGCGTACGAGCACCTCGCTACCGCCCTGAAAACGGGCGACACGGTGCTCGTGAAGTCCTCGAACTCGGCCGGCCTCCGGTTTCTGGGCGATCGACTGGGAGAATTGTTCTCGTGAGAGCTCTCCTGACGTCCGGTGCCCTGTCGATGGCTTTCACCCTTTTTCTCACCCCGCTCTTCATCCGCCTCTTCCGGCGGTTGCAGTGGGGGCAGTTCATCCGTGACGACGGTCCGAAGAGCCACCACGCGAAGCGCGGAACCGCCACCATGGGCGGCATCATCATCATCCTGGCCACGTTGTTCGGGTATTTCACCGCACTTCTCATCACCGGCGATCCGACGTCCGTCTCGGCGCTCCTCGTCCTGTTCATGATGGTGGGACTCGGGATCGTCGGGTTCATCGACGACTTCCTCAAGACCCGCAATCAGCGCAGTCTCGGGCTGGGCGGATGGGCGAAGGTGGCGGGGCAGGTCGTCGTCGCCACGATCTTCGCCATCCTCGCGATCAACTTCCCGCAGAACGGGGTGACGCCGGCATCGACGAGCGTGTCGCTCATCCGTGACACCCCGATCGACTTCATGTCGCTCACCCGGTTCGGCGTGATCGGCGTGATTCTGGCCTACGGCCTGTACCTGCTGTGGATCAACTTCATCGTCACCGCGACGTCCAACGGCGTGAACGTCACCGACGGGCTCGACGGACTGGCGGCGGGCGCTTCGATCCTGGCGCTCGGTTCGTACATCATCATCGGCTTCTGGCAGTCGATCCAGTCGTGCTTCACCAGCAAGATCGACCCGGCGAACATCTACAAGTGCTACGACGTGCGCGACCCGTTCGACCTGGCCATCGTCGCGACGGCGATCGTCGGCGCCATCGTCGGCTTCCTGTGGTGGAACACGTCTCCTGCGCAGATCTTCCTCGGCGACACCGGCTCGCTCGCTCTCGGTGGCGCGGTCGCCGCGCTCGCGATCCTCAGCCACACCGAACTTCTGCTTCTCCTGATCGGCGGCATCTTCGTGATCGAGGCCGGGTCGGTGATCGTGCAGCGCCTCTACTTCAAGCTGACGCACGGTAAACGCATCTTCCTGATGAGTCCCATCCACCATCACTTCGAATTGAAGGGGTGGGCGGAGATCACCGTCGTCGTACGGTTCTGGATCATCGGCGGCCTGCTGGTCGCGGCCGGCGTCGGTTCGTTCTACCTCGAGTGGCTTGCGCGATGAGCGACTCATCCTCTGCCGGACCTTCGGAGACCCCCGCAGATCGGCTCGCCGGGCTCACCAGCTGGCGATCGGACTGGTCGGGCTTGCGGGTCGCCGTGCTCGGGATCGGGATAACGGGGTTCTCGGTCGCTGACACGCTGACCGAACTGGGCGCGAGTGTGCTGGTGGTCGCGGCCAGGGCCGACGAGGAGCGCGCGATGCTGCTGAGCGTCATCGGCGCCGAGCTCGTCGAAGATCCCGACCTCGCCGACCCGCCACAGCGGCTGCTCGACTTCGACCCCGAGTTGATTGTCGTCTCGCCCGGCTTTCACTACGACCACCCTCTGCTCCGCTGGGCGGAACTGCGCGCCATCCCGCTCTGGGGCGACGTCGAACTCGCGTGGCGTCTGCGTGACAAGGTGGGGGAGCCCGCCGACTGGATCACGGTCACCGGCACCAACGGCAAGACCACCACCGTTCAGCTCACTGCGACGATGCTTGCAGCCGCCGGCTATCGTGCGGCGCCGTGCGGGAACATCGGGATCCCGGTGCTCGACGCCATCCGCGACCCGCAGGGCTTCGACGTGCTCGTGGTGGAGCTCTCCAGCTACCAGCTGCACTGGATCAACCGCAACCCGGGTGGCGAGCTCTCGCCGTTCTCGAGCGCCTGCCTGAACATCGCCGACGACCACCTCGACTGGCACGGCTCCTTCGACGCGTACCGCGCGGCCAAAGCGAAGGTGTACGACAACACTCAGGTGGCGTGCGTGTACAACCGCGCCGATTCGGCCACTGAGTTGATGGTGCAGGACGCCGAGGTGATCGAGGGTGCCCGCGCCATCAGCTTCGGCCTCGATGTTCCCGGTCCGAGCGGGTTCGGTGTCGTCGACGGCATCCTCTGCGATCGCGCCTTCCTCGAGGACCGGTTCACCAGTGCGATCGAGCTGACAACGCTCGACGATCTCCGCGAAGCCGGACTCGCCGCTCCGCATGTGGTCGCGAACATCCTGGCCGCCAGCGCGCTGGCACGGTCGTACGGCGTCGAGGCGGCGGTCATCCGTGAAGTGCTCACCGCTTTCCGGCTGGACGCGCACCGGATCGAGCTCATCCGCATCGAGGGCGGCATCAGCTGGGTCGACGACTCCAAGGCGACCAACCCGCATGCCGCTGACGCGTCGCTGCGCGCGTTCCGGTCGGTGGTCTGGGTCGCCGGCGGACTTCTCAAGGGAGTCGAAGTCGAAGAGCTGGTGAAAGGCCATGCGGATCACCTGCGCGCCGCCGTCCTGATCGGGGTGGAGCGCGAACGGCTCCGGGATGCGCTGCGGCGTCACGCCCCGGACCTTCCGGTGTTCGAGGTCGATGCGGATGCTCCCGCCGATGTGATGCGCGAGGCGGTACGGTTCGCGGCGGAGGCGGCCCAGCCGGGAGACACGGTGCTGCTCGCGCCCGCTGCGGCATCCATGGACCAGTTCACCGACTACGCGGAGCGTGGCCGCCATTTCCAGCAGGCCGTGAACGACTTGCTGGGCGACGAGACGGACGACTGACCGCGGCCGCAGAGCCGCGTCGGCGGCTGCCGCGCTGTGAAATTGCAACTGCCCGCCGGGTCTCCACGAGATGCGGTGCCGGTGCCTTTAGTCTTCCGGTTGGGAGGCGACCGCCTTGAGACAGTTCACGTCCGCCAGAAAGCAGGTGACCGGATGACGAATCCGCCCCGCAGCGTGCGCGCTCCCCGGGTGGGCGGCATCGGCCGGCCGGTCCCACGGCAGACTGCGCACGAGCAGGGCGCCGGACGGGGCGCCGAGCGGGAGCAGGCTCCGGGCACCGCCGCGCGCATCTCGCTCGGCCGGGTCTTCCAGGCCGAATCCGCGAACTACTTCATGCTGCTCGGGATCACGCTGTTCATGGTCGTGTTCGGGTTGGTGATGGTGCTCTCGTCGTCCTCCGTCGAGTCGCACACCGACACCGACAACTTCTTCTCCCGTTTCTGGTCACAGGGGATCTATGCCCTGGTCGGCCTGCCGCTCATGCTGCTGGTGTCGCGACTCCCGACCGCGTTCTGGAAGAAGACGGTCTGGGTGTTCCTCGGTCTCGCCTGCCTACTTCAACTGCTGGTGCTCGTCACCCCGCTCGGCGTCGAGATCGGGGGCAACCGCAACTGGCTGCGGATCGGCGGGTTCGCCGGTCAGCCATCCGAAGCGATCAAGGTGGCGCTCGTCGTCTGGCTCGGCGTCGTTCTGGCGCGCAAACGCGACCTGCTCGACAACTGGAAGCACCTTCTCATCCCGGTGGTTCCGGTGGCGGGCGGAGCGATCCTCCTGGTCATCATGGGCGGCGACCTCGGAACGACCGTGATCATGGCCGGGATCGTCCTCGGCGCCCTGTTCTTCGCAGGTGTCAAGATCCGGCACCTGGCTGTCGGCAGCCTGGTGATCTCGGGGCTCGCCTTGCTGATCGCCTTCTCGAGCAAGAGCCGGGTCGGGCGCATCATGGCATTCTTCGGTGGTCACAGTGCGGCCAACCCGGATGTCACCTGGCAGATCAACAACGGCTTCTACGCGCTGGCCTCCGGTGGCGTCTTTGGGGTCGGCCTCGGCAACTCGCATTCCAAATGGTCCTGGCTCCCGGCAGCCGACACCGACTTCATCTTCGCGATCATCGGCGAGGAGCTGGGTCTGATCGGCGCCATCGTCGTGCTCGTCCTGTTCGTGCTGCTGGCGATCACGTTCCTGCGCATCATCCACGCCAGCAGCGACCCGTTCGCGAAGATCACGACCGCCGCCATCCTCGTGTGGCTGATCGCCCAGGCGTTCGTGAACATCGGCGTCGTGCTCGGGGTCATCCCTGTCCTCGGAGTGCCGCTTCCCCTGATCTCCGCAGGTGGAACTGCAATGATCAGTTCCATGATCGCAATAGGTATCGTCCTGTCATTCGCCCGGGAGACCAGCCGCGAGAACGAACGCGCAGCACGTGGGATCTCATCGCGCGCATGACGAACTACCTGCTCGCCGGCGGGGGCACCGCCGGACACGTCAACCCCTTGCTCGCCGTCGCCGACCGGCTCCGCCGCGACGACCCCGCAGCGAACGTCCTCGTCCTCGGAACCGCGGAGGGCCTGGAGGCGCGTCTGGTGCCCGATCGGGGCTACGAGCTGGCGACCATCCCTCGGCTGCCGTTCCCGCGTCGCCCGAATGCGGCCGCGGCTCGATTCCCTGCGGAATACCGCCGCTCGATCTCTCGTGTCGTAGCGCTCCTCCAGGAGCGCGGGATCGACGTCGTCGTCGGCTTCGGGGGGTATGCGGCTGCGCCGGCATATTCGGCGGCTCGTAAGGCACGGATCCCGCAGGTCCTGCACGAGGCGAACGCCCGGCCGGGGCTCGCCAATCGCCTCGGGGCGCGCTACACCCCGTTCGTCGGTGTGGCGTTCGAGGGCACGCGCCTGCCGCACGCCCGGTTCGTGGGGATGCCGCTTCGAGTGGAGATCGAGGAACTCGACCGCACAGCATCCCGGCCCGCGGCCGCGGCGGAGTTCGGGCTCGACGCCGATCGTCCCACCCTGCTGGTGACCGGGGGATCGCTGGGCGCGCGGCGCATCAATCAGACCGTCTTCGATCGGGCCGCACAGGTGATCGCCGCCGGCTACCAGGTGCTCCACATCCAGGGGGGTCGCGGCGAGCTGACCGATCCCGGCATCGAGCACTACCGCCTCCTCGACTACTGCGACCGCATGGACCTGGCACTCGCGATCGCCGATGTCGCGGTCGCGCGTGCCGGTGCGGCGACGGTGTGCGAATTCGCCGCTCTCGGCATCCCCGCCGTCTACGTGCCGTTCCCGGTGGGCAACGGCGAGCAGCGCTTCAACGCCGCAGGCGTGGTCGGAGCGGACGGCGGAATACTCGTCGACGACGCCCGGTTCCTACCGGAATGGGTCGACGACCGGCTCATCCCGCTGTTGCTCGACCGCGACAGGGTGGCGGCGATGGGGGAGCGGGCGGCGAGCGTCGGAGTGCGGGACGGTTCGGACCGCATGGTGTCGCTCATCCACACTTCGCTCGCGAGAGCGTAGCGTCATACTGGAGGGTGCCGCGTGAGCGGCCGGTCGAACCGAGAAGTGAACCGAGAAGGAAAGCAGTACACGTGATCAAGCCCGACCTGACCATGACCATCCCCGACGACCTCGGCTCTCTGCATTTCGTAGGGATCGGCGGATCGGGGATGAGCGGCATCGCCCGCCTGTTCCTCGAAGCGGGTTACACGGTGACGGGCTCAGACGTGCGCGATTCGTCTAATGTGCACGCGCTTCGCGACCTCGGTGCGACCATCACGATCGGCCATGACGCCGCGAACGTCGGTGACGCCGACACGCTGGTCGTCACAGGGGCGCTCTGGCTGGATAACCCGGAATACGTCCTCGCCAGGGAGAAGGGCCTGCCGGTGCTGCACCGGTCGCAGGCTCTCGCCTGGCTGATCCACCACAAGCGCCTCATCGCGGTTGCCGGCGCGCACGGCAAGACCACGTCGACCGGCATGATCATCACCGGTCTGCTCGGTATCGGCGAGGACCCGAGCTTCGTCAACGGCGGCGTCATCGAGTCGCTCGGCGTCAGTTCGGCGACCGGGGACGGCGAACTGTTCGTCGTCGAGGCCGACGAGTCCGACGGCAGCTTCCTGCTCTACGAGACGGCGGTGGCGCTGATCACCAACGTCGACCCCGACCATCTCGACCACTACGGCTCGCTCGAAGCATTCGAGCAGGCGTTCGTCACCTTCGCCCAGGCCTCGAGCGAATTCGTCGTCGTGTCCTCGGACGACCCGGGAGCGGTCCATGTCACGTCGAGGCTGACGGACAAGCGCATCATCACGTTCGGTGAGGCAGCGGATGCGGATGTGCGGGTCCACTCGATCGTCACCGACGGTCCAGTCGCCTTCTCTCTCAGCTTCGCGGGCTCCGAGTACAGTGCCCGGCTGCGGATCCCGGGCGCCACAACGCGATCAACGCGGCCGGCGCGTTCGCCGTCCTGGTCGGCCTCGGGTTCGACCCTGAATCCTCGCTCGCCGCGATCGCGACGTTCGGAGGCACCGAGCGCCGCTTCGAATTGCACGGGACCGTCGGGGGAGTCAGCGTGTACGACGATTACGCCCATCACCCGACGGAGGTCGCCGCCGCGCTGTCCGCCGCCCGCACGGTGGTCGGAGACGGTCGCATCATCGCGGTGCACCAGCCTCACCTGTACAGCCGCACGCGTCTGTTCGCGAAGGAGTTCGCAGCGACCCTCGAGAAGTACGCGGACGAGACGGTGGTGCTCGACGTCTACGGCGCTCGTGAAGATCCGGAGCCGGGCGTGACCGGCGCCCTGGTGTCCGAGCGGTTCGAGCATCCGGAGCACGTCGCGTTCATCGCCGACTGGCAGGCCGCCGCCGACCACACCGCCGAGATCGCACGAGACGGGGATTTCGTGATCACCCTCGGCTGCGGGGACGTGTATCGCATCGTCCCGCAGCTGCTCGACTCGCTGCAGCGCGTCCGCGGCTGACGCTACGACCGGCATGAAGCGTCCTCAGGGTTTCGACCGGCCACCGCAGCCGCCGGCCGTTCCTTCGCGCACGGCGCCTGCGCGGTCGTCCACGCCGTCGCGTCCGCCGAAGGCGACGCCGCAGTCGAACTCGCCGCAGCTTCGCTCGGCGGCGGATGACCGGACCATCACCGAGCCGATTTCGCTGGTCGGCCCGAAAGGGTCGTCGCGTGATTCTTCGTCGCCGCCGCCGACGGCACCGAAGTCCGAGTCCACGGCGTCCGAGTCCGCGACGTCCGCCGCACCCGCAGAACCCCCTCGGCGCGACGCGAAATCGAGTGACGGCGCCCCGTCGAACCGGGAGGTCCGCAGCGCGCTGCGCCGGGCCCGCAAGGATCGCTCGCGCGTGGAACGCGGCGAGGTCCGCCGCTTCACGAAGCGGTCGCGGCGGCGGCGGATGATGTGGATCAGCGCGGCCGGCACCGCTGTGTTCCTCGTGGTCGCCGTCACGCTCACCGCCTTCTCCCCGCTGATGGCGCTGCGTACGATCGACGTGCAGGGCACCAGCCGGATCAAGGCTTCGGCGGTGAGCGCCGCATTGAAGGACCAGCTCGGGCGACCGCTGCCGTTGGTCGACTTCACTGCGATCCGCGCGGATCTGGCCGCCTTCCCGCTGATCCGAAGCTTCAGCACCGAGAGCCATCCACCGAGCACCCTCGTCGTGAGGATCGTCGAGCGCGTCCCGGTCGGCATCATCACCGACGGCACGACGTTCCGGTTGGTCGACGCTGCGAAAGTGACGATCAGCCAGTCCGCCTCGCGTCCGGCCGGCTTTCCGATCATCCACGCGTCGGGCCCCGCGGGCAGCTCGGATGCGCAGAGCGGTTTCGACGCGGCCGTCGCGGTCCTGCAGGCGCTCCCGGCGAATGTGCTCAGCACGGTGGACACCGTCACTGCGGCCACGAGGGACGATGTGACGTTCACGCTTCTCGGCAGTGGTGCGAAGGTCGTCTGGGGAAGCCCCGACCAGTCGGAGCTGAAAGCTGCTGATCTCGCTGCGATCATGAAGTCGGCTGGTGGGACGTCGGGCAGCGTGTTCGACGTGTCCTCTCCGCACAGCGTCGTCAGGAAGTGATCAGGCGCCCAGTGCACACTGGACTTTTGCGACACGCGGGTCGCCTACCGGGGCGCGGGCAGGCGACACCTAACGTCGAATCAGGAATTGCATACTGAGCATAACTTTAAGCCTCGACTTGAGGTTGAAGGTTCCCAGCGGAGGCCGGACGTGACATCAAACCAGAACTACCTCGCCGTGATCAAGGTCGTCGGCATTGGCGGTGGCGGCGTTAACGCCGTCAACCGGATGATCGAACTCGGGCTTCGCGGCGTCGAGTTCATCGCCATCAATACGGACGCCCAGGCGCTCCTGATGAGCGACGCCGACGTCAAACTCGATGTCGGCCGCGAGATCACTCGCGGTCTTGGCGCCGGCGCAGACCCCGAGGTCGGCCGTCGCGCTGCAGAAGACCACGCAGAAGAGATCGAAGAGGCGCTCGCGGGCGCCGACATGGTCTTCGTGACAGCCGGCGAGGGTGGCGGAACCGGTACGGGCGGCGCACCCGTCGTCGCGCGGATCGCGAAGTCGATCGGCGCTCTCACCATCGGTGTCGTCACCAAGCCGTTCGGCTTCGAGGGCAAGCGGCGTTCCGAGCAGGCCGAGGCGGGCGTCGTCCGTCTGAAAGAAGAGGTCGACACCCTCATCGTCGTTCCGAACGACCGCCTCCTCGAGATCAGCGACCGCGGCATCAGCATGCTCGAGGCGTTCTCCACCGCCGACCAGGTGCTCCTCGCCGGTGTCCAGGGGATCACCGACCTCATCACCACCCCGGGACTCATCAACCTCGACTTCGCCGACGTCAAGTCGGTCATGCAGGGCGCCGGCTCCGCCCTGATGGGCATCGGTTCATCGCGCGGTGCCGATCGTGCCATCAAAGCCGCCGAGCTCGCCGTCGCATCCCCACTGCTCGAGGCGAGCATCGACGGAGCCCACGGCGTGCTGCTCTCCATCCAGGGTGGCTCGAACCTCGGCATCTTCGAGATCAACGACGCCGCCAGGCTGGTGCAGGAGGCAGTGCACCCCGAGGCGAACATCATCTTCGGTGCCGTCATCGACGACACCCTCGGCGACGAGGTCCGCGTGACCGTCATCGCCGCGGGCTTCGACGGTGGTGAGCCCGGCGGTCACTCCGCCGTGGATGCGCGACGCACGACGTTCGTCGCGTCTGGAACTTCCGGCGCGGAACTCCCCGACACGCAGGCGCTCGACCCCGAGGACATCCCCGCCCCGGCGACTGCGTGGTCCGCAGCCGAGAGCCCCGTCGGAGACGCCGCCCCCATCGACCCCGCCTTCGACGACGAGAATGACGACCTCGACATCCCCGACTTCCTCAAGTAGCGGTCTCGCGGAGCGTCTCGCGTTCGCCCGCCGGGGCATCGCGGATGCTGCACGCGCTGCCGGGCGGGACCCGGAGGAGCTCACCACCATCGTCGTGACCAAGTTCCATCCCGCGTCGCTGGTGCGCGAGCTGGCGGTTCTGGGCGTGACGGATGTGGGGGAGAACCGGCACCAGGAGGCGAGCGCGAAGGCCGCCGAACTCTCCGACCTCGCGCTCACGTGGCATTTCGTCGGCCAGCTGCAGAGCAAGAAGGCGCGGCAGGTCCGGTCGTACGCACAGGTCATCCACTCGATCGACCGGAGGGCGCTGGTCGACGCGCTCCGCTCCGACGAGTCCACGGTCGACTGCTTCGTGCAGCTGAACCTGACATCGGACCCGGCACGGGGTGGGATCGCTGACGGTGAGCTCGAACACCTCGTCGAGCACGTGCTCGAGACGCCAGGGCTCCGGCTGCTCGGAGTGATGGCGGTGGCGCCCATCGACGAGGACCCGCGCGCTGCGTTCGCGCGAGTGCGGAGCGCATCCGAGCGGGTGCGGCGCCTGGCGCCGAGCGCGACCGCGATCTCGGCGGGGATGAGCCAGGACTACGCGGCCGCCATCGCCGAAGGAGCGACACACCTTCGAATTGGTACGGCCATTACCGGGAAACGGCCGGAGCACGGTTAATCTCGAAGAGAAGGTTCCGTTCGGTGCGGCGACGTATCGACCCGGTTCACACGCGCGAAGGTTTACACGGAGGATGCGATGACCAACCCGCTGAAGAAGACGATGGTCTACCTCGGCCTGGCCGACGAAGAGCTCGAATACGACGAGCAGCCGGTGCAGCAGCACCAGCCTCAGGCGCACCAGTCTCCCGTCGCACCCGTTCCCCACCCCGCTCCGGTCGCCCCTGCGCCCGGTCGCGCACCGGTCACGCCGCTGCGCAAGTCGAACTCCGCACGGAATGCGACGGTCCAAGAAATGAACGAGATCCTCACGGTCCACCCCCGCCAGTACCGCGATGCACAGGTCATCGCCGAGTCCTTCCGCGAGGGCATCCCCGTCATCATCAACCTGTCCCAGATGAGCGAAGGCGACGCGCGTCGCCTCATCGACTTCGCCAGCGGCCTGTCGCAGGGCCTCTACGGCAAGATCGAGCGGGTCACCGCGAAGGTGTTCCTGCTCTCGCCATCGCACGTCGTCGTCTCGGGCGAGCACGGCGGCCAGGACGCCGAGGTCGAAGCCTCCTTCTTCGCGCAGGGTTGAGCGGAGCGATCTCACGCAGCCCGGTCGATGACCGGGCATCGCGCGTGCTTCCGCATACTTAACTCGTGTCCTCCGTCGTCTCCATCCTCGCGACCATCGTCTACTATCTGCTGCTGCTCTATTTCTTCCTCCTCTGGGCGCGGTTCGTGGTCGACCTGGTGCGCGCCTTCAGCAGATCGTGGCGTCCGCACGGCTTCGGCCTCGTGCTCGCCGAGTCCATGTACGTGGCGACCGACCCGCCGATCAAGTTCTTCCGCAAACTGATCCCGCCGTTGTCGATGGGGCCGGTGGCGATCGACTTCGGCTGGAGCCTCACGATGCTGGTCGTCATCGTGGGTTTGTACGTGACGGTGCTCTTCCGCTGAGGTCGCTCGGCATTTCGCTCAGGTCGCTCGTCGTTGCGCGCGGGACCGGGCTGTAGTGTTAGGCGAAGCCGACGCTGGCGTGTCGTGCGGCGTGCGGACCCCGGTTCGACTTTGCTAGCGTTGGCTGAACACGATTTCTGTTCGCATTTCAAGATCTAAGGTGGCTTGACATGGCGCTGACTCCGGAAGATGTAGTCAACAAGCGTTTCCAACCGACGAAGTTCCGTGAGGGCTATGACCAGGACGAGGTCGACGACTTTCTCGACGAGGTGGTCGTAGAGCTTCGTCGGCTCAACCAGGAGAACGAGGAGCTGAAGCAGCGACTCGTGGCGAGCGACTCGCGCATCGCCGAACTCCAGCGCAGCGGCGCACAGGCCGCCCAGGCCGCCCCTGCGGCACCCGAGCAGCCGGCCACCGTTGCCGCTCCGGTCGTCGCCGCTGCAGCAACTCCGGTCGCAGCCGCCTACGCCGCACCGACTCCGGTCGACGCGAACGCGGTCGACCCGTCGAGCACGAACAACCTGCTCCAGCTCGCGCGCCGCCTCCACGAGGAGCACGTGCGCGAGGGCATCGAGAAGCGCGACGCGCTCATCGCGGAGGGCCATGCCACCGCGGCACGGGTCGTCGCCGAGGCCGAGTCGAAGCAGCGTGCCCAGATCAGCCAGCTCGACCAGGAGCGTGCGCTGCTCGAGCACCGCATCGACGAGCTCCGCACGTTCGAGCGCGAATATCGTCAGCAGCTCAGGAGCTACATCGAGAGCCAGCTTCGCGACCTCGAGACGTCCAGCGTCTCGGGCACCGGCAGCTATGCAGCGCCGGCGCAGGCAAGCCAGTCGCCGGCCTCCGGTCAGGTTCCCGTCGTAGCCTCTGCTCCGGCGCCGGCGCTCCCGGCCGCGAACGAGGGCTCGCAGGAGTCGGCTCCGCAGCCGCCGACGTTCCAGGGCTTTGGAGGCTAGCGCCAGGGCGAAGGTCAGCGTTCGGGCGCTCGTCGTTCTGGCCATCGTCGCACTCTGCGTGTACGCGATCGACCAGATCACGAAGTTCCTCGTCGTCAAGAACCTCGTCGAGGACGAGCAGGTCCAGGTCCTGGGCCAATTGCTTCAGTTCCGTTTCGTGAAGAATTCGGGTGCGGCCTTCTCCATCGGGAGCGGGTCCACCTGGATCTTCTCGATCGTCGGTGTCGGCGTGCTGATCTTCGTGATCTGGTACGCACCCAAGATCAAGTCCGTGGCCTGGGCTGTCCTGTTCGGTCTCCTTCTGGGCGGTCTCCTCGGCAACCTGACCGACCGACTGCTGCGCGAACCGGGCTTCGGCGTCGGCCACGTGGTCGACTTCATCCAGATCCCGCTTCTTCCCGCGATCTTCAACATGGCCGATGTCGCGATCGTCTCGAGCATGGTCCTGTTCATCATCCTCACGATTCGCGGTGTCGGACTCGACGGATCGCGCCACCACGACGGCGGGTCCGGAACGGGATCCGCGCTCGACGGCGACGAGAGCACCTCGGCTGAGGCCGGGGGAGCGGGAGACGGCGGCAGCCCGGCATCCGGCACGTCCGCCTCCGGCAGCCCCGACGGCGAAACGCCGCTCAGGCCGGAGTCGCGCTCCGACGCAGCGTAGGCCGCGCAATGGAGTCACGAAGCCTCCCGTTGCCCGACGGCCTGGCCGGCAGCCGCGTCGACGCCGGCATCGCCAAACTGCTCGGCTTCTCACGCACCTTCGCCGCCGAGGTGGCCGAGGCCGGGGGAGTCACCCTCGACGGCGCGGTCGTCGGCAAATCCGACCGGCTGCGCGCCGGCAGTTGGCTCGAGGTCGTCTGGGAGCCGCGCAGCGAAGCGGTCATCGTGCCGATCGCGGTACCTGAGCTCACGGTGGTCTACGACGACGACGACATCGTCGTGATCGACAAGCCGGTCGGGGTCGCCGCGCATCCGTCCGTCGGCTGGACCGGGCCGACCGTCCTGGGCGCGCTGGCGGCGGCGGGCTTCCGCATCTCCACCTCCGGAGCTGCCGAGCGAGCCGGAATCGTTCACCGGCTCGACGCGGGCACCAGCGGTCTCATGGTCGTGGCGAAGTCGGAACGCGCGTACACCGCGCTCAAGCGTGCGTTCCACGACCGAGAAGTCGAGAAGATCTACCACGCCGTCGTCCAGGGGCATCCTGACCCGCTCACAGGAACCATCGACGCGCCGATCGGTCGCCATCCGCGATCCGACTGGAAGTTCGCCGTCATCGCCGACGGCAAGCCGTCGGTCACCCACTACGAGACGATCGAGGCGTTCCCCGCGGCGAGCCTGCTCGAGATCCACCTCGAGACGGGCAGGACGCACCAGATCCGCGTCCACATGGCGGCGCAGAGGCATCCGTGCGTCGGTGACGCCATGTACGGGGCCGACCCGACGCTGTCCGCGCGGCTCGGCCTCACCCGGCAGTGGCTTCACGCCGTGCAGTTGGCGTTCAACCATCCCTCCACAGGCGAGTGGGTGAGTTTCACCTCCGACTATCCGAGCGATCTCCAACACGCACTCGCAGTCCTCCGCGAGAATTAGGCTAGACATCCACCACCATCGCCAGACGGAGAAACAGTGCCATCAAGCGGCGACTCGTTCGTTCACCTTCACGTTCACAGCGAGTACTCCATGCTCGACGGGGCTGCACGCGTCAAACCTCTGATCGATGCAGCCGTCGAACAGGGGATGCCCGCGGTGGCGGTCACCGACCACGGCAACGTCTTCGGCGCGTTCGACTTCTGGAAGACGGCGACCGATGCCGGAATCAAACCGATCATCGGCACCGAGGCCTACCTCACGCCAGGCACGGCCCGGCAGGATCGCACGCGCATCCGCTGGGGCGACGGCGGCGAAGACGACGTGTCCGGGGCGGGCTCGTACACGCACATGACGCTGCTGTCGGCGACCACGCAGGGGATGCACAATCTCTTCAGGCTGTCGTCGCGCGCGTCTATCGAGGGTTACTACTTCAAGCCGCGTATGGATCGCGAGCTTCTGAACCAGTATTCCGACGGGCTCATCGCCACGACGGGATGCCCCAGCGGCGAGGTGCAGACGAGGCTCCGGCTGGGTCAGTACGACGAAGCGAAGAAGGCGGCGTCCGAGTTCCGCGACATCTTCGGCAAAGAGAATTTCTTCTGCGAGATCATGGACCACGGGCTCGGCATCGAGCGCCGCGTCATGAGCGACCTGATCCGGCTCGCGAAAGAGCTCGACCTGCCCCTGGTGGCGACGAACGACCTCCACTACACGCACGCGCACGACGCGACAAGTCATGCGGCGCTGCTCTGCGTGCAGTCCGGCTCGACTCTCGACGACCCCAATCGCTTCAAGTTCGACGCCGACGAGTTCTATCTCAAGTCGGCCGCGCAGATGCGCCAGCTCTTCCGGGACTACCCCGAAGCCTGCGACAACACCCTGCTGATCGCCGAGCGCTGCGATGTCAAGTTCAACACCTCCGCGAACTACATGCCCCGATTCCCGGTGCCCGCCGGCGAGACCGAGGAGACGTGGTTCATCAAGGAGGTCGAGAACGGCCTGCACGAACGCTACCCGGCCGGCATCCCCGACGAGGTGCGCACGCAGGCCGACTACGAGATCGGCGTGATCTCGCAGATGGGCTTCCCCGGCTACTTCCTCGTCGTCGCCGACTTCATCAACTGGTCGAAGCGCAACGGAATCCGGGTCGGTCCCGGTCGTGGATCCGGTGCGGGCTCCATGGCCGCATACGCGATGAAGATCACCGATCTCGACCCGCTGCGGCACGGACTCATCTTCGAGCGGTTCCTCAATCCCGACCGAGTGTCGATGCCTGACTTCGATGTCGACTTCGACGACCGCCGTCGCGGCGAGGTCATCAAGTACGTGACGGAGAAGTACGGCGAGGAGCGCGTGGCGCAGATCGTGACGTACGGCACGATCAAGGCCAAGCAGGCGCTGAAGGACTCCTCCCGGGTGCTCGGATTCCCGTTCGGGATGGGCGAGAAGCTGACCAAGGCGATGCCGCCGCCCGTCATGGGCAAGGACATCCCGCTCACCGGCATCTTCGACCGCGATCATCCGCGCTACAAGGAGGCTGCGGACATCCGCGGCGTCGTCGAGACGGACGCGGAGGCGAAGACGGTGTTCGACACCGCACTCGGCCTCGAGAACCTGAAGCGCCAGTGGGGCGTGCACGCCGCCGGCGTGATCATGTCCTCCGATCCGCTGATCGACATCATCCCGATCATGAAGCGGGAGCAGGACGGCCAGATCGTCACGCAGTTCGACTATCCGGCGTGCGAGTCGCTCGGCCTCATCAAGATGGACTTCCTGGGGCTGCGGAACCTCACCATCATCAACGACGCGCTCGACAACATCGAGGCCAACCGCGGCATCCGGCCGGTGCTCGAAGAGCTGGAGCTCGACGACCGGCCCGCCTACGACCTGCTCTCGCGGGGAGACACCCTCGGGGTGTTCCAGCTCGACGGCGGGCCGATGCGATCCCTGCTGCGCCTCATGAAGCCCGACAACTTCGAAGACATCTCGGCACTGATCGCGCTGTACCGGCCGGGCCCGATGGGCGCCAACTCGCACACGAACTACGCCCTCCGCAAGAACCACCTGCAAGAGATCACGCCGATCCATCCGGAGCTTGCCGAGCCGCTCGCCGAGATCCTCTCGACCAGCTACGGGCTCATCATCTACCAGGAGCAGGTGATGGCGATCGCCCAGAAGGTCGCAGGGTTCTCGCTCGGCCAGGCGGACATCCTCCGGCGCGCGATGGGAAAGAAGAAGAAGTCCGAGCTCGACAAGCAGTTCGAGGGCTTCGCGTCCGGAATGCAGGCGAACGGCTATTCCATGGCGGCCGTCAACAAGCTGTGGGAGATCCTGCTCCCGTTCTCCGACTACGCCTTCAACAAAGCCCACTCGGCCGCATACGGCGTCGTCTCCTATTGGACCGCGTACCTCAAGGCGCACTATCCCGCGGAGTACATGGCCGCGCTGCTCACCAGTGTCGGTGACTCCAAGGACAAGATGGCGATCTACCTCAACGAGTGCCGGCGCATGGGAATCAAGGTGCTGCCGCCCGACGTGAACGAGTCGATCGGATTCTTCGCCGCAGTCGGGTCCGACATCCGCTTCGGCCTCGGGGCGGTGCGCAACGTCGGCACCAACGTCGTCGACGGCATCCGCGCTGCACGCGAAGCGAAGGGGCGATTCGAGTCGTTCCACGACTTCCTGTCGAAGGTTCCGATCCATGTCGCAAACAAGCGGACGATCGAATCCCTGATCAAGGCAGGCGCATTCGATTCGCTGGGTGCGACGAGGCGTGCGCTCGTCGAGGTCCACGAAGACGCGGTCGAATCGGCGGTGAGCCTCAAACGCAACGAGGCGAACGGGCAGGTCGATCTGTTCGCCGGCATGTTCGAGTTCGACGAGGTGCACGAGCGCGTTCCCGACAGGCCCGAGTGGGCGAAACGTGACAAGCTCGCCTTCGAACGCGAGATGCTCGGTCTGTACGTTTCGGACCATCCGCTCGCCGGTCTCGAACTCCAACTGGCAAAGCACGCCAGCACGGGAATCGCCGACCTCATCGCCTCTGAATCGACCCAGGACGGCGACACGGTCACGATCGCGGGCCTGGTGACCTCGGTGCAGCACCGCACGGCCAAGAACTCGGGCAATCAGTACGGCTTGATCCAGGTCGAGGACTTCGGCGGCGAGATGACCGTGATGTTCATGGGCAAGGCGTACCAGGAATTCGCGCCTGCGCTCGTCGGCGACTCGATCGTGGTCATCCGTGGGCGTGTCAGCATGCGCGACGACGGAATGAACCTCCACGCGTTCAGTCTGTTCACGCCCGACCTGGGCCAGAGTCTGGGGTCCGGTCCGCTCGTGATCTCACTTCCCGATCAGCGGGCGACGACCGATACGGTCAAAGCGCTCAACGATGTGCTCATCCGGCACGCGGGCAAGAACGAAGTGCGCCTGAGACTCATCAAAGGCCAGACGGCGCGTGTGTTCGAAGTGCCGTACCCGGTGTCGGTAAGCGCCGATCTCTACGGCGAGCTGAAGGGGCTGCTCGGTCCGAACTGCCTGAGCTGAGTCGCGGCGGGAGCGAGAATCGCGCGCCGGCTCAGGCGGGATCGCCCGGCGCGAAGTAGGTGCGCTCGTGATAAAGGAGCGGCGAGTCGTCGTCGTTGAGCTCGCCCTGCTCGATCTGCACCACGACGACGGCGTTGTTGTGAACCGGGAACCGCTCGACGATCCGGCCGATCATCCAGCTCGTCACGTCCTTGATGATCGGCAGTCCGTGCGGCCCCGGATACCAATGGTCCCCGTCGAACCGCACGCTGTTGTCGGCGGCGAGTTTCTGCGCAACGCTCCGATTCCGCACGCCCAGGGTGTGGATGACGAGCCGATCGGTCTCGGCGAGTGCGGGCCAGCTGGACGCACTCCGGGCGATGTTGAACGTGGCCAGCGGAGGCACCGCCGCCAGAGACGCAAGCGAGGTGGCCGTGAACCCGACGGGGAGCCCGTCGGCAGTGAGGGCGGTGATGATCGCGACGCCGGCGGCATGACGGCGGAATCCCTGCCGGAACGCCGCCAGGTCAGGCGTGACATCCGGCTCCACCCTGTCGGACGGGAGCCGGTTCTCGGGAATCGCGAAGCTGTTCATACGTATGCATGAAGCGCCGCGCGCCTCACGGTTATTCCTTGCCTGTGGATGGATCAGGGCGCGAAGGCCGGAACGGATAGGCTTGACAGGCCATGATGCAGACCATCGATCTTCGCGGAATACAGCCTAATCGCGCCGCCTTCACCAGTCTGGTGCCGCGGCCCGCCGTCGACGTCTCTGTTGCGCTTCATGTCGCGACAGAACTCATCGACGATGTTCGTTCACGCGGGCGTGCCGCCCTCGACGAACAGGCAGAGAAGTTCGACGGTGGCCGTGCGACGAGCATCCGTGTACCCGCGTCCGAGATCGAGGCGGCCGTCCGGGGGCTTCCCGCCGACGTGCGCGAGGCGCTCGACGAGGCCATCGTCCGCGTCCGGCAGGCTACTGCTGCACAGGTCCCTGCCGAGGTGCTGACGACGATCGGCCCGGGGGCGACCATCGTCCAGCGCTGGCAGCCTGTCGCCCGCGCCGGGTTGTACGTTCCCGGCGGCAAAGCGGTCTATCCCTCCAGCGTCGTGATGAACGCGGTGCCCGCCCAGGTCGCCGGTGTCGGCTCGATCGCCCTGGCGAGCCCGCCGCAGGCGGCGTTCGGCGGGGCCGTTCACCCGACCATCCTCGGTGCCGCGGGTCTGCTCGGCATCGACGAGGTCTACGCGATGGGCGGGGCCGGGGCGATCGGAGCGCTCGCCTTCGGGGTGGAAGAGCTCGGACTCGATCCGGTGCAGGTCATCACCGGGCCCGGCAACATCTACGTCGCCGCGGCGAAGCGGGTGGTTCGCGGACAGGCAGGTATCGATTCTGAGGCCGGTACGACCGAGATCCTCGTCATCGCCGACGATTCGGCGGATGCGACCCTCGTCGCCGCCGACCTCGTGAGTCAGGCGGAGCACGACGAGGCGGCCGCAGCGGTGCTCGCCACAGACAGTCCTGAGCTCGCTGATCGCGTCATGCGTGAACTGGAACGCCTCGCACGCGCTACGCGGCACTCCGTGCGCGTCACCGCTGCATTGTCCGGTCCGCAGTCGGCGATCGTGCTGGTCGACGATCTTGCAGCAGCTGCGGCCTTCAGCAACGCGTACGGGCCCGAGCACCTTGAGATCCAGACGGCGGACCCGGAGGCCGTGCTGGCCGATATCGAGAACGCCGGAGCGATCTTCCTCGGAGCGCACTCACCGGTGAGCCTCGGCGACTACCTCGCCGGCTCGAACCACGTGCTTCCCACCGGCGGACAGGCACGATTCTCACCGGGACTCGGTGCGTACTCGTTCCTCCGGCCGCAGCAGGTCATCCGCTACGACCGTGACGCCCTGGGCGAGGTCGCCGAGCGAATCGTCGCATTGTCCGGTGCAGAAGATCTCCCTGCCCACGGTGAGGCCGTCACGGCTCGCTTCACGGCCCCGTAGGTCCGAACTCGGTTAGGATTCGAGCACCATGTTCTGTCCCTTCTGCCGCCACCCCGACTCTCGCGTCATCGACTCCCGTACGAGCGACGACGGGATGTCGATCCGCCGCCGCCGCCAGTGCCCGGAATGCGGTCGGCGTTTCAGCACGACCGAGACCGCGAGCCTGAGCGTGATCAAGCGAAGCGGCGTGGCCGAGCCGTTCAGCCGGGAGAAGATCGTCAGCGGCGTGCGCAAGGCCTGCCAGGGTCGCCCGGTCACCGACTCCGACCTTGCCGTGCTGGCCCAGAAGGTCGAGGAGACGATCCGTTCGACCGGGGCGTCCCAGATCGACGCGAACGACATCGGGCTCGCGATCCTTCCGCCGCTTCGCGAACTCGATGAGGTCGCGTACCTGCGTTTCGCCAGCGTGTACCAGGGGTTCGATTCTCTCGACGACTTCGAAGATGCGATCACCCAGCTGCGGGTCGAGCACGGCTCTGAGCGCGTCGACGCTGCGAACTGAGCCGGTCACGTCGGCCATGCCGGTACGCTGACACAGGCATGTATCGCACACTCTTCACCCTCGTCCTGTCGAAGCTCGACCCCGAACGGGCGCATCATCTGGCGTTCGTCGTCATCCAGGCGCTCCCGACCCTCGGCTTCGGTCGCCTGGTGCGACGATTCACCCGCCCCGACCCGACCCTGAAGACGAAAGCCCTTGGCCTCGAGTTCGACTCTCCGTTCGGCGTCGCCGCCGGATTCGACAAAGACGGTAAAGCCGTCATCGGGCTCGGCCAGCTCGGCTTCGGCCACGTCGAAGTCGGAACGATCACCGCGATCGCCCAGCCGGGGAACGAGAAGCCGCGGCTGTTCCGCCTCATCCCTGACCGCGCCGTCATCAATCGGATGGGATTCAACAACGGGGGAGCAGTAGCCGCAGCAGACCGTCTGGCGCGGATAGCGCGACGTACGACCCGGGCAGTGCTCGGCGTGAACATCGGAAAGAGCCGGGTGGTCGCAGTCGAAGACGCCACCGCCGACTACCTGACGAGTGCTCGCGCCCTCGCGCCGGTGGCCGACTACCTCGTGGTCAATGTCAGCTCGCCCAACACGCCCGGACTGCGCGGCCTCCAGGAGCTCGAACAGCTGGAACCTCTGCTCGCATCGGTCAAGGCCGAGGCCGGCCGTGTCCCGCTCCTCGTGAAGATCGCACCCGACCTCACCGACGATCAGGTCGAGAGGATCGCCGGTCTCGTCGTCCGAATCGGACTCGACGGCATCATCGCGACGAACACGACGATCTCGCGGGAGGGCCTGCGCACCGAAGCAGCCATCGTCGAGGCGGCGGGCGCGGGAGGGCTCTCCGGCGCCCCGCTGGCAGCCCGGTCGCTCGAAGTGCTGCGCCTGATCAGGTCGATCGTGCCGAGCGATCTCTGCGTGATCTCCGTGGGCGGGGTGGAAACTGCCGACGATGTCGCCGAACGGCTCGCTGCAGGAGCCACTCTGGTGCAGGGCTACACGGCGTTTCTGTATCGCGGTCCGCTCTGGGCGCGCCAGATCAACCGGGGACTCGTCACGCGCAACCTCGTCACGCGCTGATCCGGCCGCGGCTTGCCGCATCGCCGCGCCGGGTCAGGATTCGGGCGTTCCCTGGTGGAACCGCAGGCGCCAGCGTCCGTCGACGCGAAGCCAGAGCGAGCTGCGAAGGGCTGACCCGCGCGAGTCGGAGGTGCGCGCGGTCAGAAGGATCGCATCCGGTGCGACCAGTTCGCTCCCGAGCACCTCGAAGTCAATGCGTTCTGGCTGCTGACCGGCCAGTTCGTTGACGATCGCGTCTCGGCTCCACAGGCGACCCGAACTCCCGATCTCCTCGAATTCGGAGTGCAGGATGGCCGCGACGCGAGAAGAATCCGCCCGGACGGTCGGATTCAGCAGTTCGCGTTCGAGGGTCTCCACCAGCTGATGGTCGTCCGTCGGGGCCACGATGTCGTCGTCGCCGAACAGGTCCAGCTGGGGAGCCGTCGTCGCGGTCGAAGCAGGCGGCGCGCTCACGGCGGTGACGGGCTCGCCGGAGGGTTCGGGCGCCGGCTCGACAGCGGGCCGACCCTCGCTTCCGCGCCCCGGCCATCCCGGACCGATCGGAATCGGCGAGCCGTTCTGGTACGCCGTCGCAACGGCGCGCGCGCGCACATCCGCTGCCTCATTGAGCTCGTGCCCGGCGTGACCCTTCACCCACTCGAAGGTGTAACGGCGGCCGGTGGTCGCGCGGTCGAGACGTTCGAGCAGTTCGCGGTTGAGCACCGGTTTGCCGTCGGCCTTGCGCCAGCCTTTGCGCTTCCAGCCGGGCATCCACTTCGTGACCGCATTGATCACATACTGGCTGTCGCACAGGATGCGCAGGTCGTCATCGAGATGGGCGGTCGAGTCGAGCAGGTCGATGACCGCCATCAGCTCGCCCTGGTTGTTGGTCCCGTGCGGCCAGCCGCCCGCGGCCCAGGTGTTGTCATCGACGTACCATGCCCATCCGGCCGGACCGGGGTTGCCGAGGGCAGAGCCGTCCGCAGCAGCGACGATCGTCACGGTCAGCTGGGGTACTGTCCGCGCTTGACCTGCGGCTTCGGCAGACGGATGACGCGCAGCTGGAGGGCGCGCATCGCTGCGTACCAGCGGACGCCCTTCTCCACCTTCGATTTGCCGAACTTGGCGCCGAGGCCCTTGCGGACCAGGTAGCCGAGGAAGAAGCAGTCGAGCACGGCGATGATGAAGAACGCCCAGAGGGCGATGATGCCGTACAGCTGGACGTCGCGCTGCGGGAAGAATGTCAGCACAATGACGAGCAGCATGACGGGGATCATGAACTCGCCGATGTTGAAGCGCGCATCGACGTAGTCGCGCACGAAACGGCGCTGAGGACCACGGTCGCGCGCGGTGAGGTACTTGTCGTCGCCGGCCGCCATGCCGACGCGGGCGCGCTCGCGTGCCTCCGACGTCTTGACTCGAGCCTGGCGTGCCGCCTCTTTACGGTCGTTGGGCACGAGGGGGCGCTTGCGGGCGGCCTCCTGCTCACGGCGCGTCGGCGTCGGGGCTCCCTTGCCCGCGATTCGCGCTGCAGTCTCTTCTGCGGTCTCCTGGACCGGCTGGTTCGCCGGAGCGGTCGCGCTCGGCGTTGTGTCTCGTTTTGCCACGGTAAGCCCTCGATTGGTGTCCGGCTAAGATTACCTGCATGACGAACCACCCACAGACGAATGATCCACAGTCGACTACGCCCGGAACGAACGACGACGCATCAGCGGCACTCGAGGCACGCGTGCGTGAAGCGGTGGAAGGGGGCATCCCGTCCACGATCGCCGATCTGTCGAACCTGGTGCGCATCCCTTCGGTCTCGTGGGCGGCCTTCGATGCCGAGAACGTCGCAGCGAGTTCGCGGGCGGTGGCGGCCCTCCTCGAGGGGACCGGCGCCTTCGACGAGGTCCGTGTGGCTCAGGCGCCGATCGGCGAAGGCCCGGAGCTCGGCCAGCCGGCCGTCCTCGCGACGCGCGCGGCACGCAACGGGCGCCCGACAGTCCTTCTCTACGCGCACCACGACGTGCAGCCGCAGGGTCGCGACGAGGACTGGGATACGTCGCCGTTCGAGCCGACCGTGCGCGGAGACCGGCTCTACGGCCGTGGCGCGGCCGACGACAAGGCAGGTGTGATGGCGCACGTCGCCTCGGTGCGCGCCCTCCTCGAAGCACACGGTGACGATTTCGACCTGGGACTCGCGGTCTTCATCGAAGGGGAGGAGGAGTTCGGATCCCGATCCTTCGCGAACTTCCTCCAGCTCCATCGCGACGCGCTGGCGGCCGACGTCATCGTCGTCGCGGACTCCGACAACTGGGATCTCGACACTCCCGCGCTCACCGTCGGCCTGCGCGGTAACGTCACGTTCCGCCTGACCGTCAGGACGCTGGGGCACGCGTCGCATTCAGGCATGTTCGGGGGAGCGGTACCGGATGCGATGCTCGCCATGATCCGGCTGCTCTCGACCCTGCACGCTGAGGACGGGTCGGTCGGCGTCGAAGGCCTCACCGAGCACGATGGCGAGACCCCGGCATACGACGAGGACCAGCTCCGCCACGAGGCAGCCCTCCTGGACGGGGTCACCCCGGTCGGGTCGGGAACCATCCTGAGCCGCATCTGGTCGAAGCCGTCGATCACCGTGACCGGGATCGACGCACCCAGCGTGGCCAATGCATCCAACACGCTCGCTCCGTCGGCAGCGGTCCGCATCAGCGCGCGGATCGCGCCCGGGCAGGCAGCATCTGATGCGTACACGGCCCTCGAGCGCCACCTGCGCGACAACGCCCCGTTCGGCGCCCACATCGAGATCGACGATGTCGACCTCGGCGATCCGTTCCTGGTGGACACGTCGGGCTGGGCTGTGGCCGAAGCGAAGCGTGCGATGGCGGATGCGTGGGGATCCGAGCCCGTCGAGATGGGCGTCGGAGGGTCCATCCCTTTCATCGCCGACCTCGTGCGGGTCTTCCCCGGCGCACAGATCCTCGTGACCGGCGTCGAAGACCCGGATTCCCGGGCGCACAGCCCGAACGAGTCCCTTCACCTGGGCGTCTTCAGGCGTGCCGTCCTCACCGAGGCGCTCCTGCTTTCACGGCTGGATCGGCGCACGACGGAATGATCACGGCGACTTTCGAGTTTTCCGACGTAGAATCTCGTTAGATTTCGATGGATCACCCTCACAACTCGTCAGGAGCACTATGACCGACACGACACTCGCTGAGACCCGAGCCCACGGCGTGGGCCTCACCGACACGGCCGCCGGCAAGGTCCGGAGCCTGCTCGAGCAGGAGGGTCGCGATGACCTTCGCCTGCGCGTTGCTGTGCAGCCCGGCGGCTGCTCGGGCCTCATCTACCAGCTGTACTTCGACGAGCGCATGCTCGACGGGGACGCGACGGTGGACTTCGACGGTGTCGAGGTGATCGTCGACAAGATGAGCGTCCCATACCTCGATGGCGCGACGATCGACTTCGAGGACACGATCCAGAAGCAGGGCTTCACGATCGACAACCCGAACGCATCGGGCAGCTGCGCCTGTGGAGACTCGTTCCACTAGCCGCTCTTTACCACAAGAATCCAGCTCGGGCCGCCCTTCGGGGTGGCCCTTTCTGGTTCATTCCGGCGTGTGTCTCGGAGTAGGGTAGTTACGGTCAATACAGTTGCTACTGAACTGTTCACGAGTCTCTCGAAAGGTCACCGGTGCGTCACAATCGTCGTCTCCGATGGGCTGCTATTCCGATCGCAGCGACACTTGCATTCGTACTCGCAGGGTGCACTGAGGCCCAGCTGCACGGATTCCTGCCCGGCTTCCAAGCCGGACAGCCTCCCGTCACCAACCACACGGAGCGCATCAGCGGCCTCTGGGTGACGAGCTGGATCGTCCTGCTGGTCGTGGGTGTGATCGTCTGGGGCCTTGTGATCTGGGCGGTCATCGTCTATCGCCGCCGCAAGGGGCAGACGGGCCTTCCCGCACAGCTGCGGTACAACATGCCGATCGAGATCTTCTACACGATCGTGCCGCTCATCCTCGTTCTCGGATTCTTCGCCTTCACGGCGAGGGATCAGGAGGCGATCGAGCAGCCGTACGCCAACCCCGACATCAAGATCCACGTCCTCGCGAAGCAGTGGGCATGGGACTTCAACTACGTCAACGAGAACGTCTACGACCCCGGAATCCAGGCGCAGCCGGATGACAAGAGCTCGCAGCCGGGAGCGGTCGAAGAGAGCAAGATCCCGACCCTGTACCTCCCCGAGAACAAGACGGTCACGATCATTCTCGACTCGCGTGACGTGATCCACTCGTTCTGGGTGCCGGCGATGCTCTACAAGAAAGACGTCATCCCCGGTAAGACGAACTACATGTACTTCAGCACGACCAGCCGCACGGGAACATTCGTCGGAAAGTGCGCGGAGCTCTGCGGCGAGTACCACTCGGCGATGCTCTTCAACCTGAAGATCGTTCCGCAGGCTGAATACGACGCGCACATCCAGTCGCTGCGTGACAAGGGATTCGAAGGACAGCTCGGCATCGAGTACGACCGCAACAACAACCTGCCCGGCACCACCCCGCCGAAGGTAAACCAGTAGGGGCATCCATGACTACGACTACAGCACCCGCTCCCGCATCGACGGCGACCCCGCTCCCCAAAGCCACGCAGGCGTTCACCGCAGGCAACGTGGAGCGCAAGGGCAACCTCCTGGTGAGCTACATCACCTCGACGGACCACAAGACCATCGGTTACCTGTACCTGGTCACCTCGTTCCTCTACTTCCTCATCGGCGGCGTCATGGCGCTGATCATCCGGGCACAGCTCTTCGAGCCGGGCCTCCAGGTCGTGCAGACCAAGGAACAGTACAACCAGCTGTTCACCATGCACGGCACGATCATGCTGCTGATGTTCGCGACGCCACTGTTCGCCGGCTTCGTGAACGCACTCATGCCGCTCCAGATCGGTGCGCCTGACGTGGCGTTCCCTCGGTTGAACGCGCTTGCGTACTGGTTCTACAGCTTCGGCTCGCTCATCGCGGTAGCCGGGTTCCTCACCCCGCAGGGCGCGGCCTCATTCGGATGGTTCGCCTACGCGCCGCTGTCGAGCACGACGTTCTCACCCGGCGTGGGCGGCAACCTCTGGGTGCTCGGTCTCGGGTTGTCCGGTTTCGGAACCATCCTCGGCGCGGTGAACTTCATCACGACGATCATCACGATGCGTGCTCCCGGCATGACCATGTTCCGCATGCCGATCTTCACCTGGAACGCACTCGTCACGTCGATCCTCGTGCTGATGGCGTTCCCGGTACTCGCTGCGGCGCTGTTCGCGCTGGCGGCCGACCGCGTGTTCGACGCCCACGTCTATGACGCGGCCAATGGTGGTGTGCTCCTCTGGCAGCACCTGTTCTGGTTCTTCGGCCATCCCGAGGTGTACATCATCGCGCTGCCGTTCTTCGGCATCGTCTCAGAGGTGTTCCCTGTGTTCAGCCGCAAGCCGATCTTCGGATACAAGACGCTGATCTACGCGACGATCTCCATCGCTGCGCTGTCCGTCACTGTGTGGGCACACCACATGTACGTGACCGGATCGGTGCTCCTGCCGTTCTTCTCGCTGATGACGATGCTCATCGCAGTCCCGACCGGTGTGAAGATCTTCAACTGGATCGGCACGATGTGGCGTGGGTCGATCACGTTCGAATCCCCGATGCTCTGGGCGATCGGCTTCCTCATCACGTTCACCTTCGGTGGCCTCACCGGTGTGATCCTGGCATCGCCGCCGCTCGACTTCCACGTGTCAGACACGTACTTCGTCGTGGCCCACTTCCACTACGTGGTCTTCGGAACCGTCGTCTTCGCAATGTTCTCGGGCTTCTACTTCTGGTGGCCCAAGTGGACCGGCAAGATGCTCAACGACCGACTCGGCAAATGGCACTTCTGGCTCCTCTTCATCGGATTCCACACGACGTTCCTCATCCAGCACTGGCTCGGCGTGATCGGCATGCCGCGACGGTACGCGACCTACCTGCCGCAGGACGGATTCACCTGGATGAACCAGGTGTCGAGCATCGGTGCCGGCATCCTCGCCGTCTCGATGATCCCGTTCTTCGTGAACGTGTATCTGACCGCGCGCAATGCTCCGCGGGTGACGGTGAACGACCCGTGGGGTTACGGCCGATCGCTCGAGTGGGCGACCAGCTGCCCGCCACCCCGGCACAACTTCACCTCGATTCCCCGCATCCGCAGCGAGTCGCCTGCGTTCGACCTCAACCACCCCGAGGCGGGTATCCCGCTCGGAATCGGAAGCGGAAAAGACGCACCCGATACACCCGTGTACGACCTCGACAGTGAGAAGGTGAAGTGAGATGAGGGCAAACTCGAACCTGTTCTGGATCCTCGCCGGATTCTTCCTCCTCTCGGCCGCGCTTTACACGGTGTGGAGCCTGCTGTACTACGGCAAGGTCGAGTGGGTCGGAACCGTCGCGCTCACGCTGAGCACGATCCTGGCGACGTTCCTCGCGTTCTACATCGGTCGGTCGTACTCGTCACAGGGTGGTGAACTCCCTGAGGACCGCCTCGATGCGAACGTCGACGACGGCGATCCGGAGCTCGGGCACTTCAGCCCGTGGAGTTGGTGGCCGATCGCTCTCGCTTTCGGTGCGGGCCTCGTGGTGCTCGGAATCGCTGTCGGTTTCTGGATCGCCTACATCGGTGTGGCTTTCACGATCGTCTGCCTGGTCGGCTGGACGTACGAGTACTACCGCGGCTACTTCGCGCGCTGACACGCCTCAGGAGGCCGCGCAGGAGCCTCTCAGGCGGCTGCGCGATCTGCCGTGATGGCGACGCTGGCGTAGTACATGGTGAAGCTGCCGCCATGCTCGTCGATGACGCGTGCGGACCGGGCGAGGAGTTCGGCGAGTCGGTCCGCGGGAATGCGATTGTGGCCGCCCATGGTGGGAACCAGGTCGAGCCACGCATCCCGCGTGACAGCGGTCGACCAATCGAAGCGCAGTCGTCGGGGTTCCGCGAACGCACCGCTCGTGCTGATCCCGTCGATGGTGTTCGAGGTGATGGCGTCATAGCCGTCCAGGGCTTGTGCAACCCACGGCGTGAACGGCAATCCGGTGTCCACGGAACGGTAGATGTCCGCGAAGGCCGCGGCGATTTCTGGGTCCGGGTCGCCGACGTTCCAGAAGACCGCCAGCCGTCCCCCCGACGGAAGAACGTGAGCTGCCTTCGCAGCACCGGCTACCGGATCGATCCAGTGCCAGGTCTGGCCCGCAATCACCGCGTCGAAGAATCTACCCCCTGAGTCCCAGTCTTCGAAACGAGAAACGTCGACTGCAAACCCGCGCGAGCGTGCGAGTTCAGCCATACGCGGATCGACCTCGACGCCCGAGACCTCTGCACCGGCCTCACGGAACGGCAGCGCGGAGATTCCGGTGCCGATACCCACGTCGAGCACCCGGCGACCGGTCAAGCCGGCCAGGACTGCGTCGGCGAGAGCCTGCGGATAGCGGGGTCGGGAGCGATCATAACGAGTGGCGTCATCGCCGAAGGACTCGGCGATCGAGCGATGGTGATGCGGTACCGGGTCCGGAGGAGGCGTTAGAGTGACCACATGCCCACTCTAAGTGGGCGCTCGCCCATTTGTCCACGTATCGAATGAGAGTCTCGTGCCGACCGGAATCGCGCTGCAGGATCCGCGAGCGACCTTGTTTGCCGCAGCGGAGCGGGTACTGATACGGGACGGCGTGGGTGGATTGACCAGCCGGGCGGTAACCGAGGAGGCGGGCGTCGCCAAGGGTGTCCTACATCGTCATTTCGTCGACTTCGATGATTTTCTCGCCGAGTTGATCCGCGATCACATCGCCTTGCTCGGCGTGGAGAGTTCGCGGCTCGATGAATCGGTCGGCAGGGGAAGTCTCGTGTCGAACCTTGCCGACGCACTGATGCGCATCTTCACCCCGACGGCCCTGGGGCTCATAGCCGTGGCGGGCACCCGCAACGACGTTCGCGTCAGGTTGCGAGCGGGCACCCCGTCAGGCATCCCGATCCTCACCGAATCGACGGCAATGATCGCCTCTTATCTGCGTGCCGAGCGACAGTTAGGGCGACTGACGCTGCAGGCGGACACGGAGAGACTCGCATTCGCTCTGATCGGCACCGGGCACCTGCTGTTCGCCGGAGAACTCGGCGGCCTGCCGGACGATGACGCTGTCGAAGAGGTGGTCGAATCGATCATCGTCGGTGCCGAACCGGGGCTGCGCCCCTGAGGTAGCGGTGGACGGCATCCGGCTCAGCACTCCGAGATCGGCGTCAGCGAGCCGCGAAGGCGAGGACGTCCACAGCTGCGGTGACGCTTGCATGCGCAGGAACTTCGAGCGGACCGACCTGTTCGTGCACGCTCTCGGGCGTGTGATGTGCCGACGGCCCCATCGCCACAAGCGAATCGGCTAGCACCTCGTCGTAGGCGATGTCGAGGACGACGCTGGTGCTCGCGACAAGGGTGAACTGGTCGCGAGCCGTTTCGATGAGCGTCGGCGCTTTGTCGGCCGGCACGTCCAGCATCCGACCGTTCTCGCGAAGCTCATGCAGATGTTCGGCGCGCGGAACCACGACGACGAGCGTTCCGTTCGGAGCGAGGATGCGGTGGAATTCGGACAGATTGCGCGGCGCGAAGATGTTCAGGATCACGTCGGCGATGCCGTCACGGATCGGCAGGGGCTGCCAGGTGTCCGCGACGAGGCCGTCGATTGTACTGGCAGCCTTGACGGCGCGTGCGACGGCAGCGGGGGAGAGGTCCAGAGCCAGTCCCCGCGCGGTCGGCCGCACCGCGAGAACCGACTGCAGGTAGTAACCCGTGCCGGCCCCGGCGTCGAGGATCCGATGTTCTTCCTGGCGAAGCTCGAGCAACGCACTCACTTCTTCGACGATCGGCGTGTAGGTTCCCTGTTCGAGAACGCGTGCGCGCGCATCCAGCATCGAAGGCGTGTCGCCGACGACCCGCGACCGCGATCCGAGCAACGTGACATAGCCGCGCTTGTTGACGTCGAAACGATGGCCGTTGACACAACCGAGAACGGTCGCCGCTGCAGGCATGAGGGGCTCGGTGCACGTGGGGCATCTCAGCCACGCGGCGAGAGTCTCAGTGGACACGGCGCCTCCTGTCGTGTGCGGCGACTGCGCGTGCAGCAGTCGTGTGTGCAGCGGCCTGGTGCGCGCCGCATGCCGTGAACAGCGAATGCGCCGACCGAGATCTCTCTCGCGGCCGGCGCATTCGTAGAGCTCGACAGGCTTAGTGGTGACCCGAACTCGACTCGAGTTCGCCCTTGGTCGGTGGCAGGATGCGGTCTTCGAAGAACCACCGAGAAAGCCCGGACCGCATTCGCGTACCGATCGTGATCTTGCCCTGCTTATTCGGACGGATCATCAGCGGCTCGTAGGTGTCGAAGCTCACCAGGCGCCAGCGCTCGTACTCGTCGAGCGGCTCGTGCACTTCGATGAACTCGCCGCCCGGCAACTTGACGATACGTCCCGATTCGAAGCCGTGAAGGGCGATCGAGCGGTCCTTCTTCTGGAGCGCGATGCAGACGCGTTTCGTCAGGAAGTAGGCGATGAACGGACCGAGGATCGCCATTGCCTGGATGGCGTGGATAACACCCTCCATCGTTACTTTGAAGTGTGTGGCGATGATGTCGGAGCTCGCGGCAGCCCACAGGGCCGCGTAGAACGTGACACCGGCAGCACCGATCGCCGTGCGCGTGGCCTGGTTCCGGGGACGGTCGAGGATGTGGTGCTCACGCTTGTCACCGGTGATCCAGGCTTCGATGAACGGATAGAACATCGCCAGGACGATGAACACACCGATCGCGACGAGCGGGACGATGATGTTGAACGACCAGGTACGGTTCAGCCACACGAACTCCCAGCCCGGTGGTATCAGGCGGAGGGCACCGTCGGCGAAGCCGATGTACCAGTCAGGCTGCGTTCCGGCGGACACGGGCGACGGGTCGTATGGACCGTAGTTCCAGATCGGGTTGATCGTGAACAGCGAGGCGATCAGTGCGATGACACCGAAGATGATGAAGAAGAACCCGCCGGCCTTGGCCGCGTAGACCGGAAGGACCGGATAGCCGACGACGTTTCCTTCGGTGCGACCCGGCGCGGCGTACTGCGTGTGCTTGTGGATGACCACGAACACCAGATGGAGGCCGATGAAGGCGAGCACCAGGGCAGGCAGCAGGAGGATATGCAGCGTGTACAGTCGGCCGACGATCGCCGTACCCGGGAACTCGCCGCCGAAGACGAGGAACGAGGTCCAGGTTCCGATGACCGGGATGCCCTTGACCAGGCCGTCGATGATCCGGAGCCCGTTGCCCGAGAGCAGGTCGTCGGGGAGCGAGTAGCCGGTGAATCCTTCGGCCATGGCGAGGATGAACAGCGTAAAGCCGATGACCCAGTTGAGCTCGCGCGGCTTGCGGAAGGCGCCGGTGAAGAAGACGCGCAGCATGTGCAGGCCGATCGCCGCCACGAACAGCAGTGCCGCCCAGTGGTGGATCTGACGCATCAGTAGGCCGCCGCGGATCTCGAACGAGATGTTCAGCGTGCTCGACATGGCAGCGGACATCGAGACGCCCTTGAGCGGGACGTACGAGCCGTTGTAGACGACCTCTGCCATCGACGCCTGGAAGAAGAACGTCAGGAACGTTCCCGTCAGCAGGATGACGATGAAGCTGTAGAGGGCGACTTCACCGAGGAGGAATGACCAGTGGTCGGGGAAGATCTTGCGACCGAACTCCTTGACGGCGCCGGAGATGCTGGTGCGGTCCTCGATGTAGTTCGCGGCAGCGGCGGTGAAGCCGCCCTTCTTCGCCGGGGCGTCCGTGGTGGACCCTTCGAAATGTGCCGCAGACGATGCGGCTGCTGAGGTTGTCAACTGCGCTCCCAGAAGCTCGGGCCTACTGGCTCGGTGAAGTCACTGCGTGCGATGAGGTAACCATCGGAGTCGATCGTGATCGGCAGCTGCGGCAGCGGTCGCTTCGCAGGTCCGAAGATCACTTCGGCCTCGTGCGTGATGTCGAACTGCGACTGGTGGCACGGGCACAGCAGGTGGTGGGTCTGCTGCTCGTACAGTGCGACGGGGCAGCCGACATGGGTGCAGATCTTGGAGTAGGCGACGATTCCGTCGTAGTTCCAGTCCCTGCGGCCGGGGGAGACGTGGAGGTCTTCCGGCTTGAGGCGCATGAGCAGAACTGCGGCCTTGGCCTTCTGCTCGAGTGCGTCTTCACGTTCGTTGAGCCCCTCGGGGATCACGTGGAACGCGGAACCGAGGGTGACATCGGCGGCCTTGATCGGCGTACCGGAGGGGTCACGGGTGAGGCGGGTCCCCTTCTTCCACATCGTGTGGGAGAGGAGTGTGACAGGGTTCTCGTTCTGCGGAGCGAGACCGCGGAACAGGACGACAGCGGGGAGCGGGAACACGACGAGCGCACCGATGAGACTGTTTCGGATGAGCGTGCGCCGGTTGAATCCGGATTCTTCGTCGGCGATGCGGAAGATCTCTGCAGCGCGTTCGGTGGTCTGCTCTTTGCCGCGCGTCGAGTGCCTCAGGTCGATGCCCTCGCGCTCGTGCATGAGCGCCTTGCCCCAGTGGACCGCACCGATGCCGATGGCAAGCAGCGCAAGCGCGATGCCGAGGCCGATGAACATGTTGTTCAGGTGGACCGAACCCGGGTCGTTGTCCTCGATCGGGAACGCCATGTATGCGGCGATGGCCCAGACGCTGCCTGCGATCGACAGGTAGAAGAGCGTGTAGATCACGCGTTCGGCACGGCGTGCCTTCTTCGGGTCGATGTCCGTCACCCGCATGCGGTGAGGCGGGAAGCCCGGATTCTCCACACGGTCACTGAGCACGACCGCGGTGCCCGGGTCGCCCTCCCTGTGGACTTCGACGGCCGACGAGCTGGCAGGGGTCAGCTCGTGTCCGCCGTTATCGTCCTGTGCCATTGTTCTCCTTCGTGCGCTGTGTCATGTCAAGTACCGTCTAGTTCGACTTCGCTGTGATCCAGACGGTCAGCGCGATGACCGCGCCCACACCGAAGATCCAGAGGAACAGACCCTCGGCCACGGGGCCGAGCGAACCGAGCTCGAAGCCGCCGGGGGACTGGTTCTTCTCGATGTACTTGAGGTAGGTGATGATGTCAGCTTTGTCTTTCGGGGAGATGTTGAGGTCGTTGAACACGGGCATGTTCTGAGGACCGGTGACCATCGCCTCGTAGATGTGCTGGGCGCTGACGCCCTTCAGCGGCGGAGCGTACTTTCCTTCGGTGAGTGCACCGCCGGCGCCCGCCACGTTGTGGCACATGGCGCAGTTGACGCGGAAGAGTTCTCCACCGTTCGCGGCGTTGCCGTTGCCCTGCAGCAGTGACTCGTCGGGGATCGCCGGCCCAGGGGCGAGCGATGCCACGTAGTCGGCGAGCGCCTTGATGTCGGCCTCAGTGAACTGAACCGGCTTCTCCTGGGCCTGCGGGCCCTGCATCGCCATCGGCATGCGGCCGGTGCCGACCTGGAAGTCGACAGCCGCAGCTCCCACACCGATGAGGCTCGGACCGTTGGTGGTGCCGGTCGCGTTCAGCCCGTGGCAGGTGGCGCAGTTCGCCTGGAAGAGCTTCTTGCCCTGGTCGACGGACTCCTGCGAAGCGACCGTCGGCTCGGCTGAGGCCGTCGACGTGTTGAATGCCGCGTAAGCCCCCCCGGTGAGCCCCAGTCCGATCGCGATCAGTGCGATCGTGGCCAGCGGGTGCCTGCGGCCGCCCTTGCGGGGCTGCCGCCGGGATCCGGCCGTAGTGTGCGTTTTTGCGCGCATGGTGGTGAGGTCTGCTCCTGATTCCTATTTGAGAACGTAGATGACCAGGAAGAGCCCGATCCAGACGACGTCGACGAAGTGCCAGTAATACGAGACGACGATCGCACTCGTCGCTTCTTTGTGACCGAAGGTCTTGACCGCGAAGGCCCGACCGATGACGAGGAGGAAGGCGATGAGGCCGCCGGTCACGTGCAGACCGTGGAACCCGGTGGTGAGGTAGAACGCGGAGCCGTAGGAATTCGCGCTCAGGGTGATGCCCTCGGTGACGAGCGTGGCGTACTCCATGATCTGGCCTGCGACGAAGATGGCGCCGAGCGCATAGGTGAGCGTGAACCACTCGACCATGCCCCACTGGCTGGGCTTCCAGCCGACCGATCGGGGCTGGAGGCGCTCGGCCGCGAACACGCCGAACTGGCAGGTGAACGAGCTCGACACGAGGATGATCGTGTTCGTCAGCGAGTACGGAATGTTGAGGTGCGCGGTCTCGGCGGCCCACAGCGCGGGGGACGTCGAACGCAGCGTGAAGTAGATCGCGAACAGCCCCGCGAAGAACATGACCTCACTGCCAAGCCAGACAATGGTGCCGACGGCCACGACGTTGGGCCGGTTGATTGAGGGCGCACTCGCCGTAGGAGTAATTGAGGTGCTCGTCACCGTTCCATTATGGCCGAAAAGGAGTCGGGGTTTTCTCATTCATAGGGTCTGTCTGCACCCTATTTCCGGTTAGGCTTGCCTTAGTTCGCAGGCTCCAACGCGGTTGGGCACAGCACTGCGCCGCCTCAGTAGGATCGCTGTATGACGGAATCTCCGAGCTGGTCGTCCATCCTCACGTCGCTCCTCGGGGGCGAAGACCTGAGTGTCGCCAACGCGGCATGGGCGATGGAGCAGGTCATGACCGGCAACGCGACGTCCGCACAGCTCGGCGGATTCCTCGTCGCACTGCGCGCGAAGGGCGAGACGGTCGACGAGATCGTCGGGTTCCGCGATGCGATCCTCGAGCACGCCATCCCTCTTCCCATCAATCCGATGGCACTCGACATCGTCGGTACGGGAGGGGACCGTTTCGGCACGGTGAACGTGTCCACGACGGCGGCGATCGTCGCTGCCGCAGCAGGCGTTCCGGTGATAAAGCACGGCAACCGTGCGGCGAGTTCTTCGTCAGGCTCGTCGGATGTGCTGGCGGCACTCGGCATCGACCTCGCGCTGCCCGCAGAGAAGGTGGCCGAAGTCTTCGAGCGCACCGGGATCACGTTCGCCTACGCATCCGCTTTCCACCCGGGCTTCGCCAACGCGGGCCCCGCGCGCGCTGAGCTCGGCATCCCGACCGTCTTCAACTTCCTCGGTCCGCTCTGCAATCCGGCGCGCCCCGAGGCGTCCGCCGTCGGCGTCGCGCACCTGGATCGGGTTCCGCTCATCGTCGGCGTCTTCCAGACACGCGGTGCGACGGCCCTCGTCTTCCGGGGCGACGACGGGCTCGACGAGCTCTCGACCACAGGACACAGCCACGTGTGGGAGGTCTCACGCGGCCTGGTGACCGAGCACGACATCGACCCGAGGGATCTCGGCATCCCGCGGGCCACCATCGCCGACCTCCTCGGAGGCGACGCGGCGCACAACGCCGACGTCGTCCGTGCCGTGCTCGCCGGACAGGAAGGTCCGGTGCGCGACATCGTATTGCTCAACGCGGCGGCAGGGCTCGTATCGTACGAGCTCGCAGCCGACCCGTCGAGGGTCCAGGATGCCATCCTGGACCGTTTCCGTTCGAAAATGGCTGTCGCCGCCCAGGCGATCGACTCCGGGGCGGCTGCCTCGAAGCTCGAAGAGTGGGTTGCGGCCACACGCTGAAAGGCAGGGTTTCAATGAAGAAGCTCATCAACGACGTCCCCGACGTCGTGGACGAGACCCTCGACGGGTTCGCCCGAGCGCACGCCGACATCGTCACGGTGTCCCATGATCCGCGGTTCGTCTCGAGAGCCGGCGGTCCCGTCCAGGGCAAGGTCGGACTCGTCAGTGGCGGTGGCAGCGGCCATGAGCCCCTGCACGCCGGATTCGTCGGTCTCGGCATGCTCGATGCCGCGGTTCCCGGCGAAGTGTTCACCTCGCCGACACCGATGCCCATCGTCGGTGCGACCAAGGCGGCTGACGGGGGCGCGGGGGTCCTCCACATCGTCAAGAACTACACGGGCGACGTTCTGAACTTCGAGACCGCCGCCGATCTGGCCGGGGCGGAGGGGGTCGCGGTGCGCGCTGTCGTCATCAACGACGACGTCGCCGTGCAGGACTCCCTCTACACGGCCGGCCGGCGTGGCGTCGCCGGAACGGTGCTCGTCGAGAAGATCGCGGGCGCGGCAGCCGAACGCGGTGACGACCTCGACAGGGTGACGGCGATCGCCGAGAAGGTGAACGGCCAGGTCCGGTCGATGGGTCTCGCCCTCGCAGCCGGGACCGTCCCGCACGCCGGAGAGCCTGGTTTCGAGCTGGCCGACGACGAGATCGAGTTTGGCGTGGGCATCCACGGCGAACCGGGCCGTGAGCGCCTCACGATGGAGTCCGCGGATTCGCTGACCGACCGGCTCATGACGGCCATCCTCGACGACCTGCCGTTCGCATCCGGAGACAAGGTCCTGCTCTTCGTGAACGGGATGGGCGGCACTCCGCAGTCCGAGCTGTACATCGTCTTCCGCCGTGCCGCCCAGATCCTCGACGACCGAGGAATCACTCTCGAGCGCTCGCTCGTCGGCAGTCTCGTCACCTCGCTGGAGATGCAGGGCGTGTCGATCACGGTGCTCAAGCTGGACGACGAGTTGACCGCTCTCTGGGATGCGCCGGTGAACACGCCGGCACTCCGCTGGGGCGTCTGACCGGGAAGCGCGGGCACACACGATGGGAGTGGCGGCATGAAGCTGGACACGGCATGGGTCGAGACCTGGATGGGCGCCTCGGCGACGGCGATCGCCGAGAACAAGGCGCTGCTGAACAACCTCGACCGGGAGATCGGCGACGGTGACCACGGAGAGAACATGGATCGCGGTCTCTCGGCCGTCGTGACGGCTCTTGCCGCGCTCCCCGACGATGCGACCCCGGCGGCGGCGCTTCGCTCGGTTGCGATGACGCTCATCTCGACGGTGGGCGGTGCGTCCGGGCCGCTCTACGGCACGGCGTTCCTGAAGGCCGCGGAGCCCGTGGGCGACACCGCAGACCTCGACGGCGCCGAGGTGGTCTCGATGCTCAGAGCGGCGCGCGACGGGATCGTCTCGCGCGGCAAGGCGGAACCCGGTGACAAGACGATGATCGATGCGTGGACACCGGCAGTCGATGCCGCGCAGTCCGCTGCGGACGAGGGGGGTTCCCCGGGCGCCATCCTCGCCGCGGCGGCGGCGGCGGCAGAAGCCGGCGCGGTCGCGACCGAGCCACTGGTCGCCCACAAGGGGCGGGCGAGCTATCTCGGCGAGCGGTCTGCCGGGCACCGCGATCCGGGCGCCCAGTCGACAGCGATCATCCTCCGCGCTGCGGCGACGGTGGCGGGCGATGACTGACGGCGACACTCCGCTGGTCGGCATCGTCTTCGTCTCCCACAGCGCCGACCTCGCCCGCGGAATCGTCGAGGTCGCCGGACAGATGGCACCGTCTGTCGCGCTGGTCGCGGCCGGCGGCACCGACGACGGCGGCGTCGGCACCAGCTTCCTCAAGGTGACCTCCGCGATCGACGAGGCGGATGCGGGTGCCGGCGTGGTCGTGCTCAGCGACCTGGGCTCTGCGCTGATGATCGCGGAGACCGTCGCGGACCAGCTGCCCGACAGCCGGCGTTCGCGCGTCGCCGTCGTGGATGCGCCGTTCGTCGAAGCCGGTGTCGCGGCAGCCGTCGCCGCGGAGACGCGTGGCGATTTCACGGCTGTCGTCGCCGCCGCAGAAGGGGCGCGGGAGGCGTGGGAGGGGATGCCCGCGAGCGGCGGCCCGATCGCATCCGCTTCCACTGCATCCTCTCCCGCTCGATCCGAGACCGGCGACGCGCCCGGCTCGGACGAATCCGTGGTCCGTTTCGTGCGCGAAGTGACGCTCCGCAACAAGGACGGACTGCACGCGAGACCGGCCGCGGAGTTCGTCAAGCTCGCGAACACCTTCGACGCCAAGGTCACCGTCAACGGCAAGGACGCCAGGAGCCTCCTCGGCATCATGTCGCTCGGTTTGAACGTCGGAGCGTCGGCGGAGATCGCGAGTTCCGACCCGGGCGGCGAGACGGCTGTCAACGCGTTGGCAGCCCTGGTTGAGTCCGGTTTCGGCGAGGCCTGACAAGCCCGCTTCACATGCGCTGACCAGAGGGGATGGATGGGGATGAGGATCCAGGCGACAGTGGAAGCGCACGGGAAGTCGGCGACGGGAATCGAAATACCGTCAGCGGTCGTCGAGCAACTCGGGGGAGGCCGCCGGCCGCCGGTCAGCGTCACCATCAACGGGTACACCTATCGCAGCAGTGTCGCGTCGATGGGCGGCCGCTACCTGCTCGGGCTCAGCGCCGAGGTCAGGCAGAATACCGGCGTCGTCGCCGGAGACACGATCGATGTCGATCTTGAGCTGGACACCGCGCCACGCGAAGTCGAGGTACCCGCCGACTTCGCCCAGGCCCTGTCGTCGCGCCCCGATGCGCGCGCCGCGTTCGATGCACTGAACTACAGCAACAAGCGACGACTGGTCATGGCGATCGACGCGGCGAAGGCGGCCGACACGCGCCTGCGCCGGATCGAGAAGACCGTCGGCGATCTCGAGGCCGGGACGGCCTAGCCGACACCCCGGGGCGACCGGGTCGGTACGATCGGATGGTGGACACCTCCGATCTCGAATCCGTACTCGGCGACGATTTCTCGGGTGTGGTGCTCGTGCGAGAGCGCGGTGCCGTCGTCTTCCAAGCCGCACGGGGGCTCGCCTCACCGCGGTGGGGCATCCCGAACACACTCGATCTGCGGTTCGACACCGCCTCGATCACCAAGCTGTTCACCAGTGTCGCGGTGCTCCAGCAGGTTGAGCGCGGCGCACTCGATCTCGAGACGTCCATCCACTACTACGTCGACCTGGCCGGAACGACGATCGGGCCCGACGTCACCCTGCTCCACCTGCTCACCCACACGAGCGGCATCGCCGACGATGCGGACGAGGAGGCAGGCGAAGACTACGCGGCACTGTGGGTGGACAAGCCCAGCTACTCCGTCATCGAGACTGCAGACTTCCTCCCGCAGTTCGTCCACAAGCCGCCGCTCGCACGGGCAGGGGTGCAATGCCGCTACTGCAACGTCGGGTACATCCTCGCCGGGCTGGCTGTCGAGCGGGCCAGCGGGATGCGGTACCGCGACTACGTGCGCGAACACGTCTTCGCGCGCGCCGGGATGGCCGACAGCGGATTCTTCGACCGGCGGGACGCCGAGCCGCGGGTGGCGGAAGGATGGGACCGCGACGCCGACGGACGCTGGGTCGAGAACATCTTCAGCTACCCTCCGATCGGCTCGCCAGACGGGGGAGCGCACGCGACAGCATCCGACCTTCTCCGATTCGTCGACGCAGCCCGAGGCGGAGTGCTCCTCGGCCCCGAGTTCACCGAGGAGTTCTTCCTCCCGCAGGTGGAGCATGACGAGCAGGTCTTCTACGGCTTCGGGCTGGAGTTCGACGTCGAGGAGGACGGCACGGTGCGCTCCTGGTACAAGGAGGGCATCAACGCCGGCACCTCGGGCATCGTGCGCAGCTATCCGTCCGAGGAGGTCGACCTGGTCGTGCTGAGTAACTCCGAAGAAGGTGCGTGGCCGGTGATCCGGGAACTCGACGGGCGTCTCTGAGCGCGCCGGGCGAAACGGTGACAAGGGGTGGACGCTCCGACAGAATGAGGACCATGGTCCGTCTGCTCATCCGTATCGCGATCTTCCTGGTCTCCGCCGCGCTCGGGCTCCTCGTGGCCTCGTGGCTGCTGCCGGGGTTCGGGCTCACAGCCGAAGGATTCCTGATCACGATCGTCGTGTTCGCGGTGGTCCAGGGCGTGCTCTCGCCGTTCATCGCCAAGATCGCCGCACAGCACGCGCGCGCCTTCCTCGGCGGGGTGGGTCTGGTGTCGACCTTCGTCGCCCTCCTGATCGCATCGCTGTTCGCAGGCGGACTGAACATCAGCGGCTGGCAGACCTGGATCCTCGCGACCATGGTCGTCTGGCTCGTGACGTCGCTCGCGACGTTTTTCCTCCCGATGGTCTTCCTCAAGAAGAAGGTCGTCGCAGTCCGCGGGTCGCGGCCTGCTGCCTAGCTGCTCCGGCGGGGATGCCGCTCATCCCAGTGCGCCTGGATCGGCGGATACAGAGTCTCGAGCGCGGTGGGGAGTGCGGCCTTGATGGCGCGCGTCTCATCGTCGGCGAGCACCTCCTCGGTGCCGGACTCGATCGCGGCCATCGTCAGTCGGGCGACGTCATCAGGATCGAGCTTCGCAACGTGCACGCGCGCGGCCATCTCAGTGTCGATGAACCCGGCGTGAACGGCGATGACGAGCGTGCCCTGGCTGTGGAGCTCGACGCGCACACCGTTCGTCAGCGACCAGGCCGCAGCCTTCGACGCGGCGTACGAGCCGGTCGCCGTCGGGGTTACCCAGCTCGCCGCCGAGAGCATGTTGACGATCGCGCCGCCGCCGTTGCGTTCGAGCACAGGGGCGAATTCGCGGCAGAGGCTGAGCATCCCGAAATAGTTGACCTCCATCTCGTTGCGCGCGCCGTCCGTGGTCGGAGCGCCGATGAACGGGCTCGCGCGCATCGCGCCCGCGTTGTTGATGAGGATCCCGACATCGCCGCACTGTGCGGCGGCCGCCGCGACCTGGCCCGGATCTGTGACGTCGAGACGCACCGGAAAGAGACGGGGGTCGGTCACGGACGATGGATCGCGCACTCCGGCGTAAACCGTACGCGCTCCCGAATCGAGGAGCGCCGAGGCGAATGCTCGGCCGAGGCCGCGATTCGCCCCGGTGACCAGTGCGACCGCGCCCTGGATGCGCATCCACGTCCTCCCTCGGCCGTTTCTGCGAGCTTACGCCGGCCGGATGCCAGACTGGTGGGGACCATAGCCATCGGGAGGCACGCTGGATCGCACCGAGTATGCGCGTTTCGACGCTGTCGGCCTGCGGCAGCTGATCCGGCGCGGGCAGGTGAGCCCCGCTGAGGTCGAGGCCGCCGCGAGGGATGCGGTCACGAGTGTCGCCGACGAGCTCGGGGCACTGACGCAGCCCCTCTTCGAATCGGCGCTGGCGTACGACGCGGACGGACCGCTCGGCGGCGTGCCGTTCGTCATCAAGGACAGTGGACCGTTCGCCCGCGGTGTCTCGTTCGCTTTCGGAAGCCGGGCGATCCGCGGAGTCGCCGACCAGGACCACGAACTCATGCGCCGCTTTCGACGTGCCGGCCTCGCTGCGATCGGTCAGACGTGCGCACCTGAGCTGAGTCTCAGCTTCGCGACCGAATCCCGACTGCACGGCGTCACCGGCAACCCCTGGAACCTGGCGCGGGGCGCGGGCGGCTCGAGCGGGGGGGCTGCGGCGCTCGTGGCAGCGGGTGCGGTTCCGGTCGCGCACGGGAGCGACGGTGCCGGGTCGATCCGAATCCCTGCCGCGTGTTGCGGCGTGGTGGGGCTCAAGCCGAGCAGGGCAAGGACGACGTCAGGTCCCGAACTGCAGCGGGGAGAGACGATGGGGGTGGATTTCGCGTTGAGCCGCACGATCCGTGACACCGCTGTGCTCCTGGATGCTGTGGCAGCGCCGAACGCACGTCTCGCAACGCCCGAACGGCCTTACGAAGAGCTTGTGCGGATCGATCCGGGGAGGTTGCGGATCAGTGTCACGGTAGCGCCGTGGTCGCGTGGCGCGGTGGTCCCTGAGATCGCAGACACCACCAGGCGGACCGCGGACATGCTCGCCTGGATCGGGCACGACGTCGCGGAGGTGTCGCCCGCGATCGACCAGGGAGACGTGGTCGCTGCAGAGTTGCTCGCCATCCACGCTGCAGGGCGTGCCCTCCTGCTTGCGCCGCGCCGGCCCGACACGCGGCAGCTCGAGGCTGTCTCACGGTCGATCGTCGCAGAGACGGCGGCGATGACGGATGCGGACGTCGCCGGGTTCGCGGATGCCCAGCATCGCGTGACCGCTGACGTCGAGCGGGTGTTCGCGACGGCCGATCTTCTCGTGACCCCGGTGACCGCGGAGCTTCCACTCCTGCACGGCACGCTCGACTACAACGATCCCCGCTGGACGGCGAGGACCTGGCTCGAACGCATCCTCGAGTACGGTCCGTTCACTGCGGCCTTCAACGTCTCCGGGCATCCGGCCATCAGCCTGCCGCTCGGACAGTCGCGGTCCGGCCTGCCGATCGGCGTGCAGCTCGCCGCTCCGCTCGGGCGGGAAGACCTGCTGCTGCAGGTCGCCGCCCAGCTCGAGCAGGCGATGCCGTGGATCGAACGGCACCCACCGATCTTCGCCGGATGACAGGGGTCGGACGTACAGTTCGTACGACGAGCCCACATTTCGTCGAAGGAGGAGCCGTCGTGCCGGAGAGCGTGCAGCAGTGGTGGGCGCGCCGCCAGTGGACCAAAGGGATGCGCGTGCCGTACGCCGTGGGCACGTACCGATCGGACTGGGAGCGGTACCCGACGCTGATCCGTCAGTATCACCCGGACCTGAACGCGGGGATCGTCCTGAGCCAGGTGCCTCCGGGTGCCGACGTCTATCTGGTCTGGGAGTGCGATTCCGGCCATCGCTTCGCGGCGACTCCCGAAGAGCAGCGCAGCCGGCCAGGCGGTTCGCGCCGGCGTTCGACGTGGTGCCCGGAGTGTGCGGAGCTGGCGCAGCGCCGTCGGATGCCGGTCGGCATCGTTCGCGAACCCGTCGTGGCGTTCGCGTGCGGCCATCCACGGGATCCACGCGCGGTCGGCGAGCTTGAGTCGAATGAGCGCTGCGCGTTGTGCCGACGACTCGCCGAGACGGGACTTTCGCGCGAGGCGCTGATGGGGATGGCGTCCCCGGGGCGCAGAGACGAACTGGAATCCGAGACGCGCGTCGACCGGCGCTATTCGTGGCTGTGCGGCAACGGGCATCCGGCGTTCGAGGCCAGCATCGACTCGGTGCTTCGCGGGCGCAGGTGTCCCATCTGCCGTCACGCCGGGGCCGCGGCGGACCGTTATCCGGTCGGGGCGGCGTTCGTGAGCCCGTGGGCGCCCCAGCCGGCGTCCGCGGCAGAGGCGAAGCTCCGGCAGCAGCTGGGCATGGTCCTCGCCGTCGACCTCACGCCGAACGCCGTGAAGGTCGCGAAGCCGTTCTATACCCATCTCGAGGTGTGGCCGGATATCGTCATCGACGAATTGAAAGTCGCCATCGAGTACGACACCACGGGTCGAGACGGCCTCGAACATGTGGGTCGTCGCGAGCTGTCGGACCGTCGCAAAGACAGGCTTCTTCGGTCGGTCGGGTGGGAAGTTGTGCGAATCCGCTGCGGAAAACTCCAGCCGATCGGCCCTTTCGACCTCACCGCATCGGGTGTGTCCGATGTGCTGGTCGACAGGGTGCTCGATCGACTCGGGGAGATTCGCGGCGCGCTGATCGTCGACGCCTACCGAACGGCGCCCGGCGTTGCATCCGGCGTGAGCCCGGTTGTGGAATCGACCGGTGCGCATGTCAGCGGTCGTCGGTAGCCTGAACCCAAATCGATGAACAAGGAGGCCCGATATGCCCACGCTTCTGAACCCTTACATCAGCTTTCGAGACACAGCGAAGCCGGCGATGGAGTTCTACCAGACGGTGTTCGGAGGTGAGCTCAACCTCAGCACTTTCGGCGATTTCCAGGCGAGCGACGATCCGGCCGAGAAAGACAAGATCATGCACGGTCAGCTGACGTCGCCGACCGGCCTGGTCCTCATGGGGGCTGACACCCCCAACCGTATGGACTATAACCCCGGCGACAACTTCTCGATCTCCCTGAGCGGTGACGACGAGGCAGAACTGCGCGGCTACTGGGACAAGCTCGCCGTCGACGGAACGATCACCCAGCCTCTCGAGAAGGCTCCCTGGGGCGACAGCTTCGGCATGCTCAACGACAAGTTCGGTGTCACCTGGCTGGTGAACATCGCTGGGCCGCGACCATAGCCCGTCGCGGAGCGCGCGTGAGGCGTCGGTTGTGCGCGGCTAACGTCCGACGATGACTCCTCGCACAGCCAGGAACGGCTGAGGGTCGATGCGTTGTCCGTCGATGCGAACCTCGAAATGCAGGTGACAGCCTGTGGAGAGGCCGGTCGAGCCGACGAGTGCGATCGGCTGACCGGCCACCACAGCCTCTCCGACATGAACGAGCGTGCCACCGTTCTCGATGTGTCCGTAGACCGTCTGTACGCCGTGGCCATGGTCGATCAGCACCCAATTGCCGTAGGAGCCGTTCGGTCCGGTTGATTCGACTGTTCCGGCCGCGGCCGCCACGATCCAGGTCGAACACGCGGCAGCGATGTCGTCGCCGTAATGGAAGGGCCCGGTTCCGAGCGGACGCGACGGCCGCGGACCGTACCCATCGGTGATCTGTCCGCGAAGGGGATCGACCCAGGCCGCCTTGCCAAGTCGGCCATCGTCGACGAAGTTCGGGAATCGTGTCACGCTTCCGGTGGATGCGATCTGGAGTTGCACGGAGGCCATACGCGCCTCCGCCGAATCGACCGCAGCTGACGCGCTCGCGACGGCCTGCTGGTTGCTTTCGACGGGAATCGTCCCCACGGCATCCTTCGCTTTGTCGGCCTGTGTCCGCAGCCCCCGAGCGACGACGGCGTCGTGCTCGGCGCGGGCGGCCAGCTCCGAGGGCGACGCGCTCGCGCGTGCCAGCTGATCGAGCGAGCCGAGGCGTTGCAGAAGGTTGCCCCCGGTGCCGGCGAAGATCGCCGCAAGCGGGTCTGCCGACTCGAGCGGGTTGCCTCCGGCACGCACCGCACGCAACAGCAGTCGGGCAGACGTTGTTGCGGTCTGTTCAGCCGCCTCGGCGCGCTGGTCGGTATCGGACGCCAGCTGGTTCGCCTGGTCGAACTCGTGCTTCGTCGCCTGGTACTCGTCAGAGGCACTCGCGTAGGCCGCGCGAGCCTCGGCGACCTGCGCACTTGTCGCCGCCAATTCGGCCTCGAACTGCGCAGCCAGGGCGCTCACGGCGGCATCCGGGGATGCCTGTTCGAACGGCTGCGGCGCCGTCGCGTCCGGCGTGACGGGCTCGTCGTCCACGGGTGGATGAGCGGTCGGCTTCGGGGTCGGGCTGGGTGTCGGGGTGGGGCTGGGCGTCGGGGTCGGCGTAGGCGTTGGGCTGGGTGTCGGGTCCGGTGTGGGCGTAGGGGTCGGGTCGGCTGTCGGCGTGGGTGCTGGAGTCGTGGACGGGTCGGCAGGGTCGGAAGTCGTCGGCGGGGGAGTCGCCGGCTCGCATTCGCCGCCCGTGGCGTCGGTTCCGTCCGAGGGCGCAGGCGTAGGAATCGGTGTCGCGCTCGGATCGGCAGGGACTGTCGTCGAAGCGTCCGTGGGTGGGCAGGTCGCCTCGACGGTCGCCGGATTGGCGAACCCGAACAGGCACAGGGAGGCGATCGCGCACACCACTCCCGCGCGGCGAGGATACCCCCGTCGTGGATTCGTCAGGCCTTCTCGGCTATCTCTGCGCGTGTGTGACATCGGTGAACCATCCACCAGCCCCGATGGCGACCGACCCATACGGAGCTGGACGTCTTTTCGAGTCTTTCACCACGCCATGTCCCGCACAAGGTCGCCGAGGTCGTGCACAGCAATCCCGAGGGTCCGCCCCGTCAGCGCGCGTGCGACATGACGGCGAGTGCTAGTCCATCGCCGGGGCCGGGCTCGACCGCCGCGCGGCCCGATGGAAGCCGTACTCGCGCCAGGTCAGCCACGCCACGAACGCATCGAACACTGTCAGAGCGACAAGCCCCCACGAGAATCCCACGACGAGCTGATAGCACTGGAAGCCGATGAAGACGAGGAGGAAGCCGATCATCCACGGATAGGCCCAGAGCTGGTTGCGCAGCACAGCCCAGACGAGCACGACCTTGACGATTCCGTGGAGCAGCAGGTAGATCGCTCCGAACAGTGTTGCCGACGCACTGAGCCCACCGGCTGCATGGCGGATCGCGTTGGCGATGAGGTCGTCGGGGTCTTCAGCGAGTTCGTGCTGGGTGATGAGCTGTGCGAACGTGCCGATCTTGTCCGCAGGGATGACGAGGAGGAGTACCCCGCCGATGAGCTCCAGGACTCCGTCGATTCCCTTGAGGATCAGGCTGACGACGAAGATGCGATCGAGCACTCTGTGCTGCTGGGTCTCTGCCTTCATCTCGCTCCTTGGTCCTCGATGCCAGTGTCCCCCTGAATCCGGGGAGTTCGCTCGATTCAACGCCGGAACGGGTTGCAAGAACAGGGGTACCCTGACGCCGGCCACCTGCAATCCTCACGGAGTGAGGACGACGCGCTCGCGGAGCCGTCGATAGTCTCGGGCTTCGACTCGGTGGATGGTTGGAGCTTCAGCGGAGAAGGGGCGTCATCGGCAGGGCGCTCGCGTCGTTCGCGGTCATCGGTGGCAGCCCCCATTCACCTTCGATGGTCCGCAGGAGCGAGTAGTGGTTGAACGGCGCCGTCGACTTCGCATGGGGAGCTGCCGCCGACCCGGCGAAAACGCACGCGATCACATTGTCTGAAGAGTCCCCTTCGTCGAACGTGACGACCAGAAGGGAGCGCTGCTGGGTGAACGCGGGGGAGCGAAGGATGCTCGGCACGACCGCCGCCAACCACGCGTCGCCGGTGGCGATCGAGCAGTTGTGCATGTCGTTGCAGAGATTGGGGCTGATGAACGAATAGTTCGGGAGCGAGTCGGTCGAGGCGAGGTCTGCGGCGAATTGGGAGAACCTGACGACGTGCGAAGCGCAGTACGACGGATCACTGGTGACGCTCGGAAAGAACAGGAAGGGGATGTGCTTCACTGCGTACAGTTTCGTGTTCCTGACCGAGCACGGCGTCGGCATGCTTTCGGCGTACATCTTCCAGGTGCGATGCGATCGATCGAGCGCCTGGGCGATGTTTGGTCCAGTGACCAGGCACGATCCACCTGGCGGGTTGCAGTCCGTGTTGATGCCGGCTGTCGTCCCGCTCGTCATGGCGAGGTAGTTCGGAAGGCTCGGATGCGTGACACCGGAGTACTGGTACGCGGTCGCATACTTCCGGGCGAGACCGTTCAGGAACGGTGCTGCGCTATTGCCGATGATCGACGTGGCCGTCTTGTTCTCGTCGACGATGATGACCACATGCTGCAGCGACGAGGCGAGCGGTGTCCGGGGCGACCCGGACTGAGTGCCCGATGTCGATGAGGACGAACCCGGCGAGGCCGACGGGCCGCCGGCGCTGCTGGTGCACGCGGCGAGCGCCAGCGTGAGGGCGACGAAGGCAGTCGCGAGAGCCGGGCGCCGGATCATGCTCGACAATCTAGCCCGTCAGACGATTCGGGCCATCCGATCTGAGAAGATCCGCAGGTGTCGCAGGTGACTGGTCAGTCTCGACCCTGCCAGGTGGCGATGTCGACCACGTTTCCTTCGGGATCGACGAGTGACCACCATGCCGGCGCGTACCGGTCGCCGAGTATGCGTCCGCCGGCCGCGAGCACGGCGTCGACACGGGCCTGCGCCTGGTCGTGCGGCACGGACACGTCGACATGGATGCGGTTGCGCGGCGGGACATAGCCCTTCTCCTGGAACCACACGGTCGGACCGATCAGGTTGGGTTCGATGATGTCGACGGGGCCGATCGGGATGTAGCCGAGTGCGGCTTGCCAGAACGGCATCACGGCGGACGGCTCGGCGGAGTCGAAGGCGAGTTGGATGTGCTGCACCGCCGACGGATCCGCGGCAAGCCCGAGCCGGGCAGCCACCTCGGAGATCCTTCTCGCGAGTGTGAGGTCGAGATCACTCAGGCCGACGCCCGGAGTGATGACCTGAATCGTCACCGTGTCGGGTCGGAGGTCGATCAGGGGAGCGTGACCCATAGCATCCGCGACCTCCGCGATCGCAGCGACGAACCGCGCGCCGGTCGCGAAATCCCCCGTCTCGTAGAGGATCTTGGCGCCCCAGTAGAGCGCGCGCCATTCATCGACGCCGTCGGCGGAGGAGAATTCAGCATCCGAGATCTGTTGTGCCATAGGCCGACGCTACCGTCGTGGCCCGCACAGTTCCAGCGTCGAATACGGCGGCGCCGGGCACCTGGGCGTTCGCCGCGCCGGCCCGCGCTGCGACAGCGAGCGCCTCACGCAGCGTCCCGCCGTGGGCGAGCACGCTCACCAGGCCGGCGAGGAAGCAGTCGCCGCTTCCCACGGGGAACAGTCCCGGGCGGTCGACGGGCCGACTGACGATGTGCTCGCCCGAAACGGTGACGGCGTGTGATCCGGCCTCGCCGTCTGTGACGATCGCTGTGTGCGCGCCTCGTTCGACCAGGAGCTGGGCCGCCCGCTCGGGATCGGAGACTCCGGTCAGGCCGGCAGCCTCAGCGCGGTTCACCTTGACGATGCGCGGGCGAGCCTGGACGATGATCTCGCCGAGCGCGGGTCCGTGCACATCGACGGCGAGCTGAACTCCGCGGGCCGTTTCGGCGGCCAGCAGCCGGGCGAGCGCATCCGCGTCGACTCCCGCCGGCACAGCCCCCGAGATCGTCAGCCACTCGCCGGGCCGCACCGATCGCGTCCGGTGTGCGATGTCGTCGAGCGGCACGTCGAACGCGGTCACGGGCTCGTAGAACTCGGTCAGGGCCCGTGCGGTCGTGTCGCACGCCGTCACGCACTGCCTGGTCTCGACAGCCGTGTGGATGCGGTCCACCTCGACCTCGCCCTCGGCCAGAAGGTCGACGATCAGGTCGCCGATCCGTCCCCCGAGTGGAGCGATCGCGCGCACCGGTTCGCCGAGTCGGGCGAGCGCACGCGCCACGTTCAGCGATTTGCCCCCGGCCGAGCGGATCACCACCGGCGGGCGGTGGATGGCGCCGAGCCGAACATCGTCGAGCACGTACACCACGTCGAGAGCAGGGGTCATCCCGAGCGTGTGGATGGTCACGCGAGGACGCCCGCCAGCTCGGCTCGTGTGGCCTGGGCGCCGGTGCCGCCCCGTGCGCGTACTGAGAGCGATCCCGCCACCGCGGCCCAGCGCAGACGGTCGATCTCGTCGGCCGCCGCGTCGAGGTACGCCGCGAGGTACCCGGCGTCGAAGGAGTCGCCGGCACCCGTCGTGTCGACCACGTCGAGCACGAGGCCGGGAGCAGCCGCCACACGGCTACCGTGCTCGAAGGCTTGACCGCCCTCGGCGCCCGCCTTCACGACGACGCGGCATCCGAGCTCCGACAATGTCGCACCGGCGACGTCCAGGTCAGGGATGGGACGACCCTGCACCGCGGATGCGATCGCCAGGGCTTCCTCGCGGTTCGGTAAGAAGAGGTCCACGCGACGGAGTACCTCGCCCAGACCCGTCCAGCGCTCTGCCGGGTCCCAGTTCGTGTCGAGGCTGATCGTTGTTCCGGATGTCGCGATCTCGTCGAGGAGGGCGGGCAGCGCCGCCGCGAGTTCCGGTTGCAGGAAGTACGACGCGATGTGAACGTGACGGGGTCGGAGCCGTCTCCAGGAGTCCCTGACCGCATCCGCCGAGAGGGTCGGGATCGTGCCGGGCAGGGTGAGGATGGCCCGGTCGTGCGGCTGCGAGAGAACGACGGAAAGCCCGGTGGGTCGCTCCGGATCGGTGGTGATCGCGGAGACGTCGACCCCGGCGGCGCCGAGTCCCTCGAGCACGACGGCACCGAACTGGTCGTCGCCGACCACCGCGGCCAGCGCCGTACGCACGCCGAGTCTTGCCAGTCCACACGCGACGATCGCCGCGCTGCCGCCGAGCACCAGTTCCGCTGAGTCGAGCAGCTGCTCGGCCTGACCGAACCGCGGAACGGTGTCTCCTGCGAGGAGCAGGTCGGGATTGGCGTCGCCGATGACGAGGACGTCGATTCCGCTCATCCCTTCAAACCCGAGAAGGTCATCGTGGCGATGAACTGCCGCTGCGCGAACAGGAAGAACAGGATGAGCGGCATCGTGGCGATGACGTTGCCGGCCATGATCAGACTCCAGTTCGTCTGGTGCGTGCCCTGGAAGTTCGCGATTCCAAGCTGCAGCGTGAACGCCGACTGGTTGTTGATCGCGATGAGGGGCCAGACGAGGTCGTTCCACGCGCCGAGGAGCGTGAAGATCGCCAGGGTGGCGATCGCCGGACGAGCCAGCGGCAGCACGATCCGGAAGAAGATCTGCCAGCGGTTGCAGCCGTCGATCGCGCCCGCCTCCTCGAGTTCCGCGGGGAGCGTCATGAAGAACTGCCGCATCAGGAAGATGCCGAAAGCCGTCGCCAGCCAGGGCACGATCGCAGCACCGAGGCCGTTGAGCAGGCCGAGCTTCGCAAACAGGATGTAGGTCGGGATCATCAGGAGCTGCGTCGGGATCATGATGGTCGCGAGGATCATCAGGAACCCGAAATTGCGTCCCGCGAACTTCAACCGCGCGAACCCGTAGCCGGCCAGCGAGCAGAGCACGATGTTGGACACGATCGCGGTCGCCGAGACGATGACCGTGTTACCGAGCCAGAGAAGGATGTCCGTCTGCCCGAACAGCTGGGCGTATCCGTCGAGGGTCAGCCGCGAGGGAAGGAACGGAGGGGGGAACGCGACCAGGTCCTTCGCCGGGGAGAACGATGCCAGCAGCATCTGGATGAACGGGAGCAGGAACAGGAGGGCGATGGGGAGCAGCACGAAGTGCCATCCGCTCATCCGCCGCTTGCGTCGTCCGCCGCTCGCACCGACTTCCCGCGATACCGTGCGGGAGGCGCTCGCGACTTCGTCGAGTACCGTCGCCATCAGAAAGCCTCCGAACCTCGGCGTCGCGAGAACACGACGACGCCGATCGTGATGAGCAGCGTGACCGCGAAGAGAACGTAAGCCGCGGCCGAGCCGTAGCCGAACTGCAACGCGTGGAACGCCTTGTCGTACAGGAAGTAGACGATCGTCTTGGTGGCATCCAGTGGGCCGCCGCGTGTCGTGGTGTAGACGAGGTCGAAGAGCTGGATCGCCTCGATGGTCTGCCAGATGACCACGAAGACGGTGACCGGGGCCAGCTGTGGCCAGACGATGCGCCAGAAGGTCTGCCAGCGGTTCGCGCCGTCGATACGCGCCGCCTCGATCAACTCGGAAGGCACATCCTGCAGCGCGGCGAGGTAGATCACCGTCGTGAACGCCGCGGAACCCCAGAGGGACATGATCGCGATCACCAGCATCGCCTGCTTCGGGTCGTCCAGCCAGCCCTGCTGCGGCAGGTGGAGCACACGGAGCACGTTGTTGACCAGTCCGAATTGCGGGCTGAACAGGTAGGTCGAGAGGATGCCCGTCGAAGCAGCGGAAGCCACGAACGGAACGAAGATCGCCGTGCGGTAGAAACCCATCCAGCGGATGCGCCGGTTCAGTGCGACCGCGAGGAACAGCCCTGCGAGCACCGACGACGGGACGAAGAGGAGCGTGAAGCCGGCGGTGTTGGAGACGGCGTTCCAGAAATCTGCATCACTGACCAGGTCCACATAGTTCTGGCCGCCGACCCAGGTCGCCTGGTTGAAACCGTCCCAGCTCTGGAAGGACAGCACAAAAGCCCAGATCGCCGGGAAGATCGAAAGTCCCAGGATGATCACAGTGGCGGGGGCTACGAACCCCCACCCGGTGAGGGCCGACATCAGCCCCCGCCGCCGCTTGAGGCGGCGGGAGCTGGTCGCATCGGGTGTCGTCTGTCGTGCGACGGTTTGCGAGGTCATGTCAGCCATCGGTCATCCACGCTCCACTGCTACTTGCTAAGACTGGCGTCGGTCGTCTTCGCCGCCTGGTCGAGAGCGCTCTTCGGTTCTCCCTGGCCCTGGAGCACGAAGGAGATCGCCTTGCCGATCGCTACCGAAAGGTCGGCGTACCCCTTGCTCGTCGGGCGCGTCTGCTTGACGTTCTGCGAATTGGCGACGAAGACGCCGTAACCAGGGTAGGTCGCGGACTCCTTCTTCACGGCGTCCGACGTGGCCTCCGATGAGCGCAGGGGCAGGTTGCCGACCGCGACGTTGAAACGCTCGTCCTGGGCGGGCGAGGTGAGCCACTCAGCGAACTGGGTGGCCCAGTATGCGCGGTTCTTGTCGTGGTGGTCGAACAGCGCCCAGATGTCCGGGCCGGACACGGTCTGGTGGTCGCCCTTCGTGCCCGGCAGCTGCACCACGCCGTACTTCGTGCCACCGGTCTTGAGGTCTGACAGCTCCCACGGACCAGAGGTGATCATCCCGATGCGGTTGCTCACGAAGAGCTGCCCGAACTTCTCATCGGTCTGGTCGAGGTAGACGCTCTTGTCGTCGACCGCCATCGACTGCAGGAAGGTGAGCGCGTCGTCGCCGGCGGGGGAGGCGAACTCCGACTTGGTGCCGGCGCTGTTCATGATGGAACCGCCGTTCTGCCAGAGGTGCGGCCAGAACTGCCAGGTGGTCTCTTCGCTGCCCGAGACGGAGTATCCGTAGCCGTAGACGTGGTTGGCCGAGTCGGTCAGCTTCTTCGCAGCGTTCCGGAAGTCGTCCCAGGTCCAGTCGGGGGTCGGGTAGGCGAGACCCGCTTTGTCGAACAGGGTCTTGTTGTAGAGCAGGCCGATGTTGTCGACGACCGCGGGGAACCCGATGACCTTGTTGCCGGTCGGCTGGGCGGTGCCGCGGGCGGCTGCCGTGAACTCGTCCCACTTGACTTCGGGCTTCTTGACCTCGGCCGAGATGTCGAGGGTGCGTCCAGAACCCTCCAGCTGGCCGGCCCAGGAACCGAACGCGTACGACATGTCCGGGTACTGGTCGCCGGCGAACCCCGCCGAGAGCTTCTGCAGCAGCTGGTCGGTCGAGGACGCTCCGGGGGAGAGGTCCACCGTGACGTTGGGGTGGGCCTTCTCGAAGTCCTTCGCGAGCCCTTCGATCGCAGTCTCGGCCACGTCGGTCTGGCCCGACCATACCTGGATGGTGGTCTTGGCCTTGGTGTCGAGCGTGGTCGCGCCCTGCGATCCGCTGCAGCCGGCGAGCGCGACGAGCACGCCCGTGGCGGCCAGCACGCTGGAAGCGCGGAGCACGCGCTTATGGAGTGGAGTCAACATCTTCGGTTCCTCTTCTCGGGTTCTTGGTGACTGATATTCTGCTATGGCGGATGCTGGACGTTAGCCGAGGACGATCGAACGGGTCAGGTGCCGAGGGGCATCCGGGTTCAGTCCGCTGCGCTCTGCGATCGCGACGGCAAGGCGCTGCGCCTGTGCGAGTTCGATCAGCGGGTCGGCCGTTCCGACGCGCACAGTGGCGCCGGTGCGCTCGATGTCGGCAACCAGTGTCGGCTCTGCGCGGCCGATGATCCAGACGATCGAGCGACTGTCGGCGACCGCAAGCGGACCGTGCCGGTAGTCGAGCATCGGGTACGACTCGGCCCAGGCCTGTGCGGCCTCACGGATCTTGAGTGCTGCCTCCTGCGCCAATCCGTAGGTCCAGCCGCTACCGAGGTAGACGAAGTGGGTGAGGTCCGCGATGTCGAGGTCGAGCGGACGGGACAGGCTCGCTTCGGCGGCGGCAGGCAGCCCGTTCACGTTCTCACCGAACGCCGAGCGGGCGAGCAGGAGGAACGTGGTCGGGAAGCGGGTCTGCACGACCGACTCCTCGTCGGCGAAATCGAGAAGCAGTACGTCGTCGACACGTTCAGCGATGGGGGAGTCGGCGACGCCCGTGACAGCGATCGTGCGCACGCCCGCCGGAAGTGCGTCGAGTGCTTCGACGACCTCCGTGGTCGTGCCGGAGCGGCTGAGAACGACGACCGCGTCGTAGTCGCGCCAGGCCCACGGCTCCGAGGCGTAGGCGGCATCGGTCACGCCGAACCCTGCCTGCTCGCGCAGCGTAGCGAACGACTCGGCCATGAAGGCCGAGGTGCCGCAGCCGAGGACGAGCATCCGGGCGCCCGGCATTGTGAGCAGCTCGGCTGCGCGGTCTGCGCGCGTCTCCAGCGCCTCACGCCAGATGGCGGGCTGGCTGGCGATTTCGCGGGAAGTCAGTGTCACGTGGTGCTCCTGTGGTTGTAATCGGTGCTGCGCTCTCCGTGCGCGTTGGACTTATCATTGGCGCAGAGTGAGCGATTGACAACAATTCTGTGCATATCGCTCACTCTGGCTGATCGTTTGTTACAGAGGTGTTTCCGAAGGGCGCGCGACGACGGGTTCGCTCGCGCAGAATTCCGTCTGACGACGGGCGTGCGTGCGACAGCCGCGTGCCCGCGTCAACGACGTCAGACGGCACGAGGGTTCGCAGACGACACTGAGCGCTCCGGCGGGGGAGTGGCACCCGCCGGAGCCTCGCTCGGCGTCAGGCGGGCTGCCGTGCCCCGGCCACGACCGTGCAGAACCGGCCGACCAGGGCGACCATCCCAGCGCGGGCGTCGCGGGTGTAACGGCGCGGGTCGACCGCGTCGGGCTGCGCGCTGAGTGCCTCCCGAAGTGAGGCTGTGAAAGCGATGTTGAGCGCTGTGCCGACATTCACCTTTCGGATGCCCGATGCCACGGCCGCCGCGATCACCTCGTCTGCGACGCCCGAGGATCCGTGCAGGACCAGGGGGACCGGGACCGCCTCCGCGAGCCGTGCGATGAGCTCCAGATCGAGCTGTGCCGACCGGTCCAGCATCGCGTGGGAGCTGCCCACGGCGACGGCGAGACCGTCGACTCCGGTAGCCTCGACGAACGCCGCTGCCTCGCCCGGGTCGGTGCGGACTCCCGGCGCGTGCGCGCCGTCCTTTCCGCCGATCTCGCCGAGCTCCGCCTCCACCCACACGCCCGCATCGTGCGCCCGTGCGACGACGTCGCGGGTGGCGGCGACATTGTCCGCATAGTCCAGCTTCGATGCGTCGAACATGATCGAGCCGACCCCGAACTCGGTCGCATTTGCCAGCACACGCGCCACGAGCCTAGGGTCCTCGATGTGGTCGAGATGGATGCCGAGGGGCGCATCCGACGCTGCAGCGATCTCGCGACACGCTGCGAGCAGCGGTTCGGGTGAGCCGCGGAATGCGATCGCGTTCTCACTGATCTGCAGGAGCGCGGGCGACCCGACCGACGCGGCACCCGCGGCGACGGCCTCGGCATGGTCGAGCGAGAGCACGTTGAACGCCGCAATCGCCCTGCCTGAGGCTGCCGCCGCAGAGATCAGCTCACTCGTCGTGGCGAGCGTCACAGCACCGACGTCTCGAGCGTGCCGCCGAGTGCGACCGGCAGGAGAGGCGCGTGTCGTGCGATGAGCTCGTCGCAGAGGTCCCAGATCTGCTCCGGTGTGAGCGACGAGGCGGCGTTCGGGTCGGTGAGGACCGCGCGGCGCACGAGCTCCGGGTCGCCGGTGCGTGCCGCTTCGATCGTGAGCTCGGCCACCGAGAGGTAGGTGCGGTTGAAGGCGGCCCCCTGGGCCGGGATGGCGCCGAACGGCAGGGGATGAACGCCTGTCGCGTCGACCAGGGTGGGAACTTCGACGACCGCGCCTTCGGGAAGATTGTCGATCAGTCCGCGGTTGACGACGTTCGCGTGGATCGTCCGCTCCGTCCCGGTCAGGATCGAGTGGATGACCTGTGGTGCGTACTCGGCTGCGCCGTCTTCGAGTTCAAGGGGCTCGCCGGCCGCCAGCGCAGTCTTCGCGTGCTCGAACTCGGCGACGTTCTCCTCCGAGATGCCGATGTACTCGAGCGGCCGCAGGCGGAACTTCTCGATCTGCTCGGGCGAGCGCAGGAACCAGGAGAGGTACTCGGAGGAGTGCTCGCTGGTCTCGGTGGGGTAGTAGCCGACGCGGCTGAAGATCTCAACGCGCACACGACGGCGGAGCTCGGGGTCGCGCTCGATCGCTTCGCGCAGACGGGGATAGAGGTCTTCGCCGTCGCGCGACCACTCGACCAGCCAGGCCTGGTGGTTTACGCCGGCAGCGCGGAAGTGCGTGCCCTCCATCGGAACGCCGATCAGTTCGCAGAGGTCGTGCACGGTCCAGTAGACGCTGTGGCAGAGGCCGACTGTCTTGATCTCGGGAGCCACGACCGACATCCACCAGACGTTCATCGCCATCGGGTTGGTGTAGTTGAGGAACCAGGCGTCCGGGCACAGGTCGAGCATGTCGGCGGCGATACCCGACAGGACGGGGAACGTGCGCAGGCCGCGGAAGACGCCTCCGACACCGGTCGTGTCGCCGATGGTCTGGAGCAGGCCGGCCGCAGCCGGTACTTCCAGGTCGACTTTGGTGGCCGCGATTCCGCCGACCTGGATCATGTTGATCACGAAGTCAGCGCCGGTCAGCGCCTCGCGGCGATCGAGGGTCGCGACGATCTCGGCCGTGCGGCCGAAGCGTGCCGCGACCTGCTCCGCGGTTCCGCGGGCGACGTCGAGGCGTTCCGGGTTGATGTCGTGCAGGACGATGCGCAGCGGAGGCAGGTCGTCGAATCGGAAGAGGTCGGCGAGCAACTGGCGGGTGAAGACGACGCTTCCCGCGCCGAGGAAAACAATCTGGGGCATGGTGCGATTTTGCGATACTCTGTCTACTCCGCGCAACGAAATGAGCGAATTGCGGATAAAGTGATCAAATTGATTGATCGATTTGCAATCAGCTCGTCGAAAGGACTGGACATGGACGCTCCGGCAGCCCAATCCCTGATCGCACGTGTCACCTCGGGGCGCCGCGCCCAGCGCATGGTGGAGATCCTGGATCTCGTCTCGGAACGCGGGTCGATCAGCCTCTCCGAACTTTCCGACACGCTCGGAATCTCCGCGGCGACTGCGCGCCGTGACCTCTCGGATCTCGCCGACCAGCACCTGATCGTGAGGACGCACGGGGGAGTGTCAGCGCTCGAGCGCGGTCGCGAGATCCCCGTCGCCCTTCGCGACACCCGGTTCCAGGAGGCGAAACGCGCGATCGCGAAGGCGATGGTGCAGCGGCTCCCGTCCGAGCGGCACGTCATCGCGCTGAGCGGCGGTACGACCACCGCGAGCGTCGCACGTGCGCTGGCCAACCACCGCGACATCGCTGTGGTCACGAACTCCCTGACCATCGCGAACCTGCTCTCCGGATATGCCGGGGTGCGCGTCGTCATGACCGGCGGTTTCCTGCGGCCTCAGTCGCTGGAACTCGTCGGGGCGCTCGCTGAGAGCACGTTCAATGCCGTGAACGTGGGCACTGCCATCCTCGGAGCGGACGGCATCAACGCGACGAGCGGAGTGACGACGCACGACGAGACCGAGGCTCGGACCAACCGGGCCATGGTGGCGAAAGCGCAGCGCACGGTCGTCGTGGCCGACGGCTCGAAGATCGGCGGGGTCGCCCTCGCGCCGATCGCCGACATCGCGCAGGTGGCGATGCTGATCACGGACAGCACCGCAGATCCGGCCGAACTCGACCGGCTGCGCGCGGCCGACGTCGAAGTCGTCGTCGTCGACGTGGACTGACCGGACGGGTTCCGTCCCGGCGGCGACTCACGTCATTCGTCGGACGGGTCTGTCCGAAAGCGAGACCGCACCGCCGATCGGCGACCGAGAACCCAGCCGAGGACAACTGCGCCAAGCAAGAGACCCACAATGACGCAGAGGGCTCCAGCGGCCCGTTCGGGTGTGAGTGGATACATCCCGGAGAACTCGAACGATGCCGAGTTCGCGACTGTCGCGTATCCGACCCATCCGAAGGAGACGGGCACGAACAGCAGCACGGCTGCGCCGATGAACACCAGGACTATGGCCGCTCCCAGAACGATCCACATGACGATTCGCCCCCGCATGTGCTCAGGCTACCGTTACACCTCGGATCGGCACCCACGACGACACCTGTGTTGCTTTCGGGCAGTAGGTCTCTCTTTTTCCCATGACGGGATCGCGCGTACGAGTCTGTCAGCATGGCGATGACGACGAAAGTGCTCAGCGTGACGGTCCCGGTTCCGGATCAGGACAAGGCCCTGGCGTTCTACCGCGATGTGCTCGGCTGCGAGGTGCGTTTCGACGGCGAGCCGTGGCCCGGTGCGCGGATGATCGAGGTGGTGCCGCCGGGTTCGTCCGTGGGCATCGTGCTGATTCCCGCTGACAGCGAGATCCCGGTCGCCCTGCGTCTGGGCACCGCGGACGCGGAGAGTGCGTTCTCGCGGGTCAAGGAAGCAGGCATTACCCTCCACAACGACGAGCCGATCTCCCTGGGCGGTGGATCTCCGATGTTCTTCTTCGACGATCCGTTCGGGAACGGACTCGTCTACATTCAAGACGCAGCCGGCACTCGGGCAGAAGCTTAAGGACTGCCGCGATCCCTTCCGAGATGCTCGGGGGCATGGAGACGGCCGGCGTCCGGCGGAGGCGCATAGCGCAAGGGGGAGGCGACGAGGATGGCGGTCGCGAGCATCGCGACCACGGTTCCCAGAGTGAGCCACCGCAGCAGGAGGGCGCCGGTCCTCGCTTGGAGCCTGCGGCGTGCCAGTGCGAGCAGTCCGAGCCCGGCGAGTCCGCCCGCGGTATTGGAGATGACGTCGCTGATGTCGGAGCTCCCGATGGCGAGCACGTACTGGGTCACCTCCAACAGCAGGCTCGACACGGCGATCACGCCGGCGGTCTTCCACCACCGCCAGGAAGGCCTGAGGACGCCGAGATAGGCCCCGAAAGGGACGAAGAGCACGACATTCACGAGGACTTCGAGCGGGTTACTGGTACCGAACCCGTCCGCGGCGACGAACGGGATGAGTTTGATCTCCCGCAAGGCGCCGCCTCCGATATAGGGGACTCCGAGCTTCCACAGCACGATCCAGACGAGCAGGACGAGATAGCCGACGAATAAGAAGTTCAGCCGGATCCTGTGCGGGTTCACTGCTTCATCCGCGGATCGTACGTCGGGTCGGCGTACATGTCCGGGCACCCGTCGTCGAGGGCTCCGGGACGGAGCTCGAAGTGCCAGGGCTCGTTGGCATAGATCTGGCACAGCCCGTAGGCGGCGCCGTGATCGGAGAGCCAGGTAGCGGCGTCCCACTCGCCGATGTCGATCGCCTTCCCCTGCACGTGGGGGGACGTCTGCGCGGTGGCCACCCATCGGGCGGCCTCGGCTGCAGAGCCGTATTCCGCGACAGCTTCGCGCAGCAATTGGTTCTGATACGAGGGGGAGCGCCAGCCGCTGTTGACGTAGAACGTGACGCCGTCATGGGCAGCATCCGTCGCGGCCGCCCTGACCGCGTCGAGCAGATCGCGACGAAGTTTGGTCACCGCAGCGTACCTGTCGTCGAAGACGGTCACGCCGTCAGGGACGCTGCCGTCCGCCCCGAGAGAGCGACCAGCCCCGGCGGCGATGTGATCGAGCGCTGCCGGCAAAGACAAGTGCGCCGACGGCAGGCCGCCAAGGGCCGCGACGGTCGCCGCAGCGAGCACCACCAGGCCGACCGCCACACCGGCGAAGACTCTCGTTCGGGTACGACGACCGGGCGTGCGGGTTCTTTTGCTGAAGGACATGCTCTCAGCCAAGCCTGCGCAGTGTTGCCGTCGCGTACGCGGATTTCGATATCTCGACGATATGCGCGGACTCGTAGCATTGAGGCGTGCGAGTGCTGATCGTCGAGGACGAACCTTACCTGGCAGAGGCCATCCGTGATGGGCTGCGCCTCGAGGCGATCGCGGCCGACATCGCCGGCGATGGTGACAGCGCGTTGGAGCTGCTGAGCATCAACGCATACGACATCGCCGTTCTCGATCGCGACATCCCCGGGCCCTCGGGTGATGAGATCGCAGGCAGCATCGTCGCTTCGGGCAGCGGCATGCCCATCCTCATGCTCACTGCTGCCGATCGACTCGACGACAAGGCGTCCGGGTTCGAGCTCGGGGCGGACGACTACCTCACGAAGCCCTTCGAGCTTCGCGAGCTCGTGCTCCGGCTCCGCGCTCTCGACCGCAGACGCGCGCACAACCGGCCACCCGTTCGTGAGCTCGCGGGTCTGCGCCTGGACCCGTTCCGTCGTGAGGTCTACCGCAATGGCCGCTACGTGCCGCTCACTCGCAAGCAGTTCGCTGTGCTCGAGGTCCTCGTCTCAGCGGAAGGCGGTGTCATCAGTTCGGAAGAACTTCTCGAGCGCGCCTGGGATGTGAACGCCGACCCGTTCACCAACGCCGTGCGCATCACCGTATCCGCGCTTCGCAAACGACTCGGGGAGCCCTGGATCATCTCCACCGTGGCCGGCGCCGGCTACCGCATCGATTCGGGACCGGTCGGCGCCATGGAAGGCGAGCGTGGGTAGGGAGCCCGGGCTGAGCATCCGCCTCAAACTCACCCTCAGCTACGCGGGATTCCTCATGCTCGCGGGTGCATTGCTGCTCGCCGCGGTGTGGGTGTTCCTCCTGCGATACGTGCCGGCCAGGGCGGTCGTGACGCAGAGTGGATTCGTGCCCGGCCGCGACGACCTGGTACGGGCCTTCGCTCCGGCAGCGACCTGGGCACTCCTCCTGCTGCTGGCGTTCGGACTGGTGGGAGGCTGGATCATCGCGGGCCGCATCCTCGCACCGCTGGTGCGGATCACCGACGCCACACGCGTGGCCGCGAACGGATCGCTCGCCCATCGCATCCGGCTGCCGGGGCGCCAGGATGAGTTCCGCGAGCTAGCCGACGCGTTCGATGCGATGCTCGCCCGGCTCGAGGCGCAGGTCGCGGAGCAGAAACGGTTCGCGGCCAACGCTTCGCACGAGTTGCGTACTCCGCTCGCGATCACCCAGACCCTTCTCGAGGTCGCCCGCAACGACCCCGACCAGGACATCGGCGTGCTCGTAGAACGACTGAGCGCGGTCAACACACGGGCGATAGCCCTCACTGAAGCGCTGCTGCTGCTCAGCAGGTCCGACCAGCGATCCCACGTCCGAGAACACGTCGACCTGTCCCTCCTGGTCGACGAGGCCACCGAGACGCTTCTCCCTCTCGCCGAGAGGCTGGGAGTGACCCTCGAGCCCTCCGGAGAGATCACGCCGCTGGTCGGATCGGAGGCGCTCCTTCTGCAGCTGACGACGAATCTCGTGCATAACGCGATCGTCCACAATCGTCCCGAAGGTGGCACGGTCTGGGTGACCACCGCGGCTCGTCCGGGGTCGGTGACGCTCTGTGTCGAGAACACAGGGGAGTGGCTCGCTCCGGAGCTGGTCCCGACACTCACCGAGCCGTTCCAGCGCGCCACCGAACGCGTTCACGCCGACAATGCCGGGGTGGGTCTCGGCCTCGCGATCGTCGATAGCATCACGCGGGCGCACGACGGGACCCTCGCCCTCGTCCCTCGCGCCGACGGTGGGCTTCGCGTCACGGTGGAGCTGCCCGCCACACCGGCTCACGTCGATCGGTGAGTGCCGAGCTGCGGCTCTGTCAGGAGCTGTGGGATGGCGTGAAGAGGCCTTCGATCGGCTTGTCGAACAGGCGAGAGATGCGAAACGCCAGGGGGAGCGAGGGGTCGTACCTTCCTGTCTCGAGAGCGACGACGGTCTGACGCGACACTTCCAGGCGTTCGGCGAGCGCGGCCTGGGTCCATCCCCGCAGTTCGCGCTCCGCACGGATCAGGTTCTCCATCAGGCCGTGGGAGCGCCGGTCACGATGTTGGTGAACTGCCAGGCCAGGACCCCGATGAGAGCAATGGGCCATCCCGAGTCGGGGATGGCGAACCCGGCAGCGTTGAGGGTGCCCAGCGTGATCGCCGCGAAGATCGCAACGGCGAAGCCCACCGCCAGGCCGGGGAAGAAGAGCTTGCGCTGGTACTCGTCCAGCTGACGCACGCGGAGCACGATGACGACGACATTCCAGACCATGAAGAGCAGCGCCAGCACTGCAAGGACAAGACGCCACGGGCTGGAGGCATGACCCAGCACGTCGAGCGCGACGCTCGCGAGCAGGTAACAGCCGACTCCGATCCAGAGACGCATGCGGAAGATGCGAACGCGTCGCAGTTCGATCGACGATTCTCCGCCGGTGTCAAGGTCGCTTGTCATACGTCGATCGTAGGCAGAGTGGGAGGCGATGTCAAGGTGACTTGACATCGCGCGAGGCCGACGTGGCGGAATCGCATCACACGGCGTCCGCCCGAGGCTGGTTCAAAACCTATGGATTCATACCATGTTTCTCGGTATGGATATTCGTAGTTTCGAAGAGTCCCCGTCAGTTGAGGGACGCTTCGAAAGGAATCAATTTGAAACACCTGAAAGCGATCGGACCAACGATCGCGCTGGCAATGACATTAGTTTTGGGGCTTGGCGCTCCCGCAAATGCGGCGGCTGGCGCTCCGTCGAACGCGCACGTTTCGTTCACGAAGTCCTATGCAACGGTGGGCTGGAGCGCTGCACCAGGAGCGACCTCGTACACGGTGATCGTGTCCAAAGAGGGATATTTGGGTCCGTACGCGGGGTTCACAACTTCAGCGACTTCGATCCAGATTTCCTTCGCAAACTTCCCCTATCAGGACGCCACGGCTAGTCCCTACCGATTCCAGATCATCGCTGCTGGCGGGGGCTCGACTTCCACGCTCCAGGCGTTCAATCCGGAAGGGGGTGCGGTTTCCACGAGCAACAAGAATGCTGCAGGGCAGAAAGTCGCCGATTGCATCAAATAGGGCAGCGCAGCTGGACTCGTGGCCGCCGGGGGCGTCGGTCTGACTGCTCTAACAGCAATCTGGGTACCCGCGGTCGGCCAGGTAACTGCTGCCGGTACCGCTGTTGCCATCGCCGGAACCGCAGCCGGAACCTACATCGTCTGTCTCCTGAATTCGGTAAAATCTGATGCAAATGTCTAACGCAAAAGGTCAAGCGGGAAGCCCGCTCGTGGCAAGCATCCTCATGTTTGTGCTTATTGGATCCGGTCTGCTGTTCCTTTTCTCGACCTTCGGGTGGCCCTTGTGGCAAGTCCTGAGCGTTGGATTGGGAGGCGCCCTGTTCGCATCGGTCGTGAACTACATCGCCGGAAAGCGGCGCCTACATAGCTAAGCGACTTCTCACTTAGGGGCGGGGGCGAGAAGCCTGGTATATGCCAGCTTCTCGCCCCTGTTCTTTGCTTCAGAGGAGCCAGCCGGGATTCGAGTGCACAAAATCCCTGTTGAGCATGGGGGCCATATCTGGTCGCTGAGGACACCCGAAATGAAACCGGCCGCGACCAGAGCGTAGCGACTGTTGACCCCGAATCTTTCTTGCGTGGCGGTTATGTGATGCGCCACAGTGTGGATGGTTACGAAGAGGGTCTCGGCGATGTCTCGATGTGCCGAACCCGCGCTGAGTAGCACCAATACTTCAACACGTCTTGTTAACTTTGGAGCTCCGCGCGATCGACAACCACGACAAGGCGTCAATTTCACCGGGCCGACTGGTAGCAGCCTGCGTTATGCCTGTTTCGGTAACGAGGGGGAATCAGGGCCAGCTTTCCTCGGTTGAGTGAAATAGAGCGATATGTTCTGCAGCACGATGCTGTGGGAGCGCGCAGGTGCCGACTCGGCCGCCTACTTCCGCGATACCCGGCGACCTGTTCGCGCGGTGCTGCGTCGCCCGAGGATAGATGCAGCATTCGGCGCGGTCATGTGCAGGGTGGTGACTGCGACGGCGACGAAGTAGCCGGCCGTTGCCAGCACGCCCGGCGCGAGGGCAAACATGGTGTGACGGTTCGCGATCGAGGCGACATGCCACGCAGACGCCGACAGATTCACGCTCGACCCGATGGACGTGCTTTGGAACTTCATTGATCGTCGTCCTTCCCTTTCGAAGGCGTGAATCGCACGAAGCAATGGAGGCCTTCGAAAGGAGGGGCGCGAAACGTTGCGATTCATTACGCCAACTCGAGAACGAGTCGCTTGGCGTGCGTGCAGGACCGAGAGGGCGAACGTCTTCGAGTGGTGAAGATGCGTATTCGTGAGCGGCCTATTGCGTCTCTGATTGCGGTCGCTCTGGGCGGGCAAAAGGGGGTGTCCCCGGTAGGCCTGTGGGAGCGAGTTTGCCGTACATGGCGAGTTCGTCTGCACTCGGCGTGACCCAGCGAAACGTGTGCAGTTCAGTCACTTGTCGCCGAGATTGTTTACCCCAGTTCGAGGGGCATTTCCCAAATCTTGGGGAAACTCGCTTCCGTCTCTGGATTGGCACCCACTACGTTGTCAGCAGACACCCAGTCGGGCGTCGAAGTCCGACTCTAGGGGAGTGCCAATTGGTGCTTGAGGTGTGTCCAAAATCAGCGAATCTAGACTCTGATATCGCTATAGGACGGCCCTGAGATGCGAAGGGCCGGCTCCGTCGGGTCCCTGTCGCTCGCGGCGATTCTGACGGTCGGTTTGATCGGCATAGGAGCCTCCCCGGTCCAGGCCGACAGCTCTGGCATACAGACGGCGGCAGCCCCTGCCGTGCCCGATGCGAATCGTGCCACCGACGAAGCGACGGCGACGATGATCGCACAGCAGTTCGGGCATCCCGTTGCGATCGACGCGACGACCACGCCGTTGTCGCAGGTTTCCGCGCAACCGGACGGGTCCATGCAGTTGGTGGCATCCTCGGTGCCAGTCCGGGTTAAGCAGGGGACCACGTGGGTGCCGGTTAACCTGTCTCTGCAGGCAGCGACGGACGGACTATTCGTACCCGCTGCATCTGTCGCGCCGGTCGAGTTCTCTGCTGGCGGTTCGAATCTGATGGCGAAGGTGCAGACCGCCGCTGGCAAGTGGGTTTCCGAAACGTGGCCTGGTGGAAGCCTTCCGGCTCCTCAGGTGGCGGGGGCGACAGCGACCTATCCGGAGGTGTACCCGGGGGTGGATTTGCAGCTGACCGCGACCGCTGCCGGCATGTCAGAAGTTCTGGTGGTGAAGACAGCGACGGCTGCGGCGAACCCGAATCTGAAGACTGTGCAGTTGGGTATTTCAGGTGCTTCGGTGACCACGAACGCGACAAAGTCGGTGACCGCGACCGCTTCTGATGGGTCGGTTGTGACGTCGGCGTCTCCGACGTGGTGGGATTCCTCCGGCGCCGGCTCGGACGGTCACGGTCCGGCCGGTGGATCCGAGGTGCGGCCATTGCCGTTCTCGACCGGAACGAATTCGGTTTCGTTGAGCGTGGCCAGCGCTGCGGCAACCTCTGGCGTGATCTTTCCGATCTTTGTGGATCCGGAGTGGCAGCCGGGCGCGAACGCGTACTGGTTCACCGATCGGGCGTTCCCGGATCAGTCGTATCTGAACGGGAACCAGGCTGGAGGTATCCAGTCGGTGGGCAACGGCGGCGGGTACATGTCGCGGGCGTTCTGGCAGTTCCCGACCAGCACACTGAGCAACAAATTCATCATTTCGGCGCGGTTCGACGTGACCGAGCTGTGGTCGAACACCTGCACGGTCAAACCCATCCAGGCGTGGCGGTACGGGGTCGCGACGCCCGGGTTCACCTGGAACACGGACCCGAACCAGTGGGTGCATCTCGAGGACACCCTCAGCCTGGCCGACGGCAGCACCTGTGCGGCAGCGAAGTCGGAGGGGTTCAACACGGGACAGGCGGCGATCTGGGCAGCAAACTCGGGGAGCAGTGTTGTGCAGATCGGGTTGCGGGCACAGGACGAAACGGACACGTTGACGCGCCGTCATTTCAGTCAGGCGGCCACATTCGATGTGCTCTACGACACGAAACCGGGTACCCCGGTCGCGAAAGGGTTTCAAACCCCCCAACGCGGCTGTTCGACGAATGCGTCGGCGCCAGCGTGGGTGAACGATAAGACGGTCGCGTTGGTGCCGTACGCCTCGACCACCGATGCCGACAGCGGTGACCTTTTGACGACGCACTTCCATACCTTGTATGGGTCGCCTCTGGTGCCGTATTCGAATCGGGACTCAAAGCTGGTCGCGCCTGGACCTGCCATCACGCCAGACGCCGTCGGATGGCAGCCCTTGGATTTCAGGGAGAACGTGCCGTACGGGTACAACGTGGACGCGACCGACAAGTACGCTACCTCGCTTGTGTCGAACACCTGCTATTTCCGGGTGGACAACACACCACCGGACGATCCGACAGCTACCGCCGGCACGGGCACGGTGGGTTCGCCCCTCACGGTGACGGCGACGAGCTCGTCGGACACGGTGGCGTTCGAGTATTGGTGGAACGGCGGTGCGACACCCCCAGTTCCGACGGTCGCCGCCACCAGCCTGACCGGGGTGCCCTGTAACACCGCGACCCCTCTGGTTGACACAGGGGTCGCGGTGTTCAGTTGCGCCGTCACCGCGGGTGTCGCCAGCCTCACGGTGGCGCCCCCGGATAAAAACGCCACCTTGAATGTGGCGGCGTGGGATGCAGCCGGCAACGTGTCACTTACGACGTTCCCGCTGACGACGACCGCGCTCGAGTCGACGGCGGTGAACTATGCGCACGGTTACGCCTGGCTCACCGATCAACCGGGAGTGCAACTGAGCGCGGGCCAGACCGTTGTGCCTTCCGGCCCCAGCTCGCTCCCGTTGACGATCGGGACGGGCAGGTCCACGGCGCCGGCGCTTCACACCTCTTTCCCGTACCCGAGTGGAAGTCCACTGGACTTTACCGCCCCGTCTGGTAACGCGGACACCACGACCGCGTCGGCGACGGGGAGCGGCAGCTTCTCGATGGGTGCCTGGCTGTACCCGACCACGACAACCGGGATTCAAACGGCGCTATCGCAGTCCGGCCCCGCTGGGTCGGTGGTCACGCTCAGTCAAGACGGCGGCAACTGGAAGTTCTGCGTCACCAACGGGGGCACCCCAAACTGCGCGACATTCCTCGGCGTTACCCCCAACCAGTGGGTGCTCGTGACGGGCATCTGGGATTCTGTCTCCCAGCAGTTGCGGTTGGTGAAGGACAACACCGTCGCCCCGATCGGGGTCAAAAGCAACAGCAGCATGCCGTCATTGGCCGGCCCGTTCGTTGTTGGGGCCGCCCGCCAGACGGCGACCACCGAGTATCAGGCCTGGACGGGTCAGATCATCGACCCGTTCGTTTTCCCGGGCGTGATCGACAGTGACCAACAGAACGAGTTTTACGGGCACCACCTGCTGGACTGACAAGTACCCCGGAATCGGAAGAAGACACGTGATGGCGAAGGCTCGCTTTCAGCTACGCAAACTGACTGTTGCGGTGGCGGTGATCGCTGTGGGAACGCTCGGACTGACCGGGTTCACCCCCCCGGTTGCTCCTGCCGAGAAGGCCTCAACCGTCTCGGTCAATCGGGGGCCGAAAGTGCCCGGCCACCACGCCGCACCGATCAGTGCCCACCCGTCGCCTGCCAGCAACCGATCGGCGGCACCCGCCACCGGTCAGCTCCCTGCACCCGGTGACTTCCAGACGAACACCCCGCTCGCCGGTACGCTAACCCCGTTAACCACTTACGGCGGTAGCGGGTTGAAGCGCGGGCAGTGGCAGAACCTCGGTGACACGGGTATCGCGGTGGCCGCCACCACACCCTCCCAAACGGCGGCACCGCGGACGAAAGGCACGATCGACAACCCGGTGGCCTCGGTGAAGGCAACGATCCTCGACCCGGCCGAGGCGAAGAAGTTCGGGCTGAAGGGTTTGGTGATCAAGCTCTCCCGCACCGACGCGGCGACCACCGCAGCCCCGGTCGCCGTGCGCATCCCGAACAAACTGTTGAACAGCCTCTATGGGGCCGACTACGCGTCCCGGCTGAAGTGGGTGCAGGTCGACGGGGCGAACCCGGCCGCCACCGCCACGGCAGCAGCCTCGGCCACGAGTACGAAGACGGCATCCCCGGCATCTGCACAGCCAGTGCCGATGACTATGGATATGGCGAGCTCGGCTGTGGTGGCCACCCCGATGCTGAGTGCAGAGCCGATGCTGCTAGCCGCAACGGCGGGTCCGATCTCCTCGACCGGGACCGGTTCTTTCACCGCCACCCCGTTGAAGCCGTCGTCGACGTGGGATGTGTCGGCGCAGACCGGCGACTTCTCCTGGTCCTACCCGTTCCGGGTACCGCCGGCTGCGGGGGGACCGGCGCCGTCTGTCTCGGTGAACTATGACTCGCAGTCGATCGATGGGGAGACCGGGTCAACGAACAACCAGGCGTCCGCGATCGGTGACGGTTGGAGTTTGGCCGGGGCCGGGTTCATCGAACGCAGCTATGTATCGTGTGCGTCCGACACTGTACCGGTTACCACCTCTGGTGATCTGTGTTGGAAAACCGACAACGCGACGATTTCTTTCGCAGGGCATTCCGGGCAGCTGGTCAAAGACACCACCAGCGGGACCTGGAAGCTGCAGAACGATGACGGCACCAAGTTCGAACGTTTCCCGGCGGCCGCGGGCTGTGGAACCGGTGGGGCCTTTGACGGCGACTACTGGAAGATGACGACCAGGGACGGCACCCAGTACTTCTTCGGGAAGAACCAGCTACCCGGCTGGGTGAGCGGGAAGCCGACGACAAACTCGACCTGGACCGTGCCGGTGTTCGGGAACGACGCTGGGGAACCGTGCCACGCGTCTACCTTCGCCGCGTCGTCTGGTTTGCAGGCCTGGCGGTGGAACCTTGACTTCGTCCTCGACACGCACGGGAATGCGGAATCGTTCTACTACAACGCGCAAACGAACATCTACTCGAAGAACAAAACCACGGCCACCGCTTACACCCGCGGCGGCGAGCTCGAGCACATCGACTACGGCTTCACCTCCACGACCACTTCCGGCAACGCCTACGCGACGAACGCCGCATCCGGCAAGGTCGTTTTCGGCTACGACCCGTACGGTCGGTGCTCCGACGCGACGCACGCGAACTGCACTTCTGAGCCAGCCTCCGGGTACGCGACAACGCCGGCACATCCGACTTACTACCCGGATGTCCCATTCGACCAGAACTGCATCACCGGGACTTGTACTGCGTTCGTTTCGCCCACCTTCTGGACCACCTCCATGCTGTCGACGGTCACCACGAAAGCATTAGTTGCCGGCGCGTATTCGAACGTGGACGTGTGGACGTTGGGGCATTCGTTCCCGCCGACTGGGGAGACGGCGAACCCGGCGTTGTGGATGACCCAGATCAGCCACACCGGGTATGCCGGCACGGCCAGCCTGACCGAGCCGACGACGACGTTCACCGGCGCGACGATGACCAACCGGGTCCTCACGACCGGCAGTGGTTTGTCGCCGCTGGCCCGGTACCGGATCACCACGTTGCAGACCTCGCTCGGCGCGGTCATCTCGATCAACTATTCGGCCGCCCAGTGCGGTGCGGCGGACGTCGCCCCGATCAATGCGGCACCGGCGACGAATACGAAACGGTGCTTCCCACAATTGTGGACGCCGCAAGTCACGCCACCGCAGGCGCCGCAGACGGACCTGTTCCACAAATACGTCGTCAACAGTGTGGTCTCCAACCCGGGCACCGGGAACGGGATGGACCAGACCCAGGAAACCGACTACGTCTACACCGGACTGCCGGCCTGGCGTTACAACAACTCCCCACTGATCCCTGACAACGCCCGCACCTGGAACGTGTTCGCCGGCTACAACACTATTGAGATCAGAGTCGGTGCCCCTGGCGCCCCCACCTTGCAACAGACCACCGACTACACCTTCTACCAGGGTCTCGACGGCGACAGGGCCGGCATCTCCGGCGGCACCAAATCCGTCAGCGTCACCGGCTCGCCCGGTGTGCCCGACTCGCTCTGGTTCGCCGGTCGCACCCGGGAAGCGAAAACGGTGAACGGGGTCGGAGGGGCCACCCTCAGCGACACGGTCACCACCCCGTGGGCATCCGCGGTCACCGCCAACAACGGGGTCATCACCGCCCGGCTGACCGGCGACGGCGATGTTCTCACCACCGAACCGGTCTCCACTGGCGGCAACCGCACCGTACACACCGTCAACACTCTTGACCCGGCCACAGGGCTCCCCACCCAGGTCAGCGTCGCGCCCTCCGACACCCCGCACACCTGTACCACCACCAGCTACCTTTCGAACAGCGCCGTCGGCATCATCGGCGCCCCGTACGAGATCAAGAAGGTAGGGGTGGACTGCACCCTGCTGGCCTCCGCCTCCTACCCGGCGGACCTGATCAGCGACACCCGCACCGCTTACGACACTGCCGCGTTCGGCATCGCCCCGACCAAGGGAGACCCGACCGAAACCGACACCGTCGACGCCTACGTTTCCGGCGCCCCCACCTGGGCAAAAATGGCGCGGACCACTTACGACAGCATGGGCCGCCCGCTCGTGGCCACCGATGTCCTCGGCCACACCACCACCACCGCGTACACCCCCGCGGCCGGTGCCGCCGCCGGATCCGGCGCAACCACCTCGACAACCGTAACAAACACGGCCCCGTTCGGTTGGCCGGTCACCACCGTGATCGACCCGCGGTGGGGCGTCGAAACAAAGGTCACCGACCAGAACGGAAAAGCCACCACCGCCACCTATGACGCGCTCGGCCGCCGCACCGCGGTCTGGTTGACCGACCATACCAAAGCGTCATTCCCCACCGCCCCGTCGATCGGATACGCATACACCCTGTCGAAAACAGTGCCGAATACGGTCGCGACGACCACCCTCGCCCCCACGAACACAATGACTTCGTACCAGCTGTTCGATGGTCTCGGTTTGCCGATCCAAACCCAGGCGCCATCCGCCGCCAACGGCACGATCGTCACCGACACCATGCGCGACTCGGCCGGCCGGGTGCGCCTTACGAACAGTGCGTACTGGACCACCGCTGCCGCCCCGTCGGCCACCCTGTTCGTCCCGTCGAGCGAGTCAGCGATCCCGGACGAGACCACCACCAGTTACGACGGCGCCGGCCGGCCCACCGCTACCACCGTGTTCTCACTCGGCGTGCAACGCTCCCAGACGACCGTCGCCTACACCGGCGCCGATCGGGTCGACACCACCCCACCCGGAGGTGGCACCCCCACCACCCAGATCAGCAACAGCCTCGGTCAGCAAACCCAGCTCACTCAGTACCTCAACAGCACCCCCACTGGCAGTGCCACCGAGACCACCAGCTACAGCTACACCGTTCAAGGGAAAATGGCTGGCATGGTCGACCCGGCGGGCAACCACTGGGGATGGTCTTTCGATGTCCTCGGCCACCAGACCTCGGCTGTCGACCCCGACACCGGCACCACCACCAGCAGCAACGACGATGCCGGCAACCTGCTGACCAGCACTGACGCCCGCGGCGTTACCCTCGCCTACACCTACGACGCCCTGAACCGGAAAACCAGCGAACACACCGGAACGACGACCGGGCCGATCCTCGCCGCCTGGACCTACGACACGGCGGCGAAAGGCCAGCCCGACGCGTCGACCAGTTACGTCGGCTCCACTTCAACCACCCCTGGGGCTGCGTACTCGTCGACCGTGACCGGCTACGATGCCGGATACCGGCCAACCGGAGTCACCGTCAGCATCCCCGCCGGTGCCCCCGCGTTCGCCGGCACCTCCTATACCACAGGGTTGCAGTACTACCAGAACGGTGCCCTCGGTGAGGCCTCCTACCCGGCTGAAGGCGGCCTTGCTGCCGAAGACGTCCTCACCGCCTACAACTCTGAAGGGCACGCCTCCGGCCTCTCCAGCGCCGACACAATCGTCGGTGGTGTCTTCTACACCGGCATTAACCAGATCGCCCAGATCCACCGCACCGGCACAGCCGGCCTCGACAGCAACTACCAATATGACCCCGCCACGGGCGCACCAACCGACATCAAAGACGCCACAACCATCGGCACAACCACTGTGACCCAAGCTGACCGGGTTTACAGCCACAACCCCGTCGGCGACGTCACCGCAATCAAAACCACTGGCGCCGCTGGCGCGGACAGTCAATGCTTCAGCTACGACTACCTCCACGACCTCACCCAAGCCTGGACCCCCAACTCGAACGACTGCACAGCCGCGCCCACCGCCACAACAATCGGCGGAGCCGCCCCATACTGGACCAACTACACGAACGACCCAGCAACCGGGAACCGCACCAAGGTCACCAACAACCCCACCACCGGGTCGGGCACCCCCACCACCGACAGTTACGCGTACCCGACAGCCGGCACCGCGAATCCGCACGCAGTGCAGTCGGTGACCCACACCGCCGGCACCGGTTCGACTGACACCTACGGGTACGACCAGATCGGGAACACCACCACCCGGCCCGGGCAAACCCTCACCTACGATGCCACCGGAAAACTGGCCACCGTCACCACCAGTGGGGTTACCCAGTCGAACATTTACGACGCCAACGGAACCTTGCTGATGCAGACAGACCCGACGAACGGCACTACCTTGTTCCTCGGCGACACAGAACTACAGGTCGCAGCAGGTTCCTCCACCCCGTCTGCGGTCCGCACCTACAGTGTAAATGGGATCCCGGTAGCCGAACGGAGTAGCACAGCCGGGGTCTCCGGTTCCCAATTGTGTTTCCTTGGGGTCGACGCGAATCACACCGCTGACCTCGAGATTGACGCGAGAAGTGGCGTCCTCTCGCGGCGGTTCATCGACCCGTACGGAGTCCCTCGGGGCGCAACATCCTTGCCTTGGTCGTCGACACACGGCTATCTGAACGCTCCAACCTCAAGCCAAAGTGACCTTACCCATTTGGGATCAAGGGCTTACGACCCTGTCACCGGCCGGTTCCTCTCGGTCGATCCTGTCCTAGCTCCGTTCAATCCGCAGCAAAACAATGGCTACCGATATGCGGGCGATAACCCAATTACGATGAGTGACCCGAGCGGCAATTGCACTCAAGGGGCGACGGACTCGCTCGATTTCAACAGCAATTGCGCGGGTGGCTATGGAACGAATGCTCCTGGGGCGGGGCCGGCTTATCAGGCGCCTATTCCGATTTCGGACAGCGGGCATGGGGGCAAACCGCCAAAGAGTGATGAACCCAAGGATTCGCCCTACGTTGACGGGTGTGAGTCGCCGAACGTTGCTAGTTGTCTCCGTCCCCCAAAGACTGTGCAGCCAATCCAGGTGTGCGTTGGAATGAATCTTTCCAGCGCCTGCCGGCCCGCCCTCCCCGGTGAGGGGGGACCCGGCCATGTCACCTGTATTTCGGCGCAAGCGAGTTCAATAGTTGTGGGCGCGTCGGGCAGCATCTGCAACTTTCAGCTAGGGAACTTCGATAGCACCAACACCGCGGGCGGCGACTTCACGCTCGGGCCGACGACAAAGCTTGGCGCGAGCATTGGCGTGGGCTTTGGCTACACGAACGCAACTTCCCGCGCTGACATAGATTCTTTGACCTGGTTGGCAACCGGGGACTATGCGACCGGGCTTGGAGTAGGAGGCACCTACTCGTGGGGATTCAACGCCAAAGGCGACTATATTTGGATGGCGCTTGTCTCCGGTGAGGTTGGCGTCGGAGGTGGCCTTTCCGCTGGAGGAGGCACCTCCTGCCGACTGGGAGAGACCTGCTAATGGATGATTTGAACGTCTTTCAGTGGGGGTCATCGGAGAAGCTCGGGGAACCGGCTGGAAGTTACATCAGTTCGCTCGGGCAAACGCAGTACAGAGTGTCGTCAGACGACGTTTTCGACCGATTCCGCCGGGACCGGGGACGGACCCAGCTTGTGGCGATGTTGACCGGGTTCGGCGTGGCGTTCACGTTCTTGTTCGTTGTAGTTACGGTCCAATCCAATAGCGGCAAGCTGTCGACGACGGCTTGGATCGGTCCTGCCGCCACTATCGTGACAGTCTCCGTCCTTGGGTATGTGTTCCTAGCCACCTCACAGCTCTGGCATCTACGCGTGAGACGGCTGTCCCGCGACGCCGGCCTTGCAACGTTTGCCATTGGACTGACCCCGATCGGGAAGTCTTACCTGGTAATACGACCTGACGCGATCTTGATTGTGTCCAAGGCGGATTTGCTACTCGCGCGAATATCGAAAGCAGACGTTCGCCAGATCGCGCTAGCGTCAGGTCGAGCAGGAGTTGGACTGGCCATCGGAATTGAAGACGGGTACCTCGAGATGCCTATTGTCCTGAAAGTTGCCGGTCCGACTGCGCAGGGATGGTCGATCGACGGATGGCTTGGCCAAGGACGCCTCAAAAGAGCGCTCGATGCGGATCTCCGGCGGAACGGATTTCCTGTGAAAGACGCGAGAGACCTTCAGCAAACGAAAAACTGACGATCAGGCTTGCGCCTGTCGGAAATTCGCGAAGTGGAGCAATCCCGCAGGAAAGTTCCCAGGAGCTCAAGGATACGTTGAGTACTCCGAGTTTGGGCTTCCCAGTTCCTCCGAACCTGTTCACGCAGGCGGAACATACCTGAAGGTAAATATTGGCGGTTTGCAATATCACGCGGCACTGACCGGTAATAGTGTCATTGGTGACCCGAGCTTGCCGAACACCTACGTAACCAGTCGGGAGAGCACCGGCAATGTAGACATCTCTGGCGAGTTCACTTTTGGTGGGACAGGCGGCGCAGGCGGTGAATGAAGGTGCGATCCCATCCTGGGAGGATCTAACCGAGGCAGAACAACTCGTTCTCGACGAATCGTTCGAGTACGAGCCGCTTTGGGTGGTATTAAACGGGTGGGTCACGAACGAGGATGCCCCATATTGGAACCGAAAGCAGAAATATGTGACAGAGCTTGCTGAGGCAGCTCGACATCTGGTCGAACTCGGACTGATTGAAGTTTACGAAACCAGAGAAAGCGACACGGTGGACGACATCCTCCTTCAGCAGCAGGAGGCTCTTGATGTGGTCTTAGACCATGACAATTGGTGGAGCTACGATTCCGAAGCGAATTGGGACCCCGCGGAGGACACAAGCGTCTACGACATTGGACCTGCCTCCGCGCAATCACCGACGAGAATTTATGCGCTCTATGGGACACCATCAGGGAACCAGGTCTCGATTATGCGCAAACTCTGGCCACCAATGTCATCCGTGAGTGTGCGTTCCCTCGGATCAACGGGCGCCGTGGATGTCAGCCGCAGGTTTGAATTCCCGTCGGAGCCAAAGTGAATTCGCCCGCAACTACCTAGAAGGCGCGGTTACAACGACAACGATTCAAGGCGGCGTTGGGCCATACGGCGGTGAGTGGCAATCGTCGGAAGGCACAAATAAGTCTGGCGCCGCAATTTGGGTTGCGACAGTTGGCTGGGCCCCGACGGCTGGCGCGGGCGCCACCGTCGCACACTGAAAGTCATTTACGTGGATTCTGCTTGGAAAGTGATTGGATCGAATCGGAAATGAATATCGGTCGGCTGGCACTCGGGATCCTTCTTCTGCTTGTTGGGGGAATCCTGCTTATATGGAATCGCCGTGTGTCATTGATTGCATTGCGCGCAAACAACGCCTTCCGCTCGAAGCCGATTCCCTTCATTTGGTCCCACAGGCTTCCCGCGCTACTCGGAGGTGGCGCGATGGCAATTTCCGGCGTGTTGCTCATCATTGGGAGCGTTCAGTGAAGTGGGTCCGAAGAAGATCAGACGAACGGGCCCACTCTGTTCCTCGGCGAAACCGCACTCCGCGTTTTGAGGACGATTCGAACGTCTTTCAATGGGGCTCATCCGCAAAGCTCGGCGTAGCAGGCGGGAGCTACATCAGTACTGTCAGATTCGCGTCCAATGCGGACATCCCAGCTTTGAGTGGTGAGGCTGCGTATTGAGCGGCGGCGTATTCGCGTCTGGGCCGCGACGTTCTAGTATCCGAGAGTGTCCGATTTGATGGCTTCTTTCCCGGCTGGTTCGGCGGTCCGTGCAGTCCGGTTTCCAACCACGGTGCATGCCGTGAGGTCTTTGGGGGGACCCCGCCTGCCGTCTGGATTCGCCGTAGTGGTTGATTCGGAACGGCTGAGTTTCGTCGGCATGCGCAAGCAGACCTCGCTGTGGGAACTTCCGGTATCTAGCGTTCAGGCCGTTTCTGTTGCTGAGACGCGGTCTTCACCGCCTTATCCGCAAGTTGCACTGGCGATTGTTTTGAGGGTGCGGACGGGCATTGGGTTCACGGAGCTCCCGATCGTGCCGGTTTCGGACGATGGCAAGCGGTCGTTGACGTGGAGAGATGCCGATGTGCGAGCGCTGGCGATGCGGCTGACGGATGCGATGAAGATCGCGCCCGGCGTGGGCTGATTGGTTGTCCAGCCCGGTTAGAGGCTATCCATTCGCTTGGCCCGGTAATCGGTGAATTGGGCTCCGGCGTTTCGGCGGTGTTGCTCGGCGACTGTGTAGCTGTAGTTGAACGAGTCTGCGACGATCGGTGCGGGCATTTGTAGGACGAGCTCGCGGAGCGCGGCGTTCTTGGCGCCGCGGAGGTCGATGCCGGCCTCGCGCAGAAGGTTCATCAGTGTGTTCTGGTGGATGTGCTGGCCGGGCTGGACGCCGGGGAAGACCCAACTGTTTTCTCGGTGGGCTGAGGTGTTCAGATTGGGCAGGTCATCGAGGTGCGCGCGGACGACTCCTGCGAAGGGTTCTGGGATGCGCAGGTGGTCGGTGGCGAACCGGATTGTGATGCCGTCATCGGTCGTGTGGAGTTGGTCGAGTCGCATTCGGGCGATCCGCGCGAGTGGCTGCCCGTAGAGCAAGAGCAGCAATGCTGCGGTGCGTTCGAGCGGCCGCAATGCTGTGGCTGGAGCGAGCAGCTGCTGGATGTGCTCGAGGCGTTGCTGCTGCGTGATTACGGGCGTGGTCTTAGCCAGCCGGTAGGGGATCTCGATGGCAGGCATGTGGCCGTGCTGAATGGCCCAGCGGATGAACCCGCGAGCCAGGCTGCGGGTGGTCGGGCCGCCAGTGAGCCAGTTATCTATGTCGGCCTGGCTGCATGCGGTTGGGGCCGTTGCGTGTGCTCGAAGGTAGGACAGGAAGTCGAGAGCGACGGTGGTGGACTGCTTGGCGGAGAGGAAGGTGCCCTTCTTCAACTGGCCGGTCTCGGCGAGGTGGTGCATGCGGTTGAGGTGAACCCAACGCCCGTATTGGGTGATCAGCCGCCCATCGTCTGGGTGTGCCAGCGCCGTCTTGCTGGCTAGCCAGCTCTGAAATCGCTCGATATCGAGGTGAACGGCAGGGAGGAGTCCGTGCTCGATGCAGAGCTCGCGGAGGAACGCGACTCTGCGCGGGGTCGGATGTTCGGTGAAGGTGGGGTGCTCGATCGGGAGCTCGCCTTGTGCGAGGGCTCGGATCAGGGTCGTGGCGTCGGGGTTGACGGTGAGCCAGATCTTCGCGCTGCGGGCGTGCTTCTGGCTGGTGAGCGCGTCGAACAGGGGTTGGAGGTGTGCGGCGACCTGGCCGCGGCCGTCGTCGAAGAGGTGCGTCAGGTCGTCGGTGAGGCAGCAGTGTGCGCAGAGGCCGGCGCGGACGGGCTCGTCTTCGCGGCCGCAGCGGGTGCAGTGGAAATCCTTCGGGATCCCTGCGCAGTCGCGGCAGGCCGGTTCCCCGCCGATAAGTCCTGGGAGGAGCCGGTGGATGTTGCAGGCGGGGCAGGTGCCGTGGATGCGTGTGGCCCGTTGGTAGCAGCGTCGGCAGATGCGACCTTCCGGCCAGGTGGTGGCGAGTCTGACGTCGGTCCGCTCGCAGCGAGCGCAGCTGGCTGGAGTGCGGGGCCGACTCAACTGGGTCGGTGGATTCGCGCTCGGGCTGGCCGGATCCCGTCGGTGCGGGCCAGAGGGGCCGCGTCGTTGGTTCCGGTCGCTCGGGTGCGGGAGTCGGTCGCGGTGACGGTGACTGGGACGAGGTCCTCGAAGCTGCAGTCCAGGGTGTCCAGGATCGCCCCGAGCAGGGTGAGGTTGATCCGCTCGGGTGTGCCGCTGAGGAGCCGATAGAGCTGCGAGTCGGAGAGGCTGATGCCGCGGTCGGCGAGGTGCGGGATGAGGTCGGAAATGGTGGTCATCCCGCGGGCAGCCATCAGTTCTCGTAGCCGCCAGCCGTGTTCAACGCGTCGAATCATGAAATATCACTCCTTGGGGGTGAGGGCTTGAGCGGCCATGCGGGCGATCGCGTCATTGACGACGCGGGCCCGGTAGTCGGGGGAGAGGCCGGTGTAGATGGAGGTGGTGGAGGCGTGTTCGTGGCCGACTTGCTGCTGGATGAAGAACGCGTCATAGCCTTCCTCGACCAGGTGGGTGACGTAGGAGCGGCGCAACGAGTGGAAGTCGAGTTCGTCGGTGAGGCCGGCTTCGCGTTTGACCTCGGCAAAGGCTCGGCTGATCTGGCCGGCGGTGATGATCTGGTTGCCGCGCTCGCTCGGCCAAAGGCTCGTGGAACCCGGCGGGGCATAGAGCGGACGGATCTCGTCGCGCCATTGCTGCAGGCAGTCGACGGCCCAGGAGAACTCCGGCATCGTCAGCACGGTCCGTCGTTTCGGGGGAGAACCCTTCATCGCTTTCCCGAACCGGACGTAGATGATTCCGGCGTCGCCGAACTGGCGGGCCCGCGGGTTGGAGGCCAGGTCGACCAGATCTAGCTGGCGGACCTCGTTGCGGCGCAGCCCCCAGGCGTAGGCGACCTTCATCAGCGTCGCGATCCGGAACGCCGGCAGCCAGCCCTTCACTCCAGAGCGGCGGATCCGTAGCACCCGTTCGTCGGCGCAGTCGAAGAGGTCCTCGAGCTCGTCGCGGGTGTAGGGGCGCTTGCCTGGTTCGGCGATCGACTCCGCTGCGTGCCGGGCGGTGTTCCAGTCGTGGAACACCTGCGCTGGGTGATCACCGAAGCGTTCCCAGCATTGCTCGCTCCAGCCGTAGGCCGGATCGGTCAGATACTCCAGGAACATCCGCAGCGCGTTCTGGTAGCCCAGCACCGTCGAGCGGGAAGCTCCGCGGATGCCGCGCAACTCCATGAAGAACTCGTCCACCATCCCGGCCGTCCAGGACCACGGGTAGGACTCGGCGAAGGCACGAAAGCGCAACACGATCGACCTGCGAGCATCAACCGTCGACGGGGCAAGGTTGCGGGCGAACTGCTGCGCCCGCCACCCATCCATCATCGCCAGCCAGACGTTTTCCGCCTCATTCAGGACCGCCGAACTGGACCGCAGATAGGCCGGGACGGCTCCTGGGACCAGGTCATCAGACAGTCGCATAATATGCGAAAGCTTCGCATTAGCTGCGAATATTGCGCAAGTCGCGATGGGAAATCCCTGATCAGCGACGAATCAAACCTGACCTCAATGGCATCAACTGGCGACACATTGGCGCCCGGCGACCTCCTCCGAGCTCATCCATCAAGAGCCAACAAGGGGAGTCGTACCAAGTGTCGTATTCGCATCCAATGGGGATAAGCCATCTTCCACTTGACATAATGTGCATTATCAGCGCTATGGTAACGCCAGGCGGAAGTGTGTTGAGAGGTCCAGCGAATACCCGTTCTCACTCCGACCAAGCCGACCCCACGAGTCCCACACCGTTCGCCGAAGGCCCCGAACCCGTGAGTTGACACTCGTTGTCGGCTGCGACGCGAGGAAGGCGACAACAAGTGCCAGGTCGCGGGCGCTAGATCGCACGGACCATCGTGCTCGCAGCAATCACTTGACATAACGTGATCCCTCGCTCGATGGCCGAAGGGAACAGTTCTCGTAACACGGCGGCAAAACTGAGTGCGACCTGTGTGAGACAGCGCTATCGTCTGCAGTACATGCAGTCGAGCCACACGGCTCGCGGAGAAAGGTGCGAACCCATGACATCTGTTGATCCCCTGGATGCCGAGCCAACCTACTTCTCCCTCGACGCGAGGGACTTGACCAGATCTGCCATCAACGGCATCCGTGCGGCCTTCGCGGTCAGCGGCATCGTCGCGCTCGTCTTCGGCATCCTGTTGCTCTTCTGGCCGGACCGAACGCTGTCCGTCCTCGCCATCTTCCTCGGCATCTACTTCCTGATCGCGGGTATAGTGCGCCTTGCGCTCGGCATCTTCAGCCGAGGCATCAGTGGTGGACACCGTACGCTCGACATCCTGTTCGGCTTGCTGCTGGTCATCGCCGGCATCATCGCGATCAAGAACTCGCAGACCGCCGCGGCCGCCCTGCTGATCCTGATCGTGGCCATCATCGGGATCGGCTGGATCATCGAGGGTGTGATGGCCCTCGCTGAGTCCGGACGCGCCGCATCGCGCGGCTGGGCGATCACCTTCGGCATCGTCAGCGTCATCGCCGGAATCGTCGTGCTGGTCATCCCGGGCTGGTCGGCGTTCTGGCTTCTGCTGATCTCGGCGATCATCCTGATCGTCCTCGGTGTCATCGGCATCGTGCGCGCATTCACCTTCGGGCGTGACGCGCTCAAGGAACTGGCAGCTCAGCCCAAGTAGTTCTCGACACGACGAAGGCCCCGGTCACTGAGACCGGGGCCTTCGTCATTCCTGCAGGTCGGGCCTCAGCGCGCGTTAGCAGAGCTGGGCAGGTACCGTGCCCACCAGTCGAGGATGGCGTCGAAGCGCTCGCGGCGATGACGCGGCCGGCCGCTGCGGCTCAGCTCGTGGTCTTCGCCCGGGAACACCAGCAGCTCGGCGGCCACTCCCCTGCGTTTCAGGGCCGCGTAGTATCGTTCGGCCTGCCCGAGCGGGCAGCGCAGGTCGCTGGCGGAGTGGAGCACGAGCGTCGGTGTCTGGACCGCCTCGACGTGGGACTGCGGGCTCTGGGCACGCATCAGGTCTCGATCGGTTCCGGTGTACTCGTCGCTGAAGAAGCTGCCGATGTCGCTCGTGCCGATGAACGCCTCGGGGTCGAGATAGCCGCGCTCGACGATGGCCGCAGTGAAGCGATGGTCGTGCGACGTGGTCCACGCCGTGAGATAGCCACCGTAGGAACCGCCCATGATCCCGAGCCGTGCACGATCGAACGACGGGTTAGCGTCCAGTGCGCCCTCGAGGTAGTCGAGGACGTCCGTGAGGTCGACGGTACCCATCCGCTGCCGGATGACGCGCCCGTGCTCCTGACCGTACCCGGCGGAACCGCGAGGGTTGCACATGACGACCGCGTAGCCGGCGTCCGCGTAGACCTGGGCTTCGTCGAAGACGCGCACCGAGTACTGGGCGAACGGCCCGCCGTGGATGTTCAGGAGCACCGGATGCGGACCCTCGCCTTCTGGTGAGACCACCCAGCCGTGGATGTCGTACCCGTCGCGCGCGGTCACGATCAGCTCACGGGCGGGAAGCATTCCGCTCGTGCGGAGGCGCGCCGAGAAGTCGGTGAGCTTGCGGAGTGATCCGCGGTCGTCCACGACGGCCACGTCGCCGTTGGTGGTCGCGTCCGCAAAGCTCACGACGAGCGTCTCCCCTACAGCGGACGCCCCAGTGATCTCGCGACTCCGATTGGTGAGTTCACGTTGTCTACCCGCCTGATCGACTGCGAGGAGCCGGAGTGCGCCACGCGTGCGGTCACGGACGAGAACCGAGTCGTCCTGATAGGCGACGATGTCCGATTCCGTGAGATCGACCGTCTCCGGGTCGGTCAGCAGGCGTGGCGCGCCGCCGTCGGGGTCGATGACGTAAAGTGCGCCGTTCCGAGCGACGAAGTCGCGGCCTGTCGGGCCGACATCCTGGGCAGTGAAATAGAGTGCGCCGTTGAGCCCATATGCCGCATCGAGCATGGACCAGTCCCCATGCTCCCCCGTCAGGTTCGTCGGCTCCGATCCTCTGCCGTCGAGGCGAAGCGCATAGACGTCTGACCGCAGGTCGTCGTCAGTGCTCGCGTGCCGCGCCGAGATGAACGTCACCGTGCGTCCGTCGGGCGAGAAATCGATGGACGAGTCGTCCCACTCCCCCGTCGTCAGCTGTTTCGGTTCGACGACCGTCGGCGCGACCGCGGCCGCCCCCTCTGCCGTCGGCGCCGGCTGCATGACCGGCTCACCCCACACATCGGGGACCGCTACGAGGAAGACGTGCGCCCGGCGGTCTGTGATGTAACCCAGCCCGTTCGACTGATATTTCAGTGTGGTGAAGTGTCGCGGCGGTTCCGCGTTCGGATCGATGCCCTCGACCGTCCCGTAGCGGCCGGCCTCCGGTACGCGACTGACGAACGCGAGCTGACGTCCGTCTGGCGCCCAGGCGAACTCGCTGACACCGAGCTTGCGGTCGGTGACCGGCACCGGTTCGCCTCCCGCCGCATCCACGACGTAGAGCTGTGCCGCGCCTTTGACCGGCGCGCGCAGGAACGCGATGAGCCGTCCGTCGGGCGAGAACTTCGGCATCGTGTCGCGGAACCCGCGGGTGAACCGCTTCGGTGCCGCGTGCCCGGTGAGCGGGACCGTCCAGAGCTGGCCGACGTACGCGTCGGCACCCAGGTCAGGACGCGTCACCGAGACGACGGCGCGCCCGCCGTTCGGGTGGATGGTCGGGGCCGAGACCCCGGTGAGCAGGTCGAGATCAGTTGCTTTCATCATCCACCGGAACGAAGTCGGACGTGTCGCCGACGTAACGGGTATGGGAGTCCGGCACCGGGTCGACCGCCGCCGATGCGACCTCGGCGGCGAATTCGCTCACGTTGTAGAGCTTGCCCGCGGCGTCCTTGCGTGCGCTGATCGCGCCGGGGTTCGCGCGCTCCAGCAGTGTCGCCGTGATCGTTCCCTCGATCATGTCGCCCGAGACGACGACGAATTCGATGCCCTTGTCGGTGAGCGACGGTATGAGTGCACGCAACGCATCCTCGCCGGCGCGCTTACTGAGGGCGACCGGCTCGTATTCCGGCATCGTGGGCGTCGTGCGGATGAAATGCGCCTGGTGGCTCGTAACGAACACGATCCGCGATCCCGGCGCAAGCAGTGGGAGCGCCGCGGTGAGTACGTTGACTTGGGCATCCCGGTTCAGCTGCATGGCATAGTCTGCGGCCATGCCGGACTCCATGCCGCCGGATGCGTTCAGCACGAGGACGTCGAGGCCGCCGAGCTCCGACCCGACCGCGTCGAACATGGCGGCGACGGATGCCGGATCGGTCAGATCGGCACCGACGGTCATCGCCGTTCCCCCGGCCTCGCGGATGGCGTCTGCGAGCTTCACGGCCCGCGCCTCCTTGTTACGGAAGTTGATGACGACGCTCGCGCCGGCCTCCGCGAAATAGCGCACGGTGTCGGCGCCGATCCCGCGGGACGAACCCGTGACCAGGGCACGTCTGCCGTCGAGGGAACCGGGGGCGAGCGGGTTGGACACGGAGCACTCCTAGGGATCGAACGACTGCCCGCTTTCGCGGGATTTTCCTCCCTGAGACTACCAAGTGCATTCCGCCTCTGCGCCCTCGGAACTGATAGCGTCAGATCAGCTGAAGAAGGGAGCGCTCATGGACGAATTCGCCTGGATCGTGTGGCTCGTTCTCATCCTGATTTTCGTCATCATTGAGATGCTCACAGTCGACCTCGTCTTCCTCATGCTGGCGATCGGCAGTGTCGGCGGCCTGATCAGCGGCCTATTCGGCGCAGAGTGGTGGGTCCAGCTCATCATCGGCGCTGTGATTTCCGTGCTGCTCCTCTTCACTATCCGGCCGCCGCTCCTGCGCATGCTGAAGCGTGGCGGCGACCCGGCCAAGACACTGGTGGATGCGCTGATCGGCATGTCCGGAACGGTCGTGTCGACCGTCACTCCGGGAGGTGGCCAGGTGAAGCTCGCCGTCGGTGAGACCTGGACGGCCCGCACCGCCCCGGGCACGCCCGATGTCGTCCCGGGCCAGAACGTCACCGTCGTAGCAATCGAAGGGGCGACCGCCGTCGTCGCGCCCGCTGAGAGGAGCGTCCATTGAGCAACCCCACCGCATTCGTGGTGCAGATCGTGATCTTCGTGATCGTCGCGGTCATCGCGATCTTCGTGCTGGTCGCGTTGTTCAGGTCGATCCGAATCATCCCTCAGGCGACCGCCGGGGTCGTCGAGCGGCTGGGCAAATATCACAAGACGCTCCTGCCGGGCCTGAACATCGTCGTGCCGTTCGTCGACCGGGTGCGCCCCCTCCTCGACATGCGGGAGCAGGTCGTGTCCTTTCCCCCGCAGCCGGTGATCACCGAGGACAACCTGGTCGTCTCGATCGACACGGTCGTCTACTTCCAGGTGACGGATGCCCGGGCCGCGACCTATGAGATCGCCAACTATCTCGGCGCCGTCGAGCAGCTCACCACCACGACCCTCCGTAACGTCGTCGGCGGGCTCAACCTCGAACAGGCGCTGACCTCGCGCGACGAGATCAACGGACAGCTCCGCATCGTTCTGGACGAGGCCACCGGCAAGTGGGGAATCCGGGTGTCTCGCGTCGAGCTGAAGGCCATCGATCCTCCTCTCTCGATCCAGGACTCGATGGAGAAGCAGATGCGCGCCGAGCGCGACCGCCGCGCCGTCATCCTCACGGCCGAAGGTGGCAAGCAGTCGGAGATCCTGAACGCGGAGGGCCAGCGGCAGGCCGCCATTCTCAGCGCCGAGGGTTATGCGAAGGCAGCAGTGCTGCGCGCGGAGGGCGAGGCGAAGGCCATCACCACCGTGTTCAGTGCGATCCACGAAGGGCGCCCCGACAACCTGCTGCTCGCCTACCAGTACCTGCAGACGCTGCCGAAGCTCGCGGAGGGCGCGGCCAACAAGCTGTGGATCATCCCCAGCGAGCTGACCGAGGCGCTTCAGGGTATCGGCAAGGCGTTCGGCGAGAAGAGCGCGCCCGGTGTGGAACCGTCGCCGCCCGCGCCGCCCGCCACCTCGTCCGTCGTCGCACCGTCGGCACCATCGGCTCCGGCCGCACCGGCCGCTCCGTCGACACCGGCTTCCCCTGAGACCGCGGCGCCGGAGGCGGCGCCCGGAGCATCCGGAACGGATGCCTAGACCAGCCTCTCCGCACGTCACAGGGTACGAGGGCGACTTCTTCGCGACGTCGCATCCCAGGATCATCGCCCACCGGGGCCTGGCGCTCGCCGCGCCCGAGAACACTCTCCTCGCCTTCCTCACGGCGTTGAGCGCGGGGGCGACGCATCTCGAGACGGATGTGCACGCGAGCGCCGACGGGATCGCCGTGATCAGCCACGATCCGGATCTGAATCGCCTCGTCGGGCGGGAGGTCGCAGTCGGTCAGCTGACGATGGCCGAGCTGCGACGCATCGACCTGGGAGCCGGCCAGAGCTTCGTCTCGCTGGCCGACGCGCTCGACGCGTTTCCGGAGGCGCGATTCAACATCGACATCAAAGCCGAGGCCGCCGAAGCAGGCGCGGCCGCAGCGATCCGGGCGGCACGGGCGACGCGGCGCGTGCTCATCACTTCGTTCGACGAGGGCCGGCGGCGACGCACGGCGGATGCGCTTCCCGGCGTCGCGAGCAGCGCGTCCGTGAGCCGGGTGCTGGTCTCGGTCATCGCCGGAAAGCTGGGAATCTCCCCGCTGGTGCGCCGGTCGCTGGCAGGCCTCGTCGCCACTCAGGTGCCCGAACGATCCGGGCGGTTCCGTGTCGTGACGAGACGCACTGTCGCGGCGATCCACGCCGCCGGACGGGAAGTCCACGTGTGGACTGTCAACGATCCCGAGGATATGAACCGGCTACTCGACCTCGGCGTTGACGGCATCGTGACCGACCGCTGCGACGTTCTGAAAGGGGTCGTCGACTCGCGTATCTGAGAGCCCGCTGGGAAGAAGTCGCAAACGGAAAGAGAAAACCCAGCTTGACGGTTTATAACTGAGGATGCATCGCGAGAAGGAGACCACACAATGGCAGATCGCAGTTTGCGCGGAATGAGACTTGGCGCCCAGAGCCTACAGAGCGAAGAAGGCGTCGTCTACTCCCCGCGTTCCCGTTACAACTACCTGTGCGCAGAGTGCGGCAAGGAGACCGAGGTCATCTTCTCGGCAGAGGCCGAGGCGCCGGAGACGTGGGAGTGCAAGCACTGCGGCCACGAGGCGACCCTGCTCGTCGGTAACGAGCCGGTGGTGGTCGACCGTTCCGACGCGAAGACTCCCCGCAGCCACTGGGACATGCTGCTCGAGCGCCGTACACGCGCTGAGCTCGAAGAGCTCCTCGAGGAGCGCCTGGCCTACCTGCGTGCCCGTCGCGGCGAGCACAAGATCGGCGCCTGACGCTTCAAGCGTCGCCTGTCTGAACGACGAAGCCGTTTCACACCGAGTGTGAGGCGGCTTTTTCCTTGTCCTGCGCCGGCTCGGCACGGCCGGACCGGGAGGCGCGACTCGGGCGCACCGGCCGCACGGCGAAGAAGGCGATGACGAGAGCCGCCAGGCCCACCCCGGAGACCAGCAGCTCGATCCCTCGGCTGAGCAGGGTCGCAGGCGTCGTGGTCGTGCCGAGCGGGACGTCCGAGATCATCGACCCGGACTGGTACGCCGGAATGCTCGCGATCGTGCCACCCGACGGGTCGATGATCTGGCTGCTTCCGACTGTCGAGATGTTCACCAGCGACCGGCCGGCCTCGATCGCGCGAAGCCGCGCGATCGCAAGCTGTTGCATGTTCTCGTCCGTACGGCCGAAGTCCGCATTGTTGGTCTGGGCGAGGATCACCTGCGCCCCGCCGTTCATCATGTCGGTGAGCAGCTGGTCGTCGACGATGTCGAAGCAGATCGAGATTCCCGCCTTCACGCCATTGATGTCGAACACGTTGTCACGGGTGCCCGGTGTGTAGTCGCGACCGATGAGGTCGATGAGCGTCGGTGCGAACATCCGCCAGAACGGGCGGTCTGGCACATACTCGCCGAACGGCACCGGGTGCTTCTTGTCGTAGTAGTCGGTGACTCCCTTGCCGGGCTCCCACAGGAGCGACGTGTTGAAGTACTCGCGGTTGCGGTAGGTGATCGTCCCGACCACGAACGGTGCATTCATCCGGGTCGCAAGGTCGTCGATCGTGTTCGCCGAGTCCTGGTCGCGGGTCGGGTCGATGTCGGCGGCGCCCTCGGGCCAGACGACCATGTCGGCCTTCTCGTCGATGATCTTCTCCGTCGCGGCCACCTGCGTCGCCATCACGTCACCGGGGGCCGCGTCGTCGAAGTAACCCGCCGGACCGTTGCCCTGGACGGCGGCGATCCTGGTCGTGCCGTGGGTCGTGGCCGGCCAGGCCGGGATGACCAGCACGAGCGCGATCGCACCGACCGCGATCGAGACCCGCCACGCCCGCCGGACATCCACCGTGAAGGCGCACTCCAGTACGAGTGCCACCAGCCACACGATCACGAAAGTGAGGCCCGACATCCCGAACCACGCGACCAGCGGCGCGAACGGGCTCTGAGACTGCGACTCGGCGACCCGGCCCCACGAGAAGCCGCCGTAGGGCCAGTTGCCGACAAGGTACTCCCGTGCGGTCCAGAGACCGGCCACGACGACGGGGAGCAGGCCCAGTCTGCCGACCTTCGACGGCCAGGCGGCCGGAACCCAGCGGTAGGCAAGAGTTATCAGGAGGGAACCGAGTGCGAAGAAGAGCGCCTCGAGGACTGACAGGGCGATCCACGGGACCGGGCCGAGATACAGGGCGGTCCACTGAACGTGGAACAGGTAGAACGACACTCCCGCGACGAAGCCGACGAGAAGCGAACTGCGGGTGCTCCTCCCCCGCAGGCTCCACAGGATCATCCCGACGCCGACGAACGCGAGCGGCCACCAATCGCGATCGGGGAAGCCCGCGTCGAGCACCGGCCCCGCCCCGGCCGCGACGACCAACGCCAGCCACAGGGGCAGCGGCGCACGGACGGCAGGACTCACGTCGTGAGAGCTTAGGGCATCCGTGTGGGTGCGCGCCGAAAGACGCCTAGGCAACGGATGAATACGCCACGATTCCGCGACGGATCGACTCGAGCGCCTGACGTGCTGTCCGGCCGACCGGTCCCTGGGCGACCAGTGACAGCTGGTCGAGGAGGTCGATGGTCTGCTTGGTCCAGCGCACGAAATCGCCCGCCGCCATGTCCGCATCCTCGAGCACCTTGTTGAGGCTGCCTCCGCGCGCCCAGCCGTGCATCGCCAGCGACAGTCCCGTCGAGATCGGTTCGCTTCCGGGCAGGCGATGATTGCGTTCCAGGTCGTCGAGGACGCTCCACAGCTCGGTGGTCTTCTCGAGTGCCGGGCGGAACGCACCCTTCGGCAGGTAGCGATCCGAGACGAGGCCTTCGTCGCGCCGCGGCTCGAAGACGAGTGCGCACGCCATCGCCGCGAGACTCGGGGCGTCGAGTTGGTTCCACACGTTGCGGCGGAGGCATTCGGCGACGAGCAGGTCGCGTTCGCCGTAGATGCGTTTCAGGGTGGCGCCGTGCACTGTCAGCGAGGTGCCGCCGTCGTCGTCGATGCTGAGATAGCCGCGCTCGACGAGGACGTCGGTGACACGGTCGAAGACCTTGGCCACGGCGCCCGTGCGGGACCGGATCTGCTGGCTGAGCGCATCCGTCTCCCGCTTCAGCTTCCACCAGCGTTCCGCCCACCGAGCGTGCTGCTCGCGCTCCGGACACCGGTGGCACGGGTGGTCCTTCATCCGTTTGCGGAGTGCGTTGAGCTGCCGCTGCCGCTTCTCCCGCTCCCCCCGGCTCACCCCGTCGAGGCGTGCGCCCTGCCGTTCGAGATCGCTCAGCTGGCGGCGGATGGATGAGTATTCCCGGAAATCACCCAGGTGACAGCTCATCGCCTGCTCGTAGCCGGCGAGCGACTCCTCCTGCTGGCGCACCTTGCGGGCCAGATCGACGACCGCGCGGTCCGCCTGGAACTGGGCGAACGATGACTCGAGGATCTCACGGGTGCGCTCGCGGCCGAACTGGTCGATGAGGTTGACGGCCATGTTGTACGTCGGCCGGAAACTCGAGTTGAGCGGGTAGCTGCGACGGGATGCGAGCGAGGCGACCGACTGCGGATCCAGCCCGTCCTGCCACTGGATTACCGAGTGACCCTCGACGTCGATTCCTCGACGGCCGGCACGCCCGGTCAGCTGGGTGTACTCCCCCGGTGTGATCGGCACGCGGGCCTCGCCGTTGAACTTCTCCAGTTTCTCGAGGACCACGGTTCGCGCAGGCATGTTGATGCCGAGCGCGAGGGTCTCCGTGGCGAAGACGACCTTGACGAGCTTGCGACGGAAGAGTTCTTCGACCACCTCCTTGAAGGCCGGCAGCAGACCGGCGTGGTGCGCCGCAACGCCTCGTTCGAGCCCTTCCAGCCACTCCCAGTACCCGAGGACGGCGAGATCCTCGTCGAGCAGCGTTCGACAGCGCTCCTCCACGATCGCGCGGATCTCCTCGCGTTCATGAGCCTCGGTGAGCCGTACGCCCGCCCGAAGCACCTGCCGAACCGCCTGGTCGCAACCGACACGGCTGAAGATGAAGAAGATCGCGGGAAGGAGGTTCCGATCCTGGAGCAGGTCGACGAGATCGGCGCGGTCCATCCGGAAGGACTCCTGCCGGCCGCCCTTCGAGTGGTAGCGGCCCACATCCTTCATCTGGCGCGAGCTCAGCGTTCGCCCACCGTACCGGGCCATCTGCACGAGTTCGGGGTTCACCCGGTTCGTCGCAGCGAGACCGGATGAATCGAAGAGGTCGATCAGCTTCGTGCGCATCAGGATGTGCTGCTCGAGCGGTACCGGGCGCTCCTCGGAGACCACCACATCCGTCTCGCCACGGACGGCCTGCAGCCAGTCGCCGAACTCCTCCGCGTTCGACACCGTCGCACTCAGGGACACCATGCGAACGGATTGGGGAAGGTGGATGATGACCTCCTCCCACACGGCGCCCCGGAACCGGTCGGCGAGATAATGCACCTCGTCCATCACGACGTACGCGAGATCAGCCAGCAGATCGGAATCCGCATAGAGCATGTTGCGGAGCACCTCGGTCGTCATCACGACGATCCGGGCGTGGGAGTTGATGTTGGTGTCGCCGGTGAGAAGACCGACACTCTCCGGGCCGTACTCGGCGACCAGCTCCTGGAACTTCTGGTTGCTCAGGGCCTTCATCGGCGCGGTGTAGAACACCTTCTCGTACGGCTCCTGCATGGCGAGGAAGACGGCGAACTCCGCGACGATCGTCTTGCCCGCGCCTGTCGGGGCTGCGACCAGGACGCTGCGCCCACCCTCCAGGCTCGCACAGGCCTCCTGCTGGAAGGGGTCGAGGTCGAACCGGAGCCGGTCACGGAACGCTTCGAGCTTCGGCAGGGTGGCGCGCGACCGCGACGCGGCATAACGCTCGGCCGGGGAGAGCTGGTCGGTCACCGTCCCAGCTTAGGTGCCTGCGCCCGATGGCGGCCGGTGGCGGGCGTACGCCTCGCCGCACGGTTCAGGTTGCGAGCTCGGATTCGAGGCGCATCGCGGCGCGCGCGATCCGCCGATCGTGCAGCCATGAGACGCCGGCCGCTGCGAAGTACAGTACGACCATCGGAATGGCGAGCAGGAACATCGATACGACGTCGGCAGACGGCGTGGCGATCGCGGTGAACAGGATGATCACCAGGAGGGCCCAGCGCCAGGACCGGATGATCGATTTCGCGCTCAGCACCCCGACGAAGTTGAGCAGCACGAGGAAGACCGGGAGGACGAAGGCCACACCGATCGCGACCACGAGCTTCAGGACGAAATCGAAGTAGTCCTTCGCCTGGATGAACGCCGTGTCCTGGCTGGGTGCGAAACTCGTCAGGAGCTGCACGATGTGGGGAACGACGAACCAGCCGGCCGCGCACCCCAGGAGGAACAGCGGCACCGCAGAGAAGAAGAAGCCGAGGCCGTACTTGAGTTCTTTGCGGTTGAGCGCAGGAACGAGGAATGCCCAGATCTGGTACAGCCAGATCGGGCTCGAGATCACGATGCCGATCGTCACCGCGATCTGCATCTTGAGGTCGAATGCGCCGGTGATGTTGTCGTAGTTCAGCTCTGCGAGGCGCCCCTGCTGTTTGGCTATCTGGATGATCGGCTCGCGCAACGCGTCGAGCACCCACCCGGCGAGGAACCAGCCTGCGATCGACCCGGCGAGAAGTCCCAGTGCCGAACGGAAGAGACGTTTGCGAAGCTCGACGAAGTGCTCGCCGAACGTCATGCGGCCTTCGCGGTTCTTGCCTCGCTTGACGGAGGAGGCCACGACCTAGGGTTTCGGGTGCGGCTCGGTCGAGGTCGAAGCGGGACGCGAGATGGATGCGTCAGTCGGTGCGGCAGTCGAGCCGTCGGCCGGAGGGGTGGTGCTCGACGGGGCGGCGTCGTCATCTTTCATCGCCTTGACCTCGCCGCGGAAGATCCGCATCGACTGACCGAGGCTCTTCGCCAGCCCGGGAAGTTTCGGCGCACCGAACAGCAGCAGGATGACAGCGAGAATGATGAGCAGGTGCCATCCGGAAAGGCCATTGCCGAACATGGAATCAGGTCCTTCGGGTCAAATGCGAAAACTGTTGCGGATCCGCTTGTACGAGAAGTTTACCCCGCTTCACCAGTGAATCCCTGCGAGCTTGCCGACGACGCTCGCGGTCGGCGAGGTCTTGCTCGCGGGCGGCCCGCAGGGCTCCCGCGTCGGCGAACACCGCGGGCCTGAACCGCTCCTCGCGGAGGTCCTCAGCGCGTCGCTGGAGCAGGTCGGTCTTGTCGGCGAGCTTCCCCAGTTCGTCGAGGGCCGCCATCAGCTTACGGAACAGCCGGAAGCCGAACAGGGCGAGCAGCCCGAGCAGTGCGAGCACCAGCACCACCCAGATGACGACCCACGACCACCACGGCATGTCAGCGAGTCTACGGGACAGGAGTGCACAGGCGGATGCCCGTCATTCGTAGCGTGCAGCCCCTGCGGCTGCCCACTCGGCGACAGCCGCCCGGGCTTCCGGCGGCCCCAGGACCGTCACCATCCCGGACAGTCCCGCGACCAACCGTTTCAGGCCGTGGTAATGCGCGACCCGGACGTTCGTGCGGACGAAACTGCCGTTGTCGACGAGGTCTGCGCCCTCCGGGATGTAGTCGGCGATCAGCGGCAGCGCCGAAGCGGACACCTGGATGTCGACGATGAGGTCGTCGGGCGAACCCTCGAACAGGGTCTCGGGCAGGGTGACGTCGGCGGGGCGGTACGTGATCGGTTCGTCGGTCGCGCGGAGATCGCTGATGCGGTCGAGGCGGAACGTGCGGATCGCCTTGCGGAGGTGACACCAGCCGCGCAGATACCAGTCCTGGTCGACGGACTCGATGCGCAGCGGATCCACCCGGCGCCGTTCGTGCTCGCCGCGCGAATTCAGGTAGACGAACTCGAGCTGGGTGCCGTCCGCGACCGCGTCACGGATGAGCTGCAGCGACTCATCCGTCTCGGACCCGGCCACGGCGACCTGGCTGGGCACGGCGGATGCCCCGCGTGCCAGCTTCGCCATCAGCGAGCCGATCACATCGCGGTCGGCGTTCTCAGGAAGAGCAGAGAGGTACTGGAGCCCGGCGATGAGCGCGGCCGCCTCTCTTGCGGAGAACCGCGGCGAATCGTCGATCGCGACCAGGTGGGTCAGTACGATCTGGTCGTTCTCCTCGAAGTCGTCCCACGCGATGTCGAACAGATCGCCGTGCTGATATGAACTGGTCTCCCCCGGAACGCCGGAGACCGCGATCAGGCGGACCGCCTCGCGCAGCTGGGACTCCTCCACCCCGAAGTGTCCGGCCGCCTCTGAGACGCTCACGCGGTCGCGATCCATGAGGTACGGCACCAGTGCCAGGAGGAAAGCGAGCTTGTCCTGGGCCTGCATCGGCCGACGCCGCTCAGCCATCGGATGCCTCCCCCGCGTTGTCGGTGTGCGCCGCGTAGGTCGCCGCCAGACGGGCCCTGACCCGCTCGCGCAGGTGCGGTGGCGAGAGCACGACGACCTCGGGACCGTAACTCGCGAGTTCGTCGGCGATGATGTTCAGGTCGGAATAGTTCACGGACAGACGCGTGTTGCCTGGAGCACGGTCGCCGTAGCGTTTGTTCAGCCGCATCGCCGCATCCGTGCCCGGAACGACCTCGATCTCGGCGACGTTGCGCCGCCAGATGCGTTCCAGCTCGTCGAGGGCGTGTGCGGCGAAGTCGGTGCCGACAGGTTCGAAGGTGCGGTTGGTGATCGTCACGGGTCCGACCATGCGCGAGAGAAGGAAGGTCCTCGGCTCCTGGGCGTCCTGGTCGGTGGCGTGAAGGTGCCAGCGGCCCTGGTGCTGGATGAGTGCGAGCGGCGCGACGGTACGGAGCCGGGATGCGGACTCGCCCGGCTTCAGGTAAGGGAACTGGACGATCGTCCGTCGCTCGAGCGCTACGCTCAGCGGCTCGAACGCGCTCTCGCGCACTCTCAGGCGCGGTGCGTACCCGAGGATCGGCTCGTCGGACTCGACTCCGAGCGAGCGGAGCTTCATGATCGCCCGGCGTGACTCCGCCGAGAGTGATCCCTCCCGCCAGACGGTGGCGGCGAGTCCCAGCAGGGTGATCTCTTCAGCCGAGAAGACGACATCCGGCGGCAGATCGTATGCGCCTTTCGGAATGCGATAGCGGAGCGTCTGGTTGTTGCCCGCGTCGCCCGGCGATTCGACGGTCTCGAGTGGAACGCCGAGTTCGCGGATGTCGTCTTTGTCACGCTCGAACTGCCGTTCGAGGCTGGCGTTGTCACCCGACGGCGAGTAGCGCTGCCGATATCCCTGCACGGTCGACAGGATCTCGCTCTTCGTCAGTCCCGTCTCGGTGGCGAGCAGGGCGAGCACGAGGCTGAAGAGGCGTTCTTCGACCGGCACGCGCGGACGCGAGGAAGACGAGGAAGGCACCCCTTCATCCTAAGGCCGCGGGCGGCCCCGGACGCTGAAGCGGACTAGACGATGCCGAGGATGTCGACGACGTAGACCAGTGTGGCGTTCTGCGGCACTGGTCCGCTGCCCTGGGCGCCGAACGCCTTGCTCGGCGGAACGATGATCGTGACCTGCGACCCGACCTTCTGGCCGACGAGCCCCTCGACTAGCCCGGCGGGAAGTGAGGTGCCCGCGGCCGTCTGGCCGGTGGACATCTGCAGTGTCGCGGGTGTTCCCGTGTCCCACGTGCTGTCGAAGACGGTGCGCTCCTTCCAGAGCACCCCCGTGTAGTGGATGACCACCGTGTCGGACTTCGTGACCGTCTTGCCGTCGCCCTGCTTGTTCACGGCGACCTCGAGCGAAGTCGGCGGTGCCGTGGTCGGCACTGTCACGCCGGGGCGGCCGCCGGGGGCGATCACCACGGTCGGGAAGCCGGGGCGGCCGGGCTGCGGCGCACCGTTCGCTGCCGGGAGGTACGCCTTGTTCACGTCGACGACGATCACGACGGTGTCGGTCGGTGACACGCCGGCGCTCGACGCGCTGGAGCCGAGACCGTCCTTGGGTGAGACGGCGATCGCGAGCCGCGAACCGACCGTCGCGCACTGCAGGCCCTTGTCGAGGCCGGGAATCGTCTTGCCGACCACGAGTGAGGAGCCGGCAGACGGGTCGTACTTCGTCGACTGCAGAAGCTGACCGTTCGTGCCGTTGTAGATCATGAAGTCGACGACGACCTGCTGACCCGTGTGGACCTGGGGGCCCGTGCCCTCGATGACGGTCGTGCGCTGCGAAGTGGAGGTGCGCACCGGGGTCGGGAACTTCACCGTCGGCTGCTCACCGAACTTGCCGGACACGTTGACGACGTCGGAGGCGCTCCCCGACTTCAGCGCCGTGTCGCAGTTGGCGTGCGGGTCGGACGAGCACGCCGTGAGCGTGACAAGAAGCAGTCCTGCGGCTACGAACAGAGCGGATGCGCGGTGCACGAGTCCTCTTTCGGTGCGATCGACGGGAGCGGGGAGGGCTGGCCTCCGGCATTCCATGCTAGTTGATGGAGTCAGGTGCGCCCTGCGCGTCGTCCCCGGCGAGGTTTCTCGCCTTCGAGAGCTCGGCACCCGTGCCCGCAGCACGGATCCGCTTGCGCAGGCTCTTGGGACTGACTTGGCGCTCGCCGAGCGCACCCGGCGTCCAGGCTTCGACGTCGTCGTCGCTGTAGTCGCTCTTCGACGGGCGGCGCTTGAGTTCGGGGAGGATCGTTCCGGGTGCCAGGAGGCGCGCTGTGATCAGGAAGCCGGTGTGGCCGATCATCCGGTGGTCGGGCCGCACGGCCAGGCCTTCGACGTGCCAGCCGCGCACCATGGTTTCGCTCGACTGCGGGTGCGTATACCGGCCGGATGCGCGGATCGCCTCGGCGACGCGCGACAGTTGGGTGACCGTGGCGACATAGCAGAGGACGACGCCACCCGGCTTCAGCGCCTCGGTGACCGCATCCAGGCACTCCCACGGCGCGAGCATGTCGAGGACGACCCGGTCGATCGACTCGGCGTCGACCGTCTCGGGCAGCGTGTCCTGGAGGTCGCCGACCGTGACGGACCAGTTGTCGGGATCGCGACCGAGGAACGTCGCGACATTGCCGCGCGCGACCTCGGCGAATTCGTCGCGTCGCTCGAAGGACCGGAGCGTGCCGGCAGGGCCGATCGCGCGCAACAGCCACAGGGAGAGCGCGCCCGACCCGACACCCGCCTCCACGACCGTGGCGCCCGGGAAGATGTCCGCGAGAGCGAGGATCTGCGCCGCGTCCTTCGGGTAGATGATCGCCGCGCCACGCGGCATCGACATGACGAAATCGTTGAGGAGCGGCCGCAGGGCGAGGTGCTCGACACCGACGTTGTTCGTGACGACCGAGCCGTCGGGAAGTCCGATGATCGCATCGTGCGTCAGCACGCCGCGATGCGTGTGGAAGACCTTGCCGGGTTCCAGCGTGATCGTGTTCAGCTTGCCCTTCGGTCCCGTCAGCTGAACGCGGTCGCCCGCGCGGAACGGTCCGCTGCTCTGCGGGAGTTCGGAGGCGCTCACAGCGCTGCCGTTCGGGCGGCCGCGAGCTCGACGAGGTCGTCGACGGTGCGATCGGCCAGCGTGCTCCAGAGGACGTGCTCGTCCGTCTCGGGAAGCGGGATGATGTGCGGCACGCCGATCGTGGTCGCACCCGACGCGACGGCCGACGCCAGGCCGGCCACCGAATCCTCGATCGCGACGCACTGTCGCGGGTCGACCCCGAGCAGCTCCGCCGCCTTCAGGTAGGCCTCCGGATGCGGTTTCGGCTCGGTCACCTCGTCGCCGCTGACCACGACGTCGAAAGCGTCGAACGGGATGCTCGACACGACCTGCTCCGCCATACGGCGCACGGACATCGTCACCAGGGCGGTCGGGATGCCCCGCTCGCGCAACTCGGCCAGCAGCTCCTTCGCGCCAGGACGCCAGGGAACACCCGCCTCCTTGAGCTGGTTCTGGACACGGTCGGTCAGCCAGGAGACGATCTCGTCGGGTTCCAGGTCGACGCCGCGCGACTTCAGGATGCCGGCGGATATCCACAGGCCCTGGCCGACGAGGGCGAGTCCGTCGTCGTGCGTCCAGACATGCCCGAACGACGCCACGAGTTCGACTTCTGCCGCCATCCAGTAGGGCTCGGTGTCGACGAGGGTCCCATCCATGTCCCAGAGAACGGCCGCGGGAAGGGATGGTGGAGTCAGGGAGGTCACGGGGTCCAAGTCTAGTCCGGGCGCCCCGGGCCTATCCTTGAAGGATGGCGACCGCACGGTCGCCGCGACGGAACGGGGTACCCGGATAGTGGCACAGGGCATGAACTTCCTCGGCGGCCGACTGCTGGTCGTTGCGTTCGAGGGGTGGAACGACGCAGGTGAGGCAGCGAGCGGAGCGGTCAGGACCCTCCAGGACGTCCTCGAGGTCGTGCCCATCGCCGAGGTCGATCCGGAGCTCTACTTCGACTTCCAGTTCAACCGGCCCACGGTGGTCACCGATGACGACGGTCGTCGCCGCCTCGAATGGCCGTCCGCGGTGATGTACGGACCTGTGCGACCCGGTGAGACCGCCCCAGGGCTGGCAGACGACGCCAACCTCCAGGTCAGCGGTAACAACGTCGGCAACATCTACCTACTTCTGGGCACCGAGCCCTCACGCAGCTGGAAGAGTTTCACCGCCGAGATCCTCGATGCGGCCCTCGCGGCGGACATCACCGCGATCGTCTTCCTCGGCGCGATGCTCGCAGACGTGCCGCACACCCGGCCCATCTCGATCTTCGCGTCCAGTGAGAACGCCGCGGTGCGCAGCGAGCTGCAGATCGAGCGCTCGACCTACGAAGGTCCCGTCGGCATCCTCAGTGCGATCGCCGAAGGCGCCGAGGCCGTCGGCATCCCCACCGTCTCGATCTGGGCATCCGTGCCGCACTACGTTCACAACGCGCCCAGCCCCAAAGCGATGCTCGCCCTGATCGACAAACTCGAGGAGCTCGTCGACGTGACCATCCCCCGCGGCAACCTCGTCGAAGAGGCCGCCGCCTGGGAGGCGGGAATCGATGCGCTCGCGGCCGACGACGACGAGATGGCCCAGTACATCCAGCAGCTCGAGCAGGCGCGCGACACGGTCGACTCGCCCGAAGCGAGCGGCGAGGCGATCGCTCAGGAGTTCGAGCGCTACCTGCGACGCCGGGGCGACGGGCGTGACGGTCAGGCCGGCGGCCGGCCGGACGAGCCCTGGCGCAACTGAGCCTCCCGGGAGCGAACGAACCCGCTCAGGCGGCCAGTACGCCCGTCGAGAGCAGCACGATCAGCAGCACGCCGACGACGATGCGGTAGATCACGAACGGCAGGAAGCTCCTGCGTGAGATGTACCCCATGAAGAACGCGATGACCACCAGGCCGACGGCGAACGCGACCACCGTCGCGGCAGCGGTCTCGAGAGGGCCGAAGACCTCCGGCGTGCAATTCGCCGCCGCGGCGACGCACGGGTCCTTGATGGACTTGTACAGCTGGAAGAATCCGCTTCCGAACACGGCTGGCAGTGCCAGCAGGAACGAGTACCTCGCTGCCGCGCGGCGCTGGTAACCCATGAAGAGCCCGGCAGTGATCGTTCCGCCCGAACGGGAGACGCCGGGAATGAGCGCGAGCGCCTGCGCCAACCCGAAGATGATGCCGTGACCCCAGGTGAGCTGGTTCAGCCGCCGGGTCTTCGCGCCCACCGCATCCGCGATCCCGAGCAGGATGCCGAAGATGATCAGTGTCGCCGCCACGATCCACAGGGAACGAAGGGTGGTCTCGATCTGGTTCTGGAACAGCACGCCGAGGACCACGATCGGAATGCTGCCCACGATGACCAGCCAGCCCATCCGCGCATCCGGATCGTTACGCGGAACGCGACCGAACAGCGAACGGAACCATGCGCTGACGATGCGGACGATGTCCTTCCAGAAGTAGATGAGGACGGCGGTCTCCGTGCCCAGCTGGATGATCGCGGTGAACCGGGCACCCGGATCCGCACCTGTGCCCAGGAGCTCGCCGACGATGCGGATGTGTGCGCTCGACGAGACCGGCAGGAACTCGGTGAGTCCCTGCACGAAGCCGAGGATCAGGGCGTTGATGAAGTTCATATGCGTCTTTCCGAGGCCGGTGCCGGCGCGATGCTGTGCTCAGTAGGTCAGGAGGAGGTCCCTGAGGACGGTCCTGCCAAACACTAGCGCGTCGAGTGGCACGCGCTCGTCGACGCCGTGGAACATCCCGGGAAAATCGAGCTCCGCCGGAAGCCGGAGCGGCGCGAAACCGTAGCCGGTGATCCCGAGCAGGCTGAGTGCCTTGTTGTCGGTCCCGCCCGACAGGAGATAGGGCAGCACGGGGGCCCCGGGGTCGTGCGTGTCGAGGGTATCGACGATCGCGTCGATGAGAGGACCGTCGAACGCGGCCTCCAGCCCGACGTCACGGTGCATGATCTCGATCTCGATGTCGGGCCCGACGAGATCGCGGACCTGGGCGAGCACCGAGTCCTCCTCGCCGGGAAGCGTCCTGATGTCGATCAGGGCCTCGGCCGTATCCGGGATCACGTTGTGCTTGTAGCCGGCGTTCAGCAGTGTCGGATTGGTGGTCGTTCGCAGCGTGGCCAGGATGAAGCCGGATGCCGTCCCCGTGCGGAGCACGAGCTCGTCGGGACCCACGCGCTCAGGATCGACGTCGAGCAGCCGTGCGAGTTCGGCGAGGAGTTGGGTGGTCGTCGCGGTCAGCTGGATCGGCCACTCCCGTCGGCCGATCGCGACGACCGCCTCGGCCAGTTTCGTTATCGCGTTGTCTCGGATGAGACGCGATCCGTGAGCCGCCCGACCTCGTGCGATCAGCTTGACCCAGACGAGCGACTTCTCGCCCGTCTGCATCAGGTAGGCACGCCGTCCGTCGAGCTCGATCGAGTACCCGCCGACCTCGCTGATCGCCTCTGTGGCGCCGGCGAACAGTTCGGGGTGGTGTTCGACCAGGTGGTGCGAGCCGCGCCGTCCGCCGTCCTCTTCGTCTGCGAAGAAGGCGACCACCAGGTCGCGCGCCGGCTGCCGCCCGCATCCCAGGATGTCGCCCAGGGCGGCGATGATCATCGCGTCCATGTTCTTCATGTCGACGGCGCCGCGCCCCCACAGCATGCCGTCCTTGATGACACCGCCGAACGGGTCGACCGTCCAGTTGCGCGGGTCGGCCGGCACGACGTCGAGGTGGCCATGCACGACGAGCGCCGGCTTCGACCGATCTCGACCCTCGACACGCGCCACGACGCTCGTGCGGCCCGGATCGGACTCGAACGACTGCGTCCTGAGGCCGATGCCCTCCAGCCGGGCGGCGACGTACTCAGCGGCTTCGCGCTCGCCGTTCGATCGTCCCTCGCCGTAGTTCGTCGTGTCGAACCGGATCAGATCGCGGGCGATCACCGCTGTTTCGTCGAGTGTCATGTCGTCGGTCGCGCTCGTCATGGCACAACGCTACCGGTGCGATCCGGGGCTCACCACTGCGACGAACAGGCCTCGATTTTCGTGCTAAGGTCTTACGTCGGCGGCTGATTCGTCAGCGGCTCATCCACCTGTCCGGGTGGCGGAAATGGCAGACGCGCTAGCTTGAGGTGCTAGTGCCCGTATAGGGCGTGGGGGTTCAAGTCCCCCCTCGGACACACTGTGTTGAGACAGCAGTAACAGAGAATGCCCCGATCATCACGATCGGGGCATTCTTCTGTGACGTCGCACTGGCGTTCTCGTACACACCTGGAATCCGGGGCCGGCTCTTCACGTTCGGGTCGCGAAGATGGCGGCCCCGGTGTTCTGCTTCGAGGCTACAAAGGACCACCGACTCCAGCGGGTGGATGGTCGGTCAATGCGACATCCGCTGTGGTCAGCTGACGACCACGGTGAGCACGACGTGCTCGTCCTCGGCTCGGATGCTCACCCGCGAACCGATCCGCCGAAGTGCGGCGAGGCCGATTCCGGCGTCGCCGTGTCGCGGCTGGGCAATGGTCCCTTCCGAGCGGAGTTCGACGATCACCTCGTCCGCGCCGGGATCATGCCGGATGATCAGGGCTGCCGTGACCCCGCGACCGTGGCGGACGGCATTGGTGAGACCCTCCGACAACGCGTCGACGACAGCCGAGGCCCGCGTGGGGTCGGAGTCGAGAAGGTGCCAGACCTCGTCGTCGATGTCGACCTCGATGCGGAGCGCGGTCCCCCACATCGCGAGGATCCCCTCGATCCCGTCTCGTGCGGACGGCGCCCGCTGCACCGAAGGCGACAGCAACGCACGCTTGATGTCGGCGACGGTCCCGGCGACGACCGCCGACGCATCCACCGGGCGCACGTCGCCTCCTGCACCGTGCGTCCGTTCATCCGTTCGCGCCCGCTGACCGCCGAGACCCAGGGACACCGCGATAAGTTCCGCCTGGACCGTCGAATGCAGCACGTGCGACAGGCGGAGCCGCACGTCCTTGAGCCGGTGCTGGGCCCTGGTCGCCAGACGCACGCGCTCCCGAAGCGACGCGGCGAGCGCATCCTCGTCTCCGTGCAACTGCACGGAGACCGAGCGGATGAGCGCGATGGTGACAGCGACGAACGGGTAGCTGGCGACCTCAGCCCAGTAGAACTCGGCCGAATACCCGAACACCGACAGTGCGGCGCCGTTCTGCACGGCCGCGACGAGGGCCACACCGGTGTAGCAGGCGACGATCGCCGTGATCCGCCACGTCGCCGACGGGATGCGCGAGCCGACGGCGAACGTGGCGGCATTGCCGGCGAGGTAGATGCCGCCGATGACAGGCGTCTGGATGATCGTCACTCCAAGTCCGTAGGTCGTGAGGAAGTGCGGGAAGACGAGAACCAGGTACACGAGAGTGATCACGATCGGAGGATCAGGCTGCAGCCCGGACGCGACGCGCCGGAGACGGTCGCGGAAGCGGATGGGGCGGCCCAGGTCGAGTCCGCCCTCCTCCCTGTCCGCCGGAGTGCCGCGACGCTCGACGTCAGCATCCACGGCTTCCGCATCCCGGAACAGCTCATGGCTCATCGGACGCACCACATCGTCGGAGATTCTGCGCAGCAGGATCGCCGCATCCACCGCTCCGAGCTCTCCGCCGCTCGCGCCGATCGCTGCATCGATGCGCTCAGCAACCGTTGCTGCGAACTGCCGGCGCAGTTCCTCGACGCCTCGGTCCGCATCCGCTCGACGCTCCTCGACGGCCGTGCGCGCCGCGATCAGTCGCCGCTGGACCTCCCCGTGCTCACGCAGAATGTCGACCACGACCGCGATCAGCGTCAGCATCACGAGCGCGCTGACGACGTTGATCGTCACCCGAGAGAGCAGGTCGCCCTGGGCGACCACGATGCCGAAAGGGGCCGCCAAGGTCACTGCGAGAAGCGGACGCACGACGCCGATGGCGGTGAATAGGACCAGTGCGGTCATGACGCGGTGCCGGCCCCGGCCCGGCCGCAGGATGCTGGCGCGCGCAGCCAGCAGGACTCCCCCGAGCAGCACATGGACGACCACCGCGACAGCGAACGCGCGCCAGGCGGGCTCGCCGACCCGGAGGAACTCATAGCCGGCCATGACCGTCACCGCGAACGGCAGAGTCAGCAGCCACGACCAGATCGTGATCGCGTTGTCACCGAAGGCTCGCGCGATCCAGGGATGGCGAGCCGTCATGCTGAGTGCTGCTCCGGAACCGCTCCGTCGTCGTCGACCGCGATCCCGAACACGCGCACATACAGGTTCGTCGCAGCGACCCTGGGGGTCACCGACGCATCGTTCGCGAGGCCGAGTGCCTCATAGGTCCGCGCCACCGTGCGCTCGAGTGCGCGGACGCTCGTCCCGCGCTGCCGGGCGATCTCCACGTTCGACCAGCCCAGCGCGATCCGGCGAAGGGTGTCCAGCTGTGCACGGCTGAGCCCGGTGATGAGAACATCTGCGTCGGAGTGCTCGACGTCCACCGTCACCGGATGCTCGGCGAGGGTCGCTTCGACGACCTTCACGAGCTCGTCGACCGAGTCGATCGCCGCCTTGTTGACGAAGGATGCGCCCGGAATGACGCCGGGCCCCGACGACGCTGCCGATCTGGGGTAGTTGGTCAGGAAGACGACGGCGGTGTGCGGCGCCCTGGCGTGGAGGATCGTTGCGAGCTCGAACCCGTTCGGGCGTTCCCCCAGGTCCACATCCGTGATCAGGACGTCGGGGTCGATCGTGTCGAAGTCGGCGATCGCCGCAGCAGCCGACGAACGCGCGTGCACCTCGAAGCCCGCGTGGCTGAGTGCATCAGAGACAAGGGCGCGCATCAACGCGTGATCCTCGACCACGAGCGCCGTGCGTACCCAGACAGCTGACATGTCCTCAGGTTAGTAGGTGACAGTCGGAAGCTTCGCGCGGCCCGGGCGAGTCGCACGGTCCGGTTCCCCGGTCTACTGTGTGCGGCATGAGCGAAGAGTCCGAGCAGGATCCGAAGCGGCGACGCGCGGGAAGCCTCCGAACGGTGATCATCGCGTTCGGCGCGAACTGCGTGGTGGCCATCGCGAAGACCATCGCGGCCATCGTGACGGGTTCAGCGTCGATGGTGGCCGAATCGGCGCACTCGTGGGCGGATGCGGGCAACGAGATCTTCCTGCTGATGGCGGAGCGGAGGTCGGCGCGACCGCGGAACCCGGCGCATCCGGTCGGCTACGGCCGCGAGGCGTACGTGTGGTCCCTGATCGCGGCATTCGGCCTCTTCACGGCCGGCGCTGTCTTCTCGATCATGCACGGAATCGCCGAGCTCACGAGCACCCGTCCGGGAAGCAACTTCGTCGTCGCATACGTCGTACTGGCGATCTCGTTCGTCTTCGAAGGAATCTCGTTCGCGCAGTCGTACCTGCAGGCCCGGCGGATGGCGGATGCGCGCGGAGCGGGCACGCTCGAGCATGTGCTGGTCACCTCCAACACCACACTCCGAGCCGTGTTCGCCGAGGACGCTGCGGCCCTCATCGGTCTCGTTATCGCCTTCGCCGGTGTGCTCACCCACCAGCTGACCGGCGACGCCGTCTACGACGCGATCGGCTCCATCCTGGTCGGGGTCCTGCTCGGAGTCGTGGCGATCATCCTGATCGACCGCAACCGGCGCTTCCTCATCGGCGAGCCGGCGTCGGATGCGATCACGGACACCGTTCTCGCCGTTCTGCTCGAACGCGAAGAGATCGACAAGGTGACCTACCTTCACCTGGAGTTCGTCGGCCCCGAGCAGTTCAACCTGGTCGCCGCCGTCGACCTCGCGGGCGACGATCCCGAATCGGATATTGCAGGCGAAATCGTCGCCATCGAATGCGACCTCGAGCGCAGCCCGTACATCACGAGAGCGGTCCTGACGCTCTCGCGCCCGGGTGCCACGCCGCTCGAGGCGAAGCCCAGCGACGGTGGACTCGGCACCGTCAGCACGGTGATCCACTGACCGCCTGACCGGTGTGACCGGCTTAGAATCGATACCGGACAGTTCCTGACCGCAATCGACTTCAGACTGGACTCATGGCCACCACCGGTTCGCGCACGCTGCAGCTCCTCTCGCTGCTGCAGACCCATCGCTACTGGCCGGGAGCCGAACTCGCCGACCGGCTCGAGGTCTCGGTACGCACCCTTCGACGCGACGTCGATCGGCTGCGCGACCTCGGCTACCCCGTCGACGCGACCCGCGGAGTCGACGGCGGATACCAGCTCGCTGCCGGAGCGTCCCTCCCGCCACTCGTGGTCGACGACGAAGAGGCTGTCGCGCTCGCCGTGGGCCTCCGCACCGCCGCGCAGGGAGGCATCGCCGGGATCGAAGACGCCTCGGTCCGAGCTCTCACGAAAGTCGTGCAGGTGATGCCGCCCCGGCTCCGCCGGAGAGTGGATGCGCTCCGGTCCGCCACCGTGGTCGGCACAATGCGCCCCGGCCCCTCCGTCGACCACGATGTGCTCACCACCGTCGCCCAGACCTGCCGCGACGAGGAACGCCTCGAATTCGATTACGTCGCCCGTGACGGACAGACCAGCCGGCGTCGGGTGGAGCCGCTTCGGCTCGTCTCGGTCGGACGACGCTGGTATCTCGTCGCCTACGATCTCACCCGGTTCGACTGGCGCAGCTTCCGGCTCGACCGGCTCAGCGAGCCGCGACCGACCGGAGCGCATTTTCGTCCGCGGGCCCTGCCCGCAGACGACGCGGCATCCTTCGTTCGCAACTCGCTCGGCAGCCTCGCGCCGGAACCGGTGGAGATCGACGTGCTGATCCATGCACCGATCGCACACGTCGACGCCACGATCGGCCAGTGGGTGCGATCCGAGGCCGTCGACGCGAACACCACCCGCTCGCAGATGACATCGGATGGCTCCGACTGGGCCCTGTTCGCGCTCGGCGTCGTCGATGCCGACTTCACCGTCCTGTCCCCACCGGCGTTCGCTGAGCGCGTGCAGTCGTGGGGCGACCGGTTCGTGAGGGCTGCCGGAGGAGCCGCGCCCCCATCCGATAGACTGTGTCGAGAAGGGGAGTAGTTCCCGTCGGTTCACGATCCGGCGGCGGTGTGTCGACATACTGGCTGTGACAGCCCGGTACACCACCCGCACCGCGGGCGAACGAGACCTTCGGCCACAGAACAATCATTCGACGCGAACGCGTCTGCTTGCCATGGCCGAAGCGTCGGACCCACCGTGCTTCGGTCGAGACCGAAGGAACGGAAATGAACGCACCATCCAGCCCGGCGAACCCCTCCGCCGCTCCCCCGCGGGAGCCGAGTGCCGCCGACATCAAACGCTGGCGCCAGTACCTCGCCGACGAGCGCGCCGAGGCCGCCGTCTACCGGGACCTCGCCGGTCGACGCACAGGCGAAGAGCGGGACATCCTGCTCGCGCTCGCCGACGCGGAAGGCCGCCACGAGGCGCACTGGCTCGAACTGCTCGGCGACCGGGCCGGCAAACCGCTGAAGGGTGACCTCCGCACGCGGACGCTCGGAGTACTGGCCCGGCGATTCGGTTCGGTGTTCGTGCTCGCGCTCGCCCAGCGCGCCGAAGCGCGCTCGCCGTACGCGTCCGACTCGGATGCGACCCCCTCGATGGCAGCGGACGAACAGATCCACGAGGAGGTCGTACGCGCGCTGGCCGCTCGCGGTCGCAACCGTCTGTCAGGCACTTTCCGGGCTGCCGTGTTCGGTGCGAACGACGGACTCGTCAGCAACCTGGCGCTCATCCTCGGAATCAGCGCCAGCGGGCTCCCCGCCCACGTCGTCCTGCTGACCGGCCTGTCCGGGCTCCTCGCCGGAGCGCTGTCGATGGGGGCGGGCGAATACGTGTCGGTGCGTTCCCAGCGCGAGCTGCTCGACGCATCCACGCCGAATCCGCAGGCCCGCACCGCACTGCCAGACCTCGACGTCGACGCGAACGAGCTCACTCTCGTCTACCGCGCGCGCGGGATGAGCGCCGACGAAGCCGCCGCCCATGCGACGGAAGTGCTTCGCGACTTCACCGTCGACCCGGACGCGGGCAGCTCCGTGGTGTCCGGCGCCGCATCCGACGGAGACGTCGACGAGCACGAAGCGGTCGGGACGGCCTGGGGTGCCGCGATCTCGAGCTTCTGCTTCTTCGCGTCCGGCGCCCTCATTCCGGTGCTCCCCTACCTCTTCGGGCTCCAGGGAACGACCGCGGTGATCGTCGCAGCCGTGCTCGTCGGAATCGTATTGCTCGCGACCGGGGCCATCGTCGGCCTTCTCTCCGGCGGGCCGCCCCTCCGGCGGGCACTGCGACAGCTCGGGATCGGGTACGGCGCGGCTGCCGCAACCTATATCCTCGGCCTGCTGTTCGGCACGACGCTCGGCTGACCGGAGGCCAGGTCAGCGGTCGCGATTCCTGTTGCGGTCCCGGCCCTGGCCGCCGTCGGAGGAGTACTCGATGATCCCGACCACCGGGATCAGTAGGAACCACAGCCAGCTGAAGGCGAAACCCCAGATCAGGCCCGTGAGGAAGAACAGGATCAGCGCGATGAACGGGACGATCGCAGTCCAGACGTAACGCCGCCGCCTCGGGGGCTCATCGCGATCCCAGGTGCGATCGCGGGAGGCGTCATCGGCCGGGGCGAACGTCCCCGTCGCGTTCGACCCAGGCAGGGCACCGGGAAGGTCGGCGAAGAGCGGGCCCAGGTCGCCCCTGGTGACCGCGGCGCGTGCGGCTGCGCTCCGAGTCGCCAGCTCGGCGTCGGTGAGACGCCCATCCCTCGCGTGTGCTTCGAGGGCCGCGACAGCCTGATCGCGCTCGGTGTTGCTCAGGCGGATCCTGGATTCCGACGGATCGGTGAAGTCGCTCATGGTCTCATTGTGGACCCGCCGCCGACACGCCGGAACGGTCGAACAGGACTTTCCCTGTGAGGGTCCGGCGACGTACACTCGAGCAATCGAACATATGTTCGAATTCCTGAGCGAGGTGAATGGGCATGGCGGAGATCGACGAGGCCGTCACGGTGTGGACGACGGATGACGGTGTGCCCATCCGGCTCGTATGGCGGTCGACGCCGTACCGCGTCACCGACACCCCGACGGTCTGGGCCGACACGTGCGAATGGTGGCGGCCGTTCGAACCCCACGAATACGGCGTCGGCAGCGTCCCGCGGCGGATCGGCGGCTGGCGGTTCCAGGCGACGAGCGATCGGGGCGAGGCGCACGTCTTCGATGTGCGTCACGACGACACCGACTTCAGCTGGAACCTGGTGCGGATCTTCGACTGACCGCGTGCCTCCGCGAGCGCGATGACAGCTCGAACTACGCTCGCCGGGTGACCTACGACCGCTACGGCTCCGACGTACTCGCATCGGGGTGGAAGACCGCCGGACAGAAGCCAGTGCCTGAGGTCGAAGCCGTGCGCGACCTCGTCGTCGAAGACGCCGCGAGCGGATTCTGCGGTGCGGTCACGCGCATCGAGCGTTCGACCGTCGAACTCGAGGACTACTTCGGCAAAAAACGGGTATTCCCGCTCGGAGGTTCCTTCCTCATCGACGGCGAGCCCGTCTCGCTGATCGTCCCTCGTGCGACCGATGCGGGAAGGCGGGCGCGGACAGCATCCGGATCGTTCAGCGTCGCCGGCGCTCCGGCGCGCGTCGCGCGGGCAAGCCGCATCTTCGTCGAAGGCCGGCACGACGCCGAACTCGTCGAGAAAGTATGGGGCGACGACCTTCGGGTCGAAGGGGTCGTCGTCGAATACCTCGAAGGCGTCGACCACCTCGACGAGATCGTGGGCGAATTCGCGCCGGACGCCGGGCGTCGGATCGGAGTGCTCGTCGACCACCTCGTCCCCGGCTCGAAGGAGAGCAGGATCGCGGAGCAGGTCGCGTGCGGCCCGTACGGGAAGAGCGTGCTCGTCGTCGGACACCCCTATGTGGATGTGTGGCAGTCGGTGAAGCCCGAACGGCTCGGATTGGAGGCGTGGCCGGTCATCCCCCGCTCCGTGGAATGGAAGCACGGCATCTGCGATGCGCTCGGCTGGCCGCACGCGGACCAGGCGGATGTCGCACGCGCCTGGAAGCGCATCCTCGGCACTGTGAGGTCGTTTGCCGACCTCGAACCGGAGCTCCTCGGACGCGTCGAACAGCTCATCGACTTCGTCACCGAGCAGTGACGCTCCTAACGATTTGGCAACGGCGGACAGGCCAAAACGTGCTCGTAGGGTGGATTAGCAGCAACCTGTGAGTAGGCTTAGGGTAAGTCGTTGTGTTTTGCATGTATGGAGCGGTTGCGTACCGGACCCCCGGAACGTTGCGATCCTTTCAGGAGCAGGCTTACAACACGCGACCCAGGGCCTCGACGTTCGAGGTCAATTAACGCTCCTGGAGGAGTTTGTCATGGCAACAGGTACGGTCAAGTGGTTCAACGCAGAAAAGGGCTTTGGTTTCATTGCTCCCGATGACGGAAGCGCCGATGTTTTCGCGCACTACTCCGCAATCGCGAGCTCGGGCTACCGCTCGCTCGACGAGAACCAGAAGGTTGAGTTCGAGGTGACGCAGGGCCCCAAGGGTCTGCAGGCGGAGAACATCCGCCCCATCTGAGCTCAGTGAGTGAGTCTCTGAACTCTTGAGAGCCGGGTCTTCGGACCCGGCTCTCTTTTTTGTGTCGCGCTTGATTCCTGCTCACAAAAGCGGCAAACCATTTGCGTTCTTCGAACATATGTTCGAAAATTGAAGAGTGTCCTCATCTGCCGCTACTCTCACCGAACCGGGGCCGGATCTCGCCCAGGTGAGTGATCTGCAGGCCCGAATCCGGCAGATGCAGGCAACGAAACTCGAGACCAGAAACCTTCAGACCCACCCTGCTATCGCAGGTCTTCTCCCCGGTGGGGCTCTGCGTGCGGGGGCAGCGTATTCGGTGCAGGGTTCCACGACGCTTCTGATGGCGCTGCTGGCGGGTCCATCGGCAGCCGGCGCGTGGTGCGGTGTCGTCGGAATGCCCGATTTCGGTGCAGAAGCTGCCGGTCGTTTCGGCATCGACCTCGAAAGGCTGGTGCTCGTCCCGCACCCCGGCGATCAGTGGCTCACGGTCACGGCCGCCGTGGTCGATGTGCTGACAGTAGTGGTCGTTGCGCCTCCCGAGCGAGCCAAAGACGGTGACATCGCTCGCCTGAGCGCACGCCTGCGGCAGCGCGAGGCAACCCTGATCGTGGTCGGTGACTGGCCTCAGGCTGAGGCGAAGCTCAGTATCACGAACAGCGGATGGCACGGGCTCGGCTCAGGCAACGGCTACCTCTCATCCCGTCAGGTCACCGTCACGGCGACGGCCCGCGGTGGTATGGGAGCTTCACGCAGTGCACGGCTCTGGTTGCCCGATCCGGGTGAGCATTTCCGATCCACCGAAGCCGAAACGCGAGTGCAGCCACGCGCACCGGTGCTGACGGCAGTGACGCTCGAAGCGGTGGGCTGACATGCCGGCCGTGACAAGGGCGATCGTGTTGTGGTGCCCGGATTGGCCGGTCATCGCGACGATGCATGCTCAGCAACTTGCAGACGACATCCCTGTCGCCCTCGTGGAACGCAACCTCGTCTTCGCCTGCTCGCCGGCTGCGCGGGCGGAAGGGGTCAAACGTGGTCTCCGCGTCCGGGAAGCACAGGCGAGATGCACGCAACTGCAGGTGTTCCCCTACGATCCCGTCCTCGACGCACGCGCCTTCGAACCCGTCCTTGCCGCGATCGAAGAGATCATGCCCGGCGTTCAGCTGGTCCGTCCGGGAACATGCGTGCTCCGTGCCAGGGGTCCCAGCCGCTACTACGGCAGTGAGCAACTCGCGGCGGCTGAAATCCTTCGCTGCCTCGAGAGATTCGACATCGCCGGTGCCAGGGTAGGCATCGCCGACGGGCCGTTCGCTGCTGAGCAGGCGGCCAGGAGCACCGGGCGTGACGCCATCCGCATCATCCCGGCCGGACAGTCGCCGGACTTCCTGGCATTGCTTCCGGTCTCCCTGCTCCCCCAGGCGGAGCTGACAGCGCTGTTCCGGCGACTCGGCATCCACACCCTGGGTGACCTGGCTGCGCTCGACACCACCGATGTGCGCGAACGGTTCGGCGAACTGGGTGCCCGCAGCCACCTGCTGGCGAGCGGACTCGACAGTGCTGGAGTCGTACCGCGCACTCCCCCGAAACAACTGGACCGCACAATCGAATTCGAACCGCCCCTCGACCGCATCGACCAGGTCACGTTCGCCTTCCGGGCGACGGCCGACACCTTCATCGCTGGACTCACGAAAGCGGGACTGGTGTGCACATCCATCCGCATCGAAGTGACTTCGGAGTCCGGCCAGGTCAGCGAACGCACCTGGCTGCACCCACGCCTGTTCAGCGTGACGGATGTGGTCGACCGGGTGCGCTGGCAACTGCAGGGAAGCGGAGCGATCGACAGTGGGCTGGGATCGCCGATCGTCCAGGTGCGGGTGACGCCGGAAAGTGTCGACGACATCGGCCATCACGAAGAGGGGCTGTGGGGCGGCGGGGCAGACGAACGGATCCATCACGGTCTTTCCCGGGTGCAGAGCATGCTCGGCCATGACGCTGTGCTCACTGCCACCATCGGTGGGGGCCGTATTCTGGCCGAACGCCAGCAGTTGGTTGCCTGGGGTGACCGGGCGACCGGAGCGGCAGGTGCGAAGCAGCCGTGGCCGGGAAGTCTGCCGGCGCCGGCACCGGCGACGGTGTTCGAGACACGACGCAGGGTCGGGGTGTTCTCATCTGTCGGCGAGCCGGTCTTCGTCGACGACCGCGGCACAGTCTCGGCAGAGGTGGCGTTGTTCTCGGCAACCGGGTCCATCCGGGACGCGCGTGAAGTCAGCGGATGGGCTGGGCCGTGGCCCATCCTCGAACGATGGTGGGATGCGGCCCAGCAGCGCAGCATCCAGCGATTCCAGGTGGTCGATGCGGACGACACGGCCTGGCTGCTCATCCTCGACGGCGAGGAATGGTCGGCGGAGGCCCGCTATGACTGAGCACGCCATCCGCAGCATCCGCGGCAGCGCAGCATCCGGGCACGGGGGTGAATGATGGGCTGGAACAATCCACCGATCCCGTGGGCGGAATTCGAACGGCGCCTGTCCGACACCCGTCGCACCGGAGGACCGCCGCACGACGGCGACGGTGGCGACAGTCCGGCGTGGTCGCGCAAACGTGAGCCATACCTGCCACGCGAACTGCCGGACGACGACCAGCCCGATCCGGACCACGTGCCGTATGCGGAACTCCACGCGCACTCCAACTTCAGTTTTCTCGACGGTGCGAGCTCGCCCGAAGAGCTGCTCGAAGAAGCCACCCGGCTGCGACTGCACGGGCTGGCACTGACCGACCACGACGGACTGTACGGCATCGTGCACCTTGCTGAGGCAGCGGAGGGGTACGACCGGGTGAAGACGATCTTCGGGGCCGAACTGTCACTCGACCTGAGCAAACCGCAGAACGGTGAAGCCGACCCCGAAGGCAGCCATCTGGTCGTTCTGGCCAGACAGGAGGAGGGGTACCATCGCCTGGCCGGAGCGTTGACGGCGGGGCAGCTCGCCGGTGCGGAGAAAGGTCGCCCGGTGTACGACCTCGACGATCTGGCCGACCGGGCAGGCGGGGAATGGATGATCCTGACCGGCTGCCGCAAAGGCGCCGTCCGGCGCGCCCTCTCGGGTGGTCTTCCATGGTCGGGCGCCGGGAGCTCTCGGGGCGGCACTCCCCTGGGCGGCACAGTCCTCGGCGGCGGTGTCAGGAGCCCCGCACCCGATGCAGCGGCTGCGGAACGCGAGGTCATGGAGCTCGTGGAGCGGTTCGGTCACGAGAACGTGCTCGTGGAGCTGGTCGACCAGGGCAATCCGCTCGACAGTACCGACAACGATGCGCTGGCGGAGATCGCTGCCCGGCACGGGCTTTCGGTGGTGGCGACCAACAACGTCCACTACGCGACACCTGCACAGTACCCGCTGGCTTCTGCTCTCGCCTCGGTGCGTGCCCGCAGAAGTCTCGACGAAATGGATGGCTGGCTGCCCGCATCCGATGGCGCGCATCTGCGCAGCGGACGCGAAATGGCGACACGATTCGCCCGCTACCCCGGAGCAGTCGAGCGCACAGTCGAGATCGCCGATGAGCTGTCGTTCCGGTTGCGCAGTGCACGCCCGAAGCTTCCGAAACAGGATGTGCCTGAGGGTCACACACCGATGAGCTGGCTGCGCGAACTGACCTGGCAGGGGGCGGCACGGAAATACCCCGGCCTCGAATCCGCGAGACACAATGCGAAGCGGGAGCGGATCCAGCGTGAACTCGACGTCATCGAGGCAAAAGATTTCCCCGGCTACTTCCTCATCGTCTACGACATCGTGAAATTCGCCCGCGCACAGGGCATCCTCTGCCAGGGCCGGGGGTCGGCCGCGAACTCGGCGGTCTGCTACCTGCTCGACATCACAGCCGTCGACTCGATCAAATACAACCTGCCGTTCGAGCGATTCCTGTCGAGCATGCGCGAAGAGGAGCCCGACATCGACGTGGATTTCGATTCGGATCGTCGTGAAGAGGTCATCCAGTACGTCTACCGTCGCTACGGACGCCTCAATGCGGCACAGGTGGCGAACGTGATCACGTACCGACCGAAGAACGCGGTCCGCGATATGGCGAAGGCGCTCGGCTACAGCCCCGGACAGCAGGACGGCTGGTCGAAGCAGATCGATTCGTGGGGGTCGGTGCAGACCAGCGTCGACCACGACATCCCTGACAACGTGGTCGAACTCGCGCAGCAGGTACTGCGGTTCCCACGGCATCTGGGCATCCACTCCGGCGGTATGGTGCTCACCGATCGTCCGGTCGGCGAGGTCTGCCCCATAGAACACGCCCGCATGGAGAACCGCACGGTGTTGCAGTGGGACAAAGACGACTGCGCCTGGATGGGCCTGGTCAAGTTCGACCTGCTCGGACTCGGGATGCTCAGTGCACTCGACTACTCGATGAAGACGATCGCGTCCGCCATCGGGGAGCAGTGGACACTCGACACCATCCCAAAAGAGGAGCAGGGCGTCTACGACATGCTGTGCCGCGCGGATTCGATCGGGGTCTTCCAGGTCGAGAGCCGGGCGCAGATCGGCACGCTCCCCAGGCTGCAGCCCCGCGAGTTCTACGACCTGGTCATCGAGATCGCCCTCATCCGGCCGGGGCCGATCCAGGGCGGTGCCGTGCATCCGTACATCCGTCGCAAGCTCGGCAAAGAGGAGGTGACCTACCTGCATCCGGCCCTCGAACCGGTGCTCGAACGCACCCTCGGTGTGCCGCTGTTCCAGGAGCAGCTGATGCAGATGGCGGTCGCTGTCGGCGATTGCACTGCCGAAGACGCAGACCTGCTGAGGCGGGCGATGGGCTCCAAACGTGGCCAGGAGAAGATCGGGTCGCTACGGGAGAAGCTGTACACGGGCATGGCCGGCAACGGCATCACGGGAGCCGACGCGGATGCGATCTACGGCAAGATCGAAGCGTTCGCGAATTTCGGTTTCGCCGAAAGCCACGCGATCAGTTTCGCGCTGCTCGTGTACGTGAGCTCCTGGATGAAACTGCACTACCCCGGTGCGTTCCTGGCGGCACTGCTGCGGGCGCAGCCGATGGGCTTCTACTCGCCGCGAACGCTGACGGCGGATGCGCGCAGGCACGGGGTGGAGGTGCTGCGCCCCGACATCCTGCGTTCCGAGGTGTTCCCCGTGCTCGAGCCGCTCGAAGCGACTGCCCCGCTCGAACCAGCCGCAGGCGGGTCACCCGTCACGACGTGCGTCGACCCCGACCAGCCTCCGATCGCTTCGTTCGATCGTTCGGTTCCGCTCGACTACAACGCACATCGGAGGGACGCAGGATTCGCCGTACGGCTGGGACTCGCCGGTGTCACGTCGATCGGCGAGAAGCTCGCTGAACGGATCGTGACCGAACGGACCACCCATGGCGCCTACACCGACCTCGGCGACCTGGTGCGCCGGGTCGGGCTGAATGTGGCTCAGCTGGAGGCACTCGCGACCGCGGGAGCGTTCGACACGCTGGGACTCAGCCGGCGACAGGCGATCTGGGAGGCGGGCAACGCGGCACAGGAGAAACCCGACTACCTGAGTGGGACGACGATCACCGTGCAGCCTCCCCTGCTGCCGATGCTCACCCCGCCGGAACAGCTCGCGTCCGACCTGTGGGCGACGGGGATCTCGACAGACGACCATCCCATCCGGTTCCTGCGGCCGCAGTTGAGCGATCGGGGGGTGTACCGGGCGGACCAGCTGATGGGAGCGGAAACCGGCAGACGCATCGAAGTCGGCGGTGTCGTCACCCATCGGCAGCGCCCGGCGACGGCAGGCGGAGTGACCTTCCTCAACCTCGAAGACGAGACCGGACTTGTCAATGTGGTGTGCCCGGTCGGGGTGTGGAACCGCTACCGGAGGGTCGCGAGGGAAGCTCCGGCGATGATCATCCGCGGAATGCTCGAACGGTCAGAGGAGGGCGTGGTCAACGTGATCGCGGATCGACTGGAAACCCTCACGACGGGGATACGGACGAACTCGCGCGACTTCCGCTGAAGCCCGAGCAGCCTGAGAAATGATCAGGCGATTCCTGTGGTTCCGAGCAGCGAGCCGATGAGGAACGTCGCAATCAACGCGAGCGCACCACCGATGACGACACGAACCATCGCGCGGCCACGCGAGCTTCCCCCGATGTATGCAGCGACATAGCCCGTGATCGCGAGGGCGATCAACACGACCACGAACGTCACGATGATCCGGATCGACGCGGGCAGGAACAGGATGGACAGCAGCGGAAGAATCCCACCGATCGTGAAGGCGATAGCGGAGGCGATGGCCGCGTGCCACGGGCTGACCACATCGTTCTGGTCGATGTTCAGTTCCGCGGACAGGTGTGCCGCGAGCACGTCGTGCTCGGTGAGTTCGAGGGCGACCTGCCGCGCGGTCGCCTTGGTGAGACCTTTCGCCTCGTACAGTCCGGCGAGTTCTTCGAACTCTTCTTCCGGCATTTCGGCGAGTTCGCGTTTCTCTTTTTCGATGAGGGCGTGCTCACTGTCTCTCTGGCTGCTCACCGACACGTATTCGCCGAGGGCCATCGAGACGGCCCCGCCGACCAGCCCGGCGAGGCCGGCTGTGAGGATGGGCGGGATGGCACTTGTTGCACTGGCGACACCGACGACGATGGCGGCCACGGATACGATGCCGTCGTTCGCGCCAAGCACTCCCGCTCTCAGCCAGTTGAGCCGTTGGGCGAGTCCTTCGCGGTGCGGCTCGTCGTCGTGGTTCCCGTTCTCTGCGGTCATGACAGAAGCCTAGAACCCTCAGACCGACTGGGACGGCGCTACGAGCCGAGCCGACGCCGCAGGAAGTCGATTCGTGCCTGCAACTGCGTGACGCTGGCCTGGGCGACGGCCGGACCGCCGCACACGCGACGCAGTTCGGCGTGGACGAGACCGTGCGCTTCGCCGGTGTTCTTCGCGTACAGGCCGACAAGGCTGTTCAGCAGACTCCGTTGTTCTTTGAGGTTGCGGTACAGCGGCGCGGGCGGGTGGGCCGCGTTCTCTGCGCTCCCGGCCTGCTGGGGTCGCGACGACCCCCGCCGTGCTTGTCGCGCCTGGCGCTGGGTGAGGAGTTCGTGTACCTGTTCCGGTTCGAGGATGCCGGGCAGTCCGATGAAGTCGTGTTCTTCATCGCTGCCGGGTACGGCGTAGCTGCCGAACTCGGCGCCGTCGTAGAGGACACGATCGAAGTTCGCTTCGGAAGCGAGCGCTTCGAACGCGAACAGGTCCTGGAGGCTGTCTGACGCCTTGTCGTCCCGATTCGCTTCGGCGACCATGGCGTCTTCGGGGTTGTAGAGGTCGCCTTCTTCTTCGCCGGTGCGGATGCGGTCGAGGGCGTGGTCTCGCTCGAGTTCGAGCTGGGCCGCCAGGCTCATCAGCATCGGCACGTTCGGCAGGAACACTGACGCCGTTTCGCCGCGGCGACGCGCACGAACGAATCGCCCGATCGCCTGCGCGAAGAACAGCGGAGTGGATGCGCTGGTCGCATAGACGCCTACGGACAGCCGGGGCACGTCGACGCCTTCGGACACCATGCGCACGGCGACCATCCATCTCGAGGCCCCTTTCGAGAACTCTTCGATCCGCTCGCTCGCCTCTTTCTCATCCGAGAGCACGACCGTGACCGGTTCTCCGGTGAGCTGACGGAGGATGTCGGCGTAGGCGCGCGCGGTGTAGTGGTCGGTGGCGATGACGAGACCGCCCGCATCCGGGATCGTGTTCCGCACCTCGGTGAGCCGGCGATTCGCCGCGCTCAGCACCGCGGGTATCCACTCCCCCTTGGGGTCGAGCGCTGTACGCCACGCCTGGGAGGTGATGTCTTTCGTGTTGCCTTCGCCGAGCCGCGCCTCCATCTCGTCGCCGGCCTTCGTGCGCCATCGCATGTGACCCGCGTAGATCATGAAGATGACCGGCCGCACGACGCCGTCTTCGAGGGCGCGACCGTAGCCGTAGTTGTAGTCGGTCTGCGAGGTCCGGATGCCGTGACGGTCGGGCAGGTATGTCACGAACGGGATGGGCGCCGTATCGGACCGGAATGGAGTTCCGGTGAGCGCGAGCCGCCGGGTGGCGGTTTCGAACGCCTCGCGGATTCCGTCGCCCCAGCTGAGAGCGTCACCGCCGTGATGGACTTCGTCGAGGATGACCAGCGTACGGTAGTTGTCGGTGATGTCACGGTGGAGGCTCGGCCGCATGGCCACCTGGGCGTAGGTGACGGCGACACCCTTGTAATGGCGGCCGTAGCGGCCGTCCGCGTTCTTGAACGTCGGGTCGAGGCGGATGCCGACCCGCTCGGCCGCCTCCGCCCACTGCCGTTTGAGGTGTTCCGTGGGTGCCACGACCGTCACGCGTTCGACCACGCGCCGCGCAAGCAGTTCCGTCGCGAGACGGAGGGCGAATGTGGTCTTGCCCGCCCCGGGGGTCGCGGCCGCGAGGAAGTCGCGCGGCTCGTGGACGAAGTATGCGTCGAGCGCTTCCGCCTGCCACGCGCGGAGCTTGCTGGCGGTACCCCACGCTGCGCGCTCGGGGAACGATGGCGACAGATGCTCCGCCGCGAAGGTACCGACGTGCGCACCCTGGCGTTCGGGTGTCGGAGGCAAGGTCGGCGTATCCACTTGGAACCAATTTACCGGCTCCCACCGACAGCCGCGGACGGGTCGGATGAGTCGGACGGCTCGGCCCGGTCGGCCGGGTCGAACCGCCGCGTCCTCAGACAGACGGCTGCGGGATGACCGGGTCAGCCGTCTCGAGCGAGGTGACGGTCGCGCTTATCCCGGCCGTCCGCAGGGCGACAGTGACCGCAACGATGACGTTGGAGGTCACGATCTCCTGGGCGGACGGATCGTGCCAGAAGTCGACGCCGAATGTCATCCTGTCGTCTGCGAGCTGTATCGCCCGGATCTGCACGGGCCGGTCGCTGAGACCCTCGGCTGAGGCTGCAGCATCGGCCACGACGGCGGACAGGGTCTCGAACGAGTCGGTCGAGAGCATCCTCACCTGGATGCTCGTTCTGAGGTCGCCGCGCTCGCTCCGGTTGATGAGCGGGTTGTCGAGCACGGACGAGTTCGGGAGGTGAACGCTTCTGCCGTCGAGAGTGTGGATGATGACCGCACGTGCGTTCATGTCCTGGACTGTGCCGACATATCCCTGGGTCTCGACCCACTGACCGAGGTCGATCGGACGCCGGGACTGCAGCACGATCGCGGCACCCCAGTTGCCGGCGATGTCGCGCAGGGCGAGTGCGGCGATCAGTCCCACGATGATGGCACTGACGATCAGCGGCTGCAGATTGGCACCCAGGAAGGTCAGCGCGATGCCGACACCGAGGAGCACGATGATGTATTTCGAGACGCGCGCCAGCAGCGCGACGAGTGCGCTGCTCACGTTGGGCCATCTCCGGCCGACCGCCAGCACGGCCCTCTTCGCGAGCGAGCCGAAGACGAACCCCGCGACCAGCGAGAGGATCGCGAAGGTGATGTCCCAGCCCGACAGGTTCGCGTCCTGGAAGAAGCTCGCGATCTTGTCCATGACCGCAGTAAACCAGTAGGAGCCGTCTGCCTGCGCACGGCACGCTGGTGGCACGAGGCGGTGGCACTGCGCGCTGGTGGCAGCCGGACGCCCGCCACTAGGCTCGCAGCCAACAGGCGTTCGATCGGGAGGTCGGATCATGAGCGATGTGGTTCAGACCGATCGAGTCGCCAGACCCCGAGCCGTGCTTCCCGGTCTCACGCGGCACAACCTCCTCCGCGAGTTGCTCGCCGGGGTGACACTTCTGGCGATTGCGCTGCCTGTGAACATCGGCTATGCGCAGATCGCGGGCCTTCCTGCGACCGCGGGTCTGTATGCGCTGATCGTGCCCGCGGCGATCTGGGCGCTGGCCGCGTCGTCACGTCAGCTGGTCGCATCTCCGGACGCCGCGGCGTCCGCCTTGGTCGCCTCCAGCCTCGGCGGCCTGGCTGTCGCAGGCGGCAAGGACTATGCGACCCTCGCACTCGCGCAGGCGATCATCGGCGGCGCGATGTTCCTCATCTGCGCATTCTTCAAACTGGGATTTCTAGCGAACTTCCTCTCGAAGCCGATCCTGACCGGCTTCGTCGGCGGTCTCGCACTCGACATCCTTCTCGACCAGGTCGCCAAGATGCTGGGCGTGAAGATCCAGTCGGGTGAGGAGTTCGTCGTCAAAGTGGAGCAGCTGATCACTGGTCTCCCGATGCTGAACATCTGGTCCGTGCTGATCGCGACTGTCTCGATCGCGATCATCCTGGTCGGCCGCAGGTTGCTTCCGCATGTTCCCTGGGCACTGGTCGCTTTGGCTCTCGCGACGATCCTGACCGCGACGCTGGGGCTCGAGGATGCGGGTGTCGCCGTCCTCGGTACGGTGCAGGCGGGGCCACCACAGCTCACGTGGCCGATCATCAGCTGGGGTTCCTGGCTCGCTCTGATCCCGAGCGCTGCAGCGTTGACGATCGTGGCGATGGGCGAGGGCCTGCTGGTCTCGCGCCTACGCGGGGAAACGGAACTACCCCGTGAATCTGAACCGGGACCTTTTCGCGTTCGGCGCTGCCAACATCGCGGCAGGCGCGTCGGGCGCGTTCACGATGGGGTCTTCCACGTCCAGGACTGCCGCAATGGACCAGGCCGGTTCCCGCACGCAGGTGCCGGCGCTCGTGACAGCGGTCGCGACGCTGCTGCTCGTGGTCTTCGGCACGAGCGTGCTGGAGCACATCCCCTCGCCCGCGATCGGTGCGATCATCACGGTGGCCGTCGTACCGCTTCTCGGGTTCGGCGAAATGGCTGCGCTCTGGCGGGTGCGCAAGTTCGAGTTCGCTGTCGCGGCGGCGTGCTTCCTCACCTCCTTGCTCGTCGGACCGATCCAGGGCATCCTCGTCGCTTTCGTGCTGGCCCTCGTCAACCTTGCGAAGCGGGCGGCTGACCCGCCGGCGGATGTGCTGAACGCGCAGGACGTGCCAGAGGGAGCCCTCATGGGGGTGCAGCCGCGCGGGTTCGTGACAGCGCCGGGAATCGTCGTGATCCGTTTCGCCGCGCAGGTGTTCTTCGCAAACGCCTCGGCTTTCAAGGATGCGGTGGAGGCGGCCGTGTCGGATGCGCGCGAGAAGGTTCGTCACGTCGTGATCGATTGCGAGTCGATCACCGACATCGACGTCACCGGCGCGGACAGCGTGGCCGAGACCAAGGAGTGGGTGCTGGAGCGCGGACTCACTTTCGGGTTCTCGCGCGTGCGTCCCGACTTCGCCCGCATCCTCGGCGAGTTCGGTCTGGATGCCGGGACCACGTTCTACGGCACGAACGCGGACGCGATCGCGCGGCTCACTGCCCTGGACAGAGCTGACGGAAGCAACGAGGACGGCTCAGCGCAGGTGTGAACCCGATCGCGTGCAGAATGGATGCATGGCCGAAGCTCAGCATCCCTGGTCCCGCTATGTCGCGGTCGGCGACTCGTTCACCGAGGGCATCGGTGATCCGGAGCCGGGCAGCCCTGGGGGTCACCGCGGCTGGGCCGATCGTGTGGCCGAAGTGCTCAGCAGCCAGACCGAGGATTTCGCCTACGCCAACCTGGCTGTGCGGGGCAAGCTGATCAAGCAGATCCTCGATGAGCAGGTGGAGCCCGCGCTGGCCCTGCGTCCGGATCTGGTGACGATCTCCGCGGGCGGCAACGACGTGATCCGCCCGGGCACCGACCCCGACCAGATCGCTGCGCTGTTCGACGCAGCCGTGGCCCGTCTGACGTCCGATGGCGCTACCGTCGTCGTCTTCACCGGCGTGGACGTCGGCTTCTCCTCGGTGTTTCGGGGCATCCGCGGCAAGGTGGCGATCTACAACGAGAACGTTCGGGCCGTTGCAGCCCGCCACGACTGCATCGTCGCCGACCAGTGGTCGTTGACGGAGATTCAGGATGCGCGGATGTGGGCACCGGACCGGCTGCATCTCGCCCCGCTCGGCCACCACACGGTCGCGCGGATGGTGCTCGCCGCTCTCAACGTCGACAACGACCTGCAGCCGTTGGAGCCGGAGCCGCTGCCGGTGCGCACCTGGCGCCAGGCACGGGCCGAAGACCTGTCCTGGGCCCGCGAATACCTCGTGCCGTGGGTGATCCGGCGGATCCGTCACCAGTCGTCGGGTGATCAGGTCCTTCCCAAGCGTCCGGAAGCGGCCCCGTTCGTGTACCCGGGCTATCCGGGCGACTGACCGGTCGTACCGCAGCGGGGAGGGGTCAGGCTCCCAGGCCGCCCGGGTGGGCCATACGCCACCAGAAGCCTGGATCGGGCAGCTTCGACTTGAGCGCGAGCTGCGCCGTCTCGGTCTTGCCGTTGAGCGTGAACGCGACCTGGCCGACGACCTCGCCGGCGTTGCCGAGCTGCACCGGACGCGTCTGGATCGATACAGTGACCGGGGTGTCCGACCACACGAGGAAGGTCTTGGTCGCGGTTGCGACGAGCTTCGACTTCGCGCCCCATACTGTCGTGTAGGTTCCGAAGACCTGTCCGTCGGTGGCGACGTCGACTTGATGGAAGCCGTTCTGCATGCTGGTGAGGAGCGTCTTCACCGCCGCCCACAGTTGATCGTGGGTCGGCGCGCCGATCACGACACCGAGCACACGCACTTTGCTCGATCCGACGGCGACGTCGGCCGAGAACATCAGGCAGTTGCCGGCCTGATCGGTGTTTCCGGTCTTGATCCCGTCGATCCCGTCGACGCCCAGAAGCTCGTTGGTGTTCTGCTGAATTCCCGCGCCGGGAAGGGTCGCCGCTTTCGTCGCGACGATCGAAGGCAACACGGGATCGGCGAGCACGAGCTTACCGATCGCGATGAGGTCTTTGGTGGTACTGCGGCTACCCGGATCGAGGCCGCTCGCGTCGACGACGTGCGTGCCGCTGAGGTTGTGCGAGGCGAGCCACGATTTCGCGGCCGCGAGGTACGCGCTCATGCTTCCGTAGGCCCAGTTCGCCAGCGAGATCGCATAGTTGTTGGCCGACGGTAGAAGCATCGCCTCGAGCGCTTGTTTCTCGCTCATCGACGTTCCGGAGACGACCGGTGCCCACGACCCGCCCTCAGCGACGACCTCGTTCCACACTTTTACGTCAGCGTCGGTGAAGTGGATGCTCGGACCGTCGTCGCCCGCTTTGAGCGGCTTCTTCGCGAGTACCACCAGTGCGGTGATCGTCTTGGTCATGCTTGCGATGGGAAGGCTGGCGTTGGTTCCGTGGAACTCGGAGACGCCCGGATAGTCGAGGGCGGTGATAGCACTCGCTCCGAAGCCGGGCCAGGACAGCTGGGCTGCCGGCTGGGCGATCGACTGCTCGTGGTCGGTGACGGCCGCCGTCGCGGGCATCGGCGCTACCAGCGAGCCTGTCACGTACATCACGGTGACGAGGAAGAGCCCGAGGATGCCGAAGACGACGATGCGACGCCTGCGGTACGTTCGACGCTTGGTCGATACGCGCGTCTCACGGCGGGGCTGATCTGGCACGCGTTAGATCATAATGCGGGCTTCCAGTGGATGCCCTGAATGGCCCCCGAGCGTCGCGATCCCGGTGACGTGGGAGTGCCGGAGACGATCGGACGACCGGATGCGGTCGATCACCGGCCCTGGAGCGCCCATGGCGTTTAGGTTGCACGAAAGTGCCGATGAGCGGGTCGGAATCAATGCTCCGAAGTGCGGCTCACATCGAGTAGGTTGTGGACAAGGGGGTGCCTCACGTGAGCACGCTGATTGAAGAGTTCGAGCGGGTACAGCGTCGCCGGAGGCGGTTCGGGCTGCTCGTAGGTCTGACGATCGTGACTGGAATCGGCGCGTGGCTCACCGGCCCGGTCGGTGTTGTCATGGTGATCTCCGGAAGTCCTGTCGGCTGGATCCTCGTCGTCGTCGGTGCCGCGCTCCTTGCAGCGATGATTGTCGCGATAGTCGCCGCGGCGCGAAATCGGGTGGTGCCGCAGAGCCTTCCGGGCGCGGCGAACCGTCATTTCGACGAGCCCGAGCCGTCGCCCGACCCACGCGGAGGTTTCACCTCGCTCCCGTCAGGGTTCGGGCCGCGCTAACTCCTGAGCCGATCCGCGTCCGCGCATGGGTCCGCTTCCCCAAGTCCGCCGGTAGCTCTATCGATGCTCGGCTTGCGTAGCCCACAGCGCGACAGCAGATGCGGCGGCGACGTTGAGCGAATCAACTCCGCCCTTCATCGGTATACGTACCACTAGGTCGGAATCGGCGATCGTGCGTCGGCTCAGCCCGTCGCCCTCGCTTCCGAGGATGAGGGCGAGACGGTCCGGAAGGTCAGCACTGAGCTGACCGAGGCTGATCGAGGTGTCACTCAATGCCAGCGCCGCTGTGACGAAGCCGTGCTCTCGAAGCATCGACATACCCTCCGGCCACGGATCGATTCGGGTCCACGGCACTTGAAAGATCGTGCCCATTGAGACACGGACGCTTCGACGGTAAAGGGGGTCAGCGCACCGCGGCGTAACGAGGATCGCGTCCGCGCCCAGCGCTGCGCAATTACGTACTATCGCCCCGACGTTGGTGTGGTCGACGATGTCTTCGAGCACGACGACGCGGGTCGCGGTCCGCAGCAGTTCGCGCGGATCGGGGAGCGCCGGCCGGTGCATCGCCGCCAGTGCGCCCCGGTGGAGGTGGTAGCCGGTCAGCCGTTCCAGCAGTGCGCTGTCCCCCACGAAGACGGGTAGGTCCGGAAATCCCGCGAGGAGCGGTTCCACATCGGGAAGCCACTGCTCTTGCAGGAGCACCGAGCGGGGCCGGTGGCCGGCGGCCAGCGCGCGGGTGATCACCTTCGTCGATTCCGCGATGTACAGGCCGCCGGCGGGTTCGCTCACGCGCCGCAGGGCGACGTCGGTCAGGCGCGAGTAGTCTCCGAGCGCCGGATCGTCCAGGTCGCTGATCCGCTTGATGAGCACTCGGGTGCCGCCTTCCTGTGTCTGTTGCGCTCCTAGATTGCCAGTTGCCGGAAACAAACCGGAAAACTGGTGTGTTTACACTCAGGAAGAGTGGTGTGCTTTCGGGCGCATCCGGATCGGGAGGTGGGGATGTCTGCATTGGCGACCGAGCCGGACGCGCAGGTGGCGGGGGACCTCGACCGTGCTGCGGAGCTTCTCGCCTCGCGGCCGTTCGCCGTTCTCACCGGTGCGGGTGTCAGCACCGACTCGGGCATTCCCGACTATCGTGGCGAGGGCGCTCCCCAGCGCACGCCTATGACGTTCCAGCAGTTCCTTGCGAGCGACACGCATCGCAAGCGGTATTGGGCCGGCAGCCACCTCGGCTACCGCCGTTTCCGCGCAGCCGAACCGAACCCGGGTCATCGCGCCCTGGCTCAGCTCGAGTCGGGCGGGGCACTGAACGGCGTCATCACGCAGAACGTCGACGGGCTGCACACACGCGCGGGTTCGCGCAAGGTCGTCGACCTGCACGGCGCGATGGATCGCGTGCTGTGCCTCAACTGCGGCCAGATCTTCGCGCGCGAGAGCATCTCCGCGCGCATCGAGGAGGCCAACCCGTGGCTCGACCAGCCGGATGCGGTGGAGATCGCACCCGACGGCGACGCGATCGTGACGGATATCGATGCGTTCGTGGTTCCGGACTGCACGGTGTGCGGCGGGAGACTGAAGCCCGACGTGGTCTTCTTCGGCGAGTTCGTGCCGGCCGAGAAGTTTCGTGAGGCGAGCGCACTCGTGCAGCGATCGGATGCGCTCCTCATCGCCGGTTCGTCCCTGGTGGTCAATTCGGGCATCCGTCTCCTGGAGCAGGCCCGTCGTCGGCGCATCCCGATCGTCATTGTGAACCGTGGAGTGACCAAGGGCGATACGCGCGCGACAGTTAAGCTGGACGCAGGGACGACGGAGACGCTCGTGGAGCTCTCCGCCCGGCTCACCGCCTGATCGCGCACCTGAAGCGCATCCGGTCCGCGCTTGCGGAGGCGGTGCGGCGGGTCGGCCGTCCCGGGAAGGGATGCGTGTGACCAGACTGTCGCTCGTGCGCCACGGCCAGACCGACTGGAACCTGGCCAGGCGCATCCAGGGCTCGACCGACGTTCCGTTGAACTCGACCGGGCGGGCGCAGGCTGATGCGACGGGTCGCGCACTCGCGACAGGCGAATGGGATGCAATCTTCACGAGTCCGCTGAGTCGCGCCAGCGAGACGGCGAGCATCATCGCGACCCATGTCTCCCTTGGAACTCCGACGCCGCTCGACGGGATGGCAGAGCGCCGTTACGGGGAGGCGGAGGGTCTGACCGGCCCGGAGATCCTCGCCCGCTGGCCGGAAGGGACCGCGGTTCCCGGTCGTGAGAGCCGTGACGCCGTCGTCGAACGGGCGCTTCCGACCCTGGTCGAGCTGGCGGAGCGCCACGAGGGCGAGTCGCTGATCGTCGTCAGCCATGGCGGCGTGATCGGCTCCCTTGTCCGCCACGTGACGGATCATGCACTCCCGGGCCCTGGCGAGGTCATCCCGAACGGGTCCGTGCATACGTTCGTCTACCGCGACGGACGTCTCGAGCTCGACCGTTTCAACGTGGGCCTCGAGGAGCGCGACCTGTTCACCGCGTCGGTGCTGTAGCGACGCCACCCGGTCGGTGCGCTACGGTCGCGGCCGCAGCTCCCGGTGTCAGCGCAGCCGGCGCCTCGACCGCGCAGCCGCTGCTGTCAGGACGGTCAGCAGGTGCTCGGCCGACGCCTCCCAGGTGAACCGGGCGGCTTCCCGCTCGGACAGCGCGGACCGTTCGGCCCACACGCCAGGAGCCTCGAGTGCGCGGATGCGCGCGACCAGCTCGTCGGCGGAGGCTGCGTCGAAGTAGAGGGCCGCGTCTCCCCCGATCTCGCGGAAGATGGGGATGTCGCTGACGACCACCGGTGTCCCGAGCGTCATCGACTCCACCAATGGGATGCCGAATCCTTCGTCGAGGGATGCGGTCACCAGTGCTGTGGCCTCGCGCAGGGCATCCGTGTAGTCCTCGTCGCTTGCTCCGTTGTGGAACACGATTCGCGCCTCGGGCGCGATCGCAGTCAGCCGTTCGCGTTCGCGCTCGTCGATCCGGCTCATCAGGTGCAGTTCGTAGTCCGGGAGCTTTGCGACGGCGCGCACCAGGGTGTCGACGTTCTTGTACGGCATGAAGGAGCCCATGTACACGAGACTGCGCTTCACCGGAGCCGTACGCACGACGGGAGCGGCGTGCGAGGCGCCCGGAGCGTCCGCGGCGTTCATGACGACGGAGATCGGTCGCCTGGTCAGGTGATGCTCCGTGATCAGGTTCTTGGTGGTCTGCGAGACGGTCACGACCGCATCCGCTCGATTCAGCAGCATCCGCTGCGGCCACCAGGCGAGGTGGTAGAGGCGCCACAGGAGGCGGATCGGCCAGGCGAGGTCGCGCGGTGGTGTGCGGTTGCGATAGTAGATGAGGTCGTGCACGGTGAGCACGAGCCGGTAGTCCCGGCCCCAGCCCCCCATGGTCTGCATGGGGGTGAAGACGACGTCAGGTTTGAGCTTGTTCACCTGACGGGCGACGAAGGGCTCCCGCGCGCTCGTGGGTGCGCTGACGATCTCCCAGGGCAGGTCGGGGAGCATCTCCAGTTGGCGATGGTCGCTGATCAGCATGGTGACGGGGTGGCGCTTCGCGAGCGCGGTGACGATCCCGGCGGTGTATCGGCTGATCCCGTCGTGACGTCCGATGCGGGTGTAGCGGCAGTCGAAGACGATCTTCATGGCGCTCCGTCCGCGGTCGGCTGGGCGAGGAAGGCGGTTATCTGCCCGGCGGCTTCGGCGGGGACCTCGTAGTGGATGAGGTGACCGACGTCCGCGATGACGTGCAGCCGCGCATCCGGGAACAGCTTCACCAGCCGTTCCTGGGCTGCGACCGGCGTGATGTCGTCTTTGTCCGCGGCGATCAGCAGAGTGCGTTCCGGCACGTTCGGGGCGAACTCGCTCACGTCGTTGCTGACGGATGCGCGAAACGCCTCGAGTACGACACGTCGGTCGGAGAACGCGCTGAAATAGCGGTCGTGCTGATCGTGGATCCAGCGACGGAGGGCCTTGTCGTCGGTCTTCGCCATGGTCACACTCATCACGCGCACGATCGCTCCGTTACGCAGCAGCGCGAAGCCGAGCTTCTCCGGCAGGACCGACGCAAGCCAGTAATAGAAGACGGCGAGGCGCGTAAGGATGCCACGCGGACCTTTCAGTGCCGGCGCGGCGATCGGGTTGACGAGGACGACGTCATCCGGAGTGAGCACGTCGTCCGGTTGCGCCTGACGGGCGAGGGCGGCGGACACGACGATCGACCCGAAGGAATGGCCCAGGATGACGACACGGCCCCGCAGCCCGAGTTCCGCCACGAAGGCGCGAAGCCACCGGGCGTACCCGTCGATGTCGTGATGCGCATCCCGGAGCGGTTCGGACTCGCCGAAGCCGGGAAGGTCGGGCGAGATCAGGCGGAAGCCGTCGAGGTGCGCGACGACCGGCTCGAGTCCGTGATGGTCGCCGCGGAACCCGTGCACCAGCACGATCGACGTGGCGGCAGACGGCTCGCCGTAGTCCCAGTACCGCGTGGTACTGCCGAGGACCTGGGCGTCGCATGCGCGCACGGGGATGCGACCGAGACGGTCGTCGTAGGGCGAAGAAGCGATCATCAGGCTCAAGTTTAGGCAGCGCGGCTGTGCACACCGGACATCCGCAGTCCCTGTTCAGGCATGCACTAGACACGGCACGGGTAGTAAGACCTAGACTCGAACGGTTGTAACCGCTTGCAGAAGGCCACGGCCCCGGAAGGAGAATCGTGAGCTTCACCGCGCCCATCACGTTGCCAGGACTCACTCTCGATCCGCAGTGGTATCGCCGCTCCGTCTTCTACGAGGTGATGATCCGCTCGTTCGTGGACAGCAACGGCGACGGCTCGGGCGACCTCCAGGGGCTCACTTCGAAACTGGACTACCTGCAGTGGCTCGGGGTCGACGCGCTCTGGCTCCCGCCGTTCTTCACGTCCCCGCTGCGAGACGGTGGCTACGACGTATCGGACTTCCGCACGATCCTGCCCGAGTTCGGAACAATCGACGAGTTCAAAGACCTGGTGACGAAAGCGCACGAGCGCAATATGCGCGTCATCATCGACCTGCCGCTGAACCATACGTCCGACCAGCACGAGTGGTTCCAGCAGTCGCGATCCGACCCCGAGGGACCCTACGGCGACTTCTACGTCTGGAACGACACAGACGACAAATGGCCGGACATCCGCATCATCTTCGTCGACACCGAGGATTCCAACTGGGCTTTCGACTCCGAGCGCCGGCAGTTCTACTTCCATCGTTTCTTCTCGCACCAGCCCGACCTGAATTTCGAGAACCCGGCCGTGCACGAGGCGATGTTCGACATCATCCGGTATTGGCTCGACATGGGCGTTGACGGATTCCGCCTGGATGCGATCCCCTACCTGTACGAGTCGGACGAGGGCAACGGTGAGGGCGAGCCGCCGACGCACGAGTTCATCAAGCGTCTGCGCTCGATGGTCGATCGTGAATATCCCGGACGGGTCATGGTCGCGGAGGCCAACCAGTGGCCGCGCGAGGTCGCTGCGTTCTTCGGTACGGAGGACGAGCCCGAATGCCACATGGCGTTCGATTTCCCGGTGATGCCGCGCATCTTCTACTCGCTGCGCTCGCAGCAGGCGGGCGAGCTCGTGCGGGTCCTCTCCGAGACGACGGACATCCCGGAGGGTGCCGGCTGGGGTGTGTTCCTGCGGAACCACGACGAGCTCACACTCGAGATGGTGAGCGAGGAGTACCGCCAGGCGATGTACGGCTGGTACGCGTACGACCCGCGGATGCGTGCCAACATCGGCATCCGTCGGCGGCTGGCTCCGCTGCTCGACAACTCGAGAGCCGAGCTCGAGCTGGCGCACGCGCTGCTCTTCTCGCTGCCGGGCAGCCCGTTCCTCTATTACGGCGACGAGATCGGGATGGGCGACAACATCTGGCTGCCAGACCGGGACAGTTCGCGCACTCCGATGCAGTGGACCCCCGACCGCAATGCCGGGTTCTCGACGGCCGACCCCGGCAAGCTCTTCCTCCCCGTGGTGCAGTCGCTGGTCTTCCACTACAACCAGATCAACGTCGAAGCGCAGCTCGCCCAGTCGCGGTCCTTGCTTCACTGGATCCGCAACGTCATCCACGTGCGCAAGGCGCATCCGGTGTTCGGGCTCGGATCGATCCGGGTGCTGCAGACCGACCACGAGTCCGTGCTTGCGTTCGTTCGTTCGTATGCCGGCAGCGGCACTCACTTCGGCGACCTGCCCGAAGATGTGCTGTGCGTCTTCAGCTTTGCGCACAATCCCGTGGCCGTGACCCTCGAGGCCCCGGAGTTCGCCGGTTCGAGACTCTATGACCTGTTCGGCGGCGGGGAGTTCCCGACGGTCGCAGAAGACGGGCGCTTCAGCCTGACTCTCGGCACGCAGAACTTCTACTGGCTGCACATCGAGCCCACCTCGCGCGCCTGAGCTTCCGGCAGTCGTTCCTGGCCCGTGTTCCTGAGCGCCGCCTGCGTGTGTCGGCCGGCAGTGACAGTGGTCTCACCTAGCCTTGGATCATGAGCAACTGGCACGAAGAACTGGGCGTATTCGACCTCGAGACCACAGGAATCGACGTCGAGACCTCCCGTATAGTGTCAGCGCACGTGGGTGTCCTGAACGCCGAAGGCCTGGTCGTCGAGCGCAACGATTGGCTCGTCGACCCGGGCGTCGAGATCCCGGTCGAGGCAACGGCCGTTCACGGCATCAGCACCGAGCACGCCCGCACCCGCGGCCTGCCGGCCGTGGTGGCCGTCGCACAGATCGTCGGTGCGCTGCGGGCCGTCTTCGACCGGGGAACGCCGGTCGTCGCCTACAACGCCCCCTATGACTTCACCCTCCTGAACCGTGAGGCGCTCCGCTACGGCATCCAGCCGCTGAGCGCGCCGGGCCCGATCATCGATCCTCTCGTGATCGACAAGGCGGTCGACAAGTACCGCAAGGGCAAGCGCACTCTCGAGCTGACTGCCCTGTTCTACGGCGTCGACCTGACCGACGCGCACGACGCAGGGGCGGATGCGATCGCCGCCGGCCGGGTCGCTCAGGCACTCGCCCGGCTTCACACCGAAGAGCTTGCCCTCGAGGCAGCCGAGTTGCATCTCCGTCAGGTGCAGTGGAGCCGGGAGCAGGCCGAAGACTTCCAGGCTTACATGCGCCGCGAGCACAACCCGTTGTTCACCACGTCGGGGGCGTGGCCTGTTCGCTGACGGGGTCTCTCTGAGGCACCGGGCCTCGGCAGCATAGCTGCCTCGGCGCTGGCGTCGCGGGATCGCACGCGATCCTTTCAGTTCCAGCGCGCAGGATCGCGGTGCGATCCTCTTCGCTCCAGCGCGCAGGATCGCGGTGCGATCCTCTTCGCTCCAGCGCGCAAGATCGCGATGCGATCCTTTCAACTCCAGCGCGCACGAAAAGGCGACCGGCCGGAGCCGGTCGCCTTTTCGTAAGCAGGTGGTTACTTGCCGAAGCCCTTGTAACGCGAGTTGAACTTCTCGACGCGGCCGGCCGAGTCGAGGATGCGCTGCTTGCCCGTGTAGAACGGGTGCGACTCGGACGAGATCTCGACGTCGATCACCGGGTAGGTGTTGCCGTCTTCCCACTCGATGGTCTTGTCGCTCGTCACCGTGGAACGGGTAAGGAACGTCGCACCCGATGCCAGGTCGCGGAAAACCACCGGAGCGTACTCGGGGTGAATGTCAGTCTTCATCAGGACTTCCTTGTTGCGTAGTGATTAGGGGGTCTTGCCCGCTGCGCTGCACGTGTGTCGCGCGGGGCGAGAAGCGTGGTGGCCCGTGGGCCAGCTATCGAGTTTAGCAGATGGTTCAGGACTCCGCGGCTACGGCGGCCCGTGCGCTGTAGCGACCGTCGGACTCTGCGAGCTCGATACCGAGGCCGAAGGTGTCGCTCAGCTTCTCGGACGTGATCACGCTGTCGATGGCTCCCTGGGCGACGATGCCGCCCTGGCGCAGCAGCAGCGCGTTGCGGAAGCCGAGAGGGATCTCTTCGACATGGTGGGTGACCATGACGATGGCAGGCGACCGTGGATCGCTCGCAAAGCCGCCGAGCAGCTGCAGAAGCTCTTCGCGCCCGCCCAGGTCGAGGCTGGCGGCCGGTTCGTCGAGCAGCAGGATCTCCGGGTCCGTCATGACGGCACGCGCGATCTGGACCCGCTTCTGCTCGCCGTCGCTCAGAGTGCCGAAGGCCCGTTCCGAGAGGTGGTCGAGGTTCCACTCGTTGAGAACGCGGTGGGCGCGACGCTCGTCGATCTCCTCGTACTCTTCATTCCAGCGGCCGGTGACAGCGTAGGCGGCGGTCATCACGACGTCGAGAACGGTCTCGTTTCGCGGGATACGGCGGGCCATGGCGCTGGAGGCGAAGCCGATCCGCGGACGGAGCTCGGCGAGGTCGCTCTTGCCGAGGCGCTCCCCCAGCACATCCGCCTTGCCGCTCGTCGGGTGCAGGGCTGCGGCGGCGATCTGCAGGAGCGTGGTCTTGCCTGCGCCGTTCGGACCGAGGATCACCCACCGTTCGTCCGGCTCGACGGTCCAGTTCACACTTTCGAGAATCGTATTCTCGTCGCGGACGATGGACACATCAGTGAGCTTGAGAACGCTGGCCATGGTTCTAGCCTACCGGGCGTTCTCAGGCGAGAAGCGACCGGTAGATCTCCCGTGTCTGCTCGGCGATGGAGGTCCAGCTGAACGCCGTTTCGGCACGGAGCCTGCCCGCGCTTCCCATCAGCGCCGCCCGGTCCCGGTCACCGACGACCTCGATGAGTGCGGCCGCGAGCTCGGCCACGAACGCATCCGGATCGGTCGGTGTTCCTGTTCCGTCCTGGAGCTGGTCGATGGGCACGAGACGGCCGGTGACCCCGTCGATGATGACTTCGGGGATGCCGCCGGTGGCCGTCCCGACGACCGGAAGGCCGCAGGCCATCGCCTCGAGGTTGACGATTCCGAGCGGTTCGTAGATCGACGGGCAGACGAACACGGTGGATGCGGTGAGCACCGCACGCAGCTCCGTCTGGCTGAGCAGGCGGTCGATCCACACGACCCCTGCGCGCTCCGCCTGGAGGGCTTCGACGCCGCGTGTGACCTCTGCCATGATCTCCGGGGTGTCCGGGGCGCCGGCGCACAGTACGACCTGCACGTCCGACGGCAGGAGTTTCGCGGCCCGCAACAGGTACGGCAGGCCTTTCTGCCGCGTGATCCGCCCGACGAAGACGACCGCGGGGCGGTCGGGATCCACGCCGAGCGAACGCGCGAGGTCGTCGTCCTCCAGCGGCTTCCACCGTTCGAGGTCGATGCCGTTGTAGACGGTTTTCACCTTGTCGGGGTCAAGGGCGGGATAGCTGCGCAGCATGTCTCGCCGCATGCCGTCGCTGACCGCGATCACCGCATCCGCCGATTCGAACGCCGAACGTTCGATCCAGCTCGAGACCCGGTAGCCGCCGCCGAGCTGTTCGGCCTTCCAGGGGCGGAGCGGTTCGAGACTGTGGGCGGTGATGACGTGCGGGATGCCGTGGAGCAGGGAGGCGAGCTGCCCCGCGGCGTTCGCGTACCAGGTGTGCGAGTGCACGAGATCTGCACCGCCCGCGTCCTGCGCCATCCGGAGGTCGACGCCGAGCGTCGCGATCGCGCCGTTCGCATTGGCGAGCTCGGAAGGGACGCCGTATGCGTACACGTTCGGTTCGTCGCGGGGAGCTCCGAAGCAGCGCACGACCACATCGGTGTCGACCCGCAGGGCCCGGACGAGCTCGGCGACGTGCACCCCGGCACCCCCGTAGATCTCCGGCGGGTATTCACGGGTGAGCAGATCGACTCGCATGACCTGAACGCTAGTACAGCCGCGGGGATGCCTCTACTCTGGAGCCATGGCTGGCACAAAGATCTTCGGCATCGTCCTTGCTGGTGGCGAAGGGAAGCGGCTGATGCCGCTCACAGCCGATCGAGCCAAGCCGGCGGTCCCGTTCGCAGGACAGTACCGATTGATCGACTTCGCCCTGTCGAACCTGATCAATTCCAACCTGCGCCAGGTCGTCGTGCTCACCCAGTACAAGTCGCACAGTCTCGACCGCCACGTGTCGCAGACCTGGCGGCTCGACGGCATGCTGAACTCCTACATCGCCTCTGTTCCCGCGCAGCAGCGACTGGGCAAGCGCTGGTTCAGCGGGTCTGCGGATGCAATCCTGCAGAGCCTCAACCTGCTGCGCGACGAGAAGCCCGACATCGTCGTTGTGGTCGGTGCCGACCACGTATACCGCATGGATTTCGCTCAGATGATCGAGGCGCACATCGAGTCGGGTGCGCCTGCGACCGTTGCGGCGATCCGCCAGCCCATCAGCCTCGCCGACCAGTTCGGGGTGATCGAGGTCGACCCGAAGCATCCGGACCGCATCGCCGCGTTCCGCGAGAAGCCGACCGACCCGGTGGGGCTTCCGGATTCGCCGGACGAGGTCCTCGCGTCGATGGGAAACTACGTCTTCGATGCGGATGCGCTCATCGAGGCCGTCATCCGCGACGGGGACCGGCCGGACTCGAACCACGACATGGGCGGCGACATCATCCCCGACTTCGTCAGTCGTGGTGAGGCCGGCGTCTACGACTTCAAACGCAACGACGTGCCGGGTTCGACCGACCGCGACCGCTACTACTGGCGGGATGTGGGAACGATCGAGTCGTTCTTCGAGGCGCACCAGGACCTGATCTCGGCGCTGCCCGTCTTCAACCTCTACAACCGCTGGTGGCCGATCTTCAGCCAGCAGCTCAACTCCCCTCCGGCCAAGCTGGTGCGCGACGGACGCGGTTCGCTCGGTGTCACCATCGACTCGATCGTCTCCCTCGGCAGCGTGATCTCCGGTGCGCATCTCGAACGCAGCGTGCTCGGGCCGTGGGCGAAGATCGAATCGGGCGCGCACGTCGTCGACTCGGTGGTCTTCGAGCGAGCCGTCATCGAACCGAACGCCTTCGTGGGTCGCGCTATCCTCGACAAGGATGTGATCGTAGCGGCCGGTGCCTCCATCGGCGTCGACCCCGCACGGGACCGTGCGCGGGGCTTCACCGTGACCGAGTCCGGTATCACCGTCGTCGGCAAGGGAGTACACGTCGTTCCATGACGCAGCGTTCCACCGCGCTCAGCGCCGCAACTGAACAGATCGTCGGCTCGCCCCGTTTCCTCGTGGTGCTCGACGCCGATTCGACCCTCATCCACGACGAGGTGATCGAACTGCTCGCGGAAGAAGCCGGGTCCCGCACCGAAGTCGCTGAGATCACCGACCGGGCGATGCGCGGCGAGCTCGACTTCGAGCAGAGCCTGCGTGAACGCGTCAGGACGCTCGCCGGGCTTCGGGTCGAGGTCTTCGAGCACGTCGGTCAGAGGGTGCGCGTCACAGACGGTGTCGCGGACCTCGTCTCCGGCGTTCGCGGAGCTGGCGGCGCGGTCGGAGTGGTCTCGGGTGGTTTTCACGAAGTGCTCGACGGGCTGGGCCATCGGCTCGGGCTGGACCACTGGCGGGCGAACCGGCTCGAGGTGTCAGGCGGGGTGCTCACCGGCGGGTTGGTCGGTGCGATCGTGGATGCGCAGGCCAAGGCGGATGCGCTTCGCGAGTGGGCGGCTGCCGCGGGCATCCCGCTGAGTCGCACGGTCGCCGTCGGCGACGGCGCGAACGACCTGCGGATGATGGCCGTAGCGGCCCTGTCCGTCGCCTTCAACGCGAAACCGCGCGTGCGCGACGAAGCGAACGTCGTCGTGGACCGCCAGGATCTGTCGCAGGTGCTGGGACTATTGGGGCTGCGGGGTTAGGAGTGCGCCCTCGCGAGCACAGCTCGCTCGGCGCTGGCGTCGCGGGGTCGCAATGCGACCTCTCAGCTCCAGCGCGCCAGCGTCAATGTCCCATCCCGAGGCCGCCGTCGACGGGGATGACGGCACCCGAGATGTACGCGGCGTCGTCGCCCGCGATCCAGGCCACGACCTTCGCGACCTCGTTCGGTGTGGCGAAACGTCCCGCGGGGATGTTCCGTTTGTACTCGGCCTGCTGGGTCTCCGGGAGCTCCGCGGTCATATCCGTCTCGATGAACCCTGGAGCGACGACGTTCGCGGTGATCCCGCGGGCGCCGAGCTCGCGGGTGATCGACCGTGCCATGCCGACCAGACCCGCTTTCGATGCGGCGTAGTTGACCTGACCCGCCGACCCGTAGAGGCCGACGACGCTCGAGATCAGCACGATGCGGCCGTAGCGCGCTTTCAGCATGTTCTTCGACGCGCGCTTGATCACACGGAACGAGCCGCCCAGGTTCGTGTCGACGACGGCGTCGAAGTCGTCCTCGGTCATACGCATGAGCAGGGTGTCGCGGGTGATCCCCGCATTCGCTATCACGACCTCGACCGGGCCGAGCTTCTCTTCGACCTCGGTGAATGCCGCGTCGACTCCCGCCGTATCGGTCACATCGGCCCGGACCGTGAGACTTCCAGCCGGGCCTTCGCCCGAACGCGCGGTCACGGCGACCCGATGGCCCTGCGCCAGGAACTCCTCGGCGATGGCGAAACCGATTCCGCGGTTTCCGCCGGTCACGAGCACTGTGCGTGGGGTTGTCATCCGGGATCCTCTCCTGTGTCCAGGCCGAGCGCCTGACATCGAACGCGTATCAGTTTATGGTCTGGGTTGGACGTAGGCTTGAGGGGACGGATCGGGCCCGATTCGCGGCACCCGTAACGGACATGAAGCAACAACAGTCGATCACCAATCTTCCGCTCTCGCCTGACGAGGAGCGACGTCGCCGGATGATCAAATATTCGGTGGCGATGGGCATCCGCGTGCTCTGCATCATCTCCATCCTGTTCGTTCCGGGCTGGTGGGCGGTCATCCCTGCGATCGGTGCGGTCTTCCTGCCCTATTTCGCTGTGGTCGTCGCGAATGTCGGGGCCGATCCGCGTCAAGCGGACGTTCAGCGTCCGGGCAATATCCTTCCCATGACGCCTCCGGCTTCTTCGCCGGGCGCGGACGCGGGCGCAGAAGAGGGCGCTGATGCGGATGCCGGCACGAATGCGGACGTTGACGACGATGCGGGTGAACAAGACGGCGAAGAGCAACAGAGGGAGCACGGCACGTGATCGGGTTCGGTGAACCGGAGGCGCTGACGTGTTCCCGCGCGAACTGCCGCGAGGCGGCCGCGTGGCGTATCGAGTGGCGCAACCCGAAGATCCATTCGGAGGATCGCGTGAAGGTCTGGCTGGCGTGCGCTGAGCACGTGGATTTCCTGCGTGAGTTCCTCGCCGCTCGCGAGTTCCCGCTGCGCGTGGTCGCCATCGAGCCGACCGTCGTGGGCGGAGCGGCTTCGTGAAGGGCTGGAGATTCGCCTTCTCGCGGCGCTGGCTCGGGTACATCGCGTTCGCGATCGTGTTCGCGATCGCTTGCGGTGGCCTGTCCGCCTGGCAGCTCGCCCGCAGCAAAGAGGCAGCGGCGGCGAACGCCCTCCTCGACGCGAATTTCAATTCACAGCCGGTCCCCCTCCAACAGGTGATGCCGACGCTGACGTCCTTCTCGAGGAACCAGGAGTGGAAGCGGGTCACCGTGACCGGGACATACGTAACGGATGACGAGCTCCTCGTTCGCAACCGTCCCCTCAACAGCACGCCGGGCTTCGAAGTCCTCACGCCGCTCCGGCTGGCCGACGGGTCCCTCTTCATCGTCGATCGCGGGTGGGTTCCCACCGGGAATCGCACCGACGCACCAGACAGTGTTCCGGCGGCCCCTGGTGGCGAGGTAACGGTCATCGCGCGACTGAAGCCGGGCGAACCGCGCCTGGAGGGGCGTTCGGGCATCGGCGATCAGGTGGCGACGATCGAACTCCCGGACATCCACGCACGGATCGGCGGAGACGTCTACACGGCGGCCTATGGACTGCTCGACTCGCAGGACCCGTCGCCCGCTTCGGCACCGACGCCGACGGTGACGGCTGCTCCGACCCAGGACGAGGGATTGCATTGGTCGTATATGATCCAATGGATAATCTTTGCCCTGATCGGCTTCTTCGGGCTGGGTTACGCGCTTCGCACGGAATATCGGAAGCTCAACGAGGATGACCCTGCCGAGCAGGCTCGCGCTGCTGAGCGGGAACGCCGCAAGTCGCTGAAGACGCGCACAGACGCCGAGATCGAAGATGACCTGCTGGAACGCTGGAGCTAAGAGGATCGCATGCGATCCCGCGACGCCAGTTCCGAGCGAGCTGCGCTCGCGAAGGGTTCGTGGTGCAAGCCTTAGGCCAGCGAGATCAGGTCGAGGTAGTCCTTGTTCCAGTGGTCCTCGACGCCGTCGGGCATGATGAGCACGCGCTCCGGGTTGAGCGCTTCGACGGCGCCCTCATCGTGGCTGACGAGAACGACGGCGCCTTCGTAATGCGCCAGGGCATCGAGGATCTCGTTGCGGCTCGCCGGGTCGAGGTTGTTCGTGGGTTCGTCGAGCAGCAGCACGTTTGCACCGGAGACGACGATCATCGCAAGCGCGAGACGGGTCTTCTCGCCGCCTGAGAGCACCCCCGCCGGCTTGTGCGAGTCGTCGCCGGTGAACAGGAACGAGCCGAGAACGCGGCGCGCTTCCGTCTCCGTCAGGTTCGGCGACGACGACACCATGTTCTGCAGCACGGACGCCTTGACGTCGATGGTCTCATGCTCCTGCGCGTAGTAGCCGATGCGCAGGCCGTGGCCGGGTTCGATCTGACCGGTGTCCGGCAGGTCCACTCCCGCCAGCATCCGCAGAAGGGTGGTCTTGCCCGCCCCGTTCAGTCCCAGCACCACGACTTTGGAGCCGCGGTCGATGGCGAGGTCGACGGCGGCGAAGATCTCGAGCGAACCGTAGCTCTTCGAGAGGTCGCTCGCCTGGAGCGGGGTGCGGCCGCACGGTGCCGGCGTCGGGAACCGGAGCTTCGCGACCCGGTCGACCGAGCGCACGTCCTCGAGTCCAGCGAGCAGCTTCTCGGCGCGCGCGACCATCTGGTGCGCCGCGGCCGCCTTGGTGGCCTTTGCTCCGAACTTCGCAGCCTGGAGCTGAAGTGCGCCGGCCTTCTTCTCGGCGTTGGCGCGCTCCTTCTTGCGGCGTTCCTCGTCGGCCGCCCGCTGGCGCTGGTAGTTCTTCCAGCCCATGTTGTAGATGTCGATGACCTGGCGGTTTGCATCAAGGTAGAAGACGCGGTTCACGGTCTCGCCCACCAGCTCGACATCGTGGCTGATGACGATGAACCCGCCGGTGTAGTTCTTCAGGAACTCCCGCAGCCAGACGACGGAGTCGGCATCGAGGTGGTTCGTCGGCTCGTCGAGGATCATCGTCCTGGCGTCCGAGAACAGGATGCGCGCGAGTTCGATACGTCGCCGCTGGCCGCCGGAGAGAGTCTTCAGCTGCTGGTCGAGGATGCGGTCGGGCAGGTTGAGGTTGCTCGCGATGGAGGCGGCTTCGGCTTCGGCCGCGTACCCGCCGAGCATGTGGAACTGCTCCTCCAGCCGGCCGTACTTCTTCATCGCGGCGGCACTGACCGCGGGGTCGTCGCTGGCCATGTCGTGCGTCGACTGCTGCATCCCGAGCACGATGCTTCCCAGCCCGCGGGCATCCAGGATGCGGGTACGGGCAAGGTCTTCAGGGTTGCCGGAGCGCGGATCCTGGGGGAGGTAACCGATCTCTTCGCTGCGGTCCACCCGGCCGCCGGTGGGGAGGCTCTCCCCCGCCAGAACCTTCGTGAGCGTGGTCTTGCCCGCGCCGTTGCGCCCGACGAGCCCGATCTTGTCCCCGTCCGCTACGCGGAAGTCGACTCCTTCCATGAGGAGTCTGGCGCCTACTCTGAGCTCAAGGTCATGCACACTGAGCACAGGAGTCGTCCATTCTTTCGTCGTGTCTCCACGACAGGGGGTAGGGGTGTGGGTCCAAGTATATTTGCCTCACCGAACGGCAGCCGAGCGCAGCGCAGGCGGACTCCTCCGACGAATCGGCGGAGTCCTTCCGGGCGGCTACAGGTAGTCGGCCCGGACCGGGTCAGATCGCGAAGCCGATCGCCCGCATCATGTCGCGACCGTCGTCGGTGATCCGCTCTGGACCCCACGGCGGCATCCAGACCCAGTTGATCCGGAACGCTTCGACGATTCCGTCGAGCGATTCGGCGGTCTGCTCCTCGAGTACGTCGGTGAGCGGGCATCCGGCGCTCGTCAGGGTCATGGAGATGATGAGTGCGTTGTTCTCGTCGTCCCAGCCGAGATCGTAGATCAGGCCGAGGTCAACCACGTTCACCCCGAGTTCGGGGTCGACCACGTCTTTCAGAGCCTCTTCGACCTGGTCGAAGAGCTCCGGACTCAGGGTCGCAACCATGCCATAGTCCTTTCGATCACTACCGAGCCTACGCCTCTGCCGGGGCGGGTACGTCGGTTTCGACAGCCGGCTCCGGCGTCTCCGTGTAGCGGTCGTATCCTTCGTCTTCCAGACGGTCGGCCAGCTCCGGGCCGCCTTCTTCGGCGACGCGGCCGGCGACGAACACGTGCACGAAGTCCGGCTTGATGTAGCGGAGGATGCGCGTGTAGTGCGTGATCAGCATGATCCCGAGCCCGGTGTTCTCTTTGGCGCGGTTGACACCCTCGGAGACGACCTTGAGCGCGTCCACGTCGAGACCGGAGTCCGTCTCGTCGAGCACAGCGAACTTGGGCTTGAGGAGTTCGAGCTGGAGGATCTCGTTGCGCTTCTTCTCGCCGCCGGAGAAGCCTTCGTTGACGTTGCGCTCGGCGAAGGAGGTGTCCATGCGCAGCCTGGTCATCGTCTCGCGGACCTCCTTGACCCATCCGCGGATGGCCGGAGCTTCGCCCTCGATCGCGGTCTTGGCCGTGCGCAGGAAGTTCTGGTTGGTGACGCCGGGGATCTCGACGGGGTACTGCATGGCCAGGAAGATGCCTGCACGTGCACGCGCGTCGACCGTCATCGCGAGGACGTCCTCGCCGTCGAGGGTGATGGTGCCGTGGGTCACCTTGTACTTCGGGTGCCCTGCGATCGTGTAGGCGAGGGTCGACTTGCCGGAACCGTTCGGGCCCATGATGGCGTGGATCTCGCCTTCGCGAATCGTCAGGTCGACACCGTTGAGGATGGGCTTGGTGCCCTGCTCGGTCTCGACGGTGACGTGGAGGTCGCGGATCTCAAGAACTGACATGTGCTTCTAAATCACTTTCGTTGCGGTCGGGTCGATGTAGACGTCTCCGTCGATCAGCTCGACCGGGTAGACGGGGACCGGCTCGTACGCCGGGAGGTTCAGGGGTTTGCCCGTGACGAGCGAGAACTGCGAGCCGTGGGCCCAGCATTCGAGGGTCTCGTCTTCGACGAAGCCCTCGGAGAGCGAGATCTCGCCGTGCGTGCAGGTGTCGCCTATGGCGTGCACGGACCCGGACGAGTCCTTGACCACAGCGATGGGGATGCCCTCGATCACGACGCGGATCGCCTGGTTCTCGACGAGCTCGTCGAACGAGCACGCGCGCGCGCCCACTACTTCTCTCCCGCGTCGGCGGGTTCGATGCCGGCAGCCTGCGCATCGCCGTCCTGCGACGATGCGAGGGCCGTGAGCTCCGCTTCGATCGCAGCAGTGAGGCGCTCCTGCAGGGCGGGCGACCCGATCTTCTGGACGATCTCGGCAAGGAAGCCGCGCACGACCAGGCGGCGCGCCTCGTCTTCGGTGATGCCGCGCGACTGCAGGTAGAAGAGCTGCTCGTCGTCGAACCGGCCGGTCGCGCTCGCGTGACCGGCGCCGAGGATGTCCCCGGTCTCGATCTCGAGGTTCGGCACGGAGTCCGCGCGGGCGCCGTCGGTGAGCACGAGGTTGCGGTTCTGCTCGTAGGTGTCGGTACCGACGGCCTTCGGCCCGATCAGCACGTCGCCCACCCAGACCGTGCGCGCCCCCTCGCCCTGCAGCGCGCCCTTGTAGGTGACACGGCTGCGGGTGTGGGGCGCGTCGTGGAAGACATAGACCTGCTGCTCGAGGTGCTGTCCGGCATCGGCGAAGTATGCGCCGAGCAGTTCGGCGTCGGAGCCGGCTCCGACGAGGTGAGCGGCGGGGTTGAGTCGCACGACACCGCCGCCGAGCGTGACGGCGATGTGCTTCAGGAGGGCGTCACGTCCGATGGAGGCGAAGTGAGTCGCCACGTGGAGCGCATCGTCATCCCATTCCTGGACGGTCACGACGGTGAGCGCCGAGGATTCGCCGAGGACGATTTCGACGTTCTCCGTCAGGTGCGCCGCGCCGGAGTTCTGGAGGATGAGAGTGGCACGACTGAACGGCGCGGCCTCGATGATCGTGTGGGCACCACGCGCGCCCTGGCCGAGCTCGGACCGGGTGAGTGTGAACTCCTTGTCGTCCTCACCGGTGACCGAGATCACCAGGGCCTTCTCGAAGCTCGTCCACGCGTTCGCGGAGGCGCGCTCCTCCGGCTTGCCCGCTCCGCCGATGCGAACGTCGTCGCGGTCGACCCAGGCGATGCTCACGCCGGCGGTGTCGGTCGTCGTGACCTCGTAAGGCGAGCCGTCGAGCTCGCCCGAGGTCAACTCGGCGATCCGGGCGACCGGCGTGTACTTCCAGGTGGCTTCGCGGCCTGTGATGGCCGGGAAGTCTTCGACATTCGTGGAATGGAAGCGCTCGGACCGTGTCTGGATGGGGACCAGTCCCCATCCACCGTCGGTGTGCTTCTTGATTCCGTGCTGTTCAGATGTCGGGCCGGAGGCCGCGGTGGTGGGCGTCGGTGTTGTAGCCGTGCTCATTTGGCGGACAGTGCCTTTCGACGAAGAGTGACGGGAGTGGTCATCCGACAGAGCCTTCCATGCCCATTTCGATGAGCTTGTTGAGTTCGAGTGCGTATTCCATGGGAAGTTCACGCGCGATCGGCTCGATGAAGCCGCGCACGATCATCGCCATGGCCTCGTCTTCGGGCATTCCGCGTGACATCAGGTAGAAGAGCTGCTCTTCGCTCACGCGCGACACGGTCGCCTCGTGGCCGAGCTGCACGTCATCGACGCGGATGTCGATGGCCGGGTAGGTGTCGGACCGCGAGATCGTGTCGACGAGCAGGGCGTCGCAGCGCACGGTGTTCGCTGCGTGGTGGGCGTTCTGGTCGACCCGCACTTCTCCGCGGTAGCCGGCGCGTCCCCCGCCGCGCGCGATCGACTTCGAGACGATCGACGACTGCGTGTACGGCGCCATGTGGATCATCTTCGCGCCGGCGTCCTGGTGCTGACCGGGGCCGGCGAAGGCGACGGACAGGGTCTCGCCCTTGGCGTGCTCGCCCATCAGGTAGATCGACGGGTACTTCATGGTGACCTTCGAACCGATGTTGCCGTCGATCCACTCCATGGTCGCGCCCGCGGCTGCCGTCGCGCGTTTCGTGACGAGGTTATAGACGTTGTTCGACCAGTTCTGGATGGTCGTGTACCGCACGCGGGCGTTCTTCTTCACGATGATCTCGACGACGGCCGAGTGGAGCGAGTCCGACTTGTAGATCGGAGCCGTGCAGCCCTCGATGTAGTGGACGTAGCTGCCTTCGTCGGCGATGATCAGCGTGCGCTCGAACTGGCCCATGTTCTCCGTGTTGATGCGGAAGTAGGCCTGGAGCGGGATGTCCACGTGGACGCCGGGCGGCACGTAGACGAAGGAGCCGCCGGACCAGACCGCGGAGTTCAGCGCCGCGAACTTGTTGTCACCGCTCGGGATGACCGTGCCGAAGTACTCCTCGAAGAACTCGGGGTGCTCGCGCAGGGCGGTGTCGGTGTCCATGAAGATCACGCCCTGGGCTTCGAGCTCAGCATTGATCTGGTGATAGACGACCTCGGACTCGTACTGGGCCGCGACACCGGCGACGAGGCGCTGGCGTTCGGCCTCGGGGATTCCGAGCTTCTCGTACGTGTTCTTGATGTCGTCGGGCAGGTCTTCCCAGGTCTGTGCCTGCTTCTCGGTCGACCGCACGAAGTACTTGATGTTGTCGAAGTCGATCTCCGACAGGTCTGCGCCCCACGTGGGCATCGGCTTGCGCTCGAAGAGCTGAAGGGCCTTGAGGCGGCGTTGCAGCATCCACGCAGGTTCGTTCTTGAGGTTGGAGATGTCGGTTACCACCTCCGGCGAGATTCCGCGGCGTGCGGATGCTCCGGCAACGTCGGAATCGGCCCAGCCGAACTCATACTGCCCAAGGCTGTTGAGTTCGGGGCGGTCGATCAGGATGTCTGACATATCTACCTCGTTTCCTACCACACGTAACCGGCTGTCATTCCGGCTCATTCCCCGCCCTGGGCGACATGCGTCGACTTCGGGAGGTTCACGATTGTGCGAGTGGCTGGTGTGCGTACCTAATATGTTCGAGCACGTGGGCGACGCTGCCTCGGCGCCAGAAGGCGCGCGTCACGAACACTTCATTCTACAGGCAGGCCGCCGGCAGACTGCGAAGTGTCAACGAATTGACAGTGAGCGCTCCGCTTCGCCGGTCGTGACCGAGACGGTCGGGAAGAGTGCGGGGTTGACGTCGAGCACGACTCGAAGGACACCGACCCAGACGAGTGCGGCGCCGAGCAGGTGCAGGGCGACCAGCGCATCCGGGAGGCCGGTCAGGGACTGGACGACGCCGATGCCGGCCTGCAGGAGCAGGACGACGATGAACGTGATCGTGCGGCGGCGGGCGAGCCGGGCATCCGGGATGCGCGCCAGCACGACGAGGAGCGCGATGGCGAGAACCAGGGTGGCCGTGCCGAGCACGGCGTGCACGATCGTGACGTTCTGCCAGTCGAATGTCATCCGCGGCACGTCGGCCGAGTCGCCCGAGTGCGGACCGGACCCGGACACGAGCGTCCCGACCAGGATCAGGACCAGGGTCACGACGAGAAGCGTGTAACTGAGAGCGCGCGCTGACCGCGGAATCGCAACGGTCGCCGATTCGCCCAGGTGCGCACGGTGCCAGGTGAGCGCCGTCGTGGTCAGCAGCGCGATCGCCATGACGAAGTGGAAGGCGACGATGTAGGGGTTGAGCGCGGTGAGGACGGTGATGCCGCCCGCGATCGCGTTCGCGACGACCAGCCAGAACTGCGACCACGCCAGGCGAGTCATGGTGCGGTTGCGCGGCTTCTGCAGGCGGGCGGCGACGATGACCCAGGCGACGGCGGCGCACAGCACGCCCGTCATCATCCGGTTGGAGAACTCGATGATCGCGTGGATGCCCAGTGCCGGCGTGGGCGTCAACGAGCCGACTTCGCAGCTCGGCCAGGTCGGGCAGCCGAGACCGGACCCGGTGACCCGCACGACTCCCCCGCTGAACACGATGATGATGCTGACGACGAGGGCCGCCGTGGTCGCCCAGCGAAGCGAGCGTGGTCCGAGGGTGTAGCGCGCGGCCAGGTAAGCGAGCGGGGTTTGCACACTCCATCGTAACCGGACCGCACCTGGCCGGATCCCGTGCTCCAGCCCGTCAGCGGGTGGCGCGGCGCTCGGGCGTGACCAGCACGCCCAGCCAGGCCGGCCGTCGTTCGCCGCGGAAATCGACCGTGCGTTCCTCGTCCCGCTCGATCACGAATCCGAGCGAGGAGGCGATCCGCAGGCTGGCGTCGTTTCCGACCAGTCCCTCCCACCGCAGGCGCGTGTACCCGGGTCCGGAAGGACCGATCGCGTAGTCGATGACCCCCTGGGCGGCTTCTCTCATGTAGCCATGACCCCGCGACGGCCTGCCCAGCCAGCAGCCGATCGAGGCGGAGCGTTCCGCCTGGTCGGCGCGGAGTTCGATCGCGCCGATGAACGCGCGGTCGGCGGCGGTGCGCATCGCCCAGGTCACGTAGGCCCCGCTCGCCAGCCCGTGCGTCACATAGCTGTCGACGAAGTATTCCGCGTTGGGGCGCTCGTACGGCCACGGCAGCGGAACCCAGCGATGGATCTCCGGGTCCTGGCACAGTTCGAGGATCGTGTCGACGTCGGAGGGAGCCGGCGCGTCGAGGATGAGTCGCTCCGTGAGAAGCGTGGCCGTCATGCGCCCACCTTACGGTCCGGCGACGCGATCGGCCAGTGTATGACGGGGTCAGTGTCAGAAGGGCAGCAGCGGGTCGATCGCGATCGCAAGGAAGAGCAATGTGAGGTAGGCGATGGAGCCGTGGAACACGCGCATCGGCGAGACGACTTCATGCCGGATAGCGAGGTTGTAGAGGCGGTGCGATTCGTAGATGAACCAGCCGCCCGTGCCGAGGGCGACCGCCGTGTAGAGGACGCCCATGTGCGCCACAGGAATGAGGAGGAGCGAGCATGCCACGGTCGCCCACGCATACAGGATGACCTGGAGCCCGACCACGGCGCGCCCGCGGACGACAGCCAGCATCGGCACGCCCGCCGACTTGTAGTCGTCGCGGTACTTCATCGACAACGGCCAGTAGTGCGGAGGCGTCCACAGGAAGATGATGAAGAACAGGATGAACGGTGCCCAGGCGAGCGAGTCGGTCACCGCTGCCCAGCCGATGAGCACAGGCATGCAGCCGGCGACGCCGCCCCAGACGATGTTCTGCGGGGTGCGGCGCTTCAGGATCAGGGTGTAGAAGACGACGTAGAGAAGGATGGCGACGAGCGACAGCGCCGCGGCCAGCCAGTTGGCGAGGAAGCCGAGGACGAGGATGGAGGCCGCGCCGAGCCCCCACGCGAAGACGAGCGCCTCACGGTCGGAGAGCTCGCCGGTGACCAGGGGCCGGTTCTTGGTGCGGTTCATCACGCGGTCGATGTCGCGGTCGAAATAGCAGTTGAACGCTCCCGCGGAACCGGCGCTCATCGCGCCGCCGACGACGGTGGCGAGCACCAGGAGGAGGTTCGGGATGCCGTTCTGCGCGAGGATCATGGTCGGAACCGTGACCACGAGCAGGAGTTCGACGACTCGGGGCTTCGTGAGGGCCAGGTAGGCCTTGAACTTGCGCCGTGCGCCGATTCGACCCGGGTCTACTCGGCTCTCTACAGCGACGTCCATTGCTCCTCTAACGCTCGAATCCCCCACACGATTCTAGGGCATCGCCGGAGCGCGGCACGCTCCCGCATTGCGCGCACGTTACGGGAACACGCCACGTTTCCTGCGTGTTACCTATACTTGGAGATGCTCGCCAGCCGAAGCGCCTTCACCCCCGGCCCTCTTTGCAGGTCCCGCACGGGTGCACGCGTCAGGCGCCGAAGACGTCCGCGGCGCGCACTACCTCAATCGGTGCGGGACATGACGGCCCGTCACCCTCTCTACGAAGGGTCAGTTTTCACGTGGCAGCTCTGCAATGGGATCCCATTGACAACAAAGCAGTAGACACCGCTCGCGTCCTCGCAGCGGATTCGGTCGAGAAAGTTGGCAACGGGCATCCCGGCACTGCCATGAGCCTCGCACCGGCTGCCTACCTGCTCTTCCAGAAAGTGATGAAGCGCGACCCGCAGGACCACCACTGGCTCGGGCGTGACCGATTCATCCTGTCGGCGGGTCACAGCTCGCTGACCCAGTACATCCAGCTCTACTTCGCCGGAGACGGCCTGAAGCTGTCCGACCTCGAGGCACTCCGCACCTGGGGCTCGCTGACCCCGGGTCACCCGGAGTACGGGCACACCGACGGTGTCGAGATCACCACCGGCCCACTCGGCCAGGGCATCTCGTCGGCCGTCGGCTTCGCCTACGCCAGCCGCTTCGAGCGCGGGCTCTTCGACCCCGAGGCCGAGCCGGGCACGAGCCCGTTCGACCACTTCGTGTACGTGATCGCCGGAGACGGCGACCTCCAGGAGGGTGTGAGCTCCGAGGCCTCCTCGCTCGCCGGCCACCAGGAGCTCGGCAACCTCATCGCGATCTACGACAGCAACCAGATCTCGATCGAGGACGACACCAACATCGCGTTCACCGAAGATGTGAAGGCGCGTTACGAGGCGTACCACTGGCACGTCCAGGTCGTCGACTGGAAGAAGTCGGGCGTCTACAGCGAAGACGTCGTCGCGCTCCACGAGGCGATCCTCGCCGCGCAGGCGGTCACCGACAAGCCCTCCCTGATCATCCTGAAGACGATCATCGGCTGGCCCAGCCCGAAGAAGCAGAACACCGGCAAGATCCACGGGTCCGCGCTCGGCGCCGACGAACTGGCCGCCGTCAAGAAGGTCCTCGGGTTCGACCCCGAGAAGACCTTCGACGTTGACCCCGAGGTCATCGAGCACACCCGCCACGCGATCGACCGCGGCATCGCGGCGCACGCCGAGTGGGATGTGGCGTTCGAGGCCTGGGCAGATGCCAATCCGGACCGCAAGGCACTGCTCGAGCGACTGCTGACGGGCGAACTGCCTGAGGGCGTCGAGGCGGTTCTTCCCGAGTTCGAAGCCGGCAAGGACATTTCGACCCGTGCGGCGAGCGGCAAGGTCATCAACGCGATCGCGTCGATCATGCCGGAGCTGTGGGGCGGTTCCGCCGACCTCGCCGAGTCGAACAACACCACCATCGAGGGCGCGGCGTCGTTCGTTCCCGCCGAGCGCTCCACGCACGAATGGACCGGAAACCCCTACGGCCGGGTGCTGCACTTCGGCATCCGCGAGCACGCGATGGCGGCGATCACCAACGGCATCGTGCTGCACGGTCCGACCCGCGCATTCGGCGGCACCTTCCTCATCTTCAGCGATTACATGCGCCCGGCGGTCCGCCTGTCCGCGCTCATGCGGGTGCCGTCGATCTTCGTCTGGACGCACGACTCGGTGGCGCTCGGCGAAGACGGACCGACCCACCAGCCGATCGAGCAGCTCGCGACGCTGCGCGCCATCCCGCACCTCGACGTCGTCCGCCCGGGCGACGCGAACGAGGTCGCGTGGGCGTGGAAGACGATCCTCGAACGCCGCAAGGGGCCGGCGGGCATCGCACTCACGCGCCAGAACATCCCGGTCTTCGCACGCGGCGACGGTGATGCGAGCGGTGACACCTTCGCTGCGGCGAAGAACGTTGCCAAGGGCGCCTACGTCCTGGCCGAAGCCCCCGGCGGAACTCCCGACGTGATCTTCATCGCGACCGGCTCCGAGGTGCAGATCGCGGTGGATGCGCGTGAGACTCTGCGCGCCGAAGGCATCAATGCCCGCGTGGTCTCTGCTCCCAGCCTGGAATGGTTCGAAGAGCAGAGCGACGAGTACCGCGAATCCGTCCTTCCGGCGTCGATCAAAGCGCGCGTCTCCATCGAGGCCGGCATCGACCTCACGTGGCGCAAGTACGTCGGCGACCACGGGCGCAGCGTGTCGATCGAGCACTTCGGTGCATCCGCCGACTACAAGACCCTGTTCCGCGAGTTCGGCATGACCACCGAGCATGCCGTCGCGGCTGCCAAGGAATCGCTCGGATCTCTCTGAGACCGGGCCACGAGACGTCACCTGAAGAGAAGAGAAGAAATGACAGACGCAACACCCACCGCCCAGCTCTCCGAAGCCGGAGTCAGCATCTGGCTCGATGACCTCTCGCGTGAGCGCATCAAGTCGGGTGGGTTGCAGAAGCTGATCGACGACAAGAACGTCGTCGGTGTCACCACGAACCCGACGATCTTCGCGACCGCCCTCTCCAAGGGCGAGGCGTACGACGAGCAGGTGCGTGAACTGGCCAAGGCCGGAACGGGCGTCGTCGACGCGGTCTTCGAGATCACGACCGACGACGTCGCCGACGCGAGCGACATCTTCCACACGATCTTCGAGGCGACGCACGGCGTCGACGGCCGGGTGTCGATCGAGGTCGAGCCGGGACTCGCCCACGACGCGGCCGGAACGATCGCCGAGGCGAAGAAGCTCGCCGCCAAGGTCGACAAGCCCAACGTGCTCATCAAGATCCCGGCCACGGTCGAGGGTCTGGAGGCCATCGCCGAGACGATCGCGGCAGGCATCAGCGTCAACGTCACCCTGATCTTCAGCCTCGACCGCTACCGCCAGGTCATCGATGCGTACCTCACCGGCCTGGAGAAGGCGAAAGCCGCCGGGATCGACCTGTCGGGCATCCAGTCGGTCGCGTCGTTCTTCGTCTCCCGTGTCGACACGGAGATCGACAAGCGCCTCGTCGCCATCGGCACGGATGAGGCACTTGCGCTCAAGAGCAAGGCAGGCGTCGCGAACGCCCAGCTCGCCTACCAGGCGTTCGAAGAGGCCTTCGCGACCAACCGTGCCAAGGCGCTCCTCGACGCCGGCGCGAACCTGCAGCGGCCGCTGTGGGCATCCACCGGGGTCAAGGACCCCAGCCTCCCCGACACGCTCTACGTGACGCAGCTGGTCGCCCCTGGAGTCGTCAACACGATGCCCGAGAAGACCCTCGACGCCACGTACGACCACGGCGTAATCACGGGCGACATCGTGACCGGTTCGTACGCCGAGGCTGCCGCGGTCCTGCAGTCGATCGAGGCGCTCGGCATCTCGTATGACGAGGTCACCGCCCTTCTCGAGCGAGAAGGCGTCGACAAGTTCGTCGTCTCCTGGAATGAACTTCTCGACACTGTGACCGCCGCGCTCGAGGCAGCGAAATGAGCTTCAAGGTCCACGTCTCCGGGGCTGCTGAGAAGGCCGTCAAGGCCGCTCTCCCCCAGCTCGTGGCCGACCTCGTCGCGTCCGGTATCACGGCGCAGGACGCGGCGCTGTGGGGTCCGGATGCGGAAGACGAGTCCTCCAAGCGCCTCGGCTGGACTGAGTCAGTCGCCATCTCCCGCCCGCTCGTGCCCGAGATCCTCGCTCTGCGCGACGAACTCAGGTCCAAGGGCGTCGACCGGATCGTGCTCGCCGGGATGGGCGGCTCGTCTCTCGCACCCGAGGTCATCACCCAGACGGCCGCGGTCGAACTGACCATCCTCGACTCGACCGCTCCCGGACAGGTTCTCGCCGCGCTCCGCGATCGTCTCGAAGCGACGGCGCTCGTCGTCTCGAGCAAGTCGGGGTCGACGCTGGAGACGGACAGCCAGCGTCGCGTCTTCGAGAAGGCCTTCCGCGACGCGGGCATCGACCCGCGCGAGCGGATCATCGTCGTGACCGACCCGGGCTCGCCGCTCGACGGCGCGGCGCGTGAGGCGGGGTACCGCGTCTTCAATGCGGACCCGAACGTCGGCGGCCGTTACTCGGCCCTGACCGCTTTCGGCCTGGTCCCCTCCGGACTGGCCGGTGTCGACATCGAAGAGCTGCTCGAAGAGGCCGAGACCATCTCGCTCGAGCTCGCCATCGACGATCCCACCAACCCCGGGCTCATCCTGGGCGCTGCGATCGCCGGAAGCAATCCGCTCAAGGACAAGCTGGGGCTCATCTCCGACGGCACGCACATCATCGGTCTCCCCGACTGGGCCGAGCAGTTGATCGCCGAGTCCACCGGCAAGCAGGGCACGGGAATCCTCCCGGTCGTCCTTGACAAGCTCGCTCCCGAGGTCGCCGCGAACCTGCCGGACCTCCAGCTCGTCCGCATCGTCGACAACGCGGACGCACGCCACCTGTTCCCGTCCGACCGGCACCACGGAGAGATCCTCGTCTCCGGCAGCCTCGGGGCGCAGTTCCTGGTGTGGGAGTATGCGACGGCCGTCGCCGGTCGCCTTCTCGGAATCAACCCGTTCGACCAGCCCGATGTGGAGTCGGCGAAGATCGCTGCCCGGGGACTCCTCGACAACAGGCCCGAACCGACGACGCCGGCCTTCGTGGCCGACGGCATCGAGGTCCGCGGATCCGAGGCGGTCGTCTCGGGTGCGGACACGCTCTCCGGCGCGGTGGATGCGCTGCTCGCCCAGCTCGGACCCGACGGCTACGTCTCGGTCCAGGCCTACGTCGACCGCATCGCGCTCCCGCAGCTAGAAGGTCTGCGCGACCTGCTCGCGGCCAAGGCCAACCGCCCGGTCACGTTCGGCTGGGGACCGCGGTTCCTCCACTCGACGGGTCAGTTCCACAAGGGCGGCCCCGCGGTCGGCGTGTTCCTGCAGATCACCGAGAACGCCCCCGAAGACCTGGAGATCCCTGACCGTCCCTTCACGTTCGGACAGCTGATCCAGGCCCAGGCGAACGGCGACGCGAGCGTGCTCGCCGACCACGGCCGCCCCGTTCTCACTCTCAACCTCACCGACCCGGAGGCGAACCTCGTGCCTCTCTTCGACGCGGTCAACTAGGCGCATCAACGCGAACCAAGGAGCTCAATGTCCCCGGTGGAAATCACCCCGGAGTTCAACCCGCTACGGGTGCCGTACGACAAGCGACTCAATCGCATCGCCGGCCCGAGCAGCCTCATCATCTTCGGTGTGACGGGTGACCTGTCGCGCAAGAAGCTGATGCCGGCGGTCTACGACCTCGCCAACCGTGGACTGCTCCCGCCTGGCTTCTCGCTCGTCGGGTTCGCCCGGCGGGACTGGGAGGACCAGGACTTCGAGAAGGTCGTCTACGACGCGGTCAAGCAGTATTCGCGCACCCCGTTCCAGGACGAGGTCTGGCAGCAGCTTGCTCAGGGCATCCGTTTCGTCTCCGGTGAGTTCGACGACGAAGCGGCCTTCGAGCGGCTGAAGGAGACGGTCGACAAGCTCGACGTCGAACGCGGCACGATGGGAAACCACGCCTTCTACCTGTCGATCCCGCCGAAGGCCTTCCCTCTCGTGACCAAGCAGCTCAGCCGCTCCGGCCTGGCAACGCAGGAGCCGGGACACTGGCGGCGCGTGGTCATCGAGAAGCCGTTCGGGAGCGACCTCAAGACCGCCCGTGAGCTGAACGCTGTCGTGGAGTCGGTCTTCCCGCCCGATTCGGTGTTCCGCATCGACCACTACCTCGGCAAGGAGACGGTCCAGAACATCCTGGCCCTGCGCTTCGCGAACGAGCTGTACGAGCCGATCTGGAACGCGAACTACGTCGACCACGTTCAGATCACGATGGCCGAAGACATCGGTGTCGGCGGTCGTGCCGGGTACTACGACGGAATCGGCGCGGCCCGCGACGTCATCCAGAACCACCTTCTCCAGCTCCTCGCCCTCACGGCGATGGAGGAGCCGATCTCGTTCGACGCCGCTGACCTGCGCGCCGAGAAAGAGAAGGTGCTCGCGGCCGTCCGGCTCCCGGCTGACCTCAGCACGGCGACGGCACGAGGACAGTACTCCGGCGGCTGGCAGGGTGGCGAGAAGGTCGTCGGCTTCCTCGAGGAAGACGGGATGAACCCGGACTCCACCACGGAGACCTACGCCGCCATGAAGCTCGGCATCGGAACCCGTCGCTGGGCCGGCGTGCCGTTCTACCTCCGTGCGGGCAAACGCCTCGGACGTCGGGTGACGGAGATCGCCGTCGTCTTCAAACGGGCGCCGCAGCAGTTGTTCGCCGAAAGCCAGACCTCCGCTCTCGGCCAGAACGCGCTCGTGATCCGCGTCCAGCCCGACGAGGGCGTGACCATCCGTTTCGGGTCGAAGGTTCCTGGCGCCGGCATGCAGGTGCGCGACGTGAGCATGGACTTCGGTTACGGCCACGCCTTCACCGAGGCCAGCCCCGAGGCCTACGAACGGCTCATCCTCGACGTACTCCTCGGAGACCCGCCGCTCTTCCCGCGTCACGAAGAGGTCGAACTCTCCTGGAAGATCCTCGACCCGATCGAAGAGTACTGGGCGACGCTGGGTCAGCCGGAACAGTACCGCCCCGGAACCTGGGGCCCGAGCTCCGCCGACGAGCTTCTGGCTCGCGACGGCCGAACCTGGAGACGCCCATGATCGTCGATCTTCCCGCCACCACGACGAGCAAAGTATCGAAGGCGCTCGTCAAGATCCGCGAGGAGGGCGGCGCGGTCGCGCTCGGTCGCGTACTCACCCTCGTCATCGCTACTCACCTCGGCCAGGAGGAGGAGGCGATCGAAGCCGCCAACGACGCATCGCGTGAGCACCCGATGCGTGTGATCGTGGTTTCGACACAGGACCCCAACCACGTCACGCCCACCGAAACGGAAGGCCGGCTCGACGCGCAGATCCGCGTCGGAGGCGATGCCGGAGCGAGCGAAGTCATCGTGCTGCGCGCGTACGGCGAGACCGCCAGCGACGAGGAAGGTCTCGTGACGGGTCTGCTCCTTCCGGATGCGCCCGTCGTGGCGTGGTGGCCAGGCGCCGCGCCCGAGGTCGTGTCCGCGTCGCCGCTCGGCCGCATCGCGACCCGGCGGATCACGGATGCGTCCGCCCAGCCCGACCCGCACGAGGCGCTTCGCCACTTGTCGCGCACGTACAAGCCGGGAGACACCGACTTCGCCTGGACGAGGCTGACGCTCTGGCGGGCGCAGCTCGCCGCTGTGCTCGACCAGCCGCCCTACGAGGCCGTCGAGACCGTCGAGGTCGCCGGTGCGGCCGACTCCCCGTCGACCGTGCTCCTTGCTGCCTGGCTGCGCCTTCAGCTCCAGGTACCCGTGCAGCACGATCTCACGTCGCGTGCGACCGGTTCGAGCGGCATTCACGGCGTGCGCCTGGGGCGCGCATCCGGAATCATCGAGCTCGAACGGGAGATCCCCGACATCGCGCGGCTCTCCGAACCGGGACAGCCCACCCACGACCTTTCGCTGCCACGCCGCAATCTGCGCGACTGCCTCGCTGAAGAACTGCGTAGGCTGGACCCCGACGACCTGTACGGCGAGGTGATCACCAAGGGCCTCGAAGAGCTTGAGGCCGCCGACGAAGGAGTGGGCGCGACGCGATGACCAACGAACGACGGGTGCTCGTCCACCCGGACAAGCAGGCACTCACGGGTTCCGTTGCAGCACGCTTCCTCACGAAGACCGTCGACATCATCGACGACCTCGGGGGCGCGAACATCGTTCTCACCGGCGGAACGGTGGGAACCGCCGTACTTCAGGCCGTCAACGACTCCCCGGCTCGGGACAGCGTCGACTGGTCGAAAGTCCACTTCTGGTGGGGCGACGAGCGCTGGGTTCCGAAGGCGGACGCCGAGCGGAACGAACTGGCAGCCCGTCAAGCGCTCCTCGACCACATCGCGGTCCCAGCCGCGAACATCCACCCCTTCGCGGCGTCGGATGAGCTCGACGACCTCGACGCGGCCGCTGCGGCCTACGCGGACGAACTGGCTGCATATGCGCCCGACGGAGGACGGCATCCGCGCTTCGACATCACTTTCCTCGGTGTCGGGCCCGACGGCCACATCGCATCGCTCTTCCCGGACCGCGCGGGCATCCGCGAGACCGAGGCCACCGTCGTGGCCGTGCACGACTCCCCCAAGCCGCCGCCGGAACGGCTCAGCCTCACCCGCCCAGTGCTGAACTCCTCGGACCGCATCTGGCTCGTCCTTGCCGGGGAAGACAAGGCGTCTGCGCTGGGTCTCGCACTCGCGGGCGCAAGCTACACCGAAGTGCCTGTCGCGGGCGCGAAGGGTCGTAAGCGCACGGTTTTCTTCGTCGACCAGGACGCGGCGGCCGAAGTGCCGGCGAACCTGATCGCACCGTCTTACTGACGCGCCGGTTACTTGGCGCGCCGATCCCCGCCCGGCGCGCCGTGGCATGCTGCGGCCGCACGCGAGCGCCCTCCGCATGCTGCCCAGTACGGTTTCGTAGTGAGTAGACGTGGAAAGGCCCCGATCGGAACATCCGTCGGGGCCTTTCCACGTGAGCGCTAGTTTGTTGCGCTGAGCTTTCCGCGACGCGCGCGAAGCTGCGTCAGGGCGTCTTCGAGGAGCTGCTCGGCCTCATCTTCCGTGCGCCGTTCCTTCACGTAGGCGAGATGCGTCTTGTACGGCTCGAGCTTGGCCACCGACGGCGGGTTGTCCTTGTCACGCCCGGCGGGAAGCCCCGACGACGGCGAATCGATGATGTCGGGAATCTCGTCGTCGGGAAGGTTCGCTGCGAAATGCCGCACCGTCTCATTGCCCAGGGCGTCCCAGTACGAGACGGAGATACGCTCAGCGTGGTAGCCGCGGTCCTGCTCCCCCATAGGGCCTGCGCCTACACGCGAACCCCGAATTGCGCTTCCACCGGATGCCATTGTTCCTCCTTTGGCCCGCAGGCCGATGTGCTGTGGTCAGGCGCCAGTATCGAACTTGGTGATGAGTCCGAGTACGACGATGCACGTGATCCAGATCAGGCCGAGGATCACGGTGATGCGATTAAGGTTGCGTTCAGCAACTCCGGATGCTCCGAGGTTGGAGGTGACGCCACCGCCGAACATGTCTGAAAGACCGCCACCACGACCCTTGTGCAGAAGGATGAGCAGGGTCAGCAGGAGGCTGGTGATGCCAAGCAGCACCTGCAGGACGACCTGGAGAATTTGCACGAGAAACCTTTCGGGGAACGTCCGGGCTCAGCGCCCGGGAAGACCACAGACCAGTATAACCGCAGGCGTCACAGACCGACGTGCTTCTGGTATCGCACGATGGCGGCGAACCCGTCGACGTCGAGGCTTGCGCCGCCGACGAGAGCCCCGTCGACGTTCGGCTCTCGCATGAAACTGGCGATGTTTCCCGACTTCACGGAGCCGCCGTAGAGGATGCGCGTCTTCGCTGCGACGTCTTCACCGAGGACCTCGACGAGCACTGCGCGCAGAGCCGCTGCGACCTGCTCCGCCTGCTCGGGCGTCGCAGCCTGGCCGGAGCCGATGGCCCAGACCGGCTCGTATGCAACGACGATGTCGGCCGCGGTGGTGACGTGCGCGAGCGCCGCCCGCAATTGCGAGACTGGGATGGCGCTCGGCCCGTGCTCCTCGAGATCTTCAGCAGTCTCGCCGACGCAGATGATCGGCGCGAGGTTCTGCGAGATCGCCGCTGCCACCTTGCCGGCGACCTGCTCGTCCGTCTCTGCGTGCAGCGTGCGTCGCTCGGAGTGGCCGATGATGACATAGCGGCATTCGAGCTTCGACAGGAAGTGCGCGGAGATCTCTCCGGTGTACGCCCCCGATTCGTGCTCGGACACGTCCTGCCCACCGAAAGCCAAAGGCAGCTTGTCGGCAGAGATCAGCGTCTGCACACTGCGAAGGTCCGTGAAGGGTGGGAAGACAGCGACCTCGACGGTGTTGAAGTCGTGATTGGCGTCTTTCAGCGTCCACGCGAGTTTCTGGACGAACGCGATCGCCTGCAGGTGATCGAGGTTCATCTTCCAGTTGCCGGCGATCAGCGGCGTGCGCCGCACCGACGAGCTCACTGCTGCCATCCGAGGACCTCCAGGCCGGGCAGGTGCTTGCCTTCGAGGAATTCGAGGCTCGCCCCACCACCGGTAGAAATGTGACCGAACTGGTCATCGCTGAATCCGAGTGCGCGAACGGCCGCCGCCGAGTCACCGCCGCCGACGACACCGAGGCCGTCGATCTCAGTGAGCGCCTGGGCGATCGCCTTCGTGCCCGCGGCGAAGGGTGCGAGTTCGAACACACCCATCGGCCCGTTCCAGAACACGGTGCGACCGGAACGGACGTATTCGGCGAACAACTCGGACGTCGCGGGACCGATGTCGAGACCGAGACCGGAAGCGCCCCACGGGGTGTCCTCGATCCCGTCGATCGGGCGAACCACGTGCTCCGCATCCGCACCGAACTTCGAGGCGACGACGACATCACGCGGAAGCACGATCTCGACACCGAGCTTCTGTGCCTGCTCGAGATAGCCCTTGACCGTGTCGATCTGGTCGGCCTCGAGAAGGCTCGACCCGACCTTGTGACCCTGAGCCGCAAGGAAGGTGAACAGCATGCCGCCGCCGATGAGCAGGGAGTTCACCCGCGGAAGCAGGTGGCCGATCACGCCGAGCTTGTCGGAGACCTTCGAACCGCCGAGAACGACCACGTACGGCCGCTCGGGGTTCTCGGTGAGTCGATCGAGCACGTCGAGCTCGGTTGCGATGAGCTGTCCTGCTGCACTCGGGAGGAGCTTCGCGAGCTCGTACACGCTTGCCTGCTCGCGGTGGACGACGCCGAAGCCGTCGCTCACGAATGCGTCGCCGAACTCGGCCAGGCGGGAGGCGAAGGCTTCGCGCTCGGTCTGGTCCTTGCTCGTCTCCCCCGGGTTGAAGCGGAGGTTCTCGAGCAGGGCGACATCGCCGTCTTCGAGGCCTTCGACGGCCTCACGGGCGCCGCCGCCGACCGTGTCGCGTGCGAAGGTCACCGGCTTGCCGAGGAGCTCGCACAGGCGCTGTGCGACCGGAGCGAGGCTGTACCGGGCATCCGGGGCGCCTTCGGGCCGGCCGAGGTGGGAGACCACGACGACCCTGGCGCCCTGGTTGATCAGGGCGTTCAGCGTGGGAATCGACGCTCGCACACGGCCATCGTCCGTGATCTGGCCGTCCTTGAGGGGGACGTTCAGATCACAGCGGACGATGACGCGCTTTCCGGCGAGCGAACCGAGTGAATCCAATGTGCGAAGCGTCACGTCGGTTCCCTGCTGCTAGAGGCGGTCTGCGACGTACTCGGTGAGGTCGACCAGGCGGTTCGAGTATCCCCACTCGTTGTCGTACCACGACGCGACCTTGACCTGGGTGCCGATCACCTTGGTGAGACCGGCGTCGAAGATCGACGAGTGCGGGTCGCTGACGATGTCGGTGGACACGATCGGGTCTTCCGTGTACTTCAGGATCCCCTTGAGCGGGCCCTCCGCGGCAGCCTTGTACGCAGCGTTGACCTCGGCGACGGTGACGGGCTGCGAGACCTCGACCGTGAGGTCGGTGATCGAACCGGTGATGACAGGAACGCGGAGCGCGTAGCCGTCGAGCTTGCCGACAAGGGCCGGGATGACCAGGCCGAGAGCCTTCGCGGCGCCCGTCGAGGTGGGGATGATGTTCGCGGCTGCGGCGCGCGCACGGCGGAGGTCGCTGTGCGGGCCGTCCTGCAGGTTCTGGTCGGCGGTGTAGGCGTGGACCGTGGTCATAAGACCACGCTCGATGCCGAAGTTGTCGAGCAGGACCTTGGCGAGCGGCGCAAGGCAGTTCGTGGTGCACGACGCGTTCGAGAGGATGTCGCTCACGGCGCTGTCGTAGGTCTCCTCGTTGACGCCGAGAACGATCGTGGCGACGTCGTCACCGGTCGCAGGTGCCGAGACGATGACCTTCTTGGCACCGCCGGCGATGTGCTTGCGCGCATCCTCGGACTTCGTGAAACGACCGGTGGACTCGATGACGATGTCGACACCCAACTCGCCCCATGGAAGGTTGGCCGGGTCGCGCTCCTCGAGGACGATGATCGGCTTGCCGTTGACGACGATCTTGTCGCCGTCGAGTTCGACGGTCGCGTCGAGACGACCGGTGATCGAGTCGTACTTCAGAAGGTGCGCAAGTGCCTTGTTGTCGGTGAGGTCGTTGACCGCGACGATCTCGAGGTCGCTGCCCTTGGCCAGCGCGGCGCGGAAGAAGTTACGACCAATGCGACCGAACCCGTTGATTCCGATCTTTACGGACACAAATGTCTCCTGTTACTTCAGAGGCGCCGAGCGGCGCATATTTGGGGATGAAATGCGGACGGCGGCGTCCCGGGCGGTGATCCACCCGGGACACCATTCCCGCTACGACAGTAGCAGGAGCCCCGAGGTCTTTTCGCGCGCCGCCTGGAAGCGCTTGTCCACATCCACCCAGTTCGTGATGTTCCAGAATGCCTTGACGTAGTCGGCCTTCACGTTCACGTAGTCGAGGTAGAACGCGTGCTCCCACATGTCGAGCAGCAGCAGCGGAATCGTTGCGGCGGCCAGGTTTCCCTGGTGGTCGTACAGCTGCTCGATGATCAGCTTCTGCCCCAGCGAGTCCCAGGCGAGGATCGACCATCCGGAACCCTGGATGCCCAGCGCGGACGCGGTGAAGTGCGCGCGGAACTTGTCGAAGGACCCGAAGTACTCGTCGATCGCCGCACCCAGCTCGCCAGCCGGCTTGTCGCCGCCGTCGGGCGAGAGGTTGTTCCAGAACACGGTGTGGTTCACGTGGCCGGCGAGGTTGAACGCGAGGTCTTTCTGGAGCTTGTTCACATAGGTGAGGTCCTCGGCGTCGCGTGCTTCGGCGAGCTTGGCGAGGGCGGTGTTCGCACCGTCGACGTAGGCCTTGTGATGCTTGTCGTGGTGCAGCTCCATGATCCGACCGCTGATGTTCGGCTCAAGTGCCGAGTAGTCGTACGGAAGGTCTGCGAGCGTGTAGTCAGCCATTACTCATCTCCTCATATCGTTGCCGCACGCGATCCATTCGCGACGGCTTTCGAGCGACTTTTCCAGTCTAGTGAGGCGGAGCGGCGGCAGAAGATGAACCTTGCACCCTTGAAAACGCCCGGCGATGGTGCTTCGGTCAGACCTCGTCGAGGTCGGCGGGGAGGTTGGCGTCCGTGCCGGGGATTCCGAGGTCGACGGCACGCTTGTCCGCCATCGCGAGGAGCCGGCGGATGCGGCCGGCCACGGCATCCTTCGTCATGGGCGGGTCGGCGTGGTGGCCGAGCTCGTCGAGACTCGAATCACGGAAGTTGAGGCGCAGTTCGCCGGCGTAACGCAGGTGCTCCGGCACGTCGTCCGCGAGGATCTCGAGAGCGCGCTCGACGCGGGCGCACGCTGCCACGGCGGCCTGGGCGGATCTGCGCAGGTTCGCGTCGTCGAAGTTCACGAGACGGTTCGCCGTGGCACGCACCTCGCGGCGCTGCCGGAGCTGCTCCCAGCTCTGCACGGTTCCGGTTGCGCCCATGTGCACGAGCATCGCGCTGATGGCGTCTCCGTCGCGGATGACGACGCGGTGCACGCCGCGCACCTCGCGCGCCTTCGCGGCGATCCCGAGCCGCCCGGCCGCGCCGACGAGCGCCATGGCGGATTCGTTGCCCGGGCAGGTCACCTCGAGCGCTGCGGACCGGCCCGGGTCGGTGAGCGAGCCGTGAGCGAGGAATGCCCCGCGCCAGACGGCGGCGAGTTCTTCGCGTGAGCCGGTGGTCAGTCGATTCGGAAGTCCACGGATGGGCCTGCGGCGTGCGTCGAGCAGCCCTGTCTGGCGAGCGAGGGTCTCGCCACCGTCGAGAACGCGGACGAGGTACTGGCTGGTCCGGCGCAGGCCGGACGCGGAGATGACCGACACTTCACTTCGGACGCCGTAGAGCTCTGCGAGGTCTTTGCGCACGCGACGGGCGAGCTCAGGGGTGTCGAGCTCGCTCTCGACGGCGATACGCCCGGAGATCAGGTGAAGACCGCCGGAGAACCGGAGGATGGTCGCGAGTTCTGCCGCGCGGACCGTGGTCTTGCTGACCTCGACCTTCGAGAGTTCGTCTTTGACGTCGGCGGTGAGAGCCAATCGCTGTCCTATCTGTCGCGTCGATCGCTGTCGCGAACGAGTGTGTCTGTGTGCCGGCGGTCAGGCCTGGCTTGTCGTGCCGGGTTCACTCACGGCCGAGGTCGCGATGCTTCGCAGTCACGGCGACCCCCGGAAGGCTCTGCAGGCGCGTGACGAGCTCTTCGGCTATCGCCACGGAACGGTGCTTTCCCCCCGTGCAGCCTACCGCGATCGTGGCATGCCGTTTGTTCTCACGCTGGTAGCCGGCCAGAACCGGGGTGAGCGCATCCACATAGGCATCGATGAATTCGCGTGCCCCCGGCTGGCCGAGAACGTAGTCGCGCACCTCTTCGTCCTGCCCCGTCAGGTTCCTCAGCTCCGGTATCCAGAAGGGATTGGGAAGGAATCGCGCATCGGAGACGAGGTCGGCGTCGGACGGGAGGCCGTATTTGAAACCGAAGCTCATGACGGTCACCTGAACACCTGCTGTGTCTTCAGCGGCGAAGGTCTCGGTGATGCTCGTCGCGAGCTGGTGGATGTTCAGGTCGGACGTGTCGACGATCATGTCGGCCGATTCACGGATCTCTCGCAACCGGGTCCGTTCGGCGGTGATGCCGTCGAGGATGGTCCCCCCGCCCTGCAGGGGGTGAGGGCGCCGGACCGCTTCGAATCGCCGGACGAGTGCTGCATCCGTGGCCTCGAGGAAAAGGACCCGCACCTTGGTGCCGTCTCGCAGGCTTTGCACCATGTCCTGGAGGTCGGCGAAGAAATTGCGCCCGCGGACGTCGACCACCGCGGCGATGCGCGGAAGGGTGGAACCCGCCCTGCTGGCCAGTTCGATGAGCGGCCGGAGCATCTGGGGCGGCAGATTGTCGACGACATACCAGTCGAGGTCTTCCAGGGCATTGGCCACCGTGGACCGCCCGGCGCCCGACATTCCGGTGACGATCAGCACTTCCTGCTGCTCGTTTTCGGTGGTCATGGGCGTCGCGCCTCCGATCGGTCGGTGTGCCTCCAGCCTATCGACTGCCGAGGCGATCATGGATGGCCCCAGCTAGGGAGGGTCCTATCCCTTTCACCCCCGCGATTTCCTCCTGTGTCGCCTTCCTGAGCTGGGCGACGGAGCCGAAATGTTTGAGCAGTTCCTTCACCCGCGAGGGACCGAGACCGGGGATCTCCCCGAGTACGGAGCTGATGTCGCGCTTGCGTCGGGAACGCTGGTAGGTGATCGCGAACCGGTGGGCCTCGTCGCGGATGCGCTGGATGAGGAAGAGCGCATCGCTGTTGCGCGGGAGGATGACCGGGTAGTCGGAGTCGGGCAGCCAGATCTCTTCGAGGCGCTTGGCGATTCCGGCGAGCTGGATGCCCTGGACGCCCGATTCTTCGAGGGCACGCGCGGCGGCCGCGACCTGCGGCTGGCCGCCGTCGACGATGAGCAGGTTCGGTGGGTAGGAGAACCGCGCGCGTCGCTTCTCTGCGGCCGCCGCGAGCTCGTCGTCGAGGGTACTCGGTTCCGCGGCGTCGCTGCCGGACACCGTGTCGCCGAGCGCGTTGGCGTCGAGGCCGTCGTCTTCGAGCGCGCCGTCGAACCCGGAGTCCGGACTTTCTGCCGCATCCGCCGCATCCACGGCTTCCGCCGCGTCCGGGCGGAGGTATGCGAGCCGCCGTGTGATGACCTGGTAGATCGACTCGGTGTCGTCGGTCGACTCAGGGATGCTGAAGCGACGGTACTGGTCTTTGCGGGGCAGCCCGTCTTCGAACACCACCATGGAAGCGACGATGTTCGTGCCGCTGAGGTGGGACACGTCGTAGCATTCCATGCGAAGCGGGGCGTCATCCATGCCGAGGGCGTCCCGGATGTCGCCGAGGGCTTTGGAGCGGGCGACGAAGTCCGAGCTCCGTCGCGTCTTGTAGAGGATCAGCGCGTTCTTCGCGTTCATCTCGACGGTCTGGGCGAGCGCCGCCTTGTCGCCGCGCTGCGCGACGCGGAGACCGACTCTGCCCGTGAGCGCTCCGCGCGACGCGGCGGGGTCACCGTTCTCCTGTCGTCGCGCGGTCAGCCAGAGCTCGAGCTCGGCCGCGTCTTCCGGCAGTTCGGGTACGAGGATCTCCCGCGGCGGCGCAGAAACGCCTTCGTACGCGTTCTGCAACACGATCTCGACGAGTTCGCCGAGTTCGACGTCGAGTTCTTTGTCGACCACCCAGCTGCGCACACCGCGGATGCGGCCGCCGCGAACGATGAACTGTTGTACGGCAGCGGCGAGTTCGTCGTGCGCGATTCCGAAGAAGTCTGCGTCGACGCCCTCGGGCAGAACGACGGCGGTCTTCGACATCGCCGCCTCGAGTGCCTGGATGGCGTCCCGGTGCCGCGCAGCCGATTCGTAGTCCTGGGTGCTCGCCGCCGCCTTCATCTGCTCGGTGAGGCCGCGGATGTATCGCGTGTCGTTGCCCGCCATGAACGACGCGAAGTCTTCCGCGATCGCACGGTGCTCGTCTTTGGTCACCCGGCCGACGCAGGGTGCGGCGCACTTGCCGATGTCACCGAGCAGGCAGGGACGCCCGGTGAGTTCGGCCCGCCGGTACACGCCGTCGGAACAGCTCCGCATCGGGAATGCCTTGAGCATGAGGTCGACGGTGTCGCGGATCGCCCAGACCTTCGTGTATGGACCGAAGTACCGCGCGTCCTTGATGTTGCGATTGCGCGTGACCGTGACGCGAGGCACCTCCTCGCCGAGGGTGACGGCGAGATATGGGTAGGTCTTGTCGTCGCGGAACTGAACGTTGAACGGCGGGTTGAATTCTTTGATCCACGTGTATTCGAGCTGCAGCGCCTCGAACTCGGTCGCCACGACGGTCCATTCGACGGATGCGGCGGTCGTGACCATCTTGCGGGTGCGGTCATGGAGGTTGCGCAGCGGCGCGAAGTAGTTGCTCAGTCGCGCGCGCAGGTTCTTCGCCTTGCCGACGTAGAGCACCCGCCGATTCGCGTCACGGAAGCGGTAGACACCCGGCTGCGTCGGGATCTCGCCGGCCTTGGGCCGGTAGCTGACGGTATCGGCCACGCCCGTGTCCTACGCAGCGCCCTTGGCGCGCTCGATCGCCGGAAGGATCTCTTTCAGGTAGACACCGGTGTGGCTTCCCGGGGTCTCGGCGACCTGCTCCGGTGTGCCTGTGGCGATGACCTGCCCGCCGCCCGCACCGCCCTCGGGGCCGAGATCGATCACCCAGTCGGCTGACTTGATCACGTCGAGGTTGTGCTCGATCACGATCACGGTGTTCCCCTTGTCGAGCAGCCCGTTGAGCACGAGCAGAAGCTTGCGCACGTCTTCGAAGTGAAGGCCGGTCGTCGGCTCATCGAGCACGTACACACTGCGGCCGTTCGAGCGCCTCTGCAGCTCCGTCGCCAGTTTGACCCGCTGTGCCTCGCCGCCCGAAAGGGTCGTCGCGCTCTGCCCGAGCCGGACGTAACCGAGTCCGACGTCGACAAGTGTCTGGAGGTAGCGGTGGATCGCCGAGATGGGCCGGAAGAATTCGGCCGCTTCGGTGATCGGCATGTCGAGCACTTCGGCGATGTTCTTGCCCTTGTAATGCACCGACAACGTGTCGCGGTTGTACCGCGCTCCCCCGCAGACCTCGCACGCGACGTACACGTCGGGCAGGAAGTTCATCTCGATCTTGATCGTGCCGTCGCCGGAGCACGCCTCGCAGCGGCCGCCCTTGACGTTGAACGAGAAGCGGCCGGGCTGATAGCCACGGGTCTTGGCCTCGAGCGTCTCGGAGAAGAGGGTGCGGATGCGGTCGAACACTCCGGTGTAGGTCGCCGGGTTCGATCGGGGCGTGCGTCCGATCGGCGCCTGGTCGACGTGGATGACCTTGTCGAGGTTGTCGAGTCCGGTGACCTTGCCGTGCCTGCCCGGGAGCTTGCGTGCACCGTTGAGCCGGTTGGCGAGAACGCGGTACAGGATGTCGTTCACCAGGGACGACTTGCCCGACCCGCTGACCCCGGTGACGGCGATGAAGGTGCCCAGCGGGAAGTCCACCGTGACCTTCTTCAGGTTGTTCGCTTCGGCACCGACGACCGTGATCATCCGATCGCGGTCGATTGGGCGGCGGGTCGTCGGCGTCTCGATCTCTCTGCGGCCGGCCAGATAGTCGCCGGTCAGCGATCGGGTGTTCGCCAGGAGTTCCTCATAGGACCCGGAGTGGACTACGTGGCCGCCGTTGACGCCGGCGCCCGGACCGATGTCGACGATCCAGTCGGCCGTGCGGATGGTGTCTTCGTCGTGTTCGACCACGATCAGCGTATTGCCGAGGTCGCGGAGAGCGACGAGTGTCTCGATGAGGCGGCGGTTGTCGCGCTGGTGCAGTCCGATGCTGGGCTCGTCGAGCACATAGAGCACGCCGGTGAGGCCCGACCCGATCTGAGTGGCCAGCCGGATGCGCTGCGCCTCCCCACCGGACAGGGTCGCTGCCGCGCGCGACAGGTTCAGGTAGTTGAGACCGACCTGGATGAGGAAGTCGAGCCGGACCTTGATCTCACGCAGGACCTGGGCGGCGATCGCCGTCTCGCGGTCGGTGAGGTGGAGCTTGTCCATGAACCCTCGGGCATCCGTGAGACTCAGCTCGGACGCGTCGGCGATGCTTGCGCCGTGGATGAGGACGGCGAGGACCTCGGGCTTCAGCCGTTTGCCGTTGCAGACGGGGCACGGCACTTCGCGCAGGTATTCCGCCCAGCGCGCCCGCTGCGTGTCCGTGTCGGCCTGGATGTATTGCCGCTCGATGTACGGGACGACGCCCTCGAATCCCGAGGTGTAGCTCATCTCGCGGCCGTAGCGGTTCTTCCACCGCACCTTCACCTCGAAGTTGTCTCCGCGCATCACTGCGTTGCGGACTTCTTCGCTCAGATCTCGCCACGGCGTGTTCAGGGAGAATCCCAGATCGCGCGCGAGCCCGTCCAGGAGCTTCTCGTAGTAGTTGAAGAGTCCCTTGCCCTGCGTCGTCCAGGGGACGATGACGCCCTCGGCGATGCTGAGATCGTCGTCGGCGAGCAGGAGCGCCTCGTCGACCGACATGCGAGTCCCGAGCCCGGAGCATTCTGGACAGGCGCCGAATGGTGCGTTGAACGAGAACGTTCGCGGCTCGATCTCGGTGAGCTGGATCGGGTGGCCGTTGGGGCAGGACAGCTTCTCGCTGAAGGACCGCCAGGCCGCCGGCCCTTCGAGGTCGACGAAGTTCACCTGGACGAGTCCGTCGGTGAGTCGGAGCGCGGTCTCCAGTGAGTCGGTCAGGCGGCTGAGGATGTCGGGGCCGGCGACGAGCCGGTCGACGACCACGGAGATGTCGTGCTTGTACTGCTTCTTGAGCGTGGGCGGGTCACTCAGCTGGATCTGCTTGCCGTCGACGAGCGCACGTGAATATCCACCGGCCGCGAGCTCCTTGAACAGGTCGACGAACTCGCCCTTCTTCTGGGAGACGACGGGGCTGAGGATCTGGTACCGGGTGCCGGGTTCGAGCTCCATGAGCTGGTCGGCGATCTGCTGCACCGTCTGGCGCTGGATCGGTTCACCGCACACCGGACAGTGCGGAACGCCGATGCGCGCCCACAGGAGCCTCATGTAGTCGTAGATCTCGGTGATCGTCCCAACCGTCGAACGCGGGTTGCGGTTGGTCGACTTCTGGTCGATCGAGACGGCCGGGCTGAGCCCTTCGATGAAGTCGACGTCAGGTCGATCGACCTGGCCGAGGAACTGCCGGGCATACGCGGAGAGCGACTCGACGTAGCGACGCTGGCCCTCCGCGAAGATCGTGTCGAAGGCCAGAGATGACTTGCCCGAGCCGGACAGGCCCGTGAAGACGACGAGTGAGTCCCTGGGGATCTCGAGGTCGACGTTGTGCAGATTGTGCACTCGCGCGCCCCGCACACTGAGGTGGGATCCGGTCACCTGGTTGATACTCACTCGATCAATTCTCCGCTATTCGTGAAGCGGGACGGCCCACGTTCGCTCTCGGCGACAGTCGCCGCGTTCGCGCGGCACGTCCCCATGCCCCATCGTCCGAAACCCCGTGTTCGAACATATCTTCGATTGTAGCGCTCCCCCGTGGTGCTGCGCGTCCTGTACGCGGCGAGTCTAAGCCACCCCTCCGACATCCGAACGGTCAGGGTCGCCGTTCACGCAGGAGTGGACCGAGGAGGACGAGCGAGAGAGAAACGAGGGCCACCGCGGCGACGACCGCGATCGCGGGAAGAGCCGCGTGCGAAGCCGTAGCCGAGGCGAGCCACAGAGTGACAGCGATGAGCAGCTGCGACGGAACCTGGATCGCAGCGAACCGGAGGGCCGACGGTGCCAGCGCGCGCAACTGGACGCGTGCGCGCGGTGACATTACGAGCATCCAGGATGCGAGCACGTGCGCGGCATGCACGCCGGCCACCAGCAGGTACGGGTGCCAGTCGAGCGGATCCGGATGGCGCGTCAGCACAGTTCCCGCGAGAACGACCAGCATCACCCACGCCGTCATCCATCGAGGTACCACGACGGCGGCTGCAGCGAGAAGGACGACGACACCGCTCCAGAACGCCGAGGTCCCCTCCACCAGTCCGAGACCCACCCCGACGATGAAGAAGGCGCCGCGGAGCACCCAGGCGGTCACATGAGGGCCGATCATCGGCGCCCCATCGGCGTGACGAGAGGCGTCGTGTTCGAGCTTCGTCGGTTCCGAACTCACCGGACGCTCCTCGGCCGGCTCAGGTTCCGGAGCACGGCCTCTCGATCGGGCCGGCCGCCGGAGCGCTGCCAGCGCACGATGTCGATCCCGGCCGCGCCCAGTCGGTGCAGTCGTTCCTCGCGCTCCATCATCACGATGCGGAAGGCGACGACTTCGCGCCGGACCAGCCCCGTCGTCACCGGGTCGGGAAGGGAGTCGACACCGATGACGCGGTGCCCGGATGCCCTCCAGAGCAGGGCGAGGTGTGCGGCCTCATCGTCGAGGAAGGTCGAGAAGACGATGATCTCCGCACCGGGGACGACCTGCGGAGCACGCACGCGGTCGGATGCGAAGCCGGATGGCCGGGTGCGGGCGATCGCGTCCAGCAGACGATAGAGCTGGCGGTCGCCTCCGCCCGGCCGGAGGGCGCGGGTCTGCGTGGCGAGGTCGTGGAAGCCGACGCGATCACCGGCTCGGATGTAGCCGGCGGTGAGTGAACTCGCACCCTCGCGGGCGAGGTCGAGCGAGCTGATGCCGCGGTTCCGGGGAGCACCGCTGCTCCACTCGGCCACCCCGTCTGTCACGTCGTCCCGGCTGTCGAGGACGATCAGGATGGCCGCATCCGAGGTCGCGGTCGTCCGCCGCACGTACAGTTCTCCGGGCGCCTGGGCGCGTCGTGCCGTCGCGCGCCAGTCGATGCGTCGCAGTCGGTCCCCGCTCGTGAAGCGGTCGATGTCCCGGAATTCGCCCCCGTCGCCCGGCCGCGACGAGCTGTGCGGTCCCGTGAGTCCCGTGAGCCGTTCCGGCAACGGCAGGCTGCGCGGAGCGGTGTACGCCGGTTCCACGACGCGTTCCGAGAACAGCGGGAGGGTCGGATCGGACAGGAACGACGCATCCGCCCCGACCAGCCTGTAGCGGGTCTCGACGAACCGTTGCGGTCCTGAATGGAGGACGGCGATCGTTCCGGAGAGCGCCGTCGCCGTGCCGGGCGCGACGAGGTAGTCGCGCTGTCGGGATCCGAGGGTTCGCAGTCGCACGTGCACCGCGTCGACGCGTTCTTCAGCGGTGATGTGCACGGTGTAGTCGAGGGTCGTCCGATCGCTTCCGCGCTTCGTGGTCGAGGAGAAGGCCGAGAGTGTGCGGGTCACCGGTCGCCGGTCCCAGGCGACCGCGGCGCCGAGAGCGAGTGGTAGACCCACCAGGGCGAGTTCGATGTTCGACACGGCCAGCGCCATCCCGAGGCAGAGCAGGGCGACGACGACGGCGGCGGTCACGGATGCGCTCATCGACCATCCGTGACTGGATGCTGTCGGCGGAGGCTCGGGAGCCGCTTCGCGAGCGTTGTCGGTCATCGTCAGTCCGGCAGCGTTCCCGGGGAACGGGTGCCGACGACCGGCGGCCCCGCAACGGTGTTGACGAGTTCCGTCACGATCTGCGTCGCCTGCACTCCCCCGGTCCAGGCCTGGACGGTCAACGAGAGCCGGTGGGCGAGAACGGGAACGGCGACAGCCTTGACGTCGTCCGGGATGACGAAATCGCGGCCGTCCATCACCGCTTTCGCCCGTGCCACCAGCAGCAGGCTCTGCGATCCGCGAGGCGACGCGCCGACCTGGACGGAGCGGTGGCGCCGTGTCGCGGCCGCAAGGGCGACACAGTACGCGGCGATGTCCGGGTCGACATCCACATGCTCGACGCCTGCCTGCATCGCACGCAGCGTGTCGGCACTCACGACCGGGTCGATTGTCGCGCGCTCCTGGTGCCGCGCGATCCGCGCGAGGAGGACCCGGCTCTCGCCGTGCGCATCGGGATAGCCGACCGCGAGACGCACCATGAAACGGTCGAGTTGCGCTTCCGGGAGTGCGTACGTTCCCTCGTATTCGATCGGATTCGAGGTGGCGATCACATGGAAGGGAACGGGCAGCGGGAAGCTGTGGCCCTCGACGGTCACCTGCCCTTCCGCCATGGCCTCGAGCAGCGCGGACTGCGTCTTCGGAGAGGTGCGGTTGATCTCGTCGGCCAGGAACAGACCCGTGAAGACAGGGCCGGGACGGAAGACGAAATCGGCCTCCGCCGGCGCGTAGACGAACGATCCCGTGATGTCGGCCGGGAGGAGATCTGGGGTGCACTGGAGCCGCCGGAATTGGAGCCCGATCGCCGTGGCGAGGCTCCGGGCCGCCAGCGTCTTGCCCAGGCCGGGCACATCTTCGAACAGCACGTGGCCGCCGGCGAGGATGGTCGCCAGGGCGAGCTCGAGTGGCTCGCGCATTCCGACCACGACCGTGGACACCCGATCGAGGATCGCTTCGGCCAGCGTCGCCACCTCCCGTACGGTCAGCGGCTGCGGCAGCTCGGTCGTTGCGGGGTCAGCGATCATCTGTGCTCCTCGGTGACGATTCCGGTACGGGCGTCTTCAGGTCGAGCCGGGCCAGCGCATCGAGCGTCGCCTCGACGCCGGTGAGACGGGGAAGCCCGCGCTCGCCCGGCCGGACCGCCTCCCAGGCTTCGGGTCCGAGTGCGCGCTCGATCGCTGCGGCGTCGGCGTTCTCGTCGAGGTCGAGATCGTGTCGGGCGAGCGTGGTCCTCGCGAGGTCGCGGAGCCGTCGGTGGGCGGAGGCAGCGATGACGCCCGACCTCGAGTGGAGGGACCACGAGAGATGGCTGACGTCGCGGCGGATTCCGCTTTCGGCCGGCTCGCGCTCGCGCGTCCAGTCAGCGGGACGATGGTCGGGAACGGCACCGAGAACAGCGGCGACGGCGGCGACCACGAGCCCGAGGGCGATCGCATGTGCGACGTCCATGCCGAAGTACCAGGCGATCAGTCCGACCCCGGCTCCGAGCGTGACACAGATGATCAGACGGCCGCGGAGGGGTGACCGGAGGAGCAGGCGGCGGGGCCTCTCGTCGGTCACGAGGCGCCACCTTCCGCCCCGAGTGGATGGTCGGCGCCGGGTGCGTCTCCCCACGATGCGGCCAGCCGCTCGAGCGATCTGCGGGCGACCGCTATGTCGAGGTCGGTGACAGGAGTGTCGCCGAACCGGACGCGGAGGTAGAGGGTGAGCAGGGTACGTGCCGCGTCGTCGTCTGCGTGCACACGTGCCAGTACCCGCTGCGTGAACTCCGCGGGCGTCTCGGCAGCGCGTCGCTGGACACCGGACTCCTCCGCAGCCTCCTGGAGACCGAGCCAGGCGCGCTCGATGGCATCGCGGGGTATCCGGTTCTCGTCGAGTGTCGACAGTGCGCGGTCGAAGCCGCGCTGGAGCGCCGGCGCGTCGGGTGCGGACGGCGGCTCCTGCTCCGACACGGCTCCTGCGTCGAGCAGCCGGGCGCTGTCGAGGGGCTGTCCGAGTGCCTGGCGCCTGCGGAGCATCCGCCCGAGCAGCAGTCCGGCCAGGACGAGCAGCGCCGCGATCGCGAGCCACAAGAGCGGGGTCCCGTCGATGACGAACGGCTTCGGAAGCGAACTGTGCTGGGTGTCGGTGCCGGCTGTGTGTTCCGGGCCCGGTTGCGGCGAAACGGTGGGCTGTGTGAATTCGGGGACCCAGCGGATTCCGGTGAACGTCGCCGGTCCCTGAAGAAGGATTCCGCCCACGAGTGTGATGCCGAGCACGACGCACAGGGCGAGCACGGTCCGCTGCTTCATCCGTGTCGCCTCACTTGCCTGGATCGCCGGTCGTCCCTGCCGACCCGGCCACGATGCTCATTCGTTCACCGTACAGCCGCCGCGTGGATCAACCCAGATGTCCCGCTTTCTCCATCTGACGCAGGTCGTGTTTGAGGTCGGAGAGTTCGTCGCGCAGCCGCGCCGCCAATTCGAACTTGAGCTCACCGGCCGCTTGCAGCATCTGCTCGTTGAGGTCGGCGATCAGCGACTCGAGTTCATTCGCGCCGGCTGCCGCGATACCCTCGCGACGCAGGTTCGGCACGGGGCTCTTCCTCCGCTGCTCGCGCCCGGCGAGCATGGCGGCTGTGTCCGCCTCCTCGCGAGCCAGCACGTCGGTGATGTCGGCGATCCGCTTACGCAGCGGTGTCGGGTCGATGCCGTTCGCCGTGTTGTATTCGACCTGCCTCTCGCGCCGGCGGGTCGTCTCTTCGATCGCCTGCTTCATCGAGTCGGTGAGAACGTCGGCGTACATATGCACCTGGCCGGACACGTTTCGGGCCGCGCGACCGATCGTCTGGATGAGAGACGTGGATGAGCGCAGGAAGCCCTCTTTGTCGGCATCGAGAATCGCCACGAGGGATACCTCGGGAAGGTCGAGACCCTCGCGCAGGAGGTTGATGCCCACGAGGACGTCGTAGACGCCGGCGCGCAGCTCGGTCAGGAGTTCGACCCGGCGCAGGGTGTCGACGTCGGAGTGCAGGTAGCGGACGCGCACGCCGGCCTCGGCGAGGAAGTCGGTGAGCTCCTCTGCCATCTTCTTGGTCAGCGTCGTCACGAGCACACGCTCGTTGCGTTCGGCGCGAAGCCGGATCTCCTCGAGGAGGTCGTCGATCTGCCCCTTGGTCGGCTTCACCACGATCTCCGGATCGATGAGCCCGGTGGGACGGATGATCTGCTCGACGATGCCGTCGGCGATCCCCATCTCGTATCGGCCCGGCGTCGCCGAGAGGTAGACCGTCTGGCCGACGCGTTCCTTGAACTCATTCCATTTGAGCGGGCGGTTGTCGAGCGCGCTCGGAAGCCGGAACCCGTGCTCCACGAGTGTCCGCTTGCGGGACGAGTCGCCCTCGTACATCGCGCCGATCTGCGGGACCGTGACGTGCGACTCGTCGATGACGACGAGGAAATCGTCAGGGAAATAGTCGAGGAGGCAGTTGGGGGCCTCTCCGGGCTGGCGGCCGTCGATGTGACGTGAATAGTTCTCGATGCCGGAGCAGAAGCCGATCTGCTCCATCATCTCGATGTCGAAACTGGTACGCATGCGCAGCCGCTGGGCCTCGAGCAGCTTGCCTTCACGCTCGAGTTCGACCAGGCGGTCATGGAGTTCGGTCTGGATCGTGCCGATGGCGCGCTGCATGGTCGCCGGGCTGGCAGCGTAGTGGGTCGCCGGAAACACCGACACGGCATCCATGCGGTTGATGATCTCGCCGGTCAGCGGATGCAGCGCATACAGTGCCTCGATCTCGTCACCGAAGAGCTCGATGCGCACGGCATGCTCTTCATACACCGGGATGATCTCGATGGTGTCGCCGCGAACCCGGAACTTGCCGCGGGAGAAGTCGACGTCATTGCGCTCGTACTGCATTCCGACGAACTTTCGGATCAGGGCGTCGCGCCCGACATTGTCGCCGACCTGGAGCGCCGCCATGGCGCCCAGATACTCCTCCGCCGCGCCCAACCCGTAGATGCAGGACACGGTCGAGACGACGATGACGTCACGCCGGCTGAGGAGGGAGTTCGTGGTCGAGTGGCGCAGTCGCTCCACCTCGGCGTTGATCGACGAGTCCTTCTCGATGAAGGTGTCCGTCTGGGGGACGTAGGCCTCGGGCTGGTAGTAGTCGTAGTACGAGACGAAGTATTCGACCGCGTTGTTCGGGAGCAGTTCGCGGAACTCGTTGGCGAGCTGGGCGGCGAGGGTCTTGTTGTGCGCGAGCACGAGGGTCGGGCGCTGCACGGCCTCGATCAGCCAGGCCGTCGTGGCGGACTTGCCCGTACCGGTCGCACCGAGCAGCACGACGTCGGTCTCGCCGGCGTTGATGCGCGCGGTGAGTTCGGCGATCGCCTGCGGCTGGTCACCGCTCGGCGTGTACTCGCTGATGACCTCGAACGGGCGGACAGCGCGAGTTGTTTCCATCCCTCAAGTCTAGGGAGGGCCGCCGACATCGCGACCGGTGTGCGCTCACGGCGAAAGCGCTTCGCGCATCCTGCCGGGCTCAGGTCGCAGTGAGCCGGTCCCACAACGCATCCGCCTGCTCCAGCGTGTGCGCGAGGGTGCCGTCGGTGTCGATGACGACGTCGGCGACGGCGAGACGCTCCTCGTCGGACGCCTGGGAGCGGATGCGCCGGGTCGCGTCACCAGCATCCATCCCCCGCAGTTCGACGAGACGGCGGATTCGCGTCTCGGCGTCCGCGTGAGCGACGACGACGAGATCGAACGGGTAGGCGTTCGCGGACTCCACCAGCAGCGGGACGTCGTAGACGATCACGGCATCCGGATCGGCCCGTCGCGCAGCCTCGAAACGCTCCGTCGACGTGCGAAGGACGGCGGGATGCGTGATGGCGTTCAGCTGAAGCCTCGAGGCCTCGTCGCTGAAGACGATCGCACCGAGAGCAGCACGGTTGAGGCTGCCGTCGGCATTGAGCACGCCATCGCCGAACGTCTCCGCGATCTGCGCGAGAGCGGGCGTGCCCGGCTCGACGACTTCGCGGGCGATCTGGTCCGCATCCACCGCAACGGCGCCGTGTTCCGCCAGGCGCCGGGCTACGGTCGATTTTCCGGACGCGATCCCGCCGGTGAGGCCAATCAGCTGCACGACTCCATGCTAGGGCCGATGAGCCCCCGCGCCTGAACGCCGGAACGGCCAGGCCCCGAAGGACCCGGCCGTTCCGGTGATGTACTGCTTAGGAGTTGCTCGAGAGCTTCTCGCGCAGAGCCGCAAGCGACTCGTCGTCGGCAAGCGTGCCGACCGAGGAGGACTCGGTGGAGAACGTCGAACCGCCGGCAGCGGCAGCGCCTTCGACAGCGGCCTCTTCGAGACCCTTGGCGACCTGCTTCTTGTGGGCCTCCCAGCGAGCCTGGGCTGCAGCGTATTCCTGCTCCCACTTCTCGCGCTGGGCCTCGAAGCCTTCGCGCCATTCGTTCGTCTCCGGGTCGAAGCCCTCCGGGTACTTGTAGTTGCCCTGCTCGTCGTACTCCGTGAGCATGCCGTACAGCGCCGGGTCGAACTCGGTGCCCTCGGGGTCCACGCCCTCGTTCGCCTGCTTCAGCGAAAGCGAGATGCGGCGACGCTCCAGGTCGATGTCGATGACCTTGACGAAGACCTCGTCGCCGACCGACACGACCTGCTCGGCGAGCTCGACGTGCTTGCCCGACAGCTCCGAGATGTGCACGAGGCCCTCGATGCCATCTGCGACGCGCACGAACGCACCGAAGGGAACGAGCTTGGTGACCTTGCCCGGTGCGACCTGGCCGATGGCGTGGGTGCGGGCGAAGACCTGCCACGGGTCTTCCTGAGTCGCCTTGAGCGACAGCGAGACACGCTCGCGGTCCAGGTCGACCTCGAGGATCTCGACGGTGACTTCCTGGCCGACCTCGACGACCTCCGAGGCGTGCTCGATGTGCTTCCACGAGAGCTCGGAGACGTGGACGAGGCCGTCGACGCCGCCGAGGTCGACGAACGCACCGAAGTTGACGATCGACGAGACGACGCCCTTGCGGACCTGGCCCTTCTGGAGGTTGTTCAGGAAGGTGGTGCGGCTCTCGGACTGCGTCTGCTCGAGCAGAGCGCGGCGCGACAGGACGACGTTGTTGCGGTTCTTGTCGAGCTCGAGGATCTTCGCCTCGATCTCCTGGCCGAGGTACGGCGTGAGGTCGCGGACGCGACGCAGCTCGATGAGCGAAGCCGGGAGGAAGCCGCGGAGGCCGATGTCGACGATGAGACCGCCCTTGACGACCTCGATGACCGTGCCGGTGACGACTCCGTCGGCATCCTTGATCTTCTCGACGTCGCCCCACGCGCGCTCGTACTGAGCACGCTTCTTGGACAGGATGAGGCGGCCTTCCTTGTCCTCCTTCTGGAGAACGAGTGCCTCGACGGTGTCGCCGACCTGGACGACCTCGCTGGGGTCCACATCGTGCTTGATGGAAAGTTCGCGGGAGGGGATGACACCCTCGGTCTTGTAGCCGACGTCGAGGAGGACCTCGTCGCGGTCGATCTTGACGACGGTACCCTCGATGAGGTCTCCGTCGTTGAAGAACTTCAGCGTCTTTTCGACCGCGGCGAGAAAGTCTTCAGCAGATCCGATGTCATTGACGGCGACCTGCTTCGGCGCCTTGTCGGTCGTTGCGATTGTCATGTAGTAAGTGCTCCAGTATGGACATAGTTCAGGCCGTTCGCGGGGTAGTGCTGTATTTGATTCCGCGAAAGGCAGGCGGATAGGACGTCACGAAGGTGACAGTCCAGCTTAGCTGGCTGCGACGGTCTCCGGCAACCTGCGCGATCCGACGATCTCCCGCAGCGCGGGCTCAAGATCGGGGTAGGTGAACCCGTAACCGGCTTCGGTCAGCCGCTCGGGGACCACCCAGCGACTCTTCAGCACCAGTTCAGTCTCGGTTCGGATGATCGCCGAGCCGACCTCCAGCATCCACCGGAACGCCGGAAGGCCCGCGCGTATTCCGAGTACGCGGCGAAGCGTCGCCATGAAGGTGCGGTTGTCGGTCGGATGCGGCGACGCGGCGTTGACGACGCCGTCGAGATCGGGCGTGGCCTGCAGGAACCGGAGGATGCCGTAGACGTCGCGGACGTGGATCCAGCTGAACTTCTGGCGTCCTCCGCGGGCACGGAATTCGTGGAACGTCCCGGCAGCCCGGCGCGCCCGCGTTGAGAACCACCGCCCGTCCAGCTGCGGTCCGCCGAGGCCGAACCGTGCGAGCCGGATCAGCGGGTGCAGCGCGCTACCATCGCCCAGCACGATCGCCATGCGGAGGGCGACCCGGCGCGTGGCGGGCGCATCCGCCGCGAAGAACTCGTGTTCCCACGCCGTTGCCACGCCCACCGAGAACCCGGAGCCGAGCTCGCCGGTCGACTCGGTCATCGGGCGGTCCTCGGCATGCCGGTAGATGGTCGCCGTCGACGCGTTGACCCACAGGGCCGGTGGATGATCGCACCCGGCCACAGCATCCGCCAACTCGCGTGTCGTATCCACCCGCGAACGGAGGATCTCCGCCCGGTTCGCGGGGCCGTAGCGACAGTTCACACTCTTGCCCGCGAGATTCACCAGCAGGTCGACGCCGTCGAGGAGGTCGGTGATGGCCGGCGTGTCGCCCCAGGAGGCGTCGGGGCCGGAGCGACCGATCAGGGTGACCTGTGCGCCGTCGGCGCGGAACGCATTCGCCAGATACCGGCCGATGAAGCCGGACGCTCCCGCGATGACGATGCGTTCGGTCACGCCTCACTCCCCCCGCCCGCAGGCTCCCCCGGCCGGACCTCGTATTCGAAGCTGCCGGCGTACTGGTAGATCGTACCGATGAGCGGCGCCCGGACCGTGAGTGAGACGCGCTGGCTGCCGACCGTGTCGTCGAAGCTCTCGGTGAGCTCGACGACCGGCGCGACGAACCTCGGAAACGGGATCCTCAGGGTCCCGAAGACGAGCGCTACGCCCGTCGACCGGAGACGGAGCGCGCCCCCGACGACCGAAGCCTGGAAGGCGGTGTCGAGCCGCGGCGGGGACCCGAGGCGATCGCGCAGGCCGGAATCATCGGCCGAGATCTGGTCGCGCATGTGGCGACGGCCCGTGTGCAAGGCGAAGGATCGGTCGGCCGCGACAGCGTGGCGCACACCGTCGCCGGCCGGGCGGTTGACAACCGTGAATGGCACATCATGCTGCCAGACCGGGAAGACGACGCCTGCAGGCGACAGGAGCGCGAGAGCGGGCCACAGCCAGCGGCGGGGCGTTCCGACACTGTCGAACACGCCCCGCCCGAAGCCGTGGTGGCCGGCCGGGATGGCACGGAAGTAAGCCTGCAGCCGAGGATGCAGGCCGGCAAGATCGTCACCGAGGATCGCCTGGTATGGCGACCGCTGCGCCTGTGGCCCGGCCGTCACCTCAGTCGAGCAGCGCGGACTTGAGGGTGTCGAGGCCGACACCGCCGATGTCGAGCGCCTTCTTGTGGAACGCCTTGATGTCGAACGCCGCCCCTTCACGGCGGGCGTACTCGTCCCGCAGCTGCTCCCAGATCCGCTGTCCGATCTTGTAGGACGGAGCCTGGCCGGGCCAGCCGAGATACCGGTTCACTTCGAAGCGGACGAAGCCTTCGTTCATGTTGACGTTGTCGCCCAGGAAGCCGAAGGCGTAGTCGCCGGTCCACGGACCCGAGCCGTCGGGCAGCCGCTTCTCCAGGTGCACACCGATGTCGAGTACGACGCGGGCTGCGCGCATCCGCTGGCCGTCGAGCATCCCGAGCCGGTCGGCCGGGTCGTCGAGGTAGCCGAGCTGTTCCATGAGCCGTTCAGCGTAGAGAGCCCAGCCTTCGGCATGACCGGAGGTCCCGGCGTTGCGACGCCAGGTGTTCAACTGCGCCTTGTTGTACACGGCCTGGGCGATCTGCAGGTGGTGGCCCGGGACGCCCTCATGGTAGACCGTCGTGAGTTCACGCCAGGTGTCGAACTCGGTCACCCCTTCGGGAACACTCCACCACATCCGGCCCGCCCGCGAGAAGTCGTCGGTCGGCGAGGTGTAGTAGATGCCGCCTTCCTGGGTCGGCGCGATCATGCATTCGAGGCGGCGGATCTCGGTGGGGATGTCGAAGTGCGACTTCCCGAGTTCTTCGATCGCGCGGTCGCTGGTCGCCTGCATCCATTTCTGGAGTGCATCCGTTCCGTGCAGCTTTCGGCTGGCGTCCTGGTCGAGGAACTCGATCGCCTCTCGCACGGATGCCCCCGGCTTGATCTCGCGGGCGATCGACTCCTGCTCGGCGACCATCCGCGCGAGCTCTTCGATCCCCCACTCGTACGTCTCGTCGAGGTCGACGGTCGCTCCGAGGAAGTAGCGCGAAGCAAGGGCGTAGTGCTCGCGGCCGACGGCGTCTTTCTCGGGGGCGTGCTGCGCGACCTCGTCGGTGAGGAACGACTGCAGTTTGCCGTATGCCTCAGCGGATGCGCGCGCGCCCTCGGCCAGGTCGGCGGCGAGAGATGCGGGAAGCGCGCCTTCGGCGGGCTTCGCACCGTCGGTGAACTCGAAGAAGAAGCCGTTGGCCGCAGTCTGCTTGCCGACCTGGGCGGCGACTTCACGGACCTGGCGGATGGCGGCGACGTTGCCGTTGGCGATTCCGGAGCGCAGCGTCTCGATGTAGCCGTCCATCGCTGCGGGGAGGTTGTTCAGGCGCTTGGAGATGTTCACCCAGTCCTGTTCGCTGTCGGTCGGAACCAGGTCGAAGATCTCGCGGAGTCCCTGCGCGGGCGATGCGATGACGTTGAGGTCGCGCTGGTCGAAACCGGCGTCGTGCTTCTCGATGTCGAGTTCCAGTTCGCGGGCCAGGTCCATCTTGGTGACCCGGTCGATGTCGTCGACCGGGTCGGCTGCCCGGATGGCGGCGAGCGTGCGTTTCGCAGCTTCGCTCGCGCGCTCGGCTCCGGCGGGCGAGTAGTCGGCGTACTCGCCTTCACGGCCGGGTCGGCCGAGGTAGACGTGGTACTCGGGGAACAATTCCAGTTGGGTGTCGACCCACTCTTCAGCGATCGTGTCGATGGGAGTGGGAGTTCGCTTCTCTGCGTTCGTCATACTCCGACCCTATAAGGCGGCCCGGTGTGTCGAGCACAGGAAAAAGCATCCCTCAGGCGACTTTTCGGATGTCTTCTCCTGTGCTCGACAGGAGGCGCCGCGATCAGTGCGCCGCGTCGTCCCAGTTCGCGCCGCGACCGACCTGGACGTCGAGCGGGACGCGCAGCTCGGCGGCCGTGGCCATGCGGTTGCGGACGATCGCCTCCAGTGCGTCCCACTCCCCCTGCGCGACTTCGAAGATCAGTTCGTCGTGCACCTGCAGCAGCATGCGCGAGTTGAGTTTCTGGTCGATGAGGTCGGCCGAGATGTTGAGCATCGCGATTTTGAGGATGTCGGCGGCCGACCCCTGGATCGGTGCGTTCAGTGCTGCTCGCTCGGCGTTGTCGCGCAGCACGCGATTGGTGCTCGTGAGGTCGGCGAAGGGGCGGCGACGGCCGAAGATCGTCTCGGTGTAGCCGTCGACGCGCGCCTGCTCGACGACGTTGCGCAGGTAGTCGCGCACGGCGCCGAACCGCGTGAAGTAGTCCGTCATGAGCTGCCGGGCCTCTGCCGTCTCGATGCGCAGTTGCTTCGAGAGGCCGAATGCGCTCAGCCCGTAGGCGAGGCCGTAGGACATCGCCTTGACCTTTGTTCGCATGGCGGGCGTCACCTCGGCGGGCGTGACACCGAAGATGCGGGCGCCGACGAAGCGGTGGAGGTCTTCGCCCGACTGGAACGCCTCGATCAGGCCGGCATCTTCGGAGAGGTGCGCCATGATGCGCATCTCGATCTGCGAATAGTCGGCAGTGAGCAGCGTCTCGAAGCCTTCGCCGTGTTCGAAGGCGGAACGGATCTCGCGGCCTTCTTCGGTGCGGACCGGGATGTTCTGGAGGTTCGGGTCGTTCGACGAGATGCGACCGGTCGTGGTGCCGGTCTGGTCGTAGGTGGTGTGGATGCGCCCGTCGGACTCGACACCGCGTTCGAGGGTCTCGATGATCTGGCGCAGCTTCGAAGCGTCACGGTGCTGCAGCAGCAGCCCGAGGAAGGGATGCGGGTTCTGCTCCTGCAGGTCGGCCAGCGACGCGGCGTCCGTCGAGTATCCGGTCTTCGTAGAGCGAGTCTTGGGCATCTGTAGTTCGTCGAAGAGAACCTGCTGCAGCTGCTTCGGCGAACCGAGGTTCACTTCGTGGCCGATCTCGGCGTAGGCGCGGGCGGCGTAGTCGTTGGCCTTGTCGGTCAGTTCTCCGCGGAGTCGCGCGAGCACCTCTGCGTTCACGGTGACACCGGTGAGCTCCATCTCGGCGAGGACAGCGACCAGCGGCAGTTCGATCTCGTCGAGTACGCGGCGCGAGCCTTCGTCGATGGCGATGGTCTGTGCCGAGGCGATTCGCAGCACGTACCACGCCTCTGTCGCGGCGCTGACCGGTTCAGTGAGCGGCACCAGCTGGTTCGGGTCGGACTCCGGAAGCGACTCGCCGAGCACGTCGTAGACCTGGTCTGCGAGTGTCTGCGGCCCTCCACCCGGCCTGAGCAGCCAGCCGGCCAGCCGGGTGTCGAACGCGAGGCCATCGACGATCAGCCCTGCGCGGCTCAGCGCCTTGAACTGCGGCTTCGCGTGGAAGAAGTACTTCGGCGCGCTGCTCGCGAGCCACTCCTCGAGCGCGGTGTAGTCGGGCCGACCGGGCGCCCACGGAACATACACGGAGTCGTCAGGGGTCGCCAGGCCGAACCCGGTGATGCCGAGGTGGCCGCGTTCGACCTGCACGCCGACCGGCTTTGCGTCGGCGGATGCGCGGGAAAGCCACAACGCCAGCTCTTCGTCGATCATCGTCCGGACCGGCGGGATCGCGGTCGCCGCCGAACTCGCCCCGTCGGCGACGGACCCTTCGAGCTGGCCTTCGGCCTCCGCCGTCTTGAGGAGGCGTTCGAGGAGCGTTTTGAACTGGAGCCGGCCGAAGATGTCGCGGACGGCCTGCTCGTTGATCGGGCGCCGCTCGAGGTCGCCGGGACCGACGGGCAGCTCGACATCGTCGATCAGCTTGTTGAGGCGGCGGTTGCGAAGCGCGTTCTCTTTCTGCTCGCGGAGCTTCTCACCGACCACGCCCTTGATCTCGTCGGCGTGCGCGACGATCTCGTCGACGGTTCCGTACTGCTGAACCCATTTGACGGCGGTCTTCTCGCCGACCTTGTCGATTCCGGTCAGGTTGTCGCTCGTCTCGCCGACGAGAGCAGCGATCTCGGGATACTGGTGCGGTTCGATGCCGTATCGCTCGATCACGGCGTCACGGTCGTAGACCTTCAGCTCTGAGACGCCACGCACCTGCGGGTAGAGCAGCGTCACGTCGTCGTTGACGAGCTGGATCGTGTCGCGGTCGCCCGAGACGACGAGCACGCGGTAGCCCTCGGTCGCCCCCTGCTTCGCGAGGGTCGCAAGGATGTCGTCTGCCTCGAAGTCCTCTTTCGAGATGGTCGTGATGTTCATCGCGTGGAGGGCCTCTTCGAGCAGCGGGATCTGGCCGCCGAACTCGGGCGGCGTCTCACCGCGAGTGCCCTTGTACTCCGGATAGTCCCGCGTGCGGAACGAGTAACGCGAGATGTCGAATGCGACGGCGATGTGGCTCGGGTTCTCGCGCGTGAGCAGCATGATCAGCATGGCGATGAAGCCGTGGATGGCGTTCGTGTGCTGGCCCTCGCGGTTCACGAAGCTGTCGACGGGGAGGGCGTAGAAGGCCCGGAATGCCAGCGAATGGCCGTCGATGATGAGGAGGGTAGGCTTTTCGGAGTCTGACACCAGGCCAGCCTACAAGGCGCCTGCGACACTGCTGACGGCCGACGAAAGGGCGACATGACACTGGATCCGCTCGCATACGTGAAGGAGCGCGGGCTCGGTGCCCTAGCCGAGAAAATGGGCATCGAAATCCTCGAATTCACCGTGGAGCGCGCCGTTGCACGCATGCCCGTCGAAGGCAACACCCAGCCCGCCGACCTGCTGCACGGAGGCGCCTACGTCGTGCTCGGCGAGTCCCTCGGCTCCACTGCGGCGAACCTCTGGGCGGGCAGGGATCGCCTCGCCGTCGGTATCGAGATCAATGCGACACACACCCGTTCGGCGACCAGCGGATGGGTGACGGGCGTGTGCACGCCGATCCACCTCGGGCGCACGCTGACCACCCACGAGATCGCGGTCACCGACGATCAGGGTCGACGCTGCTCGACCATTCGCATCACGAACCTGATCAAGGACCTCTGAGCGTCCCGCATCCGTTTCTGCGTCACCGCACGCGTTCGCGGCGAGCTCGATGCAGCCCTTACTTCTTGGCGGCGAGCTGCTCGATGATCGCCTGGGCGACATCGTGCATGGTGAGGCGACGGTCCATGGATGCTTTCTGGATCCAGCGGAACGCCTCGGGCTCCGTGAGCCCCATCTTCTCGTTGAGCAGGCCCTTGGCGCGATCGACGAGCTTGCGTGTCTCGAAGCGCTCGACCATGTCGGACACCTCGGCCTCGAGCGCGATGATCTGGGCGTAGCGCGCGAGCGCGATCTCGATGGCGGGCAGCAGGTCGTTCGGCGTGAACGGCTTGACCACGTACGCGAGCGCGCCGGCCTCCGTCGCACGCTCGACAAGTTCCTTCTGGCTGAACGCCGTGAGCAGCACGACCGGAGCGATGTGACCCTTGGACAGGCGCTCGGCCGCCGAGATGCCGTCGAGCTGAGGCATCTTGACGTCCATGATCACCAGGTCGGGACGCAGCTCCGTCGCCAGCGCGACGGCCGTCTCGCCGTCACCGGCCTCCCCCACGACCTCGAAGCCGTTGTCTCGGAGGATCTCGACGATGTCGAGGCGGATCAGCGACTCGTCCTCGGCTACGACCACACGGCGAGGGACGATGGGGGCAGATTCTTGGTCGGTCACGAGCAAAAGCCTACGGTATTCTGAGTGGCGTTGTTGTGCGCCGGTGTGGCGGAATGGCAGACGCGGAGCACTCAAAATGCTTTGTCCGAGAGGGCGTGTGGGTTCGAGTCCCACCACCGGCACAACGGGGCGGCAGCCCACTTCCCAGTAACCGCGCGGGATGCGGGCAGGGCCTCAACTGGCCAGGTGCGAAAAACCCCACAAAAACCCCACATTTGCTGCGGTCGCACCCTCGCTTAGGCGCTCGGCCACGGCGTCGAGGTCGTCTTCGAACAGGTCGGCGTAGATGTCCAACGTCATGCTGCGGAGGCGTGGCCGAGCATGCGCTGCACCGCCTTCACGTTCGCCCCAGCGCTGATCGCGAGGCTCGCGGCGGTGTGCCGCAGGTCGTGCAGCGTCAGCTTGGGAAGGCCTGCTTCACGGATGGCGGTGAGGTACCAGGACTGTGATCCGACGGTGGTGTTGGGAGCGAGCATGTACCCGCCCTCCTGGTTCGGGAACACCAGTTCGTTCGGTCCCTTCCCGGCGCACTGCGCAGCCATCGCAGCTGCAAGGAACTCGGGGTACGGCACGGACCTGGCCTCATGGCTCTTCGGGGGACGTGGTGGCAAAGGGCGCGTTCGCCCAGACCATCCAGGACTGGGCATCATCCGGCAACACCGTGCCGATCCTCTACGGCCACAACGCCGCCGACCCGTACATGAACGTGGCCGCAGCAGTAGACCTCAGCGAAGACGACCACGGGCTTTTGGTGCACGGCAAGTTCGATGACGCGCCCGCCGCCGAGCAGGTCTACAGCCTGGTGAAGTCCCGCCGCCTGTCCCAGCTGTCGTTCGCCTACGACACCATCGACCAGGGGCCCGTGGAGGTGGCGGGAGGGGAGAAGGCGAACGAACTCCGCCAGGTACGCCTGTACGAGGTGAGCCTGGTCCCGGTCGGCGCGAACCAGACGACCGAGATCCTGGCGATCAAGAGCGCACCGACGAACCGGGCAGCAACCCAGACCCTCGCCCTCAGGCTGCGCATCCTCACCGCCGACACCTAGCCCTAGGTGGTTGGTCTGGGAGGTTCGGGCAGCCCCACACGTCGGCGTGCTTCTTCGTTCTTGCGAGTCGAGCCAAGGCCAGCGCGAACATAACGGAGAGTCGGATTCGCGGCCAATATGCCTACGTCTTCGGGTTTCAGATGCTGCATCTCGATAAGGCTCACCGTCTCGAGCTCAGGGGCGCTCAGCAGCGGGCGAAGGTCTTTTATGCCCCTCATGTCTCCGAGGTGGAAGCTTTTTAGGTGTGGCGGCCGCGAGAGGTCCGGAATGGCTGTCACCAATGGAAGAGCAGCAAATGCGACGTCTTCCAGCTGATCTAAGCGCGAGAGGTCCGGAATCGCGGCCACGTGCGGGAGGTTAGAGATGGTGAGCCGTTCGAGGTGTTTGAGCTCGCTCACGATCGACAGATCGGTTAGGCCGCGAACTCTCCAGATGTAAAGCTTCGACAACTTCGGGAGGGTTTCGAGGCCGGTCAGGTTCTGAGTTCCGCCAAGTGCGAGTTCGAATTCTCGGAGGTTGACGAGGTTCGACACGATCGACAGGTCCGGCAGTTTCATCGACATCAGGGTGAGGTCTTCGAGCGACGTGAGAGTGGAAACCACGTCGATGTCTTTGGTGTTCTTCGACACCCAGAGTTCACGAAGGTTCCGAAAGCGTTCCAGTCCGGCAACCGAAAGCCGTTTTTTCGTATCCCCCAGACCAAGCGAAACCATCTCGGGAGGCAACGCTTGAATCCCGTCGTAGGACTCGAGGAGCCACAGGCCAAGACCTAGGTTGCGCACACTCGTCAAGTGCTCGAGGAAGCCAAGATCGGTCGTCCAGAAGCCGTAAACCCTTAGTCTCACTTCGGGGTACTGGGCAAACCAACTGTTCAGCCGACCATAGTCATCCGCGGAGAGCGCGGCGTCGAACTGAACCGAAGTGGAGGCGCCTGGCGGACGCAACATATCGGCGGTCAGTGGAGAACGGAGGCTCCTGACATCGTTCACATCACACCCATACTCACGTGCCGAATGTAGCAGGTGACCAACCCAGATCTGGGGGAGTCAAGATCGCGGCATGACCGACCGCTGCACACTCTTCACGGTAGTCAGCCGGTACCCCCGGAGAAATTCAGGCACCCCTATGCGCGCGCGATGCATCGGAACCTGCAAGATAAGCGTATGGACCCCCTCACCACATCGGACATCACCCACATTCGTGCGAGTACGCAACCGTAAACAGGGGTACGTAGAGGGTCAAAATCCCCGGAATTACGCGGAAGTTGCCCGCCACGACAGGGGCCAAATTGGGTTCGAGTCCCACCACCGGCACTTCATCAGCGGCATGCCTGCGGCGAACACGGTTCGCCTCGCAGCACTCGTCCTACGGCGTGAGCTGTACGACGCAGCCGCTCAGGCCCGGGTCGCTGTAGCTCAGTGAGAGCACGAACGACCAGGGTTCCGCGCCGCTCGGAACCGTGACAGTGCCGCCGCGCTTCAATGCGCTGCCGATGGACCCGTCCCCCGCTGCACGAGCTGCAGCCGGCGCCGAGATATCCGTCCAGCTGTACTGGAGTCGTCCGCACCCCGGCTGGGTGCCGAGGTCGACTTTCGTTGTGGTCGCAGGATTGACCAGAACGCGTGTGGGTGCGGTCCCGCCTCCGACGAGCGTCGACCACGAGGTGGGCGTCGAGGAGTTCGGCCCCTGTGACCGCCGGTCGTCATCGGTCAGCAGTGCGAGCTGGTCCTCGATCCCGTGGCCTGTCGTGGCTGGCAGGTACGGGCGGATGGCCCGGGCGAAGTCGATCGCATCCGATTGCGGAATGCGCAGCCGCACGAGCTGCAGGTCCGTCAAGGTCCAGGATTGCCCGGCGTCGACGGGTGTTCTCGAGGTGATCCATCGTGCCGCGTCGGGCGACTGGAGGAATCGGTCGACATTCATGAGGTTGTTGCGCCCTTTGGCGAGGTCCGGTGTCCATCGGGTCGATACGAGCACCGTCCGGCCCTGATCGCCGATCAGTGTCGACCAGGGCAGTGCGTCCTGCAGGTCCACCTGCGGCATCAGGAAGATGTCGGGCGCGGCCGTCGCCAGTCGTTGCGCGAAGACCTCGCTCAGGATGCTGCTGTTCAGCACGTTCGATCCGACCGGCACGAGTATCGGGCCCCCGGTCTTCGCCGCGCTGTCGACCGTCTTCGCCAGAACTTCGAGCTGCTGGATGTTCGACTGGACCCACGGGAAGCTCACGGTCGGGCGAAGGGCAGGAGGGAGAGCTGCGCCTGCAGCGCGAGCGGGAGCAAGGAGCGGGGTGACCGGGGCGAACATGTAGATGAAGGTCAGAAGCACCACAGCGGCGGAAGCGATGTGGACGGGGCGGGTGCGCCCTCTCGTGAAGAAGACGCAGACCCCGACGAACCCGGTGGACGTCAGGAGAGGCCAGACGTGCACTTCGTGGATCAGGCCGGCCTGACGCTGAGTGAACGCCCACACGAATTCCGAGACAGCGACGAACCCGAGGACGAATATCGCCCGGCTGCGGACACCCGGCCTCGGCGAGCGGATGAGCATGACGAGCGCTATCAGGCCGACGATCGCAGCAGCCAGAGCGATGACGCCGCCGGCATATTTGAGGTCGGTGGCGAGCACATCGCTGAGCGTGCTCTGGTAGCTGGCGTAGAAGAGGGAATTGTCCCGCGAGAAGATCGCTGAGAGGGTTCCCGGGGTCAGGACCGCGATGCCCACCACCACACCGACCGCCGCGAGGATGACGCGCAGGCTGAAGAGCTCGCGTGACAACGCCTTCATCCGGGTCGCCGCCTGGCGATCGATGAATGCAGTGACCACATAGGCGAGCAGGTAGACCCCGAACACGATGACGAGGTCGAAGAGGAAGTTCTTCTTGGTGAGGAGCGAGAGCGATCCGGTGAGGAGCGCCCAGAAGAGCGTGCTCCTGTTCATCGGTCGTGAGATGAGTATCCAGATCGCGCCGAGGATGAAGGCGAACCCGATGAGATCGGGAACGCCGATCTCTGCGATGAGGAAGGTGGTGGGGTTGAAGGCGACGATCAGAACGATCGGGATCGAGACCCGCACACTGAAGAGGCGACTGACGATCTTCGTGATGAGGATGACGACCGGCACCAGCCCGACGATCGTCATCGCGAGGATGTAGACGATGCGAACGTTCAGGCGAGCGGGCGATAACCCGGTCAGGGGAACAGACCAGTACGGCGGATACTCGGATCTGCTTGCTGCGAGCAACTCATGGATGAACGCCAGCGGTCCCCCGCGGAGCGCCTGCGAGACACCCATCGCCATCTCCTGGAACCCGCGCGGGTCGTAGAAGTAGATCTGGTCCTCGAGCGATACGTAGAACGCCATGCACGCGACAAGGAGGACAAGCGGGATGCCCCAGATGACGGCGACCCGGCGAAACCGGGCAGCGCCGCGCGACGGCCCGTGCGGTCCTTCCATCGTCTCAGGAAGGGACTCGGCGGGGGCCGCGAGTTCGAGGTTCGACGTGGACGTCATGGAAGGAATGAAGCTCTCGCGTGCTGACGGACTACCGGACCAGAAAAGAGTAGAACACGAATTCTACAGGAGCTGGGAACGCCACTCGTCCGGCTACGACGCCAGGGGCGGGTTCCTGGTTGCGACGATGACCCCTGCCAGGAGAACGGCGACCCCGAGCACGGCGACGACGCTACCGACCCACATGCCGGCAAGCTCGGGCGCGATGGAGGGCACGGCCTGGGTGAATTGCGTGTACGTGTAGACCGGCAGGGTGCGCAGGCCGGATGCTGCGAAGAGTGCGTGATCGGCAGCCGCCTTCGCTGCCAGCGCACCGATGACACCTCCGATCGCCGTCAGCGCACCGAACGCCAGCAGGAGAACGACAGAGAGGTTCCGCTGACCGACGGAACTGCCTGGAGCGTTCGTGTCCCCGTGGCCCTCATCGTCGGTCGTACCGACCCGGGAGCCGGGGGCGCCGGGCCCGGCCGCGACCTGCGCGAGAACGATCGCGACTACACCGAGGAAGAGGGTCGCTGCGAGGTTGATGAGCCCGTCGATCGTCGAGAACGCGAAAGCCAGATTAGCAACGGCAGGCGCGCCGAAGTATCCGACGATCTGGAGAACCAGCCACGGGACCGTGATCGCGACCAGTGCCCACGTCGGCGCCCAGTTCCATGGACGCGGAACCACTCCTGCACGCGCGATCTGGATCGCCGCGATGAGCGCGGCGACGAACTGGATGAGGTCGTTGGCGTAGCCGACCGCAAACGTCCATTCGACCCCGCCCCGGCCGGCCGCATAGATCGTCGAGACGATCGGGCCGAGCAGTACTGCAGTGAGCAGGGTCCAGAGTCCCAGGAACACCACGGCGGTCGTCCCGAGCGGCCGCCGGGCGGTCACGCTTCCGGAGCCGCGGATGCCGAAGGCGAAGAGGACTGTGGCGGCAGCGAAGCACACCGGTCCGATGAAGATCCCGCCGGGTATCTGCGAGCCGATGGACGGACTGCCGAGGGACAGGATCGGCGAGACGATCAGGAGCGCCCCACCGATGGTCCACGCGAGCCGGGTGTCGGCGCTGATCGCGACGATGGCGCGTTTACCGCTCATGCTCGGATCCTACTGTCCCGGATCCCTTGTGTAGACACGAACATCATTCTTCGAGATTTCCTCACTGAATACGGTCTGGCAGTGGCAGGATGGGGACGTCATCTGATGCCGAAGACGTGAGCAACAGGTGCGGTGCCCCAGCCGACGCAGGCCCGCAACAACCGGTGTTCGCTGAATCCCGATCGGGATCGTGACGCGTGTGTGCGCGACGGAGCGCCCGCCTGACGCGAATCGAAGGAGCATGACAAATGGCTGATTTGAAGCTGGGCAAACTGCCCGCACGTGAAGGTGCTGTCTCGTTCACCTTCTCGGCATTCCTCGACGAGACGAAGCTCCCGCCGGTCCCGCCGGTCTTCGGTCACCAGGAACTCTATGCGGCGACACCGATCGGGATGCTCGGCAACGACAAGTTCGGCGACTGCGTGTGGGCCGGCGCCGCTCACGAGACGATGCTCTGGGGCGATGAGGCGAAACACACGTATTCGTTCACCGACCAGTCCGTCCTCTCGGATTATGCGAAGGTCACCGGATTCAACCCCGACGACCCGAACAGCGACCAGGGAACCGACATGTCGGTTGCGGCGTCCTATCGCCGCAAGACCGGCGTCATCGATGCGAACGGCAAGCGGCACAAGGTCGCGGCCTACCTCGCCCTCCGGGTGGGAAACCTGGATGACGTGAAGCAGGCCTGCTACCTGTTCGGCGCGGTCGGCCTTGGCATCAAGTTCCCGGACTCGGCGATGGACCAGTTCAACAAGGGGGAGCCGTGGTCGGTTGTGCCGGGCGCGAAGATCGAGGGCGGTCATTACGTGCCGCTGGTCGGTTTCGACGGGACGCACTTCCAGATCGTCACCTGGGGAAAGCTCCATCCGATGGATCCGGATTTCCTGGCGACCTACATGGACGAGGGCATCGCGTACCTGTCGAAGGAGATGCTCACCGCAGGCAAGTCCCTCGAGGGCTTCGATCAGGCCGCCCTGCAGGCGGATCTGAAGGCGCTCGGCTAAGGCGGGTACGCGCGGGCTAGTCGTCGAGAGTGCGGCAGGTCAACCGGACGTGCCAGTCGATGGTTTCGCTCAGGTGGAAGACGTAGCTGGCCGGGAGCCGTTCGCAGGCTCGCGCAGCCGCGGTCACCTGAGCGGACCACTGCGGCCCTGAGGAGCGTCGGGTGTCCTGGGGGATGAACTGCACGAGGAGCAGCGCCGCCACGACACCGAGCGCGATCCCGCCCGCGAGCCTTCGACGTTCGCCGAGCCATCGACGGGTCGCCGACGTCGCGCGGTCGCCGACAGACACCCGCGCAGCCCCCGTGACACCACGCGACACTGCCAGCGAGATCGCGAGAACGACGACCGCCGCCAGCATCATGGACGGCACGACACCGTACCGGGCGAGCCACACCTGTGCGAGCTCGTCGGTGTCGAACCGCGCGTAATCGTAGAACGAGTTGGGATTGGTGACGACCGCGATCGTGTAGAACGCGATCGAGCCGGCGACGAGCCCGCTGCCGGCGATGCGCTGCGTGAACGTTCCCCGCAGTATGACGTAGACGAGCGCACATGCGACCGCGGCGAATACGGCGATGCCGACGAGCGGTCCGCTGCTCACCAGGACCGGTCCGATGGAGTTCTGCGGAGTCACCAGCGGCGTGACGGCGTTGATCAGGTAGCCGTAGGCGATGGACAGTGTTTCGATCGGTGGATGCCCGGACGGCGGGCGCGGCCAGAACAGAGTGACGAACAACTCCATCGCCAGTCCGATCGCGAGTCCCGCGAACATCGGCCACCGACTCCGGTCTCGCCAGCGGATGAGGGCGAGCGGGAGGAGCAGCAGGCACTGGATCTCGGTCGCGGCTCCCGGAAACGCGACGACTCCGAGAACGATCGAGCCCGCGCGCGTCCGCGGTGTGTAGAGGAGCATCCACAACACCGTCCAGAGCACCAGCGAGTGCACATTCGCAGCGTCGCCGAGCACCTCGCGGGGTGCGAGCGGCGCGAGAACCGTGAGACCGGCGATCATCATTCGGCCCGGCAGCCAGGGGACGACATCCCGGGTGCAGACGAAGACCACTGCCGCCAGGATTCCGGCGACGATGCAGGAGCCGGCCGTCATCGCGTCCGCCCATTGAGGAACCGGAACGAAGGTGACGGTGAAGGCCGCGATCAGCCGCGGGATGGTGTGGAGATAGCCTGCGTACGGAATCGTGAGCGAGGTCAGGGGGCCGTGGTTGACCGCATCCTGGAGGAAATTCCTTCCGTCTTCCGCCCAGAGCGTGTTGCGCGCCACCGCAGGGATGCGCCACCACGCCGCGATGGCGCAGACGGCGGCGAGCACGGCGACGGATGCAGAGGCGTGCGCCGCGAGGAAATCGCGGAACTCCTGCATCCGGCCGGGCACGAACCGGCCGGTGTGGACCGTCGGCGCTGTCATCGTCTCGTGGCTCCCCGTTCTTCACGCACGCGGTCAGACCATCACTCTGGCCGGTCGAACTGGGAACGGAGTGCAGGAGCCTTCGGACCTTCGCAGCTTAAAATCGGCACATGTCGCGGGTCGTCGTCGTCATCCCTCTGGAGCCGCTCCACGCCGGCACGCGGTTCGCGGTCCGTGAATGGCCGCTCCATGTGACAGTCGTCCCACCGTTCAGCACCCACGCCACCATCGACGACCTCGCTCGCGCCATCGCAGAGACCACGGCCGGTGTCTCGGCGTTCCCGGTCACGGCGGGTCGCGGCGCGCTGTTCGGTCGGCGCCACGATATCCCTGTGACGCTCGTCGACGAGGATGCTCGACTCACCGGACTCCACGCGGCCCTGACCGCGGCCCTCCATCCCCTCGCATTGCCGTCGAGCGAACGCTCGTTCCAGCCGGGACCGTACCGGCCGCACGTCACGGTCAAGGGCGAGCGGCGGGCCGCCGAGGGTGAGGTTCTGAGGCTCCGGCAGGTCGCCCTCGTCGATATGGCTCCGCGTTCCTCGCCGGGTGGCCGCGAAGTGCTCGCCACCGTCGAGCTCGCGCCGGCCCAGACGGGATGAGGTCAGCTCAGCGGGCGTGCGCGAGCAGCCAGTCGAACGCGACGGGCGCCGCCTCCAGAATCGAGATATGACCGTCACGCGGGCGCAGCCACAGCTCAGCATCCGCCATGGTGCCGACCAGCCACTCTGCGTGCGTCGCGGGCACCACCCGGTCATCCCCGCCCTGAGCGAGGAGGACGGGTGCTGCGATGTCCGCGATCTCGAATCCCCAGGGCTGGACGAAGGCGAGGTCGTCGGTGATCAGGCCCTCGGGCCCGTCGCCTGACGCGATCCCGACATCCGCCCCGAGGGACGTCCAGGACCCGGCGAGGGTGGCGTAGTCGCGGTCGTTGAAACTCAGCGGGTCGAACTCCGCGGTCTCCTCGAATGCCGTCCGCGCATCCGGACCCTCGACCGCGGCGCGCAGCGCTGCCCCGTCCGAGGCCATGCCCCCGAACCAGTCGATGCCGGCGTCGAACGGAGCGAGCGTGGCGAACGTCGCTGCGGCCGGCACCCGGCCCGGCAGGAGCGCTGCGCACGCGAGGGCATGCGGTCCCCCTCCGGATGCGCCCATCACGGCGAAACCGCCCAGCCCGAGTGCGTCGGCGAACCCTTCGACGTCGATCGCCGCCGAGGCGACGTCCCTTCCGGGCACTCGCGTCGAGCCGCGGTAGCCCGGTCGCGCGTACGAGAGCAGGCGGATGCGCCTGGCCGACGCAGCCTCGAGGAGCGGGTCGAGGAGTGCCCCGGTCTGGGGTGAGCCGTGGAACCAGACGACGGTCAGCGCGTCGGATTCCGCCGCTCCCGTGTCGTAGACGCGCACAGTGCGACCATCGGAGAGTCGGACGTCATGTTCGAAGACCACCCGCACATCGTATGGGGTCCGGCCGACGCGGCGGGTCGGTGCACCGTCGCGGTCGCCGACGGACTTCTCACGTGAGGTGGTCGTTCGCCCCGCTGACCCACGCGATGTACCGGTCCGCCGAGCGCTGGACGGCCCCGCGAGCATCCGACATGATGCGGTTGCCGAAATTGCCGTAGGCGCGATCGAAGGCGTGTGCGGTCACGGCGCCGGCGACCCGGCCGACGACCGCGGCCGACATCGGGATCGCGTTCGGGAAGCTGCGCATGAACGTGACCCAGCGGCCCGAGGGTCCCGGGAAGAACGTGTCACCGGCGAGGACGACGCCGCGGCCTTCTGCCCCCGGAGCCCAGTGCACGATGGCGCTGCCGGGAAAGTGGCCGCCGATCGTCCGGAGCGTCACCCCGGGGAGGAGCTCGACATCACCGGAGAACGTCCGGATGTGCGGATCGTCGCGCTGCACCCACTCGCGATCCGCCTCGGCCACGAGGATCTCCGCATCGAGGTACCGCGCCCACGTACTCTGGGCGCCGTACATGTGCGGGTGACTGGCCACGATGTACCGGGCACCGCCCAGCGCTGTGACCTGTGCCGCGGCGGCCTCGTCGACGAACCCGGTCGGATCCCACAGGAGGTTGCCCTGGCTGGTGCGCACGAGCTTCGCGTACTGGCCGATTCCCGTCTCCGGAGTGGTGTTCAGAATGTAGAGGTCAGGCTCGGCCTCGGCGATCTCGACCCTGCTCCCCCGCTCCGCGAGCAGCTGCAGGGAGGTCCAGGCCTGGCCGGACAATGGGACGTACTGGCGCTCGTCCAGGCAGATCGGGCATTCGGCGGGAGGCTGGTCGCCGGGCGGATATTCGACAGCGCACGCGGCGCAGAGCCAGTCAAACATGCGCCCAACGTAACAGACCGTTGTTCCATGCCTACATGCGGGCATAGCCTGAGCCGTGCGGGGTCGGTGCTGCATGTGATCGCCGGCTTTCACGCTGTTGCATTCTGCTTGGTCATACGCGTCGCACGTCGGCGCCCGGTGAAAGGTCAACGCACATGGCAGGTCAGCCCGTCGTCTTCATCCACGGTCTGTGGCTTCACGCCACCAGCTGGAACCCCTGGATCGAGTTCTTCCGCAACGAAGGCTACGATCCGGTCGCTCCGGGCTGGCCCGGCGAGCCGGACACCGTCGAGGAGGCGCGTGCGAATCCGGATGCGGTGGCCGACAAGAGCATCGACGACATCACCGCGCACTACGCGGCGATCATCGAAGCGTTCGAGGAGCCGCCTGTCATCATCGGGCACTCGTTCGGCGGACTGATCACCGAGAAGCTGATCGGGCAGGGCTACGGAAATGCGGGAGTCGCCATCGACCCCGCGCAGATCAAGGGTGTGCTTCCGCTCCCTCTCGCGCAGCTCAAGTCGGCTCTTCCCGGTCTCGGGAACCCGGCCAACCTCAAGCATGCCGTGTCGCTCACCGAGAAGGAGTTCAAGTTCGGCTTTGGCAATGAACTGACCGACGAGGAGTCGAAGGACCTGTTCGACGCGGTGGCCATACCGTCGCCCGCCCGCCCGCTGTTCGAGGCAGCATCCGCGAACTTCCGTGTCCACTCGCAGGCGAAGGTCGACACCGGGAACGAAGACCGCGGACCGCTGCTGCTCGTGTCGGGCACGAAGGACCACACGGTTCCCGATGTGACGACCGAAGCCACACTCAAGCAGTACCGGGACTCGAACGCGGTCACCGACCTGACGAAGTTCCACGGCCGCGGCCACTCGCTCGTCATCGACCACGGGTGGCGCGACGTGGCGACAGAGGTCCTTGTCTGGCTTCGCCAGCAGAACGCGAACGAGTAGTCGCGGAGGGGCGAACCGGAACCCGCACTAGGACAGGATGTCCTTCGTGGTGAACCGGCCGAACGCGAGCGCCCCGAACACGAGGATGTAGCCGAGCTGGAGCAGGGCATTCTGACCGAAGGACTCCCACGAGAGCGGCTGCCTCAGCATGTCCGCGAACCCCAGCCAGTAGTGGCTGAACAGCCACGGGTGCAGCCAGTCCACCTGTGGAAGTGAGTCGAGGACTTCGGAGGCGATGGAGAGCACGATCGTCGCCGCCATTGCGCCGACAGGAACGTCGGTGAGGGTCGAGATGAATAGTCCGATCGCCGAGAGGCCGAGCAGCGAGACGGTCACATAAAGGGCGACGAGCAGGAGGCGGAACAGCGCTTCGCCCAGGCTGACCGTGTCGCCCGAGAGGAGTGGAACGGGACCGATGGGGAACAGCGCCGCTCCGATCAGCACGCCCGCAGCGATGACGACGAGTGTGCCCACGACGCAGAACGCGGCCGCCCCGATGTATTTCACGACGAGCAGGCGAACGCGCCCGGCAGGCCCGACGAGCAGGTACCGCAGCGTGCCGTGCGACGCTTCACCTGCGATGGTGTCGCCGGCGACCACGCCGATCGTCAGCGGGAGGAACAACGGAACGCACACGACGAGGGCCGTGAAGGCGACGAACAGCCCGTTGTGCGTGATCTCGTTGAGGAATTGGGGTCCGCGCCCCGAGTTCGCTCCGGTGTCCCTGATCCGGACTGCGACAGCGATGAGGATCGGCACCCCGGCCAGTGCGGCCAGGAGCGCCCAGGTACGCCAGCGCCGGAACAGCACGCTGATCTCCGACCAGAGCAGGCTCCACCCCGAGCCCGTACGCTCGGCGGTGTCCGGCGCGGCCGCGACAACGGCGTCACTCGGCAACGTCGAACCCTTCGCCGGTGAGGGCGACGAACCGCTCCTCGAGACTCGCGCTGCTGACGCTGAAACCCCGGATGCGCACCCCGGCACCCACAAGGGCCGCGGCGATCTCCTCCGGCGCGATCGTCGAATCCGTGGTCGCGGCGACGATATTGTCGGGTGAGGCGGCCGGGTCGGCCGGTGGAGCATCCGCCGCCCCGTCGTCGACCTCGAGTCCGAGGGACGCGAGAACGCGGCGTGCAGCGGCCGTGTCCGGCGTGCGGACTTCGACGCGCGGGCTTCCGGCCTTGCGCAGGTCGGCGAGCGTGCCCTGCGCCACCAGTGCGCCGTTGCTCATGATGGCGGCGTGCGTGCAGATCTGGTCGATCTCAGCGAGCAGATGGCTGGATACGAAGACGGTCGTACCGCCTTCGGCGAGCGAGCGGATGAGGTTTCGCACCTCGCGCGTTCCCTGCGGGTCGAGGCCGTTGGTCGGCTCGTCGAGCACCAGCAGTTCACGCGGGGTGAGGAGGGCGTTGGCGATGCCGAGGCGCTGCTTCATTCCGAGTGAATAGGCCTTCACTCGTTTGCGCGCGGCGTGCGACAGCCCCACGCGTTCGAGGGATTGGGCGACGCGGTCGTGCCTTGTGCGCGCCGGTGCGTTTCGGTTGGCTGAATCGAGCCGCGCCAGGTTGGCCGCTCCCGAGAGGAACGGGTAGAACGCCGGACCTTCGACCAGAGCGCCGACGCGCGGAAGCACATCCAGCCCCTTACGCGGCATCTCCTCGCCGAGAACCCGGATCTCCCCTGCCGACGCCGATGCCAGCCCGAGGAGCATGCGGATGGTGGTTGTCTTGCCCGACCCGTTCGGGCCGAGGAATCCGAACACGGAGCCGCGCGGAACGTTCAGCCCGATCCCGTCGACCGCTGTATGCGAGCCGAAGCGCTTGGTCAGTCCGACCGTCTCGATCGCCGCCGGGGCGAACGAAACGTCGTCTGTCACCGGCGGTCGCCCGTCACTGCGCGGCCACAGCCTCGAGGCGCGAAACGGGTACGGCTCCAGCGAACACCCGGCCGTCGTCGGTCAGCAGGACGGACACGAGGGATGTCGAGAGCGCACGTCCTCCGGCCACCGGCGTCGTCAGTTCGCCGTAGAGCGGGTTACTCGTGACCGAGGCGGGCACCGACCCGACGGTGAGCTCGACCACCGCATCCCAGCCGGTACCGGTGACAGTCGGCTTCGGGTGGCCCGACTCCTGCTTCGGGGCTGTCGGGGCTTTCGGCAGCGCCTGCTGCTTCACCGTCGCGCCTGCGGGCGGCGTGAAGGTGAACATGCTCGCGGACGGAGTCGCCAGGTCGATGGACGTGAAGCCGACGGTGAACGCGGGATCATGCTGGCCACGGGCGTCGACGACGACCTGCAGCGGCAGCCCGGTCTCGGCGTCGACCGCGATGGCGACCGACCCGACCAGCGTCGCCGACGTCTTCGGTGTGAGGACGAGTTCGTACGCGTTACGGCCGGCGACCGACTGGTTGTCCCCGAGGGTGACCGTTGTGGACGGGTCGATCTTCGCGAGCAGCTTGTCGGCGATCTCCGCCGGGGTCACAACACCGTCCTGGGTGGAGGGCTCGTTCGCGCTCTTGGCAGGCACGGTGATGTGCGTCGCGGAGTTGTCCTTCGACTGGTACAGCCAGGCGTCGGTGCCGTTGCGGATCGCGTCGCGCTCGGCCAGCGAGTCCATCACCTGGACGCGCTGTTTCGTCGGACCGTCGGCATAGACGCGAGCCGTGTGAGAGGCGGTCACGAGATCCAGGATCGACGCGTCGCTCGAATCGGAGCCGGGCCCGGTGGTCGGCAACTGCGGCAGGCCGAGGTTCGAGGTCTGCTCGACGGTGCCGGAGAACGCCTCGACTTTGCTGTTCGCCACGAGGGCGAGCAGTTCGCTCGGCGTCCTCGCGGGCAGGTTCACCGCGGCACCGGCCTGCATCGGGATGATCACTGCGCCCGCAGCGATCACCGCAGGCACAGCGACGGCGGGAAGCCAGCGCAGCCACGCACGAGTCAACATGGGTCCTCCAGTCGGGTGATCCTCATTCGAGGGTACGCCTCGCGTGCTCGCAGAGCACCGTTCCTGGCTGCGAAGTCGTTGTGAACTCCGTGCGGGCGTCGAATCGCTCAGGCCAGGTGCGGAATACACCGCGGAGCGAATACGCTGCCCCCATCGTGAAACGCATCGGATTCCTCTCCTTCGGCCATTGGCAGCCCATCCCCGGCTCCGTCGCGAGGACAGCGCGCGACGCACTCGTGCAGACGATCGAGCTCGCCGTCGCCGCTGAAGAACTGGGACTGGATGGCGCCTACGTGCGCGTGCACCATTTCGCGCGCCAGCTCGCCTCGCCGTTCCCGCTGCTGGCCGCGATGGGCGCGCGCACCAGCAGGATCGAGCTGGGCACCGCGGTGATCGACATGCGTTACGAGAATCCGCTCTACATGGCTGAGGATGCGGCTGCAGCAGACCTGATCAGCGACGGCCGGCTTCAGCTCGGCGTGAGCCGCGGGTCACCCGAGACGGCGATGCACGGCTACGAGTCGTTCGGGTTCGTGCCCGCCGATGACGAGTCGGACGCGGACATGGCGCGCCGCCACACGGAGCTGTTCCGGGCGGCGATCGAGGGTGCGGGACTGGTGATGTCCAACCCGCAGATGACGGGTATCGAGCAGCCGCTTGCGATCGAACCGCGCTCCCCCGGCCTCGCGGAACGCATCTGGTGGGGCGCGGGCACCAGGGCGACAGCCGTGTGGACGGCCGAGCAAGGCATGAACCTGATGAGTTCGACGCTGCTCACCGAGGACACCGGTGTGCCGTTCGACCAGCTGCAGGCGGAGCAGATCCGGATGTTCCGGGATGCGTGGCGCGAAGCCGGCCACGACCGCGAGCCCCGCGTCTCGGTCAGCCGGAGCGTGATCCCGATCATCGACGACGAGACCCGCCGCTATTTCGGCGCACGCTCTGTCGTCGAGTCGCAGGACCAGGTCGGCCACCTCGACGGCGGTCTGGCGCGCTTCGGCCGCAGCTTCGTCGGCGAACCCGACGCGATCGCCGCAGAGCTCGCCGCCGACGAAGCCGTGCAGCTGGCCGACACGGTGCTCGTCACCGTGCCCAACCAGCTCGGCGTCGACTTCAACGCCCGCATTCTCGAGTCGATCAACCGCGACATCAAGCCGTCGCTCGGCTGACGACGCTGAGCGCGTCCCCCGTGTCGGTGGATCGTGCGACACTCGCCGCATGGCAACTATCGAACGCATCCGCCCTGCCGGACTCGTTGTGAGCCCGGCCTTCAGCCACGTCGCCGTTGTTCCACCCGGCGCGACGACGATCTACGTGGGTGGACAGAATGCCGTCGACGAGACGGGCGCGCTCGTCGGTGAAGACGACGTGGCAGCGCAGGCGACACGTGCACTCAGCAATGCCGTGACCGCGCTTCGAGCGGTCGACGCGACGGTTGATGACGTCGTGCAGTGGACAGTATTGTTCGTCGACGGGGTCGACCTCCGTGCTGCGTACGGAGCGATCGCAGGCGAACTCGCCTCCGACGGGCCCCCGCTGGTGTTGGGTGCGCGAGTCGCCGGACTCGGGGTGCCGGGCGCACTCGTGGAGGTCAGCGCCATCGCCGCCGTCCTGCGCTGACGGCCGCCACCTCCGACCCTTTCGTCGTGTGACTCTGAAGTAGGGCATGATGGACACGTCTTGCCCTGCAGCACCGCTTTTCGCTGACGTCCCGAAACGCAGCACCCGCATCCGTGCACCCTCACGAGGGTCCGCGGACCGAGTGATGAGGGAATCATGGCGCGAACCAGGGCCACGGCCTCGATCCCCGTCCGACGGCTCCATCGCGTTGCGGTCGTCGCCCTGATGGTGGGACTCGCCGGAACAGGAGCACTGTTCATGACCGCGACACCGGCGCACGCCGATGAGAAGCCGACCGCCACGGCTGACACGCCCGCCATCACGAGCATGTGGGCGTGGGGAAACTCGGTCGACCCGGCCGCCGACAACCGTGGACTCGGGCAGGCCGAGTTGGCTCCCGCAGCACTCGCCTCTTTCGCACAGGCGCACAGCCTGACGTCGGTCTACCTGTCGGTGCCGTGGGCTGCGGACCAGGGCGCGATCGGCACCTGGCTGGCCGATTCGGTGGATGCGCTCCATGCGGTCGGCGTGCGCGTCTCCGCACTCGGTGGCGACGCCTCCTGGCTGTCGAATCCCGCGCTGGTGGCCCAATGGATCACCGATGCCCGTGGCGCAGCGGACTTCGACGCGGTGCAACTGGATGTCGAACCGTGGGCAGGTCAGGCACAGGCCGATTTCGCGACCATAACTCCCGAGTACGTCGCGCTGCTGCACGCCGCGAAGACCGCTGCCGGCCCACTACCGCTCGGCGCCGACCTGCCCTGGTGGCTCACGACCGTCCCGTCCGGTGACGCCACGGTGTTCAATGCGCTCCTTCCCTCCCTCGACAGCGTGGCGATTGTCGCGTTCGCCGATCATGCGGCTGGGCCAGACGGTATCGTCGCGCTCGCGACGCCTGCCGCCACCGCCGTATCCGCTGCCGGCAAGCCGTTCACGATCGGGGTCGAGACCGACACGCCTGAGGTCGCGGGTGGCCCCCAGTTCACATTCGCCGACGACGGCGAAGCGACGCTCGTGATCGAGACCGATGCGGTGCGCGACGCATTCGCGAGGACCGCCGGCTACCACGGTGTGACGGTCGAGCACGTGCGCAGCTGGATCGCGCTGCTCGGGTGAGCATCCGTCTCATCCGCGGGCGGTAGCGTAAACATTATGTTCAGTAGTTACATCGCGATCGGCGACAGCTTCACCGAGGGGGTCGGAGACGAGCTTCCCGATGGCCGGACCCGCGGATGGGCGGATTTCGTGGCGGTCGGTCTCGCCGCCGCCTCGCCAGAACCGGTGCTGTACGCGAACCTCGCGATCCGCGGCCGCAAGCTGGCGCCGCTCCTGTCGGAGCAGTTGTCGCCCGCGATCGCCCAGCTCCCCCAGGTGATCAGCCTGAACGGCGGCGGGAACGACATCATGCGGCCGAAGGTCTCGATGCAGTCGGTGGTGACCATGCTGGAGTCAGCAGCGAACTCGGTCACTGAGGCGGGCATCCACATGCTCATGCTGAGCGGCGCGAACCCCAGCAGGCATCTGCCACTCGGAGCGGTGATGCGCAAGCGCGGCGATGAACTCGACTCGGCGGTCCGTGCGCTCTTTCCGCGTGCGAACATGACGTTCGTCGACAACTGGGCGGATGAGGGCCTCGGCGACATTCGATACTGGTCGTCCGACAAGCTCCACCTGAATGCCCTCGGTCACGCCCGCGTCGCAAGCAACGTGCTCACTGCGCTCCGCGTCCCCGTTCCGGCCGAATGGGGCGTCGAGGAGGTCGCGAACGCTCCGGGAGGCCCGCGCTCGCGCAACACTGTCGCCTACTACCGCGAGTATGTGCTCCCCTGGATCGGCCGCCGCCTCACCGGGCGATCCTCCGGCGACGGACGGACCGCGAAGATCCCCACGCTGACGCCGGTCGACCCGGCGACGACTCCCCCGCTCTGATGAGCACGGATTCCGGGCGAATACAGAATACGACGCGCGCCGCGCCGCGCACGGAATCGCGAAAGCTTCCGCAAGAATAATGAAAGTAAGGGTGCCTGTTGTTCGGGTCAACAGGCACCCTTGCTCATGCCGGCCTACGCGTTGTCGCCGCCGGTGTCGTCCAGCCGGGTCCCATCGGTCGCGCCATCCCAGGACCACTCGGCCACCTCGGGGATGTCCTCCCCGAACTCGCGGGTGTAGGCGCGAGCCCGAAGTCGCGCATCCTGCATCTCCTGCCGGAACCCGCCCTCGCGTGCTCCGAGGCCGGGAACCCGGTCGAGCACGTCGATGACCAGGTGATACCGGTCCAGGTTGTTGAGCATGACCATGTCGAACGGCGTGGTGGTGGTGCCCTCCTCGATGTAGCCGCGGACGTGCAGGTTGTCGTGGCCGGCACGACGGTAGGCCAGGCGATGGATCAGCCAGGGGTAGCCGTGATACGCGAAGATGACCGGTTTGTCGGTGGTGAAGATGGCGTCGTACTCGCGGTCGCTGAGGCCGTGCGGATGCTCGCCCTCGGTCTGCAGGCGCATCAGGTCGACGACGTTGACGACCCGGACGCGCAACGACGGCACACGTTCGCGGAGGATCGATGCTGCGGCGAGCACCTCGAGAGTCGGGATGTCCCCCGCAGCGGCGAGGACGACATCCGGCTCTTCGCCTTCGACCTCCGTACCCGCCCAGTCGAACAGGCCGATCCCGCGTGTGCAGTGCTCGACGGCCTCATCCATCGTCAGCCAGTTCGGTGCAGGCTGCTTGCCCGCGACCACGACGTTCACGTAGTCGACCGATCGCAGGCAGTGGTCGTACGTCGACAGGAGCGTGTTGGCGTCGAACGGCAGGTACACCCGCACCACGTCCGCCTTCTTGTTGACCACATGGTCGATGAAGCCGGGGTCCTGGTGCGAGGCGCCGTTGTGGTCCTGCCGCCAGACGTGAGAGCTGAGCAGGTAGTTCAGTGACGAGATCGGGCGTCGCCACGGGATCCGCCGCGATGTCTTCAGCCATTTGGCGTGCTGGTTGAACATCGAATCGACGATGTGCACGAACGCTTCGTACGAGTTGATGATGCCGTGCCGCCCGGTGAGCAGGTACCCCTCCAGCCAGCCCTGGCACTGATGCTCGCTGAGGACCTCGAGCACCCGTCCGGCCCGCGCGAGATGGTTGTCCGCATCGATCGGCCAGAGTTCCGCGTTCCATTGCTTGTCGGTGCGTTCGAAGACGGCACTGAGACGATTGGATGCGGTCTCGTCCGGGCCGAAGATCCGAAAATTGTCTGGGTTGTCCCGGATCACGTCGCGCAGCCACTCGCCGAGGACCTTCGTCGCCTCGCTCACGGAACCACCCGGCGACGGGACGTCGACCGCGTAGTCGCGGAAGTCGGGCAGGCGCAGGTCCTTCCGCAGGAGGCCGCCGTTCGCGACCGGGTTGGCGCTCATCCGCATTTCGCCGTCCGGCGCGAGGGCCATGACGACCGGCAGCGGTGCGCCCGCCTCGTCGAAGAGTTCGCCCGGCCGGTACGACTCCATCCAATCGTGCAGGAGACGGGTGTGCGCTTCGGTGTCGCGGGCATCGGCGAGCGGAACCTGGTGCGCGCGCCAGTTGTTCTCGGCCGGGTGACCGTCGATCTCCTTCGGACAGGTCCAGCCCTTCGGGGTGCGCAGGATGAGCATGGGCCATGCCGGCCGTCCGTCCAGCGTGCCGTCGGCGGCCGCGGCCTTGATGTCTGCGATGCGGTCCAGGATGTCGTCGAGGGTTGCGGCCATCCGTTCATGCACGGCGCGGGGATCCTCGCCGTCGAATCCGCCGGACACGAGATACGGGGTGTAGCCGTAGCCGCGCATGAGCTCGAACAGCTCCTCTTCGGGAATGCGCGCCAGCACCGTCGGATTGGCGATCTTGTAGCCGTTGAGGTGGAGGATCGGCAGCACGACGCCGTCCTGGGCGGGGTCCAGGAACTTGTTCGAATGCCAGGCCGTCGCGAGCGGGCCGGTCTCGGCCTCGCCGTCTCCCACGACGGCCGCCACCAGCAGGTCGGGGTTGTCGAATGCCGCGCCGTACGCGTGCGACAGCGAGTAGCCGAGTTCTCCGCCCTCGTGGATGGAACCGGGGGTCTCCGGTGCCACGTGGCTGGGGATGCCGCCCGGGAAGGAGAACTGCCGGAACAGCCGCCGAAGTCCGTCTTCGGTGTGGTCGATCCGGTTGTAGATCTCGCTGTAGGTGCCGTCCAGGTAGGCGTTGGCGACCATCCCCGGACCGCCGTGGCCGGGTCCGGCGATGTAGATGGTGTTCAGCGCACGATCGCGGATGACCCGGTTGAGATGTGCGTAGACGAAATTGAGCCCCGGCGTAGTGCCCCAATGGCCGAGCAGGCGCGGTTTGACGTGGTCGCGTGTCAACGGTGCGCGCAGCAGCGGGTTGTCCAGCAGGTAGATCTGACCCACGGACAGGTAGTTGGCGGCGCGCCACCACGCATCCAGCTGGTCGAGGGTTTCAGGGGACAGCTCTGTTCGTGCTCGGCGGGCCCAGAGGGCGGCGGATGCGTCGGTGTCGTTCACGAAGTCCTTCCATGCGTTCGCGGTGCCGCGGGCGGCTCAGGCGGGATGACTCGGATGCTTCCATCCTAGGAATGCTGCCGGGAGGCGCAATCCGTTGACTGGTCCGTTCCGAACGAATTCATGTGAGCATCCATATCGCAGGTTCGTCGGCGCCCACTTCGGGCAACATCGTGTATCCGCTCGTGACCAACCCGTCCTCGCTCGGTCTCGAGCGCGTGGTGGTGCCGACGGCTCTCGGTGACGTGGTCGTGTATCGCAGCCCTGGGACCGCATCCGAGGCGATGGTGCTGCTCCACGGCGCGGCCGGCAGTTGGACGACCTGGACACCGATGCTGCGGGCGGCGGGCCGGGGGCGGCTTTCCGGCCTCGTCATCCCCGATCTGCCCGGCTGGGGTGATTCGCTCGGGCCCGAATCGGGTCTGGGCGCGGTGGACGCGGAGAGCCTCGCCGCCGCCGTCGTCGAGGTGGTCCGGGCGTGCGGCTACGACAGCTGGCGCGTTCTCGGGCACTCGCTCGGCGGGTTCGTCGCGCTGGAACTCGCCGCACAGCGACCGAAGGAGACGACTGAGGTCCTGCTGGTGTCACCGACCACTCTCGGCGCGCGGGGTGACCGGATCTGCGCAGTTCAGGCCTGGGCAGCCTACCCGGCGTTGTTCGCGCTGCTGCAGGGGATGCGGATGCTCTCTGTGCTCGGTCGCGCAGGCTGCGCGGCGGTGCGCCTGCTCAATCGGGTCGGCCTTCTCCGCCTGCTCACCACTCCCCTGTTCGCGCCCGGCCGGCGCGTCGATGCCTCCGTAGTGGATGCCCTCGCCGTCGAGGTCAGACCAGCGGCGTTCGCGCGGGCCCTGCGTTGTGCGCGCCGGTACGACGCGGTCGGGCGCTGGGGACGGATCGAGTGCCCGGTCGTCAGCGTTCATGGTGACCGGGATGTGTTCACCGGCCGCAACGACGACGCACGCCTGCGCTGTGTCATTCCGCGCTTCACGGTCGCTGTGCTCCCGGCGACGGGACACTTCGGCCAGATCGAACGCCCTCTGCTCGTGCTCGCGGAACTCGGGCTCTGAGAACCTGCTGCGTGTGTCAGAGGCGACCGGTAGCGTGATCGCATGACCTCAATGACGATGCGCGTGGCACCGGCCACGGCTGAGACCTGGCCAGAGCTCGAGCGGGTCTTCGGCCAGCCGGGTGATCAGGCCACGTGCTGGTGCCAGTGGTTCAAGCTGACCGGCGCGGAGTACCGGGCGACCACGACGGCCGAGAGGCGCGACGCCCTCCACGGGCAGACCTCCGGCTCGCCGACCGCGGGCGTCATCGCGTGGCTCGACGATGAACCGGTCGGATGGTCGGCTGTCGAGCCGTACTCGGCATACTCCGGCCTGGGGCGCTCACCGATCACGCGACGGCTCGAGGGCGATCCGGTCGACGACCTCTGGGCTGTGACGTGCTTCGTGGTTCGGCTCGATTCGCGGCGTCGCGGCGTCGCCCGCCATTTGCTGGGCGGAGCCGTGGAGCACGCCCGATCGAGTGGTGCGCGCGTCGTCGAAGGCTACCCCGTCGATCCTGGCGTGCGGCCGTCGTTGTCGGCCGCCGAACGGTACCACGGCACTGTGTCGCTGTTCGAGTCCGGCGGCTTCTCCGTGGTGAGGCGACCGTCTGCGACGCGCGCGATCATGCGGCTCGGCCTCGACACCTGACACGGCACTGTCGGCGGTTCGCGACCAGTCCCTCCGCGCCCTAGGCTCGTCGAGTGACTTCGAAACGCGACCGCCTCATCGGCGCGGGCACCCAGGTCGCAACCGAGGTCAGCATCAACTTCGGGTCGGCCGTGGCCGGATTGCTCATCCCCATCGTCGGAGCGGTCGTCGTCGTCGCAGTCCGCCAGGTCATCACCGCCATCGCGGTGCTGCCGTTCTACCGGCCGAAGCGGCGCGAACTCACCTGGCGGCGGCTCTGGCCGGCACTCGCGCTCGGGATCGTTCTCGCCACCATGAACCTGTCGTTCTACGAAGCTGTCGGTCGACTCGGACTCGGAATCGCCGCGACCATCGAGTTCCTCGGCCCCTTCGCGCTCGCGCTGGTCGGCTCGCGGCGCCTGCTCGACTTCGCTTGTGCCATCGTCGCTGCCGCCGGAGTCGTACTCCTGACCGGCACGGCCGGCTCGATCGATGTGCTCGGTGTGGTGTTCGCCCTCATCGCGGCGGCGTCGTGGGCGGGCTACATCCTGCTCACCCGTAGGGTGGCGGTCGGACTGCCGGGGCTGGAAGGCCTCAGCGTGGCCAGTGTCGTCGCGACGGCCATCCTGCTCCCCATTGCGCTCATCGTCGTCGACTATTCCAAGCTCGACCTGCGGGTCATCGCATTGCTCGTGACAGCGGGCATCCTGTCGTCGGCCATCCCCTACAGCCTGGACACGTTCATCCTGCGCCGCATACCCCCGCGCCTGTACGCGATCATCACGAGTTTCGGGCCGGTGATCGCCGCGATCTTCGGCGTGCTCGTCCTCGGTGAGTCGTTCACGCCCGTGCAGGTCGCCGGCATCGTCGTTGTCTGTCTTGCGGCCGGAGTGACGATCGCGACCCAGCGCGAGCATCCGCGCTCGGATCTGGAGACCACCGCCGAAGGACTGACCTGACCTCCCCTCGGTAGACTCGCCGGATGACTCTCCCCTCGATCCTGGCCTTCACCGGGCTCTGCGTCCTGCTGGCGCTGACGCCCGGGCCGGACACGTTCCTGGTGCTCCGCTACAGTCTGGTGCGGGTTCGCGCCGGTGTGGCCGCGTCGGTGGGTTCGGCGATCGGGTCGCTGGTCTGGGCGGCCGCGGTCGCCTTCGGTCTCGCCGCCCTGCTCGAACAGTCGGCCGAGGCGTACCGCGTGGTAAAGATCATCGGCGGACTCTACCTCGTCTACCTCGGAGTGAGCGCGTTCCTTGCGAGCCGCCGGGCCGGGGTGGAGGGCGCGGAGCTCGCAGCGCCGAGGGCGCGCATCCACTCGAGCCTGCTCGCCGGCATGCTGTCGACGATGCTGAACCCCAAGGTCGGGCTCTTCTTCCTCGCGGTCGCGCCGCAGTTCATTCCAGCGGGCAACGCCTCGGTGGGCAGCACGATGCTGCTCGGAGCGATCGACGCGGTGGTGGCGCTGGTCTATCTCGCGATCGTGTCGATCGTCGCGGCGCGTGCCGTGCTCTGGCTGCGGCGTCCCAGGGTGGCGAAGGTGCTCGAACGGGTCTCGGCGGCCATCCTCGGCGTGCTCGGAATCGGCACGATCATCAGCAGCGCCGAGTAGCCTGCCGTGCCCGCCGGTGACTGCTGCTCCGCGTTACGTCTGCGGCAGCGCGAGCGGCAGGCAGACCTGACAAACGACCGCAGACATCAGCGGGTCGGGGTCAGGTCGACGGCTGACGGAACCGTACCGTCAGGACCAGCACCGCGAGAAACACTGCCAGCATCGCCACCAGCGCAAGCGACGTGACCAGACCGGAGAGCGCCGCGAGGACGAGCGGCCCGAGCACACCGGGCGCCGCCCAGGCGAGAACTCGGCGGAGGGGCTGCCCGTAGCGCAGCGAAACGGCGCCGTTCGTCGCATAGAACAGGGCGACTCCACCACACAGAGCAATCGCGGCTCCGTTCGGCAGCGCCACGAGGGGTTCGGATACCGCTGTTCCGAGTCCGGCCGCCATGGATACGATGCCGATCACGAGGAAGAACGGCAGGAATGTCGCAGTATCCCGGAGGGCGGCGATGTCGCCGCGTACGCGCATCTCGCCCCAGGCCCGCTCCGCGAGCGTTGCGCCATACGTGAAGAACGACCAGGCGAGAAGCGCCACGATGATGAAGCCGAGCGCTGTGGTTGCCCCCGAGGCCAGGGTCCAGTGCTCCGACGCGGCGACGATGAGGGTGAAGATCGTCTCGCCGAACACGATCACCACGAACAGCCCGATGCGTTCGGACATGTGATCGATGTCGAGCGCCCGGCGGAGCCACGCGCCCTGACGGCCGATCGCATACGAGAGCACCAGCTCGATCAGCATCGACACCACCCAGACGATGTAGATGCCCGGTGCACGAAAAGCGATGGATGCCAGCCACAGTGCGGCAGTCAGCCCGCTGTAGAGCGCCGGCCGCCACCAGTCCAGGCTCTTCTTCTTCGCCGCGAACAGCCAGACCGGCAGCATCACCAGCCTGGCGAGCGCGTTGGCGGCTGCAAAAGCCCAGGCCCGCTCCGGGAATTCCGCGGAGACGGCTGCTGCCATGATCCCGACGGCGAACATGACCGTGATCATCACGAGCCAGGTGACACCGGTCGCCCGACGGCCGAAGAGGTTCGTGGTGAGCAGAACGTCGATCCACAGCCACCACGCCGGGAAGAACAGGAGCACGAAGACAGCGAAGTCGCCGGCGGTCGGATCGCCGTGGAGGCGCAGGGCCAGTTGGCCGACGAAACCGACGAACACGAGGTCGAAGAATAGCTCGAGCCAGCTGGCGTGGCGACGTTCGGCGGCACCGCGCGCACCGGTCACCGCGCCTGCGGTGGCTCCCGGTTCGTCTGCGCTCACGCCCGTCAGCGTAGCCGAACGCGAACGGCCCGCGACGGGTGAAAGTCGCGGGCCGTTCGTGGTGGGTGGCTTAGAGCACGTCCCCGACCTTGTGAACACGGAGGTCGTTGGTCGTGCCGGGGATTCCGGGAGGGGAACCGGAGATGATGATGACCTTCTCCGTGTCGGTCGCGCGACCGTTCGCCTTCAGGACCTCGTCGACCTGCGCGACCATCTGGTCGGTGTGGGTGACGCGGTCGACGACGAACGATTCGACGCCCCAGAACAGTGCCATGCGACGGCGGATGGCCGGGTCCGGCGTGAAGGCGAGGATCGGGATCCGGTTGCGGAGTCGCGACATGCGGCGGGCGGAGTCGCCCGACTCGGTGAACACGCACAGGTACTTGGCCTCCACGAAGTCAGCGACCTCGACGGCGGCGAGAGTGATCGCGCCGCTCTGCGTGCGCGGCTTCGTGCCGAGCGGGGCGATGCGGTCGAGTCCGTGCTCCTCGGTCGACGTGACGATGCGCGCCATGGTCTGCACGGTGATGACCGGGTATTCGCCGACGCTGGTCTCGCCGCTCAGCATGACGGCATCCGCACCGTCGAGCACCGCGTTAGCGACGTCGGAGGTCTCGGCGCGGGTCGGAACCGGGCTCGAGATCATCGATTCGAGCATCTGAGTGGCCACGATGACCGGCTTAGCCATGCGGCGGGCCAGTTCGACAGCGCGCTTCTGGACGATCGGCACGGCCTCCAGAGGAAGCTCGACGCCGAGGTCGCCTCGTGCGACCATGATCGCGTCGAACGCCTCGATGATCTCCTCGAGGTTGTCGACGGCCTGGGGCTTCTCGATCTTGGCGATGACCGGGATCTTGCGTCCTTCTTCTGCCATGATCTCGTGGACGCGCTCGATGTCGGAGGCGTTACGCACGAACGAGAGGGCGATCAGGTCGGCACCGAGCCTGAGGCCCCAGCGGAGGTCTGCCTCGTCTTTCTCGGAGAGCGCGGGCACGTTGACAGCGACCCCGGGCAGGTTGATGCCCTTGTTGTTCGACACCGGACCTGCGACGACCACCTCGGTGGTCACGACGGTTCCGTCGGTCTCGAGCACGCGCACCTTGACCTTGCCGTCGTCGATCAGCAGGAAGTCCCCGGGGTTCACGTCCTGGGGCAGCCCCTTGAAGGTCGTGGACGAGAGTTCCTTCGTGCCGATCAGATCTTCGGTCGTGATGCGAAAGATGTCGCCCTCGGCGAGCTCGTAGGGGCCGGCCTCGAATTTGCCGAGCCGGATCTTCGGGCCCTGCAGGTCGACCATCACTGCCACACTGCGCCCGGAGTCCTCCGTCGCGCGTCGCACGTTCGCGTAGACGGCTTCGTGCACGTCGTAACTTCCGTGGCTCAGGTTCATGCGAGCCACATCCACACCCGCGTCGATGATCGCGCGGATGTTCTCATAGCTCGATGTCGCCGGCCCGAGGGTCGCGACGATTTTTGCCCGTCTCATTTCTTCCTTTTGCTCCGTGATTCTGGATTCGTATCGGTTCGGGGCGTGCGGCAGCGCCGCGCGTGATGGTTCGTATTGTTCTCAGACGAGGATGCCGCGGTCGGTCGGCTTCACCGGGAAGGGCAACTGCGTCTCCCCTTCAAGATACCGGTCGACAGCAGACGCCGCTGCCCGTCCTTCGGCGATGGCCCAGACGATCAGGGACTGGCCGCGGCCGGCATCGCCTGCGACGAAGACGCCCGGCAGGCTGGTCTGGTAGTCACCGTCGCGTTCGACGTTGCCACGGGAGTCGAAGGGCACCTCGAGCTGGTTGCCGAGGTCTTCCGGCTCGGGCCCGGTGAATCCGAGTGCGAGGAGCACGAGGTCTGCCGGGATCTCCCGCTCGGTTCCCGCCTTGGGCACGCGGCGTCCGTCGAGGTATTCGGTCTCGGCCACGCGGATCGCCCGCACCTCGCCGAAGTCGTTCGCCAGGAACTCGACAGTCGAGGCGAGGTACTCGCGACGGCCGCCCTCCTCGTGCGCGGTCTGGACTTCGAACAGCGTCGGCGTGACGGGCCACGGCTGGTGCGTCGGACGCTCGTTCGGCGGCTGCTTGCCGATGGCGAGGTTGGTGACGGATGCGGCACCCTGCCGGTGGGAGGTTCCGATGCAGTCGGCGCCGGTGTCGCCACCGCCGAGGACGACGACATGCTTGCCTTCGGCCGTGATCTGGTCGGGCACGCTGTCACCAGCGCCGACCTTGTTCTGCTGGACGAGGTATTCCATCGCGAAGTGGACGCCGCTCAGGTCGCGGCCCGGGACGGGCAGGTCACGCGGGACCATCGCCCCCGTCGCGATCACCACGGCGTCATACCGGGTGCGCAGCTCGTCCCACGTGATGTCGACGCCGATGTTCACTCCGGCGCGGAACCGGGTGCCTTCGGCCATCATCTGGTTGAGGCGCGCCTCGAGATGCTTCTTCTCCATCTTGAAGTCGGGGATGCCGTAGCGCAGCAGGCCGCCGATGCGGTCGTCGCGTTCGTAGACGGCCACCGTGTGACCGGCCCGGGTCAGCTGCTGGGCCGCGGCGAGTCCCGCAGGACCGGAGCCGACGACCGCGACGGTCTTGCCGGTGAGGCGCTCCGGCGGATGCGGCTGGACCCAGCCGTTCTGCCAGGCCTGGTCGATGATCGACACCTCGACCTGCTTGATCGTGACCGCGGGCTGGTTGATCCCGAGAACGCACGACGACTCGCATGGCGCCGGGCACAGCCGGCCCGTGAACTCCGGGAAGTTGTTGGTCGCGTGCAGGCGCTCGATGGCCTGGCGGCCTTCGCCTCGCCACATCAGGTCGTTCCACTCGGGGATCAGGTTGCCCAGAGGGCAGCCCTGGTGGCAGAACGGGATGCCGCAGTCCATGCAGCGTCCGGCCTGGCGTCGGAGCTCGGCCGGGTCGCCCGCCTCATAGACCTCTTTCCAGTCCATCAGGCGCACGGAGACCGGGCGGCGCTTGGGGAGCTCGCGCTCCGTAACTTTGAGGAAGCCCTTCGGGTCAGCCACCGGTTACCTCCAGGATTCGGTTCCAGACGACGTCGCCGTCGGGGTCCAGCCCCTCATCCACGGCGTTCTGTCGCATTTCGAGCACCGCGGCATAGTCGCGCGGCAGGACTTTGACGAAGTTCGCGACGGTGTCGTCGAAGTCCGCGAGGAGCTTGGCCGCGAGCGTCGACTCAGTCTCGGCGACGTGTCGCTCGAGCAGGTCGCGCACGATCTCCACGTCGGCGCTGCCCAGGGGCAGCAGCTCGAGCTCGCCGGTGTCGAGCGCATCCCGGTTCACCCGATCGCGCTTGAGCTCGTACACGTACGCCGTTCCGCCCGACATTCCCGCGCCGAGGTTGCGCCCGGTGCCGCCGAGGATCACCGCGAGGCCACCCGTCATGTACTCGAGCGCGTGGTCGCCCACGCCTTCCACTACAGCCGTGGCCCCGGAGTTGCGCACCAGGAACCGCTCACCGACGATGCCGCGGATGAACATGCTGCCCTGGGTCGCACCGTAGCCGATGACGTTTCCGGCGATCACATTGCGTTCGGCGGGGAAGACGCTGTTGCGGTCCGGTCGCAGGATGATCTGGCCGCCCGAGAGTCCCTTGCCGACGTAGTCGTTCGAGTCGCCCTCGAGGCGGAGCGTGATTCCGGCCGGCAGGAAAGCGCCGAGCGACTGGCCCGCTGAACCGGTGAGCGTGATGTCGATCGAGCCGCTCGGCAGGCCGTTCTCGCCGTGACGCACCGTGACTTCGTGGCCGAGCATGGTGCCGACGGCGCGTTCGGTGTTGCGGATGGGCAGTTCCAGCTGGATGCGGCCACCCTTTTCGAGAACGCCGGCACTGCGGGCGATCAGCACGTTGTCGAAGTGCTTCTCGAGCTCGTGGTCCTGGGGGCGCGCGTTCTTGCGGGGCGCGTCATCCGGGAAATCCGGACCGACGAGGATCGGCGCGAGATCGAGCCCCGATGCCTTCCAGTGCTCGATGGCCCCGTTGACGTCGAGGAACTCGTGGTGGCCGATGGCCTCATCGATGCTCCTGAAGCCGAGCTCGGCGAGGTACTCGCGCACCTCCTGGGCGATGAACTCGAAGAAGTTCACCACGAACTCGGGCTTGCCGGAGAACCGGGCGCGGAGCTCGGGATTCTGGGTGGCGACGCCGACCGGGCAGGTGTCCAGGTGGCAGACGCGCATCATCACGCAGCCGGAGACCACAAGAGGAGCGGTGGCGAAGCCGAATTCCTCGGCGCCGAGCAGGGCTCCGACGATGACGTCACGACCGGTCTTCAGCTGACCGTCGACCTGCACGACCACCCGGTCGCGCATCCCGTTGAGCATCAGCGTCTGCTGTGTCTCGGCCAGGCCGAGCTCCCACGGAGTTCCCGCGTGCTTGAGGGAGTTGACCGGGCTCGCGCCCGTGCCGCCGTCGTGACCGGAGACCAGGATGACGTCGGCCAGTGCCTTCGCCGTTCCCGCGGCCACAGCTCCGATGCCCGACTCGCTCACGAGTTTGACGTGGACGCGGGCGTTCGGGTTGGCGCGCTTCAGGTCGAAGATCAGCTGCTTGAGGTCTTCGATCGAGTAGATGTCGTGGTGCGGGGGCGGAGAGATCAGACCGACGCCCGCGGTCGCATGACGGGTGCGCGCGATCCACGGGTACACCTTGGTCGGCGGCAGCTGTCCGCCCTCGCCGGGCTTGGCGCCCTGCGCGAGTTTGATCTGGATGTCGTCGGAGTGCGTGAGATACATGCTGGTGACGCCGAACCGGCCGGAGGCGACCTGCTTGATCGCGCTGCGGCGCTCCGGGTCGAGCAGACGGTCGAGGTCTTCGCCGCCCTCACCCGTGTTCGACTTCGCGCCGATGCTGTTCATGGCGATCGCCAGCGTCTCGTGCGCCTCTTTCGAGATGGAGCCGTAGCTCATCGCGCCGGTCGAGAAACGTTTGACGATCGATTCGATCGGTTCGACTTCGTCGAGCGGTACGGGCGGCCGCACTCCGGTCTGCAGCTTGAACATGCCGCGGAGTGTCATCAGGCTCTCGGCCTGCTCGTCGACGAGCTGCGTGTACTCGCGGAAGACGTCGTACCGCCTGGTGCGTGTGGAGTGCTGAAGGCGGAACACGGTCTCCGGGTTGAAGAGGTGCGGCGAACCGTCGCGTCGCCACTGGTACTCTCCCCCGTTGGCCAGGCGCTCGTGTGCGATCGTCGCGCCGTCCAGCGGGTACGCGCTCGCGTGCCGCGCGAGGTTCTCGGCCGCGACGACCTCGATGCCCACGCCGCCCAGTTTGCTGGTCGTGCCGGTGAAGTACTGGTCGACGAACTCCTGGCTGAGGCCCACGGCCTCGAACGCCTGGGCTCCCGCATAGGACGAGACGGTCGAGATCCCCATCTTCGACATGATCTTCAGGACCCCTTTGCCGAGGGCCTTGATCACGTTCTTGACGGCCTTCTCGGGGGTCACGCCCGTGATCATGCCGCTGCGTACGAGTTCCTCGCAGGTCTCCATCGCGAGGTACGGGTTGATCGCCGAAGCGCCGTACCCGATCAGGAGCGCCACGTGGTGGACTTCGCGCACGTCTCCGGCCTCGACGATGATGCCGACCTTCATGCGGTTCTCGGTCCGGATGAGGTGGTGGTGCACGCCCGCGAGCATGAGGAGGGACGGGATGGGCGCCAGGTCGCGGTTCGAGTCACGGTCGCTCAGCACGATGAACTGCGCGCCGGCCTCGATCGCGACGTCGACCTCATCGCAGAGCTCCGCGATCCGTTCCTGCATCGCGTCGGGTCCCGCATCCGCCCGATACAGGCCCTTGAGGGTGGTCGTCAGGCGGCTGCCGGCGCGCGGGTCGATGTGCTGGATCTTGGCGAGCTCGTCGTTGTCGATCACCGGGAAGTCGAGGACGACCTGGCGAGCGTGCTCGGGTCCGGCTGTGAGCAGGTTGCGCTCGGGGCCGAGACCGAGCTTCAGGGAGGTCACGACCTCTTCACGGATGGAGTCGAGCGGAGGGTTGGTCACCTGCGCGAACTGCTGGGTGAAGTAGTCGAACAGCAGGCGCGGTCGTTCTGAGAGGACGGCGACCGGCGTGTCCGAGCCCATTGCGCCGAGCGGCTCCGCACCGGCCTTCGCCATCGGGGCGAGAAGGACGCGCACCTCTTCCTCGGTGTAGCCGAAGGTGCGCTGGCGACGTGTGACGGAGGCCGGAGTGTGAACGATGTGCTCGCGCTCCGGGAGGTCCTTGAGGTTGATGCGGCCGTGCTCGAGCCACTCGCCGAACGGCTCGCTCGCGGCGAGCTCCGCCTTGATCTCGTCATCTTCGATGAGGCGTCCCGCGACCGTGTCGACGAGGAACATCTTTCCGGGGCGGAGTCGGCCCTTGCGCACGACGCGGCTCGGTTCGATGTCGAGTACGCCGATCTCGCTGGCCAGCACGACCAGTCCGTCGTCGGTGATGACGTACCGGCCCGGACGCAGGCCGTTGCGGTCGAGGGTCGCGCCGACGAGTGAGCCGTCCGTGAAGACGATCGCGGCCGGGCCGTCCCACGGCTCCATGAGCATCGAGTGGTACTCGTAGAAGTCGCGGCGGACCGGGTCGATCTCGGTCTGGTTCTCCCAGGCCTCCGGCACCATCATCATGACGGCGTGCGGGAGCGAGCGGCCGGCCAGCGTCAGCAACTCGACCACTTCATCGAACGACGCCGAGTCGCTCGCACCGGGAGTGACGATCGGGAGGACGGGAGCGAGGTCGCCGAGAAGGGCGCTCTCGAGCTGCGACTGGCGCGCGCGCATCCAGTTGCGGTTGCCCTGCACGGTGTTGATCTCACCGTTGTGGGCGATCATGCGGAACGGCTGGGCGAGCGGCCAGGACGGGAAGGTGTTCGTCGAGTAGCGCGAATGCACGAGGGCGAGCTTTGACGCGAACCGCTGGTCGGAGAGGTCGGGGTAGAACGGCTCGAGCTGGAGTGTCGTGACCATGCCCTTGTAGACCAGGGTGCGGCTCGAGAGCGAGGAGAAGTAGACGTCGAGTTCGCGCTCGACGCGCTTGCGGGCACGGAACGTCTGCCGGTCGAGAAGGATGCCGCCGACCGGGGAGCCCGAGTCGCCGATTCGCGTGCTCGCGACGAAGAGCTGCTCGATGACGGGCATGGCGTCGCGAGCGAGCGTCCCGATCTCGTCGGGGCGTACGGGAACATCCCGCCAGCCGAGCACAGCGAGCTCCTCTTCTACCACGATCGCCTCGATGGCGGTCTTGACCACCGCGCGCGCATCCGGCTCTGAGGGAAGGAAGGCGTTGCCGACGGCATAGCGGCCGACCTGCGGGAGGTCGAGGCCGGAGACCGCGCGGAGGAAGGTGTCGGGGATCTGCGTGATGATGCCAGCACCGTCACCGGTACCAGCGTCGGACCCGACGGCCCCGCGGTGCTCGAGGTTGCGCAGGGCGTTCAGGGCGGCATCGATGATGTCGTGCCCGGCGGTGCCGCGGAGCGTCGCCACCATGGCGAGACCGCAGGCGTCCTTCTCGAAGGCAGGGTCGTAGAGACCCTGCCGCGCGGGAATCGCGCTGAAACCGGACTGCGTGCCTGAGCGGGAGAGGGGTGGCTGTTGCGCCATCATCGACCGTCCTCACGTGAAGAGTTGCTGAGGTGGGACGCCGTCGGCCCGTGAACATGGGATCCGCTGCCCTGTACGCCCGGTATGGGCGCTACGAGCATGCGGTCAGGGAGATGCTTTCGGGATTGCCTGGGCCTTGGGCACCGGATTACGACGCGGTGCCTATTGTGCTTGTGGCCTTGGCTGCGCCCGGTTCCTCGGTCTCATCGGCGTCGTCGCCCTGATCCTCGTCGTCCGAATCGGTGTCGTCAGAGTCTACCTCAGCATCGGGCTTGTGCCATTCGCGACCCTGTCGGTACACGCTCGGCTCGAGTCCCGGGTGGCGACGCGTCTGCACGATGAAGATGATGATGCCCAGGACGACGGCTCCGAAGGCGGCCCACACGTTGAACGGGATGCCGAGGAAGGAGTACTCGCTCGGGTCGATCCGGATCGACTCGAGGTACGAGCGGCCCACGCCGTACCAGATGAGGTACGAGGCGAAGAGCTTGCCCCAGCGGAGCCGGAAACGACGCTCGAGCCACAGCAGGACGACGATACCGATGATGTTCCAGATGATCTCGTAGAGGAACAACGGCTGGAAGAGCGTGCCGTCGGGCAGGCCGGCGGGGAAGGCCGGATTGCTCGACTCGATCTCGAGGCCCCATGGAAGGTTCGTCGGAAGGCCGAAGAGCTCGTGGTTGAAGTAGTTTCCGAGGCGGCCGGCCGCCTGCGCGAGCAGAAGCGCGGGGGCGAGGGCGTCGGCGAACGACCAGAATCGCAGGCCCGAGATGCGGCAGCCGACGTAGGCACCGACGGCGCCACCGATCAGCGCGCCGAAGATGGCGTTCCCGCCCTCCCAGATGAAGAGTGTCTTCCAGAGGTCGGCGCCCGGGTAGAAGTAGTCGGCCGGGTGCGTGAAGACGTGGTAGGCACGGGCGAAGATGATGCCGAGCGGCACAGCCCAGAGGATCACGTCGAGCACGATGCCCGGCTCGGCGCCGCGCTTCGTCAGACGGCGCGACGTCCAGATGGTCGCCAGGACGATGCCGGCGAGGATGCACAACGCGTACGTCCGGATCGTGAACGGGCCGATCGTGAACGACGCCCAGGCCGGATCCGGACTCGGAATGCTCGCATGCAAGCTGCTCAACACCGCAAACACCCGATGACTCACCTTTCGTGCTTTTACTTGTCCCCGCCGCAGAAGACGGCGTTCCAGCGCATCCGCGCCACGGTCAACTTAGTCTATTTCGCTCTGCGGGTCCCGGCGGCCAGCTCTGCGGCCACCTCGCTGACGTGCTCGACGCCGCCCTCGGCCAGTGCCTTCACCAGTGCAGAACCGACGATCGCGCCATCCGCATAGTCGAGGACTTCTGACACCTGAGCCGCGCTCGAGATCCCGAGCCCGACACAGGTGCTCGTCGCGCCGGCCGCGCGGAGCCGGGTCACGAGGGTTCGTGCGGCCGTGTCGACATCGGCACGCGCGCCGGTGATGCCCATGGTGGAGACGGCGTAGACGAACCCGCGGCTCGTCTCGACGGCCTGCTTCAGTCGAGCATCCGTCGACGAGGGCGCGGCGAGGAACACCCGGTCGAGGCCGGTCCGATCGGACGCTTCGATCCAGGACGAACCCTCGTCTGGAATGAGGTCGGGCGTGATGAGTCCCGCGCCGCCCGCAGCGACGAGGTCGTCGGCGAAGCGATCGACGCCGTACTGGAGCACGGGGTTCCAGTACGTCATCAGCAGGACGGGCACGTCGACCCGTGCCGTGATCTCGCGCACGGCCGTGAAGCCGTCGCGCAGGCGGAATCCGCCCGCCAGCGCCGTCTGGGTGGCCTGTTGGATGACCGGCCCGTCCATCACGGGATCGGAGTACGGCAGCCCGAGCTCGATGACGTCGACGCCGTTCTCAGCAAGAGCGACCGCCGCGTCGATGCTCGCCTGAAGGCTGGGGAATCCTGCCGGGAGATAGCCGACGAGTGCGCCTTTCGCCACGGAGTTGCGCTCGGCGATCGTGGCTTCGACCCTGCTCGTTGCGACCTGGTTCACGACTGCACCGCGTTCTCGTCGATCAGGCCGAAGTACTTTCCGGCGGTCTCCATGTCTTTGTCGCCACGGCCGCTGAGGTTCACGAGGATGATCCACTCTGGTCCCAGCTGGCGCCCGAGCTCGAGGGCTCCTGCAAGGGCGTGCGATGACTCGATCGCGGGAATGATGCCTTCGGTGCGGCTGAGCAGCCGGAGCGCATCCATTGCTGCAGCATCCGTCACAGGACGGTACTGGGCGCGTCCGATGCTCGCAAGCCACGCGTGCTCCGGGCCGACGCCCGGGTAGTCGAGCCCGGCGGAGATCGAGTGCGACTCGATGGTCTGCCCGTCTTCGTCCTGCAGCAGCATGCTTCGCGCACCGTGTAGAACGCCGGGCCGGCCCTTCGTGATCGTGGCTGCGTGCCGCGGAGTCTCGGCGCCCTCTCCCCCGGCTTCGAAGCCGTATAGGGCGACTCCTGGGTCGTCGAGGAAAGCGTGGAAGATGCCGATGGCGTTCGAGCCGCCGCCGACGCACGCGGCTACGGCATCCGGAAGGCGTCCGGTGAGGGCGAGCACCTGTTCACGCGCCTCTTCGCCGATGATCTTCTGGAGGTCGCGCACCATGGCGGGGAACGGGTGGGGCCCTGCGACCGTCCCGAAGATGTAGTTGGTGTTCTCGACGTTGGTGACCCAGTCGCGCATCGCCTCGTTGATCGCGTCCTTGAGAGTGCGCGAGCCGGTCTTGACGGCGATGACCTCGGCTCCGAGGAGCCGCATCCTGGCGACGTTCAGCGCCTGGCGCTCGGTGTCGACCTCGCCCATGTAGATCACGCACTCCATGCCGAAGAGCGCGGCTGCGGTCGCCGTCGCGACGCCGTGCTGCCCGGCCCCGGTCTCCGCGATCACGCGTGTCTTGCCGATGCGCTTGGTCAGGATGGCCTGCCCGAGCACGTTGTTGATCTTGTGCGAGCCGGTGTGGTTCAGGTCTTCGCGCTTGAGGATGATGCGGGCCCCGCCGGCGTGGGCTGCGAACTGCGGCACCTCGGTGATGATCGACGGACGGCCCGTATATGTGCGGTTCAGGAAGTCGAGCTCCTCCGTGAACGCCGGGTCGATCTTGGCCTGCTCCCAGGCTGCTGAGAGCTCGTCGAGCGCGGCGACAAGTGACTCGGGGACGAATCGTCCGCCGAAGTCGCCGAAATACGGGCCCGTTTCTTCACGGAGGGACATCAGACCACCAGGAATTCTTCGAGGGTTGCGACGGGGTCGCTCGTGACGAGCGCTTCGCCGACGAGGACGACGTCTGCGCCGCTCGCGCGATAATGGGCCACATCGCCGGCCGTCTTGACGGCGGACTCTGCGACCCGGATGACGCCGGACGGGATCTGGTCGGCGAGGGTGCCGAAGAGGTTGCGATCCAGCTCGAAGGTCGACAGGTTGCGGGCGTTGACGCCGACGAGACTGGCGCCGATGTCGAGCGCTCGGCTGACCTCGTCTGCGGAATGCGTCTCGACAAGCGTCGTCATCCCGAGCGAAGTGGACAGGTCGAAGAGCGACTGCAGGGTCGGCTGGTCGAGCGCGGCGACGATGAGGAGCACGATGTCGGCTCCCGCTGCCCGCGCCTCGAACACCTGGTACGGCTCGGCGATGAAGTCCTTGCGGAGGACGGGGAGGCTGACGCTGGCACGGACCGCTTCGAGGTCGGAGAGCGACCCCAGGAATCGACGCTCCTCGGTCAGCACGCTGATGGCGCTGGCGCCTCCGGTCTCATACGAGACGGCGAGCGAGGCCGGATCCGTGATCTCTGCCAGTGTTCCGCGCGACGGACTCGCACGCTTCACCTCCGCGATGATCTTGACGCGATCGGCGGGCTGAAGCGCTGTCAGGGCGTCGAGCGCCGGAGAACGGTCGTGCGCTGAGGCTTCGACGAGTTCCAGGGGCCGTTCGGCCCGTCGACGTTCAGCATCGGCAAGCGCTCCGGCGACGAGGTCGGAGAGCACGCCTCAGTGTTCTTTCGGGGTGTATTTGTCGCCGTTGACGCCGTAGCCGGCGCGGGCCATGATCCAGCCGACGATGAGACCGACGACGGCGAGGCCGGCGGCTCCCCAGACGACGAACGGAAGGTCGAGGAAGAACGCCACGGTACCGATCGCGAACGCGATGAGCATGATGATGACGGCCGTCCAGGCTGCCGGCGAGTGCCCGTGTCCTGGCTCCACTGACTCCGTGCTCATGAAACTCCCGCGTGTCGGGTGCACCGCTCACGCAGGCGCACGATGGTTCTGGATGGTTCCGGTCAAGTCTAGCGAAACCGCGAAGGCGCGGTGCGCAGCGTCAGCGCGTGGGGTCTTCCCCGCGGCTGAGCTCATCCCAGCTGTCGATGGCCGAGTCACGGTCGAGCGCGACGCCCTGTCCCGACCGATCGGATGCAGCGGACGGATTCTCTGCGGTCGTTGCCTCAGGGGCCGCATCGCTGTCGGTCCCAGCCGGGTTCTCAGCGGCCGAGCTGTCGGCATCCTCGAATCGCACGGCCTGGTAGCGGCGCGAGGGACCGGGCCAGCGCCGCGAGGTGACCATCACGGCGATGCTCGCGACGGCGATGACCACGCCACCTGCGATCGCGATCCAGGGCCAGGCCGACACGTCCACGCTTTCGGCGAGGCGGGCGACCGAGGATCCGCCGGAGACGCCCGAGGCGCTCGTGATCGCTGCGGCGGCGGCCTGTACCGGGTCTCCGAGGGCGATCCCCGCGGACAGGGCGACGGAGACGGCTATCAGGACGCCGAGGGCGGCGAGGACGATCCGCACGACGGGTCCGGCGATCGCGAGCGCGGCCGCCAGGGCCAGGCCGGCGAGTGAGAGCGCGGTCAGTGCGGGAGCCGCTGCGGACCCCTGCACGACCACATCGCCGGCGTGGTTCGCCGCGGACGCCAGGTGCACGGTGATCCACGGCTGAGTCGATGCGAGCAGCGCGAGTCCGGCTCCCACGACGATCGCCAGCATGGTCGTGTATTTGGCCCGGCGGCTGCCCGCCCGGCTCTCGTCTGTGGTCGCCTCGTCGCTCATGCTGTCACTTCACCCGTCGCATTGCGTTCGCGACCGCGACGGCGCGGAGAGGGGCCGCCGCTTTGTTCTGCGACTCCTGGAACTCGCTCACCGGGTCGGAATCGGCGACGAGACCCCCGCCGGCCTGCACGCGTGCCACCCCGTCCATGATCGTCGCGGTGCGGATCGCGATGGCCAGGTCGGCATCTCCTGCGAAGCCGAAATACCCGATCACGCCCCCGTAGACACCTCGCTGCGCCGGCTCGAGCGCGTCGATGATCTCGAGTGCCCGCGGCTTCGGAGCCCCGGAGAGGGTTCCGGCAGGGAACGTCGCACGGAACACGTCGATGGCCGTCGCGCCGGGCAGGAGGTCGCCTTCGACCGACGAGACGATGTGCATGATGTGGCTGAACCGCTCGATCCGCATGAACTCGGTGACCTCGACAGAGCCGGCGGCACAGACTTTGAGCAGGTCGTTGCGGGCGAGGTCGACGAGCATCAGGTGCTCGGCGCGCTCCTTGTCGTCGCTGAGAAGCGTCGTCTCCAGTTCGAGGTCTTCCTCCGGTGTGGCGCCGCGCGGCTTGGAGCCGGCGATCGGATGCGTGAACGCGCGCCCGTTCTGCACCTTGAAGAGCGCCTCGGGTGAGCTTCCGACGATCGCGTACTCTCCCCCATCCGGTCGCTCGAGCGTCAGCAGGTACATGTACGGGCTGGGGTTCAGGCTGCGGAGCACGCGGTAGACGTCGATCGGATGCGCCGGGCAGTCGAGTTCGAAGCGCTGGGAGATGACGACCTGGAACACATCGCCGTCGTGGATGTGCCGCTTCGCGGTGACGACAGCGGCCAGGAAGTCGTCCCGTTCGGTGCGCGAGACCGGGTGCGCGGGCGTGGAGAGGTCGACTTCTGCCAGCCAGGCCTCCGCCGGCTGCGCGAGACCGGCCTGCATCGCATCCAGCCGCGTCTGTGCCTGTGCCCACATCACGTCGGCGTCGTCGACGCCGTCATTGAGGACGTTCGCGATGAGCTTCACGGTGCCGTACCGGTGATCGATCGCGACGACATCCGCCGCGAAGCAGAGCGCCTGGCCGGGAACGCTGAAATCGGCGACCGGCTGGTCGGGCAGACGCTCGATCTGGCGGATCGCCTCCCACCCGATGAAACCGACGAGGCCTCCGGTGAGCGGAGGGAGGCCCTCGATCCGCGGCGTCTGCCATCGCTCGTAAAGGTGTGCGAGAGCGACGAGCGGCGCAACCGTCTCGGTCGTGCCGAGTGCACGTTCGCGCGAGACGCCGTAGTCGAGCCAGGAGACCTCATCGCCGTCCTGCGTGAGCACCCCGAACGACGACGCGCCGACGAAGGAGAACCGCGACCAGATACCGCCCTGCTCCGCCGACTCGAGCAGGAACGTGCCCGGCTTGCCGGCCGCGAGCTTGCGGTAGATGCCGACCGGGGTCTCACCGTCGGCGAAGAGCTCGCGGACGACTGGAACGACGCGGTGGGCGGACAGGAGTGCCTGGAAATCGGTGGCCGTGGTCGAGCCTGTCGCGGCCAGCGATCCGGTTGCGGAGGTCATGCGGTCTCCCGGGGCGAAGAGGTGTCAGGAATCGGTCGGTGCGTTGCCGACGACGGGCGCGAGCTGGTCGGCGTCGAAGCACGTGCGGGTGCCGGTGTGGCAGGCGACGCCGATCTGCTCCACCTTCACCAACAGGGTATCTCCATCGCAGTCGAGGGCAGCGCCCTTGACGTACTGCACGTTCCCGGAGGTGTCGCCCTTGCGCCAGTATTCTCCGCGCGACCGTGACCAGAAGGTCACACGGCCCTCGGTGAGGGTGCGCCGGAACGCCTCCTCGTCCATCCACCCCATCATGAGCACCTCGCCGGTGTCCCACTGCTGGATGATCGCCGGCACCAGGCCCTCACGGTTGAAGGCGACCCTCTCGATGATCGCACGATCCACGGATCCGGTCACGAGCGGACCTCCATTCCTGCCTGCGCGAGTTCGCGCTTCACGTCCCCGACCGTCATCTCACCGGAGTGGAAGACGCTCGCGGCGAGTACAGCATCCGCTCCTGCGGCGATGGCCGGGGCGAAGTCGGTGACCGCGCCCGCTCCCCCGGAGGCGATCACGGGCACGGAGCTGATCCCGCGCATGAGTCCGATGAGCTCCAGGTCGAAGCCGGCCTTGGTGCCGTCGGCGTCGATCGAGTTGACCAGCAGCTCCCCGGCGCCGAGTTCGATCGCCCGCGCAGCCCAGTCGAGCGCGTCGAGCGTGGTCTCGGTGCGGCCTCCGTGGGTCGTCACGACGAACCCGGATGCGGTGGCCGGCGACCGTTTGACATCGAGCGACAGCACGAGCACCTGGGCGCCGAACCGGTCGGCGATCTCGGCGACGAGCTCCGGCCGTGCGATGGCCGCGCTGTTCACGCCGACCTTGTCCGCTCCGCTGGCGAGCAGACGGGCCACGTCGTCGGTGCTGCGCACTCCCCCACCGACCGTGAGCGGGATGAACACCTGTTCGGCGGTCGCGCGCACGACGTCGTAGGTGGTCACCCGGTTGTCGACAGTGGCGGTCACATCGAGGAAGGTGAGTTCGTCGGCGCCCTGCTCGTAGTACGAGCGCGCGAGCGCGACGGGGTCGCCGGCGTCACGGAGGTTCTGGAAGTTGACGCCCTTGACGACGCGGCCGTCGGCCACGTCGAGGCACGGGATGACCCTGACCGAGAGCGACATGTCAGATCCGCGCAGCGTGGATGGGCGTCACCAGGATCGCCCGGGCGCCGAGCTCGTACAGGTCGTCCATGATGTGGTTCGTGCCGTCGCGCTTGACCATCGCCCGCACCGCCACCCACTCGGGGTCGCGCAACGGGGAGACGGTCGGCGACTCGATCCCGGGGGTCAGGGCGACAGCCTGCTCCAGGAGTCGCGCGGGCAGGTCGTAGTCGATCAGCACGAACTGGCGCGCGACCATCACGCCCTGAAGACGACGGAGCAGGGTGTCGATGCCGGTCGCGTTCGAGGGCGAGGAGATCAGCACCGCTTCGGATTCGAGGATGACCGGCCCGAAGATCTCGAGGCCCTGTTTGCGAAGGGTGGAACCCGTCTCCACGACGTCGGCCACAGCATCCGCTACCCCGAGTCGCACCGCGGACTCGACGGCGCCATCGAGGCGGATCAGGTCGGCGGTGACGCCGTTGGCGGCCAGGAAGTCGCCGACGAGTCCCGGGTAGCTCGTCGCGACCCGCTTCTCGATGAGGTCCTCAAGGTCGGTGAAGACCCCGGTCGGGCCGGCGAACCGGAACGTGGACGCGGCGAAATCGAGGGCCGCGATCTCGGCGGCGGCGGAACCGGAGTCGAGGAGCAGGTCGCGACCGGTGATCCCGACATCGAGCGCGCCTGACCCGACATAGGTCGCGATGTCACGCGGGCGCAGATAGAAGAATTCGACGTCGTTGCGCGGATCGGCGACGATCAGCTCCTTCGGGTCGCGGCGGCCGACGTAGCCTGCCTCGTGCAGCATCTGGGCTGCGGTCTCGGAGAGGGAGCCTTTGTTGGGGACGGCGATCTTGAGCATTGACAAAGCCTTCAGCTGGAGTGGTCGACAGGAGTGGGCTGACGCTGTGCGTCACGCGGTCACAGATGTCGATACACGTCGGCCGTGGTCAGTCCCTTCGCCAGCATGAGTACCTGGAGGTGGTACAGCAGCTGCGAGATCTCCTCGGCTGTGCGGTCGTCCGTCTCGTATTCGGCGGCCATCCAGACCTCGGCGGCTTCCTCGACGATCTTCTTTCCGATGGCGTGCACCCCCGCATCGAGCTCGCGCACGGTTCCGGAACCTGCCGGCCGGGCGGTGGCCTTGTCGCTGAGCTCGGCGAAGAGGTCGTCGAAGGTTTTCACCAGTACAGGCTATCGGTTCCCGCTGCGCGCGATCGTCGGGTGCGGATATGCGCTGTTCATATCCTCCGTGATATAAACAAAGTGTTTGTTATCAAGCGTGTGTGCCCGGATTATAAAAGCATTGTTGGGGTGGGCACTGAGCAAGGAGGCTCCATGGAAACGATCCGCACCAATCGACTAGTGCCGACCATCCTCTGCTGGGCGGTCGTCGCCCTCGACGGATTCGACCTGGTCGTCCTCGGCACTGTCATCCCGACCCTTCTCGCCACGGGCGAGCTCGGCTTCGATCCCGCTGCGGCCACGATCATCGCGACGGTCGGGCTGGTCGGCGTCGGCCTCGGGGCCTTCCTGATCGGGCCGATGACCGACGCCTACGGCAGACGGCGACCGATCATCGTGTGCGTGCTGGTGTTCTCGGTCTGCACGCTGGCGGTCGCTGCCGCACCGAACACCCTCGTCTTCGGGATCCTTCGTTTCGTCGCAGGGCTCGGGCTGGGTGCCTGCCTGCCCACCGCGATCGCGTTCGTCGGCGAATTCGCACCCCCGCGCCGAAGCGGCCGGGCCGTCACCCTCACGATGACCGGCTACCACGTCGGCGCCGTCGTCACCGCACTGCTTGCGCTCGTCATCATCCCGGACTGGCGGGTGATGTTCCTCATCGGCGGAATCGCCGGTCTCGTCGTGCTGCCCCTGCTCTGGCTCGCCCTTCCCGAGTCGTCGAGCTTCAGCGAGGACCGGCCCGGCGCACAGCGCCGCGCCCCGGCGAGTGCGGCCCGCGAGCTGCTGCGCAGAAAGTACCTGCCGCTCAACGTCGCGATCTGGAGCGCGTCGTTCATGGGGCTGCTCCTCGTCTACGGGCTGAACACCTGGCTTCCCGAGCTGATGAGATCGGCGGGATACGATCTGGGCAACTCTCTGGCCTTTCTCATGGTCCTCAATCTCGGGGCGGTGGCTGGGCTCCTGCTCGCCGGAGTCGTCGGCGATCGCCTCGGCATCAGGCGCGTCGCGGCGACCTGGTTCCTGCTGGCGGCCGTATTCCTTGCCGTGCTGAGCATCCGGATGAACCACGTCGCCGTGCTGTACATCGCGGTCTTCATCACGGGAGTCTTCGTCTTCTCGGCCCAGGTGCTCGTCTATGCCTTCGTGAACGGTGCGTACCCGTCATCGGTCCGCGGTACGGCGTTGGGGTTCTCGGCAGGAATCGGACGGGCGGGGGCCATCGTCGGTCCGCTGATCACCGGCGCGCTGGTCGGGCTCGGAATCGCATACCCGTGGGGCTTCTACGTTTTCGCGATCGCCGCTGTGCTCGCCATGGTCGTCCTCAGTGCGATCCCGCGAACAAGGCGCTCCGCGGGGACACCCGCGTTGTCCTCACAGATGGAGCTGGGCAGTCTCCCGCAGCAGTGAGATCTGCCGAGCCGGGTCATCGGCACGGAAGACGCTGGACCCGGCGACGAAGGTGTCGGCGCCTGCTTCTGCCGCCGTCACGATCGTCTCCTCGGTGATTCCGCCGTCGACTTGCAGCCAGACATCCAGGCCTCGCGCCTCGACCGCCGCCCTCAGCTGCCGAAGCTTCGGCATCGTCTCGGGCATGAAGCTCTGGCCGCCGAAGCCCGGCTCGACGGTCATGACGAGGACCTGGTCGAACTCGGGCAGCAGGTCGAGATAGTCGTCGGCCGCGGTCCCGGGCTTCAGCGCGAGGCCGGCGCGCGCACCAAGGGCGCGGAGGCGGCGGGCCAGCCCGACCGGATCGCTGGCCGCTTCCGCGTGGAAGGTCACCGAATAGGCACCGAGCTCTGCGTACCCAGGAGCCCACCGTTCCGGATCCGTGATCATCAGGTGCACATCGAGCGGAATGGCCGAGACATCCTGGATGCGCTCAACCATCTGAGGCCCGAACGTCAGGTTGGGGACGAAATGGTTGTCCATCACATCCACGTGGACCAGGTCGGCGGTGGCGATCTTCGCCAGGTCGCGTTGCATATTGACGAAATCGGCGGCGAGGATGCTGGGGCTGATCCGGGCGGGCATGCCTTTCAGCCTAGTGAAGCCCGGCCGTCGCACCGCTCAGGATGCAGCTCGTTTCGCCAGTAGGGCGATGAACATGGCATCCGTTTGGTGCCGGTGCGGCCACAACTGCACCTGGGTCGGGTCGCCCGCGAGGTCCAGGCGTTCGAGCGCCACCTCCTGGAGTACAGACGCCGTGTCGAGGGGCTCAATCGCGTTACCCCACCGATCCACCGCATCCGCCACCGACAGCCGTGTCTCCGCGATGTGCGGCGAGCAGGTCACATAGGCGAGGACGCCTCCGGGCTTCAGCGCAGCGAAAGCGCTGTCGAGGAGTTGCGCCTGGAGCTTGGTCAGTTCGGCGACGTCACGCGGCGTCTTGCGCCAGCGGGCTTCCGGGCGGCGGCGGAGCGCGCCGAGCCCGGTGCACGGCGCATCGAGCAGGATGCGGTCGAAGCGCTCCGGCTCGGACCCGCCGATCGTCGTACCGTCACGCTCCCAGACCTCGACCGGCTCGGGGACAGAGCCCAGCGCGCGACGCACGAGGTCGGCGCGGGCCGGGACGAGTTCGTTCGCGATGAGGGTCGCCCCGCTGCTTCGTGCTTCTGCCGCGAGGAGCGCGGCCTTTCCGCCGGGACCGGCACACAGGTCGAGCCAGAGCTCGCCCTCCTCGACGGCACGGGCCCGGGACAGCGCAAGGGCGGCGAGCTGAGACCCTTCGTCCTGCACGCGGATGCGGCCCTCGTGCTGCTCAACGATCCCCACCGGATCGCCCCCGCCGAGAGTGAAGCCGAATGGTGAGAACCGGTCTGCGGCAGCATCGTCAGGTACCTCGGCGAGCCCGGGAAGTGCAATCAGGTTGACGCGGGGCGCTGTGTTGTCGGCGGCCAGGAGTTCTTCGAGTTCGTTCTCGCGTCCCTCCGTCTCGAGGGCGCGGCGGAGGGCCCGCACGACCCAGAGCGGATGCGAGTGCACGGCGGCTAGTTCGTCGTCGGGGCTGGACGCATCCGAGACGATCCGCTCACGCCACTCGTCCGGAGTGTGCCGGCTGATCTCGCGCAGCACCCCGTTCGTGAAGCCCGTCGCGGAGCGCGACCCGACCACCCGCGCAAGCGACACCGACTCGTCGACGGCGGCGTGGCTCGCCACCCGCATGGAGAGCAGCTGGTGGGTGCCGAGACGAAGGACGTCGAGGATGGGAGGGTCGATGCGGTCGATCGTCCTGCCGGCGGCTCGTGCGATGACGCGGTCGTAGTAGCCCTGCATCCGCAGTGTGCCGTACGTCAACTCGGTCGCGAGTCCCGCGTCGGCCGTGTTGAGGGATGCGCGGGCGATCCTGGTCGGAAGCAGCAGGTTGGCGTACGCGTCCGACTCCCGCACCGCGGCGATGACGTCGTAGGCCACTCGTCGGGCGGGCTGGATGCGCGGGCCGCGTTCGCTCATGAGAGCACGACCTCTGCAGCGTCGGTCACTCCGCGCCACCAGTCGGCTGCGGGCATCGGGCGGCGGCCTGCCGGCTGCACGGTGATGAGCTCCAGCGCATGGGTGCCTGTGCCCACCAGGATGCGCTTGTCGCGGAGGGCGAGTCGGCCGGGCGCGAGGCCCGCCTCCTCGGGCGCGGGGGAGGCCTCGAGGATCTTGAACCGCTGATCGCCGAGCATCACGAAGGCGCCCGGCTCCGGTGTCACCCCGCGGATGCGGTCGAACGCGTGCCCCGCGTCGCCCGACAGGTCGATCCGTGCGTCATCGATCGTGAGTTTGGGAGCCAGCGTCGGGGAACCGGCCTGCGGTGAGGCGTGCGCTGTTCCGGCCGCGATCGCATCCACTGTCGTCGCGAGGAGACGCGCACCGACGCCTGCCAAGGCATCCAGAACCTCACCGGACGTCTCGGCAGGACCGATCGCGCGGGTGGCCTCGGCGAAGACGGCACCGGCGTCGAGCTCGGGGACGAGCTGGAAGACAGACGCGCCGGTGACCGCATCCCCCGCGATCACGGCGCGCTGCACGGGGGCCGCGCCCCGCCATCGTGGCAGGAGCGAGAAATGCAGGTTGATCCAGCCGTGGCGTGGCAGCGAGAGGAGCGGCTCGCGCACCAGTCCCCCGTACGCGACGATGACGCCAAGGTCCGGGCTCAGGTCGGCGACGCGTTCTGTGACGGATGCGTCGAGCCGGTTCGCCTTGATGGTCGCCAATCGCAGGTCCTGCGCCGCACTCGCGACCGGAGACGGGGTCAGGATGCGTTTGCGCCCCAACTCGGCGTCTTCCCGGGTGATCACAGCCGCGATCTGGTGCGGACCCCGAGCCAGCTCGTGCAGGGCGGGGACAGCGACGGCCGGGGTGCCGGCGAAGACCAGCCTCATGCGAGCTCGCCTGAGCGGGATGCGGTCATCACGGTTCTCCGGTTCATCGAAAGCGGGTCGGCAATCCAGTCTCTCGCAGCCGACGACGATGCGCGAACCGGCCACCCACGAGTACTAGGGGTGCGAAACGGGGTTTCGCGTGTCTCGAGCCCGGCTACCCGAGCTCGGGATCGTCGAAACGCACTCTCAATGACGGCGCGGGCCGGAAACCGCCCTTGCCGGCGGGCGCCCGACGGCGACGGGTGGCGTTCCGCACGATGGCCGCCCGCACAGCGGAGGCGACCGCCGGGCCGTGCGCATAGTCGAAGCGGAGGATCGTCCGCACATTTCCGTCGCCGAGCGGTGCCGGGCCGAGCACATCGATGAGCAGGTCCGAATCGACTGCGGCGGCTGCCTCCTCGACGACCTCGGCAGCGCCGGTGAGGGATGCCAGCCTCACCGCGGGAGGGAAACGCAGCGCACGCCGGTCGATCAACTCTTGACGGGCGAAATCGACCTGCCGCCAGGTGGCGAGATCCCGCGCGAGGGCTCCGCCGACACCCACGAGCACCGTCGCGGCGCCCGGCGCGGCCAGTGCGGCAGCATTGGACCACCAGCGCATGCAGTCCTCGGTCACCCGCAGCGTCTCGCGGGCGAGCATCCGTTCGCCGTCCAGCAGGAGGATCGCGCGGTAGCCGCCCGCCGCGATGGGCTCGGCGCCGCGCGTCGCGACCACCAGCGCGGGCGCCGACCCGATGGTCTGCAAGGGATGCTCGCCGTCGGCGACCACGACACGGACACCGGGGAACGCGCGGCCCAGCTCCTCAGCCGTACGGCCCGCTCCGACCGTCACCATGCGGAAGCGCGCGTGCTCGCAGTTCTCGCAGCGCCAGTCGGTGGCCAGCGCACCGCACCAGCCGCACGACGGCGTCGCCCCGGCGCGGGCCTGCCCGAGCGGACCTTCGCACCGATTGCAGCGTGCGGCCTGGGAGCAGTTCGCGCACGCCAGCATGGGCGCGTAACCGGGACGCGCGACCTGAACGAGCACGGGTCCCGATTCGAGCGCAGCCTTCGCGGTCTGCCAGGCCGTCGAAGGGATGCGGGCCGCGCGAGCTGCGACGTCGTTCGCGGCCTGGTTCGCGGTCGGAACCACCTTCGGGCTCACCGCGCGTTCCGGCGCGACGTCGCGGAGCCAGCCCACTTCGACGAGGCGCTGCACCTCCACGCTGCGGCTGTGGGCGGCGAAGATGAGGGCGCATCCCTGTAATTCCTGACGGACCAGCGCGGCGTCGCGTGCGTGGACGTAGGGACTCAGCGGTTCGGCGTGCAGAGGATCGCCGTCGTCCCACACGGCGATGAGTCCGAGATCGGATGCGGGAGCGTAGACGGCGGACCGGTTGCCGAGCACGATGCGGGGAGACGAGAGCGCATCGAGGAAGGCGCGATATCGTTCGGCGTTGGATTGGCGGGCATCCGCCCGCACCACCGCCTCGGCCGGTGCGATCGCCGCGAGGGCCGCAGCGACCTGATCCTGGTCGCGGTAGTCGGGAACGACGATGATAGCGGACCGTCCCGCTGCCCAGCAGACGGTCGCCGCCGTCGCAAGGGTGACCGCCCACTCGCCCACCCAGGCGCCGTCGGGAAGCTCTGCGAGCTGGGGGCGTGCCTGGAGCGCGATCCGCTCATCGCCGGCCAGCGCGCTCTCGATCCGGCCTGACGGGTAGCCGCGCACGGGTGGCGCTGCGATGGGCACTTCATCTGGCCCCCCGTTGCTTCGCGCTGCGAGCCAGGCCTTCTCCACCCGCACCTGGCGGCCGGGAACGGCGAGACGCACGACATCGTTCGCCGTGCCGGCGCTCCGGTCGGCGACCTTGCGGGCAAGAGCCCAGACGTCCGCCGAAAGCACGGGGACCGGCGAGACGACGGACTCGATGTCGCTGAGGGCCCCCTCGAACTCCTCATCGGTGAACCCGATCACGTAACCGTCGGCGATCCGGCCCGCCGTGCGCAGCGGAACCTTGACGCGTACGCCGGGCTGCGCATCCGCCAGCAACTCTTCAGGAACCCGGTAGTCGAAGAGGTGATCGAGTTGGGGCAGGGCCGAGTCGATCAGCACGCGGGCGACCCTGCCTGCCGCCACCACGCCTACAATCCCGCTGCAGAGCGGAGGTCGTCGACCTTGTCAAGGCGTTCCCACGTGAAGTCGGGAAGCTCGCGGCCGAAATGCCCGTATGTCGCCGTCTGGGCGTAGATCGGGCGCAGCAGGTCGAGCGAACGGATGATGGCCGCGGGTCGAAGGTCGAAGACATCGCGGATCGCCCGGATGATCTGCTCGTCGGGGAGGACGCCCGTACCGAAGGTCTCGACGTACAGACCCACCGGAGCCGCCTTGCCGATCGCGTAGGCGACCTGCAGTTCGAGACGATCGGCGAACCCTGCGGCGACCGCGTTCTTGGCCACCCAGCGCATCGCGTATGCCGCAGACCGATCCACCTTCGACGGGTCTTTTCCGCTGAACGCTCCCCCGCCGTGGCGGCTGGCGCCCCCGTAGGTGTCCACGATGATCTTGCGGCCGGTGAGCCCGGCGTCGCCCTTCGGCCCGCCGATCTCGAAACGACCGGTGGGGTTGATCAGGGTGCGCACGTGCGACGTGTCGAGGCCCGCGCCGTGCAGCACGGGGTTGATGACCTCTTCGATGACCTCGGCCTGCAGGGTCTCGGATCCGACGGTGGGTGAATGCTGCGTGGAGAGCACGACGGTCTGCACCGTCTTCGGAACGAATCCCTCGTAGCCGACCGTCACCTGGGTCTTGCCGTCGGGCCGCAGGTAGTCGAGGGTGCCGTTCTTGCGCACCTCCGCCAGGCGCTCCGCGAGACGATGCGCGAGCCAGATCGGCAACGGCATGTACTGGGGCGTCTCGGTGGTGGCGTAGCCGAACATGATGCCCTGGTCGCCGGCGCCCTGGCGGTCGAGGTCGTCGCCGCTCTGCTCGGCACGTGATTCGAGCGCGTTGTCGACGCCTTGTGCGATGTCGGGCGACTGCGCGCCGATCGACACCGAAACGCCGCAGGAGCGCCCGTCGAAGCTCACTTCGGACGAGTTGTAGCCGATGGCGACGATGCGGTCACGCACCAGGGTGGGGATATCGACGTAGCCGCTGGTCGTCACCTCACCGGCGACGTGGACGAGCCCTGTGGTCACCAGAGTCTCGACCGCTACCCGGCTCGCCGGATCTTCCGTGAGAAGGGCGTCGAGGATGCTGTCCGAGATCTGGTCGCAGATCTTGTCAGGATGTCCCTCGGTCACCGATTCGGAGGTGAAGAGGCGCAGTTCAGTCATAGTTGTCCCAAGTTCGGGCCCATCCACATCTGGTTTGCGTTAGGCGATGACGTCGAGGATACGATCGGCCACCGACAGCTTGGTGCCGGAGGCCTCCATCACTATATCGCCGCCTCTTTTCAGGACGACGACCTCATTGCTTTCTGTGGCAAACCCGTGCGACCAGCCGACCTGGTTGAGGATGAGGAAATCGGAGCCCTTCGCCTGGAGCTTCCTTCGGCCCAGGTCGACGAGAGCCGACGGGTCCTGCTCGGTCTCGGCGGCGAAGCCGACGATCGTCTGGCCTTCGCGCCTGGCCGAGGCCAGTCCGGCGAGGATGTCGGGGTTGGCGACCAACTCGAGCGTGAGTCGGTCGCCGACGTCGGCCTTCTTGATCTTGTCGGCGCGGACCTCTGCCGGGCGGTAGTCGGCCACAGCGGCAGCCATCACGACGATGTCGGCCGTGCGCGCGGCTTCGGTGACGGCGTCGAGGAGCTCGTTCGCGGTGCCGACCTCGATCAGGCGGACGCCGTCGGGCGGCGGAACCTCGAGATGAGCGGCGATGAGCGTCACATCGGCTCCCCGGGCCTTCGCGGCGACGGCGATGGCGATCCCCTGCCGCCCGCTCGACCGATTGCCGAGGAAACGAACAGGGTCGAGCGGTTCGCGCGTTCCGCCGGCGGTGATGACGACGCGACGGCCTGCGAGGTCGTCGCCTCCGCGCGTCGGTCGGACGAATTCGCCGGCGCGGCGGCGTTCGGTGAGGGACACGACGGCAGCCGGCTGGGCGGCGGCTACCGCGATCGCGGGCGCGGCAGCCGACGTGACGGCATCGCCTCCGACCACCGCGAGGGCCGCGCGCACGATGGTGTCGGGCTCCTCCATGCGGCCCGGGCCCGAGTCCTTGCCCGTGAGCTGCCCGACCCCCGGTCCGACGATCGTGACTCCGCGTTCGCGGAGGGTGGCGATATTCGCCACGGTGGCCGGGTTCTGCCACATCTCGGTGTGCATGGCGGGCGCGATGACGAGCGGAGCCGTGCTCGCGAGAACGGTGTTGCCGAGAAGGTCGTCGGCGAGTCCCACTGCGAGCTTGGCGATGGTGTTGGCGGTGGCCGGTGCGATCACGATGAGATCGGCTGACTGCCCGATGGCGACATGCCGTACCTCGGCCACGCCCTCGTACAGGTCGGTGGCGACAGGGTTGCGACTGATCGCCTCGAGTGTCGGCCGACCGACGAATCGCAGAGCCGCCTCTGTCGCCACGACGTGGACGGAGTGGCCCTCGAGGACGAGTGCGCGGATGACACTCACGGCTTTGTATGCGGCGATGCCGCCGGTAACTCCGACGACGATGGTCAGTCGAGTGCTCACAGCGGCATCCCCTCAGGAAATCGAACGGGTCGGAACCGGGCCGATGGGTTCAGCCCGGTGAGACCGCTACTCGACGATCGGCTTGATCGTCAGCTTGTCCTCGTTGATCTCGTGAAGTGCGACGGAGAGGGGCTTGTCGTCGATCGTCGAGTCGACGAGCGGTCCGACGTTGTCGAACAGGCTGCCCTCGTGGAGGTCGGCGTAGTAGTCGTTGATCTGGCGCGCACGCTTGGAGGCGAAGATCACCAGCGCGTACTTGGACTCGACTTTGGCGAGCACGTCGTCGATCGGCGGGTCGATGATGCCTTTGAGGTTGGTTGCCATACGTGTACTGCTCCTTGGTAGAGGTCTGGTCGTCGATCGAACGAACACGGCGAAACGAGCACAGCGAAACGTCTCGGCGGGACGCAGCGACGGCTATGCGCGCGACGGCGCCGTGCGGATCTTCATCAAGTCTACGACCTCGCGAGCGGCATCGGCCACGTCGCTGTTCACGACCCTGTAGTCGAACTCGTCCTGGGCGGCCAGTTCGACCTTCGCCGTCTCGAGTCTGCGCTGCTGTTCGGCGGAGTCTTCAGTGCCCCTGCCGATGAGCCTGCGCACGAGTTCTTCCCACGTGGGAGGGAGCAGGAAGATGAGCCGCGCCTCCGGCATCGCCGCCCGGACGTTTCTGGCACCCTGCAGGTCGATCTCGAGCAGCACGCTGCGCCCGGCGTCGAGAGCCTGCTCGATGGGAGCGCGCGGTGTGCCGTAACGAGAGGCGTTGTGCACGGTCGCCCACTCGAGCAGTTCTTCTGCCCCGATCATCCGGTCGAATTCACTGTCGTCGACGAAGTAGTAGTTGACGCCGTCGACCTCGCCGGGGCGCGGCGGACGTGTCGTCGCCGACACGGACAGGAGCACGTCGGGGTAGTTCTCCCTGATGTACCCAGCGACGCTGCCCTTGCCGACCGCGGTCGGCCCGGCGAGAACGACGAGACGGTTCGGGCGCCTGCCGTGGTTCGCGGCCTCGCGGTCGACGAGGTACTCGCGCAGGCGCACACGCTGGTGCTTTCCAAGACCGCCGAGGCGTTTGGCCGGTGAGATCGCGAGCCGTTCGAGGGCTTCGTGCATCTTCGTGGTGCCGATCGCCGGAACACTCAGCAGGAACTCTGTGACCCGGAGGCGCCCCTCGATTCCCTCAGGCTCTTCGGCGGATTTGTCGAGCACCGTGAGCGACGAGATGTCACCGTTCGCGATCGTCACTTTGACGGCGGCCCGGGCGCGACGCGCCGCGATCGCCGCCCGCGATGCGGCGACCCGGTCGACGTCGGGCGGGGTCGGGCGGTTGCCGCGCTCAGCCAATCTGCGACCCCATCTCGGCACGGACCTGCTCCGCTCGATCGCGGATGACCTGGGCGACGCGATCGGGGCCGGCGGACAGGATCGCGCGGGACTCGCTCACGATCGTCGCCGGTGCGTACGAGCCGAAGATCGACCGAGCATCCGACAGCTTCGCACCCTGGTGGCCGAAGCCGGGCGCGAGCACCGGCGGCGGGTTGACACCTGCGGGTGATGCGGTGTCGATGCCGAATCGTGCGAGATCGAGGGTCGCCCCGAGGACGACACCGATGGAGCCTAAGGGATGCGCCGCCTGGGCTTCGTTGAACGCCTTCACACCATCGATGATGGCACGGGAGACCGTCTGTCCGCTGGCGTTCTCCACAGGGACGACGGCCCGTTGGATCGATTCCGCCTCCGGGTTCGAGGTCGCAGCCAGGACGAACAGGCCTTTGCCCGCGGACTCGGCCAGTTCCATCGGGGCCGCGATCGAGCCGACGCCCTGGAACGCCGAGATGGTCATCGCATCGGCTTCCAGCGGCGAACCCGGAGTGAGCCACGCCTGACCGTAGGCTTCGACGCTCGTCCCGATGTCGCCGCGCTTCGCATCTGCGATCACCAGGACGCCGGCGGCACGAGCCGCCGCGAGTACATCCTCGAGCGCGGCATACCCGGCTGCACCGTAGCGCTCGAAGAACGCGATCTGCGGCTTCACGATTCCAGCGTGTCCGACGACCGCGTCCACGACCCGCAGCCCGAACTCGCGGGTGCCCGCGCCGGACTCGTCGAGCCCCCACTCCTGCAGCAGATGGGGATGCGGATCGATACCGACGCAGAGCCGGCCGAATTCGACGAAGGCCGACGCCAGCCGGTCCCCGAACGCCTTCGTTCCAGCGGTCACGCGCGCGCCGCCCGGTCCAGTGCGTACTGCTGCAGCGACCGCACCTCGAAGCCTTCGCGGATGGCGTCGATGGAGGCGACGGCGGCACTGAGCTCGGCGATCGTGGTGAAAAGCGGCTTGTCCCCGGCGACGGCGGCGGCGCGGATCTCGTAACCGTCGGCGCGGGCGGAGCGGCCGCTCGGCGTGTTGATCACGACGTCGACCTCGTTGCGGTTGATCAGGTCGACGATCGACGGCGCCTCGCCATCGGGGGCGTCGCTGAACTTGCGGACGACGCGGGCGGCGATGCCGTTGCGGTTCAGCACTTCGGCTGTTCCCTCGGTCGCGAGGATGTCGAAGCCGAGCTGCTGCAGCCGCAGGACCGGCAGGATGATCGAGCGCTTGTCACGGTCGGAAACCGAGACGAACGCCGTGCCGCCGAGAGGCATCCCGCCGTACGCCGCGGACTGGCTTTTCGCGAACGCGCGGGGGAAGTCCTTGTCGATGCCCATGACCTCGCCGGTCGAGCGCATCTCGGGGCCGAGGACCGAGTCGACGATCTGCCCTTCGCGGGTGCGGAACCGCTTGAAGGGAAGCACCGCCTCCTTGACGGCCACGGGCGAGTCCATCGGGATGACCGATCCGTCCTGCGCGGGAAGCAGGCCCTCGGCGATCAGGTCTGCGACCGTCTCCCCCACCATGATCCGCGATGCGGCCTTCGCCAGCGGGATGCCCAGCGCCTTCGATACGAAGGGCACCGTGCGTGAGGCCCGAGGATTCGCCTCGAGGACGTAGAGCACGCCTGCGGCGATCGCGAACTGCACATTGAGCAGGCCGCGCACGCCGACGCCTTCGGCGATCTTCAGCGTCGCGACACGCACGCGATCGATCTCCTGGCGCCCCAGGGTCACCGGCGGGAGGGTGCAGCTGGAGTCGCCGGAGTGGATGCCCGCCTCCTCGATGTGCTCCATCACCCCGCCGATGTACAGCGTCTCGCCGTCGTAGAGTGCGTCGACGTCGATCTCGATCGCGTCGTCGAGGAATCGGTCGACGAGGAGGGGATGCGCGGGGCCGACGATGCCCTGATTGGCGACACGGTCGAAGTAGTCGGCAAGCGACGGGCTGTCGTACACGATCTCCATGCCGCGGCCGCCGAGCACATAGCTCGGGCGCACGAGCACCGGGTAGCCGATCTGCTCGGCGACCGTGACTGCTCCGGCGTAATCGTGCGCCGTGCCGTTGCGCGGTGCGAGAAGCCCCGCGTTCTCCAGGATCTCGGCGAACAGGCCGCGTTCCTCTGCGAGGTCGATCGCTTCCGGTGTGGTCCCGAGGATGGGCACGCCGGCGGCCTTCAGACCTTTGGCGAGACCCAGCGCCGTCTGCCCGCCGAGCTGCACGACCACGCCGACGAGCTCGCCCGACTGGCTCTCCGCGTGGATCACCTCGAGCACGTCCTCCAGAGTGAGCGGCTCGAAATAGAGCCGGTCGCTCGTGTCGTAGTCGGTCGAGACGGTCTCCGGGTTGCAGTTGATCATGATCGTCTCGAACCCGGCATCGTGCAGTGCGAACGACGCGTGCACGCAGGAATAGTCGAACTCGACGCCCTGGCCGATGCGGTTGGGCCCGGAACCGAGGATGACCACCTTGCGGCGGTCGCTCGGCTCGACCTCGGTCTCGAGGTCGTAGCTCGAGTAGTGGTACGGCGTGAGCGCGGGGAACTCTCCAGCGCACGTGTCGACCGTCTTGTACACGGGCCGGACGTCGAGGATGTGACGGATCTCGCGCACATCCGCCTCGCCGAAGCCGCGGAGCTGGCCGATCTGCGCATCCGAGAATCCGTGGTCCTTCGCGTACCGCAGCGTGTCGGTGTCGAGGGTCTCGGCGGTGCGCACCATCTCGGCGACGTCGTTGATGAGAACGACCTGGTCGATGAACCACGGGTCGATCTTCGTCGCCTCGAAGACCTGCTCGATCGTCGCGCCGAGGCGGAGCGCCTGCTGCACGTCGACGATGCGTCCGTCGGTCGGTGTCGCGATCGACTCGAGCAGCTGCTCCAGCGTGCGCTCCTCGGCGCCCCAGTGGAACGACGAGCCGCGCTTCTCGAGTGAGCGGAGCGCCTTCTGGAGAGCGCTCGTGTAGTTGCGGCCGATCGCCATCGCCTCGCCAACCGACTTCATGGTCGTCGTGAGCGTGGGATCGGCGGCCGGGAACTTCTCGAAGGCGAACCGCGGCACCTTCACCACGACGTAGTCGAGGGTCGGCTCGAAGCTGGCCGGGGTGACGCGCGTGATGTCGTTCGGGATCTCGTCGAGACGGTAGCCGATGGCCAGTTTCGCAGCGATCTTCGCGATCGGGAACCCGGTGGCCTTCGACGCAAGCGCAGAGGAGCGGGACACACGGGGGTTCATCTCGATGACGATGACACGCCCGTCGACCGGATCGACCGCGAACTGGATGTTGCAGCCGCCGGTGTCGACGCCGACCGCACGGATGATGTCGATGCCGATGTCACGCAGGTTCTGGTACTCGCGGTCGGTCAGAGTCAGTGCCGGGGCGACGGTGATCGAATCGCCGGTGTGGACGCCGACCGGGTCGACGTTCTCGATCGAGCAGACGACGACCGTGTTGTCCGCGGTGTCGCGCATCAGTTCGAGCTCGTATTCCTTCCACCCGAGGATGGACTCCTCGAGCAGCACCTCGCTCGTCGGGCTCTGGTGGATGCCGTCGCCGACGATCCTGCGAAGCTCCTCTTCGGTGTGCGCGAAACCGGAGCCGAGGCCGCCCATCGTGAACGAGGGCCGCACGACGAGCGGGTAGCCGAGGTCCTCGGCGAAGCCGATCGCCTCTTCGACCGAGTGGGCGATGTGCGAACGTGCGACATCCGCCCCCGCCGCGATCACCAGGTCTTTGAAGATCTGGCGGTCCTCACCCTTCTGGATCGCCTCGAACTTGGCGCCGATGAGTTCCACGTCGTACTTCTCGAGGATGCCGTGCTCGTGGAGCTGGATGGCCGCGTTGAGCGCGGTCTGGCCGCCCAGGGTGGGCAGGATCGCATCCGGTCGCTCCTTGGCGATGATGGTCTCGATGACCTGCCAGGTGATCGGCTCGACATACGTCGCGTCGGCGAAGTCGGGGTCGGTCATGATCGTCGCCGGGTTCGAGTTCACGAGGATGACGCGCACGCCCTCCTCACGCAGCACGCGGCAGGCCTGGGTTCCGGAGTAGTCGAATTCGCACGCCTGCCCGATGACGATCGGCCCTGAGCCGATGACCAGGACGCTCTTGATGTCTTCCCTGCGTGGCATTACTTCGCGTCTCCCTTGGTGCTGAGGACCATGTCCCTGAACCTGTCGAACAGGTAGTTGGCGTCGTGGGGCCCGGCGGCCGCCTCGGGGTGGTATTGCACGCTGAACGCGTTGAGATCGAGGCAGTTCAGTCCCTCGACGACGTTGTCGTTGAGGGAGAAGTGACTGACCTCGACCCGGCCGAAGCCCGCGGGCGACTCGATGACGCCTTCGATCGGGGCGTCCACAGCGAAGCCGTGGTTCTGCGAAGTGATCTCGACACGGCCGGTGGACTTGTCGAGCACCGGCTGGTTGATGCCGCGATGACCGAACGGAAGCTTGTAGGTGCCGAACCCGAGCGCGCGTCCCAGCAGCTGGTTGCCGAAGCAGATGCCGAAGTACGGCACCCCGGCACGGAGCACCTCCTGCAGCAGCGCGACATGACGGTCGGATGCGCTCGGGTCGCCGGGTCCGTTCGAGAAGAAGAGCGCAGAGGGCTTCAGTTCGAGAACATCTCCGGCCGACACCATCTGAGGCAGCACGTGGACGTCGAACCCGCGTGAGGCCAGGTAATTGAGTGTGGAGGTCTTGACGCCCAGGTCGAGCACCGCGACCGATCCGATGCGCTCGCCGACCGCAGGAACCGTGAACGGTTCGGGCGTCGAGACTTCTGCGGAGAGATTGAGACCCGCCATCTCAGCGCCGCTGCGGACGAGGTCGAGCTGCTCGCCGTCGCTCAGTTCGAAGTCGGCGCCGGAGAAGATCCCGGAGCGCATGGCGCCCGCTGAACGGATGTGGCGGGTGACGGCGCGCGTGTCGATCCCGCTGATCCCCACGACGCCGTTCGCGACGAGATCCTCGTCGAGGCTCCGGGTCGCACGGAAGTTCGAGACGGTCCGCGATGGTTCCCGCACGACGTAACCCGAGACCCAGATGCGCCGGGACTCCATGTCTTCGTCGTTGGTGCCCGTGTTGCCGATGTGCGGCGCCGTCATGAGGACGATCTGACCCGCGTAGGACGGGTCGGTGAGCGTCTCCTGGTATCCCGTCATTCCCGTGGCGAAGACCGCTTCGCCGAGGGTGCGGCCCTGTGCGCCGTACGCGCGCCCGACATATCGCTTGCCGTCCTCGAGGACGAGGACCGCCGGTTCGAAACCAGCCACCTCACACCTCCCTTTCGTTGGTCTGCTCTGAGCCGGTGCTGTCGTGCGCTGCGGGCGTCTGCCCGTGCACCGAAGCCGGCAGGATGTCGTTCACGGCGCCGATGAGCGACGACCGTTCTGCCGGGTCGATGACCCGGATGTAGCTGTCGACGGCCGCGCCGCCGCTGGTCGTCCAGGCGATCCAGACCAGGCCGTCGGTCTCGACCACGCGGTCGATGGCCCAGGTCGCAAGACCGACGCCGAGGAGGGCGGATGCCCGGATGAAGACGAGGTCGGCGCCGGTGATCGCGAGCGTGACGCCATCCGGTGCGACGGAGACCGTCGCTTTGCCGCGGAACCCGAGGTTCGGCAGGACGAGACGCTCGAGAGGCTTGTCGTGGGGAGTCGTGGCCACGTAGAGGGTGTCCGTGTCATGTGTAGCGACCGCCGCATCCGCCGGCACGTCGTACCCCGCGCCGAGGCCGGCGTCGCGCTTCGCGCGCCTGCGCCACGCGAAGATCAGCAGGTAGAGGATCAGTGCCACCACCGCGATCGCCACGAGCGTGGGAACGAGCTTATCCATCGATCGTCTCCGTCCAGAGTGCTGCCTGTGCGGCTACCTCGTCGGCCGGGAGCACGACGCCGTCGAGGACGGTCGGGTAGCCGTGATGGAAGGTCGCGACGACGCGGCCGGGAAGCTCCATCGAAAGGTACGGCGAATTGACGCCCTTGCCTGCGAGGTCGGCGGTCGAGAAGGTGCGGGTCGCCTGGGGATCGTAAAGAAGGAAGTCGGCCGTCGACCCTGCGACCAGCGGGCCCCCGTGACCGGCGAGGCGCCCGATCGCAGCCGGAGCAGTCGAGAGAACCCGCGAGACGTCGTTCCAGTCGAGCAGGCCGTTCTGCACCACGGCGGCGTGTACGACCGAGAGCGCGGATTCGAGCCCGACCATCCCGAACGCCGCCGCACCCCACTCGCAGTCCTTCGCTTCCACAGGATGTGGTGCGTGGTCGGTCGCCACGATGTCGATCGTGCCGTCGGCCAGGCCCGCGCGCAACGCCTCGACGTCCTCACGGCGACGGAGCGGCGGGTTGACCTTGTAGCGGGCGTCGTAGCCGGCGGCGAGGTCTTCGGTGAGCAGCAGGTGATGCGGCGTGACCTCGGCCGTGACATCGATCCCCCGTGCTTTGGCCCAGCGGATGACGTCGACCGATCCGGCCGTCGAGACATGGCAGACGTGAAGGCGCGAACCGACGTGCTCGGCGAGCAGCACATCGCGCGCGATGATCGACTCCTCCGCGACCGCCGGCCAGCCGGTGAGGCCGAGTTCGCCGGACAGCGCGCCCTCGTTCATCTGCGCGCCTTCGGTGAGTCGAGGCTCCTGGGCGTGCTGCGCGATGACGCCGTCGAACGCTTTCACGTATTCGAGTGCGCGCCGCATCAGGAGCGGATCGGAGACGCACTTGCCGTCGTCGGAGAAGACCCGGACCCGGGCGCGCGAGTCTGCCATCGCCCCGAGCTCTGCCAGGCGCTCGCCTTCGAGCCCGACCGTCACCGCCCCGATGGGGCGCACGGTCGCGTAACCCGCGCGGTCGCCCAGCGACAGGACCTGCTCGACGACGCCCGCCGTATCCGCCACCGGTGAGGTGTTCGCCATGGCGAAGACGGCCGTGAAACCTCCGGCGGCGGCGGCGCGCGTGCCCGTGAGCACAGTCTCGCTCTGCTCGAAACCCGGCTCGCGCAGGTGGGTGTGCAGGTCGACCAGCCCCGGCAGCGCGAGCAGGCCCTCTGCGTCGACGATCGACGCACCCGCCGCGGACAGCCCTGCGCCTGTCTCCGCGATTCGCCCGTTCTCGACCAGCAGGTCCGTCATCGAGCCATCCGCCAGCGTCGCGCCGCGGATGAGGTGTCGGTTGCGTGCGTTGTCAGTCACCATTTACGAGTCCTCCCGATCTCCGGACAGCAGGAGGTACAGCGCGGCCATCCTCACAGACACCCCGTTCGCGACCTGTTCCCTGACGGTCGACTGCGGCGAATCCGCTGCAGCGGCCGAGATTTCAAGGCCCCTGTTCATCGGGCCGGGGTGCATCACAATGCTATCGGGGCGCAGGCGCGCCAGCCGCTCGTCGTCGAGTCCCCACCGGCGGGCGTATTCGCGGCTGTTCGGGAAGAACGCGGCGTTCATCCGTTCCGCCTGGATGCGCAGCATCATCACGACGTCGGGGCTGCCCGTGTCGATGGCCTCGTCGAGGTCGAATCCGACCTCTGCAGGCCAGCCGCTCACATCCACCGGCAGGAGCGTCGGCGGGGCGACCAGCGTCACGCGGGCGCCGAGCGTCTCGAGGAGCCAGACGTTCGAGCGGGCCACGCGTGAATGGAGGATATCGCCGACGATGGTCACCGTCACGCCGCCGAGGTCGCGGCCGCGAGAGCCGGCCCCGTGCAGGCGGCGCCGCATGGTGAACGCGTCGAGGAGCGCCTGGGTCGGATGCTCGTGCGTCCCGTCGCCCGCGTTGATGATGCCCGCGTCGATCCACCCGCTCGAGGCGAGGGTGTGCGGTGCGCCCGAGGCGTGGTGGCGCACGACGACGGCATCCGCGCCCATGGCCGCCAGCGTCTGCGCGGTGTCCTTCAGACTCTCGCCCTTCGAGACGCTCGAGCCTTTGGCGCTGAAGTTGATCACGTCGGCCGACAGCCGTTTGGCGGCCGCCTCGAAAGAGATGCGAGTGCGCGTCGAATCCTCGAAGAACAGGTTGACGACCGTCTTGCCGCGCAGGGTCGGCAGCTTCTTGACTTCGCGCCCCTGCACATCCGCCATGTCTTCGGCGACGTCGAGGAGCCGGATCGCGTCGTCGCGGCCGAGACCTTTGGTGGACAGTAGATGCCTCATGCGCGAGCCTCCCCCGCGTCGTCGGGTGAATCGATGGTCACGTACTCGTCGCCGTCGACCTCAGCCAGGCGCACGTTGATCCGCTCGGAGGCGGCGCTCGGCAGGTTCTTGCCGACGAAGTCCGCGCGGATGGGCAACTCGCGGTGACCGCGGTCGACCAGCACTGCGAGACGAACGGCGCGAGGCCGCCCCAGGTCGCTGAGCGCGTCGAGGGCCGCCCGGATGGTGCGTCCGGAGAAGAGGACGTCGTCGACGAGGACGACCGTCTTCCCGTCGATCGGGCCGGGAAGGGACGTGGGCGAGGGCGTGCGGGTCGGATTCCGCGACAGGTCGTCCCGGTACATCGTCACGTCGAGTGCTCCGACGATCGATTCGCCCGCACCCGGCTCGATGCGTTCGATGGATTCAGCGATCCGGTGCGCCAACGCGACTCCGCGCGTCGGGATACCGAGGATCACGAGATCACGTCTTCCCCGGTTGGACTCCAGGATCTCGTGTGAGATCCGAGTCAACGCCCGGGTGATGTCAGCTTGCTGGAGCACAGTGCGCACCGTCATGCCGACCCCCTTTCCCGCCTCACTGGACGGCTCTTAAAGGATGTCTACCTCGAACGAGCATAGTCGGTCCGGAGACCGGGAATCAGTGCGAGTCGAGGAACTTCGCGAAAGCCTTCTCATCGGTGATGCTCCCCGCGTAGGAGATGCCGTTGACGAGGACGGTCGGCGTGCCCTTGATCTGGGTGATGTCCGCCTCCTTGATCGGACCCGCCAGCGCGCGCCGGGTGATCGACTGCGCCCACGCCTGATTCGCGCCCGTGGCGATGCACGACGAGATGTCGGGGACGCCGAGGTCCGTCGCCATCGACACGAGCTTCTTGTCGGTCAAGCCGTCGCTGCCCTCTTTCGGCTGGTTCTTGTAGAGAGCCCCGAGGTAGTCGAGCGTGGAATCCGGCTGGGTCTCCGCGACGCAGGTGAGCGCCGCAGCCGCGCGGCTCGAATACGCAGTGCCGTTCGACGAGGGGTCGAGGAATGTCAACGGGTGAAGCCGGAGCGTGATGCTCCCGTCCGACACGGCGGAGGCCAGCGTCGCGCCGTTCGTGAGCTCGAACTCCTGGCAGTACGGGCACAGTGGGTCGAAATACACGTCCACCGTCTTCGGCCCCGACCCGACCTGGATGTAGCCGTCGTCGAAGTGCACCGCTCCGCTCGTGCCGGTCGGCAGCGGCACGGTCGACACGGGTGCACTGCCCGCTGTGGAGCAGGCGGCGACGCCCACGCCGATCGCGATCGCGAGCACGGCCGCACCGGCCGCCGTCAGCGCGCGGATGAGGGTGCTTCGACGTCGGGGCATGCGGATGCGGTCTCTTCCGGTCGTGGGTCGGTCAACCCGCGGATTTGGTCTGGGCGATCTTCGCAAGCAACCCGTTGATGAACCCGGCCGAGTCGTCGGTCGAGAGCACCGTGGCAGCCTCCACCGCCTCGGAGATGGCGACGCCGTCGGGCACCTCGTCGTTGAAGACGACCTCCCAGATGCCGATCCGCAGGATCGCACGGTCGACGACAGGCATCCGCTCGAGGGTCCAGCCCTGCGAATACGTCTCGATCAGCTCGTCGATCTCGTCGCCGTTGTCGATGACGCCGTCGAGGATCTCGCGGGCGTACAACCAGGATGCCTCGCGCTGCGGCTCGCTTGCAGCTCGTTCCGCTTCGGTGGCAAGGGCCTGGTTCAGCGGGATCTGGCGCAGGTCGGCGCCGTACAACACATCAAGAGCACGTTTCCGCGCCTTCGTCCGTGCACTCATCGGATCGCCGGTCAGTCGTTGACGCGGCCGAGGTAGTCCCCGGTGCGCGTGTCGACCTTGACCTTGGTGCCGGTCTCGAGGAACAGCGGCACCTGGATCTGGTAGCCGGTCTCCACGGTGGCCGGCTTCGTGCCGCCGGTCGAGCGGTCGCCCTGGAGGCCGGGCTCGGTGTAGGTGATCTCGAGAGTCACGGACGCGGGGAGCTCGACGTAGAGCGGCTCACCGTCGTGCAGCGCGACGGTGACGGCCTGGTTCTCCAGCATGAAGTTGGACGCGTCGCCGACGACGACGTCGGATACGGTCAGCTGGTTGTAGTCGGAGGTGTCCATGAACACGTAGCCGTCGCCGTCCTGGTACAGGTACTGGAAGTCGCGGCGGTCGACGTTGGCGGTCTCGATCTTGGCGCCGGCGTTGAAGGTGCGGTCGACGATCTTGCCGCTGGTGACGTTCTTCAGCTTGGTGCGCACGAATGCGCCGCCCTTGCCGGGCTTGACGTGCTGGAACTCGATCACCGTCCACAGCTGGCCGTCCATGTTGAGGACGACGCCGTTCCGGATGTCAGCGGTTGAAGCCATGCGAGAGTGTTCCGATCGATTGAGGAAGCGTGAGGTGGGCCGGCGGCGACACGCACGCCTGCAGCCGACGGTGGACGCGTGGTCCACGATGGGTGCCGGATGCCCGGCGACCACAAGAGATTCTAGTTGTCAGAACTGGTTTCGGCGAATGAAGGCGAGCGCGAGGCGGTACGACTCGAAGCCGAACCCCGCGATCACACCGGTGACGACAGGGGTCAGCACACTCGTGTGCCGGAACTCCTCGCGCGCGTGCGGGTTCGAGATGTGAACCTCGACGACAGTGATTCCCGCCTTCGAGACCATCGACACAGCATCCTGTAGTGCGTATGAGTAATGCGTCCACGCCCCGGCGTTCAGGATGACCGGGGTACGCTCGTCGGCTGCGGCGTGCAGCCAGCCGAGCATTGTGCCTTCGTCGTCGGTCTGGCGCAGATCGATGGTCAGTTCGGGGGCATCCGCGGTGAGCTGCGCACGCAGGTCGTCGAGCGTCGCCGATCCGTAGATCTCGGGTTCGCGCGTGCCGAGGCGCCCGAGGTTCGGGCCGTTCAGGACCAGGACTGTGCTCATGGGAGATCAGCCTACTGGCGCTTCGCCAGGTGCAAGCGGACGCACGCGTACGGCCGACCAGGTGTCGTCGACGGCGACATTGCTGTTCGGTCTCCACCCGAACGCGGGCGACTCGCGGATGATCGTGTCGCGGTTCAGGTCCACCCGATTCGCCTTGGGGTAGCAGAACCAGACGGCCCGCGCATCGACGAGGGAGGGCAGTTCGGATGCGAAACGCTCCAGGAGCTGGGCCAGGCTCGTCACGAAGACGATCGCGACGGCCGCGCCGGCTGTGCTTTCACGCACGAAGCGTGCACCCTCGGGCAGAGCGCCGATGCGCGTCACGTCGTCATCCGAGGCCGCGACGAGTGCGACCACATCGCTCGGCTTGATCTGCAGTTTCTGTGCGACGGTTCGCTCGGCCACGGTCAGGACCCGATCTCCTGGTAGGCGGCGAAGAGGAGGCTGGCGTCCGGGCCGGCGAGCACAGTCGGGCGGGCGATGTCGTCGAGCACGATGAACCGGAGCATGCTGCCGCGCGCCTTCTTGTCGCGCTGCATCGTTGCGAGCAGGGTCTGCCAGCGCCCGAGCGGGTAGGTCACGGGCAGGCTCAGCGACTCGAGGATGCTCTTGTGCCGGTCGGCGACCTCGTCCGAGAGCCGTCCGCTCAGCCGCGCGAGCTCTGCCGCGAACATCATGCCGACCGCCACCGCGGCACCGTGGCGCCACTGGTAGCGCTCTGCATGTTCGATCGCGTGCCCGAGGGTGTGGCCGTAGTTCAGAATCTCGCGAAGGCCGTTCTCGGTGAAGTCCTCGCCGACGACGCGCGCCTTGATCCCGATCGAAAGCTCGACCAGTCGGCGGAACTCGGGCGTCCGCGGGTCCGTGGCACGATCCACATCCGCTTCGATGATGTCGAGGATCTCGGGGTCGGCGATGAAACCGCATTTCACGACCTCCGCGAATCCCGCGAGGATCTCATTGCGCGACAATGAGTCCAGGGTGTCGAGGTCGGCGACGACGGCCGCAGGGGCGTAGAACGCACCGACGAGGTTCTTGCCTTCTGCGGTGTTGATGCCGGTCTTGCCGCCGACCGACGCATCCACCATTCCGAGAAGTGTCGTCGGCACCTGCACGAGGCGAACACCGCGCAGCCACGTCGCCGCCACGAACCCAGCCACATCGGTGACCGCGCCGCCGCCGAAGCCGATGACCGCATCCGAGCGGGTGAAATCGGCCTGGCCGAGCACCTGCCAGCAGAACGCGGCGACTTCGACCCGCTTGCCTGCTTCGGCGTCGGGGATCTCTGCCAGCAGCACCTCGTATCGTCCGAGCAGGGATTCACGCAGGTCCGCTGCGGCTGCGCCGAGGGTCGGCGGATGCACGATCAGGACCTTCTGCACGCCGGCACCCAGGTGGACGTGCAGTGAGCTCAGGAGGCCACGGCCGATGACGACGGGATAGGGATGCTCCCCCGTCACCGTGATCTCGGTCGCGTCGTCGGATGATTCGGTCATCGGTTTCCTTCCACCCAGAGGGCGATGTCTTCGACGATGGCGTCCAGGGGCCGCGTCGACGTGTCGATGCTGTAATCGGCGAGTGATGCGTACAGCTCGGCCCTGCTGTCCACCAGAGCCTGCCACGAGGTGAGGTCGGTCACCAGCGGGCGTTTCGCGTTACCGATGCGGGCCGCGACGGCCTCGGCCTTCACTGTGAGGAGGATGACGGACGTCGCAGCAAGATCGGCTTGCGTCTCACGGTCGAGCACCGCTCCGCCGCCGAGCGACACGACGGCGTGCTCGGTCAGCGCAGACCGGACCGCTTCGCGTTCGAGTCGACGGAAGTAGGGCTCCCCGTGCTCCGCGAAGATCTGCGGAATGGGCCCGTGCTCTGCGACGATCTCGTGGTCGGTGTCGATGAACGGGCGGCCGAGCCGTGACGCCAGGCGCTTGCCGATCCGCGTCTTGCCGGCCGCGGGCGGACCGATGAGGACGACGGTCACGCGGTGTACGGCGCCGACAGGCGCGCCGTGGCGAGATTCGCGGGGATCGCGGCGAGGTAGCCGGTGAGGTTGCGGGACGTCTCTGCGATCGAGTCGCCGCCGAACTTCTCGATGACGGAATTGGCCAGCACGAGTGCCACCATCGCCTCCGCGACCACGCCCGCAGCGGGCACGGCGCAGACATCGGAGCGCTGGTGATGCGCCGGCGCGGCCTCACTGGTCACGACATCGATCGTACGGAGCGCGTGAGGCACCGTCGCTATCGGTTTCATGCCTGCCCTGACCCGCAGGACGGTCCCGGTGCTCATGCCGCCCTCGGTGCCGCCGGCCTTGTCACTGGTCCGGGCGATCTCCCCCCCGGCCTGCACGAGCTCGTCGTGCGCCTTCGAGCCGCGGCGGGTGGTGGTGAGGAAGCCGTCGCCGACCTCCACCCCTTTGATGGCCTGGATTCCCATGAGCGCGGCGGCGAGCTGCGAGTCCAGGCGGCGGTCCCAATGCACGTGGGAGCCCAGTCCCGGTGGCAGGCCGTACGCGAGCACCTCGACGACACCGCCGAGGGTGTCGCCCTCCTTGTGGGCTTCGTCGACTTCGGCGACCATGCGCCCGGACGTCTCAGGGTCGAAACACCGAAGCGGGTCGGCATCGAGCGCTGCGACGTCGGATGGCAGCGGGAGTGGGCTGTCTTCGGGCACTCGCACGGGGCCGATTGCCAGCGTGTGACTGACGAGAGTGATGCCGAGCTGTTCGAGAAAGGATCGTGCGATGGCGCCGAGTGCCACACGGGCAGCGGTTTCGCGGGCGCTGGCGCGCTCCAGCACGGGACGCGCTTCGTCGAAGCCGTACTTCTGCATCCCGACGAGGTCCGCGTGACCAGGGCGCGGACGGGTGAGCGGCGCGCCGCGGCCACCGGAAAGCTGCTCGGGGTCGACCGGCTCGGGGCTCATCACGTCGACCCATTTCGGCCACTCGGTGTTCCCGATGCGAACGGCTACAGGGCTCCCGAGGCTGAAGCCGTGACGCACGCCTCCCGAGAGGGTGAGCTCGTCCTGCTCGAACTTCATCCGCGCGCCGCGTCCGTAGCCGAGCTTGCGGCGGGCGAGATCGGCCCGGATTCCGTCGAGCGTGACGGGCACGCCGGCGGGCAGGCCCTCGAGGATTGCGATGAGTTCCGGGCCGTGAGACTCTCCGGCGGTCAGCCAACGAAGCATGTTATCGATTCTGGCATAGCCGATGATCACCGGATTCCGGTGTGACGGGAGCGAGCGGGAGCTACTGGTCTTCGCCCTCGGTGCGCTCGACGGGCTTTCCTGTCGCATCGATTCCCACGGCTGCGAGCATCGCTGCCAGCACGTCGTCTTCTTTGTCGAGCGGCTGAAGAGGATCTCCGCCCGTGAAGATGCGGACCTGCAGCAGAGCCTGGTGTGCGAGCATCGCGAGTCCGGAGACGACAGTGCCGCCGACGCTCTCCCACGCGCGCGCGAACGCACTCGGCCACGGGTCGTAGGAGACATCGAGCAGGGTCGCACGTCGACGTGTCGAGTCGGTGAAGAGGATGTCGGTCGCGGCGGAGGCGGGCAACGTGCTCACGACCAGATCGGGCACGTCGAGTGTGCGGTCTGCCTGACCGAGCGAGCGAATCTGGATCATCAGGCCGAGCGAGTGCGCGAGTGGCTCCAGCCAGACGCTGCGCTCGAGCGACCGGGCAGCGACGACGACCTTCTCGGCACCGAGCTCTGCGGCGGCGACCATCGCCGATGCCGCGGTCGCACCGCCGCCGAGGATCAGGACGTAACGGGCACTGGTGAGACCGGCCGCCGCGAGGGCACGGACGATGCCGGCGACGTCGGTGTTGAAGCCACGGATCACGACGGAAGTGGCGTCGTGATCGTCGTCGGATGCGGCACTCTCGTCGCCTGCGTCGCTGTCGTCGAGTGCTGCGACCGCCGTCTCGGAGTAGTCGAAGAGGACGGTGTTCGCGGCTCCGGTCACGGTGGCAACCCGGTCGACCTCGTTGAGTACTGGGATGACGGCCTGCTTGAGGGGCATGGTCAGGGACAGACCGCGCCATTCTGCATCGCGGGCACACGCGTCGATGAACGCCGGCAGGGTGTCCGTCGTGACCTCGACGGCCTCGTAGGTCCAGTCGAGCCCGAGCGCCGCGTAGGCGGCGGCGTGAAGGGCCGGAGACTTGGAGTGCGCGATCGGCGAACCGAGCACGGCGAGACGGCGCGGTGAGGCGAGCTCGTCATCCGCCTCGACGTCGGGCTCTTCGGCCTGGAGTTCCTGGGCTTCGAGTACCTCGGCTTCACGTTCCTCGGTTTCGAGTTCCTCGGTTTCGTCGACTTCCGCAGGCTCGGCGCCCTCGTCGATGTCACCCTCCTCGGCCGGAGCGGCCGGAGCGGCCGGCACTGCGGCAACGTCGTCTTCGAGCACCTCGACCTCTTCGAATTCGCTGACCTCGCTGACCTCGTCGGCCTTGACCAGCTCCTCGATGACCTCATCGGTCTCGAGGTCGGGCCCCGTCGCGGTCACGACTTGGTCAGGCTTCTCGCTCTTGCTATCCATACCCGGGGTTGTCCCTCATCCATTGCTGCCATTTCTGGACAGCGGCGTCGTGTTCTGCCTGCGTGGTCGAGAAGATCGTCTCACCGGTCTTCAGGTTCCAGGTGACGAAGTACATCCAGGTGCCCGAAGCGGGATGGAGCGCGGCGTTGATCGCGAGATCGCCAGGGTTGGAGATCGGCCCGACCGGCAGGCCCGCGTGCGCGTAGGTGTTGTACGGGTTCGACACATCGGCGCGTTCCGCGTCGGTCGTCGTGACCGTGTCGGTGTGGCCGGTCCCGTAGGCGACCGTCGCATCCGACTGCAGCTTCCAGCCTTGGGCGAGCCGATTGAGGAAGACACGGGAGACCTTCGGATAGTCGGGCGCGAGACCCGCTTCGCGCTGGACGATCGACGCGAGGACGACGGTCTTCCAACGGTCCGCCGGCGCGACACCGGCATCGTCGAGAGCGGTGAAGCTCCGATCGACGAGCGTCTTGATGACGTCGTGTGCACTCGTGCCCGGCGTGAACTTATACGTCGCCGGGAACAGGAAGCCCTCCAGTGTCTTCGCCTCGGCCGGCACGCCGTACGATTTCACGTCGCCCGCAGCCTTCTGAAGGTCGGCGAGAGGCAGTTTGGTCGCATCGGCCAGGAGCGGGAGGATGTCTTTCTCGGCCGTACCCTCGGGGATGACGGCGGTCTGGTCGACTCGCGATTTGGGATCTTCGAGCATCGTCAGTGCGGCCTGTGCACTCATCTGCTTCGCAAGGCGATACGCGCCCGGCTGGAAGACCGGCTCCGGATGCTGGCTCAACAGGAGGCTGTAGAACGCGTCGAAGGTCTTGGTGACCCCCGCCTTCTGAAGGGTCGTCGCGATGTCGGATCCGGTGTCTCCGGTCTTGATGCTGACCAGCACCTCTCCCGATCCGGAACCCTTGTAGTCGTTCGGCTCGAAGCTCGCGATGATCTTCGCGACCTGAGGCTGGAAGATCGCATACGCGGTGCCCGCGAGACCGCCCAGGATGGCGAGGATCACCAGCGTGATCCAGAGCGGCTTGAGGCTCCGCTTCTTCTTGCGGGGCTTCTGGTGCGAGACGTAGTGCTGCTGTCGCCACGCCAACGGGGATTCGTGGTGGTGACGCGCATCGCTCACTGCCGCGGCTGCGGGGGCAGGCGCGTCGGCCGAGGGGGTGAAATTCTCTCCCGCTTGTGCGCGCCGGGCTTCGGCCTCGCGCGCTTCACGCCGGGTCGTCGGCTTCTTCTCCGGAGCCGCCGGCATCGTCGGAGGTGCGACCTCCGGCTCGGAACGGAACAGTTCGTCGAACGCGTCGAATTCGTCGCGCGCGCCGTCGTCCGGCGCGACAGGGCCGCTGGGCCCAGGCGAAGGAGGAGTGTGCGACACGCTAGCTTCCAATGTTCGGTACGACGAGGGTGCCGGGAGGACGGCCTGCGGCACGCTCCGCATCGAGGGCGTGCTGCAAAATTATCGTGGCGGCGACCTGATCCACCACTGGTCGCGCGCTTTTCGAGTTCTTTCCCGAAGCACGGAGAGCTGCGTGCGCGGAGACGGTCGACAATCGCTCGTCGACCATTCGCACGTCGGCGTCCAGATCGGCCGCGAGCGTTCGGGCGAAATCGACTGCGTCACCGGTGGATGCGGTGTGAGCGCCCGAAAGAGCAAGCGGAAGTCCGACGATAACCTCGAAAGCTCCGAGTTCAGTCACAATCCCGGCGATCCTCAGGCGATCCGCACCATCCTCGGAGCGAGCGACCGTCTCGACGGGCGTGGCGAGCATCCCGTGCAGGTCGGAGCGGCTCACGCCGATCCGAACCTTGCCGACGTCGATGCCGACACGCACGCCTGAACGCACCAGTCGGCCCCTATCCGGCGATCGCCTGGGTCACGGCGGCCAGTGCCGCCGGGATGGCCGAGACATCGGCGCCACCGCCCTGGGCGAGGTCGTCCTTGCCACCGCCGCCCCCACCGAGAACCCCGGCGGCAACGCGTGCGAGAGCGCCGGCCTTGACGCCGGCATCGCGCGCTGCCTGGTTGGTCGCGGCGATGATGACCGGCTTCTCTGCAACCTCGGCCGCCAGAACGACCACGGTGGCATCGGATCCGAGCCGTTCGCGCAGTGTGGTGACGAGCAGGCGCAGATCGTCGCCCGAGTTCAGTTTGCCGGCATCCTGGGCGATGAGGCGGACTGCACCGTGGTACGCCGCCGAGTCGAGGAGCACGGGCACCTTGTCGAGCACGGCACGTGCCTCGAAGGCGGCGATCCGCTTCTCGGCGGTCTTCAGGCTGGCGACGAGGTCGGCGATCTTCTCGGGCAGCTGCTCACGCGGAGTCTTGAGGCTCCCCGAGAGTTGGGACACGATCGCTCGCTCGGCAGCGAGATCACGGAAGGCTTCGATGCCGACGAGCGACTCGACGCGCCGGTTCGTCGAACCGACGGAGGATTCGCTGACGAGGTTGATCATGCCGATCTCCGCGCTCGAGACCACGTGGGTTCCCGCACAGAGCTCGCGCGACCAAGGGCCTCCGATATCCACCACGCGCACGGTCTCACCGTACTTCTCACCGAAGAGCGCCATAGCACCGAGTGACTTCGCCTGCGCGAGAGGCATCTCTCGGGTGACCACCTCGAGGTTGTCGCGGATCGCGTTGTTGGAGATCTCTTCGATCTCGGACCGTGTGTCGGCCGAGAGGCCCTGGTTCCACGAGAAGTCGAGTCGAAGGTATCCGGCCTTGTTGTACGAACCGGACTGGTGGGCGTTGGGGCCGAGCACCTGGCGAAGAGCCGCGTGGATGATGTGGGTGCCGGAGTGCGCCTGCCGCGCACCGCGGCGGTACTCCTTGTCCACGACGCTCGTCGCCGGCGAACCGACTCCGACCTCGCCGCTGCGGACCTGCACCGTGTGGCTGATCAAGCCCTTGACGGGCTTCTGCACGTCGAGCACTTCGAGTTCGTACCCGGGGCCGACGATGAGGCCTGCGTCCGCGTCCTGCCCTCCGGATTCCGCATACAGCGCGGTCGCCCCGAGGATCACCTCGGCGATCTGGCCTGCAGTCGCCGAGCGCACCGACTCCCCGTCCACGATCAGGCCAAGGATCGACGACTCGGTCTCGAGCTCGGTATAACCGGTGAACACGGTCTCGCCGAGTGAACGGAACGTGCTGTACACCGAGAGATCGGCCAGCGCGGTCTTCTTCGCTTTCGCGTCCGCCTTCGCGCGGGCGCGCTGCCCGGCCATCAGGGAGTCGAAGGCCTTGCGGTCGACACTCAGGCCGGCCTCTTCAGCCATCTCGAGCGTCAGGTCGATCGGGAAGCCGTAGGTGTCGTGAAGAAGGAATGCGGTGTCACCCGCGAGTTCGGACTTTCCGGCCCGCTGCGTGTTCGCCACAGCGGTGTCGAGGATGCCCGTGCCGCTTGTGAGCGTTCGCAGGAAAGCCTCTTCTTCGGCATAGGCCAACCGTGAGATCCGTGTGAAATCGGCGGAGACCTCGGGGTACGCGGCAGCCATCGCGTCGCGCGACGTGGTGAACAACTCGGGGAAGGTTGCCGTCTCGACGCCCAGCAGCCGCATGGACCGCACCGTGCGGCGAAGCAGACGGCGCAGGATGTAACCGCGGCCCTCGTTCGACGGGGTGACCCCGTCGGACATGAGCATGAGGGCACTTCTGACGTGGTCGGCGATGACGCGGAGTCGTACGTCGTCCTCGTGGACCGCCCCGTACGTCTTGCCGGCGAGAGCAGCTGCGCGATCGAGCACCGGTCGGACCTGATCGATCTCGTACATGTTCTCGACGCCCTGCTTGAGGAAGGCGACGCGTTCGAGGCCCATGCCGGTGTCGATGTTCTTGCGCGGCAGGTCGCCGAGGATCTCGAAATCGGCCTTGCCGGTGCCCTCACCGCGCAGGTACTGCATGAAGACCAGATTCCAGATCTCCACGTAGCGGTCGTCGTCCGTCGCCGGTCCTCCGTCGATCCCATAGGCGGAACCGCGGTCGAAGAAGATCTCGGAGCAGGGTCCCGCCGGTCCGGGCTGTCCGGTCGACCAGTAGTTGGTGTCTTTGCCGAGGCCCTGGATGCGCCCATCAGGAAGCCCGGCAACGCGACGCCAGATCTCGCGCGCCTCGTCATCGTCCTCGTAGACGGTGACCCAGAGGTCCTTCGGATCGAAGCCCAGGCCGCCGTCGTCCTCACTCATGGTGAGGAGCTCCCACGCGTAGGTGATCGCCTGTTCCTTGAAATAGTCGCCGAACGAGAAATTGCCGCACATCTGGAAGAAGGTGCCGTGACGCGGCGTCTTGCCGACCTCTTCGATGTCGTTGGTCCTGATGCATTTCTGAACGCTCGTCGCTCGCGGGAACGGTGCAGGGACGAGCCCGGTCAGATAGGGCACGAACGGCACCATGCCTGCGACAGTGAAGAGCAATGACGGATCGTCGCTGACCAGAGAAGCGGAAGGAACTACGGTGTGGCCGCGGGCAGCGAAGTAATCGAGCCAGCGCCTGTGGATTTCGGCAGTCTGCATGGGTTCCGGTTGGTAGAGGGGTCGGGCAGGGTCGAAGGGAACGGGCTAGGCCTCGGCGTCTTCGATCGCGGAACGCAGTTCGGCCTCGCGCTTGCGGTAGCCGTCGGAGACGGCGGTTCCGAAGTCACGCGCCTTCTTGTCCAGTTCGGAGAAGAACTGCTTGCCCTGAGGGGTTTCGTTGACTTTGTGCGCCACGGCGAAACCGATCGCTATGCCGACGACAAGCCATAGAAAACTCTTCATGGTGCGTACTCCCTGCTCAATGACGGCTTCGTGGTGAAAGAGGCGTCGTTGCAAACGAAACGCCTCGGGTCAGTTTAGTGCGTGCTTCCGCGCTTCCGCCGGGAGCGGGGGCGACCTGTGGAATCCTCCGAGGCGCCCTTGGCGGTACCGGCGGTTGCCCGGAATGCTGCCCGGACCGCGGCGCTGAAACCGGCGAGCTTGATGAGCGGGCCGCCGACCGTCGCCGCGAACAAGGCCACGAGCGCGGAGACGTTACCGGTGACGTCGGCGACGTTCTTCGTGATGACGTCGACGCGGGCAAGCTGCTTGTTGGTCTCCTGGATCGTCGTCGCCGTCTCCTCCAGGATGGGTGTGAGCCCGTCGCTCGCATCCTTGATGGCCGAACGGGTCTCGTCGAGCACCCGGCCGAGCTTGATCAGCGGCAGGGCGATGAACCCCACGAGGACGGCGAAGACCACCGCCGCGATGAGCCCTGCGATGTCGCCACCGGTCACGAGTCCACCATCCATTCCGCCAACGGCATATTATCGGCCGGATTTGCAATTCCGCGCCGTCTTAAACGCATGAAGCGGGCCACCCAAGAGGTGACCCGCTTCCTAGCGTAGACGCAAGTTATCGAGCTGCGTAGTACTCGACGACGAGCTGGACCTCACACGTGACCGGAACCTCGGCACGCTTCGGGCGGCGCACGAGGCGCGCGTGAAGCTTGTCGAGCTCGACCTCGAGGTAGGCAGGCGTCTTGGGGAGGACGTCGACGTGACCGCCGGCGGCCGCCACCTGGAACGGCTCGGTGCCTTCGCTGCGCGCCTTGACGTGGATCAGCTGACCCGGCTTGACGCGGAACGACGGACGGTCGACGAGGTTGCCGTCGACGAGGATGTGGCGGTGAACAACCATCTGACGGGCCTGCGCGGTGGTGCGGGCGAAGCCGGCACGGAGTACGAGCGCGTCGAGACGCATCTCGAGGAGCTCGACCAGGTTCTCACCGGTCAGGCCCTGGGTGCGGCGGGCTTCTTCGAACGCGATCTTCAGCTGCTTCTCACGGATGCCGTACTGGGCGCGCAGACGCTGCTTCTCGCGCAGACGAACGGCGTAGTCGGAATCGGCCTTGCGCTTGGTGCGGCCGTGCTCGCCCGGAGCGTACGGACGCTTTTCGAGGTACTTGGCTGCCTTCGGGGTCAGGGCGATGCCCAGTGACCGCGACAGGCGGGTCTTGCTACGGGTACGTGACTTGGTAGACACGAGTTCCTTTCGGTTGTCTCTCTAACGGTGTGAAATGCAGGCACACAAGATCGTCCTGCAGTATTAGAGGGATGGTGCCAGGGATGCCCGGCTACAGGGCCTTTCCCTTCGAGAACGTTTGTCGACGCAGCCGCACGCGACACCCGTTTCTAGGCTGCTCGATTCTAGCAGATCGCGATCAGCGTCCGCGCACGATGCGTCGGAGCTTGGCGAGGCGCGCGGAGACGTCCCTCTCGTTGCCGTGCTCGGTGGGCTCGTAGTAGATCGCGTTCTTGAGCTCGTTCGGAAGATATTGCTGCTGCAGCACCCCGAGTTCGTCGTCGTGGGGGTACTTGTAGCCCTTGCCGTGGCCAAGACGCTTCGCACCCGGATAGTGCGCGTCGCGCAGGTGCTTGGGGACGCGGCCCATCGTCCCCGCGCGCACGTCGGCGATCGCTTTGTCGAGTGCCATGTACGCCGCATTGGACTTCGGCGCGGTCGCAAGGTGCACCACAGCCTGGGCGAGCGGGATGCGCCCCTCAGGCATCCCGATCAGCTGTACCGCGTCCGCAGCCGCTACGGCGATCACCAGCGACTGGGGATCGGCCATCCCGATGTCCTCGGATGCGAGGACGATGATGCGACGCGCGATGAATCGCGGGTCCTCCCCTGCCTCGATCATGCGTGCGAGATAGTGGAGCGAGGCGTCGACGTCGGACCCGCGCACCGATTTGATGAAGGCGCTGATCACGTCGTAGTGCTCGTCGCCGTTGCGGTCGTAACGCAGAAGTGCCCGATCGACGGCTTGGGCGACGATGTCGGCGGTGATGACCGGCTTGTCCGGCGAGGTCGCGGGCGTCGACGAAGCGGCCGAGACGGATGCGGCTTCGAGCGCTGTCAGGGCGCGTCGCGCGTCACCGGATGCAAGGCGGATGATGGCTGCGCGCGCGTCCGTCTCGAGTACGAAGCGATCGGCCAGCCCCCGTTCGTCGGCGACGGCGCGATCGACCACGGTGCCCAGGTCGTCGTCGCTCAGCGTCTCGAGCGTGAGGAGAAGCGATCGCGAAAGCAGGGGCGAGATCACGGAGAAGGAGGGATTCTCTGTGGTTGCCGCGACGAGGATGACCCAGCCGTTCTCGACGCCGGGAAGCAGGGCATCCTGCTGCGCCTTGCTGAACCGGTGGATCTCGTCGAGGAACAGGACGGTCGAGATGCCGTAGAGATCACGTGTGGAGAGTGCTTCGTCCATCACCTGTCGTACGTCGCGGACGCCGGCGGAGACAGCGGACAGCTCGACGAATCGACGCCCGGACGAGTGAGCGATCGCTTGCGCGAGCGTGGTCTTGCCGGTGCCCGGCGGGCCCCAGAGGATCACGGAGACGGAGCCGCGCTCCCCCGTCGTGTCCGACGCCAGGCTCACGAGTGGCGACCCAGGAGTCAGCAGATGCTTCTGCCCAGCGACCTCGTCGAGGCTCTTCGGTCGCATGCGCACGGCGAGCGGCGTTGCCCCGCTACGGAGCCCCGGTTGCGCATCGACCATGGGTCAAGGGTAGTTGCTTCCGCCGACACGACCGCGCCGTCATCCACAGCCGCATTTGGCCGACATAGCTCGGTCGCATAAAGTTCATCTGAGGTCCAGCGCTGTGGCGTGTCGACCGCAGACTCCCCCCGCACGACGGCGCGCCCCCTCGGAGGATTTCACGTGGCACCGAACAAGCAGAACGATCGCGAAGCGCGACAGGCGCGAGAGCGGTTGAGGGCCTACCAGGCGCGTCAGACGGTGCATGAGGCGAAGGCGAAGCGCCGGGCGCGCGACAACTGGCTCGCGGGCATCGGTGTACTCGTCGTCGTCGTCCTCGCCGTGCTGACCCAGCTGCTGTATTTCAACTCGGGTCCGGGCAAGCCGGTCGCGAGTCCTTCACCCTCCGCGTCCGCGGCCGCATACACGCTGCCCCCGAAGACTCTTGCGGGCAACCGGCAGTGGACCGGCACGATGACGATCAACAGCATCCCGCTCGGCATCACCCTCGACGGCGCGAAAGCGCCGCAGGCGGTCTCGTCCACGATCGCGCTCAGCCAGAAGGGCTTCTACAACGGCCTGACCTGCCACCGTCTGACGACCTCCGGAATCTACGTCCTGCAGTGCGGTGACCCGAAGGGTGACGGGTCGGGCGGCCCCGGCTACACCTACGGGCCCGTCGAGAACGCGCCCGCGAACAATGTCTACCCGGCAGGCACGCTGGCAATGGCACGGACCAGCAACGACGGCAACAGCCAGGGCAGTCAGTTCTTCATCGTCTACAAGAACTCGACCATCCCCTCCGACACAGCGGGCGGGTACACCGTCATCGGCCAGGTGACGAGCGGACTCGACCAGGTCATCAGCCAGGTCGCCGACAAGGGGGTCCAGGGTGGTACGACCGACGGCAAGCCGAACGTCACGACGACGATCAACGGGATAACGGTTCAGTAAGGACCCCTGCACGCCGTCGGGCGCGTGCAATAGGCTAAAACGCAGTGTGAGGCGGTCGTCCTGGCCGTCGTCGTCAGCAAGGTGAGGCTCTTGGCTACAACTGATCAGCAACCGTGGGGCCGCGTCGATGAGACCGGCACCGTCTTCGTGCGCGAAGGCGATGGCGAGAGGGAGGTCGGCCAGTATCCCGACGGAACTCCCGAGGAGGCACTCGCCTACTTCGAGCGCAAGTACACGGACCTGGCCGGTCAGGTGACGCTGCTCGAGCAGCGCGCTCGGCGTGGAGCGCCGGCTACCGATATCGCGAAGGCCGTCTCGACCCTGAGCGAACACGTCGCCACGGCCAACGCGGTCGGCGACCTCGCCTCGCTCCAGGAGCGTCTGGCGAAGCTGGGTGGCACCGTCGAGGAGCTGACGGAGCAGCAGACCGCGGAGGCACGTGCGGCAGTGGATGCCGCGATCGCTGAGCGAACCGAGATCGTCGTCGCGGCAGAGGCTCTCGCGGCCGAAGACCCGGCCAAGACGCAATGGAAGCAGACGACCGCCGCTCTCGACTCGCTGTTCGCCCGCTGGCAGGCCCACCAGCACGACGGGCCGCGCCTGCCGAAGAACGAGGCGAACGAGCTGTGGAAGCGGTTCCGCGCCGCCCGAGCGACGATCGAGCACAACCGCAAGGCATTCTTCGCCGAACTCGACAACCAGCACCGCGACGTGCGCGCTCGCAAGACGCAGCTGATCGAACAGGCCGAAGCGTTGATTCCGCGCGGGGCCGACGGCGTGCCCGCGTATCGTGAACTCCTCGAGCAGTGGAAGCTGGCCGGACGCGCCGGAAAACGGAACGATGACGCTCTCTGGGCACGGTTCAAAGCCGCGGGCGATTCGATCTATTCGGCGAAGTCCGAAATAGACGCCCGGGAGAACGAAGAGTTCTCCGAGAACCTCGAGGCCAAGCTCGCGCTGCTGACCGAAGCAGAACCCCTGCTCACCGCGACCGATCGCGAGTCGGCTCGAGCGACGCTCAGCTCCATCCAGCGGCGGTGGGATGCGATCGGAAAGGTCCCTCGCGACCAGGTCAAGGTCGTCGAAGAGAGGCTCCGCCGGGTCGAGGCGGCCGTACGCAAGCTCGACGACGACCACTGGCAGCGCAACAACCCGGAGAAGAAGGCACGCTCTGAGGGCCTCGCCAGCCAGCTCACTGCTGCGATCGCCAAGCTCGAAGCGGAGCTCGAAGAGGCTAAGGCCAGTGGCGACAAGGCCAAGGTCGCCGAAGCACAGGAGGCGCTCGACGCGCGCAAGGTCTGGCTCGACGCTCTGAAGTAGGAGCGTCCTCGTCAGGCTGTGCTGCCGTCAGACTATGCACAGGCCGGGCTCCTGCACAGATCAGTCTCAATCGGCGACACACGTACATCGTCTCGGCAGACTGGTCAGGTGATGCGCCTACTCCCCCGACTCCTGAACGTCGACGATCTGCCGTCGGCCGAGCTTCACGCCGCCCGCATCGACGGGGAGGTCTATGCGATCGGAGACTGGTTTTCCCCCATCGATGAACCCGAGAGCAGTGAGTTCAGGGCGTCGGCGCTCGCACACCTCGTTCCGTCGCGGATGATCGTCGAGCGAGCGTCGGCGCTGTGGGTTCACGGAGCGCGATCGTACCCACCATTCCGTCACCAGTTGTGCTCCGATATCGCCAACAGGACCACCCCGCACCTCTCATCCCGGTTCGAATTCCGGGAGTGCAGGCTCGATCCGGTCGACATCGTGCAGCTCGGTTCGCTGCGAGTGACGTCCCATCTTCGAACGGCGATCGACCTGCTCCGCACCTGCGAGCCGTTCAGTCCGTCCGACGCACTGGATGTGCTCGCGGTGCTGCGACTAGGCGGATCCACCATGAGCGAATGCCGGCACCTCATTCGTGCGCAGCCAGGCTATCCCGGGGTCCGTCGTGCCCTTGCACGCACGACACTGGTCGAGCGGTGGGAGCCTGCGCTACACGGGCGACCGGTTGCTCAGTGAGCCGAGGGTCAGCCGGCGCTCACACGGTAGACGTCGTAGACGGCGTCGATCCGGCGTACGGCGTTCAACACCCGATCGAGGTGCGTGGTGTCGCCCATCTCGAAGACGAACCGGCTGAGAGCCAGCCGATCGCTCGACGTGGTGACGGTCGCCGAGAGGATGTTCACATGGTGCTCGGACAGCACCCGCGTCACATCCGAAAGGAGGCCGGAGCGGTCGAGGGCCTCCACCTGGATCTGGACGAGGAAGACGCTCTTCGAACTGGGCGCCCACTCGACATCGATCATGCGCTCCGGCTCCTGGAGCAGCGACTGCACATTGTGACAACTGGCCTGGTGAACCGAAACACCGGCCCCGCGTGTGATGAAGCCGACGATGGGGTCGCCGGGCACCGGGGTGCAGCACTTGGCCAGCTTGACCAGGATGTCGGGGGCGCCGCGGACCAACACGCCAGAATCGCTGTTGCGAAGCTGTCGCGAACGACCCTTGACCGGAAGCTCCAGCTCGCCGGCGTCGCCGTCGGCCTCGGTCTGAAGAGACGCCACGACCTTCTCGATGACGGACTGCGTCGAGACGTGGCCTTCGCCGACAGCGGCATACAAGGCGGACACATCGTCGTAGCGAAGTTGCGCTGCGACTTCGGCCAGCGAGTCCTGCGTCATCAGTTTCTGCAGCGGCAGATTCTGCTTGCGCATCGCGCGCGCAATCGCATCCTTGCCCTGTTCGATTGCCTCGTCGCGCCGTTCCTTGGTGAACCACTGGCGGATCTTGTTGCGGGCTCGGGGGCTCTTGACGAAGTTCAGCCAGTCCTGGCTGGGGCCGGAGTCGGGATTCTTCGAGGTGAAGACCTCGACCACATCACCGGTCGTGAGGGTGCTCTCCAGGGGAACGAGACGCCCGTTGACCTTCGCACCCATGGTGCGGTGTCCGACCTCGGTGTGGACCGCATAGGCGAAGTCGACCGGGGTCGCACCTGTCGGCAGACCGATGACCCGCCCCTTCGGGGTGAAGACGTAGACCTCTTTCGCGCCGATCTCGAACCGGAGGGAGTCGAGGAATTCGCTCGGATCCGCCGTCTCCGCCTGCCAGTCCGACAGATGGGCGAGCCAGGCGAGGTCGGTATCGACCTTGCCGGCCGGACCGGAGCTCTTGCCGTTGACCTGCTCCTTGTACTTCCAGTGCGCCGCGACGCCGAACTCAGCGCGCTGGTGCATCTCCTCTGTGCGGATCTGAATCTCGACGGCGCGGCCCTCAGGGCCGATGACGGTCGTGTGCAACGACTGATAGAGGTTGAACTTCGGGGTGGCAATGTAGTCCTTGAAGCGACCGGGCATCGGCGTCCACCGCGCATGGATCTGGCCCAGAACGGCGTAACAGTCGCGCACCGAGTTCACCAGCACCCGGATACCCACCAGGTCGTAGATCTCGTCGAACTCGCGACCCCGGACGACCATCTTCTGGTAGATCGAGTAGTACTGCTTCGGTCGTCCCACGACCTTGCCGCGGATGCGCGCCGACTTCAGGTCGTCGTTGATCGCGTCGATCACGTGCTGGACAAGACGCTCACGTTCGGGTGACCGCTGGCGCACCAGGCTCTCGATCTCGGCGTAGAGCTTCGGGTACAGGACTGCGAACGAGAGGTCCTCCAACTCCCACTTGATCGCCTGGATACCCAGTCGATGAGCGAGTGGAGCATAGATCTCGAGCGTTTCCGTGGCTTTGCGGGTCGCGGATTCGGCCGGAACGAAACCCCAGGTACGAGCGTTGTGAAGTCGGTCGGCGAGTTTGATGATCAGGACTCGGATGTCTTTCGACATCGCGACGATCATCTTGCGTACCGTCTCGGCCTGGGCGCTGTCGCCGTATTTGACCTTGTCGAGCTTGGTGACGCCGTCGACGAGCATTGCGATCTCGTCGCCGAACGCGTCGCGCAACTCGTCCAGCGTGTACTCGGTGTCTTCGACCGTGTCGTGTAGGAGGGCTGCAGCGATCGTCTTCGACCCGATACCGAGGTCCGCCAAGATCTGGGCTACGGCGACGGGATGCGTGATGTACGGCTCACCACTTCGGCGCTTCTGCCCGGAGTGAGCTTTCTCGGCGACGGCGTAGGCCCGTTCGACGAGCGACAGATCGGCCTTCGGATGGTGCATCCGGAGAGTGCGGATGAGGGTGTCGACGGCGCCCGCTGGTTGAGCCCGGGAGAAGATGCGCGGTACAAGACGGCGCAGAGAAGCAGTCTGTGGCGTTGTCGTGTCGACCATCAGCGTGCCTCCCGTCTTCTATTATCGCGGGTACCGCCGGTGCAGCCTGCTGAGCAGACCTGCAGGAGCGCTACGCGCGCGGTTCTCATCCCGTATCCGTCGAGATGAGAACCGTGCACGCGAGCTCCTTATTCCACGCTACTTGGCTGCGACGGGCACCGGAGCGGCCGCGGCTGCAGCCTTCGGACGGGCCGAGCGCACCTTGGCGTCGTGTTTCTTGATGGCGGCCTCGCCCTCGCGGAACTGCGAGTACATCGGGGCTGCGAGGAAGATCGTCGAGTATGTGCCGACGATGATTCCGATGAGGAGCGCCAGCGAGATGTCTCGGAGCGTGTCCGCGCCGAGCGCGAACGCACCGATGAACAGGATCGACGCGACAGGCAGAACGGCCACGACAGCCGTGTTGATCGAGCGCACAAGAGTCTGGTTCACCGCGAGGTTCACCGCTTCAGGGAACGTTCGACGTGACAGCTCGAGCTCTTCGCGAGTGTTCTCGCGAACCTTGTCGAACACGACGACCGTGTCGTACAGCGAGTATCCGAGGATCGTCAGGAAGCCGATCATGGTAGCCGGGGTGATTTCGAAGCCGACGAGTGCGTAGATCCCGGCCGTGATGATGAGGTCGTGGAACAGCGAAATGATCGCCGAAGCCGACATCTTCCACGTTCGGAAGTACAGGGCCATCGCGATGAACGCGAGGAGCAGGAAGACGACCAGGCCCTGGATGGACTGCTGGGTCACGTCAGCACCCCAGGTCGGGCCGATGAACGACGACGCGACCTCGGTCGAGGGCACGTTGTAGGCCTTCGCGAGCGCATCCGCGACCTGACGGCTCTGGTCGGCGGTGAGCTGGTCGGTCTGCACGCGCACAGCGTTGTTGTTGACGCTGGTGACGTGCACCACGGCATCCGGGACGACGCTGGCGACCGCATCCTCAGCCGGTTTCTGCGCCGTGGTCTGCACGTTCGTGATCTGGAACTGCGATCCGCCGCGGAACTCGATGCCGAAGTTGAATCCGCCCTTGAGGACGGGAATCAGGATGGACGCGATCACCATCACGATTGCGATCGTGTACCAGATCTTGCGCTTGCCGACGAAGTCGAACGAGCGAGCGCCGGTGTAGAGGTCGTTTCCGAACCGTGTGAGGCGACTGGCGGCCATCAGGAGTCCTTCCCGTCGTTCGATCGATCCGTGCTGCTGCTGCCTGAGTTCGCCGAGACGAGCTCAGCGGCCTTGCGCTCTGCGATCGTCTGTCGCTTGGCGGCTTCCTTGCTGCTCGAGGCGGCTTTGCCGGCGCTGACGGCAGCCGACGGGGCGCGGAACCGCGCAGCGCCCCGGTAGACCGCACCCAGTGCGTCGGGATCGAGCCCGCTCCACGAGCTCCCGCTGTTGAAGAACTTCGTCTTGGCCAGCAGCTGGAGGGTGGGGTGGGTGAAGAGCACGACAACGAGGACGTCGATGATCGTGGTGAGTCCGAGCGTGAACGCGAAGCCGCGCACGTTGGCTGCGGCGAGCACGTAGAGCACGACAGCCGCGAGGAGGTTGGTTGCCTTCGAGGCGTAGATCGTGCGTTGCGCACGCTTCCAGCCGGCTTCGACGGCGGACTCGAGACCGCGCCCGTCACGGAGCTCGTCACGGATTCGTTCGAAGTACACGATGAAGGAGTCTGCGGTGAAGCCGATGGCCACGATGAGGCCCGCTACGCCGGCCAGGGACAACCGGTAGCCGTAGTGCCACGACAGCAGCGAGATCGTGAGATAGGTCAGCAGCGCTGCCACGCCAAGCGACGTGATAGTCACCAGACCGAGCAGTCGGTACTGGAACAGGGTGTAGATCATGACCAGGATGAGGCCGATGAGGCCTGCGATCAGTCCGCTGAGCAGCTGGGACGAACCCAGGGTGGCGGAGATCGTGTCCTGGCTCTGGACCTCGAAGCTGAAGGGGAGAGCGCCGAACTTCAGCTGGTCCGCCAGGGTCTTGGCCGACGTCTGATCGAAGTTTCCGGTGATCTGGGGCCGGCCATCCGTGATCGCAGCCTGGGTCGCGGGCGCCGAGATGACCTTGCCGTCCAGGACGATCGCGAACTGGTTCTGTGCGCCGGTCAGGCCGTTCAGGCGGGTGGTCACGTCGGCGAATGCCTGGGTGCCCGCACCGTTGAAGACGATGTTGACGGCCCACTGGCCGGTGCTGACACCGCTCGAGCTCTGCACGAGGCCGCTCGTCGCATCTTTGATGTCCTGACCGCGAACCTCGACCGGGCCGAGGATGTACTTGGTCCTCCCCTGGGGGTCACACGTGATGAGCGGCTTGTCCGTCGGCGCCACGTTGGTGACCTTGGCTGCGTCCGACGAGCACGAGAACGCGTCGTACTCGGCCTGAAGCGCGGGTGTCACCCAGGCCTCATCGCTTCCGTTGGTCGGCTTCGTCGACGGTGTCGACTGCAGCCCGGGAGCGGGGGCCGGTGCGGGGGTCGTCTTGCCGTCGGCTCCAACGACCGTGTTCGAGGGTGCACCGGCGACGAGAACAGGGCGGAAGTCGAGCTTCGCGCTCGACTTGATGCGGTTGAGCGTGGCTTCGTCAGGCGTTCCCGGCAGGGACACGACGATGTTCTTCGATCCTTCGGTGCTGATCTCCGCCTCGGAGATTCCGGACGCGTCGATGCGCTGGCGGATGATCGACACAGCCTGGTCGAGCTGCTGCTGTTCGACCTGCTGGCCGTTGGACAGCTGCGGAGCAAGGATGACCTGCGTTCCGCCCTCGAGGTCGAGTGCGAGCTTGGGGATCAGGGTCGCATTGCTGAACACGACACCCGCAATGAGGGTGCCGAGCAGCACGACGATGATCGCACCGAGCCAACTCAACGAACGCCAGGCTTTCTTGACCGGGGTCGACTTTGCCACCTACGAACTCAGCTTTCTACGCGCGTGCCCACGCCTCATAAGACGTGGGCACACAAGGGAATGGGGTCAGTCGTCGCTCTTCGCGCCGGGCTTCTTGGCCACGTCGTCGATCCGCTCGCCGAACTCAGGCTCGGAGAGTGGGATGGCGTGGTCTTCGTTCAGCTCGGGCTCAGTTGAGGACTCGACCTCAGGCTCGATCTCCTTGGGCTCGACGACCCGGGCGATGACCTGGCGGTGGACCTTGAGAACGGTGCCCGGCGTCGTCTCGACAAGGGCTTCGTTCGTGTCTTCGTCGATCGAGAGCAGTTTGCCGTAGACACCGAAGTTGAGCATGACGTCAGCACCGGGAACGATCTTGTCGCGAAGCGCAGCCGCGTCGCGCTGACGCTTGCGGCTGTTGCGGAACATGAAGAACACCAGGCCGGCCAGGACGACCAGCATGACAATAGTTAACGGATCCATGAAAAGTTTGGGGCCTTCCAGAGGGCGCCGCACGAGGAGACACCCTGCTTATTTGTGAGTGGCCGATGGGCCAGTCTGAATTATAGGTCATCCATGAGGGATGGTTGCTGTGAGTGCGCTGCGCCGAAGTGTCGCCAGGCCGCCGGTGTGGCCACCCGTCCCCGCGGAGTGCGGGACAGAAGTCCGATGCGAACGAGGAACGGCTCGACGACGGACTCGATGGTTTCCGCCTCTTCGCCGACCGAGACTGCAAGCGTGTTGAGGCCTACGGGACCGCCGTCGAAACGCTCGAGGATCGCCTGGAGAACAGCACGGTCGAGCCTGTCGAGACCCAGCGGGTCGACGTCGTACAGCTCCAGTGCGGACCTGACCGCGTGAACGTCCGCCTCTCCCCCGTGCACCAGTGCGAAATCTCGAACGCGGCGCAGCAGGCGATTGGCGATACGAGGAGTCCCACGGCACCGGCCGGCGATCTCGGCCAGCGCCTCGCCGTCGATCTCGAAATCGAGCATGACGGCAGCGCGGGTGAGCACCTGGGCGAGTTCGGACTCGTCGTAGAACTCGAGGTGGGCCGTGAAGCCGAACCGGTCTCGGAGGGGGTTGGGCAGCAGACCCGATCGGGTCGTTGCGCCGACGAGGGTGAACGGAGCGAGGTCGAGCGGGATCGAAGTGGCGCCGGCCCCTTTGCCGACCATGATGTCGATACGGAAGTCTTCCATCGCGAGGTAGAGCATCTCTTCGGCGGATCGCGCCATACGGTGGATCTCGTCGATGAAGAGCACTTCGCCGGGCGTGAGCGAGGAGAGCAGAGCGGCCAGGTCGCCGGCGTGCTGGATCGCCGGGCCACTCGACATCCGCAGCGGGCGCCCGCTCTCGTGGGCCACGATCATCGCGAGCGTGGTCTTGCCGAGTCCCGGGGGGCCGGCGAGCAGGATGTGATCCGCGGTTCGGTCCTGCATCTTCGCTGCGGTGAGGAGCAGCTGCAACTGCCCCCGGACTTTGGCCTGACCGACGAACTCGGCGAGCGAGCGCGGTCGGAGGGCGCCCTCGAAGGCGAGCTCAGACTCGGACTCGAGTTCGGGCGCGGTGAGATCGTTCTGGTCTGCCACGGTCACCTCCGCGCCGCAGACTGACCGGGACCGAGCCTGGACAGGGTGAGCCGCAGCAACGACTGGACATTGTCGCGCGCCGACTCGTCCGTCTCGGCGACCGCGTCCGCGATCGCATCGGATGCGGTCTTCTCCGGCCAGCCGAGACCCACGAGCGCGATGAGGACGCTCTCGCTGAGAGACGAAGGGGGTGCGGCGGCGGCCGCGCGTGGAGCGCGACGCGTGACGGCGAGCTTGCCGGACAGGGAGACCACGATCAGCTTCGCCGTCTTCGGTCCGATGCCGGAAACCTTGCGGAAGGGCGCGTCGTCCTCGGCAGTCACCGCTTCAGCGATCTGCTCGGGCGAGAGTACAGAGAGGACTCCGATGGCTGACTTCGGTCCGACGCCCGAGACGCCGGTGAGCAGGTCGAAGACCTGGAGCTGCTCCCCATCGGAGAACCCGAAAAGCGACAGAGCGTCTTCGCGCACGATGAGCGACGTGAGTACCAGGGCCTCGTCTCCGACTCGCAACGAGAGCGCGTGATCGGGAGTGACCTGGACCGAGAATCCGACGCCACCGACCTCGATCACGATCGAGCCGCCGCTGATGGCGAGGACCGTGCCACGAAGGGATGAAATCACTTGGCCAGCCTACGGGGCACCGCCGACGCGCGGCTGGAACGCTCCGCGGCGTGCCACGCCGCCTGCGCAGGAGTCAGCGTCGCGGAGCCGGATGCTCCGGGCTGCGCGCCGCCGCCCCGCCACGCATGGCAGATCGCGATCGCCAGCGCATCAGCCGCATCCGCCGGCTTCGGCACCTCGGTGAGCCCGAGAATCCGTGCGACCATCGCCTGCACCTGCTTCTTGTCGGCCGAACCGTATCCGGTGATGGCCGCCTTGACCTCGCTGGGGGTGTGCAATGCGACGGGAAGGCCCCGCTTGGCGGCGGCGTGCAGCGCCACGCCGCTGACCTGAGCCGTGCCCATCACAGTCCTGAGGTTGTGCTGTGCGAAGACACGCTCGATGGCGACCGCCTGCGGCTGGTGCCGGTCGAGCAGTTCTGCGATACCGTCGCCGACCGCGAGCAGCCGCTCCTCGAGCGGCATGGTCGGCGGCGTCCGGATGACGAGCACCTCTACCAGCCGCGCAGTGCGGTTCGGCTCGACGTCGACGATGCCGACACCGCAGCGGGTCAGCCCCGGGTCGATGCCGAGCACACGGAGCGGCATCGGCCGGGTTCTACTCTGCCTCGAGCTCGGCCTGGACCTCGGCCGAGAGATCGAGGTTGGTGTACACGTTCTGCACGTCGTCGGAGTCTTCGAGCGCGTCGATGAGACGGAAGACCTTGCGTGCCGTCTCGGCGTCGCCTTCGACCTGGATCGACGCGACGAACTCGACGTCGGCACTGTCGTAGTCGATTCCCGAATCCTGCAGTGCGGTTCGCGTCGCGACCAGGGCGGACGGGTCGGTCACCACCTCGAAGGATTCTTCGCGAGAGGTGACTTCTTCTGCTCCGGCATCGAGGACGGCGAGCAGGACGTCGTCTTCGGAGACGCCGTCAGCCTGGGGCACAACGATGACACCCTTGCGGTGGAAGTTGTAGGCGACGCTGCCCGGGTCGGCCATGGTGCCGCCATTACGCGTCATCGCCGTGCGGACGTCCGCGGCGGCGCGGTTCCGGTTGTCGGTGAGGCACTCGATCAGCAGGGCGACGCCGTTGGGGCCGTAGCCCTCGTACAGGATCGTCGTGTAGTCGATGCTCTCGCCCGTGAGGCCGGCACCGCGCTTAATCGCGCGATCGATGTTGTCGTTCGGGACCGACGTCTTCTTGGCCTTCTGCACCGCGTCGACGAGCGTCGGGTTACCGGAGAGATCGGCGCCGCCGATCTTCGCAGCGACCTCGATGTTCTTGATCAGCTTTGCGAAAGACTTCGCGCGCCGCTGGTCGATCACGGCCTTCTTGTGCTTGGTGGTCGCCCATTTGGAATGCCCGGACACGTTGCTCCCTAACTACTTCTGAAGATCCTGTCCATTGTAGAGCGCGCTCGAAGCCTCAGGCTGCTCGTTCAGTGACGCGCCGCAGGAAGTACTTGTGGAACCGGGTGTCCCCTGTCATCTCGGGGTGGAACGATGTTCCGATCAGATTGCCCTGCTCCACGGCGACGACCCGCCCGTCGGCCAGAGTCGCCAACGGTGTCGCGGCCGGCCCGACGCTCTCGACGATGGGTGCCCGGATGAACACGGCGTGCATCGGCTCGTCGCCCACCGCGGGAATGTCCAGATCGGTTTCGAACGAGTCGAGCTGGGAGCCGAACGCGTTACGACGCACGACCACGTCGAGGCCCCCGAGGCTCTCCTGGCCCCGGATGGCGTCGAGGATGGTGTCCGCCAGCATGATCAGGCCGGCGCACGTTCCGTAGACCGGAAGTCCCCCGGCGATCGCATCTTTCAGCGGCTGGGCGAGACCGAAGGTCCGGGCCAGCTTGTCCATGACGCTGGACTCGCCGCCCGGGATGACCAGACCCGCGACGTCCGCCAGTTCGGATGCGCGACGGACGGGGACGGCATCCGCCCCCAGTCCGTGCAGCACCGAGATGTGCTCCCGGAAATCGCCCTGGAGTGCAAGCACTCCGACACGCGGCGCCTGTGGCGCGTCTGGGCTACCAGCCACGCTCTGCGAGGCGGTGCGGGGCGGCCAGGTCGGAGACGTTGATGCCGACCATCGCTTCGCCCAGTCCGCGGGAGACCTCAGCGATGACCGACGGGTCGTCGTAGAACGTCGTCGCCTTGACGACGGCCGCCGCACGCTGAGCCGGGTTGCCCGACTTGAAGATACCCGAGCCGACGAACACGCCGTCAGCGCCGAGCTGCATCATCATCGCCGCGTCGGCGGGCGTCGCGACGCCACCTGCGGTGAACAGCACGACGGGGAGCTTGCCTGTCTCCGCGACCTCGACCACGAGGTCGTACGGCGCCTGGAGCTCCTTGGCAGCGACGTACAGCTCGTCTTTGCTCATCGAGCTGAGGGCCGCGATCTCGCCCTTGATCTTGCGGATGTGCTTGGTCGCCTCAGACACGTCACCGGTACCGGCTTCGCCCTTCGAGCGGATCATGGCAGCGCCTTCGTTGATGCGGCGGAGCGCCTCGCCCAGGTTCGTCGCACCGCAGACGAATGGGACGGTGAAGCCCCACTTGTCGATGTGGTTGACGTAGTCGGCAGGACTCAGCACCTCGGACTCGTCGATGTAGTCGACGTCGAGCGCCTGCAGCACCTGCGCCTCGACGAAGTGGCCGATGCGAGCCTTCGCCATCACCGGGATGGACACCTCGGCGATGATCGCCTCGATCAGATCGGGATCGCTCATACGCGCGACGCCGCCCTGCGACCGGATGTCAGCCGGAACGCGCTCGAGCGCCATGACCGCGACTGCACCGGCATCTTCTGCGATGCGCGCCTGCTCGGGCGTCACGACGTCCATGATGACGCCGCCCTTCAGCATCTCGGCGAGCCCTCGCTTGACGCGGCTCGAACCGAACTGTTCGGCGGTGGTTGTCTCGCTCACTGTGTCCTCTCCTGGTGCCGCTGCCTCGCGCGGCACGCTGATCTGTTCCGGCGCCGCTGCGGCGGGAACTACGCTGTGACGATTCTACTCGTCGGGGTGCGACGGCCATGCCGCCGCGATCGCTGCCCGCACGTCTCCGAGCAGCTGTGGAAGTGCCTTCGTCCTCGCGATGATCGGGAAGAAGTTGGCATCCTGCGCCCATCGGGGAACGATGTGCTGGTGCAGGTGCCCGGCGATTCCGGCGCCCGCGACTGCGCCCTGGTTGATCCCGATGTTGAAGCCGTCGTTGTGCGAGACCTGCGTGATGACGCGCATCGCGGTCTGCGTCAGGCTCCCGATCTCGGCGACCTCCTCGGGCGTCGCCTCGTCATACATCGCAACGTGCCGATACGGGCAGACCAGCAGGTGCCCGCTGTTGTACGGGAACAGGTTGAGGATCACGTAGGCAAACGTTCCGCGCGCGACGATGAGAGCATCCTCGTCGCTCATCTTCGGAGCGTGGCAGAACGGGCATTCATCCTGACCGGGCTGCTGGTTGTTCTGGATGTACACCATGCGATGCGGAGTCCAGAGCCGCTGGAACTCGTCGGGCACGCCGACCAGGTAGCTCGGGTCGTCGATGCTCAGTCGAGCCATGCCGTGGTGACCTGTTCGCGCGACGCGATCGAAGCGACGATCCGCTCGATGGCGTCGTCGACCGTCACGCCGTTGCGCTGGCTGCCGTCTCGGAAGCGGAAGCTGACGGTGCCTGCCGCGGCATCCTCTTCGCCCACGATGAGCTGGTACGGCACTTTCGCCTTCGTGTGGGTGCGGATCTTCTTCTGCATCCGGTCGTCGGAGTGATCGACCTCCGCGCGCACACCGCGAGCCTTGAGGCGGCCGATCACGTCGTCGAGGAACGGCCCGTACGTGTCGGCGACAGGGATGCCCACGACCTGCACCGGCGACAGCCAGACCGGGAAGGCACCGGCGTAGTGCTCGAGCAGGATGGCGAAGAAGCGCTCGATCGAGCCGAGCAGCGCACGGTGGATCATCGCCGGCTGCTTACGGGTTCCGTCGGCCGCGTTGTACTCGAGCTCGAACAGCTCGGGCTGGTTGAAGTCGAGCTGCACGGTGGACAGCTGCCAGGTGCGACCGATCGCGTCGCGCGCCTGGACGCTGATCTTCGGCCCGTAGAAAGCGGCTCCGCCGGGATCGTCGACGAGCTCCAGCCCGGACTCGATGGCGACCTCACGGAGCGTCTCGGTCGCCTGCTCCCAGCTCTCGTCGGACCCGACGTACTTGTCGGGGTCTTTCGTCGAGAGTTCAAGGTAGAAGTCGGTGAGTCCATAACCGCGGAGCGTTTCGAGCACGAACTCGAGTTGCCGGGCGACCTCGTCCTTGATCTGCTCGTCGGCGACGTAGATGTGGGCGTCGTCCTGGGTGAGACCGCGCACGCGGGTCAGGCCGGAGAGCGTGCCGCTCTTCTCGTACCGGTACACGGTGCCGAACTCCGCGAGGCGGAGCGGAAGCTCCCGGTAGCTGCGGCCGCGCGCACGATAGATCAGGTTGTGCATCGGGCAGTTCATCGGCTTCAGGTAGTAGTCCTGGCCCTGACGGGTGATGTTGCCGTCCGCGTCCACCTCCTGGTCGAGGTGCATGGGCGGGAACATACCCTCCCGATACCAGTTGAGGTGCTGGCTGATCTCGTACAGGTGTGCCTTGGTGATGTGCGGTGTGTTGACGAGCTCGTAGTCGTTCGCGATCAGACGCTCGCGCATGTAGTTCTCGATCTCGTTGCGGATGATGCCGCCCTTGGGGTGGAACACCGCGAGACCGGACCCGATCTCCTCGGGGAAGCTGAACAGGTCGAGTTCGGCACCGAGCTTGCGGTGGTCGCGCTTGGCGGCCTCCTCCATCCGGGTCTGGTACGCCCGCAGCTCGTCCTTGGTCGGCCAGGCCGTTCCGTAGACGCGCTGCAGCTGCTGGTTCTTCTCCGACCCACGCCAGTAGGCGGCGGCCAGTCGGGTGAGCGCGTAGCCATTGCCGATCATCCGCGTGTTGGGCAGGTGCGGGCCGCGGCAGAGGTCTTTCCACACCGTCTCGCCGGTGCGTGGATCGACGTTGTCGTAGATCGTCAGTTCAGCACCGCCGACCTCGACACTCTCCTCGGCATCGAAGGCGGCCGTGTCGCCGGGAAGGGCGCCACCCTTGAGCCCGATCAGTTCGAGTTTGTACGGTTCGTTCGCGAGCTCGACGCGCGCCTCGTCGTCGGTCACGACCCGTCGCACGAAGCGCTGGCCGGCCCGGATGATTCGCGCCATCTCTTTGTCGAGTGCCTTGAGATCGTCGGGTGTGAACGGCTGCGCGACATCGAAGTCGTAGTAGAAGCCGTCGGTGATGGGCGGACCGATGCCGAGCTTCGCCTTCGGGTTGACGGACTGCACGGCCTGCGCGAGCACGTGCGCCGCGGAGTGACGCAGGATGCTCAGCCCGTCGTGCGAGTCGATCGTGACGGGTTCGACGGTGTCGGTGGACGTGACTTGCGTGGCGAGGTCCTTCAGCTGGCCGTTGACGCGCATTGCGACAACGGAACGATCGGTGAAGAGCTCGAAGCCGTCAGCCACCTTGTTCCACTCCTAGAGTCGTCGATTGGTTTCTTCAACTGTAGTAGCGGGCGCCGGGCGCTTCGTGCCAGATCAGCTCCCCCGGCCGCCTCTGCGGTGGTTTGGTGCGATTGCCCCCGCGTCGAGCGACCGCAGACGTTCCGAACGCGCGCAGTCACTCGCACAAGCAGCTCAGCCTGCGAGCGAGGCGACGAGCCGCTGTACCTCAGCGGTGAACGTCGCCGGGTCCTTCGTCGACTCAGTGGTGAACATCGCGAGACTGTGCTGCGCGCTCACGACAGCGCTGCAGTGGTCGCTGCAGGCGACGACGGCGCTGTCGGCGCCTGGTATGACGGCAGGCGCGAAGGTGCCGACCTCGGTAGCGCCGGCGAGGAGAGGAGCGCTGACGCCGGCATAGGCCCACGACCCTCCCGGTATGACCTCGACGGTCGTCGACGACGTGTAGCCCGACCCGATCAGCCACCGGCAGTAGGTGTCCCCCGACCGCGCGTTCACTGACGAATATTGGAACGAGTCGGTGGGTTGCGTGTCGAGTCGGAGCGTCGAGGGGTCGACGCCGATAGCGCCCGCTACGAGGCCAGCCCCCGAGCTGACGCAGGCCTGCCCTGCGGTGAGGCTTCCCTCGGGCGCGGACCACGACGCCTGCGGCACCCCGAGTGAGCTGAGTCTGTCGGCGATGATGGTCTTCAATCCGTCGACCTTGGCCTGGACGTCTGTCGTGTTGTCCGTCTGCCCTGAGTCGGAATAACGCATCTCAACCCAGGTATCGCCCACGAGGAAGTCCTCCCAGCACCCCCACGCCTTGCATGGGCTGGCGGTCGAGGCGGGGCGGGAAGCGTATGCCGCCGCGGCCTTCGGCAGGATGGTCAGGGTGACCCCGGCATCGTAGGAGCTGTCGGTCATATTGGCACCGCCCCAGACACAGCTGAGCCCACCGGCGTCAGATAGCGAGACAGCTGTGAACCGGGACGGTGCTGCGGTCTCGTCCGCCCTGATCGACACGGTCGCGGTGACGTTCGCTTGTACCTGGGCCTCGGTCAGGATGTCCGCGCATCCGATCGAGTACGGCCAGCCCGGTTCGGCGGGCGCGGCGGGTGTCGGGGTCGGCGCGGCGACTGCGGGCGCAGCAGTGTGCGAATGGGTAGGATCGCCGGTCGGCGCCGAACAGCCTGTTAATACGACGATGGAGGATGCGACCGCCAGGAGACCGACCATTCTGCCCATGAGATGCACGCTAGCGGGTCGTGAATCCGGCAGATATAGAGCGTTGATCACGACTTCGCATCACTTATTGCAGACGTGCACGATTCTGGACAGGATGCCCTGTCCCCTGCGCATGCGGTGGTTTGGCGCGATTGACCCCCGTGTCGAGCGACCGCAAACGTTCCGAACGCGCGCAGTCACGCCCGGAGACGGCCCTGCCGGTTGCTCAGGTCGTGAAGGAGGGACAGACGACAGAAGCCCCGGCATCTCTGCCGGGGCTTCGCTGGTGGGCGATACTGGGATCGAACCAGTGACCTCTTCCGTGTCAGGGAAGCGCGCTACCGCTGCGCCAATCGCCCAAGCCTGTTGCGTTTCTGCTTCAGGTTGGAGGTGGATACGGGATTCGAACCCGTGTATACGGCTTTGCAGGCCGCTGCCTCGCCTCTCGGCCAATCCACCGCTTCGGCCAAACCTCAATACATCGGGCTGTCCACCATGAGCAGCCGACCTTTCGATCAGGCTGTACTCGAGCGGATGACGAGATTCGAACTCGCGACCCTCACCTTGGCAAGGTGATGCGCTACCACTGCGCCACATCCGCATTGCTCGCATTTCTGCGTGCTTTGAAACTGTAGCGATACTTCAATCGATATTCAAACTGACACGGTTGTGTTTCGTATTCCGCGCGTGTCGACTGGAGAGGCGCGGCGCGCGTTTATGCACGGCGCACTTCGGTCGGCTAGTATCGAGACTCGCAGCCGGCACACGGCATGCAGCGGGCGATTGGCGCAGTTGGTAGCGCGCTTCCTTCACACGGAAGAGGTCATCGGTTCGAGTCCGGTATCGCCCACCACATAAAATCCTTGCTGACCAGTCGGTCTACCACTGGACTATTGCTGAGAACAGCAACAGAATTCACACATGAGGAGCGCTCATGTTATCCGCACGCCGGATCAGCGGCTGCGGATCTTCGTCAGTTCCACCCTGCAGGAACTCGCACCCGAGCGAAGGGCGGCCCGAGCGGCGATCGAACGCCTGCACCTCGCGCCGGTCATGTTCGAGCTCGGGGCAAGTCCCCATCCCCCGCGTGAGCTCTATCGCGCTTATCTCGACCAGAGCGACGTGTTCGTCGGCCTGTACTGGGAGCGCTACGGCTGGACCGCGCCCGATGAGGACGTGTCAGGACTCGAAGACGAGTACAACCTGTGCCCCAGCGAGGTGCCTCGCCTGCTCTATGTGAAGGCGCCGGCGGATTCCCGCGAACCGCGGCTCTCGGCGCTGCTGGACCGCATCCGCCACGACGACCTGGCCGCCTACAAGTATTTCGAATCCGCGAAGGAACTCGGCCGGCTCATCGAGGCCGACCTCGCAACGATGCTCGCGGAGCGGTTCGAGCAGAGCCAGGCGAGACTTGCGGCAGTCGTCCTCGAAGACGCCGACCGCGCAGCAGAGCCGGTGCGGTTGCCGATGCCGCTCACCGAGCTGATCGGACGGGATGCGGACATCGCCGAGATCGGGCGGATGCTCGACGCCGGCGCCAGACTCGTCACGCTCACCGGCCCGGGCGGCATCGGGAAGAGCCGTCTGGCGATCGCCGCCGGGAGCACGGTCGCGCACGCTTTCGAGGACGGTGTCGCGTTCGTCGACCTCTCCGCGGTCCCCGATCCGGAGCGCGTCCTCCATGCGATCGCGCAGGCCATCGGTGTCCGTGACACCGGCGACGCGCCGATCATGGACAACCTCATCACCGCCCTGCACGACCGGCACATCCTTCTCGTGGTCGACAATTTCGAGCAGGTGCTCGACGCGGCGCCGATGCTGACGTCGTTGCTGGCGTCCGCGCCGGGGGTGGCGATGATCGTCACGAGTCGCGTTCTCCTGCGCGTGAGCGCAGAGCACAGCTACGAGGTCGGTCCGCTCGCAGAGGAATCGTCGATGAATCTGTTCGTCGAACGCGCCCGAGCGGTCAAGCCCGACTTCGAACTGACGCAGGACAACGCGATGGCCATCTCGGGTGTGTGCGCCGCAGTCGACGGGATGCCGCTGGCCATCGAGCTCGCGGCGGCGCGGGTACGCGTGCTCTCGCCGACAGAACTGCTCGAACGCCTCGACCGGCAGCTCAACGTCCTCGTCTCGGGTTCGCGCGACCTGCCCGAGCGCCAGCAGACGCTGCGTCGCACGATCGAGTGGAGTACCCAGCTCCTCGACGACGCGCAACGGCATCTTCTCGACAGGCTCGGCGTGTTCGAGGGCGGATTCTCACTCGAAGCGGCCGAAGCCGTCGGCGACGACGGGGCCACGGATGCGGTGAGCGACGTTCTCACCGACCTCACCGCCCTTGTCGACAGCAGCCTCGTCAGCCAGACGGTGAGTGCCGATCGCCCGCGATTCGGCATGCAGGCGATCGTGCGTGAGTATGCCCGCGAACGGCTGGCCGGAAGCGGCGAGCTCGCGGCCGTGCGGGACGCTCACGCGCGGTTCTTCCTCGACCTGGGAGACCGTGTGGAAGACGAGCTCAAGGGCGAGAAGCAGCACGAGTGGATGCAGCGGCTGGGCGAGGAGCGGGAGAACCTGCGGGCGGCGGAACGCTACCTCCTCGACTCCCGTGACTGGGATCGTGCCGCCACGCTGGCGTTCAGCCTCTACCTGTACTGGTGGGTGTCGGGGCTGCTCGGTGAGGTGCGGACCTGGATGGACCTCGCCCTGCGCTCCGGAGATTCCCTTGCCGACCACACCAGGGCGATCGCACTGTACTTCAGCCGCACGATCATGTTCTGGCGCGACCCGGACGGCAGCGTGGCCGCCGATCTGACCACCAGTGCAGACCTGTTCCATCAGACACATGACCCGGACGGCGAGGCCCTGACCCTGATCTCGCTGGCGCTCGCATTGATGGCGGGCGGAAAGCCGGACACCGTGCGGGCTCGCGAGGTCATGGAGACGAGCCTGGCGCTCTTCCGCGGATCAGGCAGCCAGTGGGGTGAGTCCATGGCGCTGGTCCTCCTCGGCCGCGTCGCGCTGCTCGAGCAGAAGCTCCCGGAGGCGCTCGATCGTTTCGAGAAGAGCCTCGCCATCACGCAACGGACCGGCGACGCCATCGGCGAGCGGATCGCCTCGTACCATCTCGGCTGGACAGAGTTGAAGCTGGGATCTGTGGACGACGCCCGCGCGGATTTCGCGCTCAGTGTGCGGGTCTCGGCGAGCCTCGGTCATGTCGAGGGTCTCGCTTACGGTCTCGAAGGGATGGTCGCCGTCGCCGCCCTCGCCGGTGACGTGGACCGTGCAGGCCGCCTCGCGGGCGCGGCCCGTGCTCTGCGCGAACGGAGCGGACTCCACAACGGGCCGATGTTCACCTTCCACCAGGCGTACCTGGATCAGCTCAGCGCCAGCGGATCCGGGCCGCAGCTGGATGCCGCGATCGCCGAAGGAAGAGAGCTCACGGTCGAGCAGGCCGTCGCTGAAGCGCTGGCAGAGGCCGGGCAGGTGTAGCCGCCGCTCGTTCGCCGCGGGTCAGCGGGACGCCCAGCCGTAGCGGCCGACCAGCGCGGAGCGCACCTGTGCGTACTCGCGCTCCCCCAGCGCCGACGCCTCGCGTCGCATGCCGCTCTGGTGCAGACGGAAGACGCGATCGAGGTTGACCCAGCTCGGACGCCGCTGCCCGTCCCAGGGTCCGGTCCCGATCGGAATGTACTGCGGTCGCCCGGGGTGCTCCTGGCTGGTCAGCTGCACGGCGAGCACTGTTCCGGCACTCTCCGCTGCGACGACCAGCACCGGCCGGTCCTTCCCCCGGCCATCCCGCTCCTGGTAGGGCACCCAGGTCCAGACGATCTCGCCGGGATCGGCGTCGCCGTCGATCCGCGGGGCGTAGGACATGGTCACGGCACCGACCCGACGTGGGTCGACCTCGACGGTCGCCGATGCACCGTACTGGCCGGGGGACGCCTCGAATCCCGCGGGACGGGGCGGACGGACAGATGGTCGGAACAGGGATGCGATGGCGGAGAAGAGGCGCGAGAACACCCACTGCACATTACCGGCTCGGTTGCGTGCCGGATCAGCCGGGACACGGACTATTCGGTCGCGTCGGCCGGGCTGTCCGCAGGTTCGGCGGGCGCGTCGTCGCGCCACGAGATGTGCGTCGTGGCGGTCAACCCGATCGTACGTTGGATGACGTAGGCGGCGCCCCACGAGATGAGGAAGGACCACACCGCGACGATGAGGGTCGCCAGAGCCTGAACGCCGAGCTGGTCGAAGTTACCGCTGTAGACCATCCCGGTCCCGTTGGCGAACAGCCCGATGAAAAGCAGCCCGACCAGGCTTCCGACCAGGTGGATGACCACGACAACCATCGGTGTCCCGAATTGTGCGCGCGCGGCGACGTCGACGATGACTGCGCACGCGATCCCCGAGAGCGCTCCGAGCAACAGGGCCCATCCCGTCGTGATGATGCCGGATGCGGGCGTGATCGCGATCAGACCCGCCACGGCACCGCAGACGGCGCTCGCCACCGTCGGGCGCCGCATCATGATGCGGTCGACCGTCACCCAGGCGATGGTCGACGCGGCCGAGGCCGTCAGGGTGTTCACCCAGATGAGCGCCGTGAACCCGTCGACGGATCCCTCCGAGCCGATGGCGAGGCCGAACCAGCCGAACCAGACCAGCGCGCCTCCGACGGCCATGATGGGCACATTCCGGCGCGCGCGGACCTCGTGTGACGGCTGCCGGCCGCAGACCAGCAGGATGCCGGCGGCCCCCGCCGCTGAAGCGACGCTCACGGGGATCGCGCCGCCGAAGTCGATCACCCCGAACGCGGCCGACGCCCACCCGTCCATCAGATTGAACACGGCGTAGCCGGCCGGAAGGTAGACCAGCACCACCCAGATGACGGCGAACGACGCCCAGCCGCGCAGGGTGATGCGGGGCGCGACGGCCGATGCCACGATCGCGACGGCGAGCACGCACACGGCACCGGCATAGCAGGCGCGAGCCAGAGCGAACGCGTCGCCTGGAACCGTCCCCGGGACGCCGGTGACATGAGGGATGAGCGGGGCGCCGAACAGCATCCCGTATCCGCCGATGACGAACAGCACCCCGGCGATGCCGGCACCAACCAGTGTCGCGCGCATCGCCGACACCGCGCCGGCGCTGCTGATCATTCCGCCGTAGAGGAGCGCGAATCCGGGGACGATGACGAAGACGAGGGCGCCCGAGACCAGCAGCAGGAGAGCATCCACCTGGGCAGCTGCGTCCATGGGTCCTTCCTGACGTGTGTGGCGACGGTCATAGGCTACTGGGCCGCCCATCCGGTGCGGACCGCACACGCGAAGCGGGGCGCCGCCCGAAGGCGACACCCCGCTCGCTGGTGCTGGAGGATCAGGCGTTCTCGAGCGCGTAGCCCTCTTCACCGTGAACCACGGTGTCGACGCCCGCCAGCTCGTCCTCGTTCTTGATCCGGAAGCCCATCGTCTTCTGGATGACCCAGCCGATGGCATACGCCAGGACGAAGGAGTAGATCATCACCGAGAAGGCGCCGACAGCCTGTGCGCCGAGCTGCTGGAAGCTGCCGCCGTAGAGGAGGCTCGAGTACGGCTTCGTGGGATCGCCGTCGACGTGGGTCAGACCGAAGAAGCCGATGTAGAGCGTTCCGACCAGACCACCGATCAGGTGGATGCCGACCACGTCGAGCGAGTCGTCGAAGCCGAGCTTGAACTTCAGGTCGATCGAGATCGCGCAGATCGCGCCGACCAGCAGACCGAGGATGATCGCCCAGAACGGGGTCAGGATGTTACACGCCGGGGTGATCGCGACAAGACCCGCGACGGCACCGGATGCTGCACCGATGGACGTCGGCTTGCCGTCCTTGAGCTTCTCGACGATCAGCCAGCCGAGTGTCGCAGCTGCCGGAGCGGCGAGGGTGTTGATCCAGGCGATCGCTGCGACGCCGTCGACAGCCGCCTCGGAACCGGAGTTGAATCCGAACCAGCCGAACCAGAGCAGTGCCGCGCCGAGCAGGGTGAGCGGGACGTTGTGCGGCTTAGCCATGCCCTTCTGGAATCCGACGCGTTTGCCGAGCACCAGGGCGAGTGCGAGGCCGGCCGCACCGGCGTTGATGTGGACCGCTGTACCACCCGCGAAGTCGTTCACGTGGAGGATGCTGACGATCCAGCCGTGCTGAAGGTTGAAGACCCAGAAGGCGACCGGGAAGTAGACGACCGTCGCCCAGATGGCGGCGAAGACCATCCACGCGCCGAACTTCGCGCGGTCGGCGATCGCGCCGGAGATCAGCGCCACCGTGATGATCGCGAAGGTCGCCTGGAAGCCGGCGAAGGCAAGTCCGTTCAGGTCGGGGGTCACACCGTCCTTGCCCATCAGGCTCATCAGGCCCCAGTCGGGCGTGCCGAGGACGTGAGGGATCGACGCCGGGCCGAACGAGAGCCCGTAGCCGTACAGCACCCACAGGACTCCGACGATGGCCATGGCGCCGAAGCTCATCATCATCATGCTGATGACGCTCTTGGCGCGGACCATGCCGCCGTAGAAGAAGGCGACCCCGGGGGTCATGAGCAGAACGAGCGCGGCCGCGACGAGGAGCCAAAGCGAGTTGACTGCTGTCTGGGCGTCATAGGCCGCTGCTGAATGTAGCAACATACGAATGGTCTACCTCTCTAGTGATTGCACACGATGTCCCGGTCGACGCAATCAGGTGTGGCGCGTTTTCGGGGTGTGGTCAGTTTTGCGGTGAGAGGTTTCCGTGGATGCGCCCGCGTGTTTCGCGAGTGTTACGGCTGAGGGATGCGTGTAAACATCGTGTTTCAGGCGACCCCCGATTCGTGCACAAAAAGCCGTGCGGATGCCGAGGGGTCAGAGTTCGTCGTCGTGCGGCGGCAGTTCGCCGGTGGTGAGCGCGATCATGCGGGAGACCGACCGCAGGTATTTCTTGCGGTAGCCGCCGCCGAGCATGTCGTCGTCGAACACGCTGTTGAGAGGGACGCCGGTCTGGACGACCGGGATCTCGGCGTCGTAGACGCGGTCGATGAACGCGACGAGACGCAGTGCCGCCATCTGATCGTGGAGCACTTTCACGTCGGTGAGTCCGATCACGTCGATGCCGGCGATCATCTTGATGTATCTCGACGGGTGCACGGTGGCGAGGTGCGCGATGAGTTCGTCGAACCCGTCGCTGGTGACGGCCTCGCCGCGTGACGCGAGTGCGGCGATGGTCTTCTCGTAGGATTCCGGCTCGACGGTGAGCGCTCGCCCCTCGGTGTCGCGGCGGCGGTAGTCGAGCCCGTCGATCCTCACGGTCTCGAAGTGACCGGAGAGGGCCTGGATCTCACGCAGGAAGTCGCTGGCCGCGAACCGGCCCTCGCCGAGCGCGTTCGGCGGCGTGTTGGATGTCGCCGCGATGCGGGTGCCGGATGCGACCAGCTCGGACAGCATCCGGGTCATCATCATCGTGTCGCCCGGGTCGTCGAGCTCGAACTCGTCGATGCAGATCAGGGTCGAGCCGCTCAGCAGCTTGACGGCGCCGGCGTACCCGAGTGCGCCGACGAGTGCGGTGTATTCGATGAAGGTGCCGAAGTACTTGCGGCCGGGAGCCTCGTGCCAGAGGGCTGCGAGCAGGTGGGTCTTGCCGACGCCGAAGCCTCCGTCGAGGTAGACGCCGGGCTTCGTCTCGATGCGCTTGCGGCTGCGGCTGAAGAACCCGGCGGGCCTGGCCGGCTCCCAGGCTTTCGCGAACGTCTTCAGTTTCTCGACAGCGTCCGCCTGCGACGGATAGTCGTGGTCAGGCCGATACGACTCGAACGTCGCGTGCACGAACTGGGGCGGTGGCACCAGTTCGGCCGCGATCTCGGCGCCGGTGATCGTCGGCGTGCGCTCGGTGAGGCGCACGACGGCACCGGTCTGTTCGAGAGTCATGGAACTGGGCACCTTTGTGTCGAAGTCTTACAGGACCCATCCGCGCCGCGTAGCCTAATGCGTAGGTTCGTGAGTGGAGTCCGGCCTCAAGCCTAAACCGACCCAACACGATTGTTTCCGCGCCCACGAGGCGCCAGCAGGAGGTAGCTCATGGCCATCGAGGCCGATCCGTCCCCGTCCTTCGCCGACTACGCCCATCCGGAACGACTCGTCAGCGCCGACTGGCTACAGGAGCACCTCGGTGCTCCCGGCCTCGTCGTCGTCGAGTCCGACGAAGATGTGCTCCTCTATGACACCGGTCACATCCCGGGGTCGGTGAAGATCGACTGGCACACCGACCTCAACGACCCGGTCGAACGCGACTTCGTCCAGGGCGAGGCCTTCGCACGGCTCGCAGGCTCGAAGGGCATCACCCGCGACTCCACGGTCGTCATCTACGGAGACAAGAACAACTGGTGGGCCGCGTACGCCCTCTGGATCTTCACCCTGTTCGGCCACGAAGATGTTCGTCTTCTCAACGGCGGGCGCGACAAGTGGATCTCCGAAGGCCGCGCGATCACGACCGACGTCCCGACGCCGACGCCGACCGAGTACCCGGTGATCGAGCGCGACGACTCGACTGTCCGCGCGTTCAAGGACGACGTGCTCGCGCACCTGGGCAAGCCGCTGATCGATGTCCGCTCGCCCGAGGAATACAGCGGTGAGCGCACCGAGATCCCCGGCTACCCCACCGAGGGCGCACTCCGCGCCGGCCACATCCCCTCTGCAGCATCCGTGCCGTGGGCGCGCGCCGCTGCTCCGGATGCGACCTTCAAGTCCCGTAGCGAGCTCGATGGGATCTACAAAGGGGAGGCTGGACTGGTCGAGGGCGACGACGTGATCGCCTACTGCCGGATCGGGGAACGTTCGAGTCACACCTGGTTCGTCCTCACCCACCTCCTCGGCTTCGAGAACGTGCGCAATTATGACGGTTCCTGGACCGAATGGGGCAGCGCTGTGCGCGTGCCCGTCATCCAGGGCGCGGAGCGCGGCGAGGTTCCGACGCGCTGATCGCTTCGGCCGGCGGTTCGTTCCTCAGGGAAGAACCGCCGGCTTCGCCGCGTTCAGGTTGCTGAGAGAAAATGGAACCGATGACTGACGTGACACTCGCCCCCGCGCTCGCGGAGATCCGCGACGACTTCCTGGCGCTCGAGCAGCCCGACCGGCTCCAGTTACTGCTGGAGTTCTCGAACGACCTGCCTGAGCTTCCCGAGCGGTACCAGGACCACCCCGACCTCTTCGAGCGGGTTGTGGAATGCCAGTCGCCGGTGTACATCTTCGTCGAGGTCGACGAGCACGATGTGGTGCATCTCTTCGCGACGGCACCGAGGGAGTCGCCGACGACACGCGGCTTCGCCTCGATTCTCGCGCAGGGGCTGGCAGGACTGACCTCCGACGAGGTGCTCGCCGTGCCTGACGACTTTCCCCAGATGCTCGGCCTCACCCAGGCGGTGTCGCCTCTGCGCATCCGCGGGATGTCCGCACTGCTCGGCCGCACGAAGCGCCAGGTACGCGAGAAGCTCGCCGCCGCCTGACCTGCTAACTACACCGAACGCGCGCGGCTGCGGTTCGAATCGTTGACATGCGCCGACAGCCATTCGGCGATCGACCGGCGCCAGCGCTCCTCGTCGTAATTCCAGAGCTTCGTGTGCAGCGCGTTCTCGAACGGCACGAACGTGACGATGTCGGGGCGCGCGATCGCCAGGGCACGCGAACTCGTCGATGGAACCCAGCCGTCGTCGTCGCTGTGGAGTACGAGCATCGGCAGGCTCAGATCGGCGGCCCGCGCGACGAAGTCCATGCTGGCGAAGTCGATGGCCGCCCCCTGGCCGGTGATCGGGGCGCCCCAGTCCGATCCGATGATGCGCAGGGCGCCGAGAGTGATGACGGGCGGAAGCTTCAGTAGTTTCGCCTGGTATTCGAGCGCGTCGATCCAGTCGATGACCGGTGATTCGAGCACGAGCCCGGTGATCAGGTCGACAGACGGGGAGCGGGTGATCGTCTGGAGTACGACCGCGCCGCCCATCGACCAGCCCATGAGCACGATCGATTTCGCGCCGCGATCCCTGGCGAAACGGATCGCCGCCTCGACGTCGAGCCACTCGGTTCCGCCCAGACCATAGCGCTTGTCCTCGCTCGCCGGTGCGTCGCGGTCGTTGCGGTAGGAGATCAGCAGCGACGAGTACCCGGAAGCGCGGAACACCGGCACCGCGCGCAGTCCTTCCTCCCGTGCCGCTCCCCAGCCGTGGACCTGGATCACCCAGCGGTCCTGATCGGCGCCCATGTCACCGGCGAGAACATGCCACGCCGGCGCCTGGCCGAGCGAGGTCTCGATCTCCACGCTCTCGACGTCGAACCCGAGTTCCTCGGGAGTCAGGTAGAACCATCCGCTGAGACGGGCACGGCTTGTCGGATGCAGTTCGCCGAAGACCACGTCGAGGAGAGAGCGCGTGACGGTTCCATTCGAGCGTTCGACGACGCCGCCGAGCCTGGCATAACCGCTGTCGTCGTCGAACCAGAGGCCGTAGCGTCCCGGCACCGACGCATCCGGGGTATCGGCGAGCGTGACGGTACGTCCCACCGGGTCGACGGCCACGATGCGCTGGTTCTGCGGTCGCTTGCGAACGGGCACCACCACCGCCCGCGCCACGCGGGCCATCGCATACCCGGCGAACGCGATGCCCGCGAGTCCGAGCACCGCGGCTCCGCCCACAGCTGTCCAGAGGAGCTTTCCCTGCCCGTTTCCACCGGTCATGCCAACTGCCTCCCTCCGTTGCAGCGGCGTGCCTTCGCTCGCGCAACGCTTACGAACTCTAGTCTTCGTACGTGTCGACTTCACCCTCAACGCCGGGCATTCCAGCGGAGTTCACTGCGGCGTTGGAGGCGATTCGCAGGGCCAAGGCGCGGCCGGAACTCGTCATCACCGAGATCCCGGCACCCGGGCAGCTCGCACCGCACGCCGTCGCCCTCGCGGCGGACGTGAGGCCCGCGCGTCACGGAAGCGACTCAGATCTGGGCACTGGCCGGTTCATCCTCCTGTACGACCCCGAAGAGCCCGAGGCCTGGGGCGGTCGGTTCCGGGTGGTCTGCTTCGCGCAGGCTCCTCTCGAGACGGAGATCGGTCTCGACCCGTTCCTCGCCGATGTCGCCTGGTCGTGGCTGGTCGACGCCCTCGACGCCCGCGGGGCGAAATACACCGCGGCGTCCGGCACGGCGACCAAGATCATCTCGACCGGTTTCGGCGAACTGGCCAAGCAGGGTGACGGTTCGCAGATCGAGCTGCGCGCATCCTGGACACCCCTCGAGCACGATGTGGCCGCACACGTCGAAGGCTGGGGCGAACTGCTCTGCATGCTTGCCGGGTTGCCCCCGACGGGAGAGGGCGTGAGCCTCCTCTCCACTCGACGGGCGAATCGTGGCTGACCATATCGTCATCGATTCCCGCGAGGCTTACCTCGAAGCGACGGAGGCGATCGCGCTCGGCGATGGCCCGATCGCCGTCGACGCGGAACGCGCATCCGGTTTCCGCTATTCGCAGCGCGCCTATCTGATTCAGGTGTTCCGGCGCGGAGCCGGCACCTTCCTCTTCGACCCGCCGGCAGTCGGTCGGTTCGATGAACTGAATGCCGCCATCGTCGACGATGAGTGGGTGCTTCACGCGGCCACGCAGGACCTCGCCTGCCTGCGCGAAGTCGGCCTGCATCCTGCGCATATCTTCGACACCGAGCTCGCGGCCCGGCTGCTCGGCATGCCCCGCGTCGGTCTCGGCACCGTCGTCGAGGAACTCCTCGGCATCCACCTGGCGAAAGAGCATTCGGCCGCCGACTGGTCGACGCGTCCCCTTCCCGAGCCGTGGCTCAACTATGCCGCCCTGGATGTGGAGCTCCTGCCCGACCTGCGCGACGCGATGGCCGCCCTGCTCGCGGAAGCAGAGAAGACAGAGATCGCGGCACAGGAGTTCGAGGACGAACTGAAGCGCGACCTCAAACCTGTGCGCGCGGAGCCGTGGCGCCGCCTATCGGGTGTTCACAGCATCCGCGGCCTCCGCAACCTGGCTGTTGCGCGTGAACTGTGGCTGGCGCGCGACGAGCTGGCGCGGACGACGGATGTGGCACCCGGCCGGCTGGTTCCGGATGCGTCCCTCACCGCGGCGGCGCGCGCGATGCCGGAGAGCAAGCGCGCTCTCGCAGCGATGCGGGAATTCAACGGTCGCGCCAGCCGCACCGAACTCGACCGCTGGTGGGCGGCGATCGAGGCAGGGCGCACGACGAACGATCTTCCGGTGATGCGCAGCAACGGTGAGAGCCTTCCGCCACCCCGGGCCTGGGCGGACCGCAATCCTGAAGCGGATGCACGACTGAAGGCGGCTCGTGCGGCCATCACCGACCTGTCGGGACAGCTCGCGATCCCCGTCGAGAACCTGCTCACGCCCGAGTCACTGCGTCGGGTCGCGTGGACTCCCCCTGCCGATCCGACGGCTGCGGCGATCGGCGCCGCACTCGCGGAATTGGGTGCCAGAGACTGGCAAATTGAGGCGACCGCACAGGTGATCGCCCAGTCGTTTGTGGAAGCCAGCCAAAAGACCGACGACACTGCCGAAGCCGATTCGTAGGTTCAGGCAAACGATTCTTTCCCATGCAGGGCCGACCTTAGGATCGAAGCCGACTGTGACAAGTGGGAGGCATTGTGGCCGAAAGAGCTGAAGTCGTCTTCGTCGACGGAGTCCGTACTCCGTTCGGGCGAGCCGGCGAAAAAGGGCAGTACTGGAACACCAGGGCGGACGATCTGGTGGTCAAGGCGATCATCGGGCTGATGGAGCGCAACCCTCTCGTCCCGAAGGACCGGATCGACGACGTGGCCATCGCCGCGACGACCCAGCAGGGTGACCAGGGGCTCACCCTCGGGCGTACCGCTGCGCTCCTCGCGGGCCTGCCGAAATCCGTTCCCGGGTTCGCGATCGACCGCATGTGCGCCGGCGCGATGACCAGCGTGACGACACTCGGGGCCGGCATCGGATTCGGTCAGTACGACCTCGCCATCGCAGGCGGTGTCGAGCACATGGGCCGTCACCCGATGGGTTTCGGGGCCGACCCGAACCCCCGCTTCCTCGCCGAGCGCCTGGTGAGCGAAGACGCCCTCAACATGGGCATGACCGCTGAGCGCATCCACGACCGGTTCCCGGAGCTCACGAAGGAGCGTGCCGACCGTTTCGCGATGCACAGCCAGCAGAAGGTTGCCGCCGCTTACGCCGCCGGCAAGATCCAGCCCGACCTGGTGTCCGTGGCCATCCGCAGCGAAGCCGGCTGGGGTCTCGCGACCGAAGACGAAGGGATGCGCCCCCAGACCACTCTGGAGGGTCTCGCCACCCTGAAGACGCCGTTCCGCGCTCACGGGCGTGTGACGGCGGGCAATGCGTCGCCGCTCACCGACGGCGCCACCGCGAGCCTCCTGGCTTCCGGAGACGCGGTGAAGGAGCTCGGTCTCACCCCCAAGATGCGCATGGCGAGCTTCGCCTTCGCCGGCGTCGAGCCCGAGATCATGGGTATCGGACCGGTTCCGTCGACCGAGAAGGCTCTCCGCAAGGCGGGCCTGACGATCGATGACATCGGCCTGTTCGAGCTCAACGAGGCCTTCGCCATCCAGGTGCTCTCGCTTCTCGACCACTTCGGCATCGACGACGAAGATCCCCGCGTGAACAAGTGGGGTGGCGCGATCGCGATCGGGCATCCGCTCGCCGCATCCGGCGTGCGCCTCATGATCCAGCTCGCCGCCCAGTTCGCCGAGCACCCCGAGGTTCGCTACGGCCTGACCGCGATGTGCATCGGACTCGGCCAGGGCGGCTCTGTCATCTGGGAAAACCCGAACTGGAACGGAAAGGCGTAGCCGTCAATGACCGACTACTCGAAGATCGACTTCACCCCGCTGCTCGGCATCGACCCCGATGAGGTCGTCACGCACTCCTACGTGCGTGACGTCCCCTTGCGCGGCGGCAAGACCCTCGCCCTCGTCACCCTCGACAACGGCCGCGACCACACCCGGCCGAACACGCTCGGTCCTGCGACTCTTCTCGAACTCGGGAAGACGTTCGACGCGCTCACCGACCGGGCCGCACGAGGAGAGATCCACGGCGTCGCGGTCACGGGCAAGCCGTTCATCCTCGCTGCCGGCGCCGACCTGAGCAAGGTGGGCGACCTGCCGAGCAGGGAGGTCGCGAAGCTGCTGCCCCAGCTCGGCCACCATGTACTCGGCAAGCAGGCGCTGTTCGGCGTTCCGTCGTTCGTGTTCACGAACGGTCTCGCCCTCGGCGGTGGTGTGGAGATCGGCCTCAACGCCGACTACCGCACCATCGACCGGTCGACGGCTGCGTTCGCGCTGCCCGAGGTGTTCCTCGGCCTCATCCCCGGGTGGGGCGGAGCGTACATCCTGCCCAACCTGATCGGCATCGAGAATGCGCTCAAAGTGATCATCGAGAACCCGCTCAAGCAGAACCGCGTGCTCAAGGCCGACGAGGCCTTCGAGCTCGGCATCGCCGACGCGATCTTCGACTCGGCGAACTTCCTCGAAGACTCCATCCGCTGGGCGGACGGCGTCATCGCGGGCGAGATCACCGTGAAACGTCCGAACGTGCCCGGCAAGGTCGAGCGTCTCGTCAAATGGGATGCCGCCGTCGGCATCGCGCGCAAGATGCTCGAGAGCCGCATCGGCAGCATCCCGAAGTCCCCGTATCTCGCCCTCGACCTGCTCAAGGCAGCGAAGAGCGGAACCAAGGAGGAAGGCTTCGAGCGCGAAGACGCAGCACTCGCCGAACTCATCTCGGGCGACCAGTTCCAGGCCAGCATCTATGCGTTCAACCTGGTGCAGAAGCGGGCCAAGCGTCCGGCCGGCGCCCCGGACAAGGCCCTGGCCAAGCCGGTCACCAAGGTCGGCGTGATCGGTGCCGGCTATATGGCGAGCCAGTTCGCGCTCCTGTTCGTGCGACGCCTGCGGGTGCCGGTGGTCATCACCGACCTCGACCAGGCGCGCGTCGACAAGGGTGTCGCCTACATCCACGACGAGATCGCCAAGCTCCTCGAGAAGGGTCGCATCTCGCCCGACGAGGCGAACCGCCTGCGCGCACTGGTCACGGGAACCACCGACCGGTCGCTGTTCGCCGACGCGGACTGGGTGATCGAGGCCGTGTTCGAGGAGCTCTCGGTGAAGCAGGACGTCTTCGCCGAATTCGAGGACTACATCTCGCCCGAGGCCGTGCTCGCGACGAACACCTCGTCCCTCTCAGTCGAACAGATCGGCGCGCGGCTGAAGCACCCGGAACGCCTCGTCGGATTCCACTTCTTCACGCCGGTCGCCGTGATGCCGCTCATCGAGGTCGTCAGGACCCCGAACACCGACGAGGCGACGCTGTCTACAGCGATGGTCACGGCGGCGAAGCTGCGCAAGAATGCGGTCATCACCGCCGACACCCCCGGCTTCGTGGTGAACCGGGTGCTCGCGAAGGTGCTCGGCGAGGCGATGCACGCGGTCGACGACGGCACGCCGTTCGACGTGGTCGACGAAGGGTTCGCCCCTCTCGGCCTGCCGATGGCGCCGTCGGCTCTTCTCGACCTGGTCGGGCTGAAAGTCGGCGCACATGTGCTCGACACCCACCACGCCGCGTTCCCCGACCGCTTCTATCAGAGCGAGAACCTGCACAAGCTGGCCGAGTACGGGACCCTTCTCGAGAAGGACTCCAAAGGCCGGATCAAGGGCATCGACAAGGGCGCCGCGAAGATCGTCTCCGGCGGGACCTCGCCGTGGACGAAGGAGCAGATCCTCTCGCGTCTCGAGGACGGGCTGGCCGACGAGATCCACAGGATGCTCGAAGACGACGTCGTGCACGCGGCTGAGGACATCGACCTGTGCATGATCCTCGGTGCGGGCTTCCCGTTCCAGATGGGCGGTATCACGCCCTACCTCGACCGGGTCGGTGCGAGCGAGCGCGTCTTCGGTGACACCTTCCAGCACCCGGTGATTCGGGGCGTCTCCTAGCAGCGCATCCACGGAAAGGGCGGACCCTCAGCTCGAGGGTCCGCCCTTTCCGCAATGGGGAATCACCGGTTGAGGGGCGTCATATCGGCGTAGCGGTCGCCGACGGGGGTCGCGACCGCGTCGAGTGCCGCAAGCTGCGCATCCGTCAGCTCGATCGCATCCGCTGCCACGTTCTGCTCCAGGTTCGCCACCCGCCGCGTACCCGGGATGGGTGCGATGTCGTCGCCCTGCGCGAGCAGCCAGGCGAGTGCGACCTGGCCAGGAGCCGCGCCGATCTCGTTCGCCACCGCGTCGACCTGCTCGACGATCCGGATGTTCGCCTCCAGGTTGTCGCCCTCGAAGCGTGGGTTGAAGCGGCGGAAATCGCTCTCGTCGAGCTGGTCGAGCGACCGGATGGTGCCCGTCAGGAATCCGCGTCCGAGCGGCGAGTACGGCACGAAACCGATCCCGAGCTCGCGGACCGTCGGCAGGATGTCCTGCTCGACATCGCGTGACCACAGCGAGTACTCGGTCTGGAGCGCTGTCACGGGGTGGACCGCGTTCGCACGTCGGATGGTCTCTGGAGCGGCCTCCGACAACCCGTAGTGGCGGATCTTACCTTCGCTGATCAGCTCGCTCAGTGCTCCGACGGTCTCTTCGATCGGCCTGCCCGGGTCCATCCGGTGCTGGTAGTAGAGGTCGATGTAGTCGGTGTTCAGTCGCTTCAGTGAACCTTCGACCGACAGTCGAACGTTCTCCGCGCTGCCGTCGAGCCCGCGCTCATTCGTCGACCGGTGCAGGATGGTGCCGAACTTCGTCGCGATGACGACCTGGTCGCGCTTGCCCGCGAACGCTTTCGCGAGGAGTTCTTCGTTCGCGTACGGGCCGTAGATCTCCGCCGTGTCGAAGAACGTGACGCCGAGTTCCATGGCGCGGTGGATCGTGGCGATCGAGCCGGCCTCGTCGGTTCCGGCGCCCGTGTAGAACGCCGACATGCCCATGCAGCCGAGACCGAGGCGAGAGACCTCGAGCCGGTTGGTTCCGAGTGTGATCTTCTTCATGCATTCACCTTTTCTTTGTAGAGCGAGATCTTGTAGTCGATGGCGGCGAGGCTCTTCTTCATCTCGTCGAGTTGCCTCACCACATTCATCCGGTGGATCAGTAGCAGTTCGAGCCGCTCGGCCGTCGTGTCGTCGCCGCGCCGGGCGAGCTCGACGTACTCGCGCATCCGCGCGATCGGCATGGCGGTGAGCCGCAGCTTGGTGAGGAAGGTGACCCAGGTGAGGTCGGCCTCCGTGTAGCGCCGATGCGTGGACGACGAGCGGTCGACCGGTGTCAGCATCAGTCCTTCGCGCTCGTAGTACCGCAGCGTGTGGGTCGAAAGGCCCGTGAGCCCGGCGACGTCGGAGATCGACATCGCCGCCGGTGTTGTGGTCATGTTGCCACCCTAGAACTTAGAGTGCACTCGAAGTCAAACGGTGCCTTCCGTCAGGGGTCGCTGGTAGCGTGCCGCGCATGGCACTCACCCAGTACTACGTCGCGTCCTCGATCGATGGATTCATCGCGGATGCAGACGACCGCATCGAATGGCTCGAACAGTTCGGCTTCACGGCCTTCCAGAAGAGCTACGACGCGTTCTACTCCAGGATCGGAGCACTCGTGATGGGAGCGGCGACCTATCGATTCCTGCTCGACCAGCCGAACCTCGAATGGCCGTATGCTGGCATCCCGACCTGGGTGCTCACGCACCGCGAACTGCCCGCGATCGAGGGCGCCGAGGTCGTGTTCTGGGCCGGGGACATCGCGCAGCTCGATGGCGAGGTACGCATCGCAGCCGGTGATCGCAATGTGTGGGTGGTCGGCGGCGGAAACGTCGCAGCCCAGTTCGTCGATGCCGGCCTGCTCGACGAGTTGCGGGTGACGGTCATGCCGATCATCGTCGGGTCGGGTAAGCCGCTGCTGCCGATCGGGCGACCCACGTCGCCACTCCCACTGGCGAGTACCACGCCGTTCGAGGGCGGCGCCGTCGAGCACGTCTACCGGCTCACCTGAGAGACCCACAGGTTCGGGGCATAGAGTCGCGAAGACGGAGCCGGTTCGGCGCCCACTGAGGGAGCCATCATGGATGTTCCGCACGACGTTCAGTTCTTCGACGCGATCAGCTTCGACCCGACCATGCGGATCGGTGTGCTCGCGAGTTCCCGGAAACCCCACGAGAGGCGACTCCCCCTCCACCCGGCACGCCTCGACCGAATCGACGCCGACCTGCGGTCCGGCATCATGCTGGAGACCGGATACGGGCTTCGCTTCGGTCTCTCAGACGATCAGCTGCGCCCCTTCGTCGGAAGCATCGGATCGCGCGACGAGGTGATCGCCGGGTCGGATGTGATCCTCCTGCCTAAGCCGCAGCACAGCGATCTCCGCGATCTCCGCGACGGGCAGGTGCTCTGGGGGTGGCCGCACTGCGTCCAGGATCGTGAAATGACCCAGTTGGCGATCGACAAGGGGCTCACCCTCATCGCATTCGAGGCGATGAACCACTGGACGCGAAGCGGCAGCTTCGGTCTCCACGTCTTCCACAAGAACAACGAACTCGCCGGCTACTGTTCCGTGCTGCACGCGCTCGAGGTCGTCGGCCTCACCGGCGACTACGGTCGTCGCCTGAAAGCCGTGGTGATCGGGTTCGGCGCCACAGCCCGCGGTGCTGTCACCGCGCTCAACGCCCACGGCGTGCACGATGTGCAGGTGCTCACCAACCGTGAGGTCGCAGCGGTCGGGTCCCCCATCCACTCCGTGCACATCGTGCAGTTCGACCATGACGACACCGCGCCTCACCTCAGCCACGTGCTCACCGACCATGGTCGGGTGCCCCTCGCTCCCTTCCTCGCCGAGGCCGACATCGTCGTCAACTGCACGCTGCAGGACCCGAACGCGCCACTGAATTACCTCGACGAGTCCGACCTGGTCGCCTTTGCGCCCGGAAGTCTCATCGTCGACGTCTCGTGCGACGAAGGGATGGGTTTCAGCTGGGCGACACCCACGACGTTCGACGACCCCGTGTTCGAGGTGGGCGACCATGTCCGCTACTACGCGGTCGACCACAGTCCGTCCTACCTGTGGGACTCCGCCACGTGGGAGATCGGCGAAGCTCTCACGCCGTTCCTGCGCACCGTCATGGGTGGTGCGCAGGCATGGATGGCCGACGACACCATCCGGCGCGCGATCGAGATCAGGGACGGTGAGATCGTGAACCCGGCGATTCTCGAATTCCAGTCGAGGGAACCCGTCAAGCCCTACCGGCCGATCGTGCTCGCCTCCGCGTAGGGACGAATCGATCGGGCGGACCTCAGAGCCGCTTCTCGCCTGCCTTGCGCTGGCCGACCTCCGCGCGGTCCCCGCCCTCCGCGGGAAGGGGCCTCGCAACCGGCACCTTGCTCCCCAGGACCTGCGCGACGAGATCGCGCGCGATCTTCTGCGGAGTCAGGCCGGCGTCTTCGAGGATCTGCTCGCGTGTCGCATGGTCGAGGAACTCGTCGGGAAGCCCGAGCTCGTCGACGGCGGTGTCGATGCCCGCCTCGCGCAGGTCCTGCCGGACGCGCGTGCCGATCCCGCCGACCCGGATGCCGTCTTCGATCGTCACGACGATCCGGTGCTCGGCGGCCAGCGTCAGGATCGAGCGCGGGACCGGGACGACCCAGCGCGGGTCCACCACCGTCGCACCGATACCCTGGGCCGCGAGTCGATCGGCGACCCTGAGTCCGAGGTCGGCCATCGGGCCCACCGTCACCAGGAGGACGTCCTTGTGCGGCGCTTCCCGGAGCACGTCCACGCCGTCCGCGGTTCGACGCTGGGCCTCGATGTCGGGGCTCACGCTGCCTTTGGGGAACCGCAGCACCGTCGGAGCATCGTCGACGGCGACGGCCTCGCCGAGCTCCTCGCGGAAGCGCGTGGCGTCGCGGGGCGCTGCGAGGCGGATGTTCGGCACGACCTGGAGGATGGCGAGATCCCAGATTCCGTGGTGACTGGGCCCGTCTGGACCGGTCACGCCGGCACGGTCGAGAACGAACGTCACCCCGGCCTTGTGCAGGGCGACGTCCATCAGCACTTGGTCGAATGCCCGATTGATGAAGGTGGCGTAGATGGCGACGACCGGATGGAGGCCGCCGAAGGCGAGACCCGCAGCGCTCGCTACGGCGTGCTGCTCCGCGATGCCGACGTCGTGGACGCGGCCTGGGAAGCGTTCGGCGAACTTGTGGAGCCCGGTGGGGCGCAGCATCGCCGCGGTGATGCCGACGATCCGGGGGTTGCGTTCGGCGAGCCCGACGATCTCGTCCGAGAACACGCTCGTCCAGGACGGCTTGGTCGAACTCTCGATCGGTTCACCGGTCTCGGGGTCGATCTGACCGACGGCGTGGAACTGGTCGGCGGCATCGCGCACTGCCGGCTCGTAGCCGCGACCCTTCTGCGTGATCATGTGGACGATGACCGGGGCGCCGTAGTTCTTCGCCTGGCGCAGGGCTTCTTCCATCGCCTCGATGTCGTGACCCTGAACCGGGCCGATGTATTTGATGTCGAGGTTGGAGTAGAGCGCGTCGTTGTTCCAGAAACGGCTGAGGAAGCCGTGGAGCCCGCCGCGCATACCGCGGTAGATCGCTCGCCCCGGCGTGCCGAGCTGATAGAAGGCTTTACGGCTGGTCAGGTAGAGGCTGCGGTAGGAGCGGCGCGTGCGCACGGTGTTGAGGAAGCGCGCCATCCCACCGATCGTCGGCGCATATGAGCGGCCGTTGTCGTTGACGACGATGATGAGCCGACGGGTGTTGTCGTCGCTGATGTTGTTGAGCGCTTCCCAGGTCATCCCGCCCGTCAACGCACCGTCGCCCACCATGGCGACGACGTGACGGTCGTCCTGACCGGTCATCGAGAAGGCACGCGAGATGCCGTCCGCCCACGACAGCGAACTCGAGGCGTGCGAGCTCTCGACGATGTCGTGAACGGATTCCGAGCGCTGCGGGTAGCCGGCGAGGCCGCCGCGCTGGCGGAGCATGCTGAAGTCCTGCCGGCCGGTGAGCAGCTTGTGCACATACGACTGGTGGCCGGTGTCGAAGACGATGGCGTCCCGTGGTGAATCGAAGACGCGATGGATGGCGATGGTGGACTCGACGACGCCGAGATTGGGACCGAGGTGTCCCCCGGTCTTGGAGACGTTCGAGATCAGGAACTCCCGGATCTCGGCTGCGAGCTGCACCAGCTGCTCTTTGGACAGAGCGTCCAGGTCACGGGGACCGGAGATGGTCTCGAGGATACTCATGGGTTCGAGTTTAGGCGCGCGCGCTCCGGAATCACCGAGTGCCGCCGTTTCGTCCCGCATCGTTCATCCTGAAGTGGACGATCCGGTCGCCTCGGCGGCACTCGGTTCATTGGTGCGTTCAGGCCACCAGGCTCCGGAGGACGTACTGGAGGATGCCGCCGTTGCGGTAGTAGTCGGCCTCCCCCGGTGTGTCGATGCGCACGACGGCGTCGAACTCGATCGCCTGCTTGCCCGCGGGCGAGTCGGAGGTCGGCTCAGCGACGACGTGAACCGTCTTCGGCGTGGTTCCTTCGTTGAGGGCCTCGAGTCCGCTGATGCTGATCGACTCGGTGCCGTCGAGCCCGAGGGACGCCCACGACTCGCCGGCAGGGAACTGAAGCGGGACGACGCCCATGCCGATCAGGTTCGACCGGTGGATGCGCTCGAAGCTCTCCGTGATGACCGCGCGGACGCCGAGGAGGCTGGTCCCCTTCGCCGCCCAGTCACGGGACGAACCGGAGCCGTACTCCTTGCCGCCGAGGATGACGAGCGGCGTTCCCTGCGCCTGGTAGTTCTGCGACGCGTCGTAGATGAACGACTGCGGGCCGCCCTCCTGCGTGAAGTCGCGCGTGTATCCGCCCTCGACGCCGTCGAGCAGCTGGTTCTTGAGGCGGATGTTCGCGAAGGTACCGCGGATCATCACCTCGTGGTTGCCGCGTCGCGATCCGTAGGAGTTGTAGTCCTTGCGGTCGATGCCGTGTTCGTCGAGGTACTTGCCGGCGGGGCTGTCGGCCTTGATGTTCCCGGCCGGGCTGATGTGGTCGGTGGTGACCGAGTCGCCGAGCTTCGCGAGGACACGAGCTCCCTGGATGTCGCTGACCGGAGTGGTTTCGAGCGTCATGCCTTCGAAGTACGGGGGCTTGCGCACGTAGGTCGACTTCTCATCCCATTCGAAGACCGAACCCGTCGGGGTCGGCAGGGACTTCCAGCGGTCGTCGCCCTCGAAGACGCTCGAGTACTCGTGGGTGAACATGCCCTCGTTGATCGACGAGTCGATCGTCTCCTGCACCTCGGCCGCGTCGGGCCAGATGTCTTTGAGGAAGACATCGTTACCGTCCTGATCGGTGCCGAGCGCATCCACCGCGAAGTCGAAGTTCATCGAACCGGCCAGCGCGTACGCGATCACCAGCGGAGGGCTTGCCAGGTAGTTCATCTTCACGTCGGGGTTGATACGGCCCTCGAAGTTGCGGTTGCCCGAGAGCACCGCGGTGACGGCCAGGTCGTTCTGGTTCACGGCCTGCGAGATCTCATCGATGAGCGGTCCGGAGTTGCCGATGCACGTGGTGCAGCCGTAGCCGACCGTGTAGAAGCCGAGTTCTTCGAGGTAACCGGTGAGGCCCGCCTTCTCGTAGTAGTCGGTGACGACCTTGGAGCCGGGAGCCAGCGTGGTCTTGACCCATGGCTTGGACTTCAGGCCCTTTCTGGCAGCGTTACGGGCGAGGAGGCCGGCCGCGAGCATCACCGACGGGTTCGACGTGTTCGTGCACGACGTGATCGCCGCGATCGCGACGGCGCCGTGGTCGAGCGTGAACGAGGTTCCGGTCTCGGCGATGGTCACCGGGGTCGGGCTCGACGCCGACTTGGGCGCGTGGCTGTGGTGGTGGTGCACGTGCGTGCTGTTGGTGTCCTGCGGGCTGAGTTCACCCGGGTCGGACGCCGGGAACGACTCGGAGATCGTCAGGTCGACGATGTCGTGGTCGATGTCGGCGTAGTCGACGAGGTCCTTCTCGAACTGGTCCTTCGCCTCGGCCAGGATGATGCGGTCCTGCGGGCGCTTCGGGCCGGCGATCGACGGCACGACGGTGCCCAGGTCGAGCTCGAGGTACTCGCTGAAGACCGGTTCGGTCGACGGGTCGTGCCAGAGCGACTGCAGCTTGGAGTACTGCTCGACGAGCGCGATCTGCTCCGCGCTGCGGCCGGTGAGGCGCAGGTAGTCGAGCGTGACGTCGTCGATCGGGAACATGGCCGCGGTCGAGCCGAACTCGGGGCTCATGTTTCCGATGGTCGCGCGGTTCGCGAGGGGAACCTCTGCGACGCCTGCGCCGTAGAACTCGACGAACTTGCCGACCACGCCGTGCTTGCGGAGCATCTGGGTGATGGTGAGCACGACGTCGGTGGCCGTGACGCCCGTCGGGATCGCGCCGGACAGCTTGAAGCCGACGACCTTGGGGATGAGCATCGAGACGGGCTGCCCGAGCATCGCCGCCTCCGCCTCGATTCCGCCGACGCCCCAGCCGAGCACGCCGAGGCCGTTGACCATGGTCGTGTGCGAGTCGGTGCCGACGCAGGTGTCGGGGTAGGCCTGGAGCGCCCCACCGACCTGTCGCGTCATCGTGACACGCGCGAGGTACTCGATGTTGACCTGGTGCACGATGCCGGTTCCCGGCGGAACGACCTTGAAGTCGTCGAAGGCCGTCTGGCCCCACCGGAGGAACTGGTAGCGCTCGCCGTTGCGTTCGTATTCGATGTCCGTGTTCCGCTCGAGCGCGTTCTCGGTGCCGAAGAGATCGGCGATGACCGAGTGGTCGATGACCATCTCGGCGGGCGCGAGGGGGTTGATCCTGCGGGGGTCGCCGCCGAGGGCGGAGACCGCCTCGCGCATGGTCGCGAGGTCGACGATGCACGGGACACCGGTGAAGTCCTGCATGATGACGCGCGCAGGAGTGAACTGGATCTCGGTGTCGGGCTCCGCGGTCGGATCCCATCCGCCGAGAGCGTTGATGTGGTCAGCCGTGATGTTCGCTCCGTCTTCGGTGCGAAGCAGGTTCTCGAGGAGGACCTTCAGGCTGAACGGGAGCTTGTCGTAGCCCGGGACGGTGTCGATTCTGAAGACTTCGTAGTCCGTCGACCCGACCCGGAGGGTGTCCTTTGCTCCAAAGCTGTTTACCGCAGACACGTTGCCCTCTCCTTCATCGGCAGGCATGGAAGAAGCCGGCCATCGTGATCAATATTCGTGGTCGAACAAAGCGTGTTTCCAGCAAGGCTAGCCTAAGTCGCGAGCCCGCTTCCGGCATCCGTTCGCTTCACAATTTATCTTGACGTCGAGATAAATCTAGCACAGCGGGACGCTCGCTACTCCCGGTCGAAGACCAGTCCGCGGCGCCGTGCGAACCGGTAGAAGACCTCGATTCCCGCGGCACCCACGACACCGACGCCGATCCCCCACAGCAATTCCGGCGACAGCGGGATGCGCATCATGAAGAACTCGCTCGGCCCCGGCAGCACGCAGACCAGGACCATCGCCGCGACGACGCCGGCCAGCAGCAGGAGTCGGGGCCAGCTGAGCGGCCGGGTGAGCACGCAGAGAATCCAGAGGGATACGCAGAACAGGGTGACGGTCGTGATGCTGCGCGCCTCAGGGAGCGGGATGCTCCGATACAGCGGTAGATATGCGACCACGCACGCGATAGCGGCGATCGTCCCTGTCGGGATCGAATACGTGAGGATGCGCCGGAGGACCCCCGGGGTGTAGATGCGGCGGTTGCGGGCGAGCGCGAGCACGAACGACGGGATGCCGATGGCCAGCGTCGAGACCAGGGTCAACTGCCTCGGAAGGAACGGGAAAGGCCACAACATCACGGCGCTGACCAGTGCGAGGAGGATCCCGTAGACCGTTTTGGCGAGGAACAGGTTCGAGACCCGCTCGACGTTGGCGATGACGCGTCTGCCGAACGCGAGCACGTCTGGAAGCCGGTCGAATCGATTGTCGAGCAGCACGATGCGCGAGACGGCCTTGGTCGCGGGCGTCGCCGTGCCCATCGCGATGCCCAAATCCGCATCCTTGATCGCCATGGCGTCGTTGACACCGTCGCCGGTCATGGCGACCGTCCTGCCCATTTCGCGCAGGATGCCCACAGCCGTGCGCTTCTGCTCCGGGCTGACCCGGCCGAAGATGTCGGAGGTCTGGAGCGCCGCCGCGAGTTCCGCATCCCCGTTGAGCGTCGACGCGTCGACCGCCTCGCCGTTCAGGTCGAGGGTCCGTGCGATGGCCGAGACGGTCACCGGGTTGTCCCCCGACATGACCACCACACGCACCGCCTGTTTGCGGAAGTAGCCGAGCGTTGCTCGCGCCGCCGGGCGCACCGACTCCTCGAACACGACCAGCTGCGCCGGCTCGACGCGAACGCCCCTGATCGAGGCGTGCGGTTCGGTCGGCAGCGGGTCGAGCGCACGCACGAGGGCGAGGGTGCGCTGACCCGTCGCCGCGACCGTGTTGGCGCGTGCCAGTTGCTCGGGGTGCTCGCCCAGCAGCCGTTCGGGAGCTCCGAGCAGCCAGGAGGATCGGACGCCGCCGACGGAGAAGACGACACCACTGAACTTCGTCGCGGAGCTGAACGGGATGCGTCGCTCGACGACGAGCGTGTCCGACTGGAAATGCCGCGAGAGGATGCCCGCCGTCGCGTTCCCGGCATCGTCGGCCCCGAACGCGGCAAGAGCGGCTTCCGCGTCGGCCGGAGCAACTACGTCCCCCAGTGACTCGATGTGGTCGAACGCCAGTTCGCCGCTGGTGAGAGTGCCGGTCTTGTCGAGGCAGAGCACATCGACGCGCGCGAGCACTTCGACGGCCGCGAGCTCCTGGACGAGCACCTTGCGCGCGGCGAGCTGGATTGCGGCGACCCCGAAGGCGAGGCTGGTGAGGAGCACGAGACCCTCGGGTATCATCCCGACCACGCTGGCGACGGCGTCGAGCAGTGCACGGCGCCAGCGTCCGTTCTGGCCGAGCGTCGCGAAGCCGCCGTACGTGAGGATCCGGCCGATGATCGTGATGACGATGACGGGCCCGAGGATCCAGGACAGGTAGACGAGGATGCGGTTGGTGGCATCGCGCAGTTCCGATCGGACGAGCGAGTGCTTGCGGATCTCGGAGGTCAGCCTGCTCGCGTACGAGTCGGCGCCGACCGCGGTGACCGTCGCGTAGCCCGTGCCGCTGACGACGTGCGACCCGGAGAGCAGCTGATCGCCCTCGTCCTTCAGCACCGGGTCGGCCTCGCCGGTCAGAAGCGATTCGTCGAGTCCGAGCCCGTTGCTCGCCTCGACGACCGCATCCGCCGGGATCTGGTCACCCGGCCGCAGGACGAGGAGGTCGTCGAGGACCACCTCGGCCAGGGCGACCGTCTCGACGGCGCCGTCCCGTTTCACCCGGCTTTCCGGTGCCGCCAGCAACGCGGCCCGGTCGAGCACGACCTTCGCCCGCACCTCCTGGACGATGCCGATGAGCGCGTTCACGACGACGACTCCGTAGAAGAACCCGTCGCGCAGGTCGCCCAGCACGATCACCGCGACGAAGCACACGGTGAGGATGCCGTTGAAGAGCGTGAAGACGTTCTCTCGGAGGATCTCCGAGATCGAGCGCGACGTCGGCTGCGTCACCGCATTGCCACGTCCGCTGGCGTGGCGCTCGGCAACTTCCGCGCGGGTCAGTCCCTCCCCTGTGCGCGCGTACGTCACGGGCCCTCAGGTCCCGTTCGATGCGGGACGGTCAGGACCCGTGGATTCGGGCTTCGCCTCGTCTCTCGCTGTGCCACCGACTCCGTAAAGCCCGCGAACGACGAACCAGGTCACGAGCAGGAGCGGCGCGTAGAGCGGAACCCCCATGAGCAGCTTCGCGATTCCGAGACCGGTGGTCGCCGCGTCCGTGTGCGCCAGGTAGAGCGGAAGCTCGACCACGAGCCGGGCGGCGAACAGGAGGAACCAGAGGAACGTGAGCGCCTGCATCACCCGGAACTTGGTGCGGTCTTTGCGCCAGGCGAGCCCGTCGCCCATGAGGTAGCCGGACGCGAGGCCGATCAGCGGCCAGCGCACGAGCATGGAGATCAGCAGGGCCGCGCCGTAGAGCAGATTCAGACCGATACCGAAGATGAAATTGTCTTCGCCGCGACCGGTGATGAGCGCCAGGATCGCCGATGCGCCGACCCCGATCAGGCCGGCGACGGCCTGTGTGACGGGCGTCTTGCCGATGATCCGCACCGCGGTGAAGACGACGGCCACGAGAACCGACGCGCCGAGGGAGAGCGGAACGTTCGTCGTGAACGTGAAGAGGATGAGGAAGACGAGTCCGGGCAGGATCGTCTCCAGGAGTCCGCGTATCCCTCCGAGCGCGCCGAGCAGCGCCGTTCCGGTCGAGGTATCGCTGTCGGCGAGCTGCCCGATGCCGGACTTGCGTGCGGCGTTCGCCAGGCTTTCGCCGATGGCACTGGGGACGGCGGTCTCGCCCTCCTCGTCGTTCGGCTTCGACGGTTCACCGGTGCTGGACATGCTCTGCCTGCTCACACCGGGGTTCCGTCGCCCGCAGCGGGAGCCGCCGGCATACGCAGCGGGATCAGGTCGCGAGGGGGCATCGGGACGGTTCCGCGGACGACGACGATGCTGCGGAACAGATCTTCGACCAGAGCCGCGGCATCGGGTTTGACCGCGGCATCCCCCGCGATCACGCCGCGGAGGAACCAGCGCGGTCCGTCGACACCGACGAAACGCGCGACACGTGTCTCGCCGCCGGGGCCCTGGGTCGACGCGACCGGGATCTCGGCGACCAGCTCGGGACCGAAGACGCCGTCGCGGACCGACGTGCGGCCGCCCTGACGCTCGACCTGTTCGGCGATCTGCTCGCGGATCTCGTGCCACAGTCCGCTGGAGCGCGGAGCGGCGAACGGCTGAACCTGCAGTGTCGAGTTCGCATAGTCCAGTCCGACGGCGACGACGCGCTGCGTCTCCTCCTCGACCTCGAGGCGCAGGTGCAGACCTTCGCGCGGGAGGATCTTGACGCCCCCGAGATCGACGTACGGACGAACGGGGTTGGCCTCGCTCTCGTCGAGCGGCCCTTCCGTCTCGCGGTCCGCCGGCGCCGACTTCTCCCAGCTCTCGGGGTCGGTGCTGCTCGTGTCGGTCACGCTGGTTCTCCTGACTTGACGCTGTCTTCTGACCGCACGGTGGTGCGCGGCTCCGTGCTGTAGCCGGTCGAACCGAACCCCGCGGTACCGCGGAGGCTCTCCGAAAGGCTGTCGACGGGCACGAACCGCGCCCGGGTCACCGGCATCACGATGAGCTGGGCGATCCGGTCGCCGACGGCGATATCGTACGGCATCGAACTGTCGGTATTCAGTACCGTGACACGGATCTCGCCGCGATAGCCGGCATCGACCGTGCCGGGCGAGTTGACGATCGTGATCCCATGGCGCGCCGCGAGTCCGCTGCGCGGCACGACGAAACCGGCGAAGCCGTCAGGGAGGGCGATCGACACGCCCGTCGGTACGGTCGCGCGCTCCCCGGGTCCGAGGGTCACGGCTTCGGCCGCGCACAGATCGGCGCCCGCGTCGCCCGGATGGGCATATGCCGGCACGAGGTCGGCGACGATCGGGACATCAACGGTATCGGTCACGTGTCGAGGGTAGTGCAGAAGTCTGATCGAATAGAGTCATGGTTCTCTATCGTGAACGGCTCTGGGCCGCTCCCTGGCTGTACATCTCCACAGCCCTCGTCATCCCCGCGAGCATCCTCGTCTTCGCGCCCATCTCGATGATCGCCGGCGTCATCACGGCCAGCGTCCTCTACGGCGGCTGCGTGGCGATGCTGATCGCATCATCGCCCGTCATCCGGGTGACCGACAGCGAACTCTTCGCGGGCCGGGCGAGCATCACGCTCACGCTGGTCGGCGAGCCCACCGGCTACGGTCCGGATGCTGCGGTGCTGGAACGCGGCCAGCGCCTGGATGCGCGTGCCTGGCTCCTCATCCGCGGCTGGGTGAAGCCTGTCGTGAAGGTGCCTGTCCTCGACCCGCAGGACCCGGCGCCGTACTGGCTGATCTCAACAAGAAGCCCGGACCAGCTGGTCCGGGCTCTCGATGAAGGTCGACTCGCGGCTGCGAGCGCTGCGTCCTAGGCTGCGCACTCCACGCAGATCGGTCCGAGCTTCGTGTCGTGATCGATCTGCGAGCGGTGCTTCACCAGGAAGCAGTTCACACAGGTGAATTCGTCGGCCTGAGGCGGAAGGACGACGACGTCTAGGTCGAGGTCTGAGAGGTCCGCGCCGGGGAGTTCGAAGCCACCAGGGTTGTCCGCATCGTCAACGTCGACAACTCCGGACATCTTGTCCGGGACACGCTCCTTGAGGGCCTCAATCGACTCTGAGTCGTCTTCGGTCTTCCGCGGTGCGTCGTAATCCGTTGCCATGCCCCATCCACTTCTCGTATAAACGACCGATTTTTCGCAATCGGCGGCCATAGTTTGCATCAAACCGCAGGGAATAGCAAACCAGTCACGTAGCGCAATTCCACTGCTCGGTGATCAACTTCCGGCACGCCACGGTTATTCCCCGGAATCGGGGGCATCACGTGGCATTCTTGCGAGGTACGTGGAGAGCTGGGAAGGCATTTCATCATGCAGGATTTAAAGGTCATCGGAGTCGAGAACGGTGCACTGCTCGCCGCAAGCGACGACGGTGAGCGGTTCCGCATCGCCATCGACGAAGTACTGCAGTCCAGACTTCGCCAGCGCAAGGCCGAGGTGGCGTCGACCGCTCCCAAGTTGTCGCCCAGGGAAGTGCAGGCGCACATCCGCTCCGGCATGTCCGCAGAGGACGTCGCGGCTGTCACCGGAGCTTCTCTGGAGTACATCCAGCGGTTCGAGGGCCCGATCGTCGCCGAGCGCGAGCACATCGTGGCCTCGGCGCTGAGCGTTCCCGTGCACACCACCGCAGATGTGGACCCGCTCGGCGAAGGCGCGACGTTCGGTGCCGTCATCCGCGACCGCCTCGCCTCACTCGGCGTCGTCGGTGAACGGTGGGCGAGCTGGAAGGACGCGGAGACCGGCTGGATCATCAAGCTGGAGTTCACCGCAGACCAGATCGACCACGACGCGCGCTGGGGCTATGACGCGCGCAAGCACGCCCTGGCTCCCCTCAATTCGGAGGCGACGACCCTGTCGCAGCAGGGCGAGCTGAAGGGTGCGCTCATCCCACGCCTACGGGCCGTATCGCCGCACTCGTCGGAACCGGACGACTCGCGCTTCGACAGTGGTGCCTTCACCTTCCACGAGACACCGAGCGACCTGCTCGGGCCTGACGCGGCCCCCTTCCTCGAACCGGTGGCGTACAGCCGCACGATCCCGTCGGCGAACAACTCGATCGCGATCTCGGCCATCAAGCGCTCCGACGACGACCAGCCGAAGGACGTGCACCAGACGGCTGACCTTCTCGAAGCGCTCCGCCGCCGCCGCGGCGAGCGGGAAGCCGCCAGCTTCGAGGAGAAGGCCGAGTCGCCACAGCCGGACCCGGACTCGGGCATCCGCATCGTCGACGTGCCGCTCGACCAGCTTGAGGACATTCCGTTCACGCCGGCCGAGCTCCCCGATCCGCCTGCGCAGTCGTCGACCGGCCCGCAGCAGCGCGTCGGCAAGAAGGGCCGCGCCTCGATGCCGAGCTGGGACGAGATCGTCTTCGGTGCGCGAACTGACGACGACCTGGCCTGAGCCGGCGCCGTCAGGCGATCGCGCCCAACCGGATCAGGGGAACCCTGGTCTCTTCGGGTGTGAGCGAACCGTGTTGTCCGATCATGTTGCGGCCCGACTCCGCCGGGTCGCGTGAGTCGTAGTAGGCGACCCGCCGCCGAGCGGCCACGATCACATCCCCGATGCGTGGCAGCACCGCGTCGGCGACCGGCCCTCCGAACCATCCGGCGTCGATAGCTTCGTCCCGCGTGGCGATCCAGGATCGCTCGCCTTCGACATCCTTCCAGACGGATGCGACTCGGTCGGCGGCCTGCCCGGACCGATCCGAGAGGTACAGCTGCAGGCAGCGGGGCTCGCCGCCGACGTACTCCACTCCGTCGACGAGCTCGGGAGCCGTGTCGAAGAGCACGTGGGCAGTATGCGGGACATCGATCACGCCGTGGTCGGCGGTGACGATGATGCCGTCGGAACGCCCCAGGGCCCGGGCCAGGCCCACGACTTCGGCGTCCAGCCCCTCCAGCTCGGCGGTCCACGCGGGAGATTCCCACCCGGACGCATGCGCGACCGTATCCAGCTCGCTCACGTACAGGTAGGTCAGGCTCGGCCCCGGTGATCGCAGGATGTTCCTGGCCGCCTCGAATCGGTCGGCCACACGCTTGCCCGAGAGATACTGCGCGCCGCGGAGGACCGCCCGCGTGAACCCCGAGTCGCTGTAGCGGGGCTGGCCGATCGCGTAGGCATGGATGCCGGAGCGTGCGGCCCGTTCGAACACGGTCTGACTGCGCTGCCAGGTCGCGGGGTCGAGACGGTCGTCCCAGCCGTTGAGCTGGTTCACCAGACGATCGGATGCGCTGTCCAGTACGCGATAGCCGACCAGCCCATGCGTACCCGGCGTCGTACCCGTGCAGAGGGTGGCGAGAGCGGCGGCCGTGGTCGTCGGGAAGCCGGAGTCGATCGTGGTCTGCTTCGTCAGGAGGGGAGCGAGGAACCGGGCGTGGCCGGAGCGTGCGCGCAACGAGGCGGCCCCCAGACCGTCGACGACGACGACGATGATGCGTTCGACAGGCCGCAGCCCGAGCGGATTCTCCGCGCTCAGGAGCGCATCCACCGAACTTGGGAGAACGGCGGCAAGGCTCAGCCGAGTCGTGAAGGCGGCCGGTAGCATGGGGGGCATCCGGCCCAGTTTGTCATAGACGAGCGGGACCGGAGGTAGTCACTCGTCCCTTCGGTGCCCCCAGCACGCCTCCCAGATTGCACGCATGAATCCGACCAACGACCCCACACCAGCTCCGTCGACTGAGCGAATCGAAGACGTCGATGTGACGACCGAGATGCAGGGGTCGTTCCTCGAATACGCGTACTCGGTGATCTACTCGCGCGCTCTTCCCGACGCACGCGACGGGTTGAAGCCGGTGCAGCGGCGCATCCTGTACCAGATGACCGAGATGGGACTCCGCCCCGATCGCGGCCACGTCAAGTCGGCCCGCGTCACCGGCGAGGTGATGGGAAAGCTGCACCCGCACGGTGACAGCGCGATCTACGACGCGCTCGTGCGTATGGCGCAGGACTTCACCCTCCGCGTTCCGCTGATCGACGGGCACGGCAACTTCGGGTCGCTGGATGACGGCCCGGCCGCTCCCCGTTACACCGAGGCTCGTCTGGCCGCAGCGGCACTCGCGCTCACCGAGGATCTCGACGAGGACGTCGTGGACTTCGTGCCCAACTACGACAACCAGCTCATGCAGCCCGATGTGCTGCCGGCGGCCTTCCCGAACCTGCTGGTCAACGGCGCGAGCGGCATCGCCGTCGGTATGGCGACGAACATGGCCCCGCACAACCTCATCGAGGTCGTCGGGGCCGCACGGCACCTGCTCGCGAACCCCGAGGCGACGCTCGACGAGCTCATGGAGTACGTGCCTGGACCTGATCTTCCGGCCGGCGGCACCATCGTCGGACTGGCCGGCGTGCGGGATGCGTATGCCACCGGTCGCGGCAGCTTCAAGACGCGCGCGAAGGTCAGCGTCGAGAGCATCACCGCACGCAAGAGCGGCCTGGTCGTCACCGAACTCCCCTATCTCGTGGGACCGGAGAAGGTCATCGAGAAGATCAAGGACGGCGTCAACTCCAAGAAGCTGAGCGGCATCTCCGATGTCACCGACCTCAGCGACCGCACGCGCGGTCTCCGGCTCGTCATCGGTATCAAGACGGGGTTCAGCCCGGAGGCAGTGCTCGAGCAGCTCTACCGGCACACGCCGCTCGAGGACGGCTTCAGCATCAACAACGTCGCACTCGTCGACGGCGGACCGCAGACTCTGGGGCTGCGTGAGCTGCTCCAGGTCTACCTCGACCACCGCATCAGTGTTGTCACGCGGCGATCGCAGTATCGTCTGGCGCGGCGCCAGGAACGCCTGCACCTCGTCGAGGGCCTTCTGATAGCGATCGTGGACATCGACGAGGTCATCCAGGTCATCCGCACCAGTGACGACACCGAACAGGCCCGGACGCGTCTGATGGACGTCTTCGACCTGAGCACGCTGCAGGCCGACTACATCCTGGAGCTCCGGCTCCGCAGGCTCACCCGGTTCTCGCGCATCGAACTCGAGACAGAGAAGGACCAGCTGCGTGCCGAGATCGCCGAGCTCGAAGAGCTCCTCGGCAGCCGCGCACGGATCGACCAGCTGGTCTCCGACGAGCTCGAGCAGGTCGCAGCGAAGTTCGGAACACCCCGTCGCACCCTGCTGACCGAAGCCCGGCTGTCGATCGCGACGACGTCCTCTCGCGGCAAGCCCGTCGTGCTCGAGGTGGCGGACATCGCGTGCCGTGTGCTGCTCAGCACGACGGGAAGGATCGTCCGCGTCGACCAGCAGCCGGACGACGAGGGCGGCCTCGACCGCATCCAGGCGCCCGCGCGACGCAGCAAGCACGACGCAGTGCTGTCGAGCCTCGACACGACGAGTCGAACGGAGATCGGCGCGGTCACCTCGAAGGGGCGCCTGATCCGGTTCTCCCCGGTCGACCTCCCTGCGGTGCCCACCAACTCGATCCAGCTCGCCGCGGGTGTACGCGTCGGCGACTACCTCGCCCTGACGGACCGCACGGAGCGGATCCTCGCCCTGGTCTCACTGACCTCCGACGAATCCATCGCACTGGGTACACGCCAGGGCGTCGTCAAGCGTGTCACCGCTGGAGATTGGGCGAACAAGCCCGAGTTCGAGGTCATCGCACTCAAGCCGGGTGACGAAGTGGTCGGTGCGGCACAGGGAGCAGACTCCGACGAGCTGGTCTTCGTCGCATCCGACTCCCAGTTGCTCCGTTTCCCGTCGTCCACGGTGCGTCCGCAAGGTCGAGCGGCCGGTGGCATGGCGGGTATCAACCTCTCTGCGGATGCACGGGTCATCTCGTTCTCGGCCATCCGCGCCGTCGAACGTGACGCCGCCGTGGTCGTCACCGTCGCCACGGGCACCGAGACGCTGCTCGGCACGGACCCGGGAAGTGCGAAGGTCAGCGACTTCGCCGAATTTCCGGCGAAGGGACGAGCGACGGGCGGCGTGCGTTCGCACCGCTTCCTGAAGGGCGAGGGTGAGTTGGCACTGGCGTGGGTCGGCCGGGGGCCGGCCCTGGCGGTGGCACCGGATGGCGCAGCACGTACGCTGCCCGAGGGCGGTGCGCGACGCGACGGCTCGGGCGTGACACTCGACGCTGTCGTAGGAAGTATCGGCCGTCAGCTCGGCTGATCGGTCACGTGACGGTTGACCGTCCAGTGTGACCTAGGTCACACTGGACTACATGTCTTCGATCGACATCATCATCCTCCGTCACCTGCGACGGCAGCCCGCCCACGGTTATGAGCTCCGCAAGCGGGTCGAGGAGACGACGGGGGTCGTGCTCCACAACAATTCGCTCTACCCCGCCCTCAAACGATTCGAGGAGGCGGGCGCCGTCGTGCGGCGTTCAGAGGAACAGGAGGGCCGCCCGGCGCGCAATGTGTACTCGATCACCCCGGTCGGCCTCGAACTGCTGCACGACCTGCTCGCCGAGCTCCCGCCCGAGGCGGCTGGGGACGAACTGGAATTCCTCACCCGGTTCGGACAGTTCTCCCTGCTGGAACCCGCCGAACGACTCGCGATACTGGATGCTCGCGACCGGGCGCTCGAGGCGAGCATCCATCATCTGACCGCGCTTCTCGACCGCGCCAGGCACGACCTCTGGAACCGTGAGGTCACGACGGAACTGATTCGCCGGAGCACGGCGGAACGCGAATGGCTCGCCGGGATGCGGCACGAGGCGTCGACGGCTCCGCTGGCGGAGAACTGACCATGACGGCACCGGATGCGGCGGCTGCGCCCCGCACGCGCCTCGGAGCGGTCGTGCAGTTCGCCCTGCTCGCCGGTCCACTCCTGTCGATGCTCGACTCCAGCATCGTCAACGTCGCCGTCTCGCCGATCGCAGCCGAACTCCACGCGCCCATCGCCACCGTGCAGTGGGCGGTCAGCGGGTATCTCCTCGCGCTCGGAATCGGGCTCGCCGCCACGTCGTACCTCGCGCGCCGCTTCGGCACACTGCCCGTCTACCTCTTCAGCGTAGGCGCTTTCACCCTCGCGTCGCTGCTTTGTGCCGTGGCACCCTCGGCCGAGTTCCTGAATGCAGCGCGCGTGCTCCAGGGACTCGCCGGGGCCCCGATGGTTCCCCTCGCCATGAGCATGCTGCTCGGCAGCGGAGGTGGTGCGCGCTCGATGTCGCCGGTCGCGGGAATCATGCTCTTCCTGGGGCCGGCTCTCGGCCCGAGCCTCGGCGGCGTGCTCATCGGCCTGTGGGGATGGCGCGCCATCTTTCTCGTCAACATCCCGATCGGTCTGGCTGCGGCGTTCAGCGTCCGGCGCATCCCCCGGTCGCTTGCTGCCGGAGGACAGCCTGGTGCGCGCTTCGACCTCATCGGCTGGGTGCTTCTCGCCGTCGGACTCGGACTCCTCCTCTTCGGTGCCGGCAACAGCGAGACCGGAGTATGGGGAAGCCCGGAGACGTGGGCCCCGCTCGTCGTCGGGTTCGCTCTCCTGGGGGGCTATGCGGCGTGGGCGTGGCGGTCGGCGCATCCCATCGTCGACGTGACACTGCTCAGGCGTATGCCCGCCGTGCTCTCGCTCGTCCTGTGCGCCTTCGCCTCCGTCGTCACGTACGCTGCGATCTTCCTACTGCCCGTATTCATGCAGACTGCGCAGGGGTACTCAGCCCTCGCGGCGGGAGCGGCGCTGCTCCCCCAGGGTGTGCTCACGGGACTCAGCCTCGCGTTCGGTCCGAAGCTCCTCGAGCGGCTGAGCGTTCGAACGACCGTCGCACTGGGATTCGCATTACTGGCCGCCGCCAGCGTCGCCTTACTCGTCATCGGACTGTCAACGCCGCTCTGGGTGACGTCGCTCGTGCTCGCGTGTCGTGCCGCCTCGATCGGGTTGGTGATCTCGCCGCTGCTCTCCGTGATGCTGCGGGGCGTGGAGGATGCACGGCTTGCCGACGCGAACACCCTCTTCAGCATCTGGCAGCGCATCGCCGCATCGATCGGCATCGCCGTGATCGTCACTCGATTCACCCAGAGCGCGGCCACCCTCGGACCGGTGTCGGGCCTCCACCAGGCCGCCTACGCTCTCATCGCTCTCTCCGGCATCGCGCTCGTCGGGTCCCTGTTTCTGCCGCGCAGCCGCTACCGGGCCCTGACCTGAGTCAGACGTCGATGCGCGACCGGGAGAGATCTCCCGAACCCGCGATGATGAAATCCTTGCGCGGCGCGACGTCGTTCCCCATCAGGAGTTCGAACACCCGCGCGGCCTGCTCGGCGTCGGGCACGCGCACCCGGCGGAGCGTCCGGTGGGTGCGATCCATCGTCGTCGTGGCGAGCTGGTCCGCATCCATCTCCCCGAGTCCCTTGTAGCGCTGAATCGGTTCCTGGTAGCGCTTGTTGGTCCGCTTCAACCCGGCGAGGACACCCTGGAGTTCCGCCTCCGAATAGGTGTAGATCGTCTCGTTGGGCTTCGAGCCGGGATTCATCACGACCACGCGGTGGAGGGGCGGCACGGCCGCGAAGACGCGGCCTTCCTCGATCATGGGCCGCATGTAGCGGAAGAAGAGAGTCAGGAGAAGCGTCCGGATGTGAGCGCCGTCGACATCGGCGTCGCTCATGATGATGATCTTGCCGTACCGGGCGGATGCGAGCTCGAAGCTCCGCCCCGACCCGGCCCCGATCACCTGGATGATGGATGCGCACTCGGCGTTCGAGAGCATGTCGGAGACCGACGCCTTCTGGACGTTGAGGATTTTGCCGCGGATCGGCAGGAGCGCCTGGTACTCGCTGTCGCGCGCGCGACGCGCCGTGCCGAGCGCCGAATCGCCTTCGACGATGAACAACTCGCTGTTGGCGACATCGCTCGAGCGGCAGTCCACGAGCTTCGCCGGAAGGGATGAGGTCTCCAGCGCGTTCTTGCGGCGCTGCGTCTCCTTGTGGGCGCGCGCAGAGATGCGCGACTTCATCTCGGCCACGACCTTGTCGAGGAGCAGGGCCGACTGGGCCTTGTCGTCGCGTTTGCTCGAGCTGAACCGCTCGCCCATGGCCTTGGCGACCACCTGCGCGACGATCGCGCGTACCGCGGGCGTACCGAGCACCTCCTTCGTCTGTCCTTCGAACTGCGGCTCCGGAAGACGGACCGTCAGGACGGCCGTAAGACCCGCGAGAACGTCGTCCTTCTCCAGCTTGTCGGTGCCCACTTTGAGTCGGCGCGCGTTCTGCTCGACCTGCTGGCGCAGGAACTTGAGCATGCCCTGGTCGAAGCCGAGCTGATGGCTGCCGCCTTTGGGCGTCGCGATGATGTTGACGAAGCTCTTCATCACCGTTTCGTAGCCCGTGCCCCAGCGCAGCGCGATGTCGACCTGGCAGTCCCGGCGAAGCTCCGTCGGCATCATCGCGCCCGATTCGGTGAGCACGGGAACCGTCTCGGTGAAATGCCCTTCGCCGGTGAGGCGCCAGGTCTCGGTGAGTGGACTGTCCGGCGCGAGGAAGTCGACGAACTCCGAGATCCCGCCCTGGTAGCTGAATGTCGTGTCGACGGGTTGTTCGCCGCGGTTGTCGGCGATCGTCAGGGTCAGGCCGGGAACGAGGAAGGCCGTCTGGCGGGCGCGCCCGAGCAGGTCGTCGCCCTGGAACTCGGCGCCACGTGTGAAGATCTGCCGGTCCGCCCAGTAGCGGATGCGCGTTCCGGTGACTCCTCTCTTCACCTTTCCGACCACCCGCAGTTCGCTGCCCTTCTCGAACGGCGTGAACGGAGCGTCGGGTGTTGCGGGGCCATGGTCGGCGAACACGCCCGGCTCCCCACGGTGGAACGACATCGCCCAGGTCTTGCCGTCGCGGTCGACCTCGACATCCAGCCGCTCGGAGAGCGCGTTCACCACGGACGCGCCGACACCGTGCAGCCCGCCGGAGGCAGCGTAGGATCCGGAGCCGAACTTGCCGCCGGCATGGAGCTTCGTGAAGACGACCTCGACGCCGCTGAGGCCGGTCTTCGGTTCGATGTCGACCGGGATCCCCCGGGCGGAGTCGCGCACCTCGACGCTGTCGTCAGGGTGGAGGATGACCTCGATGTGGCTCCCGTGACCGGCCAATGCCTCGTCGACCGAATTGTCGATGATCTCCCACAGGCAGTGCATGAACCCTCGGGAGTCCGTCGACCCGATGTACATCCCCGGGCGCTTGCGCACCGCCTCCAGTCCTTCCAGAACGGAGAGATGCCTGGCTGAATAGTCCGAGCTCGACACGAACGCTCCTTGCACACGTTGCGGCGCCCGTGCTCCTGAACGCCTTGCCAGACTCAAGCGTACTGATAGCGACGAGCACGATACGCCACCGACACCCGCCCGGAGGGGTGCTACGCGTTGAGCGAAATACCCTCCGTTCGCCTCGTTTCTCACAGGTGAACGTGGTTCTATAGACATACCGAGTTGAACGGTTCGGATTGAGAGGAGCATCACATGTCGACGATCACCACGGAGAACGGTGCGGTTGACGAGCTCGCCGGCGGGCCGCAACTCACGGCTGCCGACCGGTGCGACAGCTGCGGCGCCCAGGCGTACATTCGCGTTGTCGTGAACAACGGTGAACTCCTCTTCTGCGCCCACCACGGCAAGAAGCACCAGGAGAAGCTGTCCGAGATCGCGCACAGCTGGCACGACGAGACCGCTCGCCTGTTCGAGGAGCAGCGCGCGTAGTCCCACTTCGCTTCACGGTAGCTGACCTACTCGAGGGGTTCGATCGGTGTCGACAGGTGTGCGCAGGCAGGCTTTCGTCGACCTTTCGGCCCTCGTAGAGAACTTCCATCGGAGCGCGCCAGCGCCGGACCAGGCCCTCATCGATGTCCGGGCTGACGCGTACGGCCACGGCCTCGTTCCTGTGTCACGCGCACTCGCCGAGGAGGGCGGCGCCGCGTTCCTGGTGTCCCGGCCCGACGATGTCCAGACTCTCGCGGCTGCCGGGATCACGGCCGCCATCGTGGCGCCGACCCAGAGTGAAGCGTTCCCCGTCGTCGGGCACGCGCTCTACGGCCTCGACTCCGCCGCACCCCGAAGTGCCTTCCGGCTCGTCGGCGAGGTGATCGCGGTGAAGAACGTGCCGGCGGATCGCGGGGTCTCCTACGGCTACACCTACCGCACTCGCAAACCGACCACGCTCGCTCTCGTCGCACTCGGCTTCGCCGACGGCATCCCCAGGGTCGCGTCAAACCGCGCGCCGGTCAGGATCGGCGACTTCGTCGGGCGGGTGACCGGCCGCATCGCCATGGACCAGTTCGTGGTCGACCTCGACGGCAACACTGCGTCCGTCGGCGACGAAGCCGTCCTCTTCGGCGACCCTGAGCAAGCGGAACCATCTCTTGCCCAGTGGGCCGATGCCACGGGCCTCGCTGCCGCCGTCATCGTGAGCGGGCTGGGCAGCCGGATCGAGCGGATCTACCCATGACAGTCGCAAACACCGCCGCGCTCCCCCGTGCCGTCATCGACCTCGCCGCTCTGCGGCACAATGTCGCCCGACTGGCCCAGATCGCGGCGCCCGCCGAGGTCATGCTGGCGGTCAAAGCCGACGCCTACGGACACGGACTCATCCCGATCGCGCGGGCCGGGCTCGACGCCGGGGCGACAGCCCTCGCCGTGCTGGAGATCCCGGCGGGGCTGGTGCTCCGCGACGCCGGGATCACTGTTCCGCTCCTCGCCTGGCTCCACGGTCCGAACACCGACTTCCTGGCCGGCATCGAGGCCGACATCGAGCTCGGCATCTCGGCTCGCTGGCAGCTCGACGCGATCGAGCGCGCCGCCGCGAACCGCCCCGCGGTCGTCCACCTCAAAGTGGACACGGGACTCAGCCGCAACGGTGCCAGTCCCGAGGACTGGCCGGCGCTCGTCGACGCCGCCCTCGCGCTGCAGGACGCGGGGGTCGTGCGGGTGCGCGCGGCATGGTCGCACCTGGCTGACGCATCCATCGCCGACGACGAAGCTGCGCTGGCGGAGTTCCACAAGGCGGTCGCCGTCGCCGAGGAGCGCGGCGCTGTCTTCGAGGTCCTGCACCTGGCGGCCAGCTCGGCAGGAATCCGAATGCCCGAGGCTCGCTTCGATCTCGTCCGATTCGGCATCGCCGCCTACGGGATCTCCCCCTTCGACGACACATCCGGCACCGAGCTCGGACTCGTACCGGTGATGCGACTCGAGGCGCCCGTCGCGGGGATTCATGTCGACGGGAGCACGCGGGCGCGAATCGGCATCGGATTCGCCGACGGTGTCCCGACCCTGGGAACGGCGAAAGCGTCCGTGCTCGTGAACGGCGTGCGCCGGCGGGTCGTCGAGGTGGGCGTCGACAGCACCGTCATCGACTGCGGCAGCGATCGCGTCCGCGTCGGAGACATCGCCGTCGTATTCGGTTCAGGCGCCGAGGGTGAACCGACGGCGGAGACGTGGGCTGACTGGGCCGAGACCATCGGCGACGAGCTGGTCACCGGTGTGATGCCGCGCGTGACGCGCGTCTACATCGGCTGATCCGGACCGATCTGCACGACCTGACGGCGGGTCCCCGTCAGCGAGCTGTCCTGGCGCCGGTTCTCTGCGCGATCGCGCGTCGGGCGTTCGCGGCGAAACCGTCGGCCCCCGACAGTTCGCGCGAGATCGGCTGAGGCAGTTCTTCCCCACGAAGCGCAAGTGCTGCCGCGAGCATGCGGTCGGCGAGCACGGGGTTCATCGGCAGGACGGGTCCGTGCAGGTGCGTCCCGACCGACTCGCCCACCCGGACGCCCTCGACTCGCCGGCCGGTGGGATCCGCACCGTTTCCGAATCCCTCGACGACCGTTCCGAGCGGCTCTGAGCCCGCATCGAGGACGGTCGCGGCCGAGTGGTTCTCGAAGCCTGCGAGTACTCCGTCGGCGGAGTCGACGACCACTTCGCCCACGTGTCGTTCAGTGCCGAGTGTCGCGAGCGACGGGAAGACTCCCGCGCCGGCAAGCGTCTCGCCGTCGCTCGTCACCAGCTGGTGCCCGAGGAGCTGCCAGCCGCCTGCGACGGCGAGGAGCGGGACACCGGATGAAGCAAGCTCGCGAAGGGCGGCCGCGATCCGCAGGACGTCCTCGTGGACGATGCGCTGCGACGACAACGGGCCGCTGCCGATGTGGATGATGTCGACCGCCGTGACCAACTCGTCGCCGACGTCATGGTGGTGCACCGTGGCCTCGAGCCCCCGCCACTCGGCGCGCTTCACGAGTGCGGTCACGTTCCCGGCGTCGCCGTTGATTCCGAGCTCACGGGGATAGAGGTGCAGGATTCTCACCGGGGCGCTCACGGGCTGCCCTCCAACTCGAGGAATCCGAGCTGCTTGCGGATGAGCATCATCTGCTCGTAGTTGACGATCATCGTCTTCGTCCCCCGGGTCGGCTTCGGCAGATCGAGGAAGGCCTTGAGCGCTGGACGGAGCTCGGGCAGGACCGAGGTCACCGGGATCCCGTCGTAGGCGAATCGTGTCGCGAACTGCCAAGCCTTCGTGCCGGAGACCACGTCGACGTGGGTGATCGACGAAAGGTCGATGTCGTACACCCAGGACGGATCCGGGGTGCCCTCGTCGACGGCGACGAAGACCTGCTCGGGAGGCTCCGCGAGATAGTCGAGGTTCAGCTGAAGGCTCGGCGGGTTCTTCATCATGATGATCTCGACGTCTTCATCGCCGACGCGCAGGGTCTCGCCACGGCCGTAGACCGTGCGAAGGGCGGTCATCGCCCGTGCGGTGGCGTCGGCCGAGAACCGGTCGCCGAGCACGCGCAGGGCCGTGGCCGTAGCTCCGGCCGCATCCACTGCGTAGTGCAGTCCGCGTGCCGGAAGCGCGACCTCGACCGGTGAAGCGTCGACGTCGAGGCGGGCAGTACGGGCGTCGAGCGCCGCGACAATCACCCGGGATGCAGGGAGTGCGTTCTCGGCGCTCCCCCCGACAGCGCCACCTGCGAAATCCTCGACGTTCGCCAGACCGTTCGGCGACGCCGCGATGAGCGACGGTGCGACGCCGAACGCCGTCACATCGCGGCCCTGCGCTGCAAGCTCCGCGCCGACGCCCCGGAGGCTGTCGTCATCGGCGTTCACCACGACGAACTCGGATGCAGTGTCGGCGATCGAACGCAGCATCCCGACGACACGGGCCGGCTCGAAGAAGCGGTTCAGCTGGTCGATCTGCACATTGAGCAGCAGCGCGCCGCGCGGCTTGAGGATCGTCGCCAAGTTTACACCGTAGGCCTCATCGACCTCGATCACCGCGACATCCCCGCGCACATATCCGTCGAGGGGCACCGAGGCGAGAAGCGCCGACGCGATCCCCTGCGGAAGGTTTCCGCCCGACGGGTTCGTGAAGACATCGAGACCGTGCTCGCGCAGGATCCCGGTCAGCATGTTCGTCGTCGTGGACTTGCCGTTCGAGCCGCTCACGAAGAGCACGCCCAGAGGAAGCCGGGTCATCGAACGCTCGAGGAACCGCGGAGCGATCGCGAGCGCGACCCTGCCGGGGACGGCAGAGCCGCCCCCACGGAGCCGCAGCACCCAGCGAGCGAGACGACCGGCGATGACCGCCAGCCTGTACCGCACCCGGTTGCCTACTCGAGGTAGTCGCGGAGCGACTGCGAGCGGGACGGGTGGCGCAGCTTCGCCATCGTCTTCGACTCGATCTGGCGGATGCGCTCGCGCGTCACACCGAACGTGTCACCGATCTGGTCGAGTGTCTTCGGCATCCCGTCGCCCAGCCCGAAACGCATGCGGATCACGCCGGCCTCGCGCTCGGAGAGGGAATCGAGGAGGCTCTCCAGCTGCTTCTGCAGCATGGTGAACCCGACGGCGTCCGCAGGGACGACTGCCTCGGTGTCTTCGATGAGGTCGCCGAACTCGCTGTCGCCGTCTTCGCCGAGCGGGGTGTGCAGCGAAATCGGCTCGCGGCCGTACTTCTGCACCTCGATGACCTTCTCAGGGGTCATGTCGAGTTCGCGGCTCAGCTCTTCTGGCGTGGGTTCGCGGCCGAGGTCCTGCAGCATCTGCCGCTGGACCCGGGCGAGCTTGTTGATGACCTCGACCATGTGGACGGGGATGCGGATGGTTCGTGCCTGGTCGGCCATGGCGCGCGTGATCGCCTGGCGGATCCACCAGGTGGCGTACGTGGAGAACTTGAAGCCCTTGGTGTAGTCGAACTTCTCGACCGCACGGATCAGGCCCAGGTTGCCTTCCTGAATCAGGTCGAGGAACTGCATGCCACGACCGGTGTAGCGCTTCGCGAGCGAAACGACCAGACGGAGGTTCGCTCCGAGCAGGTGGCTCTTCGCCCGCTGTCCGTCGCGCGCGACCCACCTGAGCTCGCGCTCGAGCTCCTTGGGGAGGTTGGGCGTGTTGGCGAGCTTGTCCTCGGCGAACAGTCCGGCCTCGATGCGCATCGCGAGCTCGACCTCTTCGGCCGCGTTCAGAAGTGCGACCTTACCGATCTGCTTCAGGTAGTCCTTGACAGGGTCGGCCGTGGCTCCGGTGATCGCCGCTGAGTAGACGGGGATGTCATCGTCTTCGTCGACCGCACGGAGGACGAGCGCACCAGTGGGCAGCGGCTCCTCCGGGGAGGCCGGCTTCTCTTCGTCGTCATCGCCGCCGTCGGCGTCAGCGTCGGCGTCTTCCGTCTCGGCCTTGGGGTCGACGACCTCGACCTCGGCCTCGTCGGTCTCGTCGATCTCTACGACGGCCTCGGGGTCGACCTCTTCGTCATCGTCGTCGGCGGCCTTCGCGCTCGCGCGCTTCTTCGGCTTCGCCTCGGCGACGGGAGTCGTCTTCGCGACGGGCTTCACCACCGTCTTCGCTGCAGCGCCGCGCGCGGCAGTCGTCTTCGTTCCGCTCTTGGCGGTCGCGGCCTTGCTCGTCGCGGCCGGCTTGAGGGCCGGCTTCACCGCAGCTGCGGTCGCCTCTGCGGGCGCCTCCGCCTCAACGGTCTTTGCTGGTCGGGTTGCCATGTGAACACCTTTCATACCAAGCGGAGACGGGTTCGCACTCGTGTGACACTGCCTGGCTCAGGTTGCATGCGGACATTACTAAGACCCATGTCAAGTCCTGAGTCTTTTTCGCGACGATCGTAGATACGCCGCGCCCAGGATATGAACGGGTCCGATCATCAATTATTGCACGCTTTAGGTGAGCCCCCAGCCACGGCCTTTGTCAGGCTTCACGCCCGCGCCGCCTCCACGCTTCACTCAATGCAACCCAGAGTGGTGCCACTTCTATTCCCTCTTCCCGGGCGAGTCGGCGGCGCGTGCGCCTGCGGGCGCGGACGAGGAAGACGACGCCGATGCCGATGATGACGTACTGGATCGCGAACGCCCACCTGAAGGAGTCGAGTGCGTAGAGATCGGACGGCTGGCCAGCCGCGATGTGCAGATTGTTCTCGACATCGAGCGCCACGCCGATCAGGAACATCATCACGAAACTCGCGAGGAATCCTCCGACGTTGACGATTCCGTTCGCCGATCCGAGGCTGTGCAACGGATTGGAGGTGCGGGCGAAGTCGAAACCGATGAGCGACCCCGGTCCCCCGATCCCGATGGCGACCAGAAGCAGGATGAGCAGCCAGAACGGCGGTGTGCCCGGCCAGAGCAGGACGGTCGCCCACGCGAGGCCCATCATGGCGACGATGGCGAGGACCAGGTTGCTCCGTCGTAGTGGGAACCGTGCCGTGAGCAGGCCGAGGATGGGCCCGGAGATCAGCCCGGCAACGACCATCACGATGAGAAGACCGGCCGCGAGGCTCGGGTCGATCCCCAGCCCGTAGACCATGAACGGGAAACCCCACATGAGGCTGAATACCGTGCCGGACGACTGCGTCACGAAGTGCGACCAGAATCCGAGCTGTGTGCCCGGCCGCTGCAGGCTGACGCGGAGCAGACGCAGCGACTCGGCCCAGTTCGTGGGCCGCGGTCCCTCACGAGAACCGACCGGTCGGTCGTGGATGAACGCCACGATGCCGACGAGCGCGACGACCGAAAGCGATGCCGCGCTCAGGAATGCGGTCGTCCAGCCCGACTGGTGGAGTATCAGCGCGAACGGGATGGCCGACAGAACCTGGCCCAGCTGCCCGATGTTGCCGATCCACTGGGAGAGCTGAGGGACGAGACGCCCGGTGAACCAGGAGCTCGTCAGCCGGATGAGCGAGGTGAAGATCGTGGCGTCGCCGGCCCCGACCAGGATGCGGCCGATGACGGCGATCCCGATGGTCGGCGCCAGCGCGACGGTGACCTGTCCTGCGATCATCAGGGCTGTGCCGACGGTCATCAGCCAGCGCGACCCGACCCGGTCGATGAGCACGCCGACCGGGATCTGCATGGCTGCATAGACGATGAGCTGCACGACGGCGAGCGTCGACAGGACGGATGCCGTGCTGTGGAACCGCTCGGTCGCCGCCACACCCGCGACACCAATGGTCGTGCGCTGCATCACGGCCACCAGGTAGCCGAATACACCGACCGCGAAGATCAGCCAGGATCGTCGCGAGTTCACCCTTAGAGGCTAATACGCCGGAGGAACGACCTTCGCCGGCTACGGACGGCGGGCGACGATGAACGCCTGCGGGACCTTCTCGAACGCGTCGGGTTCCCTGACGAGGCGCGCATCCGCCTCGAGTCCCGCCTCGCCGAGCTGACGCACCACAGACTCCGGAGACAGCCGCCAGGCGTCGAGGGAGATCGCATGCCCGTACGCCTGGTCGAGGTGACGCCGCTCGTCGCCGACCTGGAACGCGAGAAGGAGTCTGCCACCCGGAGCGAGCACCCGGGCGAACTCGGCGAAGACGGCCGGCAACTCCGGCGGCGGGGTGTGGATGATCGAATACCACGCGACCGCCCCGGCGAGGGACCCGCTCGCGAGGTCGAGGGCAGTGATCGTCCCTTCCGAGAACCTGAGGTCGGGATACGCGGCGCGAGCCACGGCGATCATGCCAGGCGACAGGTCGATGCCGAAGGCGTCGAGACCGAGATGGTGGAGGTGGGCGGTGATCCGTCCCGGACCGCATCCGAGATCCGCCACCGGGCCGGAGCCGTCGGCGAGCACCAGCTCGGCGAAGGTCGCGAGCATCGCGCGATCCCACGGCTTGACGCTGAGCTCGTCCTTCAGCAGTGCCGCGTAGTCGACTGCGACCGTGTCGTAGGCCGCGCGTGCGACGTCGAGGAAGGACGACCCGGCCATCCCGTTAACGCGACTGGCCGTTCTCATCGTCGCCATGGCGACGGAAGGCGAGGAAGTTCTCAAGCTCCTGGGCGATCTCGTCGGCCGACGGCAATTCGCCGTCTTCGTCCGTGAGCGGGGAGCGGAGGTTGGTGTCCTGCATATAGCTGTCGTGACGCTCTTCGAGAGCGCCGACGAGCTTACCGAGTTCGGGGTTCGATGCGACCTGTTCGTCGATGTTGGCGACGAAATCGCGGTCCTCCTGACGGAGGCGGTCGGTCGGGAAGATCAGGCCCGTGGCGGCACTGATGCTCTCGAGCGCCGTGATCGCGGCGGCCGGATATTCGGTGTCGGCGAGATAGTGCGGGACCAGCAGGATGAAACCGGCGATCGGATACGCGAGCTGCTGAAGCCGGTACTCGACGAGGTGGAGAGCGTTCGCCGGGACTTGTGTGTGCGGTTTCCAGATCGACATCGCGTCGATCAGGTCCGCGCGGTTTCCGCTCACCGTCACCCCGATCGGCCGGGTGTGAGGAACAGGCATGGGAATGGAATGCACCCAGGTGACGCCCTTGACCTTGAGCTTGTCGATCAGGCCGAGCACAGCCGTGGTGAAACGCTCCCACTGGAAATCGGGCTCGAAACCGGTGAGAAGAAGGAACGGCTGACGAAGCTCGTCGTACGCGAGATAGAGCTTGAGTGTCGCCGGCTCATAGTCGGTCAGGTGGTCCTGGTCGAAGTAGATCGTCGGGCGGCGCGCGCGGTAGTCGAGCAGGATGTCCGCGTCGAACGTCGCGACGACATCGTGGTCCAACGTGCCGAGAAGATAGGTGCCGAGCTGGGTGACGCCCGCCCCGGCATCGGCGAATCCGGTCAGGCCGGCGACCAGGTTCAACCCTTCCGGGACCTCGCGGAGGTCAGGATTGCGTTCATAGAGGTCGGCTGGGTCCTGCATGATTCAACTCTAAACGGCGCCCGCTGCGGCATTGCCGGGAACCGCGGGGTAGTGCGCACGCCGAGAGCGAACACCTGCATGCGACTACATTCGAACCATGACTGTGCCTGCACTCGCGTTCTCCGCATCCGTCCCTCCCAGCACCGATCTCGACGTGGTGGTGATCGGCGCCACGGTCACGAACGGGTCTGTCGCGCTGGTCGCCGCATCCGACTTCGGCGCGATCGCAGCGCAACTCGACGCCATCGGTTTCGGTGGAGGAAAGGACGAGCTCGTCCGGCTTCCCCGGGGAGCCGGCGAGGCGCCGGTCGCAGTGATCGGGATCCCTGCGGAACGCACTGAGGATGCGCTGCGCTATGCGGCCGGGTCGGCCATCCGCCAGCTCGCCGGATTTCAGCGGGTGGCCGTCGCCATCCCGTTCAGCGGCGACGCCGAAGCAGGCGCGCTCCTCGAGGGTGCGGCCCTCGGCGCGTACGCCTTCACGGCCTACCGGGTGTCGTCGGCCGCCTCGGTGAAAGAGCCCGTTTCGTCCGTCGTGATCGTCGGAGACGTGGCGGATGCGGATGCGCTGGTCACACACGCGACAGCCGTCGCCGAGGCCGTCACTCTCGTGAAGGACCTGGTCAACACTCCCCCATTGGACCTGTACCCGGCCTCTCTGGCCAGGGCCGCGGCGGACAGCAGTGAAGGCCTTCCCGTCGACGTCACCATCTGGGATGAGGCGGCGCTCGAAGCGGAAGGATTCGGCGGAATCCTCGGGGTGGGCCAGGGGTCGACCCGCGGTCCACGCCTCGTGAAGGTCGCGTATTCGCCGGCCGGTGCAGGCAAGCACCTCGCATTGGTCGGAAAGGGAATCACCTTCGACACCGGGGGCCTTTCGCTGAAGCCGCCGACCGGGATGGTCGGCATGAAATACGACATGACCGGCGCGGCGACGGTTCTGGCCGTCACCCTCGCGGCGGCGCAGCTCCAGCTTCCGGTGCGCGTCACCGCGTGGCTGTGCATCGCCGAGAACATGCCCTCGGGCAACGCCATCCGCCCGAACGACGTGCTCCGCATCCGCGGCGGCAAGACGGTCGAGGTGCTGAACACGGACGCCGAAGGGCGTCTCGTCATGGCCGACGGCCTCGTCGCCGCGAGTGAAGAGCATCCCGACGCCATCGTGGACGTCGCGACCCTGACCGGGGCTGCGATGGTCGCGCTCGGCACGCGCTACGCGGCCGTCATGGGCGATGACGCGTTCGTCGGGCAGGTCGTCGACGCCGCCACGGCGACCGGCGAACTGCTCTGGCCGATGCCCCTCCCGGGCGAATTGCGCGCGACGATCAACTCGGACATCGCCGACATCGCGAACGCTAACCCGGGAAACACAGCGGGGGGAATGTTGCTCGCCGGCGTGTTCCTCCAGGAATTCGTCGGAACCAACGGAGACGGCGATGACGCCGCGCGCATCCCCTGGGCGCACCTCGACATCGCAGGACCGGCGAAGGGCCCGGCCGCCCCCTACGGATTCACCGGCAAAGGTCCGTCCGCCGTCAGCGTACGCGCGCTCATCCGTCTGGCCGAGGACTTTTCGCGACAGTAGTAAGGTCGTAGAGGCAAGAAATTCTTGCCTTTCAACGCCTGCCCCCGAGTTACCACTCAAGGGCAGGGTCGTGTCACGAATCCTGATGCGCGAGGGAGTAGCTGGGTGTCTGAGCAGAACTTTGACATTGTGGTGCTCGGCGGTGGGAGCGGAGGCTACGCGGCAGCATTGCGCGCGAGCGAGCTCGGTTTCACTGTCGGCATGATCGAGAAGGACAAGGTCGGAGGCACCTGTCTTCACCGGGGTTGCATCCCCACGAAGGCCCTGCTCCACGCGGCGGAGGTCGCGGATTATTCGCGTGAGTCGTCGAAGTACGGCATCAACACGACGTTCGAGGGCATCGACATCGCCGGTGTCACGACGTATCGCGAGGGCATCGTCGCCAAGAAGTACAAGGGCCTCCAGGGTCTGGTGAAGGCGCGCGGCATCACGGTCATCGAAGGCACCGGCCGCCTGATCTCCCCCACCACCGTCCAGGTGGGCGACGACACGATCGTCGGCAAGAACGTGATTCTCGCAACGGGTTCGTACTCGCGCTCGCTTCCCGGTCTCGAGATCGGCGGACGTGTCATCACGAGCGAGCAGGCGCTCGAGCTCGACTTCGTACCGAAGAAGGTCGCTGTGCTCGGCGGCGGTGTCATCGGCGTGGAGTTCGCCAGCGTCTGGAAGTCGTTCGGCGCCGAGGTCTCCATCATCGAGGCACTGCCTCACCTGGTCCCCAACGAAGACGAAGCGATCAGCAAGGCGCTCGAGCGCGCGTTCCGCCGCCGCGGGATCGACTTCCGCCTCGGCGTCCGCTTCCAGGGTGTCACCCAGAACGACGACGGCGTCGTCGTCACGCTGGAGAACGGCGACACCGTCGAGGCAGAGCTCCTGCTCGTCGCGGTCGGCCGTGGCCCGTTGACGGCCGACCTCGGCTACGAAGAGGTCGGCGTCACCATGGACCGCGGGTTCGTCATCACGAACGAGCGACTCGCCACCAACATCCCGGGTGTCTTCGCCGTCGGCGACATCGTTCCCGGCCTCCAGCTCGCGCACCGCGGCTTCCAGCAGGGCATCTTCGTCGCCGAGGAGATCGCGGGCCTCAACCCCGTCGTGATCCCCGACGTGAACATCCCGAAGGTCACCTACTGCGACCCCGAGGTCGCTTCGGTCGGTCTCAGCGAGTCGCGCGCCGTCGAGCAGTACGGCGCCGACAACGTTTCGAGCTACGACTACAGCCTCGCAGGCAATGGCAAGAGCGAGATCATCGGCACCTCCGGTTCGGTCAAGGTCGTTCGCGTGAACGACGGCCCGGTCGTCGGCGTGCACATGATCGGCGCCCGCGTCGGCGAACTCATCGGCGAAGCCCAGCTCGCCGTGAACTGGGAGGCCTACCCCGAGGACATCGCCCCGCTGGTTCACGCGCACCCCACGCAGAACGAGTCTCTCGGCGAGGCGTTCCTGTACCTCGCGGGCAAGCCGCTCCACACCCTGTAATCCGGCGACTCGCGCCCCGGACCTGCAATAAGCTACTGAACGAAATTGGTTTTGAAGGAGACAACGTCATGAGCGAATCCGTCAGCCTCCCGGCACTCGGTGAGAGTGTCACGGAAGGCACGGTCACCCGCTGGTTGAAGAACGTAGGGGACCGTGTCGAGGTCGACGAGCCCCTGCTCGAGGTATCGACCGACAAGGTCGACACCGAGATCCCCTCCCCTGTGGCAGGTGTGATCGAGGCGATCCTCGTGCAGGAGGACGAGACCGTCGAGGTCGGCACTGCGCTCGTAACGATCGGTGACGGATCCGGTGGAGGCGAGGCCCCGGCCGCGCCCGCTGCCGAAGCCGCTCCGGCCGAAGCCCCGGCTGCGCCCGCTGAGCCTGAGGCCGCTCCGGCCGAGCCTGCTGCTGCTCCCGAGGCACCGGCGCCGGCCGCTGAAGCCCCTGCTGCCCCCGCAGAGCCTGCTCAGGCGCCCGCAGAGGCTCCCGCCGAGCCGGTAGCGACTCCCGCACCGGCAGAGCCCGTCGCGGCTCCCGCACCGGTCGCCGAGGCGCCCGTCGTGCCCGAGCCGGTCGCGGCCGAGCCGGTGGCGGCGCCCGCCGCCGAGGCACCGGCTGCGCCGGAGCCCGTAGCGGCACCGGCACCTGCCGCGGAGGCTGCACCTGTCGCTGCTCCCGCCGCTCCCGCTCCTGCCGCAGCACCGACCGGCGCGCACGTCGGTTCCGGCTACGTCACCCCGATTGTTCGCAAGCTCGCCAACGAGCAGGGCGTCGACCTGTCGAACGTGACGGGAACCGGTGTCGGTGGCCGTATTCGCAAGCAGGACATCCTCGACGCGGGCACGCCCTCGACTCCTGCGCCTGCAGAGGCGCCCGTCGCTGCCCCCGCTCCGCTGGAGGTCTCGCCTCTTCGCGGCACGACGCAGCCGATGTCACGGCTGCGCAAGGTCGTTGCCGAGCGCGCAGTCCTTTCCATGCAGTCGTCGGCACAGCTCACGACCGTCGTCGAGGTCGATGTCACCAAGGTCGCTGCTCTGCGCGACCGGGTGAAGGCCGACTTCGTGGCCAAGACGGGCGTGAAGCTCTCGTTCCTGCCGTTCTTCGGACTCGCTGCAGCCGAAGCGCTGAAGGCGTACCCGGTCATCAACGCGACAATCGACGGCGACTCGATCGTCTACCCCGACCACGAGAACATCTCGATCGCGGTCGACACTGAGCGCGGTCTCCTCACCCCGGTCGTTCGCAACGCCGGTGACCTCGACATCGCCGGTCTTGCTCGCGAGATCGCAGATCTGGCGGAGCGTACGCGCGAGAACCGCCTGAAGCCGGACGAGCTCGCGGGGGGAACCTTCACGCTGACGAACACCGGCTCGCGCGGCGCGCTGTTCGACACCCCGGTGGTCTTCCTTCCTCAGGTGGCGATCCTGGGAACGGGCATCGTTTCCAAGAAGCCTGTCGTCGTGACCGCTGACGGCTCGGACTCGATCGCGATCCGCTCGACCGTGTACCTGGCCCTGTCGTACGACCACCGCATCGTGGACGGTGCCGACGCCGCACGCTTCCTGGTCGCGGTGAAGAACCGCCTCGAGGGCGGCGCATTCGAACCGAACCTCGGAATCTAGTCGCGGACTAGTTCTCGAAGAGCTCTCGCAGCCTCCACCCGGCCTCGCCCCTGACGATCAGGAGCGAGGCCGGTTTGGTCTGCGTCGACTTCCGAGCCGAGTCCGAGGATGTGCTGGGCGTCAGCGCGACAAGTGCAGCATCGCCCATGCGTTCCAGGAGCGAGACCTCGTAGTCGCGGTAGTCCCGCTCGCTCGCTGCGCCGGCCGACACAGCCACCCTCAGCTCGGCACGGTCGATCGCATCCATGGCCGAACCGGGCTGGAGTAGCGCATCGAGGCAATCCCCGTTGAGCGGCGTCGCTGAAAAGCACGCAAGGCGCGCGCGCAACAGCCGATCCGCGGCGTCGACAGGGTCTTCGTCCGGGCCCGGGTCCGTCGTGCCGTGACCAGTATCGCCGGGCGTCGGCAGAGGATGGGCCGGTGCAGTCGGTTGCGACTCCGTCCCAGGCGTCTCGCCGGCCGACAATGGCGTCCAAGTACCCGACACCGGCGCGGGCGCCGACCGGGACTGCTCATTGCTCTGCGGTGCACCCACCACGACGGCAACGGTCGTGGCAGCGAGTGCGATGCATCCTGCCGAGTAGATCACGAGCCTGCGTTTCTCGCGCAGCCGACGCCGGATTGCCGCACCATCCACGCGATCATGCCAGGTGCGAAAGGCGCCGACCGATTCACGCCTGCCCTCGGCCCGTTGACGAGTGTCGTCGGCGGTCGAATCGGCGCCGTGCACCACCGGCCCACCCGGCGGAACCAGCAGCACGGGCTCCGGACGACCGATCGCGAACACGTCGGCCTCGAGCTGCTCCCAGCCCGCGGAGTCGGCAGCCTGGGGCAGTGCGGACTTCGCCAACGCGGCCAACTCCTCCGCCTCCGGGACGATCACCGGATCGCCGACTGCGCGGGCGACAAGACGGACGATCTCCCGAAAGCCGTCGGTGTCCGGTGTCTGGATGATGGACGCTCCGGCTTTCGTCTCAAGGGATGACGCGTGCGACAGCCCGACGATGATAGGCCTGCCATCCGCCGCGAACATCACCTTCGAGGCCGAGAGCGAACCGTGGGCATAACCTTCCCCGTGAATCGCCCGGAGCGCGCGCAGCACGGAGACGACGATCGTCACGGCTTCACCCAGCCGGACGAATTCTCTCCGCGCCAGGAGCTCCGCGAGAGTTCCGCCTGCCACGTACTCGAGCAGGAGCGTCGTCGATCCGGGTCCGAGAGTGCGGAGCAGCGCGACGACGTGCGGCGACCGCACGGCAGCCAGCACCCGGTCCTCTCGTGTCGGACGAGCATCCTTTCCGGAGAATCGGGCGACCTTCAGTGCGGTGCGTGGCGCGTCGAGCGGCCCGAAGGGGTCGGCGTCGATCGGAACCGCGAGGCACACGCGAGATGTTCCGCCGTCTCCGAGGTCCCGGAGGACCCGCAATCCGGCCCTGGCCGCTTCCGCGTCGACCCGCAACTCCAGTTGCGCCTTGGACTCCAGTGTTTCTCGTTCACGACGCATCCTCATCCACCCATCGCATCGCAGTCGGCGGTCCGGACACGGGTCCGCATCCGAAACCGTGGATGGATGCCAGCGACCTCCTGCTGGGGAGGAGCCGTCGAAGGAAGGTGCCGACGTAATTCTTGTACTCAGTCCATTTAGTCCGAATCGGCCTTGAAGTGCGCATAGACTGAGGCAGTGATCGACTTCGTCGCCACGGGGCTAAGCGCCAACTCCGTGCCGTATCTCGAGGCTCTTCAGCAGCAGCGTGACCTTCACGCGGCCGTCGTTGCGGGCCGGGCGCCAGACACCGTCATCCTCCTCGAGCACCCGTCGGTGTACACCGCCGGCAAGCGCACCGAGGACTCTGAACGGCCGACAGACGGCACGCCCGTCATCGATGTCGACCGTGGGGGCAAGATCACCTGGCATGGGCCTGGGCAGCTCGTCGGCTACCCGATCCTGCACCTCGCCGAACCGATCGACGTCGTCGACTACGTGCGCCGCCTCGAAGGGATGCTGATCGACGTGCTCGCGACGCTCGGCGTCCCCGGGGTACGTGTCGAGGGACGATCGGGAGTGTGGATCGTCGGCGACGGACCGGACCGCAAGATCGCAGCCATCGGCATCCGTGTCGCCGAGGGGGTGACGATGCACGGTTTCGCACTGAACTGCTCCAACGGTTTCGAGGCGTACGGCCACATCGTCGCGTGCGGCATCCGCGACGCCGGGGTCACCTCGATCAGCGAGGTCCTCGGGCGCACGGTGACGCCGAGCGATATCGTTCCGCTCATCACGGACGCGTTCGTACGCGTCTTCGGAAACGCAGAACTGGAGACCGTGGCATGACGGCAGCGCCCGAAGGACGCCGGATGCTCCGGCTCGAGATTCGCAACGCAGAGACCCCCATCGAACGCAAACCCGAGTGGATCAAGACCAAAGCCAAAATGGGGCCCGAGTTCCGCCAGCTGCAGGCGCTCGTGAAGAGCGAAGAGCTCCACACGGTCTGCCAGGAGGCCGGCTGCCCCAATATCTACGAGTGCTGGGAAGACCGCGAAGCGACCTTCCTGATCGGCGGTTCGCAGTGCACGCGGCGCTGCGACTTCTGCCAGATCGACACGGGCAAGCCCGCCGACTACGACACGGATGAGCCCCGTCGTGTCGCTGAGTCGGTCGCTCAGATGAGCCTGAGGTACGCCACCGTCACGGGTGTGGCGCGTGACGATCTGCCGGATGAGGGCTCCTGGCTCTACGCGGAGACCATCCGGGAGATCCACCGCCAGAGCCCTGGCACGGGAGTCGAGATCCTGGTTCCCGACTTCTCGGGCAACCCCGAATACCTCGGCGAGGTCTTCGGCGCCCATCCGGAAGTCTTCGCCCACAACGTGGAGACGGTGCCGCGCATCTTCAAGCGCATCCGGCCGGCGTTCCGCTACGACCGCTCGCTCGACGTGATCACCCAGGGACGCAACGCGGGCCTGATCACGAAGTCGAACCTGATCCTCGGGATGGGTGAGGAGCGTTCCGAGGTCAGCCAGGCGCTGCAGGACCTGCACGACGCCGGAACCGACATCATCACGATCACCCAATACCTGCGTCCCAGCCCCCGACACCTGCCGGTCGCCCGCTGGGTGCACCCGGAGGAATTCGTCGAACTGAAACATGAAGCCGAGGAGATCGGCTTTCTCGGTGTTCTCGCAGGTCCGCTGGTCCGGTCGTCGTATCGCGCGGGTCGTCTGTGGGCGCAGTCCATGCTCGCGAAGGGGCGCGAAGTTCCCGAAGGCCTCAGGCATCTGGCGGATGCGTCCCTCGGCTTCGCCCAGGCCGTCTCCTGAACGCGAACACGGTCACGGCACGGCCGAACGAGTCGGTATCCTAGAGACTATGGCACGCAGCAAGGACACGTCCGCGACGAAGGAACCAGGCCGTCTCAAGCAGATGTGGCAGGTGTTCCAGATGACCCGCCGCTACGACTCCCGTGCGCTGCTCTACATCGTGGGTGGATTCTCGCTCCCGATCATCGCCGGCGTCCTGCTCGCGATCTTCCTGTCCGACGGCAGCGTCTTCACGATGGTGCTGTGGATCGTCGCCGGTGTACTGGCCGGTGTGCTGCTCGCCCTGATCATTCTGGGTCGGCGAGCGGAACGCGCGGCCTATTCGCAGATCGAGGGTCAGCCCGGGGCCGTCGGCGCCGTGCTGCGGAGTTCCCTGCGCAAGAGTTGGCGCGGGTCGGAGATGCCAGTCGCCGTCAACGGCAAGACGCACGATGCGGTCTACCGCGCCGTGGGCCGCGGAGGCGTCGTCCTCATCAGCGAAGGTCCGCAGTCGCGGACGGGGCGAATGATCGATGAGGAGCGCCGCCGCGTGACTCGCGTGCTGCCCAACGTGCCGGTGACCACGATCAGCGTCGGGCCCGATGCCGACTCCGTCCCGCTGCACAAAGTCCCCCGTGCACTCACGCGAATCAAGCCGACACTGACCAAGGCCGAGGTTCTGGCCATCAGCAACCGGCTGAGCTCGCTCGGCTCTCCGATGCCCATCCCGAAGGGCGTCGATCCTCTCAAGGTACGTCCGCAGCGCTCCCGGTAACCTTTCTTGCGCGGCGCTACAGGCGCAGCAACACCGTTCCGGCGATCTTGTCGTGGAATCCGCGCTGGTCTGAATCCCAGATCAGTGCCGGCACGACGATCGCGAGGAGCAGGGTACGCACGATCGGCCGCCAGACACCGATCCATCCACCCTTGAGTGCGACGACCCGCAACCCGAGCAACCGGTGACCGATGCTGCCGCCGATGGTCGGGATGAACACGATCTGCATGAGCACGAAGATGCCGAGGTTCGCCCAGGGGTCATTGTGGAAGAACGGCCACCCGATGAGGATCGCAAGACCCCAGTCGATCACCAGGGCGATGATGCGCCTGCCAGGGCGGGCTATCGATCCTCGTCCCTCGTCTGGGAAACCGAGGCGCTCCCCCGGATAACGACTGGGAGCCATATCCCCGAAGCGGGCAGGCTGGGCATTCTGGCTTGGCACCCCCTGAGTTTACCGGCCCCGAGTACGCGTAACATGTTGGAAACATTAGCGACACCGCAGGGAAACCCCCTCCCCATACCCTCAGAGAGCGGGCCGCAGGTGCGGTCCGTCCCGTTCCAAGCCATTGGGAGTCCTCCGCATGTTCCGTGATTCTTCCGAGGTGCTCAAGTTCATCAAGGACACTGACGTCAAGTTCCTTGATATCCGTTTCACCGACCTTCCCGGTGTCCAGCAGCACTTCAACATCCCCGCCTCAACCGTTGATGAAGAGTTCTTCTCCGTCGGCCAGCTTTTCGACGGCTCGTCCATCCGCGGCTTCGCGTCGATCCACGAGTCCGACATGCAGCTCATCCCCGACGTGTCCACTGCCTACATCGACCCGTTCCGGGTGGAGCGAACCCTCATCATGGTGTTCGACATCTACAACCCGCGCAACGGTGAGATCTACGCGAAGGACCCGCGCCAGGTCGCCAAGAAGGCCGAGAAGTACCTGGCCTCCACGGGGATCGCGGACACGGCCTTCTTCGCGCCCGAGGCCGAGTTCTACATCTTCGACGACGTGCGCTACGAGGTGAAGCAGAACTCGAGCTTCTACTCGGTGGACTCCGAGGAAGGCGCTTGGAACTCCGGACGCGAAGAGGAGGGCGGAAACCTCGCCAACAAGACTCCGTACAAGGGCGGATACTTCCCGGTCAGCCCCGTCGACAAGCAGGCCGATCTGCGTGACGACATCTCGCTCAAGCTGATCGACGCCGGTCTCATCCTCGAGCGCGCACACCACGAGGTCGGCACCGGCGGTCAGGCGGAGATCAACTACCGCTTCGACACGATGGTGCACGCGGCAGACGACATCCTGAAGTTCAAGTACATCGTCAAGAACACGGCGAACCAGTGGGGCAAGACGGCGACGTTCATGCCGAAGCCCCTGTTCGGCGACAACGGTTCGGGCATGCACACCCACCAGTCCCTCTGGAACGACGGCAAGCCGCTGTTCTACGACGAGGCCGGCTATGGCGGCCTGTCCGACATCGCCCGCTGGTACATCGGCGGACTCCTGGCGCACGCTCCCGCGGTGCTCGCCTTCACGAACCCGACGGTGAACTCGTACCACCGCCTGGTTCCGGGCTTCGAGGCTCCGGTCAACCTGGTCTACTCGGCCGGCAACCGTTCGGCGTCGATCCGCATCCCGATCACGGGCACCAACCCGAAGGCGAAGCGCATCGAGTTCCGCGCGCCGGACGCCTCGGGCAACCCCTACCTCGCCTTCGCCGCCCAGCTCATGGCCGGCCTCGACGGAATCAAGAACCGCATCGAGCCGCACGAGCCGGTCGACAAGGACCTGTACGAGCTGCCGCCCGAGGAGGCCAAGAGCATCCCCCAGGTGCCCGGCACCCTCGCCGAGGTGCTCGACGCACTCGAGGCCGACCACGACTTCCTGCTCGCGGGTAACGTGTTCACCCCGGAGCTCATCGAGACGTGGATCGACTACAAGCGCGAGAAGGAGATCAAGCCTCTCGCGCAGCGTCCGCACCCGTTCGAGTACGAGCTCTACTACGGCGTGTAATCACCAGTAGCGCGAAAAGCCCCGGTCAGGATGTCCTGGCCGGGGCTTCGCGTTTGTCAGGCCTTGCGAGGAAGACCGAGGAAGTTCACGAGGATCTCCTCCCAGTTCTGGGCGGTGCCGGTGAAGGTGCCCTCCTCGGAGTTCGACTGGATGTCGTAGAACTCCCCTGTGCGTGTGATCAGGACTTCGTAATCAGCGTTCCCTGCGACTGTGACGGTCATCGTGTCCGCGTCGACCTGTGTGAGGGTATAGCCGGCGTCCGCCGTCTTCCATTCGGTCGACGAGCCGTTGTCCAGCGGCAGGACGGGTGGGGTTGCCGCATCCGGATCCAGCGCCCGCAAGCGGAACGCGACAGGCTGGGTCTCCGCCGCGTCCTCGACTGGCAGATCGGTCGGCGGGTCGTAGATCATCCCGTCTGGGAAGATCACGAGCGGCGGAAGGGTGTCCACCACGCGAGAATCGTGGTCGGGTCTGCCCTCGAACGAGATCACGTAAGTCATGTCCGCACTCTATCCGTAGGTTCCAGCCCGCGCGACAGTCCGTCAGTGCATCACTCCCACGAGTTCAGCGAGCGGCACGACCGCGCCGTCGCCTGGACCGACAGGAAGGCGGCCCATCGTGTAGACCGTCCATCCTGCAGCACTCCACGCTTCGGCGTCCAGGCAGTTCCGGGCGTCGATGACTACCCGCGAGGTGACCAGTGCTCCCAGCTTGACGGCGTTCGCAGAGGTGAACTCGGGCCACTCCGTGAGAACGAGCACCACATCCGCTCCGCTTACGGCCTCCTCGGTGGACTGGGCGTACCCGAGCGTCGGGAACATCCGTCGCGCGGTGGCTCCCGCCTGCGGATCGAAGACGACGGCCTGTGCCCCGCGCAGGTGCAGCGCAGCGGCGACGTTGAGCGCGGGCGAATCCCGCACATCATCGGTGAACGGTTTGAAGGCAGCACCGAGGATGCCGACCCGGCGATTCAGGACCGAGCCGCCGCACGCCGCCAAGGTCTGGTCGATCACCCGCTGACGCTGGCCCATGTTGATCTCGTCCACCTGTTGCAGCAGACGACCGGCCGAGTGCGCGCCGAGCTCGGCTGAGCGATGCATGAGAGCGCGGATATCCTTCGGCAGGCAGCCGCCTCCGAAGCCGAGACCGGCGTTCAGGAACTGCCTGCCGATTCGGCGATCGTGGCCCAGCGCATCCGCCAGCTGACCGACATCGGCACCGGCCGCGTCGCACACTTCGGAGATCGCGTTGATGAACGAGATCTTCGTCGCCAGGAACGCGTTGGCGCTCACCTTGACGAGTTCGGCGGTCGCGAGGTCGACGACGAGCACAGGAGTTCCGTCAGCGATCGGCCGCGCGTAGATCGTCCGGAGTTCTGCTTCGGATTCCACTCCCGTGCCGCCGAAGACCAGGCGATCGGGTGAGAGGGTGTCCTCGACCGCCTTGCCCTCGCGAAGGAATTCCGGGTTCCAGACGAGTTCTGCACGAATTCCCTCGGGAAGCGCATCCGCCATTACCTCCCTCAGCCGTGCGGCAGTTCCCACCGGCACCGTCGATTTGCCGACGATGAGACCATCGTGAGTCAGGCTCGCAGCAACAGCGCGCACGGCGCTTTCGACGTAGCCGAGGTTCGCGCCGAAGCTGGTCGAGAGTTGCGGCGTTCCGACGCAGATGAAATGCACGTCGGCGAGGGCGACCGCTTCGGCAAGGTCCGCGGTGAACCGCAGCCGGCCACTGCGGACATGCTTGGCGATGAGCTCGGGAAGACCAGGCTCGTAGAACGGAAGGCGACCCCGCTGGAGCGCGTCGACCTTCTGGTGGTCGGAGTCGACGCCGGCCACGTCGAAGCCGAGTTCGGCCATTGCCGCCGCGTGCGTCGCGCCGAGGTAGCCGGTGCCGATCACGCTGATCCGAGGCTGCGGGACCACTGGTCCTCCGACCGTTCGCTCGCGTTTTGCTGTCATGCTCATGTCGCTTTCCTCCTTCGCGGGTCCTACCGAGCTGGTATGAGTGTGAAATCGTCTTCGGGCCGAGTCAGGCCGGTGATGAATGCCTGCAGGGAATCGGATCGTGAATCGATCCGCCAGTCGTTGGTCGATCTCTCGCCCCCGACGTAGCTGGTGATGGCCAGGTTGAACCACGAGAACCCGATGACGTCCGAGTTCTTCGGGTCGGCGAAGCCGTCGAAGAAGCTCTTCACCCAGGTCGGTTTGTGTCCGTCGGTCTCCGAGGCGCCGACCTCGGCGAGGATGATCGGCTTCTTCGTGAGCGCCCTCAGCTGACCGAGGCTCGTGTCGAACGTGTAGCCGAAAGTGAAGTTGTTGCCCGCGCGATACGGCGGGCGCAAGTAGCCGGACAGGCCCACCCAGTCGACGTAGGCGTCGCCTGGGTACAGGCTCGCGAGATACTGCTGGCTGGCGTGCGAGCTGGGCTGCAGGTTATTGACGATGTTCGGTGCCCATACCCAGATCACGAGCGCGTTGGCACCCTCCTGCTGGAAGATGTCGTGCACATGCCGCCACATCTTCACGTAGTCACCGACACGGTTTCCGTTGATCGCCTTGTTCGAGCCGTTCAGCTCCGACCACGGATACCAGGTGCCGTTCATCTCATGGTCGAGCCTGATCGCCAGCGGCAAGCCGGTAGCCACGATTGCTTTGGCGTACTGGTGGAGATACGTGTCGAACGTACCCGGGATCCCTTTGGCGGGGTCGCCGATGATCTTTGGAAGCGAATAGTCCGGCGCGGAGTTCGAGTTGTTTCCCGCGGAGATCGGCCGGGACTCCCACGTCATCATCGGCAATCGGCCCTGGGCCCAGGCGCGAGTGACGGCGTTGGCGCGGTAGTTCTCATCCCAGCCGCTGAAGTAGCCGACGAGGTTCGGTTGCACGCCGATCTTCGCGCTGGTCGAGTCGAAGGTCGCCCAGTTGAACGGCGCCTGCTCGGTGTACATGCCGAAGTAGCGTTTCGCCGGTGCGAGGAGCTGCGCGCGGCTCGGTGCGGTGATCGCCGCGACAGTCGTGCCGGATTCCCCCGATGCTCCCGTGCTGCCTGAATGACCGGCCCCGCTCCCGGCTGCCTGGTCCGCGCCGCCCGTGGAGGAGTGCGACTGCGAACGCGCGAGCGCCTGCTCGGCGGCGATCATCTTCTGCTGGGCGACGGCGAGCTTCTTCGCATTCGCCGCTTGTGCGGCGACGGATGCCGCGGTCACCTTCTCAAGCTTCTTGGACTGCTCGTAGATGGTCACGTTCGCGACAGTCAGCTTCTTCCTGAGGTCTTCGTTCTCTGCGCTCAGCGGGTTGATGGCGCTTGCGCCCGTCACCGCCGCCCGGTGAACCGGGCTCGACGGAGACGCCCAGACGAAATAGGAGATAGAGGCCAGGACCAGGGCGAGGACGGTCAGAGCGGCGGTCGTCACACGGGCGTTGGTCTTGCTTCGCGCCCACCAGATGGTTTCAGACAAGGATCATCGCCTCCAAGGCCAGAATCGCGATACCGATGAGGTACGGGATGAGGGCCAGCGGGTTGAAGTGAGGGCGCGTCCTCCGGACCCGCCGGGCGGTGTGGGTGACATTCCTGGCCGTCGGAGCCGCGACGACAGGTAGGGCGGCGGTACGAACCAGGATGGAACCGTCCCCCGGCGAGCGGTCCAGCGGACGCTCGGGGTCCTCGGCACCGAAACTCGGCGCCGCACTCATCTCGCCGACGTCGAGCGGACCGAGGGTCGTCTCGGAGGACCCGCCCGCGTATGCGCCGGCCCGGGTACCCCACCCACTGGCGTGGGCCATTCGAAAGAACCCGAGGAGGCGGATGGGCATCAGGAAGAACGTCGAAATGATGATGAAGAACGGCAGCCGAAAGAAGTCCGTAGGCTTCTCGGACAGGTGCCTGATCTGGCGGATTGACATGCTGATCACCGACGAAGCGATCATCAGGGCCACGACGGTCAGGACGCCTGCCTGTACGCCGTAAGTGGCGAGGAAGCCCTCGTAGAAGTTGTAGCCCTGGCCCGTCAGCGATCGATAGATCCAACCGCCCATTACCCCGGCGAGAAGGAACGGGAGGATGATGTCGGTCAGGAAGAAGAACGCGAGCACCGGCGCATGACTGAGCATCCACGGAAGCATGCGCAGCGTGTTGTACTGACTTCCGCGCGCCCAGCGAAGTTGCTGCTTGAAGAGCTTCTTCACCTTGAGCGGGGCATCCGTGTAGACGAGACTTGTGTGCTGGTACACGGTGCGGTAGCCCTCCTTGAGCGTGAGGTTGGTGAGGGTCCGGTCGTCTGAGACCTCGAGGAAGACACCGAGGAACCTCTCATTCATGAACTTCTCCATGACGCGCATCATGATCGAGCGGCGGAACGCGATCGTGCGCCCTGGAAGGCATCCGACCTGTCCGAGGACGCTCTGTGCCGGCATCGAATAGAGAGCACGCGAATTCTCGAGCCAGTCGGCCCAGCGAGTGATGAGGCTGCGGGCCGGTTCGAGGATGCGCTGTTTGGTTGTCACACCGCCGACGCGCGAATCCGCGAACGGCTTCACCAGCTCCCGGAGGGTTCCCGTGGTCCACACGGTGTCGGAGTCGACGAGCACAGTGATCTCACCCGTGGAGAGCTTCGTGCCGATCATCACGGCGTTGCGCTTGCCCGGGATGGGGGTGTGGACCCAGCGCACGAGGGGCGCGAATTCGCCGCACACCTCGACGAGTCCGGGGTTGGGGGCGCCGTTGATGACCACGATGATCTCTCCGGGACGCTGCTCGACCATGCGGCCGAGCACGTCTCTGAAGAGGTCCAGGGGCTCGTCGACGACGGGCACGACCACGCTCGTCGTGACGGCGAAGTCGTCGAGATACGGCCGGTAGCGACTCGAGAGGACGACCTTCAGGAGCCACAGGAACCAGATGAACGCGGAGTACACCGCGAAGAGGTAGAGCTCGGGATTACCGCCGAGCATGTGGCGAATCTGGAGTAGAAAGATGAACACGGCCGCACCTGCTTTCGCAGAATCGGGGGTGGCATCCACATCATTGAGGACTCGTTGGGAATCGGTGCCCCCAGTATGGGTGTCGCTGAGGTCGACCTTCAACCCCTTCGCGATCATCGCGATCGGTCCGGCTCGGGCGAGATCGTCGAACCGCCGGCCGGGTGTAGCCGACTGTCTGTCCGCCGGAGTGAGGACATCCGCGTGAACGCTCGGCTGCCACCTCCCGATCGGGCGAGTGGCCGAGGTATCGCCTGTTCAGGAGAGGTTTTGACGCGACGGTGATGCTGTTTCACCGGGCTGTTCACACGGGCACTGGGTTACACGAGACGGCCGCGGCAGTCTCCTTCGGATACGCTCAGCTTCGCGCTCTTGATCGCGATCGATGCCCGGCCAGAATTTACATGGCCGACACATCGGGTTCATCTCGGCGTCAAGCGGTGGATGGTGTGGGCCGCTCCACCTTGCCGTAGAACGACCGCTCGAAGACGGCCCGCGCCCGTCGCGTCACGGCGAGGTAGTCCTGTTCGAGTGCGCTGGCCGAGCCGGGCGGATACTCGAGAAGGCGCGCGACACCGTCGAGTTGCACACGGTCGACGGGGAGCACGTCTGCCGTCTTGTTCGACCACAACGTCATCGCTGATCGCGCACGCGACGCGAAGATCCACGCCTCTCGCAGGCGACCCGCATCCGGCTCCGACACGAGCTCGGCGTGGGCCGCGACAGCCAGCGCTTCGAGCGTCGAAGTGGTGCGCAATGCCGGGAATCCGGCCGCGTGCTCGAGCTGGATGAGCTGCACGAACCATTCGACATCGCTCAGGGACCCTCGTCCGAGTTTGAGATGACGTGTTGGGTCGGCCCCCTGCGGCAGCCGTTCGTTCTCGACCCGTGCCTTGATGCGGCGGACCTCGCGGACGGCCTGCTCGCTGATCTCAGCGGGGTAGCGCACCTCGTCGGCGAGCGTCGTGAAATCGTCGAGCAATGCTGTGTCGCCTGCCACGCCACGGGCACGCAGGAGCGCCTGCGCCTCCCAGGTGAGCGACCAGCGCTCGTAGTAGGCCCGATAGGAGTCGAGCGAGCGCACGGAAGGCCCGTTCTTGCCCTCCGGGCGCAGCCCGATATCTAGATCGAGGGGCAGACGGTTGTCCTCGGTGAGACGACCGAGTTCGCTCACGATGGCTTTCGCCGTGGTGTGGGCTGCGTCGAGGTCGGACTCGCCCGCACGGAAGACGTACATGACGTCGGCGTCCGAGCCGAACCCGAGCTCGCGTCCGCCGAAACGGCCCATCCCGATCACCGCGAATTCGATGCTGCGGCCGTCAGCGCGTTCCTGTCGGATCGCCTCCAGAACGCCGGAGATGACGTTCTCGGTAACGTCCGTCAGGCCCAATGCGAGTTCGTCGACAGTGCAGAAACCCAGAATGGCGGAGAACGCCAGACGCAGGACTTCACGTCTGCGCGCCGCCCTCAACGCTGCGGCCGCGGCTTCCGCGGAGGAATGACGTGCCAGGATGGCGCGGGTCTCCTCGTGCAGCAGTGCAGCCGGCCGGGGCCGAAGCTCCTCTTCCGACTCCAGCCAGGCCACCGACTCGGGGATGCCGCCGAGCAACTCCCCGGCGAACCGGGAGCCCGACAGTACGCGCGTGAGACGTTGGGCCGCACCGGAAGCATCCCGCAGCATCCGAAGGAACCAGTGGGTGGAACCGAGGTCTTCACTGAGGCGCCGGAAGGTCAGAAGGCCGTAGTCAGGATCGGCGCCGTCGGCGAACCATTGAAGCATCACCGGGATCAGGGTGCGCTGGATGGCGGCCCGGCGGGATACACCGCCGGTCAGCGCACCGATGTGGACCAGGGCGCCGCGTGGGTCGCGGAAACCGATCGCTGCCAGTCGCGCCTCGGCCTGCGCGCTCGTGAGGTTGAGTCCCTCGTTCGGAAGAGCGGCGACCGCGCTCAGAAGCGGTCGGTAGAACAGGCGCTCGTGCAGGCCGCGGACGCGGTGCTTGATCGCGAGCCAGCGATCCTCAAGCTCTACGGCCCCGGAGGCGAGTCCTGTCGCGCGGGCCAGTACCCGCACATCGCCTTCGTCGCGCGGCATGAGGTGGGTGCGCCGCAGGTACCGAAGCTGCAGCCGGTGCTCCATGAGCCGGAGTGTCCGGTAGTCGCGTGAGAAGTCGGCGGACTCACCCCGGCCGATGTACCCCTGGGCGGCCAGTGCCGAAAGGGCTGGAAGGGTGCCCGCCTGCCGGACGCGGTCGTCGAGCTGGCCGTGCACCAGCTGGAGGAGCTGCACGGTGAACTCGATGTCGCGCAAGCCCCCTGGGCCGAGTTTGAGCTGATACTCCACCTCGTCGTCCGGAATGTTGTCTGTGACGCGTTCGCGCATCCGCTGCACGGATTCGACGAAGTTCTCCCGGGATGCGCTCGCCCAGACTTTGGGAGCGAGGGCCTCGATGTAGCGCGCACCGAGACCGGGGTCGCCGGCCAGCGGACGTGCCTTCAGGAGCGCCTGGAACTCCCAGCCCTTCGCCCAGCGGTCGTAGTAGGCGATGTGCGACTCCAACGTGCGCACGAGTGCGCCGTCCTTGCCCTCCGGCCGAAGGTTGGGATCGACCTCCCAGAGCCCCGGCTCGAGTGCCGGCGCATCGATGCCGCGCATCATCACGACGGCAAGACGGGTGGCGATATCGACCGCTCGACCTGACGACACGCCCGCAGCCTCATCGCCCTCGGCGACGAAGATCACGTCGACGTCACTGACGTAGTTGAGTTCGCGTGCGCCCGCCTTGCCCATCCCGATGACGGCGAATCGGGTGGCGCGCACCTCGGCTTCGGGGAAACGGCCCGGTCCCGACCCGCTCGTCATACGGCGGGCGACGGCGAGCGATGCTTCGATGGCGGCCGCAGCGAGGTCGGACAGCGTCTCTGCGACCGCGTCCAGCCCATCGACCGGGTCCGACTGTTCGAGGTCGTAGCTTGCGATCTCTGCGAGTCGGCGCCGGTAGCGCACGCGCAGTCTCGTCCACGCCTCTTCGTCGACGAGTTCAGCGAGTCCATCCGTCGCGCCGACAGCGTCGAGGAGATCAGCCCGGAGCTCGTCAGCCGTCGGCAGCGTCTCGACCGGCCTTGCAAGACAGGCCAGCTCGGCCGGCTGCCTGACGAAGAACTCGGCGAGACCCGAGGATGCACCGATGACCCGCAGGATGCGCTGTGCGTCAACCGCCCGCTCGAAGAACGGCCTCACCCGGTCGGGCACCCGTCGGAGAAGCGTGAGGGCCTCAGTCAGCGCGGAATCGGGTTCAGCGGACACCGCGAAACTTCCCAGCAGGGTCTCTGCGGGAAGTGCCGACAGATCGGACAGCTCCTCGAGACGCTCCCCCGCCTTGCCGAGGTCGACGAACCCGGCTCGCGCCAGGGCCGTCAGGGTGAGCTGCTCGCGCGTCATCGAAAGGACTGCCGGTGAGGGTCGCGCCTAGAGGATTTCGAGGTTCGTCTGCAGCTCGTACGGGGTGACCTGTGCACGATAGGCCTGCCATTCCTGCCGCTTGTTGAGCAGGACGTAGTTGAATACCTGCTCTCCGAGCGTCTCGGCGACCAGTTCGGACTCCTCCATCAGCTGGATGGCGTGGTCGAGGCTCGCCGGCAACTGGTTGTAGCCCAGCGCACGTCGTTCGGTGTCGCTCAGGGCCCAGACGTTGTTCTCGGCCTCGGGCGGAAGCTCGTAGCCTTCTTCGATGCCCTTGAGGCCTGCGGCCAGCATCAGTGAGAACGACAGGTACGGGTTGGCCGCGGAATCGATCGCGCGGTACTCGACCCTCGAGCTCTGGCCCTTGTTCGGCTTGTAGAGCGGGACACGGACGAGAGCGGACCGGTTGTTGTGGCCCCAGCACACGAAGCTCGGCGCCTCGTCGCCGCCCCACAGCCGCTTGTAGGAGTTGACGAACTGGTTCGTCACCGCTGTGATCTCAGGCGCGTGCCGGAGAAGACCCGCGATGAACTGACGGCCGATCTTCGACAGCTGGTACTGCGCACCGGCTTCGAAGAAAGCGTTCGTGTCACCCTCGAAGAGCGACATGTGCGTGTGCATCCCCGACCCTGGGAAACCGGACAGCGGCTTCGGCATGAAGGTCGCGTACACGCCCTGCTCGATCGCCACCTCCTTGATCACCGTGCGGAAGGTCATGATGTTGTCGGCCGTCGTCAGCGCATCGGCGTAACGGAGGTCGATCTCGTTCTGGCCCGGGCCGGCTTCGTGGTGGCTGAACTCGACCGAGATCCCCAGGTCTTCGAGCATCCGTACCGAACGACGGCGGAAGTCGTGAGCGGTGCCCCCGGGGACGTTGTCGAAATATCCTGCGGAGTCCACCGGCTCGGGTCCCTCCGGACCGAACTGCGACGACTTGAGCAGGTAGAACTCGATCTCGGGATGCGTGTAGAACGTGAACCCGCGGTCAGCAGCCTTTTCGAGGGTGCGCTTCAGCACGTTGCGCGGATCGGACACCGAGGGCTGACCGTCGGGAGTCGTGATGTCGCAGAACATGCGCGCAGTCGGGTCGACCTCGCCGCGCCAGGGAAGGATCTGGAACGTCGTGGGGTCGGGATGCGCGAGAAGGTCGGATTCGAACGCACGCGTCAATCCCTCGATCGCCGAGCCGTCGAAACCAAGGCCCTCGGCGAATGCGCCCTCGACCTCGGCCGGCGCGATCGCGACGGACTTCAGCGTGCCGACGACGTCGGTGAACCACAGCCGCACGAACTTGATGCCACGTTCCTCGATCGTGCGAAGAACGAAGTCGCGCTGCTTGTCCATCCTGCCCCTTTCGTCAGCCCTCCTAGGTTACTGGGTGAGCAGCCCAAATCGTGCCGAACCGCGGCACCCGTCGATCGTTAGACTGAGCGCATGTCAGAGCTCTCACCGGGTCCATCGTTTCCCGATCTGAAGCGGGTGCGCACCAGACACTTCCAGGCCGCAAAAGAGCAGGGCATCAAGATCACCGGGCTGACCAGCTACGACCAGCTGACGGCGCAGATCTTCGACGCCGCGGGCATCGACTTCCTCCTTGTCGGCGACTCTGCGGGTAACAACGTCCTCGGCTACGAGACGACGCTCCCCGTCACCGTCGACGAACTCATCCCCCTCACTCGCGCGGTGGCTGGTTCTGTCAAGCGTGCGTTCGTGATCGCCGACATGCCGTTCGGGTCGTACGAGACCGGTGCCCTCGAAGCGCTGCACACGGCCATCCGATTCATGAAGGAGACCGGGGCCCACGCTGTCAAGCTCGAGGGCGGCGTGCGCAGTGCCGAGCAGATCGGCCGCATCGTCGACGCCGGCATTCCGGTGATGGCGCACATCGGCTTCACGCCGCAGAGCGAACACGGCCTGGGCGGCCACATCATCCAGGGCCGCGGCGCCGGAGCCGAGCAGCTGCTCGCCGACGCCCACGCCGTGGAAGAGGCGGGCGCATTCGCGGTCGTCATGGAGATGGTGCCCGCGGAGGTCGCAGCACGTGTCACGTCCGAGCTGCGCATCCCCACCATCGGCGTCGGCGCAGGTCCCCACGTCGACGGCCAATTGCTCGTCTGGACCGACTGGGCCGGTTTCAGCACCGGGCGAATCCCCAAATTCGTGAAGCAGTACGCGGACCTCAAAGGCGTGCTCTCCGGCGCCGCGGCAGAGTTCAAAGCCGACGTCGAACGCGGCGTGTACCCCGGGCCGGAACACTCATACGAGTAGTGCGCGACCACGCGGGCGACCGTAGCGGAGGCTACCGATCGTCGCGCGCGTCCTCTTCAGCCCACTTCGCGCTGTTCTCGCGCAGCTTCTCGAGCGCGTGCTCCGCCTCGACGCGGGTGTCGAACGGTCCGACCCGGTCGGGCGACGGCGAGATGAAACCCTGTTCCACCGCGCCGGTCTTCATGTTGTACCAGTAGCGATGCTCGGCATCTTGAGTGATGCCGTGGTTGTTCTCGGCGGTCATAAGCTTGATCCTATGCCCAAGGATTCCGCCGGTCACCTCGTTCCCGGCCGCATCTCACCGATGCGCGCCGTTCCCGCGAGTATTCCGCGGCCGGAATACGTCGGGCGGCCGGGCCCGACGCCGTCCACGCGCGGCGACGTCTACAACGCGGCCGAGATCGAGCTGATCCGCGAGTCGGGGCGCATCGCCGCGGAAGCCATCGAGCTCGTCGGCGCCGCCGTTCGACCAGGAGTCACCACGGACGAGCTCGACGCGATCGGTCACGAGTTCCTGGTCGCCCACGACGCGTATCCCTCGACTCTGGGTTACCGGGGTTACCCCAAGTCGATCTGCACATCGGTGAACGAGGTCATCTGCCACGGGATCCCCGACGACACTGTGCTCGACGACGGCGACATCGTCAACATCGACATCACAGCGTTCAAGAACGGGTTCCACGGGGATAGCAACCGAACTTTCATGGCCGGGAGCGCATCCGAAGCGGTGAGAGACCTCGTCGACCGCACCAGGGAGGCGCTCAACCGCGGTATCAAGGCTGTCGCCCCCGGCAGGCAGGTGAACGTCATCGGTCGCGCGATCGAGTCGTACGCCAAACGCTTCGGCTACGGGGTCGTGCGCGACTTCACCGGCCACGGTGTCGGCGCTTCGTTCCACTCGGGTCTGATCATCCCCCACTACGACTCGGCTCCCGTCTACGACACCGAAATGCAGGTCGGGATGGTGTTCACCATCGAGCCGATGCTCACCCTCGGTACCCACGAATGGGACATCTGGGCCGACGACTGGACCGTGACCACCCGCGACAAAAGCCTGACGGCCCAGTTCGAGCACACCCTGGTCGTGACCGAGCGGGGTGCCGACGTGCTCACACTGCCCTAGAGAGTAGATTTTCGGTATGGGCTCGCAGACGACCGCAATCGGCATCGACATCGGCGGAACGGGAATCAAAGGAGGGCTCGTCGACCTCACGACCGGCGAACTCATCAGCGAGCGGGTGAAGCTCCCGACGCCCGTGGGAGGAAAGCCCAACGACATCGTCGAGACGACGAAAGAGATCGTCTCACGACTCGCAGCCGAGGATCCGACCGCTCCGGTCGGCGTCTGCTTTCCTGCGATCGTGAGTCACGGCATCACGATGTCGGCTGCCAACGTCTCCAAGAAGTGGATCGGACTCGAGGCCGAAAAGCTCTTCGAGATTGGGCTCGGGCGAGACATCCACTTCGTGAACGATGCGGACGCCGCGGGGTACGCCGAGTCCCGGTTCGGCGCTGCCAAAGACAAAGACGGCCTGATCATCCTGACCACCCTCGGCACCGGCATCGGGTCGGCACTGATCTACAACGGTGTCCTCATCCCGAACGCCGAACTCGGCCACTTGGAGATCGATGGGGCGGATGCGGAATCCCGAGCCTCCTACGCGGCGAAGGAGCGCGAAGACCTCAGCTGGGAGAAATGGGCGAACCGCCTGCAGCGCTACTACTCTCATGTCGAATTCCTGTTCACTCCCGACCTCTTCATCGTCGGAGGCGGCGTCTCGAAGAACTACCAGGAGTTCATGCCGCTCCTCGACCTCAAGACGCCGATGGTGCCTGCCGTGCACCGCAACAATGCGGGCATCCTCGGGGCGGCTGCGCTGGCAGGGCCCGGCACACCCTAGTGCCGGAGCGTGAATGACCCGCGGACGGCTTCGTGTCATGCTGGGCGCCGCACCGGGCGTCGGCAAGACCTTCGCAATGCTTGAAGAGGGTCACCGCCTCCAGGACCTGGGCAAGGATGTGGTCGTCGCCCTGGTGGAGACGCACGGCCGCTCGGCGACGACTGCCCTTCTCGAAGGACTGGAGGTCGTTCCGCGCCACGTCGTCTCGCACCGTGGCGTCGAATTGCCGGAGCTGGACCTGGATGCTGTGCTCGCCCGCCGGCCCGGCCTCGCGCTGGTCGACGAGCTGGCCCACACGAACCCGCCCAGGTCGACGAATGACAAAAGGTGGCAGGACGTTGAGGCGATGCTCGACGCCGGCATCGACGTCATGTCGACCGTGAACATCCAGCACATCGAATCGCTCAACGACGTCGTCGAGCAGATCACCGGTGTCCCGCAGCGGGAGACGATTCCCGACTCCGTCGTGCGCGCCGCCGACCAGATCGAAGTGGTCGACCTGGCACCGGACGCACTCCGGACCAGGCTCTCCGACGGCGAGGTCTACCCTGCGGCACGGATCGACGCCGCCCTGTCCAACTACTTCCGACTCGGCAATCTCACCGCGCTCCGAGAACTGGCGCTGCTCTGGCTGGCCGACGAGGTCGACAGCTCGCTCCAGCAGTACCGGTCGGAGCACGGGATCGACAGCAAATGGGAGGCGCGGGAGAGGGTCGTCGTCGCGCTGACCGGCGGCCGGGAGGGTGAGACGCTCATCCGTCGGGGCGCTCGCATCGCAGCCCGGTCGGCCGGCGGCGAACTCTTCGCCGTCCACGTCACCACCCAGGACGGCCTGCGCGAGGCGAACCCCGGCGCCCTGGCAGCGCAGAGAACACTGGTCGAGCAGCTGGGCGGCAGCTATCACCAGGTCGTCGGAGACGACATCCCGCGGGCCCTCGTCGACTTCGCCCGGGCGAGCAATGCCACGCAGCTCGTGATCGGCGTAAGCAGGCGAAGCCGGCTGAGCGCTCTGCTGACCGGTCCCGGGATCGGATCCACCGTGATCCGGGAGTCGGGCGACATCGATGTCCACATCGTGTCGCACGCTGCGGCCGGGAGCGGCCTCGCGCTCCCCCGCTACAGCGGCGGTCTCACGGCGCGCAGAAGGATCTACGGCTTCGCGCTCGCACTCATCGCCGGGCCACTGCTGACCGTGCTGCTCGTATCACTCCGGTCGCCCGAATCGATGACGGCCGACGTACTCAGCTATCAACTGCTTGTCGTACTGGTGGCGCTGGTCGGCGGCATCTGGCCCGCACTGTTCGCTGCCCTGCTCTCGGGAATCACCCTCGACTACTTCTTCGTCGCCCCCCTGTACACGATCACCATCAGTGAGCCGCTGCACCTTCTCGCGCTGGTGCTCTTCCTGGTCATCGCAGCGCTCGTCAGCCTCGTCGTCGACCAGGCGGCCCGTCGCAGCCGCGCGGCGAAACGAGCGACCGCCGAGGCGGAACTGCTCGCGACCGTGGCCGGCGGGGTGATCCGGGGCGAAGACGCGTTGCAGGCACTCGTCACCCGCACCCGGGAGGCATTCAGCCTGACAGGAGTGCGTCTCGTCTCGGGCGGTGAGGTGCTCTACACCGACGGCGAACCGGCCGAGCATGAGCACACCCAGAGCATCCCCGTCGGAGACCACGGGACACTGGAGCTTTCGGGTCGTGACCTGCCCGCGGCCGATCGACGGCTCCTCGCTGTGATCGTCAGCCAGTTGGATGCGGCGCTCGAGCACCGGGAGCTCGCGGCGACCGCGAGCGAGCTCGCACCTCTCGCGGAGGCGGATCGTGTGCGCAGTGCACTCCTGGCCGCAGTCGGCCACGATCTGCGCCGACCGCTCGCCGCCGCCACGGCAGCCGTCACCTCGCTCCGCTCGACCGATGTCAACTGGTCGACCGCCGACCGCGAAGCATTGCTGGAGACCGCGGAAGTCAGCCTCGGCAGCCTCGCGGACCTCGTGACCAACCTGCTCGACGTGAGCCGACTGCAGGCAGGGGTGCTCGCCGTGGCACTGGCGTCCACCGACATCGACGATCTCATCCCGCCGGTGCTCGATGAGCTCGGCCTGGGGCCCGCCGACGTGGAACTGGACCTCCCAGCCGAGCTGTCGCCCGTCATGGCGGATGCTGTGCTGCTCCAACGCGTGCTGGTGAACCTTCTCACCAACGCCATCCGTTACAGCCCGGCCGGGTCGCGGCCCATCCTCGGTGCGAGCGAGTTCGGCGGGAACGTCGAGGTACGGATCGTCGATCACGGTCCCGGCATCCCCGAGGCTCGTCGCGATGCGGTCTTCGTACCCTTCCAGCGCCTCGGGGACACCGATAACACGACGGGCATCGGACTGGGTCTGGCACTGTCCAAAGGATTCGTCGAGGGGATGGGCGGAACACTCGCCACGGAGGACACCCCGGGCGGGGGGCTGACCATGGTGGTGTCGCTTCCCACCGCCGGTCGGAGCGCATCCACGCCTGTCGACCCGAATGAGGACCCATGAGAATCCTGATCGCCGACGACGATCCGCAGATCCTCCGCGCCCTGCGCATCATGCTGACGGCCCGCGGATACGAGGTGTCTGTGGCGCGGACCGGCGCCGAGGCCCTGAATCAGGCCGTGGAGCACCACCCTGAGCTCGTCATCCTCGATCTCGGAATGCCGGAACTCAACGGCATCGAGGTGATCGAAGGTCTCCGAGGATGGACCCAGGTGCCCATCCTCGTCGTCTCCGGTCGCACGGGCTCCACCGACAAGGTGGGCGCCTTGGATGCCGGCGCGGACGACTACGTGACCAAGCCGTTCGCGGCGGACGAGCTGCTGGCTCGCATCCGGGCCCTGACCAGGCGGTCACCGACCGTCGCTGATGAGCCGGTCGTGCGATTCGGCTCCATCACGGTCGATCTCGCGGCGCGCCAGGTCGAACGGACCACCGCGACCGGCACGGAGAGCGTTCGGCTGACTCCGACCGAATGGCAGATCCTCGAGGTGCTGCTTCGGAACCCCCGCCGTCTGGTCACGCGCCAGTCGCTGCTCACGGAGGTGTGGGGGCCTCAATACACCAACGACACCGGCTACCTCCGCCTGTACCTGGCGCAGCTCCGCAAGAAGCTCGAACCGGAGCCGTCGCACCCGCGCTACCTGCTCACCGAGCCCGGCATGGGCTACCGCTTCACCCCCGACCCCGACTAGGTCGCGCCCCGCACATCCGCCACCGTTGGTCGCCAATCTTTTGGCAACCCATCGAAACGTTCGCCAATCTTTTGGCAACCCATCGAAGAGTTCGCCGATCATTTGGCGACCAATCGAAGAGTTCGCCGATCATTTGGCAACCAATCGCGGTGGCGTCGGCAAGAGGCGTATGGGCCGGCACGGTGCGAAGCGGCGGCGTGTACGGCGCTTCGCACCGCGCGCCGCAGGAGCGGCGGCGCGCAAATAAGCACCAGCAGCCCGCCCTTGAACCCGAAGGGTGAATGGGCCGGCCGCTACGCCGGGTTCTGTCCGGGCGCGTAAGCGCCGTGGACGGCCATCTATCTCGGGACTACGTTGCCGCAGCCCTCTAGCGGTCTACCCGGGAACTCGGCGAGCAGCCTCAACGTTCCCTGTCTGACCTTGCTCCGGGCGAGGTTTACCGAGCCGACCGGGTCGCCCCGGTCGCTGGTGGTCTCTTACACCACCGTTTCACCCTTACCGCTGTACCCGAAGGTACGCGGCGGTCTGTTCTCTGTGGCACTGTCTCGCGGGTTGCCCCGGGTGGGTGTTACCCACCGCCCTGCTCTGTGGAGCCCGGACGTTCCTCGGCGGCCCACCGAAGCGGACCGACGCGACCGTCTTGCCGGCCCATTCGTCTTGATCTTACCGGTGCGGTTTCGTCCATCGGCGCGAAGGGATGCCTCAGAGGCCCGATTCCTCGTTGCGGATGAGAATGGCGCTGCTGTCGGGGCACAGCACGACGTCGTCGGGGGCCGCTCGCCTGATGACGGCGAGGTCGGATTCGGTGAGTTTCACGTTGCTCCCCATCGACACCCCGCGAACGAGCAGGGCGGCGCCGATGCCGTACCGGCCCCGCTGCTTCTCGTACAGTTCGACGAGTTCGGCCGGGATCGCGCCGGCAATGGCTGCCCGGTCTTTCGCGAGACCCTCGCGCTGCTCGTCGAGCTTGCTCTTCTCGTCTGCCCGGGCGGATTCGAGCGCGTCGACTCGCGCCGCCAGCACCGAGCGTTCTTCGTCGATGTCGTTGACGACCGCTTCGAGTTCTTCGATGCGCTCCATCACTGTCAGCTCGATCTCTTCCAGGTCGCTGCGCCGTTTGCGGAGCGCCGACAGCTCGGTTTCGAGTGCCTGCACGTCTTTGACGGATGACGTGTGCTGCAGCCGGCCGGAGTCGCGGTCGATGCGCGCCTCGACCACCTCGACATCCGATTCGGCGCGCTTGAGCTCCGTGCGGGCGTCGTCGAGTTCTCCCGTCCGGGTGATCCACCGGGAGCGGATCGCGTCGACGTCGGGCGTGAGCGCTGCGAGCTCGGCCGTCTGGGGCAGGTTCGCCTCCGCATGCTGCAACTGCTGGAGTCGCGTGTCGGCCGTCTGGAGTCGGAGGAGTTCGTTCTGGTCGGCGGGGCTGGCTTTCACGGGTTCCTGACCTTCGATGTTGGTTCGGATGTGCTGGTGGGATGCGCTGTCCGGGTCACTGGACGACCACGAAATCCCACGGGTCGGTGCGTGTTTCGCTCACGGTGACGACCAGGCCGGGCAGGGCTTCGGTTAGCTGGCGTGCAGCCGTGTCGAGCCACAGCCATTCGCTCGCCCAATGGGACACGTCGACCAGCGCCGGACCCCCGCCGATCCGTGCCTGTTCGCGGGCTTCGGAGGCGGGATGGTGGCGCAGGTCTGCGGTGATGTACACGTCGGAGCCGAGCACCGTATCCGCCGAGAGCAGCGAGTCCCCTGCTCCCCCGCAGAGGGCGATCCGCTGCACCGGCTGGTTGTAGTCGCCGGCGACGCGCACCCCGCCGGCGGTCGGCGGCAACAGTTCTGCGAGTTCGCGGGCGAGGTGCCCGAGTGAGATCGGTTCGGGCAGCATGCCGACCCGGCCGATGCCGGTCGCGCCATCGGCGCCGACCACGATCGGTACGGCGTCGACGAGCCCGAGACGGTCGGCGATGACAGCGGAGACTCCATCCGAGACGACGTCGGCGTTCGTGTGGGCTGCCAGAAGGGCGCAGTTCGCGCGGATGAGGCGTGCCAGCAGCGCGCCCTTGTAGCGGTCTTCAGCGACACTCGTCACTCCGCGAAGCAGGAGAGGATGGTGCACGAGCAGGAGGTCCGCGTTGGCTTCGACCGCCTCGTCGACCGTGTCGCCCACCGCATCGACCGCCAGAAGGACGGTCTCGATCGTCTCGGCCGGGTCACCGGAGGTCAGCCCGGGCGCATCCCAGCTCTCCGCTCCGGACAGCGGCCAGAGTTTCTCGACGGCTCCGCGGACGTCGGCAAGTGAATGGGGCACGGATAGAGCCTACTTGCTGCTCCCCCGCACGTATCGGCCCTGGTTCATTCCGCATTCTCCTGGCGCCGGACGGCGGGGATCCCGGCGACGAGTGGAGTCACCAGTCCGAGTCCGAGCGCCACGAGGACGCCGATGTTGCTCATCCCGAGGTCACCGTCGGGGTTGACTGCGATCAGCCGGTAGACGAAGCCTTCCCACTGGAGCCACGGCATGCTCGAGCGCACCAGCCCCAGTCCGATGACGGTCGCCACGACGAGCATGATCAGGTTGAGCCACTGCCAGTCGGGATACACGCCGCCGCTGCGAAGAAGCGATTCGGGGTGGAAGCGACGGCTGCGGATCATCATGTCGGAAGCGAAGAGCCCCGCCCAGGCCGCCACGGGCACGGCCAGTGTCGTCGGAAGGCCGAGGACGCCTGTGAAGTCCGGGACGACCGTGAGCAGTACAGCGCCGACCACGGCGATTCCGGCGGCGACCGCCAGTACGCTCCAGCGCCGCTCGAGGCGGACTCCGAGCGCCTGGAGGCTGAAACCACCGGAGTAGATGTTGAGGACGATCGCCGAAACGAGACTGACGACGACGGCGAGGAGCAGTGGGACCGGATACCAGACCGGCAGGCCGAGCTGGGTGAAAGCTCGCACCGGATTATGTGCGAGGTCGGCGGCGAGGCCCGGCTGGGATGCGGCCAGCAGCCCGCCGTAGGAGATCAGCAGGAACGGTGGGAGGGCGGCGCCGAAGGTCGCCCAGAGCATGGATGCGGCACCGGACGCTCCCACGCGCTGGTAGCGGGCGAGCTCCGCGCTGCTGTTGGCCCAGGCCAGGCCGAGATAGCTGAAGACCAGCACCGCCCCGGTGACGACCTTCAGCCAGACCGCATCGGGCTGGGCCAGCGCGACGCCGAAGTGGACCGATCGCCAGGTGACCGCGATCATGCCGATGATGAGCACTGCGGATGCGATCGTGACGATCAACTGGACGCGCGCGACGAGCGCATAGCCGAAGTAGGCGATCACGGCCGCGATCGCGATGGCGACCAGGAGCGCGCCGGCCGTGGGAACGAGCGGGTCGACGAGCACCCCGAGCGATGTGAACAGGGACGAGACGGCCGTCGCCACGAGCCAGAGCAGCACCGCACCCCAGAAGAGCCGGGTGACCAAGGCGAGGACGGCAGGGACGACGTTGCCTTTGATGCCGAACGTCGCCCGGGAGACCACCATCGTGGGCTGTCCGCTCCATTTTCCGGCGAGTGTGCCGAGGCCGAGAGGGAGGAACGAGAGGGCGACTCCGATCAGAGCGGCGACGATCATCTGTCGAAGGCTCAGTCCGAAGGCGAACAGGAGCGCACCGACGCCGACACTCACGAGCGATGAGGTCGCGCCGAACCAGAGCCAGAACATGCGCGCGGCGCGGCCGACCCGTCGATCGAGCGGAGTCGGTTCGAGCGACTCGCGCTCGGCTTCGAACACGGGCTGTGCGACCGGCTCGCCGTCGAAGAGCACCTCCTCGTCCGAACCGACGCGCGGGCTCGCCATCGGAGCGAGCACGGCCGCCGCAGACGCCGGAATGCGGACATCGTCGGCGTCGTCCTCGACGTCGGCGTCAAGGCCTTCGGGGATCACGGTCTGGGTCTGCGTGGCAGTCGGCTCCGCGATCGGCAGAGGAACCGAATCCACGCTCAACGGCGCGAGAATCAGGATGTCCTCGACCACGGAGGCGGAATCCTCCTGTTGGGGCTCGGGTTCGGGCTCCGACTCCGGCGCTTCGGAGACCGGCACCCGGTCTAGTGGCTCGTTCGCGCCGATCGGCTCGGGTTGTGTCGGCTGCTCTGGTTCTGTCGGCGGTTCCGGTTCACCCTGCGGCTCGGCCTCCGTCGGCTCCGAGTCCCTCGGCGGCGAGGGCGGCGGCGCTGAGATGACGGGCATCATGCCGGTCGCGATCGCCACGGGAGCGATCCAGCTGCTGAAGGTCGGCTCGGGCTCGGCCGCGGGCTGTTCCGGCTCGCGCGGATTGAGGATGTCGTCGAAGCTGGTCGATACGGGAACGGCTGTCGGCGCGGTCGGCGCGTCGGCGTCCTCGGAGGCCGCCTCGGGCTCGGCCTCCTCAACCGGCTCTGCCTCCGGCTCGGGCTCGGCCTCCTCAACCGGCTCCGGCGTGGCTGTGGATGCGTTCTGGTACTGGATCGGGATGGCCATAGTCGCGGCCCTCACCGCCAGCACCTCTTCGAGCTTCTCGATCGCGCTCAGTGTGTCGCCGTGGGAGGCGATGTCGTCGTCGATGAGCTTCACGACCTGGTCATCCGTCAGGATCACGGCCTCCGACGGCGCGGAATCGTCGGGCCGCTGAGTCTCGTCGCCCGCCTGCTCCGGCTCTTCGGTCGCCGGCGCCTCAGGCTCCGAGTCCGGGCCGCCATCCCCGGAGGCCGGTTCCACATCGTCGGGCTGGTGTCCCGCGCTCTGCGGCGTCTGAACGACAGGTGTGCTGACCGTCAGCTGCGAGACCTGATGCTCGAGCGCACTCGCGAGCTCGTCGTCGTCATGGAGCGGGTCGGCGACCTCCTGGTCGTCGCCGTTCTCCGTGGGATTCCCGACCGGTTTGCGGCGCACCGGTGGGGTGTACGTCGCCCGCCGCCGGCCGGGCTCGTACACGACGGGGACGTCGTCGCCGGCCTCATCGCTGCCCATGTGAAAAGCCTAGCGACGCCCACTCTCTGTTGAGCCGGTTCACTGCCCGTTTTCAGGGCGCTCGCGGCTTCGGGTGACGCCAGTCCGGGGGTCATCCGCGCGTCGGGCCCTCTCTCGTCGTACCATCGACTCGATGAGCGCGACGATCCCCACCCCGTACGAAGACCTTCTCCGCGACACCCTCGCGAACGGTTCCCCCAAATCCGATCGAACCGGCACCGGGACACGAAGCGTGTTCGGTCGCCAGCTGCGGTTCGATCTCGCCGACGGCTTCCCGCTGATCACGACCAAGCGGGTGCATTTCAAGTCGATCGCCTACGAGCTGCTGTGGTTCCTCCGGGGCGAGAGCAACGTCGGCTGGCTCCGGGAGAACGGCGTGACCATCTGGGACGAGTGGGCCGACGAATCCGGCGAGCTCGGCCCTGTCTACGGTGTCCAGTGGCGCTCCTGGCCCACCCCCGACGGCAGCCACATCGACCAGATCAGCCAGGTGATCGAGACCCTGCGCACCGATCCGGACTCACGGCGGATGATCGTGTCGGCCTGGAATGTCGCCGAGATCCCCCAGATGGCCCTGGCTCCGTGCCACGCGTTCTTCCAGTTCTATGTCGCCGACGGCAGACTGTCGTGCCAGCTCTATCAGCGCAGCGCCGACCTCTTCCTCGGGGTGCCGTTCAACATCGCTAGCTACGCTCTGCTGACCGTGATGGTCGCGGCGCAGGTCGGGCTCGAGCCCGGTGAATTCATCTGGACAGGTGGCGACTGCCACATCTACGACAATCACGTCGAGCAGGTCACCGAGCAGCTCTCGCGCGAACCTTTCCCTGCTCCGCGGCTGCGCATCCAGACGCGCCGCGACAGCATTTTCGACTACCGGTTCGAGGACTTCGTGGTCGAGGAGTACCAGCACCACCCGGCCATTCGCGCAGCGGTAGCAGTGTGAGCCTCGCCCTCATCTGGGCCGAGGCCCGTGGTGGCGTCATCGGCGCCGCCGGGACGATGCCGTGGCACCTGCCGGAAGATCTCGCTCACTTCCGAACCGTGACGGGCGACTCGGCGGTCGTGATGGGCCGGCGCACCTGGGACTCTCTGCCCGAGCGGTTCCGTCCCCTGCCGGGGCGCCGGAACATCGTCGTCACCCGCCAGCCGGGATGGGTGGCAGACGGTGCGATGGTCGCGCATTCCCTCGAAGACGCGATCACTGCATCCGGAGCCGACGCGGATGCGACGATCTGGGTCATCGGTGGAGCCCAGCTGTATTCGTCGGCGATCTCCCGCGCCGACCGTCTCGAGGTGACGGAGATCGACCTCGCCGTCGACGGCGACACCTTCGCTCCGGCGGTCGGCGACGGATGGTCGGAGGCGCAACGCGATCCGGCGACCGGCTGGCACAGCTCCCGCACAGGGCTCCGCTACCGCTTCGTGCGCTACGACCGCGCGACCACGACCTAGGCGGTCAGGCCGGCGACCAAGTTGATCGTCGTCGCCAGGATCACCGTGCCGAAGACGTACGAGAGCAGAGTGTGCCGAAGAACGGTCTTGCGCACGCGCACACTCGAGACGTTGGTGTCGGAGACCTGGAACGTCATCCCGAGGGTGAACGACAGGTAGGCGAAATCGCTGTACTGCGGGGTCGCCTTCTCGTTGAAGTCGATCGGCCGGGTGTCGTCCTCGAAGTACAGCTGGGCGTACCGGAGCATGTACAGCGTGTGCACCAGGATCCACGAGAGCGCGACGCTGACGACCGCGAGAAACGCGAGGATCCCCCGTTCGAACCCGTGGAGCTGGTGCGCCTGCACCAGAATGACGACGATGGCGACGACGCTGGCCACGCTGGCGACCAGCAGGAGCACATCCGATAGCCCGCGACCCGGGTCCTCGCGGAGCGCATGCCCTTTGGTGGCGACAGGGTCGTAGCCCCAGACGACGGCCCACACCCAGACGATGTAGATGATGCACGCCGCTGCCCAGCCCGCGACGACTGCGTACGTCCATGACGTGACCGTCGCCGTCAGGACGGCCACGACAATACCCATCACGAAGGCGATGCTCATCCGCAGCCGCGAGCGTCCGCGCACCGGTTGTTCGACTGTAGCCACGTGCCGATCGTCGCATATCCCCCGGCCGTTTCCCCTGCGACGCGCGAACCGGACGATCAGCGCGGACGACGCGCGATCCCGGGCGGATCGACAGAGGCGTAAGACTCGGCGCGCGGCTACGATCAGAGCGTGACAGCAGCAAGCGCACCATCCGGAATCCCACTGACCGAACGCGGCAAGGACGAGCTCCGCAGCCTGCACGACGACTTCTCGGCGCAGTACGACGCCCTTGTGGCGCGTGGCCTGAAACTCGACCTGACGCGCGGCAAACCGTCGGCGGAGCAGCTCGATCTGTCGGGTGACCTGCTCTCGCTTCCGGGCGCAGGCCTCTTCCGCGATCAGGCGGGCACCGACCTGCGCAACTACGGCGGACCGCTCGGCATCCCGGAACTCCGGTCCATCTTCGCGGGTCCGCTGCGGGTGCCGGCCGCACAGCTGCTCGCACTCGGCAACTCGAGCCTCAACCTGATGCACGACGTCATCGTGCAGGCGCTCCTCCACGGGGTCCCCGACGGCGTTCGGCCGTGGTCCCGTGAGGAGACCGTTACCTTCCTGGCCCCGGTGCCCGGGTACGACCGGCACTTCTCGATCTGCGAGCGCTACGGCATCCGCCTGATCGCCGTGCCGATGACCGACGAAGGTCCCGACCCGGAGATCGTCAGGAGCCTGCTCGCGACCGACCCGACGATCAAAGGGATGTGGTGCGTCCCGGTCTACTCGAACCCGTCGGGCATCGTGTACAGCGAGCGGATCGTCCGTGAGCTGGTCTCGGCCCCCGCGGCGCCCGACTTCCGGCTGTTCTGGGACAACGCGTACGCAGTCCATCACGTGACGGATGCGCGTCCCGAGCCGATCGACGTGCTCGCGCTGGCCGCCGAGGCCGGCCACCCGAACCGACCCCTGATCTTCGCCTCGACCTCGAAGGTCACCTACCCCGGCTCCGGAGTCGCCTTCTTCGGCGGCTCGCAGGCCAACATCGACTGGATCGTCCGCAACATGTCGGTCCAGACCATCGGGCCCGACAAGATCAACCAGCTGCGCCACGTGCAACTGCTCGCCGACCAAGCGGGCGTGGAAGCGCACATGGCGCGTCACCGCGCGATCCTCGAACCGAAGTTCGACGCCGTCGACGCGATCTTCCGCGAACGCCTGGCACCGTTCGGCGCCGGCACCTGGACCAAGCCGGCCGGTGGCTACTTCGTCAGCCTCGACGTTGCGGACGGATGCGCGCGCAGGGCGGTGGCGCTCGCCGGCCAGGCGGGTATCGCGGTCACACCGGCCGGCGCGACCTTCCCGTACGGTGACGACCCGCGCGATCGCAACATCCGGATCGCTCCCACGTTCCCCGCGTTGGACGAGCTGCGGACGGCACTCGACGGCTTCAGCACCGCAGTGCTCCTCGCCGAGACCGAGGCCCTGCTCGCCCGCTGAGATCGAGCGGGCGGGCAGCCGCGACCGCTCAGGCGCGCGTACGCATCGCCACAGCGCGTACGGGTGCGCCGTCCGCTCCGGCCAGGGCCAGCGGGAGCAGGCTGATGAACGGCTGGTCGAAGTCCACTGAAGCGAGATTGGTGAGATTCTCGGCGATGATCCCATCGACCGACGCGATCAGGCGATGCACGGGGAAGCCTTCGCCCGGATGCGCATCGTGGGGCGTCTCGTCGATGCTGGGCGCGTCGAGGCCGAAGGTTCGCACTCCAGCCTCGATCATCCGGCGACACGCGTCGGCGTCGAGGAACGGGTGGTCGAAGTACTCCGGGGTGCCGTAGTGAGAGCTCCATCCCGTCTTCAGGAGGACGATCACCTCCGGCGCCAGCAGCCGCGCCACGGGTTCGATGTGCTCCCAGGTGATCCGGCCACGCGGTCCGATACCCGTCGCATCCACGATCACGCCCGTTCCGACGAACCGGTCGAGCGGTACTTCGTCGATCCGCCTGCCGGTCGTGTCGAAGTGGTACGGCGCGTCGACGTGGGTGCCGGTCTGCGACCCGAGGTGCAGGCTCAGCAGGTTGAAGCCGTCGCGCTCGATCGTCGAATGAATGGCGAACTCCACCGTGGGATCGCCCGGGTAGACCTGTGTCCCGGGTCCGACGGCCACCGACAGATCCACCACGTCGTCTATCTTCATAGTCAAGAACTATGCAGCTCGCGCTCACCGAGCGCCAGCGTCTGCTCGCCCGCACCGGCGAAGGGAGTCGGATGATCGACTGGGTACTGGTATCGAACCTCGCCACCGCGCTCGGAACATCCCTTCTCGCCGTCGCGACCTTCGTCGCGACCCGCTCGGCCAATCGTTCGGCCCGAAGCGCGGAACGTGCCCTCCTCGAAGGTCTGCGGCCGATCCTCCTGCCGTCGAACTGGAGCGACCCGGTCCAGAAAGTGCGCTACCTCGAGGGCAAATGGCTCATCGTGCACGGTGGGCGCGCCTCGGTCGAGATCACCGACGAGGCCGTGTACGCGGCCATCTCGCTTCGCAATGTCGGCAGCGGGCTCGCTGTGCTGCACGGGTGGTACATCCCGGACGACCCTCGGGGCGAGCCCGGCGAGCCGTCGGAGTTCTATCGCCTGACCCGCGACATCTACATTCCGACCACCGATCCCGGATTCTGCCAGATCGCCATCCGCGACCCGGAGACGGAGTTCTCGAAGCGCATCCGGAGACATCTGGCGACGGAGGACCAGTTCGTCGTCGATGTCCTCTACAGCGATGCGGAAGGCAGCCAGCGCGTCATCTCGCGCTTCCTCATCTCGAGGGGTCCGGGTGAGCACGCCGAGGACGGCGACGAGTACGCGGTCACGGTCTCGCGACACTGGAACCTCGACCTTCCCGCCCCGCGCACCTGAATTCCCGCCTGAAATGCTGGGCGCGGTCCTTTTCCAACGCGCCGCACATTGTCCACCTCGTGTTCAGCTTGTGCTGGTGGGATTGCCTTATGAGCACGCCGGCGCTGGCAGCACGGATCGCGGAGTATCCCCGTCCGAGCCATTTCCTGGTCCACCTGAGTGACACGCACCTCATCCACGGCGACGAGCTTCTGTACGACGCTGTCGACGCCGACTCCCACCTCCGTCAGATCTTCGACGAGTTCGAACAGGCGGGGGCACGACCCGAAGCCCTCGTGTTCACCGGCGATCTGGCCGACAAGGGCGACCCGGCGGCGTACGCGAAACTGCGCTCGATCGTCGAGCCCGTCGCCGATCGGCTCGGCGCCCAGCTCATCTGGGTGATGGGCAACCACGACAACCGGGCGGCCTTCCGCACCGAGCTGCTCGATCTCGCCCCGTCGATGGCGGCGATCGATCGCGTCCACGACGTCAACGGTCTCCGCGTGATCGCCCTCGACTCGACCGTGCCCGGCGAGCACCATGGCGAGGTCACGGGTGCCCAGCTGGACTGGCTCGCAGAAGAGCTCGCCATCCCGGCACCGCACGGAACGATCCTCGCCATGCACCATCCGCCGGTGCCCAGCGTGCTCGATCTCGCCGTGTCAGTCGAGCTCCGCGACCAGGCTTCACTCGCCGAGGTCCTGGAGGGGTCGGATGTGCGCAGCATCATCGCCGGACACCTTCATTATTCGACGAACGCGACCTTCGCGGGCATCCCCGTCTCTGTCGCGTCGGCGACCTGTTACACCCAGGACCTGAATGTGCCGATCGGCGGAACGCGTGGTCGTGACGGCGCGCAGGCGTTCAATCTGGTGCACGTGTACGGATCGACGGTGCTCCATTCGGTCGTGCCGGTCGGGCACTACCCGACCGTGTCCTACGTGACGCCCGAGGAGTCGGCCGAACTGCTGCGTCGCTCGAAGATCTCGATCCCGCCCGCGATCCCTGCGGCGCCGGCGGCCACGCGGCCGGTCACGTCCCCGAGCGAGCCGCCGACGACACCGATCGGGATCCTCGCCGGCGTCTGACCCGGCACGCCGGCGCCGTTCAGGACGCCGGTTTCTCCCATGGCGCCGCGATCGGGAAGTACTTCTCGAGGAAATCGAGCACCAGCGTGGCCCGCTCCTCCGCGGAGACTTCGGGGAAACTGCCGTCGTTGAGGCAGAAGAAGTCGTAGGAACGCTCCTTGAGCATCCCGGGCAGTGATGCGAGGTGCGCTCGCGCCGTCGTATCCACGTACCGAACGCGTGCGCGCTCCTGCTGCACGGCGCGACCCGTGATGAGCGAGTAGTAGTGGTACAGCGAATTCGTCACGGAGATGTCGGTCGCTGCGCGGAAGGCGCTGCGCTGAGTCCGCGCGAAGTCCTCGGCGAATTCCCGTTCGAGCTCGAGCAGGACACTTTTGCGCAGCGGCGTTGCCGCGTGCTCGAGATGACGGGTGATCACCACGCCGAACCGATCCCAGAGCAGTTGCCGGTTCACCCGGGCAGCGTTCTCGAACCCGCTGCGCGCCGGGTCGCTCTCACCCAGCCCGATGCGCGTAGTCGCCTCGATGAACTTGGTGACACCGCCCGGGGAGAAGAACATGCTCGGCTGTACCGGCCGACCGAAGAACATGTCGTCGTTCGAGTACAGGAAGTGCTCGCTGAGTCCGGGGATGTGCTGCAGCTGGCTTTCGACCGCCTGCGAATTGTGGGTCGGCAGGGCGCTCGGGTCGCTGAAGAACTGCTCGCTCGGCACGATCGTGACGGAGGGATGCTCGTCCAGCCAGGTGGGACGCGGAGAATCCGTGACGATGAAGATGCGGCGCACCCACGGCGCGAACAGGTAGACGGAGCGCAAGGCGTACTTGAGTTCATCGATCTGGCGGTAGCGCGCATCGGAGTCGTCGCCCTCGCCGACCACGTAGCTCTTCATGCGCTTGGCGCGCTGGCGCTGGAATTCGATGTCGGTGCCGTCGACCCAGCTGAAGACGATGTCGATGTCGAAGCGGACATCCGAGGCGTGCGGATCGAACATCCCGCGGAAGGTCTGCCAGGTGCGTCCGTAGAGTTCGACGGTCGTTCGGATCGCTTCCGACCGGGGCAGTAGCCGTCGCGTGAGGGAGTTCTCGACCGGGCAGTCGATGACGTCGTCGCCGAACCTCCAGAGCTGCAGCTCGACGCCGGTCGAGGCCCCGTAGCTGAGCCCGCCCACCGGAACGATGCGTGGCCGGTAGAGGCGGAAGATCCGGGCCTTGCGCTTCGGCGACAGGGCGCCGTCTGCGACCAGCACCGGCACGGCCTTCGCATCGATGGTCCGCGAATACAGCGGTTCGTCCGCGCACGCGTGCGCCAGGGCCGCTTCGATCCGCCCCTTCAGCGACTGGTCGACGGCGATCACGGGTCGCTCGTCGTTGCCGCGCACCAGCAGGTACTCGATACCCGCAGCGGTCAGGACGTCGCCGATGAACAACAGGTCCTCGACCAGAGCCTGGTGGGGCGTGAGCCGGTCGTTGACGAGCCGGGCGACACCCTTGCGGATGACGACATCCGGCCGGTGATGCGTGTTCGGCCAAGAGCGAGGCGTCGCGCCGTCACCGCGGCTCGGCCCGAATTCTCTGTCCGGTTCGGCCGCCGGTTCCAGGGCCAGGTTGTGGGTCGCCGCGCTGCCAGTTGTCATGTTCCCCGATCGAATTTCGTCGCTCCCAGCCGGCCGGAATCGCCAGTGAAATCGCCGCGAGATTCGCGACCGGACTTCGTGATCTTACACCGGCCGGGTGGACCCGCCGGCGGACAAGGGTTGTGACCTCAGTGCCCTAGCGGGGCGCGCGACCGCCGACCTAGACTCCGAAAAAGGATGGAAACATCCGGAACCGAATACTAGGGGGCACCATGGTCAACAATTCGAATGATGTTCAGCGGTCGACTCTTCCGATTCCCGACCTGGCATACACCGGCACCGTCACCTACGACGCCTCCTCGCCGGACACCCACTACCCACCGATCAAGCGGCTCCTTCCTCCGGACGGTGCACCCAACGTTCTCATCGTCCTGATCGACGACACCGGCTTCGGCGCCTCGAGTGCGTTCGGCGGCCCGGTGAACACCCCCAACTTCGAACGCGTCGCGGCCATGGGCCTCAAGTACACGCGCTTTCACACCACCGCGCTCTGCTCGCCGACCCGCGCAGCGCTTCTCTCGGGTCGGAACCACCATACGGTCGGGATGGGCGGAATCACCGAGATCGCGACCAGCGCGCCCGGCTACAACTCCCTACGGCCGAACAACTGTGCGCCGCTCGCGGAAACGCTGAAACTCAACGGGTACAGCACGGCGCAGTTCGGCAAATGCCACGAGGTACCCGTATGGGAGTCCAGCGCAGTCGGCCCATTCGACCACTGGCCGCACCCCGGCGGCGGCTTCGAGTACTTCTACGGGTTCATCGGCGGGGAGACCAACCAGTGGTACCCGGCGATCTACGAGAACACCTCGCCCGTCGAGCCGTGGGGCACTCCGGAACAGGGCTACCACTTCATGGCCGACATGACGCAGAAGGCCGTCGACTGGACACGCCAGCAGAAGGCCCTGGCGCCGGACAAGCCGTTCTTCACCTACTTCGCTCCCGGTGCGACGCACGCCCCGCACCATGTACCGGCGGAGTGGGCGGACAAGTACGTGGGCAGGTTCGACCAGGGCTGGGACTCGGTGCGCGAGAGGACCTTCGCTCGTCAGAAAGAACTCGGGGTCGTGGCGGCGGATGCGGTGCTCACCGAGCGCAGCCCCGGCATCCCGGCCTGGGACGAGATGAGTGACGAGCTCAAGCCGGTCCTGGCACGCCAGATGGAGGTGTACGCCGGGTACCTGGAGTACGCCGACCACCACGTGGGCCTGCTGCTCGACGCGATCGAAGAACTCGGAGTCCTCGACGACACCCTCGTCTACGTGATCATCGGCGACAACGGTGCCTCCGCCGAAGGCACGATGACTGGGACCACGAACGAAGCGTTCACCATAAACCACATGACAGAGATGGAGGACGACGCGTACAAGATCGCCCACAAGGACGATCTCGGCACTCCGCGCTCCTACAACCACTACGCGATCGGGTGGGCGCACGCGATGGATACGCCCTACCAGTGGACGAAGCAGGTCGCGAGCCACTGGGGCGGCACGCGCAACGGCACGATCGTGGCCTGGCCGAACGGGATCCCTTCCCGCGGCGAGATCCGCAACCAGTTCGCCCACGTCATCGACGTTGCACCGACGGTGCTCGAAGCGGCCGGCATCCCCGAGCCCGCGACCGTTCACGGCGTCACCCAGCGTCCATATGAAGGCACGCCGATGAACTACTCGTTCGGGGATGCCGAGGCAGACGAACAGCACACCACTCAGTACTTCGAGATGCTCGGCAACCGCGCGATATTCCATCAGGGATGGACGGCTGTCGCCAAGCACAAGGACCCGTGGCTGGCATCGGAACACGGACTCGACGACGACGTGTGGGAGCTCTACAACGTCGAGGAGGACTGGACCCAGTCCAACGACCTCGCGGCGCAGGAGCCGGCACGCCTCGCTGAGCTTCAGCGGCTGTTCCTCATCCAGGCCGCCCGGTTCAACGTGCTGCCGATGGATGTCCGCTCAGCCGAACGGTTCAACGGCGAGCTCGTCGGCCGCCCGACGCTTCTGAAGGGCGAGAGCCAGATTCTCTACCCCGGAATGAAGCGCCTCAGCGAGAACTCGGTCGTCAACATCAAGAACAAGTCGTTCACCGTGACGGCTCAGGTGGTCGCTCCCGACGGTGGCGCAAGCGGAGTGATCATCGCCCAGGGCGGCGCGTACGGCGGATGGAGTCTCTATGCGATCGACGGCAAGCTCGCTTTCGCCTACAACATCATGGGGATCAAGACCGATTTCACCCGCTCCGAGGTCGTCCTCACGCCCGGCGACCACGAAGTGCGCCTGCATTTCGCCTACGACGGTGGCGGCCTAGGCAAGGGTGGCGCCGTCACGCTGTTCGACGGCGAGATCGCAGTCGGCGAGGGCCGGGTCGAACGCACGCTGCCGTTCTTCTTCTCGATGGACGAGACCGTGGATGTCGGTGCCGACGTCGCCTCGCCCGTCTCGTCCGACTACGGCCCCGTCGGCAACGAGTTCACCGGCCGGATCAAGTGGGTGCGGATCGATGCGGGAGACGACAGCCACGATCACCTCATCGACCCGGATCACCAGCTGAACATCGCGCTGACCCGCCAGTAGTCGGGACGGGGCGGGGCGGGGGCGCGGAATCATGGATTCCGTCGCCCCCGACGGACATACTGGGACGGTGAACGCGGTCCCCGACAGTCGCCCCGGCGCCCATCCGGCCGCTCATTCTCCTGGGCGGATCCCGCTCAACACGCTCGCTATCGCCTTCGGTCTCGCAGGACTATCGACCTCCTGGACCCTGGCCGTGCGACTCCTCGGCGTTCCGGTCGCCATCCCCGACGTACTGTGGATCATCACGGCGATCGCGTGGGCGTGGCTCATCGTCGCGCACCTGGTGCGCGGTTCGAGGACCGCCGAGTCCCTGATCACCCAGCTGAAGCATCCAGCGCAGGGTCCGATCGCGGCGCTCGTCCCCGTGGTCGGAATGCTTCTGGGCGCGAACCTCTTCGTCTACTGGCCGATCGGCGGCCAGATCCTCGTAGCTCTCTCGATCGTCGTCGCGGCGCTCTTCGCCGGCTGGATCCTCGCATTCTGGATGAGCGGCCAGTTGAAACCCGAGGTCATCCACGGCGGCTACTTCCTTCCGACCGTCGCCGCGGGGCTGGTCGCGTCGGCGACCGCGGCCAAAGTCGGATTCCCGCTTGTCGCGACCGGCGCTTTCGCGGTCGGTATCCTCTTCTGGATCGTGATCCTCACGCTGCTGGTGACGCGGATGGCCTTCCTCCCGCCCTTGCCCGACCCGCTGGTGCCGACGCTCGCGATCATCCTGGCTCCCCCGCCGGTCGCCGGCATCGCCTGGTTCGCGATGCGGGGCGAGCATCCGGATGCCGTGGCTACCGCGCTGCTCGGACTGACCGTCCTCTTCTTCGCGATGCAGGTGGCATTGCTACCGCGGTACATGAAGCTCACGTTCTCGCTCGGCTTCTGGTCGTTCACATTCCCGTTCGCTGCGATGTGCACCTTCGGGATGCAATGGTCCGCGCTCGGCGGCCTCGCTGGATGGCAGGTCGTCGCCGGCTCACTGCTCGCGGCTGCGACGGTGCTCATCGGCACGATCGGGATCGCCTCACTCATCCTCGTGGCGAAGGGGCGACGGGGAGCACGACGCGCCCAGCGCACCCTCTCCACCGCGGACGACGCGCTGGCGTCCGGCTGAACCGTCAGCCCGCGAGGAAACGATCCTCGCGGGTGTAGTCGGTGAGGTGTTCGAAGTACTCGTCGGAAGCCGCCGGGCGGTTCGCTTTCGAAGCCACCAGCCAGTCGATCTCAGCGCCGACCGTTTTTGCGAAGGTCCCGACCGGCCGGTAGCCGAGCGCTGCGGATGCGGTGGTGTCGAGCACGATCGGCGGGACGAAGTCCCACGGATGCGCGCCCAAGGCGGGATCCGCGTCGTCGGGCAGCAGGACCTCCCGCCACTCGTGACCGAGAGGACCGGCAACAGCACGGGCGATCTCGAGACCGGTCGGCGCATCCGGGTCGGCGCTGTTCAGGATGCGCGCGCCAGGGTTCGCAGCGACGGTCTCGACCAGCGCCGCCGTGTTCGCAGCGGCGGTCGTGTGATCGCCGCCGCGGCCGCCCCGCGCCAGCAGCACGACTCGGCGTCCGTCGAGAACCCGCTTGACGAACATCCACTCGCGCGGATTGGCTGCGCCCGCGCCGTGCACCTTGGACGCGCGGATCACCGTCACCGGCCGTCCACTCTCCAGAAGCACCAGCTCAGCTGCGACCTTGTTCGCGCCGTAGCCGTCACGCGACCGGTACTCGCCGTCCCCGGGCTGCATTGTCGGGGCATCTTCGCGGATCGGCTCCTCGAATCGAGGCGGGATGTCCGAGTTGACATGATTGCCGTCGCGGTCGACGTACACGGCCTTGCTCGACAGCATCACGGTCGAGCGGATGTCGCCGAGGTGCGGCAGCAGCATCCGCGCGTCGGCGGCGGTGTAGCAGCGAGCATCCACCAGCAGGTCTGCGCCGCGGCCGATCACCTCGGCGAGCTCGCCCGCGTCACGCCGATCGGATCGGCGGAACCGCACTCCCGCCCGGCTGAGCTCGGAAGGAAACCGCGACGGGTCGCGTCCCGTCACTTCGGTGGCCCAGCCTGCCGCTGCAAGCCGGAGAGCGATCGCCCGCCCCAGCACACCATTGCCGCCCAGCACGATCGCACGTTTCACCCGAAAGAGCTTAGGCTGCCGCCATGAGCGACGATGAATCCTTCACGATCGACATCGCGAGAAGCCCCGCGGACGTCTTCGCGTACGGCACCGAACCGAGCACGTTCAGCGAGTGGCAGGCGGATGTGGTCGACGCGCGGATGGTGAGCGGAACCCCGTCCACCGTCGGGTCGCAATTCAGCACGACGCGCAGGATCGGGCCCGCCGATCGCACGTTGAACCAGGAGATCGTCGAGGTCGACGTCCCGACGCGATGGGTGGTGCGGGGAACGGACGGCCCCATCCGACCGAACATGACGGTGACCATCGAGCCACTCGACGGAGGTTCGGGATCTCGAGTGACCTTTGCGCTGTCGTTCGAAGGTCACGGCATGGGTGTCGCGCTGCTGCCGATGGTCCGATCGGCCGCACGCAAGGGTGCGCCGGTGAGCTACCGGAAACTGAAGGAGCTGCTCGAGTCGCGCGGATGACTGAGCGAGGCTGCTCGGACTTCAGGCGAACTCCTTGCGCATGATCCAGCGCGCCCGACCCCCGCTGTGCGCCAGGGTCTCGGATGCCCGTTGGAAGCCGGCGCGCTCGAACAGGCGAGTGGTGCCGACGTACCCGGAGATGATGTCGACCTTGCCGGGCGTGTCCGATTCGATCGGGTAGCCCTCGACCACCTCGGCTCCGTGCGACCGAGCGTGTTCGACTGCTCCGTCCAGCAGCACGTTCATCAATCCCCGGCCCCTGAATCTCGGTCGCACCACGAAGCAGACGGCCGCCCAGGCGTCGCGCTCGTCGAGGAATGGGATCGTCCGCGAATGCATCAGGCGCCGATAGCTGGAGCGAGGTGCGATCGAACACCAGCCTGCCGGCTCACCATCCACGTAGGCGAGGACTCCCGGGCCGGGCTCGCGCGAGCATTCGTCCTCCATGTAGAGGGGTCGCTCGAGGTTGTTCAGCCGGGTGTCCCGGTAGCTCATGCACCAGCATCCGCCCCCGCCGGGCTTCTTGACGCCGACCACTTCGAAGAATCCGTCGTAGTGGCCGACCGCGCTGACGACCTCGACCGTGTGCGGCTCATCCATGCACCGAGACTACGCACGACCACCGACGTCGTCGTGAAACACACTCGGAGGTCAGCTCTCGGGGTCGTACCCGAACTCGCGGAGCTCCTGCGAGCAGCGACAGGCCACTGCGATCTTCCGGGCCCACTCGACCGCGTCTTCGCGCGTCGGCAGCTCAAGTACCGTGAAGCCACCCGTGAGTTCGGAGCCCGGATAGATCTCGGTGCTCACCGACCCGTCGGCCGAGACCAGCACAGGGTCGACCTGCTCCAGGATGCCACCGCCGAAGACGTAGACCCCGGCGGCCTTCGCCTCCCGGATGACCTCGTGCGAGTCGGCCGAGACGATCGGGAACTCCTCGGCGGTGAGCACCATGGCTTCGCTCGGAAAAGAGATGAGATATTTGCCCATGCATCGATGCTGCCCCGCGGCTGCGCAGTACCGCAACGGGTCGCCCCACGTCCACCCGCCACCACCGACGTCGAGCACAGGAAAAAGCACGCTTCGAGAACTGAATGAGGTGCTTTTTACTGTGCTCGGCAAGCAGAACAGGGAAAAGTGGGCCCTACCGGGATCGAACCGATGACATCCACGGTGTAAACGTGGCGCTCTACCAGCTGAGCTAAAGGCCCTCATCGCCGAAGCGACGAGTCAATGATACCGGGGACGGCCCCGGTCAGCCGACGTGGGCCGGCAGTTCCTCGAGCGCTGCGCGGTACGCCTCCAGCGACCGTGCTTCGCCCGGCGCGGTGATGAAGCTCGCGCGGATGATGCCTGCCTCGTCGATCAGGAACGTCGCGCGGTTCGCGAACCCCTTCTCGGGCAGGAACACGCCGTACTCCTTGGCGACCTGACCGTGCGGCCAGAAGTCGGCGAGCAGCGTGAAATCGTAGTTCTCCTGCTCGGCCCAGACCCGCAGCGCGTACTTCGAGTCGACGGAGATTCCGACGAGTTCGACATCGTGCGACCTGAACAGGGCCAGGTTGTCGCGCAACTCGCAGAGTTCGCCGGTGCAGGTGCCCGAGAATGCCAGCGGGAAGAAGACGAGCGCGACGGCGCGCGTGCCGCGGTAATCGCTCAGTCGGAACGTCTCGCCGAACTGGTTGACCAGTTCGAAGTCGGGTGCCTGGGTGTCGTTCTCCAGTGCCATCGTGCTCTCCTGTCGGTGCCTGTGCCGCGCATCCCGGCCGAGGCTCTGGGACGCACGATCACACAGCTTAGACCTGTCCGCCCACACATCACAGCGGGCGGTCCACAGGACCCTCGAAGAGTGGCTAGGCTGGCAGATGGTGCCTCCTTCCTGTCGTAATCCGACAGTGATGCACCCCACACACGATCTATACGACACAAGAAAGAGGTCGAGAGTGACTGTAAACGACCAGGACCCGTACTCGGTGAATCACATCGATTCGGACCCGGAGGAGACCGCCGAATGGCAGGAATCCCTCGACGCACTGGTTGCAGCCCAGGGACACCAGCGCGCACGCGATGTGATCCTGAGCCTGCTCAAGCGCTCCAAAGAACTGCACCTGGGTGTGCCGATGGTCCCGACCACCGACTACATCAACACGATCTCCCCCGAGAACGAGCCCGAGTTCCCCGGCGATGAAGAGATCGAGCGCCGCTACCGCGCCTGGATCCGGTGGAATGCCGCCATCCTCGTGCACCGCGCGCAGCGTCCCGGAATCGCTGTCGGCGGCCACATCTCGACCTATGCGTCGAGCGCTGCTCTCTACGAGGTCGGCTTCAACCACTTCTTCCGCGGCCAGGACCACCCGGGCGGTGGTGACCAGGTCTTCGTCCAGGGGCACGCCTCCCCCGGCACCTATGCCCGCGCGTTCCTCGAAGGCCGGCTCAGCGCCGACCAGCTCGACGGGTTCCGCCAGGAGAAGTCCCACGCGCCCAACGGACTGTCGTCGTACCCGCACCCTCGGCTCATGCCCGAGTTCTGGCAGTTCCCCACCGTCTCGATGGGTCTCGGCCCGATCAACGCGATCTATCAGGCCCAGCTCAACAGGTACTTGACGAACCGCGGAATCAAGGATGCGAGCGATCAGCACGTCTGGGCGTTCCTCGGCGACGGCGAGATGGACGAGGTCGAGAGCCGCGGACAGCTCCAGGTCGCCGCGAACGAAGGCCTCGACAACCTCACCTTCGTCATCAACGCGAACCTGCAGCGCCTCGACGGACCGGTGCGCGGCAACGGCAAGATCATCCAGGAACTCGAGAGCTTCTTCCGCGGTGCCGGCTGGAACGTCATCAAGGTCGTCTGGGGCCGCGAATGGGATGAACTGCTCGCCCGCGACACGGACGGCGCCCTTCTGAACCTGATGAACGTCACTCCGGACGGCGACTACCAGACCTACAAGGCCGAGAACGGCGCCTACGTGCGCGAGAACTTCTTCGGTCGCGACGAGCGCACGCGCAAACTCGTCGAGGGCTACACCGACGACCAGCTCTGGAACCTCAAGCGCGGCGGCCACGACTACCGCAAGGTCTATGCAGCGTTCAAGGCGGCCAGCGAGCACAAGGGCCAGCCGACGGTCATCATCGCGAAGACGGTCAAGGGCTATGGCCTGGGCCCCAGCTTCGAGGGGCGCAACGCGACCCACCAGATGAAGAAGATGACGCTGGACAACCTGAAGACGTTCCGCGACAGCATGCGCATCCCGATCACCGACGCGCAGCTCGAGGAGAACCCGTACCTTCCGCCGTACTACAACCCCGGCGAGCAGGATGAGGCGATCCAGTACCTGCACGAACGCCGTCGCGCCCTCGGTGGTTACGTTCCTGAGCGTCGCACGAAACATACCCAGGTGTCACTGCCCGACGACTCGGCGTACGCAATCGCCAAGAAGGGTTCCGGCACGCAGGAGATCGCCACCACCATGGCGTTCGTCCGTCTGCTCAAAGATCTGCTGCGCGCCAAGGACTTCGGTCACCGCATCGTGCCGATCATCCCCGACGAGGCGCGCACGTTCGGCATGGACGCGTTCTTCCCGAATGCGAAGATCTACAACCCGAACGGCCAGCACTACACCTCGGTCGACCGCGAGCTCCTCCTCGCCTACAAGGAGAGCCCGCAGGGCCAGATCATCCACGTCGGAATCAACGAGGCCGGCGCGCTCGCAGCGTTCACCGCGGTCGGCACGTCCTACTCGACCCAGGGCGAACCGCTCATCCCGGTCTACGTGTTCTACTCGATGTTCGGGTTCCAGCGCACAGGGGACGCCATGTGGGCTGCCGGCGACCAGATGGCACGCGGTTTCATGATCGGCGCAACGGCCGGCCGCACCACGTTGACAGGTGAAGGCCTGCAGCACGCCGACGGCCACTCGCTGCTGCTCGCATCCACGAACCCGGCGGTCGTCTCCTACGACCCGGCCTACGGTTACGAGATCGGTCACATCGTCCGCGATGGACTCGACCGGATGTACGGCGGAGCGCACCCGAACCCGAATGTCATGTACTACCTGACGGTCTACAACGAGCCGCACGTGCAGCCCGCTGAACCCGACGGCCTCGACATCGACGGCGTCGTGCGCGGTATCTACCGGCTCCGCGAAGGCGATGTCGCAGGTCCCAAGGCCCAGCTGCTCGCATCCGGTGTCTCGGTCCCGTGGGCGCTCGAGGCTCAGCACCTGCTCGCGCAGGACTGGGGCGTGTCCGCCGACGTCTGGTCCGTCACCTCGTGGTCGGAGCTGCGTCGCGACGGTCTCGCCGCCGAGGAGCACAACTTCCTCCACCCGGACCAGGAGCGACACGTTCCCTACGTGACGAGCAAGCTGTCCGGCGCACACGGGCCCTTCGTGGCCGTGTCGGACTTCATGCACGCGGTTCCCGACCAGATCCGCCCGTTCGTGCCCGGCGAGTTCGCCACGCTCGGCGCCGACGACTTCGGGTTCTCGGACACGCGTGCCGCGGCCCGCAGGTTCTTCAAGATCGACGGCCCGTCGCTTGTGGTGCGCACTCTCGAACTGCTCGCCGCGCGCGGACAGGTCGACCCGAGCGCGCCCATCCGCGCGATCGAGAAGTACCGTCTGCACGATGTCAACGCCGGCACCACCGGAACCGCCGGCGGCGAGAGCTGACACCGGGCCGGGCACCAGTGCCTAAGACGAAGGAAGAGACGCTCACCTGGCTTCGCAAGATCTCCGGTGAGCTGGCGACGGCGACGCTGAAACGCCTCGAAGACACCCTGCCGTGGTACCGCGACATGCCCCCCGGGCGGCGGTCCGCGGTCGGGTTGGTCGCCCAGGCCGGCATCTCGTCGTTCATCTCGTGGTTCGACGACCCGCGGTCGACGCCGTGGATCGCTGCCGACGTGTTCGGCGCGGCGCCGCGCGAGCTTCTGCGGTCCGTGAGTCTGCAGCAGACGCTGCAGCTCATCAAGGTCACCGTCGAGGTGGTCGAGGACCGCGTGAAGAACGGCGGCGAAGACCTCCGCGAAGCGATCCTCCTCTATTCCCGCGAAATCGCGTTCGGTGCGGCCGACGTGTACGCGAGGGCCGCGGAGGCCCGCGGACTGTGGGATGCACGCCTCGAGGCCCTCGTCGTCGACTCGATCCTCACCGGCGAGTACGACGACGAGCTTCCCAGCCGCATCGCCGCCCTCGGCTGGCACGGGCACGGAGAGGTGAGTGTGCTCGTCGGCACGGCGCCGAAAATGCTGGATGTCGATCAGCTGCGGCGCACAGCGCGCCACATGTCGGCGGATGTCCTGATCGGTGTGCAGGGAAGTCGCCTCGTCCTCGTCATCGGCCGCGCCTGGCCCAGCAACTCGACGCCCGACGACGCCATCGGTGCGACCCCGCTCGTCAACTTCATGGAGATCGCGACCCAGCTCGAACCGGGATTCGGCGCGGGTCACCTGGTGCTCGGACACGAAGTCCCGACCCTGGTGGATGCGTCGAAGAGCGCCAAAGCCGCCCTCGCCGGTTTCGCGGTGGCCAAAGCGTGGCGCAACTGCCCTCGCCCGGTCCACGCGGATGACCTGCTGCCCGAGCGCGCGCTGGCCGGCGACGGCCTCGCCCGCGCCACCCTGATCAACCGGATCTACCGGCCGCTCCAGTCGCACTCGACCGAACTGCTCACGACGCTGTGGTGCTACCTCGACAACGGCCGTTCACTGGAGGCGACGGCTCGGGAGCTCTTCGTGCATCCGAACACCGTGCGGTACCGACTCAAACGGGTCTCCGAGGTGATCGGCTGGGATGCGACCGGCGCACGCGAGGCGCTCATCCTGCAGGCTGCGCTCATCGTCGGCTCCATCGCCGAGCCCGACTCCCCGCGGCGCGCCTGAGCGTCCTCCGGTGATCGAAGAGGACACAGATTCCGGCACCGCGAGTGACGAGACCCGGGCCGAGCACGGCGCGGTGTCGCGTCGCACGCTGATCGGAGTGGGCGCAGGCGTGGTCGGACTCGCGGTTCTGACGGGTGCTGCGGGTCTCGCTGTCGAGAACCGCCTGCTACCCGGCCGCTCGCTCATGCACAAGGTGCTGGGCCTGAATGGTCCGGCGGGTACGGTTCCGAACATCCCTCCGGGAACGATGGTCAGCGGCTCGTTCACGTCGAAGGCGCGCCTCGGAGCCGACTGCGGATGGGCGATCAGCTATCCACCCGGGTCCAGCCCCGGCGAGAAGCTTCCGGTCCTCATCGCCCTCCACGGCTATTCCGACGACCACAGCAACGCGTTCGGGACCAACCATCTCGGTCTGGACCGTTTTCTCGCACAGGCGGTGAAGGGCGGCTCCCGCCCGTTCGCGATCGCATCCGTCGACGGCGGCAACACCTACTGGCATCGCCGTGCATCCGGCGAGGACGCAGGCGCCATGGTCGCCGAGGAGTTCGTACCACTGCTGGCCGGCCACGGGCTGGACATCACGCGGTTCGCGCTCTACGGGTGGTCGATGGGCGGCTACGGCGCGCTGCACCTGGCTTCACAGCTCGGACCGGAACGCGTCTCATCGGTCGCCGCCGTGAGCCCGGCCCTGTGGCACACCGCCGGCGAGGCCGCGCACATCGCCTTCGACGGCGCAGCCGATTTCGGCGCGAACACACCGTTCGGGCATGAGTCAGCGCTCGCAGGCATCCCGATTCGCATCGACTGCGGAACCGGCGACGGCTTCTACCCCGCCGTACGCGACTACGTCTCCGGGCTGGCTCCGCATCCTGCGGGCGGTTTCACGCCGGGCGGCCACGACGCGGCCTACTGGCGTCGCCTCGCCCCCGCCGATCTCGCCTTCACCGCCGCCCACTTCTCCTGAGGTAACCGTCCCGCCGCTCGTGAAGGCTGGGTCGAGGGACGAACTAGGATGAAACGACGGCCGCCTCAAGCCCACTTTGTTGGGATCAGCACAGGTTTCGGCGAATACTTGGTATGCGTTCGACACAGCCGCACAGCGGCGGATTGGCAGACTAGTACGGTGATTGTGATCGTGTGCCCAGGCCAGGGCTCCCAGACCCCCGGATTCCTGACCCCGTGGATCGCTGAATCCACCTTCCGCGACCAGCTCACCGGCATCTCGGATGCGGTCGGTATCGACCTGGTCGCACACGGCACCGTCAGCGACGCGGACACCATCCGCGACACCGCGATCGCCCAGCCTCTCATCGTGGCCGCCGGCCTCCTCACACTCTCGGCACTTCTCGCCGACGGACGGCGTGAACGCGTCGGCGGAATCGCAGGACATTCGGTCGGCGAGCTCACCGCCGCAGCCGGCGCCGGCATCCTCAGCGAGACGGATGCCGTCGCCTTCGTTCGCGAGCGCGGCGCGGCGATGGCCGGCGCAGCTGCCGAGACTCCCACAGGGATGAGCGCCGTGATCGGCGCCGACGAGTCGGAGCTGCTCGCCCAGCTCGACACGCTCGGCCTGTACCCGGCCAACTTCAACGGCGGCGGCCAGATCGTCGTCGCCGGAGCCCTCGACGCACTGGCCGGGCTCGGCGAGAATCCCCCCGCGCGCGCCCGAGTCATCCCGCTCCAGGTCGCCGGCGCGTTCCACACCCGGTACATGCAGCCCGCGGTCGAGCATCTCACGGCATTCGCCGGGACCCTCGCCGCGTCCGACCCGACGCTTCCGATCTGGACGAACCGCGACGGTTCGCTGGTCGAGTCCGGCAAGACGTTCGTCGACCTGCTCGTCGGCCAGGTCTCCTCCCCGGTTCGCTGGGACCTCTGCATGGATGCGTTCGCATCCGCGGGCGTGACCGGCATCATCGAGGTCGCACCCGCCGGCGCCCTCGTCGGCCTGGCCAAGCGCGGCCTCAAAGGCGTTCCCGCAGTCGCGGTCAAGACTCCCGACGATCTCCCCGCAGCATTCGAGCTGATCGACCAGCAGGCCTGAGAAGGACGGAAGACACACCCATGACCCACCCGACCCTCCAGCAGTCCCACGGTCCGCAGTACACGCGCATCCTCAGCATCGGTGCAGCACGCGGCGACATCGTGGTGCCCAACGACGACCTTGTCGGCCCGATCAATTCGTCCGACGAGTGGATCCGCCAGCGCACCGGCATCATCACGCGAACCCGCGCCAGCCAGGACCTGCTGGCCGTCGATCTCGCCACCGAGGCCTCGAAGGAGGCGATCGAGAAGTCCGGCGTAGATCCGAAGCTCATCGATGCGGTCATCATCGCGACCATCAGCAACATCCAGCAGACCCCGTCGATGTCGGCGGTCGTCGCCGACCGTGTCGGCGCGAACCCTGCCGCCGCCTACGACGTGAACGCGGCGTGCGCCGGCTATCCGTATGCGATCGCGCAGGCCGACGCCCTGATCCGCACGGGCGTCGCCCACTACGCATTGGTCGTCGGCGCCGAGAAGCTCTCCGACGTCGTCGACCCGACCGACCGCACGATCTCGTTCCTCCTGGGCGACGGCGCAGGCGCTGTCGTGATCGGTCCGAGCGAATTCCCCGGCATTTCGAAGACCATCTGGGGTTCCGATGGCTCGAAGGCGGGAGCGGTCGGCATGGATCACACGCTCCAGGAGTATCGTCGCGGCGAGGCTCCGTGGCCGACCCTCCGGCAGGAAGGCCAGACGGTCTTCCGCTGGGCCGTCTGGGACATGGCCAAGGTCGCCAAGCAGGCACTGGATGCCGCGGGCGTCACCCCCGACCAGCTCGCCGCGTTCATCCCCCACCAGGCGAACATGCGGATCGTCGACGAGTTCGCGAAGCAGCTCAAGCTTCCTGACACCGTCATCGTCGCTCGCGACATCGAGACCACCGGAAACACCTCGGCCGCCTCGATTCCGCTGGCGACCCACAGACTGCTCGAAGAGCACCCCGAACTCAGCGGCGGACTCGCCCTGCAGATCGGTTTCGGCGCCGGACTCGTGTTCGGCGCGCAAGTCGTCGTGCTGCCCTAAACTTGTCAACGGTCAAACGACACCCCTCAAGGAGAAAAACAATGGCATTGTCCACCGAAGAAGTTCTTGCCGGCCTGGCCGAACTCATCAACGACGAGACCGGCATTGCAACCGACACGGTTGAGCTGGGCAAGTCGTTCACCGACGACCTCGACATCGACTCCATCTCGATGATGACCATCGTCGTCAACGCCGAGGACAAGTTCGATGTGAAGATCCCCGACGAAGAGGTCAAGAACCTCAAGACCGTCGGCGACGCTGTCGAGTTCATCGTCAAGGCGCAGGACTAGAACCACACGTACGGGCGGCCGACCCGAGCACAGTCCGGGTCGGCCCTCGTCCGTTGCCGCCTGCGAGCCAGTCGCACGCGGTCAGTACCTATTACGGAGAGTTGCCGTTATGACCAAGAAGATCGTCGTCACCGGCGTGGGCGCAGCGTCGCCGCTCGGTGGCACCGCCGCTGAATCGTGGAGAGCGCTGCTCGCCGGCGAATCCGGCGCTTCGACCCTCGAGCACGATTGGGTGGAACAGACCCAGCTGCCCGTGACTTTCGCCGCGCAGGCCAGAGTCGCTGCTGCAGACGTGCTCGAGCGCCACGAGATCAAACGTCTCGACCCGTCGAGCCAGTTCGCGCTCATCGCGGGTCGCGAGGCCTGGGCGGATGCGGGAGCTCCCGAAGTGGAGCCCGAGCGTCTCGCCATCGACTGGGCGACCGGCATCGGCGGGGTCTGGACCCTGCTCGACGCGTGGGACACCCTGCGCGAGCGCGGGCCGCGACGTGTGCTGCCCATGACGGTTCCCATGCTCATGCCGAACGGCCCGGGAGCCGCGATCGGGATGGACCTGCACGCGCGTGCCGGCATCCGCACTGTCGTCTCGGCGTGCGCGTCGAGCACCGAGTCAATCGCCAACGCTTACGACCACCTGCAGCAGGGACTCGCCGATGTCGTCATCGCCGGCGGCTCCGAGGCTGCGATCCACCCGCTGCCGATCGCTTCGTTCGCAGCAATGCAGGCACTCTCGAAGCGCAACGACTCCCCCGCGACCGCGTCGCGTCCGTACGACGTGTCGCGCGACGGCTTCGTGCTCGGCGAGGGTGCTGCGGCCCTGGTTCTCGAGACCGAAGAGCACGCCAAGGCTCGCGGAGCGAAGATCTACGCCGAGCTCGTGGGCGGCGCCGTCACCAGCGACGCGTACCACATCACCGCCCCGGACCCCGAGGGGTCGGCGGCGGCTCGCGCAATGATCGCGGCAATCAAGAACTCGGGCGCGACACTGTCCGACGTGAGCCACATCAATGCGCACGCGACGAGCACGCCTGTCGGCGACATCGCCGAGTACAACGCACTGCTCCGCGTGTTCGGCGAGGCGCTGCACGGCATCCCCGTGTCTGCGACGAAGGCGTCCACCGGTCACCTCCTGGGTGGCGCGGGCGCGATCGAAGCGTTCTTCACCGTGATGGCGCTGCACGAGCGCGTCGCCCCGCCGACGATCAACCTCACGGATCAGGACCCCGACATCCCGCTGGACGTCGTCACGACTCCTCGCCCGCTCGGTGACGGCGACCTGCTCGCGATCAGCAACTCGTTCGGTTTCGGCGGCCACAACGCCGTCGTCGCCTTCCGCTCCGTCTGACCGCCCGTCGAGCACAGGAAAAGACGGCTTAAGACTCGCTCCAGGGCAGTCTTTTCCTGTGCTCGCTCTTGACCAACCGCCGGGCGCGCGAAGCGCCGGGCGCTCGCGCGCAGCCAAACATGAGAATCCCCGACTGGGAAGCCTTCCAGTCGGGGATTCTTCGTTCACCACCCCCGGGCGGCAGCGCGTGTGCCTGATCCTGCCCGCTGGTGGGAGCCCTCGGGCGTCAGCCCACTTTGTGCAACCAGACGACGGGTGTTACATCGCTGGCGTGACGGAACGGCTCGAGTTCGTCATCCCACGCCTGGCCGAGCGCGAGCCGAAGCTCACGGTGAAGCTCGCGCGGGTCGCTGCCCGCGACTTCCATCGCATAGCGCACGCGGTCTTCGGGAATGACGGTGTTTCCGGCGGAATCGGTCTGCGCGAAGAAGATACCGAGGTCGGGTGTGTGCATCCAGCGCGCGCCATCGAAGCCGGGACCCGGGTCTTCGGTGACTTCGTAGCGCAGGTGCTCCCACCCGCGCAGTGCCGACGCTATCGCCGCTCCCGTACCCTGCGGCCCCTCCCAGTAGAACTCGGTGCGGTGGGCGCCGCGAAGTACGGGCTGCGCCTCCCACGTGAAGTTGACGGCGCGACCCATCGCGCGACCTGCTGCCCATTCGATGTGCGGGCAGAGCGCGCCGGGAGAGGAGTGCACGAAAAGCACTCCCCGAGCTGTTGGTGCTGCCATGGTGTCCTCCGTTCGGTTGGTACGTCTTCCCCAACGACCAGTGAACGGATGCCTGCGGCACCTTTATGAAGTTGTGCGGCCGAAGCCGCTTGGTTGAATTATGCCGTACAAGCACACGGAGTTACAAGATTGTGATTCGGCGGTTCGGACGGCCGCACGTAATAGCATGCTCAGTAGAGATATAGGAGGCCGCCGTATGTCCGTGCAGAACGCTTTCCTCGCGCTGCTCTCGCTGGGGCCGGCATACGGCTCGCAACTGCAGGCCGAGTTTCTCGCCCGTGCCGCTCATCGCCGGCAGCTCAACGCGGGCCAGGTGTATTCGACGCTCGACCGACTCACCGACCAGGGTCTGGTGGAGTCAGCTGGAGCCACGGATGACGGTCTTCCGCTCTATGCGCTGACGGATGCGGGACGTGAGCAGGCGCTGACCTGGCTGACCCACGGGCCGGCGGATGCGCGCCCCGACTGGGATGAGATGCAGGACCAGGTACTGGTCGCTGCGTCCGTCGCCGAAGCGGATGCGCTCCGGGTGGTCGCCGACTACCGACGTTCCTTCACCGAGAAGATTCGCGAACTCGACCACGATGCGGACACGCGCGCAGTGCTGGCGGCGAACCGGGCGGCATGCCTCGGCGCTCAGGCGGCGATCGAGTGGCTCGACGAGGTCGCGAGAGCCCTCAACGACGACCCCTCGGTTCTGCACCAGGAGCGCAGCACCGAGCGCCCGCGCCGGGGCCGCCGACCCATCTCGGAGACCTCAGGAGAAACTGTCGCGGAGAACTGATCCGCGCTCAGTGCAGCAGCTCACCCGACTTCGTGAGCACGTTCTTCTCGCCCGCTTCGATCTTGACCGAGAAACGGTTCTGTTTGGGCGGCAGCGGGCAGTTGAAGTTGTAGCTGAAGGCACACGGCGGCAGGACCGCAAGGTTGAAGTCCAGGGTCACTGTGCCGTCGGGGTGGGGAGCGAGAAACAGGAATCGCCCGACGGAATAGGTCGAGTCCCCGTTCGTGGCGTCGGAGAAGACCAGCTGCAGGGCCCGCCCGGCCTTGAAGGCGGCGAGGTTGTACCCGACTCCGTCTTTCTCGAAGCGGATCTCGCCGGGGATGACCATGTCCCGCGTCTTGCCGTCGTCTTTGAGGTGCTCGAAGCCGACCGTCATTCCGCCGTCGATGGGCGTGAAGCTGGCCTGGATCACCCAATCCGGGTTGTAGTCGAAGACGTCGATCGATCCGAACGCCTGAATGTCTTCCGAGTTCGCATCCCAGACCCGCAGCGCGTATTCGCCTTCCTCACTGGCGATCACGAATCCGGTCACCGTGTCACTGAAGACGATGTCACCCGGGTTCGGGTCATCCTTGCCGCGCACCACGACGTCGCCGTCGACCAGTTCGCCGTCGACCGTGATGCCGTCATCGGCGGTCGCCGTGAGCTTCAGCCCGGACTGCCCGGCCGGAAGTGGCGACCAGAGCCCAGGCACGCCCCACACGGTCTGCGCGGGGGCTTCAGGGTCTCCGGTGATCCACTGCGTGTTCACGAGCGCCAGGTTGCCCTTGGGGGCTGTCACGGCCTGTTCACGGCGTCGGTGATAGGTCGCGAGCACCTCGCGGGGGTCGGCCGATGCGGTAGCGGTCTCAGTCATGGTGTCCATCCTCTTTCACGTCTTCTGCCCTAACCAGATTCGACACAGGTTTATTGCTACTTCGCTTCAGCGTAGGTGTCGACCACGGCCGTTGTGACCGGGAACTCGACCGGAAACGTTCCGAACAGCAGCCTGCCGGCCTCACGCGCGGCCTCCGCGACCGTAATGGCAACCGCTTCGGCGACGTCGTCCGGCGCATGCACGATCACCTCATCGTGCAGGAAGTACACCAGATGCGGCCCTTCCTCCATCCGGGCACCCGGCGGCGTCATCGCACCGAGTCGCTTGCGCAGTTCGGCCATCCAGCACAACGCCCATTCGGCCGCGCTGGCCTGCACGACGAAGTTGCGGGTGAAGCGTCCCCAGTCCCGAGCCTGGCTTCGCGCACGGCGCTCGTCGGCCTCGGTCGAATCCGGGGCGGAGGCGCTGCCCTGCGTCTGGAGCCAGGCGGCCCCCGGGCGCGGCGAGCTCCGACCGAGGCGGGACGTGACCACATCGCCGCGTTCTCCGGCCCGCGCAGCATCTTCGACGAGGCGGATCGCCCGCGGGAATGCGCGAGCGAGCCGCGGCATCAGTCGACCGCTCTCCCCCGTCGTCGCCCCGTACATCGCACCGAGCATCGCCACCTTCGCGTGCGCCCGTTCGTCGACTGCGCCGGAGGCGACGATCCCTTCGTAGAGGTCTTTTCCCCGACCTGCGGCGGCCATCGCGGTGTCGGCGGACATCCCGGTCAGGATGCGCGGCTCGAGCTGTGCAGCGTCGGCGACAACCAGTTTCCAGCCCGCGTCGGCGACCACCGCCCCACGCACCTGGCGCGGGAGCTGGAGGGCTCCGCCGCCCCGCGTCGCCCAGCGCCCCGTGACCACCCCGCCGGGAATGTAGTCGGGATGGAATCGACCGTCGCGGATCCAGCTGTCCATCCACGTCCAGCCGTTGGCGCTCGCCAGGCGCGAGAGCTTCTTGTACTCGAGGAGCGGCCGGATGACCGGATGGTCGATCTTCTTCAGTTCCCACGAGCGCGTCGAGGTGACCACGAGACCCGAGCGCCGGAGCGAACGCATCAGCTCGGCCTGGCTGTCCGGGTTGAGCGAGGGCGCATCGAGCGCGGCGCGCACCTCACCGGCGAGGGCCTCGAGCTTCGCCGGCCGCGCTCCCGGGATCGGACGGGGACCGAGCATCTCGGACAGCAGCGCATCATGCCGATCGCTGCGCCATGGAAGTCCTGCGTACTGCATCTCGGCGGCGATGAGTGCTCCTGCGGACTCGGCGGCCAGCAGCAGACGAAGGCGCCCCGGTTCAGGGCTCGCAGCGACCGCATCCTGTTGCAGGCGGAACTCCGTCAGCGTGGATGAGCGGTCGGGCACGAGGTCGGGCTCGGCCAGGTCGGACTCGAGGTCGAAGAGCGCTGTCGCCACGGCTGCCGCCTCATCGAGGGCGGGGAGCGCATCCCATTCGCTAGGAGGCGCGAGCGCGAGCGCCGAGCGTGCGCTCAGCGTCGACAGACGCAGGATGCGGTGGCTCAGCGCCAGGTCTACGCACCGATCGACGCGAACGCCGTGCGCGAGCAGCCCCGGGTACCATGTCCGCGTGTCGTTCCACACCCATCGCGGCCGACGCGTTTCCGCCTCTCTCACGAATCCGCCGAGCCCGTCGGCTCCGATCTCGTGTGAGCCGAGTTCGACGCCGCCGTCATCGAGTTCGACGGCCAACGCACGCTCGGGAGCGAGGCGGGCCAGGACGATGTGCACTGATCCATTGTGACGCCTGGCACAGACATCCCGTTGCGTCCATCCTCAAAAGTGAGGATAATTCAATTCAAGTTCTGACCACTCGCGGGAGGCGACGACGATGACAGTGTACCTGTACGACAGCAAAGGCGCTTTCGTGGCATTTCGCACCGAATACGACGGCCGCTACCTGTTCAATCCTGACGGGGAATGGATCGGCTGGTTCGCGTGGTCGGATGACGACGTCGCCACCCGCGATGGCACGTATCTCGGAACCCTGGTCGAGAACCGGCTGCTCTGGCGCCTAGCACAGACGCATCACGTCGACCCCGGCTACCCGGGCGCGCCGGGCTTCCCCGGACACGCGAGCTACCCGGGCAACGCCGGCTACTTCGGCAGCGTGCCGGGGTTCATCGATGTGCCACGCCACCTGCTGACACCGCGCAACGCCTACGGAACACCGCTCGCCTCCTGAACGCGTCGCGGGTCCGGCCTGTCAGTCCGACAGGCTGGCGATCCGCGCCCTGAGCTCGGGCCAGGCAGCGCCGAATCCGGGATGCAGGGGAAGCGCGTTCACCTCGCCGACCGGTACCCAGCGCAACTCGATGCTCTCCACATCGACGATGCGCGGTTCGAACGGGGCCGTCGCAGCGACGACGACCGTCGTGTACGACCAGAAGCCGAGATCCAGAACGCTCGTGAAGAGCAGCTGCAGTGCGCCAGGAGGCACATCCGCCTCCTCGGCAGCCTCACGCAGCGCGCCCTCGACCGCCGTCTCGCCCTCATGACGCGCCCCACCCGGAAGGCCCCACGTTCCCCCGTGGTGGCTCCACTCGGCACGATGCTGCAGGAGGACGCCCCGGTAACGATCGAGCACCAGGAGGCCGGCTGCGCCGAATCGTCCCCAATACCGCTCGCCGTTCGGGCCTTCCACCCACGCGTCGCCCGAATTCACCCTTCCTACGTTAGTCGTCCGCGCCCCGCCCGGCTCCCCGGGCGACCTGCCGCGTAACGCTTCGTGGGGCGAGTTGTTCTAGAGTTCCGCCATGACCCAAGCACGCTGGCAGCAATTGACCGAGTGGCCACTCGCGATCGTGGCCGCGATCTTCCTCGCAACGTACGCGTGGGAGGTGATAGCAGATCTTCAGGGCCCCGAAGCCATGGCGGCCGAGGTGATCATCTGGACGACCTGGGGTGTCTTCCTCCTCGACTACTTCGTGAACCTGTCGCTCGCACGCGAGCGCTGGCGATGGTTCTACACTCACCTGTTCGATCTCGCCATCGTCGTTCTGCCGATGCTGCGTCCGCTCCGCCTGCTACGACTGGTGACGATCCTCGCGGTGCTCCAGAAGACCGCGGGCAGGGCCTTCCGCGGCCGCGTCAGCATCTACGTCGCGGGCGCGGCGAGCCTGCTCGTCTTCACGGCCGCCCTCGCCGTGCTCGACAGCGAGCGTCACGCGCCCGGGGCGACGATCACCACGTTCGGCGACGCCCTGTGGTGGGCATTCGTGACCATCACGACGGTCGGCTACGGCGATTTCACACCCGTCACCGAGACCGGTCGCTTCATCGCGGTCGGGCTCATGGTGGGCGGCATCGCCATGCTCGGTGTCGTCACGGCGACGCTCGCGTCGTGGATCGTCGAACGGGTCGCCCTGACCGAAGACCACGCCCGCACCGCGACGCGAGGGCAGATCAGGGAGCTGTCCGCCCAGATCGAACAGCTTCAGGAGATGCTCGAGAAGAGGTCGGCATGAGTCCGACGTCGTCGGTCAGGAGCGCGGGCATCCTGCTCTACCGCCGGACGGCCGATGACGGCCTCGAGGTGTGGATCGCGCACATGGGCGGACCGTACTGGGCCGGAAAGGACGACCGCGCCTGGTCGATTCCGAAAGGCCTCGTCGACGATGGTGACGACGGCGACGAGCTCCGCACGGCCCGGCGCGAATTCCTCGAGGAGATCGGTGTGCCCGCGCCGGATGCGAGCTACGAGAAGCTGGGCGAGTTCCGGCAGTCATCGGGCAAGACCGTCATCGCCTTCGCCGCCGAGACCGACTTCGCGGCCGATGCGATCGTCAGCAATACCTTCTCGCTCGAGTGGCCGCCGCGGTCGGGGCGGATGAAGGAGTTCCCTGAGATCGACGATGCCCGGTGGTTCCCGCTCGAGATCGCGCGGGACAAGGTCGTCGCCGGGCAGGTCGCCATGCTGGATGCGCTGGCCGAGGATGTCCGGGTCGGGTACTCCAGCGGCGGGGACGGCTGATACCGTGGCTGACCGGGCACCAACGATCGACGCCGCCCTGGTGGAACAGCTCGTCGCCGCCCAGTTCCCGCAGTGGGCGGGTCTTGCGGTAAGACCTGTCGAGTTCGACGGGTGGGACAACCGCACCTTCCGCCTCGGCGACCGCCTGAGCGTGCGCCTGCCGAGCGCCCCAGGCTACATTCCCCAGGTCGAGAAAGAGCATCGCTGGCTTCCGGCGCTCGCGCCACTGCTTCCATTGCGGATTCCGGAGCCGATCGGGCTGGGACGGGCATCCGCATCCTTTCCATGGCCCTGGTCGGTATACGGCTGGATCGACGGACAGGTCGCCGACAGGGCGCCGATCTCCGATCGAATCCGATTCGCGGCAGACCTGGCCGCCTTCCTCCTCGCGCTGAGCGATATCGACCCGACCGACGGACCGGAACCAGGAGAGCACAACTTCTTCCGTGGTGGGCCGCTGGAGGTCTACGACGACGAAACCCGGCGCGCGGTCTCCGCTCTCGGCGACCGCGTGGACGGCCGGGCTGCGCTGAGGGTGTGGGATGCTGCGCTGGACGCGACGTTCACGGCGCCGCCGGTCTGGTTCCACGGCGACGTCAGCGCAGGCAATCTGCTGGTCCGGGATGGTGTGCTCCGCGCCGTCATCGACTTCGGAACCTGCGGTGTCGGCGATCCGTCGTGCGACCTCGCGATCACCTGGACGATGTTCGACGGCGGCTCACGTGAGGTGTTCCGGAGGTCGATCGCTCGTGATTCCGACACCTGGGCGCGCGGGCGGGGCTGGACGCTCTGGAAAGCGCTGATCGTCGCAGCGGGGCACGCGGGAACGAACTCTCCCGGAATCGGCCGCTCTCTGCGGGTCATCGATGACGTGATCGAGGACTTCACCCGGTTCGCGGAGTGAGCTGCCGGAAGAGCGACTCCTCGGCACGCTTCTGGCGGTGGGCCGGAATTGGGCACCATACTGACAGGTGAGCGGGGTGGGCTCATCCCGCGTCAGGCGACCGAATGGCGGGATAATGAGCGAGCTCGATTCGACCAGTGGCGAGCCGGGAAACAAGAAGCCCGGAACGCGGGGAAAGACGATCGCCATCGTCATCCTCAGTGTGGCGGCCGCCGCACTGATCGGCATCGTCATCTGGCTGGTGGCGACAGCGAATGCCACGCCGACACCGACACCCAGTCCGACCCCGTCGCCTACGCCATCCGTCACGCCTACCCCGTCACCGACGCCCACGCCGACGTCGACCAGCGGAGCTGGCGCCTGCACGGTCTCCACCCTGACGATCTCCCTCGGGGAGACACAGGGCGCCGCGGGCAGCCGTTACGTGCCGATCGTGTTCACCAACAAGGGAACCGCCGCGTGCACACTCAACGGCTACCCCGCCGTGGCGTTCGTCGGGCAGGGAAACGGCACCCAGATCGGCCCGCCTGCCGACAACGACCCGACGACCACACCATCCACCCAGACCGTGCAGCCCGGGCAGGCTGTGACCGCCCAGCTGCGCGTCGCGATCGCCCAGAACTTCGCAGGCTGCACCGCTGTGACCCCGGATGGCTTCCGAATCGCCCCGCCCGGATCGACCGGCTCGGCCTTCGTCCCGATGACGACGCTCCAGGCCTGCAACAACCCGGACATCCACCTGCTGACCGTCCAGGCGATCGTTCCGGCGTCCTGAGCGTCCCGCTCCGGGCCGGCCTGCAGCCCGTCAGGCCTTCGCGCCGGTGGGGATGAGGTTCGCGAACTTCTGGGTCACGTTCAGGTAGCCCTTGCCGCCCGAGAGCTGCTGGAAGCGGGCGAGGCTGGTGATCGGTCGCTTCTTTCCGGCATCGAGATAGTAGATCGAACCGTTCGGGGTCCGGATGAAGGAGGTCGCCGCTGTGCCCTTGTGCAGGAGCGCGCAGGTGAACGTATCGAGCGGTACGAACGTGATCGGGTAGAGCGGCAACAGGGACGCACCGATCGCGTGGACCGATCCTGCGGCGCTCACATAGGACTGCGAACCGCAGGTGATACCGAAGACGAGCCGGGCGGGCCCCGTCGGGTATGCATCCAACCGGGTCTGCGTCGTGAACGTGAGCTTCGTGATCCCGGCCTGGTTCGGATAGACCAGATCGCTGAAGGCAACCTTGTTCGTGACCCCGTTGACGAGGTAGACGGTCGCATCCTGAGGGGTTCGCACGAGAGCGCCGGCCGTCAGGGCGACAGGACCGAATTTCAGGGAGGCGATCACTTTCTGGGGAATCGTCACGATCGTGGGTGTCTTTCCCCCCGACAGCGCGATCAGCGAATCCCACGCGCCGACCGGAAGCACCTGCGTCGGCATCGTCAGGTACACCGTCGCGTCCGCGGCCGATTTGATAGCTGAACCCGGCGCGATCGAGCCCTTGGCGGCATACGAGTTCAGAAACGCCTGCGACACCGTGACAGGACCGAAAGCCGCTCCCCCGACCCCCTGCGCCCAGGTGTACGCGCCTCCCGTGCCGAGCACGGAGATCGTCGGATTTCCCGACACCTGCATCACGCCGGTGAACGGCGCGCTCGAAGACGGGATGACGGCGAGGCTCCCCGCCTGGAGGGAGCCGGCCGTACGTGCCGCGCTTCCGGCAAGAGCCACGGTTCCCGGGTCGACGGCGTGCTTGAGTCCTCCGGCGAGAAGGTAGTACGCCGACGTGCCGGTCTGCGCCACGTACACGCTGTCCCGCGCGATCGGAGCACCGAACGGAAGGTAGGCGACGGATTCGTTCGAGAGCCGGTTGGCAGGCGACGCAGGAACGGCCGCCGCCGTCAGCGATGCGGAGTCGAGGATCTGGTGCCGCTTACCGCCGCTGATGTAGTAGCTGCCAGCGGAGATCGTATTGATGACCGGCCCGACTGCCGCACCTGTCACATACGAAGCGATCTGCCCATCCGAAACCTGCGCGTAGCCGCTCGTATCGCAGCTGCCACCGTAATCGGCGACCTGCGCACACGAGTTGAAAGGCAGCTTGAGGCCCGAGTCGACGAAGTAGATCGTGCCGCCGGGGGAACGAAGGATGCGGGTGACGACCTGCTGCGTCGCCAGCGTGTCGAGGAACGCCTGCGAAACGTAGGCGACCTTTCCCATCGGCGAGAGAGCTGTGAGGACCCCGGCACTCGGAACCGGGTACTTGTTCGAGCCTGAGATCAGGTAGACCGAGGCATTCGACACTGTGCGCACCAGACTGGAGCCGAGCGCATACGCCGTCAGACCTGCGCCACTGCCGTTGAAGACATCCTGGTCGCCGGGGAACACGCCGGAGTCGGCATACTGCCAGAGCGTGTAGCTGCTCCAGCTCGCCGGAAGGGTGCCCGCGCCATCCGAGATGCTGTTCGGGTAGCGCGCGATGAAGAGCGGGTTCGCCGCGAACTGGTTGCTGTTGCCCGTGCAGGCCGACCACCAGTTCGTGGTCGAGTAGATCGCCGCCCACCGGCCGATCCTCGCGTGGATCGTGTTGATGAAGTCGTGGATCCACGACACCATCGCCGCCTGGCTCAATCCGTAGCAGGTGGCTCCGTACGGGTTGTACTCGATGTCGAGGAGGGGCGGCATCGTGCGTCCGTCGTTCGTACCGGCGCCACCGTGCGCCATGAACCAGTTCGCCTGGGCTGCGCCTGACGACGTGTTCGGCGTCGCGAAATGATAGGCCCCGTGGGCGAGACCCGCGGCGTACGAATCGTTGTACTGCTCGGAGAACTGACTGCTGGTGTAGTCGGTCGCCTCAGTCGCTTTGACGTAGGCGAAGCGCGCGCCGTTCGCCCGGATGGTCGCCCAGTTGGCGGAGTTCAGAACCTGCCAGCCGCTCACATCGAGACCGGGCACGCCCGGCGGCGTACCCGCCGCTGCGGTGGCCGCCAACGGCGCGGCCATTCTGGCCGACGCCTTCGGCGCCGGAGCGCCCTCGAACTGCTCGACGGTGGAACCCATGCTGTGGTTGCCCGCCGCGTTCATCGTCGCGAGCGACGGATCGGCAGTGACGGGATCGGCCTGCGGCACGGCCGGCGCGGTGCTCGGAGAGGCGGTCGGGGACGGCGCGGGTGCTGGGGGCGAAGTGGGCGTGGCCGTGGGCGCGGGTGTCGCGTCCGGGACGGGCGCGAGTGTGGGTGTGGGTGCGACCGACGGTGTCGGCGTGGACTCCGGGGACGCGCTCGCAGGCTGCATCACACCGGTCGCGACACCCGCGACGACGGCGAGCACCGCCATCCCGGTCACAGCGGTACGCAGCAGTGGACGCATCGGATTGCCCTTCAAAACCAGTGTTGTCGGCGGCCGGAATCGGCCATCTTGTCAATGCTGGTGAGCCTTCGGGCGACTCGTCGCATGCCCCACGCTAATACGGCACGGCAGCTGCGGCCACCTTTCGCCGGTTGCGGAGTGTCGAATATGGTTGGCCCGTGAGCAACGAAGAGCAGTGGACGACGACCTTTGACGGCAACGACTACTTCTGCGAAGTGAGTGAGGCGGAGACGTGGTCGATCGTGCGCAACACCCCGTACGGCACCGAGAGCGTCGGCCAGATCATCAATGAGGACGGCGGCTACGTCGCCTATCCTCAGGATCTTCCGACCGCCGGAGCACCGCTCGGTTTCGGGCCGTTCGACACCTTCGCCGACGCAGCCATGGAGCTCGTGAGCGGTACGCCCTGATCCGGCCTACAAGCTGACATGGTGCCCGAAGGCGGCACCGAGGACCAGCCACACGATGACGCTGACGATCGGAGCGGACGCGCCGACGACGATCGCGACGACTCCGAACGACCGCCCGCGGTTCTTCGCGGCCGCGACGATCCCCTGCACGACGGCCCACGTGCCGAAGACAGTGCCGAACAGCGCCTGGAACCCGAAAGCGACCTGGTTCGGCGCAACCCGGAACCCTGCAGACGTCGCCGTGCCGTAGGTGTACATCGTCGTGCCGAAGAACGCGATGAGGATCGACACCACCAGCGAGACCCCGAAGACCGCGATCGCCATGATCATCGCCCGGCGACCGAGCTTTTCGCGCGCGCGCGCGTCCTGCACAGGCGCGGTCGGCGCGCTGCCCGAGGAGTGCCCGTACGGGTCAACAATGTCGGATGCGGTCAAGTCTGACATCGCTCTCTTTCTGTCGTGCGGTGGACGGTTCGCCCGAGTCTAGGGCCGCGCGATCACTTGGCCACCAAATGACGCGCGAGGAAGCGGGCGGAGTCCTCTGCCTCGTATGCCGGGACAGTCTGGTGGGGGCCCGGAAACGCATGGAGGGACTTCTCCGCTGAACCGATCGCGTCGAAGAGGGCGAGACCCGACTCGCGATCGATTTCGGGGTCGTCCCACGGCAAAAGGTACTGCAGAGGTGCCGTGACGCTGCGTGCCACGTCCAACAGTGCTTCCGACGCGAAGGCAGCGCCCAGCCCGGCGGCACCGATACGTGGTTCCACCGCTGCCAGACGGAAGCCGATCTCGGTCGCGAGTGTCATGCCGCTGAAGCCGACAGGGCTGTCCGGGTCGATTTCGGGAAGCGTCTGCAGCGCGTCGAGTGTCGCTCGCCACTCGGGTACGGCTCGGGCTGCGATGGATGCGTTGAATTCGGACACGATGACACCGAGCGGCTCCCCCACTGTCCGGGCGCGCTGCATCCGGTCGACCCACTCGGAGTCCTCGGCGGATCGCTCGCGGTCGCCGTGCCCTGGGGCGTCGATCGACGCGGCGTGGAACCCGTAGACCGTCACAAGATGTGCAGCACGGGCCACCAGGCCACGCGCCTTCTTGTGCAGGCCGCCAGGATGCCCCATGAGCACGAGAGGAGCCGGATCGGATGCGCCGATCGGCGACCAGAGCACGCCAGGAACGCCGTCGACGGCGAATGTTTTTTCGACGACGCCATCCGACGCCGTCTGAGAGAAGAAGTGCATGAGTAGTGCCTTTCGGGGTCACCTGTTCACGGCGCTCCCGACGACACTCAGGTCAGTCGACCGCCCGTCGCAGAGACGAGGAGCACCCAATGGATACGACGTTCACCGGGGATCACCTCCTTCTCGCTTCGCGGACTGCGTCACCCTATCAACTCTGCGTATCCAGCGCCACTGTTGTGGTGGGTGCGTCAGCGCGACCCAGGGGCTCCACCTCACCCCAGTCCTGCACAAGGTTCTCGAGTTCGATCATGAAGTTCGACGGTTTGCCTTCAGCGCGGATCCAGTCGATGTGCGCACGATAGTTCTTCAGAATCGAGGCGAGACGCGGTCCGACCAGCGCGCGAAGCATTCCTCCGTCGAGCACACCGAAACGGACTCCGGTCGCAATCGACTCCCAGTAGTTCAGGTAGTCGCGCACGGCGAGACGATAATCCTCATCCGTCCTCGCCGTTTCGGTGAAGGCGGCGACTGCCTCCGAATCGCTGTCGCGAGGAAGCCCGATCTTCGACGTCCGCCTGCTGTCCTGCGTCGCTGAGTACAGGCGCAGCGTCTCCTGGCGTCGCAGAAACGTCGTCTGTTCGACTCGCGCGCGGGTGCCATCGATGAGCTGCCACACGACGAATCCGGCGCTGAGCAGCGTGATGATGGCGAGCACCCAGGTCGCGATCGCAGTTGGATCCATCTGTACGAACCTTTCTGGGGCTGGATGGGCGGATGAACGGGGTGACGGTCGTCACGCCTCGAGCGACCTCAGGGGTGCATCAGCGTCGGGCTTCGGCGCGGACTGCAGGCGGGCCGCGCTGTTGAGGTACAGGTAGGTCGGAACTCCGAAATAGAGAACCAACAACACGAGGTCGGACTTAGAGGAGCCGAAAGGACTGAAGAACGAAATCACGAGCGCGGCCACCGCGAGCGTCGTCACGACCGCGAGCCAGCTGCCGAGATTGTTGCTGAGCTTCTTCCGGGCCGTCATCTGCCACCACGGTCGTGAAGCGGCCACCGGCTCGCCCTTGCCCCGGAAGATGCGAGCACCGACCAAGAGAACAGCGAAGTCGTAGACGAGAAAGAAGACGGTTGCCCCGAGGCCGGTGACCCCGAGGACGCCGAACAACAGATCGATGACTCGGACGGCGACGAACCACGCCGCGAAGACATAGATGAGCTTGCCCCACCACGTAGTGATCCGCCATGTTCGCGGGTTCATCGCGATTCCTTCCCGCGCTCGGCCTGGATGAACACTATCGGAGCTGGCGAAGCTGCTTCAGGAACCGTGTGCGCCTTTCCGCACCCCGGGAAGCTTCGGGTCGATGAGGTCGGCGTAGTCGGGGTTGCGCTCGATGAAGGCCCAGACGATCGGGCACATGATGGTGACCGTCTTCCCTTGGCTGCGAATGTCGTCGAGGACGCGGCGTATCAGTTCGGTCGCGATGCCCTGTTTGCGGAACTCGGGGAACACGGCGGTGGCCAGCAGCACGAGCCGGTCGTCGCCGGCAATGTTGTAGGTCAGGCCGGCGATCACTGTGTCGCCGGTGATGGCCTCGTAGGTGCCGGTCTTGTCGTCGTTGACGACGAAGAAGCTGATCGCGGGGGCATGGTCATCCTCGATCACCTCGTCGATGAGGACAGCCTGGTCCTGGGTGAGGGTGCCTGCTCCGTCGGGATATCCGGCTTCATCGGGGTACTCGAAGTCGTCGCGGTTCGGCCCGGTTGCGTTGGTCATGGGGTTCCTTTGCTGATTGGTCGCCTGACGCCTGGTCGTCAGGGTCGGATGCTGATGACGGTCTTCCCGTTGCGTCGCTCGGTCGGGTTGAGTGCGGCGACGGCGTCGTCGAGTGTTGCGACGGTGCCGATGTTCGTGCGAAGCCGGCCATCCCGGACCCGCTGGACGATCTCGACCAGTTGTGCGGGGACGGACTCGACGACGAAGTCGACCGCCAGACCATCCTCGGGTCGCGCGTCAGCCAGCCCGGTGACCGTGACCAGCGTGCCTCCTGGCCTGATCAGGCGCGTGGATCGTTCCTGGATGGCACCGCCGATGACGTCGAAGACCAGGTCGACTCCGCCGACGTCTTCGAGGGCGTCATCGGCGAGATCGATGAACTCATGCGCGCCGAACTCGAGCGCCTTCTGACGATCAGCCGCGCGTCCGGTGCCGATGACATACGCGCCCGCCTCCCGCGCGAGCTGGGTCACCATCGTGCCGACTGCACCGGCCGCTCCGTGCGCGAGGACAGTCTGCCCTGATCGCAGGTGGCCGTGATCGAACAGGCCCTGCCACGCGGTGAGACCCGAGATCGGCAGGCTTGCACCTACCGCGAAGTCGACATCACCCGGGAGCGGCGCGAGGTTGCGTGCCTCAACGGCCACATACTCCGCGAGGGTCCCGTCACGATGCCAATCCGAGATCCCGAACACCCGCTGCCCCAGCGACAGCCCTGTCGTGCCATAGCCGAGGGCTGTCACCACTCCGGCCAGCTCATGCCCGAGGATCGACGGCGCTCGATCACGCCCGGCGCGATCGGTCCACGTCGAAGACCAGTCCACTTCGGTCGGAACGAATCCCGACGCGCGCACCTCGACGACGACATCGTTGATCGCCGGCCGCGGCTCAGGACGGTCTTCCAACTTCATCCCGGCCATTCCCTCGGCCAGATCCCTCACCACAATCGCCTTCATCAGGCACCTCCTCGCGTCAAGCTTCTTGTGAACTGGGCTCCTTGTTCACCGGACCATCCTAAACACAAACTGGACGGTTTCGTCCACTTTGGTGTGCCTGGTATCGCGACAGGTGAAGAGTGGGAGTGACCCAGTTCGCGAACGGACTCACTGGGCCGACAGGCTCTCGATATGCGCGAGGGCCATGTCGATCGACGTTGCCATCGGTGCCACATCGCCCGCGGTCTGGGCCAGCATGTACCCTCCCTGAAGGGCGCCCATGAGTCCTGTCGCGAGCTGCTCGACAGGTGCCTCCGCCGGTAGTGCACCGCTGTCCTGAAGCCGGCGCAACACACCTGACAGGAGATCCTGCCATTCGGTGAAGAGTGCCGAAAGAGCTCTACGGGCGATCTCATCGTGATCGGCGACCTCGGAGGCGAAGGAGCCGAGCGCGCAGCCGTAAGCACCGTTCCGCAGGGCGTTGTTCTGCACCAGCGCATCCCGCCACCGTCGCAGTCCCGCAAAAGTCGAGACATGGCCGAGCGCATCGCGCTCCCGCTCGATGACGCGCTCACCCATGAGGTCGATGACGGCCCTCACGACGGCGTCCTTGCCTGTGAAGTGGTGGTAGAGCTGCGACTTGCTCACCCCACTGGCCGCCACTACGTCGTCGAGCGTGGTCGCCCCGACCCCGCCGACGTACATCAGGTCTGCAGCCGCGGTGACGATCCTTTCGCGCGTCTTCGCACCACGCGCCGTCAGGCGCCTGGTCGTGGTCGAGTCAGCGATCGTCACGAGTCCATGCTACTGAGCGGCTGTGCATTCCCAGCAGCTGCGGCTTTGTGTTGGTAGGGCGGACGGGACTTGAACCCGTGACCGGCGGATTATGAGTCCGATGCTCTAACCAGCTGAGCTACCGCCCCTGGGACGACTACTCTTTCGTCGTCACCCGCGGGGCCGCATCCGTCACCGGGTCAGCCACCGCCTCACCACGATACAGGCTTTCGAATGTGGAGAGCGTGCGCTGGATGTCGTGTGCCGCGACGATGCCGAGGGATGCGTTCTTGAGCACGTCGAGCTCGTCCTGCGGCATCACGAGGATGCGCTCCAGGCGGTCGGCGAGCGCTTGGGCGTTGCCCGGCTCGAAGAGGTAGCCGTTCTCACCGTCGTGCACCAGGTGCGGGAGCGCCATCGCATTCGCTGCGACGACAGGCAGGGCGGATGCCATGGCCTCCATCGTCGCGATGGACTGCAGTTCCGCGATCGAAGGCATGGCGAAGACGGTGGCTCGCGTGTACGCCTGGCGCAGCTCCTCATCGGTCACGTAGCCGGCGAAGGTGACGCGGTCTGCGATGCCGAGTTGCTCGGCGAGATGCTGGAGGTTCTTGAACTGGTCGCCACCGCCGACGATCTCGAGCTTCGCATCCAGCCCAGCGGGCAGGAGCGTGATCGCCTTCAGGAGGACATCGATCTGCTTCTCACCGGTGACCCGCCCGACGAAGAGGATGCGGTTTCCGGTGCGCGGCGCGAAGTCCGGTGTGTAGTTGTCTGCGTCGATGCCGCACGAGATCGCGTGCACTCCGCGCAGCCCGGTGAACTTCTCGAGGAAGTCTGCGGCCTTGCGCGTCGGAGTGGTGACGGCTTCTGCGCGTCCGAAGGTGCGTCGCGCGGCCTTCCACGCCAGCCCGATGGCCCACTCCTGGATCCACTTCGGAAGCAGCGTGAATTCGAGCATGTTCTCGGGCATGAAGTGGTTGGTTCCGATGATGCGGATGCCGCGCTTCTCAGCCTCGATCGACAGGCCGCGCCCCACCACGATGTGCGACTGGAAGTGCACCACATCCGGCTTCACTTCGTCGAGGATGCGTGCGCTGTTCTGCTTGATGCGCCAGGGCAGCGCGAACCGCAGCCAGTCGTGCGGATACCAGCGCCAGCTGTAGAGACGGTGGGCGGTCACCGTCTGGCCCTCGTATTGTTCGCTCCACGTTCCATGCCTGCGCGACGCGGCAGGTGCGACGACGTGCACTTCGTGGCCGCGTGCGACAAGGCCGGACGCGAGACGCTCGGCGAAGCGGGCTGCTCCGTTGACATCGGGCGCGAACGTGTCGGCGCCGATGAGGACCTTCAGGGGTTTCTTCGTTCCCGAAGGTGAACCGGTGGGCACGGATTCATGCGAACCGTTCGAATCGGACAAGTGGAGTGATCCCTACGTTTGTGGCCGGGAACTGAGAATCCGGCGCCTGTTTCGCCGCCGGTCGACTGTTTGCCGGCTGGCTGATTCAATGGCTCAGTCTAAGCCGGACTGGGCCGCAGTGTCGGTAGCCGGCGCGATGACGGCTTCCAGAGTCGGCGTCGCATCGACGGCCTGCGGGTGGTATTTCGCGAGCAGGAAGACCCCGTAGATCGCGACCGCCCCGGTGAGGACGAACCCGATTCCGACCCACAGCGGCGCCAGGGACGCCTCGCCGAGGATCACTATTCCGATTGTCACCGCGACCACCGGGTCGATCACGGTGAGGCCGGCGATGACGAGGTCGGGCGGCCCGGCTGAGTACGCGTTCTGCACGAAATAGGCGCCGAGGGCGGCCGCTGCGAGCAGAGCGACGATGCACAGGACGAGCAGACCGTCGAAGTCGCGTTGCACGAGACGGGCGATCACGACCTTTGCCAGGGTGGCGACGAAACCATAGAGCACGCCGGCTCCGACGATGTACATCAGCGCCTTGAAACGCGCGCGAAGGAAGACGAACAGCAACGCGAAGACGACCAGCACGATCGCCAGGATGATCAGGATGAGGATGAGGTCCCGGTCGGTGACCGGCAGCTCGCGGGCGAAGAACGCAGCCAGCAGCACGAAGGCGCCGACACCGCCCACGCACAGACAGATCGCGATGATCGAACTGCGGTTGAGCTTGACGTGGCTGACGCGCGCGTTCAGGATCGCGGTGATCACAAGCGCGACGGCACCGAGCGGCTGCACGACGATCAGCGGGGACAGGAACAGGCTCACGAGCTGGAAGACGATCGCCAGCCCGAGCATCAGGGTGCCGATCACCCAGGACGGACGCCGAAGCAGAAGAAGGAGCTGGCGCCCGCTGAGGCCGCCACCCGCCATGTCGGGCGTGCTGGCTTCGACCTTCGCGACGCCGTGGTGCTGGAGCTGCGCTCCCACCGACAGGAAGCACGCGCCGATGAGTGCGATGGGGATGCCGAGGAACTGTTTGGGTTCGAGGGCGAGCTGCCCCACCGCATCCGCCAAGTCCACAGTCACCCCACGACCATACCTAGTTTCGTGCCGATATTCTTGCTGAATGGCCGTCCTTCCGATCCGGATTTCCGGAGAACCCGTGCTCCACACGCCCGCCTCGCCTGTCACCGATTTCGACGATGCGCTCAGAACTCTCGTCGACGACATGTTCGAGACGATGGATGAGGCGCCCGGTGTCGGCCTGGCCGCCCCGCAGGTCGGCGTGCCACTTCGGCTCTTCGTGTTCGGCTGGACCGACGACGATGACGTGCTGCACCGTGGGGTCGCGATCAATCCGGTGCTCTGGATCAGCCCGGCCCCGACCGGCGGTCCCGACGAAGACGCCGATTCGGAAGGATGCCTCTCGTTTCCGGGCGAGCGCTTTCCCCTGGTCCGCTCGCAGAGCGCCATCCTGCAAGCGGTCGATCTCGACGGCGCACCGTTCGAGATCCGCGCGGACGGCTGGCTGGCGCGCATCTTCCAGCACGAGTTCGACCACCTCGACGGCGTGCTCTACGTCGATCGTCTCGAGCACCCGCACGCGAAGGCGGCCACCAAAGCATCCCGGCGTAACAGCTGGGGCGTCCCCGGCCTCAGCTGGACGCCCGGCGTCGACCACCTCGAGGACTGATCGCCCCACGCCCACCCGTCGAGCACAGGAAAAGGCTGTTCCACAGCGGCGATTGGCGTGCTTTTCTCTGTGCTCGGCGACGAATGAGCGCACGGCGCGCGAGGCTCAGCGCGACAGGTTCACTCCGTGGACACCGTTGTGGAAGCGCAGGGCGGGGAACACGACCGACACCGAGAACCCGACTCCCGGAACGGTCCGGGCGCTCAGGATGCCGCCGAACAGCTCGGCGCGTTCCCTCATCTCGGTGATGCCCGCGCCGGAGATCGACTCGGTGAGCGCTTTCAGGTCGTCGTCGATCGTGTACTGCGTCGCCTCGGACACCTGCTCGGCGTCGAGCCCCGCACGCCGCGCCGCCGCCCGGATACCGTCATCGTCGACCGTGACCTGCAGACCGTCACCGGTCCAGCCGAAGGCGACCCGCACATCCGTGCCGGCCCCGCCGTGCTTGAGTGCGTTCTCGAGCGTTCCCTGAAGGATGCGGAACACAGCGAGCTCAGCGCCCGGCCGCAACTCGAAGCGGTCGCCTGACTCGGTGAAGGTGACCTGGAGGCCGGCCTCGCGCATCACGCGGAAAAGGTCGCGCGCCGAGTGGAGGCTGGGCTGCGGGACCGAGACGGCTTCGCCTTCCCGCACCACCGACTGCACGCGACGCATGTCCGCCAGCGCATCCCGGGCGTGGGTCTCGAGCGATCCAGCCGATCGGGCGGCCGCCGACGGGTCGGAGTCGGCGGCGTAACGGATGCCCTCGGCCTGGGTGACGAGGCGAGCGACCGCCTGGATGGCCACATCCTGAAGCTCGCGGATGATGCGCATCCGTCCCGCCTGTTCGGCGAGTTCGAGTTCGCGATCGATGCGGGTCCACTCGGACTCCGACCGCTCGTCGTTTCGCCTGCGTCCTGCGGATCTTGCCAGAAGCCACAGCACCAGGAACACGACGGCCGCGACCAGCGCGACGATCGCGACGATCACGGACCAGCCGTTCGATGGGCCGAACATAGAACTCCCTCTGGGCCGCCTGCGGAGCGTGCGGCCCAGAGGAGTCTACCGAGCGTTGTCAGTTGCCGTTCTGGCGGTTCGACCTCAGGACCTCGAGGCGCGCCCGGTATTCGGTCTCGTCGATGTCGCCCTGGGCGTACCGCTCCGAGAGGGTCTGCTCGGCCGCCCGCGTGCCCGAGTTCCAGCCGCGGCCCGGTCCGTAGCCGGCTGCGGCCGCGCGGCGCCACCGGCGGCCGACGAGCCCGAAGATCAGGAAGAAGATGCCGATCCAGAACAGCGGGATGAGGAAGAAGAACCAGGGGAACCCGAACCCGACCCATGGTGTCGCGCAGACGACGGCCGCGTGAACGGCGGCGAGGGATGTGAACATGATGAGCGATCCAATCGGTTGGTGTGCGGATCCGCTTGTGCGAATCGTTGACACCAGCCTCGCCGTGCGGGTTCGAATCCGAATCCGCCGGCCGGAGTCAATCCGGCTACTCCCCCGGGAGCAACGGCTCGGTGCGCGCTACTGCCAGCCCGGCTGAACCAGGCCGGTCTCGTAAGCGACCACGACGAGGTGGACGCGATCGCGGGCATCCAGTTTGGTCATGATCCGGGAGACGTGCGTTTTGGCCGTCAGCGGGCTGAGGAACAGCTCCGCGCCGATCTCTGTGTTCGTCAGACCGCGGCCGACCAGGGCGAGCACCTCGCGCTCCCGGTCGGTCAGGCTGTCGAGCGCAGTCGTCTCCGGCACGGGTTTGAGACCGCCGGCCACGCGTTCGAGCAGGCGCCTCGTCACGCCCGGGGAGAGCAGGGCATCCCCGGCCGCTGCCACCCGGACCGCACGGATCAGATCGACGGGCTCGGTGTCCTTCACGAGGAAGCCGCTGGCACCTGCGCGGATCGCCTGGGCGACGTACTCGTCGAGTTCGAAGGTGGTCACGATGACGATGTGGGTCGACGCGAGTACGGGGTCGCCCACGATCTGCTCCGTCGCCCACAGGCCGTCGCCGTCGGGCATCCGGATGTCCATGAGGACGACATCCGGGCGGAACTCCTGCGCCTGCTGAACGGCCTCACGCCCTGTCGACGCCTCCGCGACGACGTCGATGTCCGGCTCCGCGTCGAGCAGCGCATGGAAGCCCGCGCGCACCAGATGCTGGTCGTCGGCGAGCAGTACGCGGATCACCGCGGCCCGCGGTCGGACGGCGTGGCGAGCGTGCGGATGGGGATACTGGCGGTGATCAGGAAACCTGCGCCCGGCAGGTTGGTCGCCTCGAATCGACCGCCGAGGAGTTCGGCCCGCTCGCGCATCCCGAGCATCCCACCGCCTTCGTTATCGGCGGCACTGTCGACACCGCGCCCGTCGTCGGCGACGGTGAGCACGTAATCACGGCCCTCCTCGCCCAGATGGATGCGTACGGTCGTCGCCTGCGCGTGCCTGCCCACATTGGTGAGCGACTCCTGCACGATGCGATAGAGAGCGAGCTGGACCGCAGGCGCCGGCGTGGAAGTCAGCGCGTTCTCGTACGTCACGTCGAGGCCTGCGCGCGTGTAGGTCGCGACGAGGATCGGGATGCGCGCCAGGTCCGGTTCCGGCGAACGCGCCGCCTGCTCCCCCTCGGTGCGCAGGAAGCCGAGCACGCCGCGAACCTCCTCGAGAGCCTGTCCGCTGGTCGTCTTGATCGCCGCGAGCGCCTCTTTGGCCTTGTCGGGCTGCGTATCGAACAGGTGGAGCCCCACGCCGGCCTGGACGCTGATCTGCGAGAGCGAATGCGCGAGCACGTCGTGGAGTTCGCGGGCGATGCGCACCCGCTCCGCCTCGGCTGCGGACACACGTCGTGCCGCGACCTGCCGCGACACCTCCCGATAGCGTTCCCGACGGTTGCGCAACGCCTCGCCGACCCCGACGAGGAGCGAGAGGATGAGCGCCGTGATGAGCGGGCGGATGAGGGCGAGCGTCGTGCCTGAGACCAGGTAGGCGGTGAGCGGCCCGAGTACAGCGAGCCCGGCAACGGTGCCCCAGGCCCAGGTGCGCGCGCCGCGCACGACCGCGCTGACCACCGCGAAGGCCAGCGGAACGGCAGCGAAGGGCGGACCTGCGCCGAGCGCGATCGCCGGCATGCACAACGCGCCGATGGCGACGACGACCGGACCCGGTTGCGATCGCGCCAACAGCAGCAGGAACGAGGATGCGAATGCGACCAGCATCGCGACGACGAGTGCCGTGCTCGACCATTCATGAAGGGCGATCGCGATGCCCGGGAGCTGGAAGATCAGCGAGACGATGACAGGGATCCAGCGCGCTCCGGGCGGCCTGCGGCCCTGCCGGCCCTGCGGCCCCGTGCTTTGCCAGCCCGGTGGCCCGCCCCAGCGGGGCTGCTCCCCGGCATGGTTCGACCAGCTCTCGTCGGGCTGGCTGCGTGGCATCTCCCCATGCTAGCCAGCGAGCCTGAACGTGTAATCGGCCCGGAAGCCCAACGTTGGATACTCCCGCGGGAGTAGCCGAAAAAGAAGAAGGCCCGAAGAGTGGAGTCTCCGGGCCTCAGCTCCCCGACTTGGACTCGAACCAAGAACCTGCCGGTTAACAGCCGGCTGCTCTGCCAATTGAGCTATCGAGGAATGCTTGAACAGCGTAGCTACTTTATCAAAGGTTTCGGGTGCGCCAAATCGACGCCGACCTTCGCGCGCGTCGCACGCCGTTCACCCGCTGTTTCAGTAGCCGGCGGCGGGGTCGACCATGCCGACGAAGCGCCCTCCTCCGAGGAAGGCCTCCACATTCACGCGGATGCGCTCCGCCAGCAGTGGAGCCGTCATCTCCGGCGTATCGGCAGAGTGGGGCGTGATCAGGCAGCGTGGTTCGGCCCACAGCGGGTGTCCGTCCGGGAGCGGTTCCGGATCCGTCACATCGATGCCGGCGCCCGCGATCTTCGCAGCGGCGAGAGCATCCACCAGCGCATCGGTGTCGACGAGACCGCCGCGCGCGATGTTGACCAGGTACGCGGACTCTTTCATCGCCTCGAACTCGGTCGCGCCGATCAGCTGGCGCGTGCCCCCTGTCAGAGCGGCGGCGACGACCACCACGTCTGCGTCGGGAAGAACGTCTCGCAGCTGGTCGACCTGGACCGTACGGCTTGCGCCCACGACAGGCTCCGCCGACCGGCGGACGATCGTGACGTCCGCGTCGAACGGTTCGAGCAGCCGCATGAGCTCCAGCGCGATACCGCCGGCACCGATGATGACGACATTCAGCCCGTACAGCGACCTGCCCTCGGGCACGGTGCTCCAGCTGGTCGCGACCACGCGCTTCGGCAGGACGCGCAGAAGGGCGAGGGTCAGGGCGAGGGCGTGTTCGGCGACCGGCTCGGCGTACGCGCCCTTCGCGCTGGTCCAGATCAGGCCATCGCGCGATTCTTTCGCCAGCACGTCCGCGAACGCGTCGACGCCGGCATACGGCAGCTGCACCCATCCGATGCCCGGATGGGCCTTCAGCGCCTCACGCAGCTCCGCTTCAGCCGTGTATGAGAGCCAGATCAGGCCGCGTGTGTCGTCGGACAGCTCGGCGACGGTCCCGCCACCCGCTGCCACTGCCTCCACGAACAGCTGACCTGGTCGCGGGAGCACGGCGATCGGCCCGGGTTGCGGCCTCTCGTCCTCCGGCAGAACGGTTCCCTCGTCCGCCACGACGGCGCGATGCTGCCCGGTCCTGGGGTGCGGTGTCATGCCTGACCTTCCATCGTTCTGGTGCGCCCGCCGCCCGGCTTCTGCGGACGACGTTCCGTGCGTTTCTGGGGTGGATTGAGTGCAGTCGCAAGACCGCTGACGAACGGATGCTCCGGTGCGGCCAGAACGTCGTCGATCGGCCCGTAGCCGACGACGCGCCCTTCGTGCAGCACGGCCGAATTGGTCGTCACGCGCCGCAGGACCGCGAGGTCGTGGCTGATGATGATCGCCGAGAACCCGCGGTGCTCGCGGAGCTGGCCGAGGAGGTCGATGACGGCGTCGCGCACCGTCGCATCGATGCCGGCCGTCGGCTCGTCGGCCACCAGCACCGAGGGCCCGAGGACGAGAGCACGGGCGAGCGCCACCCGCTGCCGCTGCCCGGAACTCAGCTCGTACGGGTACTTGCCGAGCACGCTGAGCGGCAGATGGACCGTGTCGAGCATGGTCGCCGCACGCTCCCCTGCTGCGCGCCGGCTGTAGCCGTGGTCGCGTTCGAAGATCGGCAGGGCGACGTTCTCGGCGACGGTCAGCGTCGGCTCGAGCGTGTTCGCCGCCTCCTGTTCGAGGAACCCGATGTGGAACGTGATCTCGGCGATGTCCCGTTTTCGCGCACGCCGGAGCGAATGGCCCAGCACCGTCGCATCCCCGCCAGTGATCCTGGGACCGGGGTCCGTCGCGCGCTGCGGGACACCCCGACCCGACAGGATTCGAGCGAGCGTCGACTTGCCCGACCCGGTCTCGCCCAGGACACCCAGGATCTCTCCCGGCTCCACCCGCAGGCTGACGCCACGGAGCGCGACATGCGCTGCACTCGGCCCGCGGGCGGGATACTCGACCGACAGGTCGCTGACAACGATCGCGGGAATGGGACTCACAGTTCGACCCTAGGCGCTTTGCTCCTTCAGCGCGCGCAGGGCAGCCCGGCGCTCAGCCTGCTCGACCGGATTCGGCACGGGAAGCGACGCCAGGAGGCGTTGCGTGTACGGGTCCTTCGGAGAACCGAGCACCTCTTCACCCGTGCCCTCCTCGACCAGCCTGCCGCGGTGGAGAACGGCGATCCGGTCGGCGAGGAGGTCGACGACCGCGAGATCGTGGCTGATGAAGAGCGAGGCGAACCCGAACTCCTTCTGCAGCTCGGCGAAGAGCTCCAGCACCCTCGCCTGCACCGACACGTCGAGGGCCGAGGTCGGCTCGTCCGCGATGAGCAGCGTCGGTTCGAGTGCGAGGGCCCGGGCGAGGCTGGCGCGCTGGCGCTGCCCGCCGCTCAGCTCGTGCGGAAAGCGGTCGCCGTACGCTCGAGGCAGCTGCACGGCCTCCAGCAGGTCGTTCACGCGAGCCCTGGCGGCGCCGGGATTCGATGCGCGCCCGTGTACGACGAGCGGCTCGGCCACACACTCCGCGATCGTCAGCAGCGGGTTGAAGCTCGAAGCCGGATCCTGGAAGACGAAGCCGATGTCGCTGCGCACCTTCTTGAACCGGCGCTCCGAGACCCCGTTCATCTCGATGCCGAGCACGTCGAGGGAACCGCCGGTGACCCGGGTGAGGCCACCGATGGCCCGGCCGATCGTCGTCTTGCCCGAACCGCTCTCCCCCACGAGCCCCAGTACTTCGCCCGCACGGATCTGCAGGCTGACGCCGTCGACCGCGACGAAGCCGGGCCGGCCCATCCGGCCGGGGTACTGGATGCGCAGGTCTGTCGCCTGGACCACCGGCTTCGCGTCGTGCCAGTCTTCGTGGCGCGTCTCAGCGCGCTCCCGGGTCTGCAGCGATCCCTGTCCGACGTGCGGCACAGATGCGAGGAGCCGCTTCGTGTACGGATCCTTCGGCGCCGAGAACAGCGTCTTCACATCCGCCTCCTCCACCACCTTGCCCTGGTACATCACCGCAACGCGATCGGCGAGGTCGGCGACCACGCCCATGTTGTGCGTGATGAGCACGATCGCTGCGCCGAACTCGTCGCGGCATCGGCGAAGGAGGTCGAGGATCTCGGCCTGCACAGTGACGTCGAGCGCTGTGGTCGGCTCGTCCGCCACGATGAGCCCGGGGTTGAGCACAAGTGCCATCGCGATGACGATGCGCTGCTTCTGGCCGCCCGAGAACTGGTGCGGGTAGTACTTGTACCGCAGCTCTGGATCGGGGATGCCCACCCGGCCGAGGATCTCGATCGCCTTTTCGCGTGCCTCGGCATTCGAGAGCTTGCCGTGGGCGCGGAGGCCCTCTTCGATCTGCCACCCGACCGTGTAGACCGGGTTGAGCGCGCTCGACGGCTCCTGGAACACCATCGCGACGTCGCTGCCGCGCACCTCGCGCAGCTGACGCTTGGTGAGGCGCACGATGTCCGCCTCGGTCCCGCCGTCACGACTGCGCAGGACGACAGCACCCGACGCCGTCGCCGTCTCGGGAAGCAGGCCGAGGATCGTCTTCGCGGTCACGGTCTTGCCGCTCCCGCTCTCCCCGACGATCGCGAGCACTTCGCCCGGCCCCACATGCAGGGTGACGCCGTCGACGGCCTTCACAGCGCCGGCATCCGTCGAGAACGAGACGGCCAGATTGTTGATCTCCACGATGTCGGTCATGGCCGCACCTCGATTCCGTGTTCGTCGAAACTCTCTCCGCCTTCGAGGCCGTCCAGACCGCCAGGTCCGGCCGTGAGCGTGCCACCGGGAACCACCGAGGTCTCGGCGACCTCGCCGGCCGCCTGTGCGACAGCCCTGCGGCCGCGCAGGCGCGGGTCGGCAAGGTCGTTCAGGCTCTCACCGACGAGGGTGATCCCGAGGACCGCGAGAACGATCGCGATACCCGGATAGAGCGCTGTCCACCAGATGCCGCTGGTCACATCCGCCAGCGACTTGTTCAGGTCGTAGCCCCATTCGGCGGCGGCAGTCGGCTCGATGCCGAACCCGAGGAAGCCGAGGCCGGCGAGCGTGAGGATCGCCTCCGATGAATTCAGAGTGAAGATCAGCGGAAGCGTGCGGGTGGAGTTGCGGAAGACGTGCCGGAACATGATGCGCGAGTTGCTGGCGCCGATCACTTTCGCGGATTCGACATACGCCTCGGCTTTGATCCGGACCGCCTCGGAGCGGATGACACGGAAATACTGCGGGATGTACACCACGGTGATCGAGATCGCCGCCGCCATGATTCCGCCCCACAGGCTCGACTGGCCGCCGCTGATCGCGATCGCGACGACGATGGCGAGCAGCAGCGACGGGAAGGCGAAGACCGCGTCCAGGATCACGACGAGGACCCGGTCGAGCCAGCCGCCGAGGTAGCCGCTGACGAGGCCGAGGAAGATCCCGGCGAAGATCGACAGGATGACCGCGACGATGATCACGAGGATCGCGGTCTGAGCGCCCCACAGCACGCGCGAATAGACGTCGTAGCCGCCTACCGTGGTGCCCCAGATGTGCGCCGCACTCGGAGGATTCTGCGAGCCGAACGGACCGCTGGCGTCGCGCAACTGCGAGAAACCGTACGGGGCGATCAGCGGAGCGAAGATCGCGACGAACACGAAAAGCGCAGTGATGACCAGACCGGCGACCAGCATGCCGCGCTGCAGGCCGACGCTCTGCCGGAACTGGTGGATGACCGGGATGCGGTCGAGGAGGCTGCGCTTGGGCGCAGGCGCAGTGGTGGCTGCTGTGTCGGGCTGTGTTGCCTGGTCCGACATGTCAGTACCTCACTCTCGGGTCGATGATGGCCGCGATGACGTCGACGATGAAGTTCGTCAAGGCGACGATCACGGCGAGAAGGGCGACCATGCCCTGCACAGCCACGTAGTCGCGGGACTGCAGGTACTGGACGAGCTGGAAACCCAGACCCTTCCATTCGAAGGTCGTCTCGGTCAGCACCGCGCCGCTCAGCAGGATCGCGATCTGCAGGCCGATGACCGTGATGATCGGGATGAGTGCCGGCTTGTACGCGTGTCGCCGGACGAGCCGGTACTCACTGACCCCGCGCGAGCGGGCCGCATCGACGTAGTCGGTGGAGAGCGTCCCGATGACGTTCGTACGCACGAGGCGGAGGAACACCCCGGCCGTCAGCAGACCGAGCGTGACCGCCGGCAGTATGGCGTGCAGGAGCACATCACTGGTGACGGACGGGTCGCCGGTCAGGAACGAGTCGATGAGGTAGATGCCCGTCTTGTTCGGGAGCGTCTGCATCTCGAGTTCCGAGCTGGTGGAGGCGCGGCCCGCGACCGGCAGCCAGTTCAGCCAGATCGAGAAGATCAGTTTCAGCATGAGGCCGGCGAAGAAGACCGGAGTCGCATAGCAGAGGATCGCGAAGATCCGCAGTGACGCATCCCGACCCTTGTCGCGGTAGTACGCCGCGACCATCCCGAGCGGGATACCGACGATGAACGCCACGATGAGCGCGTAGAAGGCGAGCTCGAGGGTGGCAGCACCGTAGGTCAGCAGGACGTGGATAACCGGCTGGTTGTCGCTCAGGGTCGTGCCGAAGTTACCGGTGAAGACGTGACCGATGTACTCGAAATACTGGATGATCAGGGGGCGGTCGTAACCGGCCTGATGGATGCGCGCGGCCAGCTGCGTAGGGGTGAGCTTGCCGCCCAACGCTGCGGTGATCGGGTCGCCGGTCGCACGCATGATGAAGAACACCACTGTGACCAGGATGAAGATGGTGGGAATGATCAGGACGGCTCGGATGGCGATGTAACGCCCCAGACCACCTCCCGATCCTCGCGATCTCTTTGTAGGAGTGGGGGCGGCCGCCGCGGGCGACGCGGGGCCGGTGACAGTCGCTGTCATGTTAACCAATCGTGAAGGAACCGAAAGCGAAGGGGCGACTCGCTCACGCGAGCCGCCCCCAGCTTCGTCAGGCGATTCTAGCCGGTGGGCGTCAGCCCTTCGACATCGCGCCGTAGCGGAACTTGAACGAGCCGTCCAGGGTCTTCTGGGTGCCGTTCACGTCCTTGCCCGTGACCGCGACCTGCGCGCCCTGCAGCAGCGGAAGCGTCGACAGATCCGCAGCGACCTTGGCCTGGATCTGCTCGATCAGCTGAGTGCGGGCGGCCTTGTCGGTCGTTCCGACCTGCTTGGTGATCAGGTCCTGAACTTCGCTGTTGCTGTAGTGGTTCACCAGGAAGTTGTCCTTCGAGAAGAACGGCGTCAGGTAGTTGTCTGCGTCGGAGTAGTCAGGGAACCAACCGAGCTGGTACTCGGGGTAGGTGTCCTTGACGCGGTCCTTGTTGTACTGGACGTACTCGGTCGACTGGATGTTCACGTTGAACAGGCCACCCTGCGAGAGCTGGTCCTTGATCATGGCGTACTCGTCGGACGACGAGGGGCCGTAGTGGGACGGCGTGTACTGGATGTTCAGCGTGACCGGCGTAGTGACGCCTGCAGCCTGCAGCGCGGCCTTCGCCTTGTCGAGGCTCGGTCCTCCGTTGCCGTCACCGTAGAGGTCCTTCAGTACGGTCGTCGCGCCGGTCAGCCCGGACGGAACGTACGAGTACAACGGGGTGTACGTGTCCTTGTAGACCTGCTTCGCGATCGCTGCACGGTCGACGAGGTCGGCCGCAGCCTGGCGGATGGCCAGAGCCTTCTTCGGGTCGGCCTGCGCTGTCGTGGCACCATACGGCATCGTGTTGAAGTTGAAGACGATGTAGCGGATCTCTCCACCGGGGCCGTCGACCACCTTGACGTTCTTGTCGGTACGCAGGTTCGCGATGTCCGTCGCGGACAGGCTGCGGTACGCGACGTCGATGTCGCCCTTCTGGATGTCGAGCTTCATGTTCGACGGGTCGGTGTAGTACTTGACGTCGACCTTGGCGGTCGCCGGCTTGCCGAGCAGGCCCTGATAGTCAGGGTTCGCCTTGTAAGCGACGAGGCTGTTGAAGTTGTAGCTCGTGATCGTGTACTGACCGGCGAAGGGATCGCCCTTGACGATGTCGTTGTCCGACGTGACCTTGTCAGGCGAGAATACCTGCTCGTCGACGATCGGGCCCGCCGGGCTCGACAGCACCTGGGCGAAGGTCTGGTCGTTCGGCACCTTCAGGTGGAACACGACCGTGGTCGGGTCGGGAGCGTCGGTCGAGGCCAGGTTCGCGAGCAGGTAGGCGGGGCCGACCGGGCTGTTGATCTTGGTCTGGCGGTCGAACGAGAACTTGACGTCGGACGAGGTGAGGTCGTGGCCGTTGGCGAACTTGAGGCCCGGCTTCAGCTTTACGGTGTACTCGGTCGGCGACGTGAACTCGGCTGAGGCGGCGATGTCCGGCTTCACGTCGGAGGTGCCGTACGGCGAGTTCATGAGGAACGGGTAGACCTGGTTCATCACTGCGAACGAGCCGTTGTCGTACGAGCCGGCGGGGTCGATCGAGGTGATCTTGTCGGTCGTGCCGACGGTGAGCGTGCCAGAGCTTCCAGAGCTCGAGTTGTTCGCGTTTCCGGAGCAACCTGCGAGCACGATGGCCGTCGCAGCGAATGCCGCGGTGACGGCCAGAATGCGTCTGCCGCTCGTGTGGGCGGATGTCATATCCGTTTACCTCTTCCTGGTGTGGGGTCAGCCAGTCCGGTGGGCAGCGCTGTGCGCACCGCCGGACTGCGTTGATTCTTGATAACACAGAATCAGCGTGGGTTTGAACCGTTTCGGCGATTCGTAGCGAGATCTTTACGTTGACGCAATTATTCGTCGCGCAGCTTGCGCCTGTCCGCTTCGATCTGGACAAGCTCGCGCTGGAGTGCTGTGTAGGCCTCGCGCTGTTCGGGATCGGCGCGCTGAAGCCGGCCGAGCAGGTCTGCTTTGCGGCGGAGCAGATCGCGTTCGACCAGCGAGCTCGTGACGCCGCGCACGTACGCGGAGAGCTCCTTTTCTGAGCGCTCCGGGATGGGTGCGACACCCAGTTCGGTCACCAGCGTCGAGAACGGCGCGGGCACTTCCTGGGCGATCCGGGCGAGCCAGTCGGGTGAATCGAAGGAATCAAGTGTGGTCGCGATGCCGTCGCGTACGACAGCGAGGCTCTGATTCGCGAAGGCCGTCTGGGTGGCCCGGCGGGTCAGGTCGATCCCCACCATCGATGGATACTGGAGCATCGCCATCAGTGCGTCGCGCTCAAGCCGGGTGGCGTGGTCGGTCGGGAGCGAGACGAGGGACGGACCGTCGATCGCCGGGGTTTGGGCGGTCGCTGCGGAGCGCGCATCCGCCCCTCCGCGCTGTGCGCTCGATTGTGCAGGCTGCCCGCCGGCGCTCGATTGCGCTCCCGTCGGCGCGCTGCTCGAACGAGCAGACGCCACGGCCCGCGAGACCTCGGAGAGCTCCATTCCGAGCATCCGTGCGAGTTCGCGAGTGTAGCCCGGCTTCAGTGAGGGGTCACGGATGTCCGAGACGACGGGCGCGGCCGCCCGCAACGCTGCGACCCGACCTTCGACCGTGTCCAGGTTGTACTGCGTCAGCACCTGCTTGATCATGAACTCGAACATCGGCTTCTTGGAGTCGATCATGCGCCGAACGGCGTCGTCGCCTTTCGCGAGGCGCAGGTCGCACGGGTCGAGCCCATCGGGACCGACGGCGACGAATGTCTGCGCGGCGAAGCGCTGCTCTTCGCTGAAGGCGCGCATCGCGGCCTTCTGTCCGGCGGCATCCGGGTCGAATGTGAAGACGACCTCGCCCAGCCCGGAATCGTCTCCGAGGACGCGGCGCAGCACTTTGATGTGGTCCACACCGAATGAAGTGCCGCAGGTCGCGACGGCGGTCGTGATGCCCGCGAGATGGCAGGCCATGACATCGGTGTACCCCTCGACGACGACGACCTGCCTGCTGCGCGCTATCTCGCGTTTGGCGAGGTCGAGGCCGTAGAGCACCTGCGCCTTGTGGTAGACGGGAGTCTCCGGGGTGTTCAGGTATTTCGGGCCGTTGTCGTCGTCGAGGAGTCTGCGTGCCCCGAACCCGATGGTCTGGCCGGTGACGTCGCGGATGGGCCAGACGAGACGGCCGCGGAACCGGTCGTACACGCCCCTGTCGCCGGCGGAGACGAGGCCGGCGGCCGCCAGCTCGTCTTGGCTGAAGCCACGCCCGCGCAGGTGTTTCGTGAGCTCGTCCCAGCTCTTCGGCGCGAAGCCGATGCCGAAATGTGCGGCGGCTGCGGCGTCGAATCCGCGTTCGCCGAGGAACCGTCGGCCCACATCCGCTTCTGGCGCCGCGAGTTTCTCGATGAAGAACTCTTCGGCAGCAGTATTGGCCGCGAGGATGCGCGCGCGGTTGCCCTGTTCGGGTGCGGCTCCCCCGTCTTCGTAGTGAAGCGTGAGGCCGACCCGACCGGCGAGTCGTTCGACGGCTTCGGTGAAGCTGACATGGTCCATCTTCTGGAGGAAGGAGTACACGTCGCCGCTTTCGCCGCAGCCGAAGCAGTGGTACATGCCGACCTGGGGTCGCACGTGGAAACTGGGGCTTCGCTCGTCGTGGAACGGGCAGAGGCCTTTGAGTGAGCCGACACCGGCCGGGCGGAGGCTGACGTAGTCGCCCACGATGTCGGCGATGTTGGTGCGGGCTTTGACCTCTTCGATGTCACTCTGTCGAATTCGGCCGGCCATAGTGTGATTCTACTGAGCGGGCCGACATGGCGGGCCGCGCGGATGGTGTGCTCAGGGCCCCTGCTTCCGTCGCGGCCGGGTGTTCTCGGCGATCGCGACGATGGCGACGAAGACTTCGATCGCGACGCGGAGCAGCAGGATGGCGAGCGCGCTTCCCACCACGGTGATGATCAGACCGAAGAGGAAGACGAATGCGCCGAGGAAGGACTGGGTCGCGATCGCCTGGCCGAGCCAGTAGATGAGCGCGAGGATGGTGCTCAACCCGATCAGGACCAGGCCGACGACGTAGACCGGTCCCGCCAGCTTGCGCGTGACGTACCGCATGAAGGTGAAGTCGAAGAGTGCCGTGAAGAATCCGTCGTTGTCGAGACGGTCGGCGAACACTTCGGTGATCGTGCGCGCCGGTGGCGCCGCCTGGTGCGAAACGGGCGGCTCTGTGGGGTTGGGCTGATCGGATGGCGCCGGAGCCGGCGGAACCCTGCCCTCCGGCGGAGCGGGTGGCGCAGGCTCAGCGATCGGCGGTGCAACGGTTTCTGGCACGGACGGTTCCGATGGGGTGGTCGATGTCGGCGTGGCTGACGGCACGACTGGGGCCGCCGTGACCGGGACACCGACGGACAACACTTCTGTCTCGTCGGCGGCCGGAAGCACTTGCGTCTCGGCGGTCTCCGCGGCTGCGGCGGTCTCCGCAGCTGGGGCGGTTTCCGCGGTGCCACTCACCTTTCGGGTGGCGGCCGTGCCTGTCGTCGTCTTTCGCGGTGCGGCCTTTCGAGGGGCGGCCTTCGCGGGCGTACGGGCCGGTTTCGGTGCGGGAGTCCCGGTCGGCGTCGACGCGCTGCCGTCCGTGGCTTCCGCGCCCGTGGTGGGCTCGTCGCCATTCGTCGGCGGTTGTGGCGCGCTCATCGTTTCCTCCCGTTGGCCGTGTTTCTCAGCATCCAGCACAGTGCCCTGAGGCACAAGGCCCACAGCTCGCAGGCTGCGCGCTAATGCTGCACCAGCCGTTCGTACCATGCAAGCGCGGACTGGTCCGTGAGGCTCGCGACCTGATCGACGACGACACGCTTGCGCGCTTGGTCATCTGGTGCAGTGTTCCAGTCTTCTGCGAATCCCGGGTCGAGTTCGCGCGGGCCGCTGGCGAGCAGGACGTCGGCAAGCGTCGAGAGAACCTGGCGCTGCTGGGCGTAGATGGGCTGGCGTGTGTTCCGCGACATGACGAATGTGGCGACGATGCCTTTCAGCACGGCGATCTCGGCCTGGATCGCCGGTGGAACGACGACGTCGGCACCGAACCGGATGAGGCTTTGGCTCGAAGCTGCTTCGCGCGTGGCTCGCGTCGCCGCACCGGCGAATCGTCCGATCAACTGACTGGTCAGGTTCTTCAGTCGTGCCTGTGCCCGGCGGCTGGAGTCCCAGCCGTCGAGCCACACATCGAGGGTGTCGAGGCGGTCGAAGGCAGCGATCAGTTGGTCATGGCTGAACTCGCCACCGATCCACTCGTACATCGACGCGACGAGTTCGTCGTGGTCAACCCGACGACCGAGCGCCTGGACATCGATGTACCCGTTGACGACCGCGTCTTCGAAATCGTGCACGGAGTAGGCGATGTCGTCGGACAGGTCCATGACCTGCGCCTCGATGCAGCGGACCCGGTCGGGCGCGCTGCCACGCAACCATTCGAAGGCGGGTCGATCGTCCGGGTAGAAGCCGAACTTCGCGCGACCGCTCGGGTCGGCGACCGAGGATGAGGCCGGCCACGGGTATTTGCAGCTGGCGTCGAGGCTCGCGCGCGTCAGGTTGAGTCCGTACGCCCGGCCGTCTGGCCCGAACACCTTCGGTTCGAGCCTGGTGAGAAGCCGCAGGGTCTGGGCGTTGCCTTCGAACCCTCCGATGTCGGCGGCCCAGTGGTTGAGCGCCCGTTCGCCGTTGTGACCGAATGGCGGATGTCCGATGTCGTGGGCGAGGCAGGCCGTGTCGACGATGTCCGGATCGAGATCGAGACTCGTCGCGAGTTCGCGCCCGACCTGGGCGACCTCGAGCGAGTGCGTGAGCCGATTGCGCGCGAAGTCGAGTCCGGCAGTCGGACTGAGAACCTGGGTCTTCGCGGCGAGACGCCTCAGCGCAGAGGAATGCAGGAGACGGGCGCGGTCGCGCGCGAAGTCGCTTCGGCGGCTGGAATGCTGCTCGGGAAGCCAGCGCTCGCGGTCCTCCGGCGCATAGGCCGGCGATCCGGGCTCGGCTTGGCGAGTCTCGATCACCGGCTACCCCCCACTGTTGTTCAGTTCGGCTTCGGCGAGTTCGACCTTCTGGTAGCCGTCGAGCTCACGGCTGGCCAGCCAACCGTCGGGAAGCGACGGGTTCTTCGGCGTGCCGGCACGACCGCGCGGACCTTCGGCACCCTCTCCCGGGTATGGCTGATCCCAATCGAGCGTCGCGAGTAGGTCGTCGAGATGCTGCAGTGTGTCCACTGTGGCAAGGCTCGCACGAAGGTCTCCCCCGACGGGATATCCCTTGAAGTACCAGGCGACATGCTTGCGGATGTCGCGGCACCCCCGCTCTTCGCTGTCGAAGAACTCGACGAGCAGTTCTGCGTGCCGTCGGAACGTGGCCGCAACCTGACCGAGCGTGGGGTGTGCCTGGATCGCTGCGGCGACCTCCGGGTCGAGCTCGCCCGAACGGGCGCGGAACGCCGCTGCCAGGTCACCGAACAGCCATGGACGACCGAGGCAGCCGCGGCCGACCACGACGCCGTCGCACCCTGTCTCGTCGACCATGCGGATCGCATCCGCCGACGACCAGATGTCGCCGTTGCCGAGCACCGGGGTGCCGGTGATCGTGTCTTTCAGCTTGGCAATCGCCGACCAGTCCGCGTGACCCGAGTAGAACTCGGCAGCGGTCCGCGCGTGCAACGCGATGGAGGCGACCCCCGCGCCCTCCGCGGCCCTGGCGGCTTCGAGGTAGGTCAGATGGTCGCTGTCGATGCCCTTGCGCATCTTCACCGTCAGAGGAATCGGCCCGGCGGCTCGAACCGCCCCCTCGACGATCTCGCGGAACAATCCAAGCTTCCACGGAAGCGCTGCACCACCCCCCTTGCGCGTCACTTTCGGAACCGGGCAGCCGAAATTGAGATCGATGTGGTCGGCGCGATCTTCGGCCACGAGCATGGTGACGGCCTCGGCAACGGTCTTGGGATCGACCCCGTAGAGCTGGATCGACCGGGGCGTCTCGGACTCGTGATGCGTGATCAGACGCATCGACTCCGGGGTGCGCTCGACGAGGGCACGCGAAGTGATCATCTCGCTGACGTAGAGACCCGCGCCGAACTCACGGCAGAGGCGGCGGAAGGCTGTGTTCGTGATTCCCGCCATCGGAGCCAGGACCACGGGCACGTCAAGGGCCAGCGGACCGATGGTCAGCTGGGGTGCGGGGCTTATCGTTGCTGTGGAAGACATCTCATCCAATTGTCCCAGAAAGCGGCTGCGGAAATGACTCAGGACGTTCAGGCTGTGGATGGATCGAACGAACCGGTCGTCACCGGCCGGGCGCGAGCCGAAGCAGATGCGGCCGCTCGCGGGGTCCCCATCCGGATCACGGAGCGCCCCGCCGCCCGAAGTCTCGAGGAGGCGGCTGCGCTGCTCGGTCTCCCGCCGTCAGGAATCGTCAAGACGCTCGTCGTCAAACGCAGCGACGGCACCTTCCTGTTCGCGCTGGTACCCGGCGGCCGCAAGATCTCCTGGCCCAAACTGCGCGCGCTGGTCGGCGTGAACAAACTGCAGCTGCCGGATGCGGCCGTGGCGCTCGAGGCGACCGGCTACGAGCGCGGCACCATCACGCCGTTCGGAAGCACCAACCCGTGGCCCGTCTACGCCGACAGCTCGATCGCCGGTCACGAGGTCGCGATGGGCGCGGGCGCCCACGGCTACTCCCTCTTCGTCGACGCGGACGCTCTCATCGCATCCTTCGACGCAACCGTCGCCGACATCTCCGACCCCGAATAGCGTCTGCCGGTTCCCAAACATCACAGGGGCCAACTTCCGCTAGTGGCAGCATCCCGCAACTAACGGAACCTGACACCTGTGTCGCGCACCGACCTGGGCTGTGGACAGCAAATGACGCACGACGTCACGATGCGTGACCATGGACGGATGCCCCGTCGAAACGCTCTCCCTCCCGGGTTGCAGGATCGCGCATTCTCAGTATCCGAGGCGCTATCGGCCGACGTGCCGGAGTCTCGACTGCGCGCATCCGACCTCTCAACACCGTTCTGGGGCACACGGCTTCCTGTCTCCGCTCAGGACGGCCGCCTGGACCGGTGCCGGGCCCTCAGCCGGCGGATGGGCGCCCGGTACTTCTTCAGTCACACCACAGCAGCGTTCCTCTGGGGCATCCCCTTGCCTCGACGCCTCGAGAACGAGGGGGTCGAGCATGTCGCGACGATCGCGCCGGCACGCGCGCTGAGGCGCGCCGGCGTCAGGGGTCACAAGCTCACGATCTCACCGACCCTTGTCGTCGAACGAGACGGGTTTCAACTGGCCGCACCGGAAGAGACATGGTCCGAACTCGCATCGATGCTCAGCATCGACGATCTCGCAGTGGCCGCTGACGGGCTGATTCGTCGGAAGCGGCCACTGTCGAGCGTCCACGCGCTACTTTCGGCGGCCGCAGAGATGGCGGGTCGCGCAGGGGCAGGGCGTGCGCGAAAGGCCCTCGAGCTCGCCCACCCCGGCACCGATTCCCCGATGGAATCGCGACTGCGGCTGGCCCTTCGACGGGCCGGCCTTCCCCTGCCTGAAGTGAACGGAATCGTCTCTGACACTTTCGGCGGTTTCGTCGCTCTGTGTGACCTCGTGTTCCGTGAACACCGCGTCGTCGTCGAGTACGACGGCAGTCATCACCGGATCATCGAGGAGCAATACGACCGGGACATCGATCGGCACTGGATGCTCGATGAGCTCGGATGGAGGACGATCCGAATCAACCGTTCGCACATGGCCAACGGGGCGGCGATAGCGGTTGCGCGCGTCCGCGCGGCCCTTCGCGCGCACGCAAGTGGCAACTTCCGCTAGTCCGCGAGACTGGAACTAGCGGAAGTTGACCCATCCGGTGAGGCGGCTACGGGAGAACGCAGGCGTCGCCGTCGCACGCGGCGGCGGACGGATCGCCCAGAGGGGTCAGCGAGAAGGCTGAGGGCGCAGACAGTACAGCAGGGGATGCGAGGGGCGCGGGCGTCGCATCCGTCGAGGCGCTCACGCCGTCACCGCGGCCTTCTCCGACCAGACCTGCTCGAGAACCTGGGCGAACGTCTGGGCCTCCTGTGCGCCCGACACACCGTAGCGCCCGTCGATCACGAAGAACGGCACGCCCTGGATGCCGTACTCGATCGCCGTCGACTGGTCGGCACGGACGTCCGACAGGAACTCCTCCGACTCGAGTGCGCGCACGACGTCGTCGCGGTCGAGGCCGATCTCCGCGGCGAGGTCGGCGAGATCCTCGATGCGACCGACATGGCGGCCCTCGACGAAATATGCGCTGAACAAGCGTTCCGACATCTCCAGCTGCGCGCCCTTCGCCTTGGCGTAGTGGAGCAGCTCGTGCGCCTTCACAGTGTTCGTGTGCTTGAGGTTGTCGTAGTCGTACTCGAGCCCGACGGACGACGCGATTCCGCTCACGCGTTCGAGCATCGGTTGAACCTGGCCGGCGGGAATGCCTTTGTGGCCGGCGAGGAAGTCGACCTCGCTTCCGTCGAAGTCGACGGGTGTATCGGGCGAGAGCTCGTAGCTGTGGTATTCGACGACCACGCCGCGGTCGTCGCCCGAACCGGCGAACAGGCCGCTGCCCGCTTCGAATTTGCGCTTTCCGATGTAGCACCAGGGGCAGGCGATGTCGGACCAGATGTCTACTTTGATGGGTTCACTCACGCAAGAGGCAACCCGGCGTCGGAAAGTTTCATTCCCGCAAGATTCTGCCCGTCTCCGACAAGCAGGTCAGGTGCTCAGACGGATGGCGCATCCACCGCGCCGCCGAACCGGCGGTTGCGCCCGGCATACAGCTCGATCGCCTGCCAGAGGTCGACGCGCGAGAAGTCCGGCCACAGCGTGTCGAGGAACACCATCTCGGCGTACGCGCTCTGCCAGAGCATGAAGTTGCTGGTGCGCTGCTCCCCCGAACTCCGCACGAACAGGTCGACGTCGGGAAGGTCGGGTGTGTACAGGTGCCGCTGGATGGTCCGCTCGGTGATGGCGGCTGGCTTGAGGCGGCCCGCCGAGACATCTTCCGCGATCGCGCGCACCGCATCCGCCACCTCGGTGCGTCCGCCGTAGTTGACGCACATCGTCAGCGTGAGCACATCGTTGCCGGCTGTGAGCCGCTCGGCGAACTGGAGTTCCTTGATCACCGACGACCACAGCCGCGGCTTGCGCCCGGCCCAGCGAACGCGCACACCCCACTCGTTGAGCTGGTCGCGCCGACGGTGCAGCACGTCGCGGTTGAATCCCATGAGGAAACGGACTTCGTCGGGCGAGCGTTTCCAGTTCTCGGTCGAGAAGGCGTACACACTCAGATGCTTCACGCCGACCTGGATGGCGCCGGCCACCACGTCCAGCAGCGACGCCTCCCCCGCGCGGTGCCCTTCGATCCGCGTGAGGCCACGGGCATTCGCCCAGCGTCCGTTGCCGTCCATCACGATCGCGACATGGTCGGGCACTGCCGCCAGCGGAATGGCGGGCGGATAGACCCCGGTCCAGTCGAGCGTTCGGAACTCGACCGCGTCTTTGTGCGTGTACGGTTTCGGCGTCATCGGCTCCCCTGGGATGCGCTGGGTGCGGTCTCGGTCGGTGCGGCGTCATCGCGTCGTTCCCGCGACACGTGCTGCAGGGAGCGCAGACCGCGCTCCAGATGCCACTGGGTGTAGGCGGCGACCACACCGCTCGCCTTCGACCGGGTCGCGTCGGTCGCGGCCTCGGCCTCGTCCCAGTCGCCGGTCAGCAGCGCGCCGAGGAGCGCGACCGTGGGTTCGTCGAGTCGTGGAGCGCCCTGCGGAGCGCAGTCGTCGCACACGACACCTCCGAGCTGGACGACGATCGCCGAGTGCGGGCCCGGAGCCCCGCAGCGGGAGCAGTCGAGGAAACTGGGAGCCCATCCCGCCATCGAAAGCGCGCGCAGCAGGTAGGAATCGAGCGTGAGCGCTGCACCGTGCTCCTTGCGCGCGAGCGAACGAAGCGCGCCGACGAGCAGCAGGTACTGCTGGAGCGAGCCTTCCGCCTCTGTCACGCGATCGGCCGTCTCGACCATGGCGTTCGCAGCTGTGTAGCTGGCGTAGTCGTCGGCGATCGCGGCTCCGTACGAGCCGATCGATTCGGCCTGCGTGATCACGTCGAGGCTGCGGCCTTCGTAGAGTTGCACATCCGCGACCATGAACGGTTCGAGGCGTGCGCCGAACTTGGACGCCGTGCGCCGTACGCCTTTGGCGACCGCCCGCACTTTGCCGTGCTGGCGCGTGAGCATCGTGACGATGCGATCGGCTTCGCCCAGCTTGTGGGTGCGGAGCACGACGGCTTCATCACGGTAAACCTTGGGCACCCTCCCAGTATCCCCCGCCCGCCTGACAGAGCGGCGGTGCCGCGCATGCTACAAAGTGAGCTATGAGCGCAACGGTCTTCACGATTCCCCTCTGGGCGGACCTCGTGGCGGTCGGCGTCGGCTCGCTTCAGGGCGCGATGTTCGCGTCGGGTTTCCGGGACAGACGGCTCGACCTGCTGGGCATCGCCATCATCGGCGTCGCGACCGGTGTCGGCGGCGGTCTCATGCGCGACATCCTGCTGGTCACGCCTCCGGTCGCACTCGCGACGAACTGGTATCTCCCGATGACGGTGGTCGCCGCCCTCCTCGGGATGCTGCTCGCACGCGTCTTCCGGCGCCTGGACCCGCTGATCACGTTCCTCGACGCGCTGACGATCGGCCTGTTCGGCGCGATCGGCACGACCAAAGCCCTTTCGCTCGGACTCCCGGAGGTACCGGCTGTCTTCGTCGGAGTCGTGTCGGCGGTCGGCGGCTCGATCCTGCGCGACGTTCTGCTCACCCTGCCAATCGCACTCATGCACGTCGGGTCTCTCTACGCGGTCGCGGCCGGTGCGGGCACGGCGACGCTGGTCGTCCTGGTCGACCTTCACGTGCCGATCGGCGTTGCGGCCATCGTCTGCGTGATCGTGACGACGATCATCCGCCTGCTCGCCGTGCGTTTCGGATGGAGCCTGCCCGAGCAGCGAACGCTCAGCCGCATCCCGCGTCCGCGCTGGCCGCGACGCTCCCCCCGCTACCGCATCTCGAACCCGGACCAGTAGGACGTCGAGAACAGGGTTGTTCCTTGTTGGCGCGACGCGAAACAGGAAGAACCCTGTTCTCGGCGAGACCTACGCGTGGACGGGCTCGGCGGTGGCGAAGTCGGGAGCCTCGAAGCGAACCGCGCGGTTCACGGCGGAGACGACAGCCTTCAGGGATGCGGTCGACGTGTCAGCATCGATGCCCACGCCCCAGAGGCGACGGCCGTCGACCTCGAGCTCGACGTAGGCGGCCGCATACGCCGACTCGCTCGCCGACAGCGTGTGCTGCGAGTAGTCGTAGAGGTGGACGTCGACGCCGCGATGGTTGAGGATGTCGAGGAACCCCGCGATCGGTCCGTTGCCGGCTCCGACCGCCTTGGAGACCGTGTCGCCGTCACGCAGTGTCACAGTCAGTTCGACGCTTCCGCTCAGGTCACTCGACGTGCTCATGCTCGCCAGCTCGAACCGGCCCCACTTGTTGTCGGCGTCCTCCATCGGCGCGGGCAGGTACTCGTCTTTGAAGATCTCCCAGATCTGCTCGCTGGTGACCTCGCCGCCCTCCGCATCCGTCTTGGCCTGCACGACACCCGAGAATTCGATCTGCAGTTTGCGCGGCAGGTCGAGCGAGTGGTCGGTCTTCAGCAGGTACGCGACGCCACCCTTGCCGGACTGCGAGTTGACGCGGATGACCGCCTCATAGCTGCGACCCAGGTCTTTCGGGTCCACCGGCAGGTAGGGGACGGCCCACTGCAGGTCGTCGACGGACTTGCCCTGCGATTCGGCGTCCGCGGCCATGGCCTCGAAGCCTTTCTTGATCGCGTCCTGGTGCGACCCGCTGAAGGCGGTGAAGACCAGGTCGCCGGCCCAGGGGCTCCGCTCGTGGACGGGCAGCTGGTTGCAGTGCTCGGCGGTGCGCTTGACCGCGTCGATGTCGCTGAAGTCGATCTGGGGGTCGATCCCCTGCGTGAACAGGTTGATCCCGAGCGCCACCAGGTCGACGTTGCCCGTGCGCTCCCCGTTGCCGAACAGGCAGCCTTCGATGCGGTCGGCGCCGGCCATGTATCCGAGTTCCGCGGACGCGATCGCGGTGCCGCGGTCGTTGTGCGGATGCAGGGACAGGATGACGTTCTCACGATGCGCGAGGTGGCGTGACATCCACTCGATCGAGTCCGCATACACGTTGGGTGACGCCATCTCGACCGTCGAGGGCAGATTGATGATGACCTTGCGTTCCGGGGTCGGTTCGAAGACCTCGAGCACCTGGTTGCAGATGTCGACGGCGAACTCGAGCTCGGTGCCGGTGTAGCTCTCGGGCGAGTACTCGTAGTAGATCGTGGTGCCGGGCACCATCGACTCCATCTCGCGGCAGATCCGGGCACCGTGCAGCGCGATATCGATGATGCCCTGCTTGTCGGTGCGGAAGACTACTTCGCGCTGGAGGATGCTCGTCGAGTTGTAGAGGTGGACGATGGCCTGCTTCGCGCCGACCAGGGACTCGTAGGTGCGCTTGATCAGGTGATCGCGCGCCTGCGTGAGGACCTGGATCGTCACATCGTCCGGGATGACGTTCTCTTCGATGAGGCTGCGGACGAAGTCGAAGTCGGTCTGGCTCGCGCTCGGGAACCCGACCTCGATCTCCTTGTAGCCCATCCGCACCAGCAGGTCGAACATGATCCGCTTGCGTTCGGGACTCATCGGATCGATGAGGGCCTGGTTGCCATCGCGGAGGTCGACTGCGCACCAGCGCGGAGCCTTCGTGATGGTCGCATCCGGCCAGGTGCGGTCGGGCAGTTTCACCGAGAACTGCTGGTGATACGGCGCGTACTTGTGGATCGGCATGGCGCTCGGCGCCTGATTGTTCTTCATGGTCTCTGTTCTCCTCGCGAGTGGATGTGAGCCAACGACAGACTCCGCGACGAGTGAGGCCTCAGATTAGGACTCGTCGCGGCAGCTAAGGAGGAGCAGACCGTACACAAAGTCAACGCTACCACCTGCGAGGGCGCCCGTCATCCGCGGCCGCGTGCGAGGCCGGCCGCCTGTCGCATCGAGATGCCGGGAAGGTAGGCCCGCACGAGCGCGACACCGATGGCCGGGAGGGCGACCGGATCAGGAAAAGCCATGATCAGCGGGTGATATTCAGGCTGGAACTTCCGTTTGAACGCCAGCAGCGATCGGAAACCGTACACAGGCTCGAGTGAGGCGCTCATGAAGCCGAGTACACGATCCATCACCGACCGATCCGCGTCTCCGCCGCGAGCGGTGTGCGCGAGCGGTGCCGCGGACAGGCTCATCGTCTCGACCCCGTCGGCGCGCATCCGGATGGCCGCCTCGGCGATCAGGAACTCCATCACGCCGTTGATACTGCCCGGCCGGCGGCGCATGAAGTCGAGCGTCCAGCCGACCACCTCGCCGTTCCGGTAGCGCGGGAGCCAGCTGGTCACGCCTTCGACCTGGCCGTCGTCGCCGATGGCGAGCATCAGCCGCACAGCCGGATCTCGCAGTTCATCGAGTCCGCCGAGCGTGAATCCCATCTCGGGCAGGTCCTTCTCTGCGATCCACTGCTCGGAGATCTCCGACAGCTGGTTCGCCGTTGCCAGCGGAAGCTCGGAGTACGTGGTCCATTCGGCGCGGATCCCTGCGCGCTGCGCCCGGTTGATGGATGAGCGGACGTCCTGCCACTTCTTTCCCGTCATCTCCCACTGCTGCGGACGAAGCACCGTCTCCTCGGCCACCACCATCGTCTCCCAGCCCATCGACTGGAACCGCGCCCGCGTGCCGTCGTCAATGCTGTAGAAGACAGGGACCCAGCCGTTGTCGTCGCAGAACCGTGCGAAGCGGCCGAGCGTGTCATGGCCAGGCGCGGCCCCGAAGGGTCCACCCGTCGTGAGCGCTATCCGCCCGATCACCCGATAGGCGACGGCGACCTCATCGACGGGGTCGAACCAGTACGAATTGCCCGGCCAGGTCGACATGAAGGAGATCGCGTCGCCGCCGCCGCCCAGCAGCCGCCGTGCCCGGGCTGCGTCTCCCCCGCGGTTCCGCGTCGAGTCGTCGCGCATCACAGGGATGGCCGCCAGCACCACGATCAGCCAGAACACCGTGCCGACGTTGTGGTAGACCATCGTCCCGAGCGCGGACGTCGGAAGGTAGCCGACCGGTTCGCGACGCAGGAAACTGACCGGGATGAACCGTTCGACGACGTCGTTGAGCAGGTCCTCAACGCCGACCGGGCGCGTGAACCCCGTTTCGCGCAGCACCCAGCCGACGGAGACATAAAGCGCAGCAAGGGAGAGACCGGCGATCACGACGATGAGCAGGTACCGGCGCAGACGCACGGAAGACGCCAGCACCGGGAAATGACTTCTCATCGCTATGAGCACGACGGCGATGACGAGGGGCAGCAGCGCCGAGACGGCGAAATCGACCGTGAGTTCGGCATACCGTCCGGACGTGCGCGGGCCGGAGGCTGCGGCCGGCAGCGGCAGCAGGCCGAAGTAGACCGCAGACAGGCCGGAGAGCAGCAGGTTGACCGCGACCGCGAGCCACACGCCGAACCGGCGCCCGCGCAGAAGACCGTAGGCCGCGACGAGCAGCACGAGCAGCGGTAGCACCGACACGAGGATCGGTCCGAGCCCGTTGATGCGCTCGAGGGTGACGTCGCGCACACAGGCCCGGGTGACGGCGAAGGCCTGGCAGCGATCGACGACGTCGCCCGGGGCGGGCACCTCGTTGCTGAAGAGCATGCCGATCGGCGCCAGCGGTCCGAAGCGCGACGACGACAGCAGCGCGATCACCGGCCCGAGGGCGGTGATGAGGACCACCGACGCCAGAAGCACGCGGACTTCGTGATGTGAGCTGCGGACCCAGGTACGCGAGACCCTGCCGTCGTGGAGCAGCACGCCGAGACCGAGCCCGGCGAGTATGGCCAGCAACCGGTACAGGTCGTCCGGCTGACCGGAGTACAGCAGGAACATCACCGAGACGAGCACGATCAGCACCCGGATGCGCCGGCGCCAGAGAGCGCTTGCGAAGGCGCTCCCCGCAGCGATGGCACCGCCGATCGCGGTCAGCGGGTCGAACGTCACGAGTTCGATCACCCCATGCGCCCACAGCTCACCGCCACGAGCGCCGAGCGCCTGGAGGCCGATGCCTGCGAGGGTCCCCACGATCGTGGTCGCCGCGAACGCGAGCGCCGTCCGCCTGGTTCCCATGAGGCGCTCTGCCCAGCCGAGCAGAAGAACGGCCAGGATCAGCACGGTGAGGAGTTCGAACAGACTGTCCGTGAAGAACACGCTGGTCAGCGGAGTCCACCATCGGCCGCCCTCGACGACCGGCTCGAACCCTGTTCCCGCCCAGGAGCGCACGTGGATGCCCGGACCGTTGAGCGGTCCGGTGACGAGCGCGAGCGTCAGGATGGCGACCACGACCGAACTCGTGAACGGCCGGCCGGCGACCAGCCGGGCGATCCCGTTCAGGGCGCCGGCCGTGCGACCGACTCCCCCACTGTCGGGACGGGAGATCGGTCTCTTCGCCGCCCCTCGGGCCGTGCCGCTCATGGTGCGAGCCCCATGTGCGGCAGGATCATCGGGATCCCGACCCGGATGGCATAGCGAACAGTGTTCCAGTCATGCGTCGTGCCCGGGGATTCGATGAGTTTCGTCTCGACCCCGGCCGTGTTCGCATACTGCTGGAGAACCCGCGCGAATGGAAGGTACTTCGAGTCGTCCGCACCGACTGCGAGGACGAGCATCGAGTTCTTGTATGGCGCGTGGGCGACGAACAGTGCCGTCGGCTGCGCAGCGGATGCACGCGCCTGCGACCCGCTGAAGCCCTTCTGCACGGTATCGGCCCCCACGGTCGGCCCCAGCTGGCTGGAGATGGCCAGCGCGGTCCCGAAAACGCCGGGGTGCCCGGCAGCGAACTGCACGGCGCAGGTCGCGCCCTGCGAGAATCCGCTGACCGCCCAGCCGTCCGGGGTGGCCATCACTCGGAAATGCGCCTTGATCCAGTGGACGACATCGGTCAGGATGTAGGTCGCCGAGTTGCCGAGAGGTCCGTCGACACACATCGGGTTGTGCTCCGGATTGCTGAGCTGGTCCGGCTCGACGACGATCGGGGCGATGCCGTGGTGCGCGGCGGCGTAGGCGTCCACGACCGTACCGATATGTCCGGCCGTGAACATGTCCGACGGCTGCCCGGGCTGTCCGGCCATCGTGATCAGCACCGGTAGCGCGGGCGGATCGACGGTGAGCGCGGCGGGCGGGAGGTAGATCGTGGCGGGCCGCGCTGCGAAGTGCGACACGGTTCCCGGGATCTCGACCGATGCGATCCTGCCAGCCTTCGGCATCGTGGCGGGCGGAGTCCAGGTACTCAGGGTCGGGATCGATGCGGTGTGCACGGGCCTGCTGATCCGGCCGACGGCGACTACTTTGTACGGGTTGACTCCGACCGCGTCGTTGAGGTTGCGGTAGGCGCCGAAGTCGACGTTGATCCCCGCGGCCGCCGTGGCCACGATCAGCGGGACGGCAGCGATGGCGATGGCCTTGCGCCACCACCGCGAGTGCCAGAGGTTGACGATGACGAGGGCGACGCCCGCAAATGCCAGGGCGACCCACATCCGCGTGATGGCGCTCAGGTCGACTCCGAAGATGTCGAGCACATCGACCAGGAGCCAGCACACTGCGAATCCGAGTCCCATGCCCGCGGCGATGGCGACGAGTGCTGTGACGATCCAGCGGATGCTCGGCCTGCGCACCAGCAGATAGACGACGAACGCCACGGCGACGAGGTCGATCGTCGTCAGGAAGGGACGCTGATCGATCCGAAGCGTCATTATCCAGTGCGGGCCCAACTCATCCCCTCTCATCGATGTGCCGACTCATTATCGGCTCGCAGGAGATGTCAAGGCTGTGCAAATGGGCCGTTCAGGTCTGAGAAAGCCTTCAGTCGACCGCGAGGGCCACGACAGGCGACACCCCGGTGGCGCGCCGGGTGGGCGCGACGGATGCGACGACTGCCAGACCCGCGGCCCCGACTGCGGCGGAGACGAGCAGCGCCCACGGCACGACCGGTGGCACGAACCCCCCGCCCGGGATCGACCCGAGCAGCGACTGTGCCCCGACCCAGCCGTACAGCACACCGAGGACGAGCCCGGCGAGCACGGCAGCGATGGTCAGCTGGGCGCTTTCGGAGAGGATCAGCCTGCGCACCTGCCCGGCGCTGAACCCGAGGGCGCGGAGGAGTCCGAGTTCCCTGGTGCGCTGAAGGACGCTGAGGGACAGGTTGTTGACGACGCCGATCGCGGCGATCACAGCAGAGAAGCCGACCAGCACGGAGAAGACGATCATCGTCACCGAGAGGACGCTGTCGACACCCTGGTACAGCTGAGGATCGGTCTGCTCGGCGCGTGTGATCATCTGCTGGTACGAGGACGACGCGACGACGAACATCGTGATGAGGGTGACCCCGATCACGAGCCCGATGGTGGTCCGCGTGCTCCGCTCCGGGTTGCGCACGGCGTTCGCAGCTGCGAGCCGTGCCGGAGCCGAACGACCGAACAGGAGCCCGACGCCACGCAGGACAGACGGCATGAAGAGGTGCGCTGCGAGCACGATCCCGGTGAAGGAGAGGATTCCCCCGACCAGTCCGACCAGGACGCCGAGCGCACTGACGATGCCGAGGAGCACGCCTCCGGCGAGGAGCACGAGCCCGATGCCGATGAGAACGAAGGCGACGCCGTTGCGTACCGGCTTGCGCCTGATCTCATCCCCTGTCGGCTCCTGGGCGGCACCGATCGCCTGGATCGGTGTCACGGAGAGCACGCGACGGCTGCCGACCCACGACGCGAGCCAGGTCGTGAGCACTACGACGACGACGGGCAGGAAATACGCGGGCTCGACGAGCGGATAGGCGAGGTCTGGCAACGTGCCCGTCGCCACGAAGATACGCACGGCGACGATCGTCAGGGTGACCCCGATGACCGCTCCCCCGACGGCTCCGATCACGCCCACGACGAGCCCCTCGCCCGCCACCGCTCGCCGCTGCGCACGCGAACTCGAACCGATCAGCCGGAGGAGTGCGATGGTGCGCGTGCGCCCGGCCACGATCGTCGCGAACGTGTTCGTCGTTACGATCGCACCGACGTACACCGCGATCACGATGAAGACGCCGGCGACGATCGACAGCGCGACCTGGACAGCACCGTGCCGACCGACACGATCCTGCGAGACGTAAGTCGCGAGTATCCCGGTCGCAGCCAGCAGAGAGACCCCGAATGCCGAGCTCAGGGCGGAGACCAGGATGCTCGCCCGATGCTCGCGCCCGTTCGTTCGGACAGCAGTGATCGCGCCGCTCATGCCCGCTGCTCCATGCCGAGCATGTAGGCCGAGATCTCTTCGGGGGTCGATCGCGTCCGTTCGTCGGCGACCCGGCCGTCCGCGAGGAAGATGATCCGGTCCGCGTAGCTCGCGGCGATCGGGTCATGGGTGACCATCGCGATGCTCTGGCCGTAGCTGACGCTGGCCGCGGCGAGCAGGGCGAGCACCTCGCGTCCAGTGCGCGAGTCGAGGTTGCCGGTGGGCTCATCCGCGAAGATGAGATCCGGCCGCGTCCCGAGCGCACGCGCGATCGCCACCCGCTGCTGCTGGCCGCCGGACAGCTCGTGCGGGCGGTGGGTGAGCCTGTTGGCGAGACCGAGGGAGTCGATCAGATGGTCGATCCAGGCACGCTCTTCAGCGGTGGGCTTGCGGCCATCCAATTCGAAGGGCAGCAGGATGTTGCCGGAGACGTCGAGCGTCGGTACGAGGTTGAACGACTGGAACACGAAGCCGACCCGACGCCGGCGCAGGACGGTGAGCTGCGCATCCCCCAGCGCTGTGATCTCTGTGTCGCCCAGCCACACGCGTCCCGCGCTCACTGAGTCGAGCCCCGCCATCACGTGCATCAGCGTCGACTTGCCCGACCCGCTCGGCCCCATGATCGCGGTGAACTGGCCCGCCCGGATACCGATCGAGACGTCGTCGAGTGCGTGCACGCTCCCCGCTCCGGCTCCGTACGATTTGGTGGCGTTCGCGACGCGCGCGACGAGGCCGGTTTCGGTGTTCTCGATATCCATGCTCCGACGCTACGGTCGCGCACCCGCCGAACGAATCGGGCGCAGGACCGACACGGCCTACATCGTCAGGATGATTCCCAGGAGGTCAGCCCGTGCTCGAACGCGAAGACGACGAGCTGGACGCGGTCGCGCAGGCCCAGCTTTCCGAGAATCCGGCTGATGTGAGTCTTGACTGTCGCCTCGCTCAGGTACTCGGATGATGCGATCTCCGAATTGCTCAGCCCGCGCGCTGCGAGGATGAAGATCTCGCGCTCCCTGGAGGTCAGCGAGCCGAACGACTCGGGGCGGCGCTTCTCGGGCTGGGCGTCTGAGAAGAACTGGAAGAGTTCGCGCGTGGCTCCCGCGGCGATCACGGCACTCCCCGCGTGCACGGTCGTGATCGCCGCGAGAAGGAACTCGGGTTCGGCGTCCTTGAGCACGAAGCCGCTGGCGCCCACCCGGATGGCACGCGCGGCGGCCTCATCGAGGTCGAACGTCGTCAGCACGATGATCCTGGGCGGACGGAAGCCTTCGCGATCGGCGGCCTCGATGATCGCAGCCGTGGAGGCGATGCCGTCCATCACCGGCATCCGGATGTCCATGAGCACCACGTCGGGGCGCGCATCCCTCACCAGGGACACGCCTTCGCGACCGTTCGCCGCCTCGCCTGCGAACGCGAGATCCGGCTGCGACGACACGAGCATCCGGATCCCCGCCCTGAAGAGTGCTTGGTCGTCGACGAGCGCGACACGGATGCGGTCGCCGGTCATGCGGCTCCTCCCTGCCGAACGGCCGAGGGCGCAGGCAGGAACGCCGTCACCACGAAACGATCGTCTCTCGGCTCGGCGCTCAGCCACCCGCCGGACAGTACAGCCCGCTCGCGCATGCCCGGAAGCCCGTGGCCGACCCGTTGCGGGTGGCCCTCGTCGGCCACCGCGTTCCTGAGGGCATTCGTCACTGTGATCGTCACTCCGTTCGATTCGCCGACGATGTCGACGGTGGCAGTCCGTGTCGTGTCGCCGTGGCGCAACGCGTTCGTCAGGGCTTCCTGCACGATGCGGTAGACAGCGATCTGATGCGCCGATCCGAGCTGCACGTCCTCCCCGGTGCGCGCGAATTCGACGGGAAGGCCGGATGCACGGAGCTGATCGACGAGGCGGTCCAGGTCTGCAAGGCCCGGCTGCGGTCCTTCGGCCTCGGAGTGCCGGAGCTCGCCGAGAAGCAGACGGACGTCGCCGAGTGCTTCCCTTGCAGTGGCCGCGATGGTGGTCAGCGCCTCGTCGACAGCATCCGGATCGCTGGTCCGCGCGTAGCGCGCGCCGTCGGCCTGCGCGATCACCACTGCGAGCGAATGGGCGACCACGTCGTGCATGTCGCGGGCGATCCGCGTGCGCTCCTGCTCGACGACCACGTCCTCCTCGGCGCGTAGCCGCTCGACCTCGGCCTCCGCCTGAGCCCGCCTGCTGGCGATGGCCGCCCTCCAGGTGCGCATGAGCAGACCGAGGACCCACGAGAGTCCGAGGACCGTAGCCGAGACGACGAACAGGAAGGCGAACTGCAACGCGAGGGACGCGATCCGACTGGAGACCAGGTCGAAATATCCCGTTTCCAGTGCCGCGCTCACCGAAAGGTACAGGGCGGCGACGGCAGCGCCCACACCGGCCGAGACGAGGCCTGCCCAGCGGACGATGCGGTCGCCGTAGGCCGCGGTCGCATAGAGCACGATCAGCACGCCCACGTCGCTGAACTGCACGCCGAGCCCCGAGGTCATCTGCACGATCGCGGCGAACCAGGCGACCGCCAATGCGACCGCCGGCGACATCCGCCGAAGCGCCACCGCGACGGTGAAGCCGACCGTGACGAAGATCCACGGGCGGTCGCTTCCGCCTGCCACTGCGCAACCGAGGGCGAAGACGACAGCGATCAGCACATCGGCGAGCAGCTGCCGTGTCGTCAGGCGCCGGACGAGCATCCCGGACTCCTGGCCCGGCTCTCCGGGCGGCGCACCACCGGACTGGGCGAGCCAGACCAGCACGGATGCGCCCGCCGTCTCTTCGCTCACGCGCTGACGGGCTACCAGGTAGCCGACGAACCAGCCGGTGCAGAGTCCGGCGCTGAGCACCAGCCAGGTGAGGAGGAGCGCGACACCGTCGCTTGCGTAGATTCCGCCGATCGATGGACCGAAATGCGGGAAGGTGACCGCGTTCCGACGCCCGAGCACGATCGCTCCGGCGAACCCGAGCAGCGGCGCACTGGCGAGCGCCAGCCAGAGCACGACGCGTTTTCCGTGAGCCGCGACACCGAAGAGGGTGAGGAGCAGAGCCGCGTACGCCATCCAGCCGGATGCCGACGCCAGCACCGAAGACCCGACAAGAGAGATCAGAGCCGCGCACCATGCCAGGGCCAGCGCGACGCCCGGCGCGATCCGCGACAGCGCCACCGCACCGCAGAAGAACGAGACGGCCGCTGCGCTCTGCACCTCTGCGACCGAGCCGAAGAGGAGCCAGCACACGAGCAGCACGACGGCGACTGCCGGCTCCAGCACCCAGCGGAACGCGACGAAACGGTGGAACACCCTCCCACCGTACGGCTCGCGGGACGTGCCGACGGCGGCCATCGTGCGGTTTGGCCCCGTCGAGCGGGTCGAATTCATCCTCGAGATGTACGTTTCGTCAGAAGCCGAGGCGTCCGAGCTGTTTCGGGTCGCGCTGCCAGTCCTTGGCGACCTTGACCCGGATCGACAGGAAGACGTGCTTGCCGACGAGCTTCTCGATCGCCGGGCGGGCCTGGGCTCCGATGTCGCGGATGCGGCTTCCGCCCTTGCCGATGATGATCGCCTTCTGGCTGTCGCGCTCGACGAACAGGTTCGCATACACCTCGACGAGATCTTTGTCGTCGCGTTCGACGATGTCGTCGATCGTGACCGCGAGGGAGTGCGGCAATTCGTCGTCGACGCCTTCGAGCACGGCTTCGCGGATGTACTCGGCGATGCGGTCCTCGATACCTTCGTCGGTGATGGCGTCGTCGGGGTAGAGCGGCGGTGAGACCGGCAGCAGCCTGACGAGTTCACCGGTCAGCGTGTCGAGCTGGATGCGGCTGGTCGCCGAGATCGGAACGATCGCCTCCCACTCGCGCAACGCCGAGATGGCCAGCAGCTGCTCGGCCGTCGCAGTGCGGCTGGCCGTGTCGATCTTCGTGACGATCGCGACCTTCTTCGCGCGCGGATACTCGTCGAGCTGGTCGTTGATGAAGCGGTCGCCCGGGCCGATCTTCTCGTTCGCAGGGACACACATCCCGATGACGTCGACGTCTCCGAGTGTCGACTGGACGAGCGAGTTGAGCCGCTCGCCGAGGAGGGTGCGCGGCCGGTGGATGCCCGGGGTGTCCACCAGGATCAGCTGGCCGTTCTTCTGGTGCACGATCCCGCGGATGGCGCGACGGGTCGTCTGGGGCTTCGAACTGGTGATGGCGACCTTCTCGCCGACGAGTGCGTTGGTGAGCGTCGACTTGCCGACGTTGGGACGTCCGACGAAGGAGACGAATCCCGCATGGTAGTCGTTCATGTTTCGTTCTCCTTCATGAGCGCATCCTGCGCGTTGATCAGTGCCGCATCGCGCTCGACGAGCACGGTGCTGAGTCGTTTGCGTCGGCCCTCGGTGCGGTCGGCCGTGAAGTGCAGTCCGCTCGTCGTGACCACGGCACCGGGCCCGGGAAGCCGTCCGAGCGCCTTTGCGAACAGTCCGCCGACCGTGTCCACATCCTCATCGTCGAGCTCGAGCCCGAACAGCTCGCCGAGTTCGTCGACCGGAAGGCGCGCACTGACGCGGTAACGCCCCTCACCGACCTCCTCGACGAGCTCGACCTCCCTGTCGTACTCGTCTGAGATGTCGCCGACCAGTTCCTCGATCAGGTCCTCGAGGGTCACGAGGCCCGCGATGCCGCCGTACTCGTCCACGACCATCGCGAGGTGATTCGATTCGAGCTGCATCTGGCGCAGCAGCTGGTCGGCCTTCTTCGACTCGGGCACGAAGAGCGCGGGGCGCGCGAGCTCACCCATCGTCACGTCGTCGACGCCCAGGGGGCTCTCGAAGCTGAGCTTCGCGACATCGCGCAGATAGAGCACTCCCACGACCTCGTCCGGATCACCGTCGATGACGGGAACCCGGGATACGCCCTTGCTGAGAAACAGGCCCATCGCGTTTCCGAGGCCCGCCGTGGTGTCGATGGTGACCATGTCGGTGCGCGGGATCATCACCTCTCGTACGACCGTCTCGTTGAACTCGAAGATCGAATGGATGAGCTCCCGATCGTCTTCTTCGAGCACGTCGAGTTCGGTCGCCTCGTCGACGATACTGAGCAGCTGTTCCTCGGACGCGACCGTGGCCGTGCGTGCCCGGCCCGGGGTCACGCGGTTGCCGAGCGCGACGAGCCCGTTGGCGATCGGGCCGAGCAGGACGCGGATGAAATGCACGAGTGGCGCCGTCAGACGCAGCAGTATCTTCGCATTGGCACGACCGACGCTGCGCGGGCTGGCGCCGACAAGCACGAAGGAGACACCCGTCATGATGAGCGCTGCGAGCAGCAGCGTCAGCCACCACTGTTCGAAGATCATGGCGAAAGCCAGCGTCACCAGCACCGCCGCCGTGGTCTCGGCGATGATGCGCATGAAGTTGATCGCGTTGAAGTGCGCACCGGGGTCGGCCGCGATCGCCAGGAGCGACCGCTTCGACCGGGATCCTTCTGCGAGATCGGCGATATCCGCCCGCGACTGCACCGAGATCGCCGCGTCGACCGCAGCCATGAGGCCACCGAACGCCACGAGCAGGAAGGCGACGATGAAGAAGACAGCGACGAGCATACGCGCCCCTATCGTCGTCGTTCGTGCATCGAGAAGCCGACGAGGATGTCGCGCTGGATGCCGAACATCTCCTTCTCCTCCTCCGGCTCCGCGTGATCGAATCCGAGCAGGTGGAGGATGCCGTGCGTCGTCAGGAGCAGTAGCTCTTCCATCATGCTGTGGCCGGCGGTCTCCGCCTGAGCCTGCGCGACCTGCGGGCAGAGCACGATGTCGCCGAGCAGACCGGCCGGGGTGGGCTGGTCTTCGGTGCCCGGGCGCAGCTCGTCCATCGGAAAGCTGAGCACGTCCGTCGGGCCGGGCTCGTCCATCCACTGCACGTGGAGCTGTTCCATCGCCGCCTCGTCGACGAGCACGATCGCGAGTTCCGCATCCGGATGCACGTGCATCGCCTCGAGCGCGTACGCGGACAATCTCTGCAGCGCCGCCTCGTCGACCGGGATCGCTGATTCGTTGTTGACTTCGATGCTCACGAAATGACCCTTATCGTCTCTTGGGAAGGCGGTCGCGTGGGATGCCGGAGCGGCGTTCCGCACGATTGGCGAATTCTGATGCCTGCTCGCGTTCGTAGTGCAGCGCCTGCTTCTGCTCGTCGTAGACGGTGTACGCGTCGACGATGCGGCCGACGAGGGTGTGCCGCACGACGTCGTCGCTGGTCAGTCGGGAGAAATGGATGTCGTCGATGTCTTTGAGCACACGCGTCACGAGCCGCAGCCCACTCGCGGCCGTCGGCAGGTCGACTTGGGTGATGTCGCCGGTCACGACCATGCGCGAACCGAAACCGAGCCGGGTGAGGAACATCTTCATCTGCTCGGGAGTGGTGTTCTGCGCCTCGTCGAGGACGATGAACGAGTCGTTCAGCGTGCGGCCGCGCATGTATGCGAGAGGCGCGACCTCGATGGTGCCGGCGGCCAGCAGTTTCGGCACGAGCTCAGGGTCCATCATCTCGTTGAGCGCATCGTAGAGCGGCCGGAGATACGGGTCGATCTTGTCGGTGAGTGTGCCGGGCAGGTAGCCCAGTCGCTCGCCGGCCTCCACAGCCGGACGGGTCAGGATGATGCGGCTGACCTCCTTGCGCTGCAGCGCCTGGACCGCCTTCGCCATCGCGAGATACGTCTTGCCGGTACCCGCAGGCCCGATGCCGAAGACGATCGTGTTGTGATCGATCGCGTCGACGTACTGCTTCTGCCCGAGGGTCTTCGGCCGGATGCTCTTGCCGCGCGCCGTCAGGATGGCCTGGCTCAGCACATCCGCCGGGCTGAGATTGAGGTCGGTGCTCAGCATCTTCGCCGAACTCGTGACCTCTGCCGGGCTGATCTCCTGGCCGTTCTTCACCATGACGAGTAGTTCCTCCATGAGTCGTCGGGAAGCGTCCACCTGTGCGGGGTCGCCGGAAAGGGTGATCTCGTTGCCTCGCACGTGCACGCTGACCATCGGGTACTGGCGTTCGATCGTCGTCAGCAGTCGGTCCTGGGGGCCGAGAAGGCGCACCATGGCGACACCGTCGATGTGCAGGCGCGCTTCGGCCTGGCCTTCGGGGGACGGGAAGTCGCTACTGGGCAAGGGTTCCTTCCTCGAGCTGTCCGCCGAGCATGTGTGCGTGCACGTGGAAGATCGTCTGGCCGGCGCTCGCGCCGGTGTTGAACACGAGACGGAACTCGCCGTTGGTGTGCTCCTCGGCCAGGGTGTTCGCGGTCGCGACCAGTTCGGCGAGAAGGCCCGGGTCGCCCGCCGCGAGCTCGACGACGTCGCGGTATCGCTCCGTCTTGGGCACGACCAGCAGGTGCACCGGCGCCTTGGGGGCGATGTCACGGAAGGCGATGATGTGCTCGTTGTCGAACACGATGTCGGCCGGGATCTCGCCCGCGATGATGCGCGTGAAGATCGATCGCTCGTCCGTTGCCATACGTCTATCTTAAGGGCTCTGCGCGTGAGACCGAGGGGTTCACCAGCGACCGAGCACCGCGTTCAGGACTGCGATGGATGCAGGACCGGCGGTCGACGTCCTCAGCACGGTGTCCCCGAGCCGCACGAGTTCGGCACCGGCGTCGGCGAAGCGGGTGAGCTCGGCCTGGGAGAGGCCGCCCTCGGGACCGACGACGACGACGATGTCCCGTCCGTCCGGGCGGACCGAGGTGAGCGGCACCTCCGCGGTCGGCTCGAGGACGAGCATCCGCACCGTCTTCGCCAGTGCCGGGAGCTGCTTCGACGTCACCAGCTCCCCGACCTCGGGAACCCAGGAGCGGATGGACTGCTTGGCCGCCTCGCGCGCGATCGCGCTCCAGCGTTCCCGGCCTTTCGCCACCTTGGGTCCGTCCCAGCGCGAGACAGACCGTTCGGCCGCCCACGGGAGCACCTCGTCGATCCCGAGCTCCGTGGAAGCCTGCACCGCGAGTTCGTCGCGATCGCCTTTGGCGAGCGCCTGGGCAAGGGAGAGCAGTGGAGTGGGCCGCTCGAGCCGCGAGACCGAACCCACCTCGATCGTGAGCTCGGATGGCGTCGCCGCGATCACCGACCCCGTCGCCATCAGCCCGCGCCCGTTCCCGATCGTCACCGTTTCGCCCGGTCGCGTGCGGTTCACCGTCGCCGCGTGTTTCGCCTCGGCGCCGACGATCGACAACCGCTCGCCGACCGACGTCGACACGAGGTCCTCGCGCAGGTAGAGGGAGCTCACGCCGCGCTCAGACGTTGAGGAAACGGTCGCGGAGCTTCGCGAACAACCCCTGCTGGAACCGGGCCAGGCCCGGCGCCTCCTGCTTGTGCGTGGATGCGAACTGTTTGATCAACTCCCGCTCCTTGTGGTCGAGCTTCGTCGGGGTGACGACCTGGATGCCGACCCGCAGGTCGCCGCGTCCGCTGCCACGGAGGTGCGTGATCCCGCGATCCTTCACCGTGATGATGTCTGCGCTCTGGACGCCGGCCTTCAGTTCGATCTCGATGTCGCCATCGAGAGCCCGGACCTTCGCGTGCGTGCCGAGGATCGCATCCGTCATCGCCACTTCGAGGGTGCAGAGGAGGTCGTCACCGTCGCGGCTGAAGACATCGTGGTGCTTCACTTTGATCTCGAGGTACAGGTCGCCGTTCGGTCCGCCGGCGGGGCCGGCCTCGCCGCTGCCCGGCATCTGCAGGCGCAGGCCGGTGTCGACACCGGCGGGGATGTCGACGGGCACCGTGCGGCGCGCGCGCACGCGACCCTGGCCCTGGCAGGTCACGCACGGCGTCACGATGACGGTGCCGAACCCGCGGCACGTTCCGCAGGGGCTCGACGTCATCACGTTGCCGAGGAGCGAGCGGACGGAGCGCTGGATGCTCCCGGTGCCGTGGCAGATGTCGCAGGTGACCGGGGCGGTACCCGGCTGGCAGCAGGAGCCGTTGCAGGTCTCGCAGACGATCGCCGTGTCGACCTCGAGGTCGCGGTGCGTGCCGAAGATGACCTCGTCGAGGTCGACCTCGACGCGCAGCAGCGCATCCTGGCCGCGCTCACGCCGCGACTTGGGGCCGCGACCGCCTCCTCCGCCACCGCCGAAGAACGTCTCGAAGATGTCGCCGAAGTTGCCGAAGTTGCCGGCGCCGCCGGGGAAGCCGGCCTGCGGCCCGAGGTCGTACTGCTCCCGCTGCTGGGGGTCGCTCAGCACGTCGTACGCGTGGGTGACCAGCTTGAACCGCTCCGATGCCTCGGGGCTCGGGTTCACATCGGGGTGCAGTTCGCGCGCGAGGCGGCGGTATGCCTTCTTGATCTCATCGGGGGTGGCGTTGCGGTCGACGCCGAGTACTTCGTAGTGGTCAGCCACGTAGGCAGTTCCTTAACTGTCGATTGCTAGTTCTCGCCGAGCAGTCGGGAGAGGTATCGGGCGACGGCACGGACGGCCGCCATATTGTTCGAATAGTCCATGCGGGTCGGGCCGAGCACGCCCAGCCGGGCGATGCCGGAGGTCGCAGAGGTGTAGCCGCTGGTCAGCACACTCGTCTCGGCGAGGCCGAACGGTGCGTTCTCGCGGCCGATCGAGACGGAGACGCCGTGCTGGTCGGTCGCCATCTCACCGAACAGCCGGAGCAGGATGACCTGCTCCTCGATCGCCTCCAGCACCGGATAGATGCTTCCGGTGAAATCGTGTTCGGTGCGCACCAGGTTCGCAGCGCCCGCCATCAGCAGCTTGTCCTGGCGGTTGGCCTCGATCTGCTCCACGAGCGTGCGCGCCACCGGGACGATCACGGCATGTCCCGGCTCCGACTCATCCTCTGCGAGGGCGCGGAGGCGCGTGGCGGCTTCGGCGAGGGAAAGCCCTGCGGTCGCCGCATTCACGGATGCGCGCACCTGCGCGATGCGCTGGTCGTCCAGTTCCTGCGGAACCTCGATCACGCGCTGCTCCACGGCGCCCGAATCGGTGATCAGCACGCTCAGCAGACGCTGCGGTGCAAGAGTCACGAACTCGATGTGCCGGATGCGGGAGCGCGAGACCGACGGATACTGCACCAACGCGACCTGGTGCGTGAGCTGCGAGAGGAGGCGGACCGTGCGTGCGAGCACGTCGTCGAGGTCGACGGACTGCCCGAGGAAGACCTCGATCGCCTGGCGCTGCGCGTGGGTGAGGGGCTTGAGATCGGCGAGCTGGTCGACGAAGACGCGGTAGCCCTTGTCGGTCGGAACACGGCCGGACGACGTGTGAGGCGCCGCGATCAGCTCCTCGTCTTCGAGGGCCGCCATGTCGTTGCGGATGGTCGCCGCAGACACTCCGAACGCGTGGCGCTCGACGATGCTCTTCGAACCGACGGGCTCGCGTGAGGCGACATAGTCCTGCACGATCACGCGGAGAACCTCGAGGCTCCGATCCGACACCATCTTCTCGTCGCCTCCCTGACACCGACCTGTTAGCACTCGTTTAGCCTGAGTGCTAATCATATCGCGTCGACACGCCAACGAATCATTGCACGCGGCAGTTTCACGGCAGTAACTTATGCATGAGTTCGCACGATCGCCCGGATCGATCACATCGAAAGGTGCACGCGCCTACCGAGCAGGTCCGTTAGTTCCACTGGAATGAAAGGCACCGATCATGACCGACCCCAACCAGCCGCCCGTCGACCCGACAGGCTCGGGAATCCCACCGCAGCAGCCGGTTCCACCGCAGCAGCCGGTACCGCCGCAGCAGCCGTACTCGAACGTCCCGCCCCAGCAGGCCGGGGTCCCGCCCCAGCAGCCGTACGCCGCGCCGGCGCCCGTGCCAGGTGCACCGCTCACGGCCGCCGAGGACAAGCAGTGGGCCTCCTTCGCCCACCTCGGCGGAATCCTCTGGTTCCTTCCTTCGCTGATCATCTTCCTGGTCTTCAAGGACCGGGGCGCGCTGACCCGTCAGGAATCCAAGGAGGCGCTCAACTGGCAGATCACGTGGATCCTCGCCTGGCTCGTGTCGGTGATCCTCGGGTCGATCCTGCTGGCGACGCCTGCCTGGCCGATCTCCTTCGTGTTCTCGCTCCTCATCCCGTGGGTGCTCTACATCGTGAACCTCGTGTTCTCGATCCTGGGCTTCGTGCGGGTCAACGGCGGCGGTACCTACCGTTATCCGTTCAACTTCCGTTTCATCAAGTAGCCGCCGCCTTCCGCGGCTGCGACGACGGTGTGTCCTAGGGTGGGGGCTGTCAATCGAGCGCCCACCCGGGCACCCAAGGAGTAATGATGTCTGACGCAACGCCCCCTCCGGCCCAGCCTTACCAGCCGACGCCGCAGATGAACCCGGCCGACGAGCGGCTGTGGGCGACCCTGGTCCACATCGGCGGTATCTTCTTCAACTTCATCCCCGCCCTGATCGGCTACCTCGTCCTCAAGGATCGCGGACCGTTCGTGCGGGAGCACACGGCCACCGCACTCAATTTCCAGATAACGCTCGCGATCGCGTACGTGGTCGGCTGGGTTCTGCTGGTCGTGGGGATCGGCCTGCTCATCCTGCTCGCGGTCTGGGTGGTGAACATCGTGTTCAGCATCATCGCCGCGGTGAAGGCCAATGCCGGCCAGCCCTACGTCTACCCGATCGCGATCCGCTTCGTCAGCTAGCTCGACGTGAGCAGCCGGCGCACGACAGCGTCGGCCAGAAGCCGCCCTCGCAGGGTCAGCTCGACTGATCCGCGCAGGGCGGCTTTCGCGTCGATGAGTTCGTCCGCGATGAGGCCGGCGACCTGCAGGCGACCAGCGGGGTCGAGTTCGCTTGTCGCCAATCCGTCGCGGATGCGCGTGAGCAGCAGCACCCGCTCGACACGCCTGGTTTCTGCGTCGAGGGTCTCGCGACCGGCTGCGGGAGACTCATCCGCCGCCATCCGCCCCGCATACGCGGACGGATGCTTCACGTTCCACCAGCGCACTCCGCCGACGTGGCTGTGGGCGCCGGGGCCGACGCCCCACCAGTCGTGCCCCTGCCAGTAAGCGAGGTTGTGCCGCGACCGGTGGGCATCATCCGTCGCCCAGTTGCTTACCTCGTACCAGCCGTAGCCGGCCGCCGCGAGCCGCGCATCCGCCGCTTCGTACATGTCGGCCTCGAGGTCGTCATCTGGCTCGGCCACGACACCCGACCGGATCTGCCGCGCGAGCTTCGTGCCGGGTTCGACGATCAGCGCGTAGGCGGAGAGATGGTCAGGACGGCAGGCGATCGCGGAGTCGAGTGAGCGCTTCCAGTCGTCGAGGGACTCCCCCGGCGTTCCGTAGATGAGGTCGAGGCTGACCTGCAGCCCGGCGTCGCGCGCCCACTCCACCACCAGAGGGACGCGCTCCGGGTCGTGGGTGCGCTCCAGGGTTGCCAGAACGTGGGGAACCGCGGACTGCATCCCGAACGACACGCGAGTGAAGCCGCCGTCCGCGAGACGGCGCAGATAGTCGGCGTCGACCGAATCCGGGTTCGCCTCGGTCGTGATCTCCGCATCCGGTTCGAGGCCCCAGGCATCGCGCACCGCGTGCAGCATGGACGTGAGGTCGGTCGACGGGAGCATCGTCGGGGTGCCGCCGCCGAAGAACACGGTCGAGACCGAGCGCGAGGGGATGCCGCTTCCATCGAGCGCGCGACGGGCGAACGCGACCTCGTGGACGGCGTGGCCCGCGTAATCGCTCTGGGAGACCCCGCGCAGCTCCGTCGCGGTATAGGTGTTGAAGTCGCAGTAGCCGCAGCGCACGCGGCAGAAGGGGACGTGCAGGTAGACGCCGAAGTTGCGGGACTCCCCGTCCACCGAGGCAGAAGCGGGCAGCACGCCGTCGGCCGGCGCCGGGTCGCCCAGCGGAAGAGCGCTTGGCATCCGCTACGCCGCCCTGGCCGGCAGGAGCGAACGCATGTACTTGTTCGTGTAGTGCCGCTGCACGAGTCGGAGAATGGGATACGTCGCGCGGTAGAAACCGTTCGCCGGCCGCCCCAGCGCGCGCACGACGAGCCAGACCGAACCGTCGTCCCGCTGCTCGACGATGAACGCCTCCTCGCCGCTCTCCGGATGGCCGTGGAGAGTCCCGTAGGCGAAACCGACCCGGTTCTGCTCGTCGATCACATACACGACGCGCACGGGCGCCGACACGTGGATCGGCCAGAACGGGATCTTCAGGACGGCGGTCATCCCATTGACGATGTACGGCGAGCCGTCCTCGGCGAAGACCGCCTCGGACTGACGGTGCTCCTGCAGCTTGGCAGGGCTCCCGTCCGGGTTGAAGATCACGCCCTCGTACTGCACGCCGGTGCCCTCGCGAGCATCCGTGACCTTGATGCCGCTCCCCCGCTGCACACCCCAGGTCATGAGCGAGGCGGCCGCCGCCTGGAACCGCTCCTCGCCGCTGCCGAGCCGAGCCTCGCGGATCAGCGGGCGGTAGCCCTTCGGCGGGTAATAGAGGAGATCGGGAGCCTGTGTTCCGCCCACCGCGCCGTACGTGACGGGCTGGTCGGTGAACGTGGAGCGGCGCATGCGTCAACTTTACGAGAGTCTCGGGCGAGTGGCGCCCGTCGGTCGGTCAACCGGATGCGATCGCGACCTACTTCTTGTCCTTCTTCTCGACGTCGCCGCTGAGCGCCGCGATGAAGGCCTCCTGCGGGACCTCGACGCGACCCACCATCTTCATGCGCTTCTTGCCCTCTTTCTGCTTCTCGAGGAGCTTGCGCTTGCGGGTGATGTCACCGCCGTAGCACTTGGCCAGCACATCCTTACGCATCGCCCGGATGCTCTCGCGCGCGATGATCCGTGCGCCGATCGCAGCCTGGATGGGCACCTCGAACTGCTGGCGCGGGATCAGCTCACGGAGGCGGCCGGTCATCAGCACGCCGTAGGCGTACGCCTTGTCGCGGTGGACGATGGCGCTGAATGCATCCACCTGCTCGCCCTGAAGCAGGATGTCGACCTTCACGAGGTCGGCCTCCTGCTCGCCGGCCGGCTCGTAGTCGAGGGATGCGTACCCTGCGGTCCTGCTCTTCAGCTGGTCGAAGAAGTCGAACACGATCTCGCCGAGCGGCATCGTGTACCGGATCTCCACGCGGTCCTCACCGAGGTACTCCATGCCCAGGAGCGCGCCGCGGCGGCTCTGGCAGAGCTCCATGATGACGCCGACATAGTCCTTGGGCGCGAGGATCGCCGCCTTCACCATCGGCTCCTCGACCTTGGCGATCTTGCCGCCGGGGAACTCGCTCGGGTTGGTGACGGTGATCGTCTTCTTGTCTTCGGTCGTGACCTCGTAGATCACGCTGGGCGCCGTGGTGATGAGGTCGAGGCCGAACTCGCGCTCGAGTCGCTCGGTCACGATCTCGAGGTGGAGCAGCCCGAGGAACCCGCAGCGGAATCCGAATCCGAGCGCCACCGAGGTCTCCGGTTCGTACACGAGGGCCGCATCCGACAGTTTCAGCTTGTCGAGGGCCTCGCGCAGCTCGGGGTAGTCGCTTCCATCGATCGGGTACAGGCCGGAGAAGACCATCGGCTTGGGCTCGGTGTACCCGGGGAGCGCCTGCGTCGCGGGCTTCGACGCCGTCGTGATGGTGTCACCGACCTTCGACTGGCGCACATCCTTCACACCGGTGATGAGGTACCCGACCTCGCCGACGCCGAGACCCTTGCTGGGCGTCGGTTCCGGTGAGCTGACGCCGATCTCGAGAATCTCGTGGGTGGCCCTGGTCGACATCATCTGGATGCGCTCGCGGGGCGAGAGGTGGCCGTCGACCATTCGCACGTAGGTCACGACGCCGCGGTAGCTGTCGTAGACGGAGTCGAAGATCATCGCGCGCGCAGGCGCCTTGGCGTCGCCGACCGGAGCCGGGATGAGTTCGACGACGCGGTCGAGGAGTTCTTCGACGCCCATCCCTGTCTTGCCCGACACGCGCAGGACGTCCTCCGGCTTGCCGCCGATGAGCGAGGCGAGCTCGGCCGCGTACTTCTCGGGGTCGGCCGCAGGAAGGTCGATCTTGTTGAGCACCGGGATGACGGTCAGGTCGTTCTCGAGCGCCAGGTACAGGTTCGCGAGCGTCTGGGCTTCGATGCCCTGCGCGGCGTCCACCAGCAGGATGGCGCCCTCGCACGCGGCGAGCGAACGGGACACTTCATACGTGAAGTCGACGTGACCGGGGGTGTCGATCATGTTCAGGGCGTAGGTGCCGGAGTCCACCTGCCACGGCATCCGCACCGCCTGGCTCTTGATGGTGATGCCGCGCTCGCGCTCGATGTCCATGCGGTCCAGGTACTGGGCACGCATGTCGCGGTCGCTGACCACGCCGGTGATCTGGAGCATCCGATCGGCCAGCGTCGACTTGCCGTGGTCGATGTGGGCGATGATGCAGAAATTGCGGATGGACGCCGGATCGGTCGCGGCGGGCTCGAGGGCCTTCAGAGCTCGTGGTGACATTGTGCGCCAATTCTCCCATGTCCCGGCGGCATCGCACGACGCGCGCCTGCTGCCGCCGTGTCTGCGGTCGCTCGGCACGTCTGCCCCGCGCTCGCGCGACCGCAGTCGTGACGAACCGACGCAGACACGCCGGCCGCGGATGCGCGTCAGACCGAGAAGCGCTCCGAGCGTTCGACGACGTGGCCGCGCCCGTCCTCCCAGCGGTACACCTCGGCACCCTCGATGAAGACGCGCTCTGCGCGCGAGTTCACATCGAGCGGGTCGCCCGACCAGACGACGACGTCACCGTCGAGTCCCGGCTGAAGCGATCCGACCCTGTCGTCGAGCCGGAGGAACGACGCCGGGTTCACCGTGAGCGCCTGCAGGGCGATGTCGCGCGGCAGACCCTCCTTGACGGCGAGGGACGCCTGGTGCACCAGGAAGTTGATGGGCACCACGGGGTGATCGGTCGTGATCGCGACCCGCACCCCGGCAGCCGCGAGGGTGGCCAGGTTGCGAATGGCGCGATCGCGTAGTTCCACCTTCGATCGCGACGTGAACAGCGGGCCGAAGATCACCGGGATGTCCCGCTCGGCCAGGACGTCGGCGAGCTTATGCCCTTCGGTGCCGTGGTTGATGACGAGGCGGTAGCCGAACTCGTCAGCGAGGCGGATGGCCGTGGCGATGTCGTCGTGACGATGCGTGTGCTGGTCCCAGGCCAACTCACCCTCCAGGACGCGCGCGAGCGCTTCCTTTGCGAGGTCGCGCGTGTACGGCTTGCCGTCCGCGAGCGCAGCGTCGCGCGCAGCGATGTAGTCCTGCGCCTCGACGAACGCCTGGCGGATGATGAGGGCCACCCCGAGACGGGTGCTCGGCGTCTTGTCCTTCGCCCCGTAGACCCGCTTCGGGTTCTCACCCAGCGCGGACTTCACGCTGACCGCGTCGCTGATCACCTGCTCATCGATCGTGCGCCCGCCCCACGTCTTGATCGCGACCGTCTGACCGCCGATCGGGTTGCCGGAGCCGGGCTTCACGACCACGGACGTGATGCCGCCCGAGAGCGCATCCCTGAAGCCCTCGTCGTCGATGTTGATGGCGTCGATGGCGCGAACCGCTGCGGTGTTCGGCGCCGTCATCTCGTTGGTGTCGTCGCCCGCCGGGCCGTTCGCCTCTTCGTCGATTCCGACATGGCCGTGCGACTCGATGAAGCCGGGGAGCACCCACTTGCCGCTCGCATCCACGACGTCGATCTCGGCCGGGATGGCGACGTCGCGTCCGACCGCTGTGATCCGGCCCGCCTCGATGAGGACGGTCCCGCCCTCGATCGGATCGCCGGCGACCGGCACGAGATAGGCGTTTACGATGGCGACGGATGCGGGGGCAGTCTTCATCTGTCGAGCCTACGCCGACCCGCATCGGCGCTGATTTCGCCCGATGACGCCCACCATGGAATGCCGCGGTCGCGCGTGCGTTACTGCCTGCATGAGCATTCTCCTGACCGGCGCGACCGGCTACATCGGATCATCCGTTCTTCGACGCCTCATCGACGAGGGTCATTCGGTGACCGCACTCGTCCGGGACGAGGCCAAGGCTGCCCAGGTCACAGCGGCCGGCGCGCGAGCACTCATCGGGGATGCCCGTGACATCGACCTCGTCGCCGACGCATCCGAGGCGAGCGATGGCGTCATCCATCTCGCCTCGGCGAAGGACGTCGACCACGACTTCATCACCGGTGTGTTCCGCGGTCTCGAAGGAAGCGACAAGCCGTTCGTGCACACGGGCGGGATCTGGACCTACGGCAGCAACAGCGACATCACCGGGAACTCTCCCGTCGATCCGCCCGAACTGACGTCGTGGCGCGGAGTGAATGAAGCCCGGGTGTGTGACGCGCTCGGCATCCGCACTCTCATCGTCGTCCCCGGCGTCGTGTACGGATACGGAAAAGGCATGCCGAACGACATCGTCGGCGCACCGGTGAGTGAGACCGCGCCTCCGGCCCTTCGCCTAATCGGAGACGGCTCGCAGCACTGGGCGACGGTGCACGTGGACGACCTGGCCGCCCTGTACCTGCTGGCGTTCGAGAACGGGACCGCCGGTACCACCTACATCGGGGCAAGCGGACAGAATCCGACCGTTCGGGAACTCGGCGAAGCGGCAGCGGCGGCGGCCGGAATCGAGGGCGGCGTGGTCGGCGAGTCGTCGGATGCGTCGCGCGAACGCCTCGGAGCGGGTTACGCGGATGCTCTCCTCCTGGACCAGCAGGCGAGCGGAACTGCCGCGCGGATCGAGCTCGGCTGGGAGCCGAACCGCCCGAGCCTGGTGGAGGAGATCCTGAGCGGGAGCTACGCGCCGCAGCGCAGTACGGTCGGCTGATCGTACTGCGCTGGACATCTCCGGTGAAATTGCCGGGAACGGCATCGTGCTGGTAACGTTGTCTGTTGGCTTGCGTGTGGGTTCTATCCGCACGATCTTGCCGCAAGGCGCCCTCTCTCGCTGAGCGGCACATCCGTAACTCACATCGAACGAAAGAACTCAACCACTCGTGGCAAACATCAAGTCGCAGATCAAGCGCATCGGCACCAACAAGAAGGCTCAGGAGCGCAACAAGGCGGTCAAGAGCGAAGTCAAGACGGCAGTTCGCGCCACGCGCGAAGCCATCGTCGCGGGCGACAAGGAGAAGGCCGCTTCGGCCCTGAAGCTCGCCACGAAGAAGCTCGACAAGGCCGCCAGCAAGGGCGTCATCCACAAGAATCAGGCTGCGAACAAGAAGTCGTCAATCGCCAAGCAGGTCGCAAGCCTCTAGATCTACCCCAGTGCCCACGTGGGCAGCTGTGCGAAAGGGCCCTCGTCGACAGACGGGGGCCCTTTCGCGTTGCTGGCGTGGGCGTCTCCCGAGCGTGTCAGCTGCGGTCGAGACCGCCAGGTGCGCCTGCCGCTCTCGACCGGAAGTGTCGCATTCGCGACGAAGCGACCTGGTCTGCCGGGTGTTTCTAGTCGCCCTCGGGCAGTTGCTTTCCCAGGAAGACGCGGCGATAGCCATCTTCCGTCGCGCGATGCAGCTCGACGTATCCGTGACGCGCATAGTAGGCGAGGTTCTCTGTCATCGCCTCGTTCGTGTACAGCCGGATCTCGCTCCGCTGCGCCTCGACAGCGTCGAGCTCAGCTCGTTCGAGTAGACGCGCTCCGACTCCCCGCCGCTGCGCGGCCGGATCGACAGCGATGTTCTCGACGAGCAGATGATCGGCCTCCGGCCGTGTGACGAGAAGCCCTACCGGTCGACCGGCCAGTTCAGCGATCCAGACACGAGCTTCGCCCACCAATCGGGTGTAGTCCGCCAGCATCGGTGCGGGCTCGCGTCCGATCCTGACGACATGTTTCTCATACGCAGCGCGGACGATTCGCCTCAGATCGTCGGCATCGGTAGTCCCGGCCCGACGAAGTACGACCCGCCCGTCCATGCCCCTGATCGTAGCCGCGGCGAGGCCTTGAATCGTCAGCTGCGGCCGCGCGAGCTGATGATGCGGATCATGCGTTCGAGTGCGAACACCGGGTCGCGCCCGCCGCCTTTGATGTTTGCATCAGTCTCGGCAAGCACTTCGATGCAGCGGCCGAGTCCCTCATCGGTCCACCCTCGCAGATCGCGCTGCGCACGATCGACCTGCCACGGTGCCAGCCCGAACTGCGATGCAAGCTGCGCCGAGCTGCCGCGCACCCCGGCGAGCTTCGCCATCGTGCGCACTTTGACCGCGAACGCCGCGACCATGGGGACGGGGTCTGCCCCTGACGCGAGCGCGTGCCTCATCGTCACGAGAGCTTCACCGTGGCGGCCGGCGATCGCCGCATCAGCCACCTGGAAGGCGTTGGTCTCGACCCGGCCGCTGTAGTACTTGTCGACGGTGGATTCGGTGACCTCGGCCCCGACGTCGGAGATGAGCTGCTGGCAGGCCGCCGCGAGTTCGGCCAGGTCGTCGGTGAAGGCCGACGTGATGGAGCGGAGGGCTCCTGGGGAGATCTTCTTGCCGGCCGCCGCGAATTCCGCCTGGGCGAAATCGTACTTGTCGGAGTCGCGCTTGAGCTCGGTGCACACGACTTCGATGCCGTCGCCCTGGCCGGCACGGATCGCGTCGAGAAGCTTCTTGCCGCGCACTCCCCCGGCGTGCCGGAGAACGACGACTGCTCCCTCAGCAGGGTCGGCGAGATAGCCGAGCATCTCATCGAGGAACACATCGGAGCACTTCTCGACCGCATCGACGCGGATCAGTCGAGGCTCACCGAAGAGGGATGGGCTGGCGAGCGTGAGGAGCTCGCCCGGCGCGTAGTCGTTGGCAGCGAGATCACTGACCTCGAGGCTCAGATCTTCGGCCTTGAGCTGGTCGCGCAGCATACGGATAGCCCTGTCGGCGAGAAACCCTTCTGTACCCGACACGAGAACGACCGGCTTCGGGCGGATGCTGTTCCAGGTGACCTGTGGGATCGCCGCCGCAGACCGGCCGGCACCCCCCGTCGCCCTGCCGCCGCGTGCGCCTGCCGTGCTTCGTGCCGCCACGATCCTCCTTCGTCCGTTCCAGCATAGGTGCCCCCTCCGTCATCGTCCGCGCGGTCCGTCCACACCTCGATGTCGCCCGAATCGCCTCGCTGCGAGACCACGAGCACGCCTTGCGTGTCCGTTCGCAACGCGGACGTCCCGGTGGCGGCGAGCAGTTCGAGCAGTGAGCGCGTCGGATGCCCATAGCCGTTGACACCCACAGAGATCAGGCCCACCCGCGCCGCCAACTCGTCATACAGGCGCGGCGATTGGTCAGCCGAGCCGTGATGCGCCACCTTCACCACGTCGACCGGACGAATCGCTCCGGTCGCCAGGAGCGCATCCTGCGACTGCTCGCCCAGGTCGCCGAGGAAGATCGACCGGATTCCGCGGCCCTCGAACTCGACCGTGACGCTCCCGGGGTTGCCGCTCGGGATCGCTTCAGGATCGCCTCCGCCGACAGGCCACAGAACGGACCACGAGAGACCGCCGAGTTCGCCGCCGACCCCGGTCATGCCCTGTTCGACAGTCGCGCCGGCCTGGCGAAGGCGCTCGAGTTCCGCCTCTTCTGCCGCGGTCACCGCACGCCCGACGACCGCCCGTTCGACCATTCCCACGACAGCGGAGAGGCCGCCTGAGTGGTCTGCGTCGAAATGGGTCAGGACGAGGAGATCCAGCCTGCTGATGCCGAATCGTTCCAGGCAGGCGCTGATCAGTTCGGGATGACGGCCGACATCGACCAGTGCGTGGTAGTCACCGTCCCTCACCAGCACCGCATCGCCCTGGCCGACGTCGCACGCCGCGATCTGCCAGTTCGCGGGCAGTGCCAGCGCGTCTCCCCAGCGCGTTCCCGTCAGGGAGCCCGCGTAGACGCCTGCAGCGACGATGAGGCCCACCGTCGCGACGACCGACCACCACACCGTCAGTCGGCCCTTCGGTGCCGCGATCCGAATGCAGACGAGGACGAGCACCACCGCCGCGAGAACGAGGCCCGGGCCTCCGCCCAGCCATGGCAGGCGGTTCGACGGGAGTTCCTCAACCGCCAGCGCGACCCGGGCTATCCATGCGGCCGGAAGCCAGGCGAGCCACGCGAGTGCGGTGCCGACGACAGGAATCAACGGCAGCAGAATGCACGCGGCAAGGCCGAGGACTGTCGCCGCCGGTGCTGCCGGCTCGACGAGCACATTCGCCGGTACGCCGTAGAGCGGCAGCGTCTCATCGAGAAGGATGAGGACGGGCTGGCATGCGAGCTGTGCGGCCAGCGGTATCGCGATGATCATCGCGAGCCCAGCGGGCATCCATCGCGACAATGCAGCCGCCAGCGGACCTGCGAGCAGAAGGAGTCCGCCGGTGGCCAGGACCGAGAGCGCGAAGCCGAAATCGACCGCCTTCCACGGGTCGAACAGAAGCAGCACGATCACAGCCAGGCCGAGCGCCGGGAGTCCTCGGGATGGGCGACCCGATGCGAGCGAGCAGAGCACGATCGTCGACATGATCGCCGCTCGCACAACGCTCGAGTCGGGTGTGACCAATACGACGAAACCTGCCAGCGCGACCACCGCGATGCCTGCCCTCATCCTGCGCCCGGCGCCGGCTGCTGCTGCGACCGCGAAGGCGATTCCGGTGACGAGAGCGCAGTTCGAGCCCGAAACCGCGGTCACATGGCTGAGCGAACTGGTCTTCATGGCCGTGTCGAGCTTCTCGCCGACGGAACTGACATCGCCGATCGCGAGGCCAGGGAGCAGGTTCCCTCCTTCGCCGGGCAGCTTCGCTGCCGCTGAGCTGAACGACGTCCGGAGACCGTCGGTCCAGGACACCCAGAACGGCGCGTCGGCGGTGAGCGTCGGCGGCTCCTTCGAACTGACGAGGTAGGCCGCTCTCTCCCCCGCCGATGTAGCGCGAAGCCGGCCTCTGACGCTGACCGTGTCGCCGAATCCGATTCCCGCCAAGGCCCCCGCTTCGCTGTTCGCGAAGACGACGACCGGCACGCTCACTTCGACCGTTCGAGCACCTTCGAGCACCGAGATCACGGTTCCGACGAGGCGCCAGCGCTCGGGCGAACCGGGCGCGCCGCTCGTTCTGCCGGGCGCGGAATCGAGCCTCACCTGGAGTTCGACCACCCCACCCTGCTCGTTCGCGGCCTCGAGGGGTGCCGGGTTCCGTCCCGGAGCTTCGATGGCGACCACCGTCGACAGAAGAGCCACGACGACGACCGAGAGGCCGGCGCCCCGCCAGAGCGCTCGGCTCCGATTCGAGACCACGCCTCCCGCGCAGAGCACCAGCGCGAGCACCCAGCCTGCGCAAGCGACGACTCCGGCCGCACCGGGAAGAAACACCAGGGCCAGTGTCGCCAGCCACCCGGCGGATGCCGGCGCGACGAGACGAAGGTCGACTCTCATAGAGTGATCAGGTCTTTGAGCGCGTCGAAGAGCGTCTGCCCGATCCCGCTCACCTTCATCAGATCAGCGGGGACGGAGAACGGGCCGTTGCTTTCCCGCCAGTCGACGATGCGCTGGGCCAGCGCGGGCCCGATCCGCGGCAGGGCCTGCAGCTCGGTGACGGATGCGCGGTTGAGGCTCACGAGCGAGCCTCCCGACCCACCGCCGACCGACGCGCTGGGGCCCGCCGCGGGGACGAGTTCTTCGCCTTCCCGCGGAACGACGAGCTGTTCACCGTCGGAGACCGGACGTGCGAGATTGACCCCGGCAGGATTCGCATCCGCGGCGAGTCCACCTGCCGACGCGATGGCGTCGACGACGCGCGCCCCCTGTCGCAGCTCGACGATTCCCGGCCTGGTCACCGCCCCCAGCACATGCACGAGCAGCACCGTCTCGGAGGTCGTCGAACCCGGCCCTGTGCGGCTGCCTCCGCCGACTGTCGGCGCTGCGGATCTCGACGCGGTCGGCACCGTGTCGAGGTCTCGAACACCGCCCCGCGGCGCAAAGGTCGTCACCAGCACGGCGATCACCATCCCCACCAGGAGGAGGATCACGCCCGCACCCACACCGATCCGGACGCGAGCACCCTGCGACCCCGTGCGGGCTTCCGCAGCGAGGTCGCTCAGAGGGTTCTCGGCTCGATGTCGCACATCTGAACGCTATGGTTCAGACGGAGACGGGCCCGCCGACCGCCGTCCGATTGTGCACATCAGGGGCGGTCGCCGCCGCTGTGGAGGAGTCGCTACTCCTCTCAGCCGGTGGGACGGGTCGCGATGTTCACCAGCCGGGGAGCGCGGACGATCACGTTCACGATCTCCCGGTCACCGACGGAGCGCACGACTGCGGCCGACGACCGTGCAAGCGCCTCGAGATCGTCGGTCGAGATCTTGGGCGACACCTCGAGCCGGTCGCGAACCTTTCCGTCGACCTGCACGACTGCAGTGACCGCATCTTCGACCAGGAGGTTCGGATCGGGCTTGCGCCATTGCGCCAGAGCCACCGACGGCTCGTAACCGAGAATCGCCCACATGTCTTCAGCGGCGTACGGAGCATAGATGTTCAGGGCCATCGCCGTGACCTCTGCAGCCTCACGAACAGCAGGATCCGCGGCTCCCGCGCCGGTGTCGATCACCTTGCGGGTCGCATTCACCAGCTCCATGAGCCGGGCCACGACCACATTGAACTTGAAGGCCTCGATCAGACCCGGCGCATCCGCCAGGAAGCGGTGGGTCATCCGCCGCAGCGACGTGTCGCCGTCCTTCCAGAGCACGTCGGGCGAACTGGTCACGTCGTTCGCGACACGCCACGCCCGCGCCAGGAACTTCGCGCTGCCGGCCGGCGAGACGTCGGCCCAGTCGATGTCGTCCTCGGGAGGACCGGCGAACGACATCGTCAGGCGCACCGCGTCGACTCCGTGCTCGTCGAGCTGCTCCGAGAGCTTCACCAGGTTTCCGCGCGACTTGCTCATCGCCGACCCGTCCATGAGGACCAGCCCCTGGTTCAGGAGCGCGGTGAACGGCTCCGTGAAACTCAGGTAGCCGAGGTCGAACAGGACCTTGGTGATGAACCGCGAGTACAGCAGGTGCAGAATGGCGTGCGTCACGCCGCCGACGTACTGGTCGACCGGCGCCCACTTCTCGGCTTCAGCCGGGTCGAACGCGCGAGTGTCATCGCCGACCGACAGGAAGCGCAGGAAGTACCACGAGCTGTCGACGAAGGTGTCCATCGTGTCGGTGTCGCGCTTGGCCGCGCCACCGCAGCTCGGGCAGGCGACGTTCACCCAGTCCTCGGCCGCGCCCAGCGGGCTGGTGCCCTTGGGCTGCAGGTCGAGTCCGTCTGCCGGGGGAAGCAGCACCGGCAGCTCGGACTCGGGCACCGGAACCTCACCGCACTCCTCGCAGTGGATGATCGGGATCGGCGTGCCCCAGTAACGCTGCCGCGAGATCAGCCAGTCGCGCAAGCGGAAGTTCTTCGCCGAGCGGCCGAGCGAACTCGCCTGCAGCGCCTCCGTCACTCGACGGATCGCGTTCGACTTGCTCAGCCCGTTGAACGGACCCGAGTTGATCAGGCGACCTTCGCCGGTGAGCGCGATGCCCGTCTCCGCAGGGTTCAGCGGCGGCAGGTCATCGGGCAGGATGGCCTCGCCGGTCGCCGGGTCGGTGTGGATGACCGGGATGGCGCCGGTCACCGGCTGGTTGGTGTCGACGACGACCCGCACAGGCAGGTCGAAAGCGCGCGCGAAATCCAGGTCGCGCTGGTCGTGGGCAGGAACCGCCATGATCGCGCCGTGCCCGTAGTCGCTGAGCACATAGTCCGCAGCCCAGATCGGCAGCCGCTCGCCGTTCAGCGGGTTGGTGGCATGCCGCTCCAGGAATACGCCCGTCTTCTCGCGGTCGGAAGCCAGTCGGTCCATCTCCGTGGTGCCGCGCACCTTCTCCAGATAGGTGTCGAACCGTTCCTTCACGTTGGCCGGCGCATCCGCCACGAGCTCCGCGGCCAGGTCGGAATCCGGGGCGACCACCATGAACGTCGCACCGTACAGCGTGTCCGGACGGGTCGTGTACACCGTGACCGGCTCCTCACGCCCCTCGATCGCGAACTCGACGTCGGCGCCCATCGAGCGTCCGATCCAGTTGCGCTGCATGCTGATGACCTTGCTCGGCCAGGCACCTTCGAGCTGGTTCAGGTCGTCGAGCAGGCGGTCGCCGTAGTCGGTGATGCGGAAGTACCACTGGGTCAGCTTCTTCTTGGTGACCAGATGGTCGCAGCGCTCGCAGCGGCCGTTCACGACCTGCTCGTTCGCGAGCACGGTCTGGTCGAACGGGCACCAGTTGACCTGGCTCGCCTTGCGATACGCCAGCCCCTTCTCGTACAGCTTCAGGAACAGCCACTGGTTCCAGCGGTAGTAGGCGGGGTCGCTGGTCTGCAGCACGCGGTCCCAGTCGAAGGAGGGCGCATACCGGCGCATGCTCGCCTTCTGCTGCGCGATGTTGTCGTTGGTCCACCCGTTGGGGTCGAGGCCGCGCTTGATGGCCGCGTTCTCCGCGGGCAGGCCGAACGAGTCCCAGCCGATCGGGTGCAGCACATTGAAGCCCTGCTGGCGCCAGTAGCGCGCGATGACGTCGCCGAGCGCGTACGCCTCGGCGTGGCCCATGTGCAGGTCGCCGGACGGGTACGGGAACATGTCGAGCACGTACTTGCGCGGCCGCTTGTCGGCCGGGTCGTCGGTCGCGAACGGCTTCAGTTCGTCCCAGACCGGGAGCCACTTCTCCTGGATTGCGGCGAAGTCGTACTGCGTGCCTTCGGTCGGCGCGCTGGCTGAATCGTGCTCGTGTGCCACGTAACTCTCAATCATCGTATTGATGGGCCCGTCGACGCTGAAGGTGGCCCGCAATCACAGCGGGCGACGCCCATCGTCAAGGTTACTAAACGTTCGGCGGCCCGCATCCGTTCCCGACTGCTCACAGCCCGAGCGCAGCGATGAGCGCCGACGCTTTCACCGCTACCTCGTCGAGCTCCTCCTCGGGGACGGACAACGCCGTGATCCCGCCGCCGGCACCGATCGACACCCGTTCCGGTTCGACAACGATACTGCGGATCACCATAGCGAGATCGGCGCTTCCATCGAGGCCCAGGTAGCCGAAGCATCCCGAGTAGATTCCGCGCGGACCGTCCTCGAGTTCGTGCAGGATGCGCATCGCACTGATCTTGGGCGCCCCGGTCATCGAACCGGCGGGGAAGCAGGCGGCCACCGCGTCGAGGGGACCGACGCCGTCGGCGAGGACGCCTTCGACCGTGCTGACCAGCTGGTGGACCTGCGCGTAGCTCTCGACGGCCAGAAGGTGATGCACTTCCACCGATCCGACCCGGCAGACCCGGCCCAGGTCGTTGCGCATGAGGTCGACGATCATGACGTTCTCCGCGCGCTCCTTGTCGCTGGCCTCGAGCTCAGCGCGCAGGTCGAGATCGCGTGAGACCGTCGCGCCGCGTGGCCGGGTTCCTTTGATCGGTTTCGTACGGATGCGCCGAGCGGGCGTGATCGACAGAAACTGCTCGGGCGACGCGCTCAGCAGTGCGACGTCACCGAACCTCAGGAGACCTCCGTGGTGCGTCGGGCTCGAAGAGCGCAGCCGCAGGTAGGCGTCGATCGGGTCGACGGGCACCTCGACGATCGCCTCGTTGGTCAGGCACAGCTGGTAGGCGTCCCCCCGCCGGATCGCCTCCTGGCAATCGCGGATCAGACCCAGGTAGGTCGCATCGTCGTGCCGCCATCGCAGTGTCGTCGCCTCCGCTCCGTTCGTGGTGCGCCTCTCGCGCCGCCCATCTCCACGCATACGACCGGATGCTGTGAGCTGCTCGCGCAGGCTGGAAGCCCACTCCGCCACGCCGTCGCGGTCGAGCGCGATCAACTCGACCGTCTGCGTGCCGTGGTCGAAGACGACGGCACGGTCGACGAACAGCATCGCCGCATCGGGTAACCGTGTGGGCGAGACCGCTACCCCGCTGGCCGCCGCCCCGTATTCGTAGCCGAGCCAGCCGAGCCAGCCGAGACTGAAATCGGTCGTCTGCGGGTGACGCGCGACGAGATCGTCGAACTGCGCCAGCGACTCGCCGAGGAAGGCGAGGATGTCGCCGGAATCCGTCAGAGGCGACTCCCCCGGGCGCCCGACCGAGACCGTGCCCTCCGCCACCGACGCGGTCACGAATTCCGAGCCGCCCGAAGCAGCCGCGATCACGGAAACGCCACTCTGCGCATCCGGGCCGGCGTCCAGCCAGACGACGTAGGGCTCGTGCGCGAAGGCGCCAAGGAACGCGGCCTCCGGCTCCAGCCAACCGTCGACCGGAAATCGCAGGATTCGGGTGGCCACCGTACTAGCCTAGAGCGGCTCGGTCAGATGACGGGCGGCACCGACCGAGCGGGAGGAGGGCGATCCACATGAGCGAGATCTCCGCGCTCTTCGACTGGCACGACGGTTCCCTCCGCCTCCTCGAGGACTGCGAGCTCTTCGCCACGCGCCTTGAGGTCGCCGACTCGTTCCTCGTGAGGGATGGGCGCGCACTCGCGGTCGACGTCCATCGAAGCCGGTTCATCGAGTCGGCCATGGCGCGCGGACATCACGACGAGCATGAGCTCGACACGTTCTACCGGGCGGCGCTGCAATTGATCCCCCGCGAAGCAGACTGGTTCCCGCGGCTCGAGGTGTCGTCGCATGACGGCTCCTTCCGTCTGCTTTTCCGCCTCCGCTCGGCGCCGGAGCTCCGGCAGTCCGTCGTCGTCGCGACGCACAGCGGGACGGATCCGCGCACCGAGCCGACCGTCAAGGGGCCCGATCTCGAGGCGATGCTCCGGCTTCGCCAGGAGGCGCAGCGGTCCGGCGCACGCGAAGGGGTGATCCTGGACACCGGCCTCGTGTCGGAGGGCTCGACCACCAGCCTGATGTGGTGGCGCGGCGACCGGCTCATGGTTCCGCCTGCGTACCTGCCGCGCATCCCGAGCGTCACCGCGCGCGCGATCCTGACCATCGCGGCCGCCATAGGCACCCAGGTGGCCGAGGAGGAGGCGACGCCGGACGAGCTCGCGGGATGCGAGGTCTGGGCCGTCAACGCGCTTCACGGCATCCGCGTCGTGAGCGCCTGGGTCGACGGACCCGACCTCGACGCCTCCGGTCACCACGCGGACCGCTGGCGCTCCAGACTCACCGCGCTGGCACGTCCTCTGGACTGAGCGGTCGCAGCCGGCCGTGCTCCATCCGAACGCGTCGGTCGACGAGATCGGGCGCGACGGCCACGTGTGAGATCAGGATGACGGCAGTGCCGGACCGCGCGGCGACCGTGACGATATCGCGCACGATCCGATCGGCCACGTCGAGATCCACATTGGCCGTCGGCTCGTCCGCGATGAGCACGGAGACGTCCGCTAGCAGGGCCCGTGCGAGCGCGATGCGCTGCGCCTGTCCACCCGAGACGAGGGAGCCCCGCTCGCCCACCCGCGCATCCAGGCCACCGCGTTCGTGCAGCCAGTCGGTGAGGCCGACGCGCTCGATCACAGCTTCGAGGTCGGCGTCCGTCGCCGTATCGCGTGCGAACAGCAGGTTCTGCCGGATGTCGGAGTCGAACAGGTACGGCTGCTGCTCGCAGAGTCCGACGACGGCGCGCACATCGTCCTGAGCGAGGTCGCGCGCCTCGACCCCTCCCAGGCGATAGCTTCCCTCATAGTCGATGAAGCGGGTGAGCACGTGGGCCAGCGCAGTCTTGCCCGACCCGGTCGGGCCTTCGATCACCACGCGTTCGCCGCGGGCGAGCTGCAACGAGACGTCGGTGAGTACCGGGCGATTCGAACCCGGCCAGTGCGCGGTGACACCGGCAAGCACGAGCACAGGGGCGTCGCGCTCGATCGTCGTGGCAGGGACCGGGCTCGGACCGTCGACGGGGATTCCTGACGGAATCCGAGCAGGAACCGTGCGCGCGATGCGCTCGGTGCTGGCCATGATCTGGCGCCGCGCGCTGAGGGCGAGCGGGACCATGGCGAAGACGTCGAAAATCGCCAGCGGTACGAGCGCGAGAACCGCGAGAGTCGGCGCGTCGATCCCGTGCGCGCCCAGCGCCGGCGCACCGACGAGGATGGCGCCGACGGTGGCGCCGCCTGCGAGTACAGAGACGACCGCCGCCGTCAGTGCGGCTCCGGATGCCCGGGAGCGGATGGCGCGGGTCAGCCTCACACCGGCCCCCGCGGTCGATTCGGTGGCATTGTGAAGCGCGCCGAAGGCAGTGAGCACTTCAAGGTTTCCGACCAGCTCGAGGACGCGATCGTTGAGGCCCGCGCGCAGGGGCGCGAGCTGCCGCTCTGCTCTCGCCGACAGAGTTCCGTTGACGACGGTGCCGAGAATGCCGGCGAGCACGAGGGCGATCGCCAGGATGAGGCCGGCCGCAGGCAGAAGGACGGTGATTCCCACAACCGTCACGATCGAGACGATCCCCGCCGTCACCAGCGGTTGCACCACTCGCAGGGAGCGGTTCTGGAGTTCATCCACATCGTCGGCCAGCGTCGACAGCAGTTGTCCGCGCCGCGTGGCGCCGAGTCCGTCGGGGGCGAGCGGCACGAGCGCATCCACCATTCCGGCGCGGATCGCCGCGAGTTGATGGAAGGCCGCGTCATGCCCCACCAGCCGCTCGAGGTAACGGAAGAAAGCCCGCCCGAGCGCGAAAGCCCTCACCCCGACGACCGCGAACGAGATGAAGATCAACGACGGCTGTTCGGATGCGCGCGTGATCAGCCACGCCGAAACCCCCAGCAGAGCGACCGCGGACCCGGCGCTCAGCACCCCGAACGCGACCGCCGGCCAGAATCTGCGCAGCGGCGGCTGCGAACGGCGGAGGATCGACCTGACTCGGGCGTCACGCATGGGCCAGCTCCCCCACCGCGATGACGGCATCGGCGGCCGCGATCACCGCGGCACGATGACTCACGACGATGACTGTGCGCCCGGCGGCCGCGAGTTCCCGGAGTCTGGCAATGAGGCGCGCCTCCGTCAGGTCATCGAGAGCGGACGTCGGTTCGTCGAGCACGAGCACCGGGCAGTCGCGTTCGGCCGTCCGGTAGGCGGCGCGCGCGACGGCGACCCGCTGTGCCTGCCCACCGGACAGCCCCGCCCCGCCGACACCGAGGACCGTGGACAACGAGAGCTCATCCGCCGCCGCCGTCACCAGTGCCTGGCGGACGAGCTCCTCGTCGTATAGGTCCGTGCCGAGCGCGATGTTCGAGCCGATGGTACCGGCGCCGAGACTCGGGCGTTGACCCGACCAGGCGATCAGCTCCCCGGCTGCACGGGAGGCAGGCGGATGCTCGCCCACCCCGAGCCGGATGTCGCCCTCGAAGGCAGCGAAGCCGAGAAGCGCTGCGATCAGGCTCGACTTTCCGGCACCGCTGGGCCCGGTCAGGACGGTCAGCGATCCGGGCTCGAATCGGGCGGTGAAGTCGCGCACCGCGACGGTGCCGCCGTGGTCGATGGATACCGCTCGCATGATCACGGTCCCGTTCGGGAGCGTCGTATCGAGGGACGGCCGTCGGCGCGCATCCGTCTCGACCGCGGCACGGTCCTCGTCGAGGATATCGAACGCACTCGCGGCGGCGGCGATCCCCTCCGTCGCCGCGTGATAGCTGGTGCCGATGTTCCGCACGGGGAGAAATGCCTCCGGCGCCAGCAGAAGGACGAAGAGTCCGACGCCGAGGTCCACGTCGCCCGCCAGCAGTCGCAGGCCGACCTCGACGGCCACGATCGCGACCGCCAGGCTCGCGCCGAGTTCCAGGACGAAACCGCTGAGGAACGAGACACGCAGAACGCGCATCGTCCGCACGCGGTATTCGTCGCTGATCGCACGGATCCGGTCGGCCTGGCGATGCTGACGACCGAACAGCTTGAGGGTGGACAGACCGTTCACGATGTCGAGGAACGCCCGCGAAAGCCGTCCGAGTGTCTCCCACTGCCGCTGCTGGGCGGCTTGGGTGGCCCATCCGACGAGCACCATGAACAGCGGGATCAGCGGGAGCGTCACGATGACGATCACGCCGCTCAGCGGGTCGCTGACCAGCATGACCACCACGATCAGTGGGGTGGCGACCACGGTCAGGATCAGTTGCGGCAGGTAACGGCTGAAGTATCCGTCAAGCGCATCGAGACCGCGACCGGCCGTCAAGGTCACCTCTGCTGTGCTGCGGGATGCGAGCCAGGATGGGCCCAGACGCCCGATCGCTGCCAGCAGCGCCGACCGCAACTGCCCGATCGAGCCCGCGCCTCCGCGGGTGGCGGTGAGGTCGGAAAGCCAGAGGAGCAGACCGCGGATCAGGATGACAGCGACGAGCGCGGTCAGGAGACCGCCCAGCTCCGCGATCCCCTTCCCCCCGATCGCCTTCACGATCAGCTGGGTGACGAGCCAGGCGAAGCCGACGGTGCACGCGGCCTGCGCGAGGGCGAGCAGCCCGCCCGCGGCGAGCATTGTGCGCGCCGACGACGCGTAGGCGAGGAGCCGCCGATCGAGTGGTCGCACCGGTCAGCCGGTCACGGTCTCCGAGGACTCCGACGGGATGCTCGCCCGGGAGAGTCGCTTGCGGAAGGTCCAGTACGTCCAGCCCTGGTACAGGATCACCAGCGGCAGGAAGATCAGCGCCGTCCAGCTCATCACCGTGAGCGTGTAGGTCGTGCTCGACGCGTTCTCGATCGTCAGGCTGTTGGCCGGGTCCGTCGCCGGCATGACGTTCGGGAACAGGTTTGCGAACAGCGAGACCACCGCGAAGGCGATCGTCAGCGCCATGAAAAGGAACGACCAGCCTTCCGCGCGACGCAGATTCGCGAGCCACGAGATGACGAGGCACACGGCCGCCACCACGGCGAGGATCACGAAGGCCACGCTGAAGTGGGCGAGCCCCGTCCAGAGCAGGAACGCGGCGGCGACGACGATTGCAAGGACTCCGGAACGGGATGCGAGCCGCTGGGCGCGATCCCGGATGTCGCCTTCGGTCTTCAGGGAGACGAAGACGACACCGTGGGTGAAGAAGAGCAGCAGCGTGGTCAGTCCGCCGAGCAGCGCGTAAGGGTTCAGAAGGTCGAACAGCGTGCCCGTGTACGTGTGGTGGGCGTCGAGAGCCACTCCCTGCACGATGTTCGCGAACGCGACACCCCAGAGCAGCGCGGGGACCGCCGAACCGACGATGATCATCCCGTCGAACCAGGCCTTCCAGCGCGAATCGGGACGCTGGTGGCGGTACTCGAACGAGACGCCGCGCACGATGAGGGCGAGGAGGATCAGGAGAAGCGCGAGATAGAACCCGCTGAACAGCGTGGCGTACCACTCGGGAAAGGCCGCGAAGAGACAGGCACCGGCGACGATCAGCCAGGTCTCGTTGAGGTCCCACACCGGACCGATGGTGTTGATCATCACCCGGCGGTCGACATCGTCCTTTCCGAGGAAGGGCAGAGCCATTCCGACACCGAAGTCGAAACCGTCGAGGACGAAATACCCGACGAAGAAGAAGGCGATGATCCAGAACCAGAGAATTGTGAGATCCATCATGCGCTCCTAGTACACCGTCGCGAGTGGGGCGATCTCGCCCGATTCGTCCTTGTGGTCGTCGATGGGATCCGGGCCCTTCTGCGCCGCACGTTTGATCAGGCGGAACTCGACGACGGCCAGGATGCCGTAGATCAGCGTGAAGGCGATCAGCGAGATGAGCACCGTCAGCCCGGTGACGCCCGGAGAAACACCGCTGCTGGTCTTCATCAGACTGAAGACGATCCACGGTTGCCGGCCCATCTCCGTGAAGATCCAGCCCATGATCATGGCGCCGAGCGAGAGCGGGAAAGCCCAGATGGCGATCTTCCAGACCCAGCGGCGAACGGGAGAACGGCCCTTGCGGGTCACCCACAGGCCGGCGATCGCGACGAGGACGTGCAGCAGACCGAGACCGATCATCCACCGGAATGCCCAGTACGTCACCCAGATGATCGGCGTGTAGTCGCCAGGGCCGAAGAGCTGCACGTACTGCGCCTGGAGTTCGTTGATTCCCTCGACGGTGCCGTTCAGCGAGTGGGTGGAGAGGAAGGAGAGCAGGTAGGGGATGCGGATGGAGAAGAGCTCGTGAACTCCGTCCGGCGTTCCCCACGTGAAGATCGAGAACGACGCATTCGCGCCGGTCGCCGTGTGGTAGAGCGCTTCTGCCGCAGCCATCTTCATCGGCTGGGTCTCCACCATCACGAGGCCCAGCTGATCACCGGTCAGGACGGTGAGCACGCCCGCGACGATCATGGTCCAGAGGCCGAACTTGAGCGCCGGCCGCATCGTGTCGAGGTTGCGGCCGCGCGAGAGATGCCACGCCGCGATGGAGATCACGAGTCCCGCAGCGACCATGAAGCAGGCCACGAGTGTGTGCGGGAACGCTGCCAGTGCCACCTTGTTGGTGAGGAGAGCCCAGATGTCGGTCAGCTCGGCTCGGCCCCGAGCGTCGTTGATCGTGAAGCCGACCGGCCACTGCATGAATGCGTTGGCCGCGATGATGAAGTAAGCAGACAGGATCGAACCCATCGCGACCACCCAGATGGTGGCGAGGTGAAGGCCCCGCGGCAATCGGCTCCAGCCGAAGATCCACAGACCGATGAAGGTCGCCTCGAGGAAGAACGCGAGCAGTCCCTCCAGCGCGAGCGGCGCCCCGAAGACATCGCCGACGAACCTCGAATAGTTGGACCAGTTCATCCCGAACTGGAACTCCTGCACGATGCCGGTGACCACGCCCATCGCGAAGTTGATCAGGAAGATCTTGCCGAAGAAGTGCGTCAACTGCAGGTAGTGCGGCTTGCCTGTGCGGTACCAGGCCGACTGGAAGATCGCCACTGTCGACGCCATGCCGATCGTGATCGGCACGAAGAGGAAATGGTAGATGGTGGTCAGTCCGAACTGCCAGCGGGCCAGCAGAAGGGCGTCCAGTGCATCATTCACGCGGTACTCCTCAGGGATGCGGCCGAACCTCGGCCGCATCATCGACAGAGCTTCCGGCAGGATGGTCATTCCTGTGGAGGCGGACACTTGTGGCGTCCGGATCCAACCTATCAACGCGCCCGGCGCCGCACGGAATCGGATCCGGGTGTCGCGATGCCAGTAGCATCATGTCCATGCCGAAGAAAGGGTCGTACGCCAAGGGCCTCGCCAAGCGCGAAGAGATCCTGACGACTGCTCTCGAAGTGTTCGCCGAGCGTGGGTATCGGCGCGCATCCCTCCGTGAGATCGCGGAAGCCGTCGGCCTCAGCCAGGCGGGACTGCTGCATCACTTCAGTTCGAAGGAAGAGCTCTTCGCCGAGGTCCTGCGTAAACGCGACGAAGCGGACATGAGTTCGGTGGTCGACCAGACCGACGCGTTCCAGGGGTTGGTCGACGCGATGCGGCACAACGCCGAAGTGCCGGGTCTCGTGCACCTCTATGCGACGATCTCGGCCGAAGCTTCAGACGAGGGCCATCCGGGCCACGACTATTTCGTCGAGCGCTACCGGTTCTTCATCGACCAGCTCGCACGGTACATCGTGACCGAACAGGAGGCCGGCGCGATCGACCCCGCGATCGACGCTCACGAGGTCGCGCGGCTGACGATCGCGGTCGCCGACGGGATGCAGGTGCAGTGGATGCTCGACGGGACCGCCGACATGGCGGGCGCTCTCGAATACTTCTGGTCGCTGATCAACCGGCTCCATACGGCGACGGCCGACTGAGCCGGCACCGACGGTACGACGAAGGCGGCGATCCGGATCATCCGGATCGCCGCCTTCGTCGTTCGATCAGCTGAGGTTGTGGTCGGCTAGCCACTTCTTGGCGGCGTCGGCCGGCGAGACCTTCTGCGCTCCCTGGTTCTCACTGTTCAGCTCGATCAGGTCGGCGGTGGTCAGCGCTGCAGACACCTTGTTCAGGACGTCCTTGACCGTGGTATTGGCTTTCTTCGAGTTGATCAGCGGCACGACGTTCTGGGCGAGGATCATGTGTTTGGGATCATCCAGCGTCACGAAGCCGTCATCTTTGATCGCCGGCGTCGTCGTGTAGATGTCGGCGAGCTGAACTTCGCCGTCTTTGAGCTTCGCAATCGTCTTGGGACCGCCGCTGTCGTTCACGGCAATGAGCTCCGAGGTGACACCGTACTGGCTTTTGAGCCCGGGGATGCCATAGGGTCGTGTCGCGAATTCGGGGTTCGCCGCGACCTTGAGCGGAATCTTCACCGCGGCGAGGTCGGCAAGGCTCTTGACGTTGTACTTGTCGGAGAACGCCTTCGTCACGTTGTAGGAGTCGGCGTCCTGTGCCTGCGACTGGTCGAGCACCTCGAATCCGGCGGGAAGAGCCTTCTGGAGAGCCGCATACACATCGTCGCTCGACTGTACAGTCGTCGACTTGTCATAGTTCTGAAGCAGGTTGCCCGTGTACTCCGGAACGAGATCGATCGATCCGTCCTGCAGTGCGGCGAGATAGACCGCGCGCTGTCCGATGTTCAGGTTGCGATTCACCTTCACTCCCTTCGCTTCGAGCGCCTGGGCGTAGATCTCCGCGATGATCTCGTTCTCGCCGAACGCGGCGGACCCGACCGTGATGGTTCCAGCGGAGCTCGAGGAGGTGCTGCCGCTGTCAAGCGCATTGCCGGACGAGCACGCGCTGAGAGCGAGCAGCGCCCCCGCGGCGAGCACGCCTGCGGCGATGCGGCCTCTTCTTGATGCAAACATGATTTCTTCCTTTTCTCTTTCTCTACTCGGTGGTGCTTTCCTGAGTGGGCACACCTACCACCGCGCGACGACGCGAAGTCTTCACACGGACATCTGCGACGCGGGATACGACGACCCCGCGAGGGACGACGAGCCGCTGGATGATCGCGAACACGCCGTCGGTCACCAGGGCGAGGGCGACCACAAGGATCGAACCCGCGAGCATCTCGTCATACGCACGGATCGGCAGCCCGTCGATGAGGTACCTGCCGAGTCCTCCGACGGGGAGGAATGCCGCAACCGTCCAGGTCGCTATGACCTGCAGCATTGCTGCCCTCAGACCGCCGATCAGAAGCGGGAGCGCCAACGGCAGTTCGACCTTTCGCAGCACCTGGAGTTCGGTCATACCCATAGCGCGGGCTGCATCGACCGTGCCCTTGTCGACCGCGTCGACGCCGGCGTAGGCCCCGGCCAGAACCGGCGGTATCGCGAGCAGAGTCAGAGCGATCAGTGGCGGGATCAGATCGGGCGCGGTGAGCTCGAGTGAGAGGAACACGACGAGACCGAGTGTGGGGATGGCGCGGAGCGCCCCGGAAACGGAGACGGCGAACCCCCGACCACGTCCGGTGTGACCGATTGCGAGCCCGATCGGAATGGCGATGACCGCAGCGATCAGCAGGGTGATGCCCGAATACCAGATGTGCTCCCACATACGCACGGGAATGCCGTTCGGTCCGACCCAGTGCGCAGGATCACCGATCCAGGCGAAAGCGGCGACGAAATTGATCATGCTTCTGTCACCGCCCGTACCTGCTCACGCCGCGTCACCCTGCGGTTGCGTCGATCGACCCTGGTCCAGGGCCACAGGACGCGGCCCAGCAGCAGCAGGATGCCGTCGAACGCGAACGCGATCGCCATCACAGCCAGGATTCCGACCACGACCTCCTCGGGGAAGGACCGCTGGTATCCGTCGATGAAGAGATTGCCGAGGTTGTTGACCCCGATCAGCGACCCGACGCTGACGAGGCTGACCGTGCTCACCGAGACCACTCGGAGACCGGCGAGCAGGACCGGGCCGGCCAGCGGCAGCTCGACGGCCCAGAATCGACGCCAGCCCGAGAACCCGACCGCAGTGGCGGACTGCAATACGTCACCGGAGACGGAGCCGAGCGCATCCGCCGTCGTTCTCACCATGAGTGCGAGCGCATAGATCGTCAGAGCGACGATCACGTTGACCGGGTTCAGGATCTTCGTGCCGATCAGCGACGGCATCGCGATGAAGAGCGGCAGGGACGGGATCGTGTAGAGGATGCCGCCGATCGTGAGCAGGGTCCCCCGCGACGCATGGTACCGGTTGGCCACCCAGCCGATCGGAAGCGAGATCAGGAAACCGAAGATGATCGGGGGGATGCTCAGTCCGATGTGGATGACAGTGAGCTGCCAGACCTGGCCATAGTCGATGAGGCCGAAATTCGACCACAGCCAGCTCACGGCGCTTCCTCACCCTGCGCCGGAGCACCCGCGCCCAGAAGGGTCGCGGCCTTTGCTTCGTGGGCGGATGCGCCGGCGAGCACACCTGCGGTGCGTCCGTCGCTGTCGACCAGGATCTCACCGGTCGAGGTCTGTTCGATGTGGAGCGCGCGCTTGCCTCGTTCGGCGCCGACGAACGACGCGACGAAGTCGTCGGCCGGGTTGCTCAGGATCTCGGCCGGCGTGCCCTTCTGTGCCACGATTCCGCCCGTGCGGAAGATCACGACCTGCTCACCGAGAAGGAACGCCTCGTCGATGTCGTGCGTGACGAAGACCACGGTCTTGTCGAGTTCGCGCTGGAGGTGGAGGAGCTCCTGCTGCAGGTCGTCGCGCACGATCGGGTCTACCGCGCCGAACGGCTCGTCCATGAGCAGGATGTTCGGGTCGACCGCGAGACCGCGCGCCACACCGACGCGCTGCTGCTGCCCGCCCGACAGCTGGCTCGGATACTTGTCGGCGAGCGAGCGGTCGAGTCCCACGGTGTCCATCAACTCGAGTGCGTTCTCGTGGGCCACCCGCTTCTTCACGCCACGCAGGAGCGGAACCGTCGCGATGTTGTCGGCGACCTTGCGGTGCGGAAGCAGGCCGGAGTTCTGCATGACGTAGCCGATGCTTCGTCGCAGGTGGACGGGCGCGAGCGTGGAGATGTCTTCGCCGTCGATCTCGATCGTCCCGCTGGTCGGATCGACCATCCGGTTGATCATGCGCAGGATGGTCGTCTTACCGCTCCCCGATGAACCGACGAGCACCGTGATCTTGCGCGACGGAATCACCAGCGAGAAATCGCGGACCGCCACAGTTCCGTCGGGGAACTGCTTGGTCACCGAGCGGAACTCGATCATCTTTGCGGCTCATTCCTCGAGGAAGGTTTCGGATCAACACGTGCCAGATGTTCAACCCAAACACCATTCGGAGCGTTTGGCAAAGACGGATTGCATTTTGTGAAGGGGATCTTCAGCAATCGCCGACCGCCTTGCTGCGTTTCATGAAGACAACGCTGCCTCAGGCCACCGACATTCCCACTCGCGAGCGGGAACCGCAAGCGCCTCGACCGATCGGCGCTCGCCGATCGGGACGGATTCAGGCCGTCGCGCCCTCGTCGTAGCGTTTCGCCAGGTATTCGCGGATGACTACGCGCGCTTCGTCGATGAACCTCTCGTCGCCCTGCGGGTCGAGTAGGAACGCGCGAGTGATCAGCGAATCGGCGATCTCCACGGCGACCTCGAGACGGAAGTTCAGCTGGTCGCCGGCCGGGAGGCCGAACTCCTCGGCCAGGATGTCGGCAAACCGGTGCGCGAAGAAATCGTCGCCGACGCCCGTGTCGACGGAAACGTTCTGACGTTGCGCGTCTGTGAACCGGATGATGCGGAAGCCGGGCTCGGTGCGGAACATCTCCACGAACGCGTCGATGGCGCACTCCATGGCGTCCCACCAGTGGTCCGGCGAGGCCTTGTGGATGCCTTCGACCACGGCGTGGCGGTACCGCTGCAACGCTCGATCGCGCAGTGCCTGCAAGAGCACGATGCGGTCGGGGAAGTACCGGTACACGGTCCCGATGGATGCGTCCGCGCGCTCGGCCACCATCGCGGTCGTGAGACGGTCGAAACCGATCTCGTCGACGACTTCGGCGGCGGCGTCCAGAAGCGCATCGATGCGCGCGGCACTGCGTTCCTGGATGGGCTCGGTACGAACGAGAGGTACTCCCGACTGGCCTTGGCTGGTCGCGAGATCATTGATGGGCACTAGGGCTACTCCTTCTTTCCTGCATGTCCACAATACGGCGCTGCGGGTCCCCAGCCCTGCGACGAGTCGATCGCCGCGATGATTGGATCATAAACCGGGAATCCCTCATTTTTCCTGTAAAGCCTGTGGCGCGTCGCAGGAAATGCACATGTCACGCGGCGCGAGCCCGCCGCGTGGCCCTGAAACCCGGCCGGTTCATGAGAAACTGGCACATATGGCCCGTTCACCCGAGGATCGCGGCGCGAGCGTCGAGCCCATCATGCATCGAGCCGCGCGCATCGAGGACGCCTTCCACGATTTCCGTGCGAAGCGTGCGCGCAAAAAGGGCTTCCTCTCGACCGTCGTGCCGTACACCGGATACGGTGCGCCGACCTGGGCGCGCATCCTGGGCCGAATCGTTCTCGCACGCGAGCCTCGGCCAGGGAGCCGCGCGGAACGCGCCAACCGCAAGCGCGAGGAGAGCATCCGGGGCTGGAGATCCTTCATCAGCGTCCCGGTGAACGACGAGACGGTCACCATCGAGATCGAGGGCATGACCCACGAGGTGCGTCCGGACCGTGGCGGAGTGATCGATGTCGTGATCCCCGTCCAGCTCGCGCCGGGGTGGCACACCGTACGCATGTACACGGCGGATTCGCGGGGTGCTGTCGAGTCGCCCGTCTTCATCGTCGACCCGTCCGCGACGTTCGGCGTGATCTCGGACATCGACGACACGGTCATGGTGACGGCACTCCCCCGCCCCTTCCTGGCGTTCTGGAACACCTTCGTACTCGACGAGCACGCGCGTGTTCCGACTCCGGGGATGGCGGTGCTTCTCGAACGACTCGCAGCGACCCATCCGGGAACACCGGTCATCTACCTGTCGACCGGCGCGTGGAACGTCGCGCCGACCATCAAGCGGTTCCTCTCGCGCAACCTCTTCCCTGCGGGCCCCCTGCTGCTCACCGACTGGGGCCCGACACACGATCGCTGGTTCCGCAGCGGGCGCGAGCACAAGGAGTCGAGCCTCGTTCGACTCGCAGAGGAGTTCCCCGGCCTCCGCTGGCTCCTCGTCGGCGACGACGGTCAGCACGACGAGATCATCTATGGCGAGTTCACGACGAGACATCCGGAGAACGTCTCCGCTGTGGCCATCCGCCAGCTGTCGACAGGTGAGGCTGTGCTCGCCGGTGGCCGCTCCAAAGCCGAGAAGCACTCCGAGACGAGCGGCGTGTCCTGGGTGTACTCCCCCGACGGCGCAGGTCTTAGCGACCAGCTCACAGACCTGGGCCTCCTGAGCTGACGCGTCCTGTCGGCGGCTGCCGCAATACTGGACACATGCCGACGCACGCGGGATACGCCGACCTCTTCCGATTCCGTCAGGCCGCCCAGGCGCTGACGGAATCCCTCGAATCGCCTCTGGCCGTCGCCGAGCGCATGCTCGCCACGCAGGCACAGGATTTCGCGGCGGGCTGCTGGGCGCTCGGCGTCCGCTCCGAAGGCGCGAAACAGACGGATGTGATCACCTCGCTCGAGCGGGGCGAGATCGTGCGCTCCTGGCCGATGCGTGGCACCCTGCATTTCGTCCCGGCGAGCGAACTCGGGTGGATGCTCAGGCTCACGATGCCGCGCATGATCAAGGGACTGGCGACCCGGCACCGCCAGCTCGAACTCGACGATGCAGACCTCGCTCGCGCACGCGACATCGTCGTCGATGAGCTGTCGGGCGGCCGATCATTGGGTCGCGCGGAGTTGATGGAGCTCTGGGAGCGTCACGGCATACGCACCACGGGCCAGCGCGGCTACCATCTCATTTTCTACCTGGGCCAGACCGGCGTACTGTGCTGGGGTCCGCCCCATCGCACCCAGCAGTCGCTCGTACTCCTGGCCGAATGGGCGCCGAACCAGCGGATCCTCGGCGACGACGAGGCCCTCGGCGAATTCCTTCTGCGTTACCTCGCCGGACATGGTCCTGCCACGCTCAAGGACTACATCTGGTGGACCAAGGGGACGATGGCCGGCGCGAAGGCGGGACTCGCGCTCATCCGGGACAGGCTCACGTCGTTCGAGGTGGACGGTGTGACGTACTGGATGACGTCGGAACTCGCCGATTCGGCACCCGCCGCTCGCCCTCGGGCGGTCCACCTCCTGCCCGGCTTCGACGAGTACCTCCTCGGTTACCAGGATCGAAGTCCTGTCCTCGCTCCCGAATTCGCCGACCGGGTCGTTCCCGGCGCGAACGGCATCTTCAAACCCCTCATCGTCTCCAGAGGTCGTGTCGCGGGCACCTGGCGGCGGGCGGCCAACGGTTCGCGCGTGGCGATCGAAGCAGACCCTTTCGCTCCCCTCGCGCCGGGCGAGAAGGCCAGCCTGGCGACCTCTGTCCGCAGCTACGGCCGGTTCCTGGGTCTGCGCGGTGAGGTCGCCTGACGCCGTAGCCTTGACTCGTGCGATTGCCAACGACCTTGCGAGCACCAGCGCGCATCCCGCTGCTGCAGGTTGCGAAAACGGCTGTCGCGATGATTCTCGCGTGGCTCATCGCGGGCACGTTCCTCCCCACCCAGTTGCCGATCTTCGCAGCGATCGCCGCGCTTCTGGTGGTCCAGCCGAGTGTCAACCAGTCGATCGGGCGCGCGATCGAGCGGAGCATCGGCGTCATCGTCGGAGTGGTGATCGCCTACGCCGTCGGACTCCTCTTCGGCACGACGAGCTGGATCGTGCTGCTCGCGGTCGTCGTCGCGATCTTCCTCTCCTGGGCGCTGAAGCTGACCCCCGGCACTGCGAACCAGGTTCCGATCACGGCGATGCTCGTGCTCGCCATCGGCGCGCTCTCGCCGGGCTACGCGTTCGTGCGCATCATCGAGACGGTGATCGGCGCGATCATCGGCATCATTGTGAACATCGCGATCGTCCCGCCCGTGCTGATCGGCCCCGCACGCAACTCGGTCAACGCCCTCGGTAACGAGGCGGCAGCGACACTCGATCGTCTGGCCGCTGCGCTGATGACACCCCAGTCGCAGGCGCAACTCGATGAGCTGCTCATCACCGCGCGCCTGCTGCGCCCCATGCAGAAGAAGACCGAGGCAGACCTGACCCAGGCACGCGAGAGCCTCACACTGAATCCGCGGCAGTCACGCCACAGACGGGATCTGGACGCCGTCGACGCCTTCTTCAGCCGTCTCGGCCCAGTGATCACACGGATCCTGGGAATGACGCGCGCCTTTCACGACCGCTATGACGACAGCATTTCGCGGGAGCCGACGGTCGAGGCCATCGCCGATGAGCTGAGCCGCGCATCCCACGACCTCAGGCTGCTCTCGCGCGACCCGACTGCGGCTCCCGAGCCCGAGTCCGTGACCGCGGACATCCCGGTGCTGACGGCTCCGCTGTCGGTGGCCGCGCCCAATTCGCGGCACTGGGTGCTGATCGGCTCGCTCGTCGAGGACCTCCGTCGGATCCATGACGAGATCACCGGAGAAGACGGCCCGTGAAACGAGCACCCCTCGAAGGAACGCCGCTTAAGCGAGCTCAGGGGCCCCGAAAGTGCGGGACCCCTGAGAAATCGATTGTATTGCTGTCGAACTAGGCCTGAGCGAGAACGGCCTGGAGTTCGAGGGTGATCGTGACCTTGTCGCCGAGAAGCATGCCGCCGGTCTCGAGTGCCGCGTTGTACGTGAGACCGAAGTCCTCACGGTTGATCTCGGTCTTGGCGGTCGCGCCGGCCTTGTAGTTGCCGTACGGGTCCTGGCCGAAACCGCCGAAGTCGAAGTCGAACGTGACCGGCTTGGTGACGCCCTTGATGGTCAGGTCGCCGTCGACGAGGAAGTCGCCGCCTTCGACACGCACGCCCGTCGAGACGAAGTCGATGGTCGGGTGCTCCTCTGCGAGGAAGAAGTCTCCGGTGCGGAGGTGGGCGTCGCGGTTCTTGTCCTTGGTGTTGACCGAGGCGACATCGGCCTTGGCCGTGACAGTCGACTCGAGCGGGTTCTCAGCGGTCACGAAGGTCGCGTCGAAGTTCTCGAACACACCCTTGACCTTGCTGATCGTGAGGTGGCGGATGCTGAACCCGACCTCGCTGTGCGACGGGTCGATGGTCCAGGTTCCGGCCTTGTATCCGGGGATGGTGACGTTTTCGGACATAGTGATCTCCAATGGTTGACTCGGTGGGAGTGGGGGACTTTCTCGTCCGATGTATGCAAGCGCATAGATATCCCGGTTATTCCGAGATCGCGAAAATTCTTCCGATCAGTCGCCGGATACTGCCAGCGATCGCCGCAGACGCAGCAGTTTGCGCGCATCCCCGTCGATCTGGGAAAGCGAGATCCGCCCGGAGTCGACCGCTGCGACGATCGCGTCGATGACGTGTCCTGGGTCGACTCCGTCTTCGGACGGGTCGGTGCCCAGGACGAACAACAGCATCGTGTTCCCCGCAGCAAGTGCGCGCACCGCGTTCTCTCCGGGGTCCTGGTACTGCGCGACTCCGGAGTCCTGCAGCATCCGCATGTCGTCTGTGATCGTCACACCGTCGAACCCGACCTCGTCTACGAGGATGCGGTGCCACACGGCGGATAGCGACGCGGGTGCGCTGTCGACCGCGCTGTAGACGAGATGCCCGAACATGACGACGTCTGCGCCGCCCTTCACCCCCGCCGCGAACGACGGCTCATCGCGTTCACGCCACTGATCGAGCGACACCGGCGTCGTCGGGATGGACAGATGCGAGTCGGCCTCGACCTCGCCGTGCCCGGGAAAATGCTTGAGCGTCGAAAGCACCACACCCTTCTGTCCGGCGACGGATGCAGCGACCCGGCTGCTCGCATCCGCCGGCGTCGTTCCGAGCACGCGATCGAAGATGAACGAATGCGGATCGGCCGTCACGTCGGCGACCGTCCCGAAATTGAGAGAGATGCCCGCCGCCTTCAGCAGGGCCGCGCGGCTGGCGGATGCCGCGCGGGTCGCATCCGGAGCCTCGCCCTTCAGCTGATCGGGACCCGGAGCCGTGTCCTCCGGCAGTCGCCTGACGATGCCGCCTTCCTCATCCGTCGCCGTGAGCACCGGAAGCCCCGGATCCGAGCTGATCGCGGCCGTCTCGGCGCGAAGTGCGGCCAATCCCGGCGGGATGTTGTCGCCCATCAGGATCAGGCCGCCCAGACCGTAGCTGTCGACGAACGAGCGCAGGGCCATGCCGTCGACGCCCGGCCGGTGGAGCATGAGAAGGCTCGCGACCTTCTGTCTCAGCGTCATCGACGCGAGGCGGGCCTCCGCATAGGCATCAACCGGATCCGGTGCGGCAGTTTGCGGCGATCGGGACGGCGACGGGGAGGGAGTTACGCTCGCCGTCGATGCGCAACCCGCGAGTATGAGCCCCGCGACCGCGAGCACGACCGCCACGCGGCGGGAGCGTCCGCGTCGCCCGGAAACCGTCTCTCGCGCTGACACCGTCCGATGGTAACCGCGCCACCCGGACGGAACCTGCACATCAGCCCTTGACGGCGCCCCCCAGTCCTGCGCTGCGAAGGAACAAACCTTGGAACACGAGGAAGAGAGCGATCGGGATGAGGGTGGAGATCGCGAGCGCTGCGAGGAAGACGTCCAGCTCGATCGCCGCCTGCAGGTTCGGCAGGCGGACCGAGAGCGGCTGGATGGCCGGATCCTGCAGTACGAGCATCGGCCAGAGATAGTCCTTCCACGCCGCGATGATCGCGAAAACGGAGACGACTCCGAGGATCGGTTTGGACATCGGCAGCACAATCGACCAGAACAGGCGGAACGGGCCTGCGCCGTCCGTGCGTGCCGCCTCGAACACCTCCCGGGGAAGGTTGTCGAAGAACCGTTTCACCAGGACGACGTTGAACGCGTTGGCGCCCGCGGGCAGCCACACGGCCCAGAACGTGTTGATCAGCGAGGTGCCGATCAGCGGCGGGTTGAGGATGGTCAGGTAGAGCGGAACGAGCAGCACTACCGCGGGCACGAAGAGGGTTCCGAGCACGAGGCCGTGGATCACGTTGCCGTACTTCGGCCGTAGAACGCTCAACGCATAGCCGGCGGTCGTCGCGACGACGATCTGACACGCCCACGACCCGGCAGCGACCCAGATCGTGTTCACGAACTGCACGTCGATGTGCACGGTGGACCAGGCTGTTGAGACGATCGACCAGTCCACGCCGTGCGGGAAGATCGCCATCGGTGTCCTGAGCGTGTCCGCCGTCGGCGTGATCGCCGACTTCGCAAGCCAGAGCAATGGGCCGAGGCCGACGATGAAGAGGATCACCAGCAGAACGATGTGCAGAGTCCTGTTCGTCCAGCGGGTCCGGCGCCGGCGCCAGTCGGATGGCGACAGGATGCCGCGGTCCGGACTGTCCTGCGCCGCCTTCTCCTTGCGCCTGCGCCGGGGTCGCCTCGGTGGGCCGCCCGCGACGCCGGCACTCTCGATCTCGTCGGTCATCACGTTCATGACCTCAGGCGTGAAGTCGGTCGAGGTGGTCAATTCTGGCTCCAGGACTTGGTGAGGCGGAAGTACACGAGTGAGAGGACGGCGAGGAACACCGCGAGCATCAGGCTGAGCGCCGTCGCGGCCCCGTAGTCGCCGCCGAGACTGTTCTGGAACGCGTAGCGGTAGATGAGCAGAAGGATGGTGACCGTCGAGTTGACAGGACCGCCCGCCGTGAACAAGAAAGGTTCGAGGAACACCTGTGCGGTGCCGATGATCTGCAGGATCAGGGTGATGAGGAGGATGCCGCGGAGCTGCGGCAGCGTCACGTGCCAGATCTTCTTCCAGATGCTCGCACCGTCGACCTCTGCCGCGTCGTACAGCTCGGGCGCTACGCCGGTCAGCGCTGCGAGATAGATGATGATCGTGCCGCCTGCGGCCGCCCAGGTCGCTTCGACGACCAGGGACGGCATGGCCTGCGTCGCACTTTGGATCCATGGCTGTGGCGGAATCCCGACCCAGCCCAGGATGGTATTGAACACGCCCGTCGGGCTCGCGTCGTAGAAGAACTTCCAGAGCAGGACCGCGACCACGGGCGGAACGACCACCGGAAGATAGGCCAGCGCGCTGTACAGGCCCTTCGCCCGCTTGACCTCGCTCATGAGCACGGCCGCGATCAACGGCACGGGGTAGCCGAGGATGAGCGCCAGGAGAGCGAACCACGCCGTATTGCCGATGGCCGTCCAGAACAGCGGGTCATGGACGACCTGGACGAAGTTGTCCCAGCCGACCCAGGTCGGCGTCGAGACCAGGTTGGTGTGCTGGAAGCTCATGATGATGGCCCGCACGATGGGGTACCACGAGAAGAGCCCGAAGATCAGGAGCATCGGGAGGAGGAAGACGAGTGTGCTCAGACCGCCTCCCCGAAGCCAGGTGGCTGGGTTGCGTCTGACGACTCTGCGCGAGTTCGTTCTCGGCCGGTCGATGGCTGTCATGGATCTGCCTTTTCTGTGCGGTGCGGAGTTCGCCGAAAGCGGCTGAAGGCTGGCGGGGCGATCGACGCCCCGCCAGCCTCGCAGCTGCTGGTTACTTGTCTGCGTCGACCAGCGCCTGGATGTTCGTGTCCACGGTGCTGAGGAGCTTGTCGATGTCAGCGTTCTTGTCGGTGAGCACGGCCTGCACCACCGAGTCGAGCGCTCCGTAGAGCTCCTGCGTGTGCTTGTTCGGCTCCGGCACGAGGTTTGCGTCGAAGATCTTGTCGGTGAACGGCGCCACATTCTCGAGCGGGATGTTCACCTCGTCCTTGATCCACGACAGCGTCTGGTCGTACGTGGCCTTGTCGAACACCGGCAGGCTGGGAACGCCGACCGGCTGGTTCGATGCGGCGAGGGTCTTCGCGTCGGCGACGGCCTGGTCCTGGTCGAGCAGCTTCTGCATGTAGTAGAAGTCGATCCACTTGACTGCGGCGGCACGCTCGGCGGCGCTCGACTTCGGGCTGACCGCCGCGACGTTTCCACCGACCAGGACGCCGGCGTCACTGCTGTCCGCCACCGGAAGCATGGCCAGGCCGTAGTTCTTCGGGTCGACCTTGTCCTGCTGCACCAGAGCGGTCAGTACGTCCGATCCGCTCGGGTACATCGCGATCTGGCCGGCGCCGAACGCCTGGTTGATTCCGCTCCAGTCGAGCAGGAAGTTGCTGCCGACCGAGTTGTCCTGCCAGCGCATGTCGTGCAGGAACTGCAGCGCCTCCTTGGTCACGGGGTTGTTCGTCGTGACCTTGGTCTTGCCGTCGCTGACCGTCTGCATGCGTCCGCCGCGAGCGTAGACGGTGGTGGTGAGTTCCCAGCCGCCGGTGTTGCCCTTGGTCATCTGCATGTAGCCCGCCACACCGGGGACCTTCTGCGAGATGGTCTTCGCGTCCTGACGGACCTCATCCCAGGTTGTCGGCGGCTTGTTCGGGTCGAGACCGGCCTTCTGGAAGATCTCCCGGTTGTAGGACAGCCCCATGGCGTACGGCCCGTAGGGGATGCCGTAGATCTTGTCGCCGTCCTTCGCGACCGCCAGGATGTTCTCGTTGAACTTGTCCGCGTACGGCAGCGTGTTGACCTCTGCGGTGATGTCTGCGAGCTGGCCGGCCTGCAGCAGCGACTGCGAGTCGGTGAACGGCACGTTGAAGACGTCGGGCAGCGTTCCGCCGGCGAGCTGCGTGGCGAATGTCGGCCCGGTCCACTGGTATTCCTCGGACTTGACGACGATGTCGGGGTTCGCCTTCTCGAACGCCTTCACACGGTCGTCGAACGCCTTGAATGCGGACTTGTCGCTGCCGGGGATCAGGCTGGCGACCGTGATGTGCGTCTTGCCGTCGCTACTGTCCCCACTGCCCGAGCTCGAGCAGCCGGCCAACAGGCCGACGCCGGCGAGCGTGATCGCCGCGACTGCGGCGACCGTTCTTGGTGACCTCATTGTCGGTTCCTTTCGGAGTGTGTTTGTTGTTTCTGTGGGTTTGTCATTGCTGGTGGTGCGTTGCGCGTCGTGGCGGGGTTCCGCGACGCTCTCCGGCGGCTAGTGCTGTGTTCGTAGCCACGCCGTGGAGTCCGGGGGCAGGAGTCCGTGTTCGAGCGGACTGCTGCTGAGCAGGATGGCCGTGTGCTCCGGGAGCGCGACCGGCGCATCCGAGAGGTTGGTGACGTTCACGAAGTGCTCGCCACGGGCGAATACGAGCACGTCGTCTGCGCTGTCACGCCAAGCGAGCGGACCGTCGCCGAGTCCGTCGGTCTTGCGGCGGATGCGCAGTGCCTGGCGGTACAGCCAGAGCATGGAGGCGGGATTGCTCTGCTCCGATTCCACGGTGAGGTGCGCCCACGATTCCGGCTGCGGAAGCCACGGTTCGTCGGAGGCGTCGGCCGGGCTGAAGCCGAAGGGCGGGCGGATGCCGCGCCACGGGAGCGGAACACGGCAGCCGTCGCGACCCGGGTCGACTCCGCCCGAGCGGAAGTGCATGGGATCTTCGAGGCGATCGGCCGGAAGGTCTTCGACCTCGGGGAGCCCGAGTTCGTCGCCCTGGTAGATGTAGAGGGAGCCGGGGAGCGCGGCCGTGAGGAGCGCTGCCGCTCGCGCGCGGCGCTCGCCCAGCGCGAGGTCGGTCGGGGTCCCGGCGCGCTTCTTCAGGAACGCGAACGAGGTGTCCGCGCGGCCGTAGCGGGTGACGGGCCGCGTCACGTCGTGATTGGACAGCACCCAGGTCGACGGCGCGTTCACCGGCGCGTGGGCGGAGAGGGTCTCATCGATGGAGGTCCGGAGCTCTTGCGCCTTCCAGGGCCGGGCGAGGAAATCGAAATTGAACGCAGTGTGCAGTTCGTCCGGACGCAGGTACATCGCGAACCTGTCGATGTCGGGCAGCCAGATCTCTCCGACGAGTACACGGGTGCCCGGGTACGAGTCTGCGATCGCACGCCAGCCCCGGTAGATCTCGTGGAGTTCGTCGCGGTCCTGGTTGGGATGCTCGCCTGGCCCGGGGTCCTGCGGGACCTCGGGAAGCGTCTCATCCTTGACGAGAAGGGCCGCAGAGTCGATGCGGACTCCCGCCACGCCCCTGTCGAACCAGAATTCGAGGATGGCCTCGTGTTCGGCCCTCACATCCGGATGGTTCCAGTTCAGGTCCGGCTGTTGCGGCGTGAACAGGTGAAGGTACCACTCGCCGGGGGTGCCGTCGGGGTTGGTGGTCCGGGTCCAGGTCTCCCCCGAGAAATTGGACACCCAGTTGGTCGGCATCTCATCGCCGTCGGGTCCCCGTCCCGGACGGAACCAGAAACGCTCGCGTTCGGGTGACCCCGGGCCTGCGGCCAGCGCCGCCTGGAACCACGGATGGAGGTCGGATATGTGATTCGGCACCACATCGATGATGGTGCGGATGCCGAACTCCAGCGCTTCCTGGATGAGGGCTTCGGCTTCCGCCAGCTGCCCGAACGCGGGGTTGATGGTGCGGTAGTCGGCGACGTCGTAGCCACCGTCGGCGAGCGGTGACTCGTACCAGGGAGTGAACCAGATCGCGTCGACACCGAGGTCCCGGAGGTAGCCGAGGTGCTTGCGGACACCGGCCAGGTCGCCGATGCCGTCGCCGTTCCCGTCGGCGAAGCTGCGGATGTAGATCTGATAGATGACCGCGCTGCGCCACCACACCGGGTCGTTCTGCGGTGGCACGGCGGGCCGCGCGATCGCGGTCTGCGCTGCGCGGGCGGACGCCGGTGACTCTGGCTGGGCAGCGAGCACGGGAAGATCCACTCGGAGTCCTTCTCAATCGGGCGACTCCTGCTGCTCGCGCTGCGAGTGTCGGGTCGACGTGTTCGTTCGGGTTGCGACCGCGTCGAACCGTCCGGCGCCGTCGTCGAACGCAAACGTAGCGTTATCGACAGATTGATGCAAGAACTAAACAGAACGTAAGTTATTTGCGTACTTTGCATTCCGTTGCGAGGGATCACCGCTCGCGAACAGGACCCGTCGAGCCCCGAACAACGAGTTCGGGCTCGAAGAACAGCTCATCAGAAATGGCCGAATCGCTCGAGATCTGACGCAGGAGGAGTTCGATCACCGTGCGGCCCATCGGTTCGATGGGCTGGCGCACCGTCGTCAGCGGCGGCTCGGTGCAGTTCATCAGTGCGGAGTCGTCGTAGCCGATCACCGAGACATCGCCCGGGACCGACAGTCCGGCCCGCCGCACCGCCCGGATCGCGCCGAGAGCCATCGGATCGCTCGCGCACACGATTGCCGTCACGCCCGCCGCCAGCAGTCGCGTCGCCGCAGCCTGACCCGCTTCCAGCGAGTAGAGGGAATGCACGACGAGCTCGTCGTGGAATGGCAACGCCCAGGATGCGACGACGCGCTTCGCAGCCGCGAGCTTGCGCTGCGAGGGCACGTGGTCGCGCGGCCCCAGCAGGAGGCCGATTCTCTCATGACCCAGCTGACGCAGGTGATTCAGCGCTTGTTCCGTGGCCACGGAGTCGTCGCACGAGACGGTCGCGAAGTCCAGGTCGTCCACCGGCGCGTTCACGAGCACGGTGGGCAGATTGAGGTCGGTCAGCCGCGCATAGTGATCGTGCGACGCGTCCTGCTGGGCATAGGCGCCGCCCACGAAGACCACCCCGGAGACCTGCTGCTGGAGGAGGAGCTCGACGTAGGCCGACTCGGAGATGCCGCCCGCCGTCTGGGTGCAGAGCACGGGCGTGTAGCCGTTCTGGGCGAGCGCGCCCCCGATCACTTCGGCGAAGGCCGGAAAGATCGGGTTCTGCAGTTCGGGCAGCACGAGACCCACGAGCCGGGCCCGCTCGCCGCGGAGTTTGCTGGGTCTTTCGTACCCGAGGACGTCGAGCGCGGTCAGAACCGCCTGCCTCGTCGCATCCGACACTCCGGGCTTCTCGTTGAGCACGCGGCTGACCGTCGCTTCACTGACACCGACCTTGCGAGCCACTTCGGCCAAACGTTTCGACATGCCTAGATCATACGCAATTCATTGCAAGATCACGCAAATTGTTTACATTTCCCGAGTCACTAGCATGTGGTCATGCCGAAAACGGTCCGATCCCTGCTGCTGGCCAGCCATCCGGGTCCGACCGTCGTCGTCACACTCGTTGCCGGCGTACTCGGATTCGGGCTCGCGTACGCACCCGCACGGCTCCTACTCCTGATGGCCGCGATCCTTGCCGGGCAGCTCTCGATCGGATGGTCGAACGACTGGATCGACGCCGGGCGCGACGCCGCCGTCCACCGTCCGGACAAGCCCGCTGCACAGGGCGCCGTCGCCGTGAGTGTCGTGCGTACGTCGGCATTCGCCGCCGCCGCGGCCATGGTCGTGCTCTCCCTGCTGCTCGGACCGCTCGCCGCCCTCACCCACATTGTCGCGGTGGCCATGGGCTGGGCGTACAACCTCGGCCTCAAGAACACGCCGATATCCGTGCTTCCGTACGCCGTCAGCTTCGGGCTGCTTCCCGCGGTGGCGACGCTGGGCCAACCGGTTCCGCAGTTCCCGGCGCCCTGGGTGATCGTCGTCGGTGCGCTGCTCGGCGTCGCCGCGCACTTCACGAACGTGCTGCCCGATCTGGCCGACGACCGCGACACGGGTGTGCGCGGACTCCCGCATCGCCTCGGGGCACGCGCATCCGGCTATATCGCTTTCGCCTGTGTGGCGGTCGCGACCGTCATCCTGACCTTCGGTCCCGGTCCGCATCCCGGACCAGCGCTCTTGGTCGGCCTGGTCGCCGGACTCGTGATCGTCGCAGTCGGCGTCGTCCTGGTGGCGCGCACGAACACCACGCGCATCCTCATGCGCCTGATCATGGCCTGCGCACTGATCGACGTCGTGATGCTCGCGCTTGCGGGGCAGTCGACAGCGCTCTGAGGCGTACTCTGGTGATCGCCATGGCAATGGATCGACCAGCAGAGTCGGAGCGCGCCGAACAGACCGTCGCGCGTTCCGCAACCGTCACGCGTGTCGCCTGGATCGTCATCCTCACGTTGACCGGCGCTTTCCACATCTTCCGCGGCGCTCCCGTCGACGGACTGATCTTCCTCGGCGGCGCTCTGGTGGTCGCAGCGGATGCGCTGGGCCGGCTGAACTTCCGAGTATTGAACCGAGAGCGGCACCCGCGCCGGATCCTTCTGGTGGTGCTGATGGCCGTACTGCTTCTCGTCCTCGCTCTCGCCCCGATCTATGGCGGCGTGGAGACCGTGGTCGTCGTGGCGATCGGGATCGCGCTCATCCCGATCACGTGGCCGCAACCGACGGTTCCGGCGCCGCGCGCTCGTCCGGAAGCTGTCCGCCGGGCGGCCGTGGTGTGGACCGTCATCGCCGTTGCGGGGGCTGCCTGGGAGATCGGGGCCTACTTCATGAGCAGGCCGTCACTGGCGGCCGAGTACGACTTCCCGCCGCTCTCCGATCTCATCGATCCGTTCGTGGCGTCGCCGGTCGGCCGGGCCGTGCTGATCGCGTTGTGGCTCGCCGGCGGTTACGCGCTGATCAAACGTGGGAGGGCGTCGTGACCCGGGTTGTCACCATCGCCGGATTCATCGCGTGCGGCGTGGCCATGCTGGTTCTCGTCATCACCTCGCGGCGGCAGGAATCCCGGCTTGCGAGCTTCGGTGAGCTGCTCGACGGCGTCATGCAGGATCGTGCCGCCCGCGTGACGATCGTGCTGTTCTGGTGGTGGCTCGGCTGGCATTTTCTCGTCACGCCGCCGCTGGCCGCCTGAGACGCGATCCGACTCAGCCGTTGCCCTTCGTACAGGTCTGCTGCGCGGCGGTCTGCCCGGTGATGGAGGACGGCAGCACCACGGGCGCAGGACCCGACGGGGTCGGCGTCGCCGCTGGGGCCGGAGCTGTGGTCGCCCCCGGTGTCGTGGTCGGAGCTGCCGTCGGAATCGGTGCCGGCGTCGGCACGTTCGGGTTGAGCTCCGCCGCCCGGCCAGGCGTTCCCGTGAGCTGGATCGGCTGGTCGTTGACGAGGGCGTCGTCCAGGACCTGTGCGTCATCGCTCTGGGGGATCACACGATTGACGTTGTCGGGGTCCGTGATCACCGGGTATTGGATGAAGGTCATCTTGTCGAGACCGGTGTCCTTCAACGCAAGCGCGATCTGCACCATGGTCGTCGGGTTCGTCAGGGTGTCCGAGAGGGTCATGTTGGTCGCGGCCGCCTTGGCGAGCGGGTACAGCTGGAACGGGTTCGCGAGGACACCCCCGCTGACGATCTTGCGCGCCAGCGCCGACAGGAACACCTGCTGGTTGCTGATGCGGCCCAGATCGCTTCCGTCGCCGACACCGTGGCGGCTGCGGAGGAAGGAGAGAGCCTCCGCTCCCACGATGGTCTGTTGACCGGCCGCGAGGTCCAGCGGCGGATTCGTGTACTTGTCCACCACCGGCGACGCCAGGCAGACCGTCACTCCCCCGACCGCGTTCGACATCGCGCTCACGCCGTCGAAGCTGATCTCCGCCGCGAACGGGATGGAGACGCCGGTGAGTTTCTCGACGGTGAGCACGACGCACGACAGCCCGCCGCGCGACAGCGTGGTGTTGATCATCGCTTTGTCCACGGAACCGTACGTGCCGCCGTTGGGCGAAGGACACTCCGGGATGGGGATCATCAGGTCACGCGGAAAGCTCACGACCGTCACGCTCTGGTGGTTCTGGGCGATGTGGAGCAGCATCGTCACATCGTTGTTCCCGGCCCCGGAACTGCCGTCGAGTTCATCGGCGCTGTTGAAGGCCCCGCCCTGCCCGGTGCGCGTGTCCGTTCCCGTGAGCAGCAGGTTCACGCCGCCGTCGATGGCCCCGATACTCGGGATCGGCCCGGCCGTCTTGCCGGGCGGCAGCGCCAGGTGCACTCCCGGCTTGATCGTTCGGGCGACATCCCACGCCGCGATCGCCGCGATCGATCCCCCGCTGACGATCAGCACACCGAGGGTGGCGACAAGCACTTTGGCGATGAACGCGAACGGCCGGCGTTTGTGCAGGCGACCATGACGAATCGACGGTGATCCACTGGATCGTCGCCGTCGAAGGGGCGCGCCGTCGCTCATCTGTGCAGTCCTTGTGGGGTTCTGCGTCGCGGAACCCGCGGCGCATGTGTCATCGACACATCGCGAGCACTATATTCGACCGCCGCCATGTGTTGGCTGTAAAACACTCGACCGAAACCATCCGGTAATCGCAGACTTCGTCAACGATCGTTCAGAAACCCCGGTCAGGCAGATTTTACCCCAGCAATCGCCTCGTCAACCGTCGCATAAGCGGGCGGGAGTCCCTCCCCGGCGTTCGCGAGGATGTCCCGAACCTGCCCGACGTCGCGTGCGAGTGCGAATGCGATGCCTTCGCGAGCGAGGTCGCGATTGAGGTTCGTCAGCATCTCGGTGGCCGAGACGTCGATTGATGGTGTGGTGCGCGCATCCAGCACCACGACTTTCGCGTCCACAGCCTTCGCTCGCAGCCGCACCTGTTCGCGCACATGGTCCGCGTTGCCGAAGAAGAGCCCGGCCTCGACCCGGACGACGAGCACGCCGTCGGGCGCGGTCACCTGCTGATTGCGCGCGAGGTCGAGCCACCCGCCGTTCGGGCCCTTGCCGAGGATCGCGATGTTCGGCTTCGACACCCGGAACAGCATCACCAGAAGCGACACGACGAGGCCGATGATCAGGCCGGGGAGCGTGTCGAAGATCAGCACGCCGAGCATCGCGGCGACGGCGCCGATGAAGTCGGCACGGCTGGCCATCCCGTAGATGCGGCTGAGCTCGGGTGTCGACACGCGAAACAGTCGGACGATCGCGGGGACGTCGACGAGTTCGATCACCGCGGCGATGACGATCGCGGCGAGCGTCGCCTCGGGCAGATTCTCGAACAGGGGCGTGAGGAACAGAAGGGTGAGGACGGTGAGCACCGCCATGAACAGGCTGGAGATGCCCGAACGCGCTCCTGCGCCGCCGTTCACGGCCGTCTTCGACAGGCTTCCGTTGACGACCATGCCGCTCATCAGACCGCTGCCGAGGTTCGCGGCTCCCATCCCGACCAGTTCCTTGTTCGCGTCGATGTCATAACCCGCTCGCGACGCGTAGGTCTTGGCCGCCCCCAACGCTTCCGCGTAGCCGACGATCAGCAGGCCCGCGGCCGGGCCGATGAGCTGGAGGTAGTCTCCGAGCGAACCGGCGAGCGGTATCCCGAGTGTCGGGAAGCCGGCCTCGATGTGACCGACGATCGAGACGCCCTTCGAACCGAGGCCGAAGAGGAGAACCGCTCCCACACCGAAGGCGACCGCGACGAGGGATCCCGGAACGAGCGGCAGCCAGCGTTTCAGGGCCAGCACGAGGATCAGGCTCAGCGCTCCGATGACGAAGGTCGGGATGTTCGTCGAGCCGAGGCGGGAGACGAATCCCCAGAGCTGTGCGAAGAAGTTGCCTTCGGTCGTGGGGACGCCGAAGAGTTTCGGAACCTGACCGATGATGATGGTGAGCGCGAGTCCGACGATGAATCCCTTGAGGACCGGCTCAGAGATGAACGACGCGAGGAAGCCGAATCTGAAGAGCCCGGCGATCACGCACAGGACACCCGTCGTGAGGGCGAGTGCCGCCGTGTACGCCGCATACTTGGCGTCGCCATGGGGCACGAGGGCGGCGACGATGCTGGCCGACAGCGCTGCCGTTGCCGACATTGGTCCGACGATCAGGTGCTTCGAACTTCCGAAGATCGGGTAGAGAACCAGCGCGGGCAATGCCGCATAGAGGCCGATCACCGGCGAGACACCCGCGATGGATGCGTACGCCAGGGATTCCGGGATCAGAACCGCCCAGACGGCGAGGCCCGCGAGCAGGTCGTACTTGATCCACGCCGACTTGTATCCGCGCAGTGACGCGAAGAACAGTGGCGCCCTCGGCGGCTTGAGGTAGCTGACCGATGTCATCATGCCCACACACTACCGGGCACCTTTCGCGGGGCTCAGGCCCCCGGGCGGGCGAATACGAAGGTCATGTCGCGGCTCGGTTCGAACCCGAGCTTGCGGTACAGCCCGATGGCTCCGTTGTTCCCTTTCTCGACGTGCAGGAACGCGCGTTGTCCTTCACGATGGATGCCGGAGACGACCGCACGGACGAGGCGAGCGCCCATGCCCAGGCCTCGATACGCCTCGTCGGTGCAGACCGCACTCACTTCGATCCAGCCTTCGGGATTCATGCGCCGGCCCGCCATGGCGACGAGCCGGCCGTCGTCCCGGATGCCCACATAGCCGCCGAGGCGGACTGTCCCGAGCAGGAACGGCCCTGGTCTCGTGCGCTCGGCGAGGGCGAGCATCTCGGCCGCATCCGCTTCGCCGAGTGCCTCGATATCGTCCGCCCACGCATCGTCGACGCCCGATTCCACGAACTGGATGCCTTGGATGACCCGCAATGCCGTCCAGGTGTCGGGCACGTCGACGCGGGTCCCGACGATGACCCCTCCGCCATCCGGCCCGAGCAGTGCAGCCAGGTCCGCCCATGCGCCGGCAGTGGGCCCGTTCGGCATCCCGGCGAAGACCGAAACCAACGGGTCGTAACTGCGCGCGTCGCCGTGGATGCGCGCCAGCGAGGCGTGCGCACCGTTCAGGGAGGACCAAACCGGGTTCTCGAGTAGAGCGGTCTCTGGCTGGTCTCGCATCATCACAGCTCACGCTATTGCATCGCCGCCGGACGCGGCAATCTGGTAATCTCGCTTGCGTTGGGAACGTTACCAATGCCGGATATGCCGCCTCGGGGCACCGATTCGGCTGTCGATCAAGGAAGATGTGATGGCTCAGATCAAACGGATTCTCGTGGCGAACCACACGCACCACGACATCGGCTTCAACGACTACCAGGATGTCTGCTTCCGCCAGCACGGCGAGTTCGTGCGCGACGCCCTCGACCTGATCGAGGCGACCGCGTCGCGCGAGCCGGTGAGCCAGTACCGCTGGGTGTGCGAAGTGACGGGGCCTCTCGTCCGTTACCTGAAAGAAGCCGGACCGGCCGAAGTCGCGCGCTTCCGCTACTGGCAGGAGCGCGGCGCGATCGATGTCGCAGCCATGCAGTACAACCTCACTCCCCTGCTGTCGCCCGAGCAGATGCGCCGCAGCCTCTACCCCGTGCGGATACTCCGCGAGGAGATGGGCATCGATGTGCAGACTGCCATGCAGGATGACGTCAACGGCGTCAGCTGGATGTTCGCCGACCTCCTCCCGTCGATCGGCATCGACTTCCTCACCATGGCGATCAACCAATCGCGGGGGCGCGCGCCGCGTCCGTTCCCCGGCGCGTTCTGGTGGCAGGGTCCCGCTGGAGGCAGGCTGCTCACCTGGAACGGGTTCCACTACCTGTTCGGACGAAGCCAGGCCAAGCTGGGCGACTGGCGGTTCGTCGACGGGTCGCTCCCCCACTATCTCGATGCCCTCGAGGACTCAGACACCTTCCCGTACGACTTCCTCTACGTCGAGTCGACTCACCCGATGCGCGTGGACAACGGGCCGCCAGACGTCCGCATGGCCGACTTCGTGCGGGAGTGGAACGACCGCGGGCGCGAACCACGCATCGAGTTCAGCACGCCGCGCCTGTTCCGCCAGGAACTCGAAGCCCACGGAACCGCCGGACTTCCGACGGTTCGGGGGGACTGGACCGACTGGTGGGCCGACGGCGCAGGCTCGAGCGCATACGAGACCGGGATCAACCGCGCCACCCACGAAATCCTCGCATCGGCCGAGGTTCTGGCGGCCTGGGTGGTGGCGAGCGGCAGGTCGCCCCAGTTCGGAAAGGAGCTCGTCGAGAAGACGTACGAAGCGATGTCACTGTTCGACGAGCACACCTGGGGCGGATTCTCGAGCATCGACGCACCGGAGTCGCTCTTCACCCGCGCGCAGTGGAACCGCAAGGCGAGCTTCGCCTACCAGGCTGCGATGGAATCGCACGACATGCTCACGCGGTCGGCTCGCCAACTCGCCGATGCCCATGCCGAACGTGCCGTGGAGGGACGTTTCGACCTCGGCGATCTGGGAAGCGACCGGGCGTACCCGACAGACGACGCAGGCGAGCTGCTCATCTTCAACACTCTGCCGTTCGAGCGGACCGTCAACGTCGAGGTGCCCGAGTTCCGTGCCGGGGGCGCACCCGCGGGCATGCTGGAGAGCTTCTTCCCCCGGGACGTGCCCTGGGGAGGTCCGCCGACGAGCGACCTCGCCACGGTCCGCGTCACGGTTCCCGGCTTCGGCTACGCGTTCATCCACCCCTCGGACCACGCGGAGGCCGACGACCTCGTCGCCTCCGGCACGGCGATCGAGAACGAGTTCTACCGGGTCGAGGTCGATCCGCGCACGGGACGGATCTCATCGTGGTACGACAAACAGCTCTCCCACGAATTCGCGGACACGAGCGACCTGGGCGGCTTCGGCACCTACCTCCACGAAACGGTCGACAGCGCGCTCGGCCGCGACGCCCTATTCGTCAACGACTTCAGCGACTGGGACTTCGGTCATTGGGTGAAGAACCCGCCGTTCGATCGGGCTCGCGCCTCGACGGTCGAGTGCTCGCCCGCCCGCATCGACGCCGGAGTCGCGATCATCGAGATCGCGATCACCGGTCGCGGAATTCGTCGTGCCACCTGCCGGATCAGCCTCCCGACGAAAACGAAGACCCTGCACGTGGACTGGCTTCTCGACAAGGAACCCCAGACGGACCCCGAGTCGGTCTACATCCTCTTCCCCGTGAAGCTCGACGGGCACGAGTATGTCGTCGACCTCAACGGCACGCCGGTTCGGCCGAACGAAGACCAGCTCGCCGGCTCGGTTTTCGACTGGTACCCGACGCGTCGCTGGACGGATGTGAGCGACGGGATGCGCGGCGTGACGGTCGCTGCGCTCGACGCACCGCTCATGCAGCTGGGTGGTATCACGACGAACAAGGTCGGCGACCGGATCGAGCCGGAGCGTCCCGGGCTGGTCTCGTGGGCGCTGAACAATCACTGGATGGTGAACTTCAAAGCGAGCCAGGAAGGCCACATCCCCCTTCGCTACCGCTTCACCACGCACGCCGGGAGGTGCGACTACGCGGACGCCAACCGATTCGCACTCGAGGAGTCCGTGGCGCCCGTCGTGCTTCGCGACTACAAACCGACCGGAGCTGCGTCCGGAACCCTCTTCGAGCTGCCGGATCTGCCGGGGATCGAGGCGCACCTGAAGGTTGCGACGTTCGGCGACGGGCTGATCCTGCGCCTCAGGAACATCACGGCTGACGACGTGCGGATCCCGCTCGACGTTCTCCGGTCGAACGGGACTGTGTCAGCTGTCGACGTGCTCGAGCGGCCCAAGGCCCAGGAAACGCTGGACTCGTCTCCCGAGCAGCTGATTCCAGCTTTCGGTGAGGTGAGCATCCGCGTCACGCCGCGGTGAGTACTACTCGCCCAACACGAAACCCCTGATCGAATTGAACTCGATCAGGGGTTTTTGGTGGATCTGAGGGGACTCGAACCCCTGACCCCCTGCATGCCATGCAGGTGCGCTACCAGCTGCGCCACAGACCCAGATGCCGTTTTCGATCTCTCGGAAACAACCTCCTCAGACTACTACATTCGACGCGCACGCAAAAACTGAGGGCCGCGGCGATCGTGGAGAACGGCTATTCGGCCGACTCGTGCACCGGGAGTTCGAGGGGAAGGACCGGGCAGTCCTTCCAGAGTCGCTCGAGCGCGTAGTACATGCGGTCCTCTTCGTGGAACACATGCACGACAAGGTCGCCGAAGTCGAGCAGGATCCATCGCCCTTCGGACTTGCCTTCACGGCGGAGGGTCTTGACGCCTGCCTCGTTGAGCTTGTCCTCGACCTCGCTCGCGATGGCGACGACGTTGCGCTCGGAGCGCCCCGTGACGAGCAGGAAGATGTCAGCGAGCGGCAGCGGATTCGACACGTCGAGTGCGACCAGGTCGTCGCCGCCCTTCGCGTCGGCGGCGCGGGCCGCGACCTGCAGGATCTCGATTGAACGTTCGGATGCGGTCACGCGCGTACCAGCCGGATTACGGAACAGTTGACGGAAATGATCAGAAGACCTTCAGGATGTAGCCGGCGACAAGGAGCCCTACGACCCCGATGGCCAGGACGGCCGCCGTGATGGACAAAACGACGGGCAGACGGCCACCGCGCTTCTTGGGCGGAGTGATGACTCCGCGGGTCGACGTGTGCGTGCTGACCGCGCGCGAGGCGCGGATCGGGGCCACATCGGAGGTGTTGAACTCGTTCTCGTCCTGATCGAACATGCGATCCATGTCGGACGTGTCATAGCGATCGGGGTGCTGGCCGGTCGAGCCGAGGCCACGAGGAAGATCGATCGATCCGGTCACGAGGATCTCGCCTGTGCTGGTCAACGGGCCCGTTGCGTCGGGTGCGGACGGAACGACCGGCAGGATGAGTGCATTCGTCGTCGTCGCAGCTCCCGAAGCCCCGACGCTGCGCGACAGGATCTGGTCGAACTGCTGGTTCTTGTCATCCAGCTCACCCGCGGTGGACCAGTGACCGACCGGCGGCTGGTACGGCTGGCGCGACTCTTCGTCGGCGGCCACAGCCTGCGCCTCGGGCGCGACTGCCGCCGCGGGCGCCTGCTGGATCGGAGCAGGCGGTGCCGGAAGGAAAGCGGGCGCCGGTGGGGCCGGGTCCACGGCCTGGGCAGGTGCTGCGGGCACTACCAATGGCAGCCCGAAGCTCATCTCGCCGTCACGGGAGCCCGTCTCTTCACGAACGTCGTCGGCCGCCGACTGACCGGCGTCGGGGTCTGCGTTCGTGGGCGTCAGCGGTGCGAACGGCCACGCGCTGGGAGCCGCGGGCTCCTCGGCCAGCGAAAGCGACGAGGCGGCGGGCGCAGAATCTTCCCGGCTCTCGGCCTCGGGCGGATTCTGCGCGAACAGAGCAGCCAGCGGATCCACGACGGGCTCTTGGGCTTCCGCCGGAGGCGGGGTGAACGCCGGGGCGGCAGGCTCGGCATGGTCGACCGACCCGTCCGCGCGTCCTCCGGCGAACTGGTTGGCCTCCTGCGCCTGGAGCATCGCACGGAGCTCACGCCGGGTGAGCGTTCGCTCCGGAACCCATGCGTCGGACTCGTCCAGTGGGGCGGTGGTCTTGGAGGGCGCCGGAGTGAATTCGGATGCCGGAACGAGGGCGACCGGTGTGGTGACCGGCTCGACGGCGTCGGGCGCCGGGGTCTCTCGGAAGAGCGGCGACTGCGGGGGTGTCGGAGCGGCTTCGGGCTGAACAGGCGCCGATGGGGCCACGATCGAATCGAACGACCCGCCGTAGGCCGGGAGGTTCGGGCGCACAGGGGGCGCGCCCGCTCCGCCGAACGGCGTCGGCGCGGCCTGGGATTCGGCCTCTGCGGCGTCGCGCCCGGACGCGAAGACGTACGGGGTCGTGACGGCCGGGATCTCACCGGCAGGGGTAGGTTCAACGGTGGCCGCCCGACGGGACGAGGCCGGCGCATTCTCTTCGGGAGCCTGCAAGCGCTCCTGTTCGCGGGCCTGTCGCCGTGTCTGTGGCGGCTGGTCTTGCCACAAAGTCATGCCACACTCCGATACAGATGGTGTTTGGAGATGTACTGAACAACACCGTCGGGCACGAGGTACCAGACGGGGAATCCCCTGCTCACCCGGCTCCGGCAGTCGGTTGACGAGATTGCCAGGGCCGGAACCTCCAACAAGCTTACGTCCTGGTTAGGCAATCCTGAAATGGTCAGGTCATGTCCCGGGCGACTCACAGCGACGAAATGAGCAAGCGCCCAGAGTTCGTTCACATCGCGCCAGCTCAGGATCTGAGCGATCGCGTCGGCGCCGGTGATGAAGAACAACTCGGCTTCCGGACGGGATCGATGGATGTCGCGCAGGGTGTCGATCGTGTATGTCGGGCCCTCGCGGTCGATGTCGACCCGACTCACGGTGAAGCGCGGATTCGAGGCGGTTGCGATGACCGTCATCAGATAGCGGTGCTCGCCGGCAGAGACGTCGCCCTTCTGCCACGGATGACCCGTCGGAACGAAGACAACTTCGTCGAGGTCGAAGGACTGGGCCACTTCGCTCGCTGCGACGAGGTGGCCGTGATGGATCGGATCGAACGTTCCACCCATCACGCCGATGCGTGGGCGGCGTTTCTCCGGCAGTACCATGCGATCCGGGTTCAGTGCCCGGACTCGGTGGGATGTCCCGTGCCGTGGTGGGTCGCGCCCGGAGCGGTCGCGTGTTCGGCTGCGTGGGGCCCGGTGCGGTGGCTGTGACGGTTGGCGACATCACGGTAGGTCCAGATGACGAAACCCAGGACGGCGAAGATGACGATGGCGGTCAGGCCGAACCCCCACGGCGGCATGAAAAGCTCTGTCGTGGACTCAGTCTGGGCCAGGACGGCCGTCAAGAATGACATCGTGGTTCTTCCTTTCCTCGGCGCGAACGCCACCCCACAGTCTAGTGCGCGAACGCTCCCAGTCCTCGCATAGAGGCCGCCCAGCAGCGTGTCAGCGGTGGCTCAGCTCCTCGTCTGCCCAGAGCCGCGCACGATCCATTTGGTACTCGTGAGCTCCGGAAGCCCCATCGGGCCGCGCGCATGGAGCTTCTGGGTCGAGATCCCGACTTCGGCGCCGAAGCCGAATTCGCCGCCGTCGCTGAAGCGCGTCGACGCGTTGACCATCACGACGGCCGAATCCACTTCGGCAAGGAACCGATCGGCGTTCTGTAGGTCGTTGGTGATGATCGATTCTGTGTGCTGCGTCGAATAGCGACGGATGTGCGCCATGGCCTCGTCGATCGTGTCGACGACCTTCACCGTGATATCGAGGCTCATGTGCTCGGTGGACCAGTCTTCCTCCACGGCCGGAACGGCGAAGGGGAGAACGGCGCGTGCACGTTCGTCCGCGTGGATCGTCACTCCGGACTCGACGAGGCGTGCGGCCATGAGGGGCAGGAGCCGATCGGCGGCTGCCGCGTGCACGAGCACCGTCTCGACGGAGTTGCAGACGCTCGGCCGCTGGACCTTCGCGTTGTGCACGATCTCGACGGCCCAGTCGTCGCGGGCGGACTCGTCGAGGAAGATGTGGACCACACCGGCGCCGGTCTCGATCACGGGCACCTTCGACTCGAGCACGACAGTGGAGATCAGGTCGGCACTCCCGCGCGGAATGAGCACGTCGACCAATCCGCGCGCCTTCATGAGCTCGGTGGCGCCCTCACGCCCGAATTCATCGATGGTCTGAACCGACTCGGGAGGCAGACCAGCCCCCGAGAGCGCGGACTGGATCACCTCGACGAGCACCCGGTTGGTGTTGATCGCGGCGCTGCCCCCACGGAGCACCACAGCATTGCCGCTTTTGAGAGCCAGCGCCGCTATGTCGACGGTCACGTTCGGCCGCGCCTCGTAGATGGCACCGACCACCCCGAAAGGCACTCGGACCTGGGTGATCTTCACCCCGTTGGGCAGCGCGCTCCCCCGGACCGCCTGCCCGACCGGGTCGGTGAGGCCAACGATCTGGTCCACCGCATCCGCCAATGCTTCGAGCCGCGCGTCGCTGAGGGTGAGCCGGTCGATGAGCCCTGCGGACAGACCGTTCTCGCGGCCGTTCGCGAGGTCGAGCTCGTTCGCTTCGAGGATGCTGCGGGCCGACTGCCGGATGCCGGCCGCGATCGCGGACAGAGCGCCGTCCTTCTGCGTCGTCGTCGCGGTCGCGAGCGCGATCGACGCCGACTTCGCGGCGGTGAGCTTGTCGAAGAGGGTCGCGAGGTCCAGGGTGGTCTCGGGCATGATCCCAGCTTACCGACACGGTGTGGCTAGGGAGCCGGGGCGAACCAGGTGCCGACGCGCTCTCCCCGGAGGGCTTCCGTGACGAGGGTGGTCGCGGTCAGGATGACCGCTGTGCCCTCCTCCGCAGCCTGGCGCGCGGCCGAAACCTTGGTCAGCGCCCCGCCCGTGCCGACCCCGGAAAGGCCGGTTGACCCGATCTCGACGCCCTCGAGGGCATCATCGAAGGCGACCTCGTCGATTCGCTCGGCTCCCGGGTCCTGCGGAGGCTTCGTGTACAGGGCATCCACGTCGGAGAGCAGGATCAGCAGGTCGGCCTTCACGAGCAGCGCCACGAGCGCAGCGAGCCGGTCATTGTCACCGAACCGGATCTCGTGGGTCGCGACGGTGTCGTTCTCGTTGACGATGGGCAGGATCCGCAGGTCGAGCAGCCGTTCCATGGCTCGTTGCGCATTGACGCGGTGAGTCGGAGTCTCCATGTCGCCGGCGGTCAGCAGGACCTGGCCCGCGACGATGTCGTACCGGTCGAGACTGTCCTGGTAGCGGTAGATGAGCACGTTCTGTCCGACAGCGGCGGCGGCCTGCTGGGTGGCCAGATCCGTCGGCCGGGAGTCGAGGGCCAGGTACGGCATCCCGGTCGCGATGGCACCGGAGGAGACGAGGATGACCTGCGTACCCCTCCCGTGGGCCTCGGCGAGGGCGTCGACGAGCGGCGCGATCTGTCCCGCGTTGTCACCGCTGATGGACGAGGAGCCCACCTTCACGACGACGCGTCTCGCGGCGGGAACCTGGCTGCGATCCGCGATCGTCATTCCGGATCGGTCTCCTCACGTGTGATCGCGAAACCCTCGTCGTCGTTCCAGAGGCCCGCCTCGCGCTCGCGCACGAGTTCCGCGCGCGCCTCTGCCTTCGCATCCATGCGCTCGAAGTATTCTTCACGCCGTTGGTTGCGCGTCGGACGGTGGCTGGCGTCGAGGCGAGCATCCGTTCCGCGTGGTGCGGTCAGGAGCTCCGCGGTCGAGGTCAGCGTGGGCTCCCAGTCGAAGACCACGCCGTTGCCATGTCCGATGACGACTGTCGATCCTGCCTCGGCTCCGGCCTTGAAGAGTTCGTCCTCGACGCCGAGCTTCGCGAGGCGATCCGCGAGGAAGCCCACGGCCTCGTCGTTGGCGAAATCTGTCTGGGCGACCCAGCGTTCCGGCTTCGCGCCGAGGATGCGATACACGTTTCCGAACGAGCCGCCTTCGACCCGCACGACGAAACCGCCGTCGTCGACAGCCTTGGGCCGGATGACGATGCGCGGCCGGACCAGTTCGGCCGCGGCCAGCTCGGCGCGAGCAGTCTCGACGACCTCCGCGAGAGCGAACGAGAGCTGACGGAGCCCCTCGTGGCTGACGGTGGAGATCTCGAAGACGCGGTATCCACGCGATTCGAGCTCAGGGCGCACGAAATCGGCAAGCTCGCGGCCGTCAGGAACGTCGATCTTGTTGAGAGCGATCAGCTGGGGGCGCTCGAGCAGCGGCACCTGGCCGTCGGGAACCGGATAAGCGGCCAGCTCGGCGAGGATGACGTCGAGATCGCTCAGCGGATCGCGTCCGGGCTCGAGCGTGGCGCAGTCGAGTACGTGCAGCAGGGCGCTGCAGCGCTCGACGTGCCGCAGGAACTCGAGGCCCAGGCCTTTGCCCTCGCTCGCGCCCTCGATGAGACCGGGGACATCCGCCACCGTGTAGCGGACCTCGCCCGCTTGGACCACACCCAGATTCGGGTGCAGGGTGGTGAACGGGTAGTCGGCGATCTTCGGCTTGGCTGCGGAGATCGCGGCGACCAGGCTCGACTTTCCTGCCGAGGGATACCCGACGAGCGCGATGTCGGCGACGGTCTTCAACTCGAGGTTGACATCGCCTTCCCATCCCGGCGTTCCGAGCAGAGCGAATCCGGGTGCTTTGCGCTTGGTCGATGCGAGTGCGGCGTTTCCGAGCCCGCCCTGGCCGCCGGGTGCGACGACGTAACGCATGCCCGGCTCGTCCATGTCGATCAGCTCGTTGCCGTCGACGTCTTTGACGACCGTTCCGAGTGGAACGAGGAGTTCGAGTTCTTCGCCCGTGTGGCCGCTGCGGTGATCGCCCATTCCGAAGCCGCCGTTGTCGGACGAGCGATGAGGATTGCGGTGGTAGCCGAGAAGGGTGGTGACCTGGGGATCGGCGACGAGCACGATGTCGCCGCCGTTGCCGCCGTTGCCGCCATCAGGACCGGCGAGGGGCTTGAACTTCTCGCGACGGATCGAAACACACCCGTTGCCGCCGTTACCGGCGCGGAGGTGCAACGTCACGTGATCCACGAACGTTGCCATGACTACTCCAGGTGCGTTTGTTGTTAGGGACTACGGTACTGCGTGGCGGGGATCCGCCGAGGGCCTCAAACACGGATGGGCGAGCCGAAGCTCGCCCATCCGAAAAGCCGTGTGTGTCGTGTGCTGGTTAGGCGTCGACCACGATGTTGACGACCTTGCGGCCACCCTTGTTGCCGAACTCGACCGCGCCTGCGGCGAGGGCGAAGAGAGTGTCGTCGCCGCCACGGCCGACGTTCACGCCGGGGTGGAAGTGGGTGCCACGCTGGCGGACGATGATCTCGCCGGCGCTGACGACCTGGCCACCGAAGCGCTTCACGCCGAGGCGCTGAGCGTTCGAGTCACGGCCGTTGCGAGTGGAGCTCGCTCCCTTTTTATGTGCCATCTGCTTCTTCTCCTAAGCCTTGTGTCGGCGCTACGCGATGCCGGTGATCTTGACGCGCGTGAGCTCCTGACGGTGGCCCTGGCGCTTCTTGTAGCCGGTCTTGTTCTTGAACTTCTGGATGACGATCTTCGGACCGCGGAGGTCGCCGAGGACCTCGGCAGTCACCTTCACCTTGGCGAGCGACTTCGCGTCGGAGGTGATCTTGTCACCGTCAACAAGCAGCACAGCAGCCAGCTCGACGTTGCCGTCCTTGTCGGCCTTGATGCGGTCCATCGTAACGATGGTGCCGACCTCGACCTTTTCCTGCCGACCACCGGCGCGCACAACTGCGTAAACCACTTTTACGTACCTTTTCTCTGGGGATCCGCACCCGCGCTTCGAAAAGCTGCTGCTGCAGTTCCTACTTATTCTTCAGGGAGTCACTGGGGAGAATGAAGTCGCGCTTGCGGCGCTCCACCTCTCAGAAAACCATGGCAAACGTGCGGGCTATGCCCAACACACACCAACGGTCAACTTTACCTGATGGGTCTCCCCCGGTCAATTCGCGCCGCGGCTCGCACTGCTGCCCGCCCATCCCGGCACGACCGGTTCCTACAATCATCCTATGACGGTGCTGATCGATCCCCCTGCGTGGCCCGCCCATGGCACGCTCTGGTCGCACCTGGTGAGCGACGCGTCGCTCGTCGAATTGCACGATTTCGCGGCCGCGAACGGCATCCGGCGCCGCGCGTTCGACCTCGACCACTACGACGTTCCGGCGGAGATGTACGACCAACTGGTCGACGCCGGCGCCGCTGCCGTGAGCGGCAAAGACCTGGTGCGCCGCCTGCGGGCCAGTGGGCTCCGCATCCCGGCTAAGGATCGCGAAGCCCACACGCACCCGGAGGCGTAGCGGGCGACTGGGCCGCCCGCGGCGGTGGTCAGTCCTCCGACTCGGTGCGGGTGACCTCGGGCGCGATTACCCCGCCCGACAGTGATGCTGTGGTGACCCGGCGATTGCGGCTACGGCCCTGGCCGGGCTGTTTCGGCTGGGGCAGCGCGTCGAGTACGGAGTCGAGAAGCTGCTCGGCCTCCTTCGTCTTCACCCGCCGGTTGCTCTTCGGCGGCGTCGCTACGGGTATGTCGAGGATGGCGACCGGCTCCGTCGGTTCAGCAGGCTCCTCGATCGGTCCGGCGACGTTCTCCCGCTCCGACTCGAGCAGCGCTTCGTCGACCGGCGCGGCGACGTGCTTTCCGTGCACGGCTTCCGCAGCATCCACGGCGCCCACCGATGCCTCTGCACCGTGCTCGTCATGAGCGTGGGCGAGGATGGTGCTGGCGGCGATCTGAGCGAGCGCATTCTTCGCGTCGTCGGTGATGGCGTGGGTCGCGCCGTTCGCGGTCGACGGCGTCGAACCTCCGTTGGCGTTCTGCTGCCCTCCCTGGCCGCCACGGCCGCGGCCACGACGCTCGGTCGGCGCCTGCTGGGCCGGACGGTGCTTGACGACGGGATCGTGGTGCACGATGACGCCGCGGCCCGCGCAGACCTCGCACGGCTCGCTGAAGGTCTCGAGGAGCCCCAGACCAAGCTTCTTACGGGTCATCTGCACGAGGCCGAGCGACGTGACCTCGGCGACCTGGTGCTTCGTGCGGTCGCGGCTGAGGCATTCGATGAGACGGCGGAGGACGAGATCGCGGTTGGTCTCGAGGACCATGTCGATGAAGTCGACCACGATGATTCCGCCGATGTCGCGCAGGCGAAGCTGACGGACGATCTCTTCAGCGGCCTCGAGGTTGTTCTTCGTGACCGTCTCTTCGAGGTTTCCACCGGAGCCGACGAACTTGCCGGTGTTCACATCGACGACCGTCATGGCCTCAGTGCGGTCGATGACGAGCGAACCACCGGACGGCAACCACACCTTGCGGTCGAGCGCCTTCTCGATCTGCTCGCTGATCCGGAACTCGTCGAACGCGTCGCGGTCGCCCGTGTACGGCTCGACGCGGTCGAGAAGGTCGGGCGCGACCTGGCGGAGGTAGCTCTCGATGGTCTGGCGCGCGTCGTCGCCTGCGATGATCAGCTTCTGGAAGTCTTCGTTGAAGACGTCGCGAACGATCTTGATGAGCAGATCGGGCTCGCTGTGGAGCAGCGCAGGGGCCTGGACCGATTCGACCTGCTTGCTGATGTCGGCCCACTGCGCCGTGAGACGGTTGACGTCGAGCGTCAGCTGCTCTTCGGTCGCACCTTCGGCGGCGGTGCGCACGATGACGCCGACGTTCTCGGGAAGCACGTCCTTGAGGATCTTCTTGAGACGCGCACGCTCGGTGTCCGGCAGCTTGCGGCTGATGCCGTTCATCGATCCGTTCGGCACGTAGACGAGATAGCGGCCGGGCAGCGACACCTGACTGGTCAGGCGGGCGCCCTTGTGGCCCACGGGATCCTTGGTCACCTGGACCAGCACGCGGTCGCCCGGCTTCAGCGCGAGCTCGATGCGACGCGGCTGGTTGCCCGTCTCGGCCGCCTCCCAGTCGACTTCACCCGAATACAGAACGGCATTGCGGCCGCGACCGATGTCGACGAACGCGGCTTCCATGCTCGGGAGCACGTTCTGCACGCGCCCGAGGTAGACATTCCCGATCAGGGATGCTTCCTGCGACCGGGCGACGTAGTGCTCCACGAGCACCTTGTCTTCGAGGACGCCGATCTGGATCCGGCCGTTCTTCGAGCGGACGATCATCTGACGGTCGACGGACTCGCGGCGCGCGAGGAACTCGGCTTCCGTGATGACCGGACGGCGGCGGCCTGCGTCGCGGCCGTCACGCCGGCGCTGCTTCTTGGCCTCGAGTCGCGTCGAGCCCTTGACCCGCTGCGGTTCGGTGATCAGCTCGGGCTCGCGCGGCGTGCGGACCTTGACGACCGTGTTCGCCGGGTCGTCCGATCCGGGCCTGCTCTCGTCGCCCGGCCGACGGCGCGCGCGACGGCGCACCGTGCTGGCCTCCTCACCGTCGCCGTCACGCACACTGCGAGGCAGCGGCGGGAGCGGTTTGATGTCGGGCGCCTGGAACAGGATCGCTGTGGCGGGGCGCTGCGGTGCCGCAGGAGCGGTCTCCACGACCGGCTCCTCGACTGCCTCGGACTCCTCGGACGTCGCATCCGAGGCAGTGGCCTCGGCCACGGGCGGCTCTGCGATGGTCCCGCTGCGGGTGCCTGCGGCAGCCGTGGGCTCCTTCACCGGAGCCGGATCCGGAATCGCCGGGGCACCGTTCGGAGCCTGGGTCTCATCCGTCGCTGTCGAAGGTTTCTTCGACGACTTACGTGCCCCGAAGAGTCGCGTGCGCTTCCTCGATCCCGTCTCGGCGGATGAATCCGCCCCGTTTGTCTGCGTCTTGTCGGTATTTTCGTTTTCCACCATCTCTGGTGCACTCCTCAACCGGGTGGGCGACCGCGCCACCTGCCCGGGTACTCTCCAGAGCGGAAACCACGCTGTGCGTCGTTCCGCCAATCCTTTACACGTGCGACCGGCTCTTGGCTCTGATCACACTGTCTCAATGTCTGACTGCCGGCCACTCTGACCGACCACTGCTGGGCGTATCGACGCCCAAAAAGCCTTCTTTGGCGCCTCTCCGGGCGCGGCCCGGGAGACTTCCCCTCAATTATCGCACGACCCCGCTGCCGTCCGTGCGCAGGGCCCCGTGACACGCAGGGTTGATATGTCATAATTCCACCGTGTCCCTGACTGAGCCAGCCAAGCGTCCGACTGTCCTCGCCATTTCGCTCATCATCGCTGGGCTCATCGGGTTCTGGGCGGCGTTCCAGCTCACGCTGGACAAGTTCGCGGTCCTCGCCAATCCCGACGCCCAGCTCTCGTGCAACATCAGCGTGCTCGTGGGCTGCAGCAAGAACCTCGAGTCGTGGCAGGGTTCGCTTCTCGGCTTCCCGAACCCCATCCTGGGAATCGCCGGCTGGACGGCCACGATCTCCGTCGGCGTCGGAATCCTCGCCGGCGCCCGCTTCGCACGCTGGTACTGGATGCTGTTCAACCTCGGTGTGGTCGGGGCGCTCGCCCTCGTGATCTTCCTGATCTACACGAGCATCTACCAGCTCTTCGTCCTGTGCCCGTGGTGCATGCTCACCTGGGTCGTCACGATTCCGACGTTCTGGCTGGTGACCCTGTACAACCTGAAGACGGGCAATATTCCCGTTCCGGCATCCGTCCGGCGGCTCGCTGCGGCCTGGTACAGCTGGGTGCCCCTCATCACACTCGCGTGCTACATCGTCGTCGCGGTCATCGCACAGGTTCAGCTCGACTGGCTGCACCGCCTCTGACCTTCGCGACGACGAAAGACGCGTCGCCGCACTCGTTGCGTCCCGTCGCACGTGGTCTACGTAGTGCGCCGGGACACAACAAGTGCGGCGAGCGGAAGGTGCGCCGACGAAGCTTCGCTTCGGAGGGCTCAGAACCAGAGCGCCAGCTCCCTTTCCGCCGACTCGGGCGAGTCGCTGCCGTGCACCAGGTTCTGCTGCACCCGGAGGCCCCAGTCGCGTGCGAGGTCGCCGCGGATCGTTCCCGGCAGCGCCGTCGTCGGGTCGGTCGCACCCGCGAGGGAGCGGAAACCTTCGATCACACGGTTGCCCGCAAGACGGATGGCCACGATCGGTCCACTCTCCATGAATTCGACGAGCGGTTCGTAGAAAGGCTTGCCGTCGTGTTCTTCGTAATGCTTGGCGAGCAGTTCGCGGTCGGCCTGCAGCATCCGGATGTCGACGAGGGCGTAACCCTTCGCCTCGATCCTGCGGAGGATCTCCCCGGTCAGGTTGCGCGCGACGCCGTCGGGCTTCACGAGGACGAGAGTCTCTTCAACGGTGGTGGTCATTCTGGTTTCTCCGTTCCCCGGTGGGATTCGTTGTCGGTGCCGATGTCGTTCTGGGGGTTCGCGAACTCCGCGGATTCGCGGGCGAGTCGGTCGCGGCGGTCGATCCGCCCGCCGACGATCATGCAGTACGTCCACATCGCTGTGAAGATCGCACCCACGATGAAGAAGGCGGGCACGAGCAGGCCGGCGGCGATCACGATGAGCTGGACCGCCCACCCGAGGATGATGCCGACGGGATACCGCAGGAGGGCGACGGCGACGATCATCAGCACGACGAGCGCCGCTCCCCCGCCGAGCGCGACGGGCGCGGGCAGGCTGTGAAGTCCGAACAGCACGAGCGCGCCCAGGAACACGATGATCAGTTCGAAGCCGAGGACGATCGAGCCGAGGCTCTCGCGCATCGTGCGGGTCCGTCGGGCGCGCCGCGCCGGCAGCCCGGCACCTGGTTCGCCGGGTACGCCTGGCGTCCCCGCTTCTCCGGGCGTCTCGGATGCGCCGCTCACGAAGCCGGCTTCCAATCGCGTGCGGCGGCGATCGCCATCGCATCGCCCACGAGCGTGATCGACCCCGTCACGACGACCGCTCGTCGCGACGATTCCGAAGCCCACTCGCGGGCGCGCTCGATCGCATCGTCGAGCTCGGAGAAGACGTACGTGGCGTCGGCGTTCGTGGCCGCAAGCACGAGGTCGCCGAGGACCTCGCTGTCGATGGCCCGCTCCGAACCGGACTGGGTGACATGGAAGCGTGTCGCCAGTGGGGCGAGTTCGCGGATGATGCCGACAGCGTCCTTGTCGGCGAGCACGCCGATCACGAACACGATCTCGTCGAAGTCGAAGTAGGTGCCCAGTGCTGCGGCGAGCGTCGCCGCACCGCTCGGGTTGTGTGCAGCATCGACGAGCACGGTCGGCTCGATCCCGATCAGCTGCAGACGCCCCGGCGACGTGGCTTCTGCCAGCCCTTCCTCGACGAGTTGCGGGTTGAGCGGCATCGTTCCGCGGCCGAGGAACGTTTCGACGGCGGCGACTGCGACCGCGGCGTTCTGTGCCTGGTGGTCGCCGTAGAGCGGAAGGAAGAGCTCGCTGTAGGTCGCGGCACGCCCGCGGATGGTCACCAGCTGGCCCCCGACCGCCACGTCAGTTTTCACTACCGCGAACCCGTCGGGCTGCACAGAGAAGGTCGACTCGGTCAGCTCTGCCGCGTGCTCCAGCTCGCGGAGCGCCTCGGCGGGCTGAGCCGCGCTCACCACGTCTGCGGCCGGCTTGATGATGCCCGACTTCGTGCGAGCGATTTCGGCGATGGTGTTGCCGAGTCGCTTGGTGTGATCGAGGGAGATCGGTGTGAACACTGCGACCTGGCCGTCACCGACGTTCGTCGAATCCCATTCGCCGCCCATCCCCACCTCGACGACCGCGACGTCGACCGGCGCATCCGCGAAGCAGGCGAACGCCAAGACCGTCATCGCTTCGAAGAAGGTGAGCGGAAGCTCGCCGGCCGTCTCGAGCTCGGAATCCACGATCTGGAGGTAGGGCTGGATGTCGTCCCAGTTGCGCGCGAGCGACTCGTCGCTGATCGGCTCCCCGTCGATCATGATCCGCTCGTTGAACCTGACCAGGTGCGGACTGGTGAAGAGCCCGGTGCGAAGACCGTAGGCGCGCAGGATGCTTTCGGCGATCCTGCTCGTGCTGGTCTTACCGTTGGTGCCGGTGACATGGATGATCGGGTACGCCCGCTGAGGATCACCGAGCAGTTCGACAGCTCGTCTCGTCGCTGCCAGGCGCGGCTGCGGGCTCGCCTCTCCGAGCCGTGCGAGCAACGCCTGGTAGACCGCGTCGCCCGCGGCTGTGAAGTCGTCGTCAGACATCGATGCTCCCGTCCCATCGGGTGACCGCCACGATGAATCGGCCGGAATTGGCGAACTGCCCGGCCGTGAAGTCCTGGTAGAACGCCGCCTCGTGCTCGACGACGCTCGCGAGCCATTCCGACGGGATCTGTCGCGCGAATCCGTCGATGGCAGGGTGGCTCTCCGGCCAGCGCAGCGTCGTCTCGAGCGCAAGGGTCTCCGCGGCGATGTCGACGTCGGATGCGCGCGTGAGCGCTATTGCATCCGCATCGTCGAAGAACACCAGGTCGAGCCGGATGCGGTCGCTCACGTCGAGTCCGGCGGCCCTCCGGGTGTCCTGCACGGCCCGGATGACATCGCGCGCGAGTCCTTCGGCTTCGAGGTCGGGTGTCGTGCGGGTGTCGAGGAGCACGAATCCGCCCCCAGGCAGCAGGGCGAGTGCCGTACCCGTCTCGCCTTCGGCCTGGGCCGTCTCGAGCACCAGGTCGAATTCGCCCTCGACGAGTTCGATGCCGCCCACGGTGACCACACCGTCGATCTCCGACCAGTCACCCGCACGGGCCGACTGGATCACGCGCTGGACGTCCTTGCCGAGTCGGGGGCCGGCTGGGCGTGCATTGACCGTGAGCTTGCTGGTGATGCCATAGTCGACGGCGCTGGACTCGTGCACTTCGACCAGGTCGACGGCTTTCACATTGAGCTCGTCGCGCAGGATCGACTCGAACGGAACCAGCGCCTCCGCGTCGTGCGCCACGACGGTCAGGCGCGCGAGCGGCAGGCGAACGCGCAAGGCGCCCTGCTTGCGCAGGGACAAGACGGTCGAACTGATCCCGCGGATGCGGTCCATGGCGTCGACCAGCGCATCGTCGGCCGGGAAGATCCCCGCATCGGGCCAGTCGGTCAGGTGCACGCTGCGTCCGCCGGTGAGCCCTTGCCAGATCCGCTCGGTGACGAGCGGGAGGAGCGGCGCCGCGACGCGCGCGTACGTCTCGAGCACCGTGTAGAGGGTGTCGAACGCCTCGCTGTTCTCCCCGTCGTCGACGACGCCCGCCCAGAAGCGGTCGCGCGACCGGCGGACATACCAGTTGGTGAGCACGTCTGCGAAGTCCCGGAGCTTGGCCGCGGCCATGGTGCTGTCGAGCGCTTCGAGGTCGGTCGTGACCTCTGCGACCAGGTCGCGCGTCTTCGCCAGCAGGTACCGGTCGAGGACGTCGGTCGAGTCGGTGCGCCAGCTCGCTTCGTAGCCGCTGGAGCCCGATCCACCGCTCGCGTTGGCGTACAGCGAGAAGAAATACCACGTGCTCCACAGAGGAAGGAGCACCTGGCGCACGCCCTCGCGAATGCCTTCCTCCGTGACGATGAGGTTTCCCCCACGCAGCACCGGGCTCGCCATCAGGAACCAGCGCATCGCATCCGAACCGTCACGGTCGAAGACCTCGTTGACGTCGGGATAGTTGCGCAGCGACTTGGACATCTTCTGCCCGTCGTTGCCGAGCACGATGCCGTGGCTGATGACGTTCTTGAACGCCGGCCGGTCGAAGAGCGCCGTCGAGAGTACGTGCAGGAGGTAGAACCAGCCGCGCGTCTGCCCGATGTACTCGACGATGAAGTCGGCCGGATTGTGCGAGTCGAACCAGTCGCGGTTCTCGAACGGGTAGTGGACCTGCGCGAAGGGCATCGCTCCGGAGTCGAACCAGACGTCGAGCACGTCGGGGATGCGGCGCATGGTGGACCGACCTGTCGGGTCGTCCGGGTTCGGTCGCGTCAGTTCGTCGATGTACGGGCGATGCAGGTCGGGCTGGCCGTCGGCTCCGACAGGGACCGTGCCGAAATCGGCTTCGAGCTCAGCCAGCGAGCCATAGACATCGACACGCGGGTAGGCCGGATCGTCGCTCTTCCACACCGGGATCGGCGAACCCCAGAAGCGGTTGCGCGAGATCGACCAGTCCCGGGCGTTGCCCACCCATTTGCCGAACTGGCCGTCCTTCACGTTGTCGGGAACCCAGGTGATCTCCTGGTTCAGTTCGCCCATCCGGTCGCGGAAATCGGAGACGCGAACGAACCAGCTCGATACGGCCTTGTAGATCAGCGGGTTGCGGCACCGCCAGCAGTGCGGGTACGAGTGCTCGTAGCTCGCCTGGCGCAGCAGGCGGCCGCCTTCGCGCAGCAGCTTGGTCAGCGGTTTGTTCGCCTCGAACACCTGGAGCCCGGCCACGTCTTCGACGACCGGCAGGAAGCGCGCGCCGTCGTCCACGGAGATGATGACCGGGATGCCCGCGGCCTCACAGACGCGCTGGTCGTCTTCACCATAGGCCGGGGCCTGGTGGACGATGCCGGTGCCGTCCTCCGTGGTCACGTAATCGTCGACGAGGATCTGCCACGCGTTCCCGGTGCCGTAAGTCTCCGCATCCGCGTAGTAGTCCCACAGACGGTCGTAATGCACGCCCTCCAGTTCGGAACCCGGGATGCGGCGGCTGACGGCGGCGAGCGCATCCGCCGACGACGCATAGCCGAGGTCTTTCGCGTAGTTGCCGACGAGGTCGAGCGCGAGCAGGTATTCCGCACCGAATTCCGCGTGCTCGGGATTGCCGTTGCCGTCGGCTGCGCCGTTCGGTCCGGCGGGCAGCACGGCGTACTGGATGTCCGGACCGACGACCAGCGCGAGGTTTGTGGGCAGCGTCCACGGTGTCGTCGTCCACGCGAGCGCACGCACGGCGGTCAGCCCGAGCGCTTCGGCCCTCTCGCCGACGAGCGGGAAGGTGACCGTGACAGTCTGGTCCTGGCGCATCTTGTAGACGTCGTCGTCCATGCGCAGTTCGTGGTTCGACAGCGGTGTCTGGTCGCGCCAGCAGTACGGGAGCACCCGGTAGCCGTCGTAGGCGAGGCCTTTGTCGTGCAACTGCTTGAACGCCCAGATGACGGACTCCATGTAGTTCACATCGAGGGTCTTGTAGTCGTTGTCGAAGTCGACCCAGCGCGCCTGGCGGGTCACATACTCGCGCCATTCGTGCGTGTACCGCAGCACCGAGTCGCGCGCGGCCTTGTTGAAGACCGCGATGCCCATCTCTTCGATCTGGCTCTTGTCGGTGATGCCGAGCTGCCGCTCCGCCTCGAGCTCGGCGGGCAGGCCGTGGGTGTCCCAGCCGAAACGGCGCTCCACCTTGCGTCCGCGCATGGTCTCGAACCGGGGGAAGACGTCTTTCGCGTAGCCGGTCAGGAGGTGGCCGTAGTGCGGCAGGCCGTTGGCGAAGGGCGGGCCGTCGTAGAAGACCCACTCCGGCGCATCCGCCCGGTTGTCGATGGATGCGCGGAACGTTCCGTCCTTCTTCCAGAAGTCGAGGACCTCGGTCTCGATCTCGGGGAAGTTCGGTGACGGCGTGACGCCGCGCGCGGCATCCGACGGCTGGTCGCCGGGGTTCGACTTGGGGTACGGCATTTCTCTCCTGGCAGGTTCTGTGTCTGCACGAGGACGCCAGGCGCTCGAGGCGCGAGTCGCGGTACCACCCCGCTTGCCGCGCACTGCCCCCTTCGGCACGGCGCGACCGCTTATTCGTTGGCTGTGACGGGCCAGCCCCGTTCGGTTCTACTGAGCGCGTCATGCTGCGCCGTTCTTCCGAAGACTCACCGGTGATGGCCGGGTCGACGTCTCTGCCTTCGATTCTAGCGGGTCGCCGCCTGGCGATCGAGCATCCCCTGATACCCGGAGCACACCGGTGTGATCGCATCCGCGACGTACGGCGTGAGAGCGCCCCGACGGACTCCCGCACGCGCCCACACTCCGGCCGCCGCGACCGCCGCACCGATGACCGCGGTGGCGATCGCCTGCGGCTCGAGCGTGCCGGGATCCGTCCCGAGGCGTCGCGCGATGTCACCGCTGAGTTGGCTGACGACCGCGGTGAACCGCGACAGCGCGGACGACTCGAGCTCGACACTCGTGCCCATCAGGTCGAACTGGGTGAGGGCGATCGGAACACGAGAGGGGCTGAAGTCCCCGGCAAGCGACAGGATCGCGCTCCGCACGGCCGTCAGCACCGGCACCTCATAGGGCACCGACGCGAGGATCTCGCTGAAACTGCGCAGGCTGTCGTCGACCTCGTACCAGAGCACATCGCTCTTCGCCGGGAAGTAGTTGAAGAAGGTGTTCCGGCTCACACCGGCGCGCTGGGCGATCTGATCGATCGTCGTTCCGGCGTAGGTCTGCTCGAGGAACAGCTCGGCCGCAGCCTCGGCGAGCATGGCACGGGATGACGCCCTAGGCCGGCCGGTGCCGTTGCGGGGGACGCGGGAATGGTCCGCTGCGCTCATGCGTTCCCCCTCATGCCTATTATTGGACCCGATCCAAATACTAAGACCGCCACAAGCGACAACAGAAAAGGACCGTTCGTGAGTTCATCCGACACCCTGACGTTCAGTGAGACCGATCGTCCAGGGATCACCCCCGGCACCGCCCGACGCGTGACCATCGCGTCGTTCGTCGGCACCTCGCTCGAATCGTACGACTTCTACCTCTTCGCGTACTTCAGCGCCTTCTTCGTCGGCCCGCTCTTCTTCGCGCCGCTCGGTTCGTTCGGCGAGGTCCTCGCCGCCTTCCTCACCATTGCGGCCGGGTTCGTCATCCGCCCCCTCGGTGCCATCGTCTTCGGCCACCTCGGCGACCGGATCGGGCGTCGGGCAACCCTTCTGATCACGATCAGCATCATGGGCGTGAGCACCGGACTCGTCGGCCTCCTGCCCACCTATGCAGTCGCCGGCTGGTTCGGGGCGATCGCGCTCGTGCTCCTCCGGCTCATCCAGGGCCTGTCTCTGGGCGGCGAATGGGGCGGCTCCATCCTGCTCGCCACCGAGTATGCGAATCCCAAGCGCCGCGGGTTCTATGCGTCGCTCCCGCAGCTCGGGTCACCGGTCGGGTCCATCCTGAGCGCAGTCGTCTTCATCGCGCTGCCGCTCATGCTCACTCAGGCCCAGATCGCCGAGTGGGGCTGGCGCATCCCGTTCCTGACGGCGATCCCGCTCCTGCTCGTCTCGCTCTATCTGCGCTGGTCCATCGACGAGACGCCCGTCTTCAAGAACCTGGTCGCGACGAACAGCCGCGACCGCTTCCCGCTCGCCGACGTGCTCCGCAACTCGCCCATCCCGTTCCTCATCGCCATCGGAGCCGCGGTCCTCGGGATCGGCTCGTACTCGCTGATGAACACCTACATGGTCAACTACGGCACGGCCACGCTGGGCTTCAGCTTCAACGACCTCCTGATCGCGACGACGATCGGCGGCCTGCTCCAGCTGGTCACGATCCCCCTCTTCGGCGTCTGGGCCAACCGGATCGGGTCCGCCAGGGTCGTCGCCATCGGCGCCGTGGGAACGCTCCTCATCACGTTCCCGATGTACTGGTTCCTGCAGTTCGCGACCTTCCCCATCCTCGTCGGCACCATGATCATCGGAGGCATCCTCCCGACGCTGTCGTGGGCCGGCCTCGGCGGGCTGATGGCCGACCTGTTCCCGAGCCGCAACCGCTACAGCGCGCTCTCGGTGGCGTACAGCATCGCTGCGCTCCTGACGGCGTTCATCCCGGCCATCACCCTCACGCTCGGCCACGCGACGGGGAACGCCTGGTGGCACCCCGGCATCATCCTGGCGATCATGTCGGTGATCACACTGGTGGCGGCGGGCTTCGCCGCCCGGCGCAAGCCGATCATCGACGAGCTGCCGATTCCCGCGCCGGCCGAGACCGCAGCGGCGACCGCGTAACCCGCAGCCACCACCGTGCCCGTTCCGGGCGAGTGCGCCCGCTCTGCGGGGCGCTCTCGTCCGGAGCGGGCGCTTTCGGCCTGTGCACCCGAGTGTCCGGTACCCTTGAAACACCGCACACTCAGGCACCCCACCATTGACACGGTGCCGCACATATCGATTCGGAGATGCAATGAGCGCCGTCAACCCTGTGCCCGACAAGCCCGCCCTCGAAGGGCTCGAAGCCAAATGGGGCGGCCGCTGGCAGTCCGAGGGCGCCTACCTCTTCGACCGGGCGAACGCTCTGTCCGCGACCGATCGCGACTGCATCTACTCGATCGACACTCCCCCGCCGACCGCGTCCGGCTCTCTCCACATCGGGCACGTCTTCAGCTACACCCACACGGACATCGTCGCCCGCTATCACCGGATGCGCGGCCAGTACGTCTTCTACCCCATGGGCTGGGACGACAACGGCCTCCCCACCGAGCGGCGTGTGCAGAACTACTATGGCGTGCGCTGCGACCCGTCGCTCCCCTACGATTCCGCCTTCACGCCGCCGTTCGAGGGCGGCGACAACAAGAGCTCCAAGGCCGCGGACCAGCTGCCGGTCTCCCGCCGCAACTTCATCGAGCTGTGTGAGCGCCTCACGGTCGAGGACGAGAAGCAGTTCGAGGTGCTCTGGCGTTCGCTGGGTCTCTCGGTCGACTGGTCGCAGACGTACCGCACGATCGGCACAGAGTCGCTCCACACCTCGCAGCTCGCGTTCCTGCGCAACATCGAACGCGGTGAGGCCTACCAGGCCATGGCTCCGACCCTCTGGGATGTGACGTTCCGCACGGCGGTCGCCCAGGCAGAGCTCGAGGACCGCGAACAGCCGGGCACCTACCACCGCGTCTCGTTCCACAGCGCGAACGGTCCGGTCTACATCGAGACGACCAGGCCCGAACTCCTCCCCGCCTGTGTCGCGCTGGTCGCGCATCCGGACGACGAGCGCTACCAGCCCCTCTTCGGCACGACCGTCACGACGCCGGTGTTCGGCGTCGAGGTGCCCGTGCTCGCGCACCACCTCGCGCAGCCCGACAAGGGCACCGGAATCGCCATGATCTGCACCTTCGGCGACATCACGGATGTGGTGTGGTGGCGTGAGCTCGATCTCCCGAACCGTGCGATCATCGGCTTCGACGGGCGCATCGTGTCTGAGGCTCCGGATGCGATCACCACCCAGGCGGGCAAGGCGGCGTATGGGGAGCTGGCGGGGAAGACGATCTTCTCGGCCAAGCAGGCGGTCGTCGAGCTTCTGAAGGAGTCGGGCGACCTCATCGGCGATCCCCGCCAGATCACCCACCCGGTGAAGTTCTTCGAGAAGGGCGACAAGCCGCTCGAGATCGTGTCGACCCGCCAGTGGTACGTGAAGAACGGCGCCCGCGACGAAGAGCTGCGGGCACGCCTGATCGAGCTCGGCAAAGAACTCGACTGGCACCCCGACTTCATGCGCGTGCGCTACGAGAACTGGGTGGGCGGTCTCTCCGGCGACTGGCTCATCTCGCGTCAGCGCTTCTTCGGCGTGCCGATCCCGATCTGGTATCCGCTCGACGCCGACGGCAACCCCGTCTTCGACCAGCCGATCCTCCCGTCGGTCGACAGCCTTCCGGTCGACCCTTCGTCGGATGCGGCCCCCGGCTTCGTCGAGAGCCAGCGCGACCAGCCCGGCGGCTTCGTCGGCGAGCACGACGTCATGGACACCTGGATGACCTCCTCCCTCACCCCGCAGCTCGCAGGCGGCTGGATGCGCGACCCCGAGCTCTTCGACGCCGTCTACCCGTTCGACCTCAGGCCGCAGGCCCAGGACATCATCCGCACCTGGCTGTTCTCGACCGTTCTTCGCTCACAGCTGGAGCACGGCGTCGCGCCGTGGGCCCACGCGGCGATTTCCGGCTTCATCGTCGACCCCGACCGCAAGAAGATGTCGAAGTCGAAGGGCAACGTCGTCACCCCGGTCGACATCCTCGAGCAGCACGGCTCGGATGCGGTCCGCTACTGGGCGGCATCGAGTCGCCTGGGAACGGATGCGGCCTTCGATCCCCAGAATCCGACCCAGATCAAGATCGGTCGCCGTCTCGCGATCAAGATCCTGAACGCGGCCAAGTTCATCCTCGGCTTCGAGGCGCCGGCCTCCGACGACCTCGCACTGGTGACCCAGCCGCTCGACCGAAGCATGCTCGAGCAGCTGGCCGCAGTGGTCGCCGATGCGACGGATGCGCTCGACGGCTACGACCACGCACGGGCCCTCGAGCAGACCGAGACGTTCTTCTGGGTGTTCTGCGACGACTATCTCGAACTGGTCAAAGAGCGCGCGTACTCCACCGCGGGCCCCGAGCAGGTCTCGGCGGTGGTCGCGCTCCGCACGGCCCTGTCCACCCTGCTCCGTCTGTTCGCCCCGGTCGCACCGTTCGCGACCGAGGAAGCCTGGTCGTGGTTCAACGAGGGCACTGTGCACCTCGCTCCCTGGCCGACGGCCGCAGAACTCACCGGCGAATGGGCCGACGAGTCGGCTGTGCTGTCGTTCGCGAGCCAGGCGCTGACGGGCATCCGCCGGGCGAAGACCGACGCGAAGGCGTCGCAGAAGACCCTCGTCGACAGCGCCGTCATCGCCGGCCCCGACGAGGCGATCGCGGCGCTCCGCCTTGCCGCGGACGACCTCAAGGCAGTCGGACGAATCGCCGACCTGCGGTTCGAATCCGGCGATGTGCTGGTGGTGACCGATATTCTGCTTGCGCCCATCCCCCAGACCGAGGAGGCCCGATGACAACGACCGTACGTCGCGTCGACGACGGTGAGTTCTTCACCTGGCTTGACCTGTACAGCGGTTACGGCGAGTTCTACGAGACCCCGCTGACCGATGAGAAGGCCGTACTCGTCTGGAGCTGGCTCTCCGATCCGGCACACGAGCTCGAAGCCTACTTCGCGCTCAACGACGCAGGTGACCCGATCGGCCTCGCTCACGTTCGCGTGTTCTCGCGGCCGCTCGCCGGCAGTCGCGGGTTGTTCCTCGACGATCTCTTCGTCACTCCGGATGCGCGCGGCGAAGGGGCGGCCACGGCCATCCTCGAGACGCTGAAGGCGCGTGCCCGCGACGAGGGGTTCTCGGTCGTGCGCTGGATCACCGCCGCCGACAACGACGAGGCGCGGCGCCTCTACGACCGGGTCGCCGAGAAGACGGAGTGGGTCACCTACGACCTCGTCCCGTGACGGAGGCTGAAACCTCACCACCTCAAACATCGACCGTGGGTGTGCGCGCGCGATAGGGTCGTGAACAGTAACGACTCTCGGCCTGCGGGGTTTGGCGACAGGAGGCACCAATGTCGATAACGGTTCGACCGGCTGCGGACGGCGATTTCTTCGCCTGGCTCGGCCTGTACGAGAAGTATGCCGCGTTCTACGAGACCGCTCTCACCGATGAGAAGGCGCTTCTCGTGTGGAGTTGGCTGATCGACCCCGGTCACGAGGAGAGTGCGCTGGTCGCCATCGACGACGAAGCCGACGATGGGAACGAGCTGGTCGGACTCGCGCACTACCGAGAATTCGCCCGGCCCCTCGAGACGGATCGCGGGCTGTTCCTCGACGACCTGTATGTGGATGAGCCGGTCCGTGGACACGGAGCAGGCAAAGCGCTCATCGAAGCAGTGCGGGGCATCGCTCAGGAACGCAAGCTCGGGGTCGTCCAGTGGATCACCGCTCCCGACAATGAGACGGCCATCCACCTGTATGACGAGCTGGGCTCGCGCACGGCCTGGGTGACGTACGAGATCGAGCTGTAGACGATGCAGCTCGGCACGCGCTGGCCGGTCGGAGGAGATTCCCCGGAGTCGCTTCCCGAGGTGGTCGCCTACGCCGTCTCGACGGTCGAAGAAGAACTGCTCGCATTGGATGTCGACACCGACACCTGGCGCTGGACGCTGACCTGGCTCGAAGGCAAACCCGTCGTCGAGCTCGATGACGGCACGGTCATCCGCTACAACCCCTCCGAGGATTCGGCGACGATCACCCAGCCGGTCGAATCGGAGCCGGACGAGTTCGATCGGGACTAGTCCTACCGCGGCAGCATCGGGAGATCGCGCGCGGCCGCGTCGCGCCGGCTTTCGAACGCGGCTGTCTGGTCCGCGAAGCCGGGAATGCTGCGGAGCGCCGCCCTGCGGACCCCCCATGCTGCGATCGCCGTCCCGGCGCTGATCAGCAGTCGGTCGACGCGGGTCGGAGTGGTCGCACGAGTGTGCGCGGTCGTGGTGTACGGGATGACGGTCATGATGCGACCCCTTCCGTTTCGTTCGACTCCGTCGGCACCTGCGCGCCGGCCGAGAGCAGGAGTCGTGCTGCGACGAGCGCAAGCACGACGACGAGGCCGCCACCGATCACGAATGGCAGCCTGAGGTCGATCCGGGCGACGAAACCACCCAGGACCGTGGCGATCGGCGTGAGTCCCCAGCCGATCGTCCTGATGATGCCCATCGCACGCCCGAGCATGTCGGACGGCACGATGGACTGTCGAAGGGCGCCCCACGGGACGTTCCACACCGCTACGCCGAACGCGCCGAACGCGTAGGCACCGATCGCGATGAGGACGTTGGAGGTCAGGCCGACCCCGAGGAGACCGACACCGCCGACGAGCACAGCTGTGAACATCACGACGCCCCGCCCGAATCGTTCGACGAAACGGCTCGCCAGGAGTGCACCGACGAGGGCTCCGGCGCCGACAGCGGCCGTCACGACACCGATCGCCGCCGCTGGAACGGAGAAGGTCTGCAGCAGCAGGAGCACAACGCTGCCCTGCGCGAAGGCGAGAGCCGAGGCCGTCAGCGACGTGAGCACGATCATGTTGCGGAGGAACCGCTGGTGGAGCAGGAAGGAGACCACGGCGCGGAAAGCGGGTCTGGGCCGCTCGGCCTCTCCCCCGTCTTCGACCGCGCCCGCCGAGTATCCCCGGGCGGCGGCCGCTGGGATGGCCAGCGCGAGCAGTCCCGCGATGAGGAACCCGCTGCCGGTGAGCCAGATCGGCAGGCCGATCGCCACGGCGAAGAGGAAGCCGGCGATCGGCGTCGCGATGAAGTTCTGCACGACGATCTCCGCCGACTGCATCCGCCCGTTCGCGCGATCGAGCTGATCGCGGGTGACCAGGCTCGGCACCACGGTGGTTGTGGCGTTGTCGAAGACGGTCTCGCCCATCCCGAACAGGAGTACGCACGCGTAGAGCCACCAGATCGTCAGCTGGTCGGTCGCGATCAGAACGGACAGGAGCCCGGCGACGGCGAAACGAAGCGTGTTGGCGACCGCCATAGCGATGCGTCGGTCGACACGGTCCAGGAGCATGCCTGCAGGGATGCCGAAGATCAGCCACGGAAGGAAGGTGACGGCGGTGAGTCCCGCGATGAGCGCCGGGTCACGCGTGAGAGTGGTGGCGATCAGCGGAACGGCCGTGCGGCCGATACCGTCAGCCAGGTTGCTGGCGATCGCGGCGCTCCAGAGACGGTTGAATCCCGAGCTGAAGGGAGCCCGTTTCGGCTTCGCGATCAGGGCCGGGGCGGTCATTCCTCGTCACCTGCTTCGTCGATCAGGGGGAAGGCATTGAACTGGATCTGGGTGCGGCGCGCCCCCGGCGTCTCCTGCCCGCGGTACTTGTCTGTGAGGGTCTTGAGCAGTTCCTGATATTCCTCGCCGAAGGCCTTGAGTTGTTCGCGGGTGAGCTTGAGGTGGGCTGTGGAGAGTGAGGCGGACTCCATCCAGTCCATTCCGAGGCGGTCGATGCCGTAGCGCATGAAGGCGGCCAGCCGTCGCTCGTTGTTGTGGTGCCATTCGCGTGAGACGAGCTCTGTCGCTTCACGGCCGGCGGGCGTGCCGAGGATCTCAGGCGTGCCGATGGTGACTCCGCCGGGCGACATCTCCCACCAGCGTTCCCGTCCTGAGCCTTTGCCCTCGACCTCGCGGATGATGTTGTGCTTCTCGAGCTGGCGCAGGTGGTAGCTGGTCGATCCGCTCGACTCCCCCAGCCGGGACGCGAGGCCGCTCGCCGTGAGGGGCCCGAAATCGGACAGCTCGTTCATGATCTGGACGCGAAGCGGATGCGCCAGTGCGCGCAGGGCCTCCATGCCGAGCGGCGTGAAGCGATCGCTGGCCTTCGGGGTCTCGTCGGCGGTGCTCATAGCCTCAGACTAGCGATGCAAAGGTACCTTTGCAAGTACTTCTTTGCAATTATTTGTTTGCAATGTCCTATTTGCAACGAGACGTTTGCACGCCGGCTGACGCGCATCCGGCCCCCTGCCCTAACCACATCGCGGGCACCGCGGTCCTAGGCTGGGGCAATGGCAGATTCGACCAATCCCTTCTACGTCCCCAGCGCACTTCCCTACCAGTTGCCGCCGTTCGCCGAGATCCGTGACGAGCACTACCGGCCGGCATTCGAACGGGGATTCGCTGAGCACCTGGCCGAGATCAGCGCGATCACTGCCCAAGCGGCGCCGCCGACCTTCGACAACACGATGGTGCCTCTCGAAAAGGGCGGCCAGATCCTCCAGCGCGTCGCCGAAGTCTTCTACAACAAGAGTTCGTCCGACAGCACCGATTTCACGAACGCGCTCGAAGAAGAGATCGCGCCGCTGTTCGCAGCCCACGACGACGCGGTCAAGCTCGACCCTGCCCTCTACGCGCGGATCAAGACGATCCACGACCAGCTCGACACGCTGGGCCTCGACGACGAGTCGCAGTATCTCGTCCGCCGCTACTTCACCGAATTCACACTCGCGGGCGCAGGTCTCAGCGATGCCGACAAGGACCTGCTGAAGGACTACAACCAGCGGCTGTCGACACTCACCACGCGGTTCGAGAAGAACCTCCTCGCCGACACCAACGATCTCGCAGTCGTCGTCGACGATGTCGCAGAACTCGATGGCCTGGCGGAAGGCGAGATCTCGGCAGCGGCCGAAGCAGCTCGCGAGCGCGGCCTCGATGGAAAGTTCGTGATCACCCTCGTGCTCCCCACCGGGCATCCTTTCCTCGCCGGGTTGACGAACCGCGGCCTGCGTGAGCGCATCATGACAGCGTCGCGCTCCCGCGGCATCCGTGGCGGCGACAACGACAACCGCGAATTGGTCCTCGAGATCACGAGGCTGCGCGCCGAACGCGCCCGTCTGCTCGGGTTCGCCTCCCACGCCGCCTACGTCACCGCCGACCAGACGGCGAAGACACCCGACGCCGTCGCCGACATGCTGGGGCGACTGGCCCCGGCGGCCGCCGTGGACGCCCGCGCCGAACAGGCGGACCTCCAGGAGCAGATCGGCGACGCATTCGCGCTCGCCAGCTGGGACTGGGCGCACTACACCGAGAAGGTGCGGCAGGCGAAGTACGACGTCGACGTCGCTGCGATGCGCCCGTACTTCGAAGCGGAGCGCGTCCTCCGCGACGGCGTCTTCTATGCCGCGACGCGCCTCTACGGCATCACGTTCGCCGAGCGGCCCGAGCTGGTCGCGTACCACCCGGATGCACGCGTGTTCGAGGTCACGAACGAAGACGGCTCCCCGCTCGGCCTCTACATCCTCGACCTCTACACGCGCGACTCGAAGCGCGGCGGGGCCTGGATGAATCCACTCATCTCGCAGTCCGAACTCCTCGGCTATCCGACGGTCGTCGTCAACAACCTGAACGTGCCGAAACCGGCGCCCGGCGAGCCGACCCTGCTCACCTACGACGAGACGAACACGCTGTTCCACGAGTTCGGCCACGCCCTTCACGGGCTGTTCGCCCGCGTCACCTATCCGAAATTCGCCGGAACGAACGTGTTCCGTGATTTCGTGGAGTTCCCGAGCCAGGTGAACGAGATGTGGATGCTCTGGCCCGAAATCCTCGAAAACTATGCGGTTCACTACGAGACCGGCGAGCGCATGCCTCACGAGCTCGTCGACCGGCTGAATGCGTCATCGTCGTTCAACGAAGGCTTCAAGACGAGCGAATACCTCGCCGCCGCACTGCTCGACCAGGCGTGGCACACGATCTCGGCAGACGACACCGTTTCCGACGTCGCCGGCTTCGAAGCGGATGCGCTCGCCCAGGTCGGACTCGACAACCCCGCTGTTCCGACGCGGTACGCGAGCACGTATTTCGCGCACACCTTCGCGGGCGGCTACGACGCGGGATATTACTCGTACATCTGGAGTGAAGTGCTCGACGCCGATACCGTGGAGTGGTTCAAGGAGAACGGCGGCCTGAAGCGCGACAACGGCGACCGCTTCCGAACCCGGTTGCTCGGCGTCGGCGGGTCGAAGGACCCGCTCGAGGCGTACCGGGATTTCCGTGGCCGGGATGCGGTGATCGAGCCGCTCCTGAAACGGCGGGGGCTCGACGGCTGACCTGCCGCCGGGACACAGGGGCAACACCGATGAATGGGGCACCATGACGGATCAGCCGGCACCGACAGACGTCCCAACCATCCGCACGCTCGTCAGGCTCGCGGTTCCCGCAGTCATCGTCGGAGTGGTGTCCGCACTCGTGCTGTTCGCCCTGGACTGGATCGCCGACATCGTCGACAAGGGAATCTGGACCGCGCTCCCGAAGGCGATCGGCGTCGACCCGGCCTCGGGATGGTGGATCTTCGGCGTACTGAGTATCACCGGTCTGGCCGTCGGACTGGTGGTCTGGCTCGTGCCCGGACACGGCGGTCCGGACTCGGCGACGACCGAGCTGATCGAGCCTCCGCTGAAACTGGCCGTTCTGCCGTCCCTGGCCCTGGTCACGGTGCTCGCACTCGCCGGTGGCGTCAGCCTGGGCCCGGAGAACCCGATCATCGCGATCAACACCGCACTGCTGGTCGCCCTCGTCGCCCGGCTGTGGCCGGCCGTCCCGTCACAGCTGATCGTGCTCATCACGGCGGCCGGTACGATCGGCGCCCTCTTCGGCACGCCCGTCGCAGCGGCGCTCGTCTTCACCGGTGTGGTCGCCGCCCTGAAGACCGGCGGAGCCCTGTGGGATCGCCTGTTCCTGCCACTCGTTGCCGCGGCGGCCGGCTCGCTGACAATGACGCTGCTGCAGCATCCGAAATTCACCGTGCCGATGCCCGCATACACCACGACGCACCCGATCGATATTCTGTCGGGCCTCATCATCGGTGTGATCGCTACCCTGATCGGTCTCGTGGCGGTGTACGTGTTCCCTCTGGTCCACCGTCTTTTCCACTCCATCGGCAACCCGGTCATCTACATCACACTCGGCGGCATGGTGCTCGGTGTCCTCGGTGCGATCGGCGGCCCCATCACCCTCTTCAAGGGCTTGTCGCAGATGAGCGAGCTGATTCAGAACCGGGCCACCTATTCGTCCGGGCAGCTGGCGCTCATCCTTGTGGTGAAGCTCGTCGCACTCGTGATCGCGGCATCGGCCGGCTTCCGGGGCGGACGCATCTTCCCGAGCGTCTTCATCGGCGCTGCTGTCGGCGTGCTGGCGAACGCTCTCGTTCCGTCTGTCCCGATGGCGGTGGCGGTAGGCTGCGCCATCCTCGGTGTGACGCTCGTGATCGCGCGTGATGGCTGGATCGCGATCTTCTTGGGCGTCGCCGTCACCGGCTCGATCGCAGTGCTCCCGCTGCTGTGCCTGGTCATCCTGCCGACCTGGCTGATGGTGTCACGCACCCCGGAGATGCGCATCACGCTGCCTGCACCCGCGAAGGACCCGCAGACACCGAGCACACCGGCCTCCCCGTCGCCCGGCGCGTAGCGGCAGCTGGCTAGGCGGACTTCTCTTCGCGGCGCGGGCGGTGAGGGACGATCGTGGGCGCGGCGTTCTCGAGGACCGCCTCTCGCGTCACGACGACGCGCGCGACTTCACTGCTCGAGGGGACCTCGAACATGATCGGCCCGAGCACCTCTTCCATGATCGCGCGGAGTCCGCGGGCACCCGTCTTGCGCAGCACGGCGAGGTCGGCGATGGCCTCCAGCGCTGACGGCTCGAAGTCGAGTTCGACGCCGTCGAGTTCGAACATGCGCTGGTACTGGCGGACGAGTGCGTTCTTCGGCACGGTCAGGATCTGCATCAACGCATCCTGGTCGAGCGGAGTGACAGTGGTGACGACGGGAAGCCGGCCGATGAATTCGGGGATGAGGCCGAACTTGTGCAGGTCTTCGGGGAGCACCTCGCTGAAGAGGTTCAAGTCGTCGCCCTTGCTGTGAAGCGGGGCGCCGAAGCCGATGCCCTTCTTGCCTGCACGCTGGGAGATGATGTCTTCGAGACCGGCGAACGCGCCGGCGACGATGAACAGGACGTTCGTCGTATCGATCTGGATGAACTCCTGGTGCGGATGCTTGCGGCCGCCCTGGGGTGGCACCGAGGCCACCGTGCCCTCGAGGATCTTGAGGAGTGCCTGCTGAACTCCCTCGCCGGAGACGTCGCGGGTGATCGACGGGTTCTCGGCCTTGCGAGCGATCTTGTCGACCTCGTCGATGTAGATGATGCCGGTCTCTGCGCGCTTGACGTCGTAGTCGGCGGCCTGGATCAGCTTCAAAAGGATGTTCTCGACGTCTTCACCGACGTAGCCAGCCTCGGTGAGCGCGGTCGCGTCGGCGACGGCGAACGGAACGTTGAGGCGCTTCGCGAGGGTCTGTGCGAGGTAGGTCTTGCCACAGCCCGTGGGGCCGATCAGGAGGATGTTGCTCTTGGCGATCTCGATGTCGTCGATCGTGTCGGCCGAGGTGATCGTCGACTTCGCGCGAACGCGCTTGTAGTGGTTGTAGACGGCGACGGCCAGCGCGCGCTTGGCGGCCTCCTGGCCGATCACATACTCCTCGAGGAAGCCGAAGATCTCTTTCGGCTTGGGAAGGTCGAACTCGCTGGTGGCTTCTTCGCCGGCCTCAGCGAGACGTTCTTCGATGATCTCGTTGCAGAGTTCCACGCACTCGTCGCAGATGTAGACGCCCGGCCCTGCGATGAGCTGCTGGACCTGCTTCTGGCTCTTGCCACAGAAGGAACACTTGAGCAGATCGGCGCTTTCCCCTATGCGAGCCATCCCTCACCCTCCTCCATTGGGAACTTTCTTCGAGCCTAGCCTGTGCCGGGGACATCGTCGCGCAATCCCCGGAAGCGAAACGGCGCGCCGCCCGAAGGTGACGCGCCGTTTCTACATGTGTCGTTATTTGACCAGTGCCGGAAGGTTCTTGCGGCTGGTGAGCACCTGGTCGATGAGACCGTATTCCAGCGCTTCCTCGGCCGACAGGATCTTGTCGCGGTCGATGTCCTTGTTCACCTGCTCCTGCGAACGGTTGGAGTGGCGCGCGAGCGTCTCCTCCAGCCAGGTACGCATACGCATGATCTCGTTGGCCTGGATCTCGATGTCGGACGCCTGGCCCTGCCCGGCCTCGCCGACGGCGGGCTGGTGGATGAGGATGCGGGCGTTCGGCAGCGCGAGTCGCTTGCCCGGCGAGCCGGCCGCGGTCAGCACGGCCGCAGCGGAAGCCGCCTGGCCGAGCACGACCGTCTGGATCTGCGGACGGATGTACTGCATCGTGTCGTAGATCGCCGTCATCGCGGTGAACGAGCCACCGGGTGAGTTGATGTACATGACGATGTCGCGGTCGGGGTCCTGGCTCTCGAGCACGAGGAGCTGCGCCATGATGTCGTCGGCCGACGCGTCGTCGACCTGCACGCCGAGGAAGATGATGCGGTCCTCGAAGAGCTTCGCGTACGGGTCCTGGCGCTTGTACCCGTAGGCTGTGCGCTCCTCGAAGCTCGGCAGGATGTACCGCGAGCCCGGGGCCTGGATCCCGTTGAACGCCTGTCCGCCGAAAGTGGGGATGTTCATGTTCTTTCCTGTTCCTTCCGGTGGTCTCTACTTGGATTCCGAGCCGGCCGTGCCGCCGCCGCCGACGACCTCGGTCGCGGTCTCACGGATGTGGTCGACGAAGCCGTATTCGAGAGCCTCCTGGGCGGTGAACCAGCGGTCGCGGTCGCCGTCTGCGTTGATCTGCTCGACCGACTTGCCGGTCTGGGCGGCCGTGATCTCAGCGAGTCGCTTCTTCATGTCGAGGATGAGCGCCGCCTGCGTCTGGATGTCGCTCGCGGTTCCACCGAACCCACCGTGCGGCTGGTGCAGCAGCACACGCGCGTTCGGCGTGATGTACCGCTTGCCCTTCGTGCCGGCCGTCAGCAGCAGCTGCCCCATCGACGCCGCCATGCCGATTCCGACGGTGACGATGTCGTTCGGGACGAACTGCATCGTGTCGTAGATCGCCATACCCGCGGTGATCGAACCACCGGGCGAGTTGATGTAGAGGTAGATGTCCCGCTTGGAGTCCTCTGCGGCGAGCAGGAGCAGCTTCGCCGCGATCTCGTTGGCGTTCTCGTCACGCACCTCCGACCCGAGCCAGATGATGCGGTCCTTCAAGAGTCGGTCAAAAACACTCGGTTGCATGCCCGATTCGGCCATGTCTCGCTCCATTTCCTTGTCGCTTCGGAATCGAATCTATAGGAGCCAACACACAGAATCCGTCCTGTTCGCCGTGGGCAGATAGGCGCGCCGCCTGCTTGCTTGCCGTGGCGGCATTCGTCTGAGCCCATGAGCATCCGTCACTTGGCACTTGTTGTTGCCAGGACGCAAACAACGGCGACAACAACTGTCATGTCGAGGCTGGGTGCGTCCCAGCCACGCGAGGGGGCGATTCCGGTCGGGAGAGTCAGCGACGGCGGATCAGCGCGTGGTGAGACTGGCGGCGTAGGCGACGATGGCTCGGCTGTAGAGCGGGAGGTGGGGCGCGAGCGCGGTGAGGGCGACGGATGCGCCGGCCGCCGCATCCCCTTGGCTCACGAGTGCCAGCGCGAGGAAGGCGCGCACGGCGTCCGCGAGCTCGTGGTTCGGATGCTCGGCCAGCTCGCTGCGAAGCATGGCGATGCTCTCGTCGGCGCGGCCAAGGTTGCGGAGCGTGCTGGCCAGCTGGATGACCGCCTGCGCACGATGCGGCTCGGTGAGCCCGAGAGCAAGGGCACGCCGGTAGAGGGGTTCCGCATCCGCTTCCGCGCCTGCGAAGTCGCGGGCACCGGCCCGTTCGAAGATCGCGCGAGGGTCATCTTCCGGTCGTTCAGCCGCCAGGGCATCCATCCGTTCGATGACCGCAGCCTCTCCGAGCGTGTCCGCCTGCTCCCAGACCGCGTCGACGCGTGCATCCCACTCGGTCATCCTCAGTCCCTCTCTTCAGCGACAATGCAGAACGGGCCGGACATCCTTCGACGTCCGGCCCGTTCTGTGCGGTTGCTGCTACTTCTTCTTCGACTTCTTGGCCGGCTTCTCAGCGGCCTCGGCCTCGGCGGCCTCTTCGGCCTCGGCTGCGTCAGCGGTCTCGACGACCTCTTCGAAGATGTTCTCGCCGTCTTCGTCGCCGTTGTCGACAGCGGTGAACTCGGCCAGGTCGACCTTGTTGCCGTTGGAGTCGGTGACCTCGGCGCGGCCGAGGACGATCGCGAGCGCCTTGTTGCGGGCGACCTCTCCGACCATCGACGGGATCTGGCCGTTCTCGCTGAGCACCTGGACAAACTCGTTCGGCTCCATGCCGTACTGGGCAGCACCCTGGATGAGGTACTGCGTCAGCTCGTCCTGGCTGACCTTGACGTTCTCGGCCTGAGCGATCTCGTCGAGGAGGATCTGCGTGCGGAACGTGCGCTCGCTCGACTCGGTGACCTCGGCGCGGTGCACGTCGTCCTCGAGACGGTTCTCGCTTTCGAGGTGACGGTGGACCTCGTCTTCGACGAGCTTCGCGGGGACCGGCACCTCGACGAGCTCGAGTAGCTTCTCGACGAGCTGGTTGCGTGCGTCCGCACCCTGACCGAAGGTCTTCGACCGCTCGACCTGCGTGCGCAGGCTGCTGCGGAGTTCGCCGATCGTGTCGAATTCGCTGGCGATCTGGGCGAAGTCGTCGTCTGCTTCGGGGAGCTCGCGCTCCTTGACTGCGGTCAGCGTCACAGTGATCTGCGCGTTCTCGCCCTCGTGGTCGCCGCCCATGAGCGGCGCCTCGAACGTGGTGGTCTCCCCCGCGCTCAGCGAGTCGAGCGCCTCGTCGATGCCCTCGATGAGCTCGCCGGAGCCGATCTCGTACGAGATGCTGTTGGCCGTGTCGACCTCTTCGTCGCCGATGACGGCGACCAGGTCGATCTGGGCGAAGTCGCCGGACTTCGCCGGACGGTCGACCGTCACGAGCGTGCCGAAGCGGCTACGCAGACGGTCGAGTTCCTCTTCGACGTCGTCGACGCTGACCTCGGCCGCGTCGACCGTGATCTTGACGTTGTTGTAGTCGGGAAGGGTGAGTTCGGGACGCACGTCGACCTCGATGGTCAGCAGCAGGTCGCCGGAGAAGTCCTTCTCGTTGGGCCACTCGGTGATGTCGGCCTCGGGGCGTCCGAGGGTGCGAAGCTCGTTCTCTTCGACAGCCTGGCGGTAGAAGCCGTCGAGGCCTTCGTTAACGGCGTGCTCGAGTACGGCGGCCTTGCCGACCCGCTGGTCGATGATGGCCGGCGGAACCTTGCCCTTGCGGAAGCCGGGGATGTTGACCTGCTCGGCGATGTGCCCGTAGGCGTGGGTGATGCTGGGCTTCAGCTCCTCCGGCGTCACCGAGATGGTGAGCTTCGCGCGTGTGGGGCTGAGCTTTTCGACCGTGGTCTTCACGTGTTGGGTTCTCCTGATAGTTGAACGATGGTCTCTGCGGAGGTTATGAGGTTGGTCGGGGCGACAGGATTCGAACCTGCGACCTCCCGCTCCCAAAGCGGGCGCTCTAGCCAAGCTGAGCTACGCCCCGGGTTCGTCGACCTCAACCCGCCCGGTCCGTTTCCGCGACGCGAACGAACCCGTCGGGGGCGAAAGACCACGCGCAAGTCTACTGCACCGGCATGGAGCCCGCTGACCCGGCCGGCGCGGTGGTCAGAGCGCCCAGCCAACCTGTATTACGATGTTCGGGTGCCCGGCTGAGCCGGCGCGGGGATGTAGCTCAATGGTAGAGCCTCAGTCTTCCAAACTGATTACGCGGGTTCGATTCCCGTCATCCCCTCCGAAAGAGGCGCTGCTACGACGTTGCGATCGACTGCGCGATCCACCACGACAGCAGGCTGAGCAGGATGCCCGCCAGCGGGTACACGAACGCCAGCCGTCTGCGAACCAGCGCGACGATCCCGCCGATGACTCCCAGCACGGTGAGCACCGGGGGCACGAAGACGCCCAGGAAGAAGCCGATCGCGTGCGTGCCGGTCGTGTCCCAGAGGAACACCCCGAAGAAGAGGCCGATGGCCAGACCGATCGAGCCGATGATCAGCAGGACGGTGGCGACGACGTCGCCGAGGTGCGCGCTTTCGGGTTTCACCGGTTCCGTGGACACAGGGAAACCGTAGCGTCCGCGCGGCTGCCGAGTCCAGCATCCGCCCTTCTGCCTGGCGCGGATTCGTGACAGCATGCACTCATGTTCGACAAGCCCACGGACCTGGCATGACGACGCCGGCATCGTCGGCCGCCATCGACGCGGTGCTCAGCCGAATGGATGCGGTACGCGCGCCGCTCGCAGCATCCGACGGCATCGCCGTCTTCACGGACATCTACCGCCAGGTGACCGCCCTCGTCGCGCAGCGCGTGATGGACGGCACCTTCCAGGACCCGGCCTTCACCGAGGCGCTCGACGTCGTCTTCGCCGACATCTTCCTCGATGTCCCGCAGGCGATCGCCGTGGGCAAGCCGGTCGCCCGATCGTGGGAGCCGCTCGTCGACTCCCGCGCGGTGGCACTCTTTCCCCTCCAGTTCGCGCTCGCCGGGATGAACGCCCACATCAACCACGACCTGGCCATCGCCGTCGTGGACTCCTGCAAACAGCGCGACCGCGACCCCGAATCGGGTTCGATCCATGCAGACTTCGACCGGATCAACGGGGTGCTCGCAGAGTTGGTCGCCCCAATCCGGGCGGAATTCCTCGACAAGACGGTCGTGCAATACGGTGCTCCCGTGGCGCCGCTCGCGAACATCCTGACCAACTTCTCCATGGACCGGGCACGCGACGCCGCGTGGGCGTCCGCCCTGACGCTCTGGGCCGTGCGCGATATCCCGATCGTCGCGCAGGTCACCGAGCAGACTCTGGCGAACACGGTCAACCTGGTGAAGTCGCCAGCTGCTGACGCACTTCCCACTGCCACCCTTGTAGAGCCGCAGCAGGAAGCGAACCGTTTCAGAGACTGGCCTCCCAGCCGTCGTACTCGCCGCCGCGGATGGATGCTGCCAGGCCCGCGAAGAACGCGCGCGCATCCCGGATCGCCTCCGGCGTGACCACGGTGTTGCGGCGCTCGGCGATGACGATCCACTCCTCGCCTGCTGCGGCCGCTCCGACCCGCTGGAGAACCCACCCATGGTCGACCGCGGCGGCACAGGCGGCACGCGCCCCGCTCTCGTCGGCGAAATAGAGGTAGTGCACCCAGTTGCGCGGCGAACGGATATCGCTCTTGCGCGCGATCAGCGCATACAGCTCGTCGTCCTCAGGATCACCTGTCGACGCCGTCGGCGCACGCCAAGAGAAGAGACCCATGGTTGGAGCGTATAGAGCGCAGCATCGGGCCAGTAGCTCCAAAAAGGGAGGACTACAGACCGTCTCACCCCACGATGGGTGAGAGGACTCAGCGCTGCAGGAAAGCCAGCACTGCGAGCACCCGTCGATGGTCGTTGCCGGAGTCTTCGAGCCCGAGCTTCTGGAAGATCGCGGTCACGTTCTTCTCCACGGCGCCGACGCCGATGACCAGCCGGGATGCGATCCCCGCGTTGGTCCGCCCTTCCGCCATGAGCTGCAGTACTTCGCCCTCGCGCGGCGTCAGCGATTCGAGCGGGTTGGTGCGCCGGACGAGAAGTTCGCGCACGACCTGCGGATCGAGGACGGTACCTCCATCGGCGACGCGGGTGATCGCATCCCGCAGTTCGTCGAGCGACGCGATGCGGTCCTTCAGGAGGTACCCCATCCCTCCTTCACCGGCGGACAGCAGCTCCTGCGCATACGTTCCCTCGACGTACTGGCTGAGCAGCAGCACGCCGATGTGTGGATGCTCGGACCGCAGCCGGATCGCCGCGCGTACTCCCTCGTCCCGGAACGTGGGCGGCATGCGCACGTCGAGCACCGCGACATCCGGTGCTTCCCCGAGCCCGGCAAGCAGCGCATCCGCGTCACCGTAGGCTCCCACCGTCTCGAAGCCTGCCTCGTCGAAGAGTCGCACGAGCCCTTCGCGCAGCAGCACCGAATCGTCGGCCACCACGACACGCAGAGCGGGGGGATGCGCGGGCATCCCCCCAGCATATGGCTCAGTCGGTTGCGGCCTCAGGGATCGGGATGTGCACTCCGATCCGCGTGGGACCTCCCACCGGGCTGTCGATCATCAGGTCCCCACGGAGCCCGCGGGTGCGCTCGTCGAGCCCGCTCAGCCCGTGGCCGGCTGTCACTGCCGCTCCCCCGTGACCGTTGTCGGTCACCCAGAGCTCGAGTCGCCGGGATGTTCCCGGCTCGGCCGACACCTCCACGTGCAGCCGCGCGGCGGTCGCACCCGAATGGCGGGACACGTTCGTCAGCAGTTCGGCGGCGATGAAGTAGGCGCTGCGTTCGATTTCGGACGGCAGCCGAAGGTCGGGCGCGAGACCATTGTCGAAGACGACCGGGACAGTGCTGCGGGCGACGAGGGACTCGAGGGCTGCGACGAGCCCGCGATCCTGGAGGATGGGCGGGGCGAAGCCGCGGGACAACGCACGGAGCTCTTCGAGGGTGTCCTGCGCCTGCTGGCCGGCCTCCGCGATGATCGTGCGGGCGGCTTCAGGGTCGCTGTCGAGTTTGCGTTCGGCGCTGGCGAGGTCCATCTGGAGTCGGATGAGGCGCTGCTGGGGTCCGTCGTGCAGGTCGCGTTCCAGCCTGCGAAGCGACTGGTCTTCGGCGACGACCGCCGCCCCACGCGACGCGGAGAGATCGGCGACCTCCCGCTGGAGCGCCTCCGACCGCCACGCCCCGAGCACGCCTCGTGCCACGGCCTGGTGCATCAGCGTCATCGCGTGCGTGATGAAAGGCAAGGTCACGAGGCAGATGGCTCCGAGCACGAACTCCATGACGTTGTCGCCAACGGTCGGGTTGAACGGCGCCGCCGAGCCCTGGAACCACCATTCGTAGATGACTTTGGAGAGGTAGATCTCGCTGTCGGGGTGCGGCACGAACCGGTCCCAGAACCAGTAGGTGACGCCGCCGAGGCCGACCGAGACCCACACGATCGTGAACACCCAGCTGATCATGCTGATGATCGGGTTGATGATCATCGCGTGCAGCAGGTACAGCCAGTAGTGGCCGTTCGCGTATGGGCCGAAGACCGCGCGCCAGAACGTGATCGGCTTGCCGCCCGGGTTCCAGTCGGGGCGCGTGATCTCTGGCCGCCCGGACCAGCGGAGCCGGACGAGTTCGAGCGTGCCGAACCCCCGGGCGATGTAGAGGGAACCGGCGACGAGGAAGACGCCGATGTAGATGATGAGGGTGCCGACGCCGGCCCACAGGATTCCGTTCAGAAGACTGAACGCGACATACGCGATGGGCATCGTGAGCACGAGGAACCCGAGCTCCCGGGGAACTCCGCGCCAGAGCGCGCCGTAACCGCGTCGGGCCGGTTCCTGTGGTCGGGTGCTGCTCACAGCATCCAGAGTGTCAGATGGCTGGGTTCTGGGAAGGGATTCGGTACTCATGCGTCAAGACTCGCGAATCGGCCGACTCCTGCGAACCGGGCATGCCTCCGAATCTGCGCGGGGGTTAACCCCCACCTGACGCGCCATCCGCATAAGCGGGCGGACTAAGCACAGCCTCAGCTTGGTTGCGGAATGTTCCTCGGCGCGTAGCGTTGTGAAGGATCGAAGCGAAAGGACACCACATGACTGAGACTGTCACCGTTCCCCAGAGTGTTTCCAACCCGGACGTCGCTGCCGGGGTCGCGCAGTTCCTGAGCCCTGTCGTCGTCGACCTGACCGCGATCGTGGTGAACGGCAAGCAGGCCCACTGGCATGTGCGTGGAGCGAATTTCGTCGGAGTGCACGAACTCCTCGACAGCATCGTCGAGCACGCGGAAGAGTGGGCCGACACCGCCGCCGAGCGGATCGTGGCTCTCGGGCTCCCCGTCGACGCCCGCCTCGCGACTGTGGCGGCCAAGACCTCGACCACAGAGTTGACCGCAGGCTTCCGCCAGTCGAACGACACCATCGTCGAGATGATCGCTCAGCTGGATGCCGCGCTTGTCGTCGTGAACACAGCCGTCAAGGAGCTCGACGAGCTCGACCAGACCAGCCAGGATGTCGCGATCGAGATCGCGCGCGGACTGGACAAGGACCGCTGGTTCCTCTTCGCACACATCAGCGAGTAGCCGGAACGACGTCGCGAAAGGGTCGCCTCCGGGCGGCCCTTTCGTCGTTTCCGGCGGTCGTTCGACCGTGACAGCGGCCGTTCGGTACGTCTGCCCCCTGCTCGCCGGGCCGCGCACGCGTCAAACATGCGCAGACACGGTAGAGGGAGCATCGGCGCGCGGCGCGCGGCGTGGGGCGGATGCGCAGACGCCGGCAGACACCCGCAGGCAGCGCTCAGCCTAGGGCGCGGTGGGTGAAGCGGCCGCCGAGCAGGGTCGCCGCCACGGGCATCCGCCGCAGTTCGGCCAGCGTGCACGCGAGCGGGTCGCGTTCGATGATCGCCAGGTCGGCGAGCTCGCCGACGGCGACAGCGGTGCGAACGGATGCGCCGAGCGCCACCTCTCGCGACACCGCGTTCTCCGGATGCCACGGCTCACGATCTCCCCTGGTTCGTGCGACAGCCGACGCGATCGACACCCACGGGTCGAGCGGGGCGACGGGCGCATCCGACCCGAGCGCCAACCGCACTCCCGCACCGTGGAGCTCGGCGAGGCGGAAGGCCCGGCGCGTCCGCCCTGTCCACAGCTCGTCGGCGACGTCCCTGTCATCCATCGCGTGCTCGGGCTGGACGCTCGCCGTGACACCGAGCCGGGCGAAGCGGGCGATGTCATCGTCGGCCAGAAGTTGGGCGTGTTCGATGCGTCCAGTGCAGCCGAGTGTCTCGAAAGCGTCGAGCGCCAGGCTGTTGGCGCGGTCGCCGATGGCGTGCACGGCGGGTTCGATGGCCGCCTCGTTCGCAAGCGCCATCAGCGCGATCAGCTCGTCGGTGGGAACCGTGAGGACGCCGTAGGGATGCGCGTCACCAGCCGAGCCGGCGTAGGCGTCGAAGCAGTACGCGGTGCGCGTGTTGAGCGAACCGTCGGTGATGATCTTGAACGGACCGACCGCCAGAAGGCCTGAACTGCCCTCGATCACCGAGCCCGTGCGGAATCCGAGGTCGATCGCCCGGCCCAGGTCGGGCGCGTAGATGCCGAACTCCACCCGAAGGGTGTCGTTGCCCGAATGAATCCTGCGCATCCAGACGTCACGGTTCCACGCCATCTCGAGGTCGACGATCCCCACGATTCCGCGCTCGGCGGCACGCCGGGCCGCTTCGTGCGCCCAGGCATCTGTCGCCGTCTCGGATCCGTCGAGCGATTCGAGCGCCGCGATCACCGCGAACGCGTCGTCTTCGCGCAACACCGCCTCGCGCGATCCGCCCGCGAAACGCCTGGCTGCCGCCGAATTCAGCCAGCACGCGTGAAGGTCGCCCGCAATGAGCACGACGGGCCGAGCTCCGGCCACCTCGTCGAGAAGCTGCCTGGTCGGCTCGTCGGGCCAGCGCACCGGGTGGTACCCGAAGCCGACGAGCACCTCGTCGCCCGCCCGGTCCGCTGCCGCAACGCCCACCAGCCGTGCCGCGTCGGCGGCGGATCGGGCATCAGACACATCGATGCGGCGCGAAGTCCGTGCCCACTGCGTGAAATGCACGTGGTTGTCCCAGAGTCCCGGGATGACCCAGCGCCCGTCGAGATGAAGCTGTTCGGCAGCGCCCGACACGGCATGACCGGTCGGCGTCACCGACACGATCCTGCCTTCGTCGATGACCAGGTCGACGAGCCCGTCATGTTCGGGAAGTCGCGCGCCGCGGAGCGCGAGACTCATCGGCGCATACGGTCGCGCACGCGGCGCATCTCCGCCGCGAGCCCCTCGCTCGAGTACGGGCCGTCCCCTTCGAGCTCGGTGATGATGCGGTCGACCGTCTCGGGAGGCCGGTTCTGGCTCATCTTCGACTTCGCCACGATGCGAGTCGGGGTCAGGCGCAGACCGACCGTGCCGCTCGAGATGCGGGCGGCGTACTCGGAGTTCTCCGGGGTGCCGTGCATGCGGCGTGGTTCGGGCATCCGGTCTTCGAAGTGGTCGACGAGAGAGGCCAGCACATCGAGGTTCTCCTCGTCGCTCAGGATCTCGGGGACGCCGCCGAGGTGCACCGTGATGAAGTTCCAGGTGGGCACAGCAGGCTTCGGGTCGTACCACCCCGGCGAAATGTAGCCGTGCGGGCCCTGGATGATGAAGAGGACCTCGTGCTGCCCGAGCTCGTGCAGCTGCTCGTCGGGCCGCCCGACATGGGTCACGAGCGACAACTCCTCGCGGGAGTCGTCGATGAGCACGGGATAGTGGGAGGCGACGAGACCGTCTGAGGTGTTGCTGACGATGGTCGCCCACGGATTCTCGCGGATCACCCGCGCGATCTCTTCAGGGTCGGCGAGGACGAAGCTGGGGTTCTGGCGCATGGGTCAATTCTGGTCGACCGGGCACCAATAAAGCTTCCGGCCACCCAGTTCTTCCATCAGAATGTGCGTTCCGCACACGCGGCATGGCAGACCTTCGCGCTTGTAGACCCAGTGGCGGTCGTCGCGCGACGCCATCGCCTTGCGGTACGCATCGTCATCGAGGTCGTCCATCGTCATCATCTGGCCGGTCTCGAAACCGATTCGCAGAAGGTGGACCCAGTCGCGCCAGAGCGCCCGCGCCGTCTCCTCCGTCACGAGCCTGCCGGGCGTGTGCGGGTTCTGGCGCGCCCGGAACAGCAGCTCCGCCCGGTACACATTGCCGATCCCGCTCACGACGGACTGGTCCATCAGCAGAAGGGCGATCGGCGTCGGCTTCTTTCGGACCGTCGCGACGAATCGGTTCTCGGCGTCGACGCTCTCGTCGTTGAGCGGATCCGGCCCGAGTTTGGCGATCACCGCATCGACCTGTGCGGGGTCGAGCACATCGCACGCGGTCGGGCCGCGCAGGTCGGCGACCGCCGTCTCGGTGAGCAGTCTGACTCTGACCTGGCCGATCGGCTCCGGCGGGAACTCGGTGATCTCATCTCCGAGCTTCTCCGACTCGGACATGCGGAGCCGGGTGCGCCGCGGCGCCCCGATGCTGTGAAGCGAGTTCTCTCCCGCGCCGTCGAGTACGGTTCCCCTCTGGTTCGTCTGACCCATTCGACCGTTCGCGGATGCGATGGTCGGGTCGACCGAGATCTCGCCTGCGAAGTCCCAGGCTCCGTAGATTCCGAGGTGGATGCGCAGCCAGAGCCCGTTGTCGAACTCGAGGAACATCTGCTTGCCGACGGCTCGGGCGTCGATCATCGTGCGGCCGTCGATCCGGGAAGCCTCTTCGGCGAAACGACCCTGCGGCGACGACACGGCTATGCGACGCCCAACGAAGTTCTGCGCGAACTGCCGGGCGATGCGGTGGACGGAGTGACCCTCAGGCATCGGCTGCTCCCTTATGCGTCGACGTGCTTGCCCGCGATGGTGCCGGTGGCCTCGTATTCGGCCAGCTGGCCGATGCGGCGCACATGGCGCTCCTCGAACGAGAACGGTTCGGCGATGAAGGCGTCGATGAAGCCCGTCGCCTCCTCGATCGTGTGCTGACGAGCGCCGATCGAGATCACGTTCGCGTCGTTGTGCTGCCGGGCGAGCTCTGCCGTGCTGAGGTTCCAGACGAGAGCGGCACGCACGCCGTGCACCTTGTTGGCTGCGATCTGCTCGCCGTTGCCGGAGCCGCCGAAGACGACACCCAGCGCCTGCGTGCCCGCCTGCTGGTCGGCGACGACGCCCTTGGCCGCATTGATGCAGAACGCCGGGTAGTCGTCGAGCGGGTCGTATTCGGTCGGCCCGTGGTCGATCACTTCGTGCCCGGCCTCGGTGAGGTGCTTCTTGAGGTGCGTGCTGAAGTCGAGACCGGCGTGATCGGTGGCGATATGGATGCGCATTCGACCAGTTTATGAGGGGCCACCGTCATCATCGGGCTGGTTCACAGCAGGAGACCATTGATCTTCGCGGCCACAAGGAGCAGAGTCGGATACAACGGTCTAATTGCGCGGAGGCGCCAGATGCCCACTTCATCGGTTCCAGAAGTCCTCGTTCCCATCCTCTCCGCCGGAAAGCACCGAAACCCCCGCCGGGGCGCGTGCTTCATGGAGTTCGCCTCGTACCTCGCGGGCGAACGCTGGAGCGACCATCCGTCCTGCACCCATCCGGGGCTGGCGAATCTCGCGCGGGCGGTGAACGACACGATCTCCAACAAGGCCCGCAGCACGCTGGCGCCGCTCATCCCGTCGGTGATAGGACTCACGACCAACGATCCGCGACTCGAGATCATCATCGCGCTGCACGTGGCGTCGGCCGCACTTCCCATCGCCTCCGAGGCCAGACAGGACTCGCTCGCGGTCGGTGCGATCGTCTGCGATGCAGTTCTGACACGGATGGGCGGAGCACCGAGCGGAACCGAGGCTCCGATCGCCGACGCTCTCCATTCGGCGCCGGGCGCCGAATCCTGGGCTCGCGAATTCCTCGGCCGCTACCAGACGAAGCTGCCGGAGTCGACGACACCGCGTCAGACGCAGGCGCTGGTGCTCAGTGCTGTCGACGGCATCGCACACGCCTTCGTGGAGGACCGGGATGAGCGACTCCGGTCGCTGCTCGTGTCCACGATCGAGGTGAGCAAGCGTTTCATCGCGCTCGAGCAGCCCGCCGACTCGACGGTGCGGGAGCCGATCGGTTCGCCCTTCGTCGCCTGAGTCCGATCGGATCGTCGGCGCATCGCGGCCGACGGCGGTGGTCTGCGCGTCACATAGGGTGGTGTGTTGGATCCCATCCCACGCCACAAGCGCATACCGAAGGAGTCAGCGTTGCCCGGAGAGAACCTCACCCGTGTCGAAGCACAGGAGCGCGCAGCGCTCATCCGCACCTATGACTACCAGGTCGATCTCGACCTGACGACGGGACCGGAGACGTTCCGTAGTACTACGACGGTCCGCTTCGGTGCCGCCGACGGAGCCTCCACCTTCATCGACGCCATCACGAGGACCGTGCATTCGGTGACCCTCAACGGCGTCGAACTCGATCCGGCGACGGTCAGCGACGGGGTGCGTATCCAGCTCGACGGCCTCCAGGTCGAGAACGAACTCACTGTGGTGGCCGACGCCATCTACACGAACACCGGTGAGGGCCTGCACCGCTTCGTCGACCCGGTCGACGGCGAGGTCTACCTCTACAGCCAGTTCGAGGTTCCGGACTCGCGCCGCATGTTCGCGGTGTTCGAGCAGCCCGACCTGAAGGCCACGTTCCAGTTCACGGTCACCGCTCCCGCGCACTGGCAGGTCGTCAGCAACTCGCCGACGCCGGAGCCGGTGGCCGCGCACGAAGGCGCCCGGACCTGGACGTTCGCGCCATCTCCCGTGATCTCCTCCTACATCACCGCGCTCGTCGCCGGCCCGTACGAGTCGGTCCGCAGCGAGCTCACGAGCCGCGATGGCCGCACCATCCCCCTCGGCGTCTTCGCACGCAAGAGCCTCGCCGAGTATCTCGACGCCGACTACATCTTCGAGAAGACGCGGGAAGGCTTCGCGTTCTACGAGGAGAAGTTCGACTACGCGTACCCGTTCGAGAAGTATGACCAGCTGTTCGTGCCCGAGTTCAACGCGGGGGCCATGGAGAACGCCGGAGCGGTGACGTTCACCGAGACCTACGTGTTCCGGTCGAAGGTGACCGACGCAATCAAGGAGCGTCGCGTCGTCACGATCCTGCACGAGCTCGCCCACATGTGGTTCGGCGACCTCGTGACCATGAAGTGGTGGAACGACCTGTGGCTCAACGAGTCGTTCGCCGAGTACGCGTCGACGCTCGCCACGGCCGAGGCCACCGAGTGGCACGAAGCCTGGACCACGTTCGCCGCGATGGAGAAGAGCTGGGCCTACCGCCAGGACCAGCTGCCGTCGACCCACCCGATCGTCGCGACCATCAACGACCTCGAAGATGTCCAGGTCAACTTCGACGGCATCACCTACGCGAAGGGCGCCTCGGTGCTCAAGCAGCTCGTCGCCTGGGTCGGCCAGGACGACTTCCTCGCCGGCGTGAGCGCGTACTTCAAGGAGAACGCCCACGGCAACACCGAACTCCGCGACCTTCTCGTGCAGCTCGAGGAGAAGAGCGGCCGCGACCTCGCCGACTGGTCGAAGAAGTGGCTCGAGACCGCGGGCGTCAACACGCTCCGTCCGGAGCTCACGGTGGATCCGGATGGCGTGATCACCGCGTTCTCGGTGCTCCAGTCCGCGGCGGCCGACTACCCGACCATCCGCCCGCACCGCCTCGCCATCGGGTTCTACAACCTGGTGGACGGTGCCCTCGTGCGTGAGCACCGCGTCGAGCTGGACGTCGACGGCGAGCGTACCGACGTCGCCGAGCTCGTCGGACTCACGCGGCCCGACCTGGTCCTCATCAACGACGACGACCTCGCCTACGCGAAGATCCGTCTCGACGACGAGTCGCTCGCGGTCGCGATCGAGCACCTCGCGAAGATCGAGAGCCCGCTGGCGCGCTCGCTTGTCTGGGGTGCCGTGTGGGATGCTACTCGTGACGCGGAGACGAAGGCGAGCGACTACGTGCGCCTGGTGCTCGGCAACATCGCTTCCGAGTCCGAGTCGACGACCATTCGCACCACGCTCAACCAGCTCGTGCTGGCCGCGGGCGCGTATGTCGCGCCCGACCGCCAGAAGGCGACCTCCGAGGAGGCCGCCTCGGCTCTGTGGACGCTCGCCGAGCAGGCGGACGCCGGCAGCGACGCCCAGTTCCAGTTCGTCAAGTTCTTCGCAGCGCTCGCCTCGACGGAGGAGCAGCTGGCGACGGTCGCCGCCCTGCGCGACGGATCGACGAAGCTCGACGGCCTCGAGGTCGACACCGACCTCGCCTGGGAGCTGCTGGTCGCGCTCGCCGCGGGCGGCAAGGCGGGCACGGCGGAGATCGATGCGGCTCTCGCGGCGGACAACACCGCGAACGGCGCACAGTTCGCCGCCCAGGCGGCCGCGTCGATCCCGAGCCTCGAGGGCAAGCAGGCGGCCTGGGACTCGGTCTTCGGCTCGGATGCACTTCCCAACACGATCGTGCGATTCACGGGCCTCGGCTTCCAGCGCGCGGCAGACAAGAACGTGGTCGCCGCGTTCATCCGCCCGTACTTCGAGTCTCTGCAGGAGATCTGGACCTCGCGCAGCTACAAGATCGCCGAGTACCTCGTCGCGGGCATGTACCCGGCGCCGCTGGCGAACACCGAGCTCCGCGACGCGACCCGGGCCTGGCTCGACGCCAACCCGGAACCTGCGGCACTGCGCCGTCTGGTCGTCGAGAACCTGGCCGGCGTCGAGCGCGCTCTCGCCGCTCAGGCGAAGGACGCCTCCTAGGCAGCACCTGCGACGGATTCGGTGGTACTGCGGTACCACCGCATCCGTCGTCAAGACCGGCCTTGCGGCGGATTCGGCGAACGCGAGCCTTTCCTAGGCTCGAAGGCATGATCCAACTCGAACGACTGACCAAGACGTACGGCGCGAAGACCGCCGTCAACGACATCAGCGCAACAGTGCAGCCAGGTAAAGTGACCGGCTTCCTCGGCCCGAACGGTGCCGGCAAGTCGACCACGATGCGCATGATCGTCGGGCTCGACCGCCCGACCCACGGCAATGCGCTGGTCAACGGCAAGCGCTATGTGGACCATCGGGCGCCACTCCACGAAGTGGGCGCCCTCCTCGACGCCAAGGCCGTCCACACCGGTCGCACGGCATACAACCACCTGCTGGCCATGGCCGCCACGCACGGCATCGCCCGCAAGCGGGTGCACGAGGTGATCGCGATGACCGGCCTCGAAGCGGTCGCGAGCAAGCGTGTCGGCGGCTTCTCGCTCGGCATGGGCCAGCGTCTCGGTATCGCCGCGGCGATGCTCGGCGACCCGGCGACGCTCATCCTCGACGAGCCGGTCAACGGTCTCGACCCCGAAGGCGTTCTCTGGGTGCGTCAGCTGGCCCGCCAGCTCGCCGCCGAGGGCCGCACGGTCTTCCTCTCCTCGCACCTGATGACCGAGATGGCCCAGACCGCCGACCACATCATCGTGCTCGGTCGCGGACGGATCCTCGCGGATGCCCCGGTTCAGGACATCCTGACCGGCGCCACACGCAACGCGGTCCGGGTCCGTACCCCGCAACCCGATCTGCTGGCCAACCTCGTCGCAGGCCCGGATGTGACCGTCACCGGTGTCGAGTCGCAGCTCCTCGAAGTCGGCGGACTCACCTCCGCCCAGGTCGGCGAGGCGGCGGCCCAGGCCGGCATCGTGCTCCATGAGCTCACCCCCATCAACGCTTCGCTCGAAGAGGCCTACCTCGCCCTCACCCAGGACGACGTCGAATACCGGACGGAGATCTCCCGATGACCACCGCAACCCTCACCTACGACCGCACCGCCGGCACAGGTCGGCTGACCTTCCCGCGCGTCCTGCGATCCGAGTGGATCAAACTGCGCAGCCTGCGCTCGACGCTCTGGTCGTTCGCGATCGTCATCGCGGTCTCCGTCGGACTCGCCGTCCTGCTGGGTCTCGGAATCCCTGCCGCAGACGGGGTCGTCCCTGCCGCCGCCCAGGCGTCGGTGGTGCGGGAGGCATCGCTGTTCGGGGTCTTCTTCGGGCAGTTGGTGATCGCCGTGCTCGGTGTCCTCGTCATCAGTGGCGAGTACTCGACGGGCATGATCCGTTCGACGCTGACGGCGGTTCCGCGCCGGCTGCCGGCGCTGTGGGCGAAAGCCGCAGTCCTGCTCGTCTCGTCGTTCGTCGTCGGTGTGGTCGCATCCACTGCCGCGTTCCTCGCAGCATCGCCCATCCTCGCTTCCAAGGGCTTCCACGCCTCGCTGTTCGAGAACGACATGATCCTGCACATCCTGGGTGGCGCGCTCTACCTTGCGATCGTGTCTGTCTTCGCGCTCGGTCTCGGCGCGATCCTGCGGGCGAGCGCAGGTGGAATCGCGGCCGCGCTCGGCGCGATCCTGCTGCTCCCGATCGTCTTCACGATCGCCCCGCTGCAGTGGATGCACGACACCGCCCCCTACCTGATGATGAACGCCGGTCTCTCGTCGTTCGGACTCAGCGGCTTCGGTGGCGCGAGCACCCTCGAGACCTGGCAGCAGATCCTCGTCGTCGTGGGCTGGGCCGTCGTCTCACTCGTCGCGGGTGCGATCCTCCTCAAGCGCCGGGACGCGTAAAGTCCACAGCATGACGCAACACGACCTCTCCCTCGGCGGGCCGGCTTCGCCCGCCGAGGGAGATCTGCGTCTGCCCAAGCCTCCGGGTGTGATCCGGCAGTTCTGGGCGCGCCACCCGTGGCTGGTCGATTCCCTCATCGCCGGGTTCTACCTGCTGGGTGCGGCCGGGTCGTCGTTCGCTCAGCGCGCCGGAACCCCGACGACCGTCGCGTCGGTCGTCGTGCCCCTCGCGCTGGCCGTACTGTGCGCGGTCGCCCTGCTGTTCCGCCGCTACCGCCCCTGGGTCGTCCTGGGCATCGGCCTCGCGGCGATGTTCGCACTGGTGCTCGTCGGCCGCGACTTCGATTTCCTGGCCGCGCTCTTCGGGCTCTACGCGGTCGCGGTCTACCGCTCCACGCGCGAAGGCTGGATCGCCTACGGGGTGCTCTGCGCGGTCACCGCACTCGCCGGCGTGACCTTCGAGGTCCTGCACGGCAACACCGACGTGGCGCCGCTGTCCGCTCCCCCGGTGAACGCGTTCATCCAGGTCGTCGTGCTGGCGCTGCTCGTCGTCGTGATCGCGATCAACATCGGCAACCGGCGACGCTACCTCCAGGCGCTCATCGAGCGGGCAGGGCAACTCGCACGCGAACGCGATCAGCAGGCCACGATCGCGACCGCGGCCGAACGCTCACGAATCGCCCGCGAGATGCACGACATCGTCTCGCACAGTCTGACCGTCATGATCACCCTGGCCGACGGCTCTGCGGCGCTCACCGCGACCGCGCCGGAGCGATCCGCGGATGCGATGCGCCAGGTCGCGGAGACCGGTCGCTCGGCGCTCGGCGACATGCGGCGGATGCTGGGGGTACTCAGCGAAGACGACGGCACGGATGCGGTGCGCGGCCCCCAGCCCGGCGCCGAGGACCTCGCGAGCCTCGTCGAGACGTTCCGCGCGGCGGGCCTTCCTGTGCGGTTCCGGGCGACGGGCGTCCCTCCGGCCGACACCGGACAGCAGCTCGCCGTCTATCGCATCGTCCAGGAGGCTCTGACGAACGTCCTGCGTTACGCACCGGCAGCATCCACTGTCGACGTCGTGATTGCCTACTCGCCGGAGACCGTGACGGTGACGGTCGATGACGACGCCACGGTGCACACGCCCGCCGACCAGGGCGCGGGCCGCGGGCTGCTCGGCATCCGCGAACGTGTCGCCCTGTACGGCGGCACCGTCGAAGCGGGACCGCGCGCCCCCGGCGGCTGGCGTCTCCGCGCCGAATTCCGAGCCCTGTCGACCGAGGACTAGACGATGACCGACACTCCGTCAACCGAACCCACTCAACCCATCCGCATCCTGATCGTCGACGACCAGGCGCTTGTGCGACTCGGCTTCCGCATGGTGCTCGAAGCCGAGGCCGACCTGAACGTCGTCGGCGAAGCCGGTGACGGCGAGACCGCGATCCGGCTGGCCGTCGAAACATCTCCGGACGTGATTTTGATGGATGTGCGGATGCCCGGGCTCGACGGGATCGAAGCGACACGGCGGATCGTGGCTGCCGACCCGGCGGCGCGCATCATCATCCTCACGACGTTCGACCTCGATGAGTACGCCTTCGGCGGCTTACGGGCCGGCGCGAGCGGCTTCCTCCTCAAAGACGTGCGTCCCGCGGAACTGACCCAGGCGATCCGTTCGGTCGCGGCGGGCGACGCCGCGGTGTCCAGCCGAGTGACCAAGGCGATGCTCGACCTGTTCTCGGACCGTCTGCCCGCCGCCGGAGCAGCCCGTGCAGACGTCGATCCGATCGCCGCACTGACACCGCGCGAACGGGAGATCCTCCAGGCCATCGCCGAGGGGCTCTCGAACGGCGAGATCGCCGGCAAGTTCTACCTCACGGAGTCGACCGTGAAGACGCATGTCGGCCGTGTGCTGGCGAAACTGGAGCTGCGCGACCGGGTGCACGCGGTGATCTTCGCGTACGAGAACGGGCTCCTCGCCCGGTGACGACTCAGGTGGCGTGCAGAGCACCCTCGATAAGCTTGCATCCGTATGTTGATCACTACGTCTAACTTCTGGTCCGACTTCGGTGCCCACGCGGCTGACGTGGGCTGGGTCCTGGCACAGATCGCCGGCATCATCGTCGGTGCGTTCATCCTGGCCTGGATCCTCCGCATCGTCATCCGGCGCGTGGTGCGTCAGATCGTCAACGGCGTCAAGAAGACGCAGAACGTGCAGGACACGCAGGCGCTCGTCGCGTCCCCGCTCGCCGCGGTCAGGGTGGTGCAGCGAACCCGCACCATCGGCACGGTCCTCAGCAACGTCGTCAATGTCACGGTCGGCATCATCGCCGTCATCCTCGTCATCAACACCGCCGCGCCGAATGCGCTCGGCTCGCTCGCCCTGCTCACCGCTGCGATCGGTGCCGGTCTCGGTTTCGGTGCACAGAACATCGTCAAGGACGTGCTCAACGGTCTCTTCATGGTCATGGAGGACCAGCTGGGGGTGGGCGACGTCGTCGACCTCGGAGCGGCGACCGGCGTGGTCGAGGCGGTCGGAATCCGGGTCACCCAGGTGCGCGACGTCAACGGCACCCTGTGGTTCGTTCGCAACGGCGAGATCCTGCGGGTCGGCAACATGTCACAGGGCTGGGCGCGCGTCATCATCGATCTCGCCGTCCCCTACGAGGCCGACGTCGACGCCGTCCAGGCGAAGATGTTCGAGACCGCGAACGCTCTTGCGACGAGTCCGAAATGGCGATCACGCATCCTCGAGAAGCCGGAGGTCTGGGGTCTCGAATCGATCTCGGCCGACGCTCTCGTGCTCCGCATCGTCATCAAGACCCGCTCGACGGCACGCGACGACGTCTCGCGGGAACTCCGGATCCGTCTCAAGGAGGCGCTCGACGAGATGGACGTGAAGCTCCCGGCGCTGAACACCATCGTGCTCAGCGGGTTCGACGGCGCAGGCAGTGTGAGCGGAGCCCGCCCGCCGCGCACGAAGCCGGTCGCTGTCGTCGAGGCGCCGACGGGTCGCAAAGCCCGTGCCTCCCGCAAGGCGGCGGCGACACAAGCGTCTGTCTCCGGTCGTGCCGCCGCGCCAGCACCAGCACCCGCCGACCCGCAGTCGATGCCGGTCGTCGATCCGACCGTCAAGGTTCCACGCACCGACGCGAAGCCTCCCGCGAAACCGGAGCACTGACGATATGACCATCCCCGTCGGGCCGATCGAGCCCACCAGCGAAACCGCGGCATCCGCCTCGGTCGGCCCGAGCCCGGTCGTGCTCCGCGTCGGCGAGAACGGTCCCGGCGTCGAAGGGACGTTCTACGAGCTCGTCGGCGGCCATGAGACGTTCCACCGACTCGTCGCCGAGTTCTACCGCGGCGTCGCAGCCGACACCGAGCTGCGGGCGATGTACCCGGAGGACGACCTCGGCCCCGCGGAGGAGCGGCTCCGGATGTTCCTGGAACAGTACTGGGGCGGCCCCGGCACCTACAGTGAGCAGCGCGGACACCCGAGGCTGCGAATGCGCCACCACCCGTTCAAGGTCAACCCGGCTGCGCGGGACCGCTGGCTGACGCATATGCGCGAGGCCGTCGAGTCGCTCGATCTTCCGCCGCTGCAGCACGCGACTCTCTGGAACTATCTGGAGCGCGCAGCCCACGCGATGGTCAACACCTTCGAGGAGTAGCGCGGCGGTTCGGGAGGGTGTCCGGGATACTGCACAATGGGAATCCAGTGCCGAAGGAGACACCCGAATGACCCGATCCCCCGAACCCCACGCCATCATCGTCGGTGCAGGACTTGCCGGCCTGGTCACAGCAGCCGAGCTGGTCGAAGCCGGCAAACGGGTGACCATCGTGGAACAGGAGCCCGCCGCATCGTTCGGCGGCCAGGCGTGGTGGTCGTTCGGCGGGCTGTTCCTGATCGACTCCCCGGAGCAGCGCCGCCTCGGCGTGCACGATTCGCTCGAGCTCGCACGCCAGGACTGGCTCGGAACCGCTGGATTCGACCGCGACGAGGACCACTGGCCACGCCAATGGGCCGAGGCCTACCTCGACTTCGCATCCGGCGAGAAGCGCGCCTGGCTGCATGAGAAGGGTCTGCGATTCTTCCCCATCGTCGGATGGGCGGAACGCGGCGGATACACAGCCGGCGGCCACGGCAACTCGGTCCCGCGATTCCACATCACCTGGGGTACCGGACCCGGCGTGCTCGCCCCGTTCATCCGCCGCGTGCAGGAGGGCGTCGACGCAGGACTCGTGACCGTGCTCCACCGCCACCGCGTCGACGAGCTGATCGTCGAGGAGGGCGCGGTCGTCGGGGTGCGCGGAGCCGTTCTCGCCGACGACCAGGCTTTACGCGGAGCACCAAGCAATCGTGACGTCGTCGGCGACTTCGAGTTGCGGGCACCGGCGGTCGCCGTGACGAGCGGCGGCATCGGCGGCAACCACGACCTGGTCCGTGCGAACTGGCCCGAGCGCCTCGGCACGCCGCCGGAGTTCATGCTCTCCGGCGTTCCCGCGCACGTCGACGGTCGCATGCTCGGTATCACCGAGACGGCCGGAGCGCGCCTGATCAACGGCGACCGCATGTGGCACTACGTCGAAGGGATCCAGAACTGGAACCCGGTGTGGGCGAGGCACGGCATCCGCATCCTTCCCGGCCCATCGTCGCTCTGGCTCGATGCCGAAGGCAACCGGCTCCCGGTGCCCCTGTTCCCCGGCTTCGACACCCTTGGAACCCTGGAGCACCTCCGCGCCACAGGTCACGACCACAGCTGGTTCGTGCTCACCCAGAAGATCCTCGAGAAGGAGTTCACGCTCTCGGGCAGCGAGCAGAACCCCGACTTCACGAACAAGGACTACCGCCTGCTCGCCAAGCGGGTCGGGCCGGGCGCGCCCGGTCCAGTCGAGGCGTTCAAGGAGAAGGGGGCGGACTTCGTCGTCGCTCGGACGCTGCCGGAGCTGCTCGCGGGCATGCAGAAGCTGTCGGACACCGAGCTCGATGTCGAACGCGTCGAGCGTCACATCCGCGAGCGGGACCGCGAGATGGACAACGAGTTCACGAAGGATGCTCAGATCACCGCCCTGCGCGGAGCGCGGAACTACCGCGGCGACAAACTCATCCGCGTGGCCACGCCGCACAAACTGCTCGATCCCAAGGCAGGGCCCCTGATCGCGGTGAAACTGCACGTGCTCACCCGCAAGAGCCTCGGCGGCATCGAGACCGACCTGAGCGGTCGCGTACTCGGAGCGGACGGCCAGACCATCACGGGCCTCTATGCGGCAGGCGAGGCGAGCGGCTTCGGCGGCGGCGGCGTGCACGGCTACCGTGCGCTCGAAGGGACCTTCCTCGGCGGATGCCTCTTCTCCGGGCGGCAGGCCGGGCGCGCGATCGCGCACGCCTGACCCGTCTGCACGCCAGCCGCACTGAGCCCGTTCGTCAGGCCCGGAGCGTCCAGGCCTGACGGCGGATCAGGATGTGGCCGCGGCGGGTCGTGAGACGCGTCCACGGTCCTGTCTCGTGGATCGTGACAGGCTCATCCTTCGCCAGGAACCCGAGGCTCTCGGCAGCGAACGCCGCACCCGCCGGAACGTACTCGAGCCCGTCGATCGGGCGACCCCACACCTCCGCGCGAACCCGCTGGACGAGCTGCTCCCCTGTGCCCGACGGGATGGCCTCGGCGACCTCGGCGATACCCGCCTTCGCCGTCGGCTCCAGGACGTCGAAGCCCGTCTCGCCGACAGCGCGCCAGCCTCCGCGGGGCGGAGAGATCCCCGCCCAGGTGACGGTGCTCACCTCCAGCGGCATGCGCACCTCGACCGGCCCTGACGGGGCATCGGCATCAGCGCCGGCAGCGCCGAGCGTCTCAGTGATGCGGGCCAGCCTGTCGAGCAGTGAACGCATCGGAACGACCGCATCGAAGGCGACGCCCGGCTGGATCGCGAAGGTACGCAAGCCCAGCACGGTCGGCGTCTGATCGAGCAGACCGCGCGGATACAGGATGGCCGTGTAGACGGCGAGGACGCCGGAACCGCCGATCAGGCGCACCGAACCGTCCTCGACGCGACCGGCACGCGACAGGTACACCTGAAGATCGGACACCGCGAGGGAATCCACGAGGAAGAATGACTGGCTCATGTGCTGTCTAAACTACCAAGGGACACCGATTCGAAAGGCATCATGACAGAGCCCCTCGCTTCATTCCTCACAGCGCTCGACCTGACCGACACCGGTGCCCGAACCGACGAGGACATTTTCACGGGCCCGTCACAGTGGATGCCGCTCGGTCGCGTCTTCGGCGGACAGGTGCTCGCCCAGTCCCTGATCGCCGCCATGCGGACGGTGCCCGACGACCGCGTCGTCCACTCGATGCACGGATATTTCCTCCGGCCTGGCGACGTCAACCTGCCCATCACGTTCTCCGTGGACCGCATCCACGACGGCCGGTCGTTCTCGACCCGGCGCACCCAGGCCTACCAGGACGGCCTGCCGATCCTGTCGATGATCGCGTCGTTCCAGGACGAAGACGAAGGCCTCGAGCACCAGGTCGACATGCCGGACGACCTGCCGGAACCCGAGTCGCTGCCGAACTCGGCCGCCACGCTCGCCCACATCGACCATCCGGTCGCCCAGTACTGGGCCAGCGACCGGCCGTTCGACATGCGCCACGTGCCGAGTCCCGTCTACCTCACGGTGGAAGGCGAGCATGTCGCCCACCAGGCGGTGTGGATCAAATCCGTCGGTCCCCTGCCCGACGACCCTGACCTGCACCGCGCGGCCCTCGCCTACGCGAGCGACTACACGATCATGGAGTCGGCGATGCGTCGCCACGGGATCGCCTGGTCGACTCCCGGGCTGAAAGCGGCAAGCCTCGACCACGCGATGTGGTGGCACCGGTTCGGGCGGGTCGACGAATGGCTTCTCTACGTGCAGGAATCGCCGAGCGCCACCGGCGGACGCGGACTCTCCCTCGGCCGCATCTACAGCCGCGACGGGCGGCTGCTCGCCAGCGTCGCGCAGGAAGGCATGATCCGGGTTCCCGGCCGCTCCTAGCCTGCGGCGGGAAAAGGGGGTGGGGGCTCTCGCCAGTGGAAGCCGAATCGAAAGCGAGAGCCCGCACCCCGGTCATTCGAAGGTGGTCTTGAGGAGCACCTCGCCGTCAGCCGCACGGATGTCGATGGACGCGATATCCGCGACCGGAACGCTGGTCGTCGCCGTCGGCGACACGGTGGTGCCGGCGGATGCCGTCCAGCTCGAGACGGTCATGGACGACCCCTTGCGGTCGGTGACGACCATCGTGTACTTCCAGGGGCCTTCCGACGTCGCACCTTTCCACTCCGCATAGCTGCACTTCGTCTCGATGCGCGTGCCCCACGGCTCCGAGATGAGTCGGACATCCGCACTCAACGGGTTCGGCTCGACCTGGGACAGGGACACGTGTGTTCCGTTCGCCTGCGGAACGCTCGGCGCCAGCGCGCCCGGGAGCACCAGTGCGCCGACGAACGCGAGCACCGCCGCCGCGACAAGGATCGACCCGGCGGTCCACCAGCGGACGCGCGCCCGGTGCCGGCGGGCGGCGTGCACAAGTTTCGGGAGCGCATCCGGAGCCGTGCCGATACGAACGGGCTCCGCACCCGCGACAGCCTCGGCGGTTACAGGTACGGGCGCCTGGGCACCGACCAGCGCCAGCGCCTTCTCCGCGGGCACCCGCGCCAACAGGCCCGGAAGACCCGCCAGCTCGTTCACCGACGCCGCACACAGGCCGCAGGTCGCGAGGTGAGCCTCGTAGGCACGGCGATCAGCCGGGGACAGCGAACCGAGCACATATGCTCCATCCCACGTCGCGAACTCGTCATGGCTCGTCATCGCTCGGTCACCCCCCTCTCCTGAAGCGCGAGCCGCAGGGCTCGCAGGCCGTAGTGGATGCGCGACTTGACCGTTCCCTCAGGAATGTCCAGTTCGCGTGCGATCTCGGCGATCGAACGGCCGCCGTAGTATGCGTGGACTATCACGGCGCGATGCTCGAGCGACAGCTCTGCGAGCGCATCCGTGACCAGCCACGACTCGAGGACCGCATCCGCTTCGTTTCCGGTGGCCGTCTCAGGAAGGGTGTCGGTGCCGAACTCGTGGGTCGCATGGGCGCTCCGCCGGTCGTCGATCACGATGTTGCGAGCGACAGTGAACAGCCATGCCCTCGCCGACGACTGCGACTGGTCGAGAATCGCCGGCCTCTTCCACGCACGCAACAGCGTCTCCTGAACCACATCATCCGCCATCGCACGATCGCCGGTCAGGTACACGACATAGCGCCACAACGCCTGCGCGTGCTGATCGTGCAGCTCACGCAGGAGCTGCGCGTCGTCCTGCGGCATGAACACCTCCACCAATGACACGGCCTCGACGGCAGGAAAGTTCATCGCGCTTCGTGAACCGTTCACGGTCACGATTCGTGCATATCCGTAAGAGCTAAACTACGCCGGACGAATGGAGCCAGCATGAACGAACCCGCACCGCTCACGCGCCGATCGGTGATCACGATCGGCGGGGCCGGCCTGCTCGGGGTCGGGGCGCTCGCCCTGGCCGCCTGCGCGCCGCTCGGTGCGGGTTCAGCGGCGGGAGGCGCAGCCGGTGGCGGATCGGGCTCCGCAGACGCGTCTCCCGTCACCCTCAAACTCTCCGACATTCCAGTGGGCGGGGCGACCTCGGCGACGATGGGTTCCAATCCGATCGTCGTGGCGCAGCCGCGCTCGGGGACGGTGGTCGCGTTCAGCGCGATCTGCACGCACGCGGGATGCACGGTCGCGCCGGCAGGCAAAGAGTTCGACTGCCCCTGTCACGGTTCCCGCTTCAACGCGGCGACAGGCGACGTGATCCAGGGACCGGCACCCTCCCCCTTGACGAAGCTCACCGCGACAGTATCCGGCGATACCGTCACCATCTCCTGACCTGGGTTCGGCGAGGGCGCGCCCGCGTGTTCGCCCCCGGCGACGAGTTGGCAGTTGTTGTCGCCGCGGCCGTTGCGCATGGCGACAACAACTGCCAACTCGTGGCAACTTCCGGACTGCGGATTCGGGAGGAGCGGGTGCGGATGTTTCAGTCGCGCTTTGCGAAGGTGACCGGGTCGTCCAGGTAGGGGGTCCAGGCGGCTCGCTCGTGGTCGTTGATTCGGCGCGGGCGCTGGGTTGCCGCGTCGACGAGCACGATCGTGGTCGCGGCCCGCGAGTACAGGATCGGCGGCTCCATGCCTACCGGTGATCGCACTTCGTAGCAGACTTCGAGGCTGGCGCCACCGAGCCGGCCGAGCCAGAGCTGGACGTCCAGCGGCTGCCTCAGGTATGGGATCTGCGCGAGGTATTCGATCTCCTGGCGCGCGATGAGTGTCAGCGTGTCCGCTCCCGGGCGCCCGTCGAGAACGGCCGTGGTGCCGCCGACTGCTTCCTCCGCGTCGTCGTTCACCCAGAACGCCTGGATGCGCGCCTCTTCGAGGAGGCGCAGCATCGCAGCGTTGTTGACGTGCCCGTAGGCGTCGAGGTCACTCCAGCGGAGCCCGATGGGGACGTGCAGTTTCATGGTCGGCCCGACTTCGCGGTCGCTGGGTCAGTCGCGAGTGAGTTTGCGGTACGCGGAACGGTGCGGCTTGGCCGCGTCAGGGCCGAGTCGCTCCACCTTGTTCTCTTCGTAGGCCTCGAAGTTGCCTTCGAACCAGTACCAGTTCGCCGGGTCTTCCTCGGTGCCCTCATAGGCCAGGATGTGGGTCGCGATTCGGTCGAGGAACCACCGGTCGTGGGTGATGACCACCGCGCATCCGGGGAATTCGAGGAGTGCGTTCTCCAGGCTGGACAGGGTTTCGACGTCGAGGTCGTTGGTCGGCTCGTCGAGGAGCAGGAGGTTGCCGCCCTGCTTGAGCGTGAGCGCCAGGTTCAGGCGGTTGCGCTCGCCACCGGAGAGCACGCCGGCGCGCTTCTGCTGGTCGGGTCCCTTGAACCCGAACGTCGAGACGTAGGCGCGGCTCGGAACCTCGGTCTTGCCGACCTGGATGTAGTCGAGTCCGTCGGACACGACTTCCCACAGCGTCTTGTTGGGGTCGATTCCTCCGCGGCTCTGGTCGACGTACGAGATCTGTACGGTCTCACCGACCTTCAGGTCGCCGCCGTCGAGAGGCTCGAGCCCGACGATCGTCTTGAAGAGCGTCGTCTTTCCGACGCCGTTGGGGCCGATGACGCCGACGATCCCGTTGCGCGGGAGCGTGAAGGTGAGACCGTCGATGAGCTGGCGGTCCCCGAACCCCTTCGCGAGGTCTTTCGCGTCGAGGACGATCTGGCCGAGTCGCGGGCCGGGCGGGATCTGGATCTCTTCGAAGTCGAGCTTTCTGGTGCGCTCGGCCTCGGATGCCATCTCCTCGTAGCGGGCGAGTCGAGCCTTCGACTTCGCCTGGCGGCCTTTGGCGTTGCTGCGCACCCAGTCGAGCTCATCGGAGAGTCGCTTCGCGAGCTTTGCATCCTTCTTACCCTGAACGGCGAGACGGTCACGCTTCTTCTCGAGGTAGGTCGAGTAGTTGCCTTCGTAGGGGTAGAGGTGGCCGCGGTCGACTTCGGCGATCCATTCCGCGACGTGGTCGAGGAAGTACCGGTCGTGGGTGACGGCGAGCACGGCACCGTGGTACTTGGCCAGGTGCTGCTCGAGCCAGAGAACGCTTTCAGCGTCGAGGTGGTTGGTGGGCTCGTCGAGCAGCAGCAGGTCCGGCTTCTGGAGGAGCAGCTTGCAGAGCGCGACACGACGCTTCTCACCACCGGAGAGGGTGTTGACCGGCCAGTCTCCGGGCGGGCAGCGAAGCGCATCCATCGCCTGCTCGAGCTGGGAGTCGAGGTCCCACGCGTCTGCGGCGTCGATCTGCTCCTGCAGCGTTCCCATCTCGGCGAGGAGGGTGTCGAAGTCGGCATCCGGGTCGGCGAGCGCGGTCGAGATCTCGTTGAAGCGGTCGACCCTGGCCTTGATCTCGCCGACACCCTCCTGGACGTTCTCGAGTACGGTCTTGGTCTCGTCGAGGACGGGCTCCTGCATGAGGATTCCGACGGTGTAGCCCGGCGTCAGCTTGGCCTCGCCGTTGCTCGGCGTGTCGAGCCCCGCCATGATCTTGAGGATGGTCGACTTTCCGGCGCCGTTCGGTCCGACGACACCGATTTTCGCTCCGGGCAGGAACGCCATGGTGACGTCGTCGAGAATCAGCTTGTCGCCCACCGCTTTGCGGGCGCGCACCATCGAGTAAATGTATTCGGCCATGCCGACAAGTCTAATTGGGCTCGCCGGCCCTCCTTGCCGCGCCGCGTGAACCAGTCGTTGGACGCGACTTGAGGGAAATCGTGGTCTCCTGTGAGAGGAGACCACGATTCGCCTCAACTCGACGCCTTCGGTGCGCCTGTCGGGTCGACCCACAACGGACCCAACGCCTGCGACTCAAGGGGGCCCTTGGAAGCAACTGACGGCGCTGAGCGAGGTTCCCAGAATCCTAAGAACCAGGTGCGGCCGATAGGACCCGGCCGAGACAGTCCGTTTGGCCATCGCGCACCGCTCGGCGACGGATGCTCGCCGGCGGCTACCAGTCGATGGGGCGGGTGTCGCCGACGAGACAGTCGCCGGTGGCGAGGACGGCGGTCACGGTGCTCTGGTAGCCACCGCTGCCCTCCCCGTTCTGGCCGATCAGGCAGCCGCCGTTCAAGCGGACGGAGAACTGGATCGAGTTCGCCTTCAGACCGATCGTCGTGGTGTCGACCGTCAGCTGCATGTCGGCTTTGTGGAAACCGGCGACGACGAGGGCGTCGATGAAGTCACGCCCACCAGCAGCGGGGTTCTTCGCCAGAGTGGCGCGATTCACCTTGTCGAAGTAGGCCTTGTTGTCTGCGGCCGTGCCTGTCGGGTCCAGCGCAACCCCGGTCGGCTTCGGAGTTGCCGACGGCGTCGGCGTGGGGGTCTGCGAGGTAGCAGGAGGCGTCGTGATCGTCGGCGCAGGCGCGGGAGAGACGCACGCGGCGAGCGCGGAGGCTGCGAGAGCGAAACCTGCCACGACAAGGACAGCGCGAGTGTGACGGTCTGGTCGAGGAGCTTCACGATTCCCCCGCATGTCGCCTCCCCTGTGCTCGGCCCGAATCCTCCTCCGTGAGTCTAAAGGGCACCACCTGTGGGGACTGTCCCGGCATCGGCTTCCGACTCGGAGTCAGGGTCGGAGTCGGAGTCGGTGTCCGCGTCGTCGATCGCACGCTCGCGGGTCGATAGCTCGCCCGTCGCCGATTCCTCGCCCGCCTCCGGCGAGGCACTGAGCAGGCCACCCGCCGGTGCAGGCTTGTCGGCCTCGCCCCATGCGGACTGACCACCGTCTTCCGCCGCCTCCGCCGGAGGCTGACCTTCGGCGGGGCCCGAACGCTTGACAGTGCGAGAGAAGGTCGCGGTGCCCCACGTGAGGTCGTGGCCCACCGCATCCGCATCGACCTCGACGACCGTTCCACTTCGGTCGCCGCTCTCCCAGTCCCTGACCGAGAGCCGGCCGGAGACGACGATACGGTCGCCCTTGGAGACGCACGCGGCGATGTTGGTGGCGAGTTGACGGAACGCTGTCACGGTGAACCAGTTCGTATCGCCGTTCTCCCACGTCTGGGTCGAGCGGTTGAACTTGCGCTGCGATGAGGCCAGCCGGAAGCTCGTGATCGGAAGGCCCTCGCTGGTGACGATGTGGTTGGGAACGGTGGCCACCACGCCACGGGTGGACAGGGAATCGTTCATAGGATGTCTCCTCGAGTTCTGAGCGCCCGTTGCGGCGTCTCAGATCGAGTTTCGATGAACAGCGCCGAAGGCCGCCCCGAGAATCATCATTCTGTGGACAACACCGTGAGCGACCCCGCTGTGGAGGACTGGCCCGCTCTAGGCCGCGATCACATACTCCGCGTACGACTTGCGGACCTTGTTCACTTTCGGCAGGGCAACGGCCATGCAGTAGCCCTGCCCAGGGTTCTTGGCGAAGAAGTCCTGGTGATACTCCTCTGCCCGGTAGAACGTGCCGAGGGGTTCGAGAGTCGTGACGATCGTTCCATCCCAATACGTCGCCGCCCTCTCGAGCGCCGCCTCGAACAGAGCCTTCTGCTCGTCGCCGTCGTAGAACATGGCCGACCGGTACTGGGTTCCCACATCCGCACCCTGCCGGTTCAGCTGCCGAGGATCGTGAAGCGTGAAGAACACGTCGAGGATCACACTCGCCGGGATCACCTCGGGATCGAACGTCACCGCAATGGCCTCGGCGTGCCCCGTCGTCCCCGTGCACACCTGCTCATACGACGGGTGCACCGTCGTGCCACCCGTGTACCCGGACACGACGTCACTGACGCCGCGAAGGACGCGGTAGACCGCGTCAAGACACCAGAAACAACCACCCGCGAGCACGACGGTCTGCATCGCCAACCCCTTTCGTCCGGTCACCGCCATTCTCCTACGATGAGGACATGACATTCGCTCCCGCGGAGAACCGCTACGACTCGATGACCTACAACCGCACCGGACGGAGCGGCCTCGTGCTGCCCGCGCTGTCGCTCGGCCTCTGGCACAACTTCGGCCATGAACGCCCGATCGACACCCAGCGCGCCATCGTGCGTCGGGCATTCGACCTCGGCATCACCCACTTCGACCTGGCGAACAACTACGGCCCTCCCGCCGGAAGCGCCGAGACGAACTTCGGGCGCATCCTCTCCGAAGATCTCCGTCCCTTCCGCGACGAGCTCATCATTTCGTCCAAGGCCGGCTACTACATGTGGCCGGGCCCCTACGGCGAGTGGGGTTCGCGCAAGAACCTGCTGTCGAGCCTCGACCAGAGCCTCGGCCGGCTCGGTCTTGACTACGTGGACATCTTCTACTCCCACCGGCCCGACCCGAACACCCCGATCGAAGAGACGATGGGCGCGCTCGCGACCGCCGTCAACCAGGGCAAGGCCCTCTACGTCGGCATCTCCAACTACGACCCTGAGGAGACCCGCGCCGCAGCGGCCGCCCTGGCCGAGCACAAGGTGCCCCTGCTCATCCACCAGCCCCGCTATTCGATGTTCGACCGCACCATCGAAGATGGCCTCTTCCCCGTTCTCGACGAGCTCGGCATCGGGAGCATCGTCTTCTCGCCGCTCGCGCAGGGGATGCTGACCGACCGCTACCTCGACGGACGCGTTCCCAGCGACTCCCGCGCTGCGACCAGCCACTTCCTGTCGGAGGAACAGCTGAGCCCGACCTATCTGGAGCGGGCGCGGGCTCTCAACGACATCGCGGCCTCCCGTGGCCAGACGCTCGCGCAGCTCGCCCTCACCTGGGTGCTTCGTCAGCCGCAGATCACGAGTGCGCTGATCGGCGCATCCAGTGTGGCGCAGCTCGAGCAGAACGTCGCCGCCCTCGACGCGCCCGCGCTCACCCCCGACGAGATCGACGCGATCGAACCGTTCGCCGTCGACGGCACCGAGCAGCTCGAGTAGCGATGGAGAAGAGCCAGTCTGCGACACTGCGGGCGCGCATCCAAGCGATCCGCAGCCGCCCGGGTACCATCCGAACATGCAGTGGTGGAATGACTTCGTAGACTGGCTTCTCTCGCCCGGCGCACGCCCGGCGATCTTCAACGCGGTTGTGCTCGCGGTCGCCGTGATCATCTCCGGGTTGCTGGCAGCCTGGATCGCCAGAGGTGCGATCAAAGGCCTGCTCTCCCGCACCGACCGCCAGCAGAAGGCGTCGGCCATCGCGGCCCTCGTGGATGCGGCGACCGAGGCATCCGTCTGGAACTCCCTGACTCCCGGCGAGCAGGTCCTCTCGGACCGCGCCGTCGGTCAGGCCGACATCATGGTCCGCCTCCTGCCCATCAAGGGTTCCGGGATCGCGGCCAACTGGGCCGGGCATCAGCTCGCCGAGCTGAAGCGCAGCTCGGCGACGTTCGGCTACCAGCTCGATCCGGCGGTGGCGGAGTTCCGCGACCGGCTCATCGAGTGGCAGAACAACCCGGGGCGCGCGCGTCGCATCTTCCAGAGCGACCTCGAGCGCTGGCGGTTCGAGAACTCGGACACCGAGCGTGCCTTGCTTGCGCAGCAGGATGCGTGGGTCGCGCAGCAGCACCACGAGCAGTACTCCGGTGGGCAGGCCACGCAGCCTGCCGAGGCACCTGAGCCCGCGTTCCGTCCCGAGCCGGCCCTGGCCGAGGAGAACACGGACACCGCTCCGACCCAGCGTTACACGCCGGTCGGCTAGAACGACGTAACGAAGGGCGGGGCCGGTGGTCGATTCCACCGGCCCCGCCCTCGTCTGTGCACGGGTCTGGGGCTACTTCGAGTAGCCACCTCGTTCGTGCCACCAATCGTCGAACATGCTCACCGGCACGCGGCGCTTGTGCTCAGTGGCGAGGTAACGGTTCTCGAGGGCGACGGCCACCTCGTCGGCGACGTCCTTGCCTTCGAGGAAGTCGTCGATGTCCGCATACGTCAGGCCGAGGTTGTCTTCGTCGGTCTGCCCGGGCTTGTGGTCGAGCAGGTCGGCGGTCGGAGCCTTGAGGTAGAGCCTCGACGGCGCTCCCAGGTGTTCGAGGAGAGCGCGACCCTGCCGCTTGGTGAGGCCGGTCAGCGGCAGGACATCGGTCCCGCCGTCGCCGTACTTGGTGAAGAAGCCGGTCACCGCCTCAGCGGCATGATCGGTGCCGACGACGAGAAGCCGACGCTCCCCCGCGATCGCGTACTGGGCGATCATCCGGGCCCGCGCCTTGGCGTTGCCCTTGGTGAAGTCCGAGAGATCTTCCCCCATCGCATCCGCGTACTCCTCCTCGAATCCGTCGACACCGCGCTGGATGTTGAAGGTGACGGCCCGGTGCGGCTGGATGAAGCCGAGGGCGAGCTGCGCATCCTCTTCGTCGCGCTGCACGGAATACGGCAGGCGCACGGCGATGAATTCGGCCTCGACGTCCTCCTCGGCGAGGCGCTCGACGGCGAGCTGGCTGAGGCGCCCGGCGAGCGACGAATCCTGGCCGCCGCTGATCCCGAGCACGAAGCCGGAGGCACCGGTCGACTTCAGGTAGTCGACCAGGAAACCGACGCGTTTCTCGACCTGATCGGCCGGATCGATGGCGGGACTGACGTTGAGTTCTTCGATGATGAGGGCCTGGAGGTCGCGCATAGCAGCAGAGTAGTACCGACGCGTTTCGGCCGTGTGAACAGACCGTTCGACGTAGACGCGGCTCCGGGGCGGCAATAGCATCACGAGCATGGTCGACTCATTGAACGCGCTGATCATCGTGCCGTTGCTCGCAGCTGCGGCCCCCCTCCTGGCGAGCCTGATCGGCCGGGTCGCGAAGATTCCGCTGGTCGTCTTCGAGATCGTCCTCGGTCTCATCGTCGGACCCAGTGTGCTCGGCTGGGTGCCGCACAGCCAGTTCGTGGATGCGCTGGCCAACTTCGGTCTCGCATTCCTGTTCTTCATGGCCGGCAATGAGATCGATTTCGGCGCAATCAGGGGCCGTCCACTGAACAGGGCCGCGCTCGGCTGGCTCATCTCGCTCGTCGCCGGCGTCGTCATCGGCCTTCTGCTGGCGCCGAACTTCGCGGCAGGGATCTTCGTCGGTGTCGCGCTGACGTCGACGGCCCTCGGCACGCTCATGCCGGTGCTGCGCGACGCCGGCGAGCTCTCCACGCCGTTCGGGCGCGCCGTGACTGCTGTCGGCGCCGTTGGCGAGTTCGGTCCGCTCATCGCCATCTCGCTCTTCCTGAGCGGTCGGAGACCCGGTGTCGCAACACTTGTCCTCGTCGGGTTCGCGGTGGTCGCAGCCCTCGCGATCTGGCTCGCATCCCGCGGAACGCACGCGACCTTCCACCGGCTCGTCACCGCGACGCTGCACACCAGTGGCCAGTTCGCCGTGCGGTTCGTCGTCGTGGTCATCGCCGCGCTGGTCGGACTCAGCATCGCCCTCGGGCTCGACATGCTCCTCGGCGCGTTCACGGCGGGCGTCATCTGCAAGATCCTGCTCAAGGGTGCCAACAAAGAGGATGCGGAGGTCATCGAAGGAAAGCTCGAGGCGGTCGCGTTCGGCTTCTTCGTTCCTATCTTCTTCATCAACACAGGTATCACGTTCAACCTGAAGGCCCTGGTCACCGACCCGCACGCGCTGCTGCTGCTGCCGATCTTCCTTGTGCTCTTCCTGATCGTCCGCGGAATTCCGGGCACATTCGCCCTGCCTGTCGGCTCGACATGGGCTGACCGGCGCGCGATGGCCTTGTACAGCGCGACTGCGCTCCCGATCATCGTGGCGGTCACCAACATCGGTCTGAAGGAGCACGACCTTCAGCCGGGAACAGCCACCGCCCTGGTCGGTGCAGGGATGCTCTCCGTACTGCTGTTCCCGTTGATCGCGCTCGGTCAGCGGCGGCGCTCGTCGGACGGCGGGATCCGCCCACCCGACACGGACATCCACGTGCCGACCGAAGGCTAAGGCTTACGGCGGCGAACTGTCACGGAGTCTGCGTGAGCGTGCGCCCGATGATGGCCGCGGTCAGCGCATCCACCGGCTCCCGCGGCGCGAGAGGGTTGCTCAACAGCGTGAAGTCGACGTGTCCGAGCTCCGGAAGGCCGAACCGGTTCGTCACTTTGACGAGATCGGACGGGATGAGAGTCTGGGGGAAGACCGCCACCCCGATGCCCGCACGGACCGCCGCGAGCACGCCGTTCACCTCACGGGTGTTACACGTGATCCGCCAGGTGCGGCCGGCCGCCTCAAGCGCGTCGATCGCGATCTGGCGACTGATGCTCGGCCCCTGGTAGGCGATCAGCGGAAGGGGCTGATCGGGGTCGATGAGAGTCTTCTCCTGGCCGACCCAGACCAGAGCATCCGTCGCCACGACAGCGCCCTCGGTCGTGCCTGGATTCTGTTTGATGAAGATGAGGTCGAGGTGGCCGGATTTCAGCTTGCGGTGAAGCGGGCCGCTCTGGTCGACGGTCAGTTCGAGGTTGATCTGCGGATGCTGCTGGCGGAAGTGCCGCAGGATTCGCGGCAGTTGCGTGATGGCGAGGTCGTCCGCTGCGCCGAAGCGCAGGCGTCCGCGCATCGCCGACCCGCTGAAGTAGCTCGTCGCTTCGGCGTGCGCTGCCAGGATGGTCCGCGCGAACCCCGCCATCGCATCGCCGTTGTCCGTGAGACGCACCTCACGGGTGTCGCGTGCGATCAGCTGGCGTTTGGCCGCCTGTTCGAGCCTGCGCACCTGCTGGCTCACGGTGGGCTGACTGATGCCCAGGCGCGCGGCCGCCCGGGTGAAACTGCGCGTCTCGGCGACCGCGAGGAAGGTCTGCAGCAGGACGGGATCGAACATTCGAGCATCCATTCGATAATCCAATAGGAGTTATAGGTTCAATTTAGCCTTGGAATGGTCCGCCGGGGCGTAGCGTCGAAGGGTCGCCGCGACAAACACCCATACGTAACCGCATCCGACTCTCAACTCGCAGGAACGACCGTGACTCCCCCGCACACCGCAGCAGCGCCGCCGACAGGCCCCATGCCCGTATTGAGCGCACGCCCACCGTGGCGTGAAACGCTCGTCTCACTGAAGGTACCGAACTACCGCAAGTTCGCAGCTTCGAACCTCGTCGCCAACACCGCGGTGTGGATGCAGCGCATCGCAATGGACTGGCTGGTGCTCCAGCTCTCCGGGAGCGTCGCCGCCGTCGGCATCACCGTCGCGATGCAGTTCACCCCGATGCTCGTGCTCGGGCTGTGGGGAGGCGTCATCGCCGACCGCTACCCGAAGCAGCGGCTCCTCATCGTCAGCCAGTCGTCCGCGGCCGTCCTCGCCGCCATCCTCGCCGCTCTTACGCTCACCGGGTCGATCGAGGTCTGGCACGTCTACGTGATCTCGTTCGTGCTGGGGCTCGTCACCGTCATCGACAACCCGGCACGGCAGGTCTTCGTGAACGAGCTCGTCGGACCGCACTACCTTCGCAACGCGATCAGCCTGAATTCGTCGATCTTCCAGCTCGGCGGCCTCATCGGCCCCGCGGTCGGCGGCATCCTGATCACGGCGGTCGGCGCAGGCTGGTCGTTCGCCATCAACGGCGTGGCCTGCCTGTGCGTCGTGGCGGCCCTACTCTCCCTCAACCGTTCGCAGTTGCACGCGAGCCCGGCTGCTCCTCGCGGAAAGGGACAGCTCGCCGAAGGCATCCGCTATGTGCGCAGCAAGCCGGTGATCTTCTGGACTGTCGTCATGGTCGCGGTGCTCGCGGTGTTCGCGTTCAACATGCCGGTGTTCCTCGCCGCGTATGCGAACAACGTGTTCGGCGTCGGGGCGAAAGGCTACGGATTCTTCAACGCCCTGGTCGCGGCCGGTGCGCTGACCGGTGCGATCGCATCCACGCGCCGCACGAGCATCCGCCTGTCGATGGTCGTCGGCACCGCGGTCGGACTCGGCATCGTGCAGGCCATAGCGGGGCTCGCGCCGAATGAGATCACGTTCAGTGTGCTGCTCGTCGGAATCGGAGTCATGAACCTCCTGTTCATCACGGGCGCGAACTCGCTGGTGCAGATGTCGTCGAACGTGCAGATCCGCGGCCGGGTCATCTCGCTGTACATCCTGGTGCTGCTCGGTGGACAGGCCATCGGCGGACCACTGATGGGCTGGGTCGTCGAGCAGTACGGGCCGCACACGGCGATGCTGATCTCCGGAGCCGTGCCTGCTGTCGCGGCCGTTGTGATCGCATCCCTCATCGCCAGGAGTGCGCAGCTGCGGCTGCGCTTCAGCCTGCGCGGTGTGCGGCCTCAGATCACGATCGTCACCCGCGCCGGGAAGACCGTCGAACACCTCTGACCTCCGCGGTCGATCGCGCGCACAATGGAGGCATGGCGAAGCCGGTGTCCTCCATCCCCGCCGAGATCCTCGAGCAGTACGAGCGACTCGTCGCGACCATCCCCGGGGTGCCGCGCAAAGGCGCGACCGTGCCGTACACGTCGGTCAACGGCAACATGTTCAGCTACCTGGGCAAGGAAGGCACGCTCGCCCTGCGACTGCCTCCCGACGCACGCGAAGAGTTCCTTGCGACGTATGAGACGTCGCCGACGATGGCGTACGGCCGCGTGCAGAAGGAGTACGTGGATGTGCCCGGCTGGCTCCTCGCCGACACCGCCCAGCTGACTGCCTGGTTCGTCGCGAGCCACGCGTACACCAGCGCGCTCAAGCCGAAAGCGACCGCGCGCAAAAAGGCCGCCGACTGATCGATCAGTTGCCAAAAGATCGCGAAGTGGTCGAACGTGGCGCCAATATATTGGCAATCAATCGGGCGATCGCCGACCAGACCACGCCACAGGGGTGCCCCCGGCAGGAATCGAACCTGCGACCAAGAGATTAGAAGGCTCCTGCTCTATCCGCTGAGCTACGGGGGCGCTCAACCGCCTCAACGATACCGGATGGGGTCAGATCGCTTTGGCAGCGGCCACGAGGACCTGCTGCAGTGTCGGCACTCCTTCGGCGCGAAAGACCTCTTCCCCGTCCGCGTTGTTCACGATCACCGTCGGCGTGAAGCGGATGCCGTCCGCCTCCGCAGAATCGATGAAACGTGCGACGTCGCGTTCGGTGACGCGCGCATCCGGCACAAGGCGTTCGACCTCGGCGAGAACCGCTCTCGTCTGCATGCACGGCTCGCAGAAGGACGACGTGTAGAGCTTGAGTTCCATCGAATCCTCCCCGGCATGTGACACGCAGGTAAACCTGCGGTGTCGCGCTTTCCTCGTTCAGTGTACGGCGGACGAACAACGGGAGACGAGTGCATGGCAGCGTCCGCGCCCAGCCCCGAAGACGACTGCGCGCGGCGAGAATTCGTACTGTGAGCGGAGCCGCGTGGACCAGATACGTCGCCCTGGGTGATTCCATCACTGAAGGGTTCTGCGACCCTGCCCCGGTGACGACCGGTCCCGCTCCCGGTATCGAATGGCTCGGATGGGCGGACCGGCTCGCCGTCATCCTGGACGGGCACGCGCGGCTGGGTCGCACCACCTTCGAGTTCGCGAACCTCGCCGTGCGAGGGCGTCGGATCTCGCACGTCGTCGGTGATCAGATACCGCGCGCGATCGGCCTCCACGCCGATCTCGTGTCGGTGATGATCGGCGGGAACGACCTCATGAGCCCGAAGGCGGATCCGGATGCGCTGGCCGATCAGCTCGAGGACGGCATCCGCCGCCTGCGCGAAGCCGGCGCGAACGTGCTGCTGGCGAACTGTTTCGACCCGCAGTTCGCGTTCTTCCTGAAGCCGTTCCGCGGACGGGCAGCAGTGTTCAACGCGGACATCTGGAGCATTGCGCGCGCGAACGGTGCGAGCGTGCTCGATGTGTGGGGCATCCGCGAATTCCAGCAGACGTCCATGTGGGCTGCGGACCGCGTACATCTGAGCACCCTCGGTCATCGGCTGCTCGCGGCTCGTGCAGCCCATGTGCTCGGGATTCCGTATGCCGAGATCGCTGCGCGTTCGGTGGCGGCGGATGTGCCGCCCTCCCCACCTGATTCGCTCCCCTTTCGCACTTGGTTGCGCGTCTACGCCATCCCGTGGGCCGGTCGACGGCTGAGGGGTGTTTCGGCGGGCGACGGGTTGAGCCCCAAACTGCCCGTCCCGTGCCGCGTCGGAGCCCCACAGTAGACTTTCGGCATGCCTACTTCCTCGGATCGACTGGTCTGGATCGACTGCGAAATGACCGGACTCGACCTCGAGGTCGACGAACTCGTGGAGATCGCCGTCGTCATCACCGACTTCGACCTGAACGTTCTCGACCCTGGTCTCAGCATCGTCATCAAGCCGGACGCGTCGGCTCTTGCGAGCATGAGCGACTTCGTCCGCCAGATGCACACGACCTCCGGCCTGATCGAAGAGATCCCGAACGGCATCAGCCTCGCCGAGGCCGAATACGAGGTCCTCGAGTACGTGCTGAAGTTCGCCCCCGGCGCCCGCACCGCACCGCTCGCCGGCAACACGATCGGCACCGACCGGTCCTTCATCGCCAAGTTCATGCCGCGACTCGACAATCACCTGCACTACCGCAATGTCGACGTCTCCTCGATCAAGGAGCTGGCTCGCCGCTGGTTCCCTCGCGTGTACTTCAACGCCCCGGCGAAGAACGGCGGCCACCGCGCGTTGGCCGACATTCTCGAGTCGATCCGCGAGCTCGACTACTACCGTTCTGCTGCGTTCGTCGGCGAACCGGGACCCACGACGGAGGCCACTCAGGCGGTCGCTGCATCGGTAGTGGAAAAATGGGCGCCCCGGATGTAATAGAATCTCCTAGTTGCCTCGCTCGACACAGCAGTGTCAGGCAGGTCGCATGGTGGGTATAGCTCAGCTGGTAGAGCGCCTGGTTGTGGTCCAGGAGGTCGCGGGTTCAAGCCCCGTTACTCACCCCAAGGTCGTCCGTGCAGCCGACTACCAGCCGACGGAACTGCTGATGGCGGCCGCCACCTCGGTGGCGCTCTGGTCCGTGGTGTCGAAAGCTCTGTCATCGCAGTCGGCCGTCTCGAGGATGCCGGCCAGTTGGACCGCCCGCTCGAGGTACCACTCGATGGCCTCGGGGTCCCCCTCGTGACGCTTCAGCAGCCTCGCCTCGAGGACCCCGGGATCGGTGACCAGGCGTGCCACGAACATCCCCTCGCTCTGCACGGCCGCCCGATATCGGGGAAGCTCCGAACGCTGTTCAATCACGCCGGCAAGGATGAATCGGTCAGCCCCCGCGTCGCGATAGTTGCCGACAAGGGAGGCGAGATTCCTGAGCTCGAGCTCGTGGTTGAACGGGTCGTCCAGTGGTGCTGGCCACGATCGGCGGATCTCGTCCAGGTCAATCACTGCATTTCGCACGCCGCTCAGACTGACGTGCTTGCTCAGCATCTCGGCGGTGGTGGTCTTGCCCGTTCCCACGGTTCCGTTCAGAAAGACGCAGTCGAATGTCATCGCGGGCCAGAGTATCCCGATCTCCCGTGGTGCGCCGAAATCCGGATCATGCGCGCTACTCTCTAGCAGTGCCCAGCCACCGCATCCGCTCCTCCCTCGTCGCGGTGTTCGCCGCGACCGGCGTCATTGTGAGCCTCCTGGCCCTTGGCGCCGCGCCGGCAGAAGCATCCGAGACCGCGCCGGTGACAGCATCCGGACACGCTCCCGGTACGCTGCGCACGGATACCAGCGACTTCACCTTCGACTCGTTCACTGCCGACTACACGCTCAGCCGTGACGCCGACAAAGTTTCGACCCTGAAGACAGTCGAGACGCTCGTCGCCGAGTTCCCTCAGTTCGATCAGAACCACGGGATCGTGCGGGCGATCCCGCTCACCGACCAGAACACGGACCTGAACGTCCAGGTCGTGTCGGTGACGGACGCGAACGGGGCGAGCATCCCGTTCGAGCGTGCGGACCAGGACGGATTCGCACAGCTGCGCATCGGTTCGCCCGACAGCTTCGTGCACGGCAAGCAGACGTACGTCATCACTTACACCGAGCAGAACGTGGTGCGATACTTCGCGGACACCGGCGATGACGAGTTCTACTGGGATGTCAACGGAACCGGCTGGGATCAGCCGTTCGGCCAGGTGACCGCACACCTCCACCTCGACAGCACGCTCACCGGCGCGCTGACCGGCGACAACGCCTGCTACGTCGGAGACCTGGGCAGCACCGATCGCTGCACGATCACGTCCGCGCCTGAGGCGGGAGGCACAGTGATCACGGCGGGCCACGCGAACCTCGGCCCGCAGCAGAACGTCACGATGGCTGTCGGTTTCACTGCCGGTACGTTCGCGACACTGCCGGACCCGCGCGCAGCCTTCCCGTTCGCGGTACTCCCCTGGATCCTGCTCGGCCTCGCGATCGCGATCGCGGTCTCAGTCGTCGTCGCCCGGCTGTTCGTGTGGCGCACGCCGAAGGGTCGCGGCATCATCGTCGCTGAATACGCTGCGCCGCCCGACATGTTCCCGGCCCTCGCCGCGCAGTTCCTCAACCGGGGCGACCGCGCGATCCCTGCGCAACTGATCGGGTTCGCGGTGAACAAGGTCGCCGCGCTGATCGATCACTCGAATGCATCCGTCGACAAACTGTTCGGGCTGCGCCTGCTGCAACCCGCCGCTTCCGTCGCCGACCCCGACGAGCGCGCCATCCTGAACCGCATCTTCGTCACAGACGAACCGGGGACAGAGGTGCTGCTCGACCCGAGCGACCACAGACTCGGCGACCGGATGGCGTTCCTCGACTCCGAACTGGCCCGCGTCGTCGACGCGCGGGGCCTTCGAGGACGGGCGAAGAGCCGGCTCCCGCGTATCCTCGGATCGGGGATCATCGTCGTCCTCGCCGCCTGGCTGCTGCTGATCTGGTGGGCGACCACGCAGAACGGGACGACCGACATCCTGTCGTGGGGACTGTGGGCGGTCGTGATCATCGCCGTGCTCGTCTTCTGGCTCGCCCGCGTGCCCGATCTGATGACCGCGAAAGGCGTCGAGGTTCGCGACCATCTCCTCGGGCTCCGCGAATACCTGACGCTGGCGGAGGCGGAACGCTTCCGCGTCCTGCAGAGCCCGGAAGGCGCAGACCGGGTGGATGCGACCGACGGTTCGGCTGTCGTGCGCCTCAACGAGAAACTCCTGCCGTACGCGATCGTCTGGGGCGTCGAGAAGGAGTGGATGCGCGAACTCGCCCACTCGTACGCCACGACCGGCCTCGAACCGGAGTGGACCGCCGGGACGATGAACGCATCGCTTCTTCCGTTGCAGATCGCCGCCTTCAGCTCGATCTACGAGGGAGCTCCATTCGCCGTGACCCCGCCCCCGTCATCGGGTTCGGGAAGCTCGTTCGGCGGTTCGGGCGGTGGAGGGTTCTCCGGCGGTGGCGGAGGCGGCGGGGGTGGCGGCGGCTGGTGAATCCGGCATCCCGTTCCGGCGTCGGGCGGAGTACCGTTCAGCTATGGATGTGACGATCGCGCAACTGGAAGGCGGCCCGTTCGACGGACGCACCTGGGATGTCACCGAGTACGTGCTGCAGGCGGAGCTCACCGACGACAACGGGCGGACCGCGACCTACCTCGAGACGGCGAGGCGCACGGCGACCGGTCTGGTGATCTGGACCGTCGACGTCGACTGACCGCAGTGCCGGGCCGCCGGGACCCATCAGGGCGCCGGGCGCGTCAGGGCGCCAGGTTGCGGAACTGGAATTGGAGCCGGGTCGAACTATCGACCGGCAGCACCAGAGTCGTGTCGTGCGGGTTCCACGTGTTGGGCACGAGGAACATGTGGTCGCCGCCGACGATCAGCAGCCGCAGGCCGGTGTAGCGGTAACGGAACTTCTGGCTGTCCGAAGCGGGCAGCGCAATCTCGGCGACATGCGATTCGGCGGGGAGGAACAGCCGGTCCTGCGTGTCGACGATCACACTCGGGAGCGTGTCGAGGTGGCGCGCCTGCTGCTGCGCCAGACCGAGCCCCGACCATTGCGCGATCGTCGCGGTCGCCCAGAAGACGCAGGCGGCGGTCGCCGCCCACAGCAGCACCACGACGCCGAGCCGCGGGGACGTGCCCGTGCCGTCTCGCCGGGCCAGAAACCGAAGTGTGCCGAGGCCGTACGCCGTGACCGCGCCACCGAGAGCCAGCACGAACGGGGTCACCAGGGGGTAGTAGGGCCAGCCCGACAGCAACGGGTAGGCGAACAGCAGGATGATTCCGGCGCCCAGGATGATAAGTCCCACGAGAACCGCCCGGCGGATGGCGCCGGCGAACCCGGGGCGCCGCGAACGCCGCCGGATTATCGCGTGCAGCCCGACCAGCGCCGCGCCCAGCAGCGCGAGCACCAGCAGCGGCACGAGAAGTGGCTGGGGGCTGCGGGCGACGTAGTTCTGGGTGGTCAGGCCGATCACGTCGACGTCGATCCCGAAGTAGTCGTATTGCGCACGCGACGAGACATACCCGAAATAGAAGAGGAGCGCGCCGAGCAGGGTAGCGGGGGCGATCACACTTCCGAGCACGTTGACCCAGCGCTCGACCTGCGGTGCAGCGGACGCGTCGGCCGTGCCGGTGTTCTCGGACTCTTTCGGGACGTCGTCGGTCACGCGCCGGCCCCGCCGCGATCGGACGGCGCAGGTCCGGCGCCCTGCTCGGACGGCGGTGGGTCGAGCGGAATGGTCACGCTCGGCTCCGTCGCGACCGCATTGAGGAAGTCAGTGCATTCAGGAGTCTGACCGTCGACGCACGTCACGTTCCCGCCGAGGCTCACGGCGGGTTCTGTTCCCGTCGAGTCCAGTGATCCGGTCGGCGTGATCGCCAGATTGCACGCCTGGTGCCCTGCGTCGAACACGAACCCGATGCACGCCGGATGGTCGTTCGCGCAGCCCTGGTCGGCCAGCGTGTACACGTCCGTGCTGAATGCTGCGCCCGTGATCTGGATCTTCACGTCGGACGGAATCTTCGCCGCATCCTGTTGCACGATCCAGTTGATGGTCACACAGGTGTCGGCCGAGGTGGTCTGGTCCTGGGTCGTGTTTCCGCCGATCGGCAGCTGGGCGAGCTCGACCGACACTGCCTGGGAGGTGTTCTCCGGCTGAGGCGCGGTGGTCCCCGTGTTCGGGGCGGACGTGTCCACGTGGCCCGGATCCACTTCGGGGGCCGCGGTCCCGACGCACCCGGCGAGGCCGGCCACACAGACGATGACCGTCGCGAGGACCACGCTGAATGCGCTCCCCCGATTTCGCAAAGTATCCATGACAGCCTCCGTATGGAGGGGTGGCGACGTCGTGACACGCCGTCCACCGATGACCCGAGTATCCCGCAACGTGCGGCCACCGGCAACCGTCCGCGACGGCGCGCCCGATCAGGCCGGCTGGGCCGAGCCGGCGAAAGCGCGGCGGTAACGCGTTGGTGCGACCCCGACTTCCAGGTCGAAGTGGTGACGGAAGAGGGTCGGGCTGCTGAATCCGCATTGCGCACTGATCTCGTCGATCGACATCGTGGTCGTCTCGAGGAGCAGGCGTGCGTGCAGGATGCGCTGGCGGTTCAACCACTGCATCGGCGAGACGCCGGTCTCCGAGCGGAAACGGCGGGAGAAGCTCCGCGTCGACATGCGCGCATGCTGGGCGAGCGACGGGATGGTGTGCTGCTCGTCGAGCCGGGAGGCCAGGTATTCGAGGATGCCGGCCAGCGCATCCCCTTCGGCTTCGGGCACCGGATGATCGACGAACTGCCGCTGACCGCCGTCTCGCTGCGGAGGCACGACCATGTGCCGTGCGATGGTGTTCGCGACGGCACTGCCGAGTTCGCGCCGAACGAGGTGGAGGCAGGCGTCGATGCCGGCGGCCGTTCCCGCGCTGGTGATCAGGTCGCCGTCGTCGACGAAGAGCACATCCGGGTCGATGTTCGCGAGCGGGAAGCGCTTCTTCAGCGCCTCGGCGTATCGCCAGTGGGTCGTGACCGCGCGGCCGTCGAGGAGGCCGGCGGCGCCGAGGACGAACGCGCCGGAACAGACGCTGAGGAGGATCGCCCCACGGTCGGATGCGCGTCTCAGCGCCTCGAGGACTTCGTGCGGATACTCGTCGCGAATGCGCGCCGCGGGTACCGCGATCAGGTCGGCGTCGTCCATCGCCTCGAGCCCGTACGGCGGGGTGACGGTGACTCCCGTGGGATTGGTGATGGGCACTCCGGGCTCGACGCCGCAGACCCGGAAGTCGAAGACCGGGAGGTCGGCATAGCTGCGGTCGAGGCCGAAGACCTCGCAGACAACCCCGAATTCGAACATCGCGAAGTCGTCGATCAGGGGTACAGCGACGCGGGTGATCATGTAACCGAGTTTAGTGGCCGAATGTTTGCGAAGATAGTCTCAAAGCCACCTGGTGGCCGAATATCTACTTCCGTATCGTTAATGCCATGACACACGGAATCCTCACTTCAGGACATGGCCACCGGATGGCGACCCGCCAGACGCGACGGACGGCATCCCCCGAACGACGCAGGACACCGATCAGCGAATTCCTGGCCGCCGCCATCAAGGCGCGCGGCGGCGAACCGAACCGCGACACGGAGCGGATGTTCCGTGACCTCCAGGCGGTGCAGGGCGCTCGCGAGACCGGTCGCTGACGCCACACAACTCATCGCACTAGCCCCGTCTCACCGCACTACGTCTACTTAGTGCGGCGGGACACAGCTAGTGCGAAAGCACTCGTTTGCCGAAATTCTTTCGACCCAGGTGATACTAGCGGGGAGGCGCTGACCGGACTATCGTGCTGACCGGCCCCCAATTGGGGGCCGGTCTCCACGAACGAAACGGTGACGCCGATGTCAGAACGCCCTGCCCGATTCCACGACTCCCCCACCATCCGCCCGCCGCGAAGGCGAATGCTCGGCAGTGCAGCTGCGGCGGTCGCCCTGGCACTCGGCCTCAGCGTGGTCGGTGCATCCGGCGCGCAGGCCTGGGACGGCGGGCACGGCGGCGACCACGGCCACGGCCAGAACCTCGCCCCGCGAACCAGTTTCGTCATGGCACCGGACGGTTCGAGCGGCGCCACTGCGGGCGGCGAGGGCATCCCCAACATCGACTCGGTGAAGAAGACCATCGCGACCTACTACGGGGACCCGGGAACGGGCATCGCGAACAAGACGACGTCGCCATACATCAGCGAGATGGACTCCATCCTCGCGCGCGAGACCGCGAAGCTGAGGCTCACCTACCTGCAGGCGGTTCGCCACCACGAGAAGCCTGCGATCGTCTTCGACGCCGACGACACCACACTGTGGACGTACGACATGGAAGTCGGAGACATGCACTTCAACTTCAACCCGGCGGAACAGGACGTCTGGGTGCAGGACCAGCGCTTCCCGGCGACACCTGCCATGGTCGCCTACGTCAACGCCGCCTCGAAGATGGGATACGCGGTCTTCGGTCTGACCGGCCGCAATGACAACCAGAAGACGGCGACGCTCGGCAACCTCGACAAGGTCGGCTACACGCCGTTCAACGCGACCAACTTCTTCACGAAGTGGACAGGCGTCGGAGCCTCGCAGCAGCCGTCGTACATCACGTGCGTGACCACGAGCTGCACGACCGTCGAATACAAGGCGCAGACGCGCAAGCACATCGAGTCCCTCGGCTACACGATCACCCTGAACGTCGGCGACCAGTGGTCGGACCTGCAGGGCGGCTTCTCCGAGCGGGCGCTGAAGCTCCCCAACCCGACGTACTACCTCCCCTCGACGAACCTGCCGGGCGTCTCCCAGCCGTGGCTCGCACCCCGCACCCATTTCACGATGGCGCCGGACGGCACCAGCGGTGCGAAAGTCGGCGGTGAGGGCATCCCGAACATCGACTCGGTGAAGAAGACGATCGCCACCTACTACGGCGACCCGGGGACGGGCATCTCGAACAAGACGTCGTCGCCGTACATCACCGAGATGGCGAAGCTCGTGAAGCAGCAGGAGCCCGCCGTCGCGGCGGCGTGTTACGTCGGCAAGCGTTCGCACAAGAACCCGGCGATCGTGCTCGACGCCGACGACACCACGCTGTGGACGTACGACATGGAAGTCGGAGACATGCACTTCAACTTCAACCCCGCCGAGCAGGACGTCTGGGTACAGGACCAGCGCTTCCCCGCCACGCCGTCCATGGTCGGACTCGCGGCCGTCGCCCAGAAGTACGGATGCACGATCGTCGGGCTGACCGGGCGCAATGACGACCAGAAGGCGGCGACACTCGGCAACCTGGCGAAGGTCGGGTACACCGGCTTCACGTCCGCGAACTACTACACGAAGTGGACCGGTGTCGGCGCATCCCAGCAGCCGTCGTACATCACCTGCGCGACAGCGAAGTGCACCACGATCGAGTACAAGTCGCAGACGCGCGCCCACGTTGAATCGAGCGCAGGAGGAGGGTACGACATCGTGGCGAACTTCGGGGACCAGTTCAGCGACCTGATCGGCGGTTCCGCCGACCGCACCGTGAAGTTGCCGAACCCGACGTACTACCTGCCCTGATCGGATCCCGCTGACCGACACGCGCTCCCCCTCCGGTGAATGTCGGAGGGGGAGCGCATCATGGTGTGCATGAGGCTCGAAATGTGCGAACGCTGCGACGGTACGGGTGCCGACCCGATCCAGCCACACCGGGTGGACGAGGTGACGCTGTGCGTCGAGTGCGGCGGCGACGGATGCCACCGGTTCCTCGAGGAGGAGCTGCAGCTCACCGCCTGACACAGGTCGGCGCGCGCTAACCTGTTGCACGTGGATACGCCGGCTGCCGACATCGATGTCGACGACGTTCTCGTCCAGTCGCTTCTCGCCGAGCAGCATCCCGATCTGGCCGACCTGCCGCTCCGCCTCGTCGCGAACGGCTGGGACAACGCGATCTATCGGCTGGGTGTCGACTTCGCGGTTCGTGTTCCGCGTCGCACCATAGCCGCCGAGCTCGTCGCGCACGAGAACACGTGGCTCCCCCTGCTGGCGACGCTCGTGCACGTCGCGATCCCCGTCCCGGTCCGCACGGGTGCGGCCAGTCGGCGATTCCCGTGGCAATGGAGTGTGACGCGCTGGATCGACGGCGAACTCGCCGCCGACACCCCGTTCGACGAGCACGGAGCACTCGCTGTCGAACTCGCCCGCTTCGTCCGCGATCTCCACGTTCCCGCTCCCGCGGAGGCGCCGGCCAACCCGGTCCGCGGGGTGCCGCTCGAAACGCGGTCGGGTGCGGTGGCCGCCCGCCTGGCAACCGGCCTGGTTCCCGACGCCCCTGCAGTCGCCTCACTCTGGAAGGAGGCGATCGCCGCTCCAGTCTGGACTGGTCCTGCACTGTGGCTTCACGGGGACCTCCATCCCGCGAACATCATCGCCCGCGACGGCCGGCTGGCTGCCGTCATCGATTTCGGCGACCTGACCGCAGGCGACCCGGCGACGGATCTCGCCACGGCGTGGCTGACCTTCGACGCAGCAGGACGCCGCACCTTCGTCCGCGAGCTCGCCTACGACGACGCGACCTGGGCACGCGCGCGCGGCTGGGCCGTCACCATGGCGACCGCAGTGCTCGCGAATTCGGCCGACGCCCCCGCGATGCGCCGGATCGGCCTGCACGCGCTCGAACAGCTCTTCGAAGACCAGCCCTAACCGGGCAGCGGTGCCGACCGTGTCACGAGGCGCCGCACAGCGGCCAGCGGAATCCCGATCCAGTTCGGCCTGCTCCGCGACTCGTACACGGCCTCGTACACCGCCTTGTCGAGCTCGAAGGCGTCGAGCAGAAGTCGATGGGTCCTCAGATCGAACCCAGAGGAGGCCACGTAACCGTCCACATACGCTCGACGTGCCTCCGACGCCCAGTCACGCGCATCCGTCCCGTCCGTCTGCGCGAGCGACCCGGCCACGTAGTCGAACGAGCGCAGCATCCCGGCCACATCACGCAGCGTCGAATCCGGACGGGACCGTTCGTCCATCGGGCGCAGCGGCTCGCCCTCGAAGTCGATGAGCACCCAGCCGCGTTCCGGCGCGAGGAGCGCCTGGCCGAGGTGCAGGTCGCCGTGGATGCGCTGCAATCGTGGCAGGTCGCCGGACGCCGCCGCCGCGTAGACGGCCGTGATGCTCTCCACGAACGGCGCGATCCCCTGGACTTCCTTCGAAGCGACGCGCAGCCGTGCCCGCATGCTCACGAGCGCATCCTCGACGTCATCCGGGCCGGCCGGCACCGTCGACAGCACGCGTGCCAGGGTCGCGTGCACCTCTGCTGTCGCGATCCCGAGGTCGTAGGCACGATCCGCGAAGCCCTCACCCGCTGCAGCCGCGCGCAGTGCGACCCGCCAGGCGTCGTCGAGGCCGGGCAGGAATTCCTGCGCGAACGCGAGGTGGCCCGTCGCCTTTCCGCCGGCGCGTCCGGGGTCCGGCCAGGTCGCGGCCAGATAGCCGACGAGGGGCGGGGCGCGATGCGATCCGCCCTCGGTGAGCGCGGCCTGCGTCGTCACATCCGGATTCTCGCCGTGGTGGAGCACCCGGAACACTTTGGCGATCACGAACGGCAGCGGACCACCGTCCATGTCGTACACGATCGACGTGTTCGACTGCTCGCCGCCGAGCACCCGCGAGCGCGCGATCCGTCCCGAGCCCCCGAGAGCGGTGCCGATCGCTTCGGCGTCGTCGCCGGTGAGGGTGCGTTCACCGCTGATCGCGTCCAGGAGCGCGGCGGTGAACACCGGGTCATGCGGCCCGTCGTAGAAGAACTGCCCACTGCTCTCGCCGATCAGTGCCGCCGACGACCCTGCCACCGGGGTCGTCCGGACCACGACGGGCACCTGGTACAGCACGGGCATGTCGGGCGCATCATCGATGACCAGGTGGATGACGGGGAGCGCGACGCTCGACCCGCCGCCCAGGTGCACGGACCCGATGATCCGGATGCGCGGGGTCTGGCCTTTCGTCGCATACCACCGCTGGCGCACCATCCAGGCTCCGAGGAGGGCGGCGACATCGTCCATGTCTGAACCATACGCCGATCGCACGAGGTGGTGCCATGAGCGCCGCGCGGGTCGGTCAGGGCCCGATCGCGCTGCGCTGCTCGAGGAGCGGGCAGGCGAACGGGTCCTTCTCCCCCAGCCCGACGCGGTTGATGTAACGCGTCACGATCCCGTACGACTCGACGAGTCCCGTCTGCGTGTACGGAACGTCGTGCGCTTCGCAGAACTGCGCGATAGTGGGCGCCGCACGCCGCAGGTGCGGCCGCGGCATCGACGGGAAAAGGTGATGCTCGATCTGGTAGTTCAGCCCGCCCATCATGAAGTCGAGCACGAGGTTCCCTCGGATGTTCCTGCTCATCAGCACCTGCCGGGTCAGGAAGTCGAGTTTGACGTCTTTGCCGACGATCGGCATGCCTTTGTGGTTCGGGGCGAACGACAGCCCCATGTACATGCCGAACACTCCGAGCTGCACAGCCAGGAAGGCGGCGGCGACACCCGGCGTCAGGATGAGGAACACGAGCGCCAGGTACGCGGCGATCCGGACGACGAGGAACACGATCTCGACCGGACGCCGTTGCATCGGCTCGCGGGCGAAGACACGGCGAACACTGGATGCGTGAAGCGACAGCCCCTCGAGTAGCAGCACCGGGAAGAAGAACCAGCCCTGGTGGCTGATGAGCCACCGCACGAGCGGGTTCGTGTGTGCCGTCACCTGGGCCGTGGTGAACGAGACCACGGGCAGATCGAGATCCGGGTCCACACCTTCCTTGTTGGGGTTCGCGTGATGCCGCGTGTGCTTGTGCTGCCACCAGCCATAGCTCATGCCGACGAACAGGTTGCCGATCACCAGGCTCGTCCAGTCATTCCAGCGCCCCGAGCGGAAGATCTGCCGATGAGCGGCATCATGACCGAGGAACGCGATCTGGGTGAAGACGAAGCCGAACGCGACGGCCGTGACCAACTGCCACCAGCTGTCACCGACCCAGATGAAGGCCACCACACACGCGGCGAGGGCGACCGGCACGGCCGCGAGCTTGGTCCAGTAGTACCCGTAGCGTCTTCTTAGAAGACCGGATGCCCGGATCACCCCGGCGAGTTCGACGTACACATCGGTAGGCCGCTCTTTGCGAGCCCCTGTCGGGTTGACGATTGTCGTGCCCATGAGCGCTCCCGTGCGGTCGATTCAGCGAACCGCTGCCGGGGTCTCGAGCAACAATCACATTCTACAGAGGCGGATAGCGCCGTGGCACAACTTCACAGGACGCTTTCGGCGTCGGACGCGCGCGGTCGACTCACACCGTCAGCCGCCGTTCCACGACCTGTTCCGCCACATCCCGCAGCCGCTCGTTGTTGCGTCTGGCGTAGGCCCTCAGCACTGCGAACGCCTCATCGACCGGCACCTGCCTGGTCTGGGCGATGATGCCCTTGGCCTGCTCGATGAGCACCCGGCTGTTGAGCGCGTGCTCCAGTTGCTCGGTGAGAAGCCGGCCATCGCGGATCGCCCGCTCCTGAAGGATGCCGATCGTCGCGACATCCGCCAGCGCCCGGGCGACGGCGGCATCCTCACCGCGGAGCGCTCCGGGCGATCGGCCGAAGAGATTGAGCGCGCCGATCGTCGAGTCGCGCAGCCGCAGGGGAACCGCGAGGACGGAACGGAAGCCTGCCGCTTCGGCGATCGCGCGGAAAGCTCCGGCCCCGGACTCCCGGATGTCATCGAGGGCCACCGCTGCGCCTGTGCGGAAGCTCTCGATGCACGGACCTTCGCCCGCCTCGACCTGGGCGGCCTCCACCCGTTCGCTGACCCCATCGGATGAGGCGATCGGATGCAGTACACCGGCCGGGTCCGAGAGCATGATCCCGGCCGCATCCACCCCGAGGATCGCGACGCACTCCTCCGTGAGCATGTGCAGGAGGTCGACGACGTCGTAACCGGCGACGAGCGTGTCGGCAAGCGTGACGAAGGTCGCGATGAGCTGTGCCTCGCGACCGTCCCGCTGCTCGTACGACTGCGTCGTCATGAAGCAATTGTAAGAACTTCGGCGGTGGACGAGGCCGGTTTCGCGCGGATTGCCATGGATGAGACTCCCAGCCAATGCGCACGTCTTTTCCATGGGTTGTGCCCGGATCGCCCAGATCGGCCTCGTACGGTATCAGGGTTGGCGGCACAGTAAGCCGTCTCGTCGCGTAGGCACAATCGCGCCGGCCTCCCCCAGACCCACCCGACCCTGGCCGACTGACGATCTTCCGCGGCGCCCAGCCCGCTCCCGGTCCGCGCCCTCCCCAGGGCGGAGACGACCACGCCCGCAATCGGCCACGGCCTTTTCAGAGCAGCGGGGAAGTTCCTAACTCTGGAAGTACATGCTCAGTTCCACCTCACTCCTGTCCGCGAAGCACATCATCGGCGCCGTCGCAGCCGCGGCGCTCACCGCAGCGCTCGTCGTTCCTGCTGCCGTCACCCACAACATCCAGGCCTCGGAGCGCGTCGCAGCGGCGCACCAGCTGTCCGAATCGACCGGGATGCACCACGACCAGCTCGCGATCTACGCGAACAATGTGCGCGACCGTCTCGATGCAGAAGCAGCCAAGACGATCTCGGCAGGAGCGCAGACCGTCAAGGCGAACAGCTCGACGGTCAGCACAGCGGCCGCGAGCCAGGCGATCACCCAGCTCGCGAGCTACCAGAAGCTCCCCGACACGGCGGTCCGCGCGCGGATCGACGCCGCGAACGCCGCGATCCACACGGTCGCGGTCAAGGGCGCCCAGGTGCGCCAGGCGGAAGCTGCCGCCGAGGCCAAACGTCTGGCGAACACGCCGGACGGCGCCCGCGCGACTGCACGCACCATGATGGCGCAGAAGTACGGGTGGGGCGACGGCGAGTTCCAGTGCCTCAGCAGCCTCTGGCAGAAGGAGTCCGGCTGGTCGTACACCGCGTACAACCCGGGCGGCGGAGCGACCGGTATCCCGCAGGCCCTTCCCGGCAGCAAGATGGCGAGCGCCGGTTCGGACTGGCAGACCAATGCCGCCACGCAGATCCGCTGGGGCCTCGACTACATCGCCCGCTCGTACGGTTCGCCATGCAGCGCCTGGTCGCACTCGCAGTCGATGAACTGGTACTGATCGGCGCCTGAACGCACACTTCAGGGGAGTCCCGGATTCGTCCGGGACTCCCCTTCGTGCCGATTAGACTCGTCACGGCCACAGCGGAGGCCGCGGAGGAGAGCAATGAGCGAGACAGTCATCCAGGGCGCCCACCTCGTGGGCAGCATCAACCTCCCGGATGCGGGCACCACCTTCCGCACTGTCAGCGAGCATCTCGGCGATCGCCTGAAGCGCATCCCTGACGGGGAGGTGGGCGAGCGTTTCTACTGGATCCAGTTCCAGACCAGGCGATTCGACACCATGGCGGGCGTCTCGCGCATCCCGGTCGAGCCGTTCTACATCCGCGAGACCTTCGACGGCCGCCCGTTCACCATCGATGAGGGCGTCGACGCCGCCGACCTCGTCTTCCCGAACCTCGGCTACGCCGATGCCGCGATCGAGTCATACCGCACGTTCGCCGAACTGCGCGATCAGGGAGCGATCGCTCCGGGAACGCGCTTCCAGGTCTCGCTCCCCACGCCCGCCGCCGTCGTCGGTGCGTTCGTCGTGGCCGACGACCGTGCGGCGTTCGAGCCGGCATACGAGCGTGCGCTGTTCGCCGAACTCGACCGCATCCTCGAAGCGATCCCGCACGAGGAGCTCGCCATCCAGTGGGACACCGCGGTGGAGTTCGCGCTGCTCGAGTCGGCGAACATCCGCTCTCATCACGCGATCACGCCGTGGTTCGACGATGTGATGGGCGGCGTCGTCGAGCGCGCCGCACGGCAGGCATCGCGCGTGCCCGACGCCGTCCACCTCGGCTCTCACCTCTGCTACGGCGACGTCGAGGAGGCGCACTTCGTCCAGCCCACCGATGCCGGCTACCTCGCGACCTTCACCTCACGCCTGCTCCAGTCGAGTCCCCGCACCGTGAACTGGGTCCACCTTCCCGTCCCCATCGAACGCGACGACGAAGCGTATTTCGCGCCGCTCGCCGAGGTCGACCTGCCCGAAGCGACTGAACTGTACCTCGGCCTCATCCACCATGAGGACGGGGTCGAAGGCGCTCTCCGCCGCGCGCGGGCCGCAGCGACGGCGCAACACCGGTTCGGGGTCGCCACCGAATGCGGTTTCGGCCGCGGGCCGAGCGAGCGGACCGCCCCGCTTCTCGACCTCCACGCCGCCGTCGCCGACGCCTGGGTGTAGCGGATGCTCGAACTGGACACGGACGCTTTCGAAGCCCTGGTCACAGACGAGCTCGACGCGCTGCCCGATGACATGGTCGACGGGCTCGACAACATCGTCTTCTTGGTCGAGGACCGCCCGGACGACGGATCGCTCGATGTCCTCGGTCTCTATGACGGAATCGCATTGACCGAACGCGGACAGTACGGCTTCGGCGAGATGCCGGACCGCATCATCCTGTACCGGGAGCCCCTGTTGTCGATCTGCGAGTCGATGGATGAACTGCGCGACGAGATCCATGTGACGCTCGTGCACGAGATCGCGCACTTCTACGGCATCGATGACGACAGGCTCCACGAACTCGGCTGGGACTGATCGCCCCGCGGATCGTTCTGCTGTCCTACTCGTCGTCGCGGATGGCCTCGACAGGATCGCTGTCCGGCGCGTCGAAGGTGTAGCTGACGTGCAGCTCCCCCTGGATCTCCCGGGTGTCGCCCGCGTTGTACCAGAACAGCGATTCGAGCCCTTCGACCGCCGCGACCGCGCCGATGCGGTCGTCGTAGTGGCCGGCGATCAGCACACGCCGGTCGGTCTCTCCGGCCAGCGGTCCGTCGGCGTACTCGACGACGTACTCTTCGCTGGCCCGCTCTGCATCACTCATGCGACCACGTTAGACCCGTTGGGCTCAGGTGTCGCGTGAGACGAGCGGCCAGTCCGTGACGTCGAGCACGACGTCCGCCTGCGCGAGCGGCGTCTCCCGTTCGAGGTATTCCTCGAACTGCGACTGCCAATGGTCCCAGTGGGCGTCGAAGCCGCCGTTGTCGCGGCGCAGGGCGCGGCCCTTGCGCAGGTGATCGTCGGCGGCGAGCCAGATCCGCAGGTCGGCGAACGGCGCGTTCGCTCGCGACAGCGTGCCGCATCCCTCGACCACCAGGGGAAGCGTTCCGTCGACCTCGTTCCATTCGTCGGGCCGCGCCAGAGCCCAGCTGTACCGCTGCCAGCGGCCGGCCGCGCCTGCGCGCCGTGGGGCCAGGAGTTCTTCACCGAGGCTGACACTCCCCTCGACGAGGCCGCCCCAGCCCGGATAGAGGTCGTCCATGCGCACGAGCACGGGCGTGGCCGCGTCCGGCCAGCGCTCCACGATCAGGTCTGCGAGGGTGCTCTTCCCGGCTCCCGCCGGGCCGTCGATGAGCACGACGGGCGGGTGACCGGCTGCGCGGGCCGCGGCATCCGCAGACCGGACGCGCTCCAGGAGCGCGTCGAGCTCAGGATGCGCCGACAAGGTTCCAGCTCCCTGCAGCGATCGCGACCCCGGTCGCGAGCAGCGCCACGCCGACGCCGAGGAGGACGACCATCCAGTCCCGGACACGGAAGACGGACGGGCGTGCCCAGGTGCGCGGAACCGGAGCACCGAACCCGCGCGCCTCCATCGCGGTCGCCAGTTTGCTTCCCCGTCGGATCGACAGGACCAGCAGGGCGAACGCCTGGCCCAGGAAGCGTCGCACGGCGCCGTGATCGGCGACACCCCGCGCGCGCCGGGCGAGACCGAGGGCACGCCAGTCGTCGATGAACAGTCCGACCAGCCGCAGGCCGGCGAGGCCGCCCAGCACGAAACGCGCGGGCAGCCGAAGAACCTGGGCGAGCCCGTCAGCGAGGTCGGTCGGATCGATGGTGACGAACAGCAGCACGGCCGGGATGCCGATCGCCAGCACGCGGAGCGCCGTTGCGGCTCCGAGCGCGATCGATCCGTCGCTCACTTCGATCAGCGACCAGTGCCAGTACACCGTGCCCGACGTGCGCCCGTAGAGCACCGCGGTGAGCCCCGCCAGCGGTGCTGCGATCCAGACGGGCGCCGTTCGCACGACGACCAGTTTCGGCGGGAGGCCCACGAAGGCGAGCAGCACCAGTTCGGCTGCCAGTGCGACGGCGGCGGAGACCCAGTCGATGGTCAGGAGCAGCCCGAGCGTGATCGCGAGTGAGAACCCGAACTTGGCGACCGGGTTCACTCCCCCGAGCGGGCCTGCGCGATATGCGGCGATGACGGTCATGACCGCCGCCCGCGCATCGTCGCCGCATCCGCGACGTCCGATGCCAGCCGGAACTCGCGGGCTCCGATCGCCGAGATGAAGTCCAGGTCGTGGGTCGCCGCGACGACGGCGTGCCCGTCGGCGCGCAGCTCTGCGATCAGCTCGACCAGCCGCGCCCAGGTGAGCGCATCCTGACCGAAGGTGGGCTCGTCGAAGACCAGTACGCGCGGCCGGGAGATGAGAGCGGTCGCAACCGAGAGCCGCCGCTTCTGCCCTCCCGAGAGCGTGAACGGGTTGGCGTCGGCGAGGTCGGCGAGCCTGAGGCGCTCGAGCAGGTCGTCCACCCGCTGCGACGCTTCGGCGAGCGGGAGTCGGAGCGCCTGCGGTCCCACCAGGAGCTCGGCGCGCACGGTCGCTTCCAGCAGTTGGTGCTCCGGGTTCTGGAACACACTGCCGATGCGGGTGAGGAGCTGCGCCGATGTCCAGCGCTGCGGTGATGCCGCCGCGCCGGCGGCGAGCTCCGGCGTCGCGACGAGCGATCCGCCAGCGGAGGGGATGAGGCCGCCCAGCGTCAGTGCAAGCGTCGACTTGCCCACACCGTTCCGGCCGGTCAGCGCAATCGCCGAGCCCGCGTCGACGCTCAGGTCGATCCGGTGCGACAGCAGCTCCCCGCGGCCGCGCCGGAGCGCAAGCCCGGACGCCTCGAGGAGAGCCGGACCCGGAGGACCGTCCACGACCCGCGACGCGGGAAGCTCGTCATGAGGGAGCCAGACGCCCGCGCGCCGAAGGACGTCCGCTTCGTCGGCGAGCACCGCATCCGGCGCTCCGTCGGCCAGAACGCCGCCGTCCGCGGCGAGTACGATCACCCGGTCGACGAGGTCACGCCACACGGACACGCGGTGCTCGACCACGACCAGCGTCGCGCCCGTCGACCGGACGACCGCGCCCACCGCATCCCGCACCTCCCCGACGCCCTCCGGGTCGAGGTTCGCCGTGGGCTCGTCGAGCAGGAGCAGACCAGGCCGCATGGCGAGGATGCCGGCAAGCGCTAGGCGTTGCTTCTGGCCACCGGACAGCGTGGACGTCGGATGATCGAGCGGCAGCTCAAGACCGACCGCGTCGAGGGATGCGCGCACCCGTCGCCACGTCTCGTCCCGCGGGATCCCGAGGTTCTCGCAGCCGAAAGCCACATCGTCGCCGACGCGCGCGAGAATGACCTGGGCATCGGGATCCTGGAGAAGGAGACCACTCCGACCGCGCAGGACGCCGGGGCGTTCCCCGTCGATCAGCAGCCTGCCGTGCGCCTCGCCGTCGTCATCGCCTCCGAGCACTCCGGCCAGCGCCGCGAGCAGCGTGCTCTTGCCCGACCCGGATGCGCCGAGCAGCAGGATGCGCTCCCCCGGCTCGATGCGCAGCGACAGATCGCGCACGGCCCACGCCGCGCGCCCTCCGTACCGCCAGCCCCAGCCTTCGCTGGTGACCGACGCAGGCCGACCATCCATCTCCGGAATGCTCAGGCCTGACTCGTGACAGCCCGGCCGGCGGCGAAGCGGCTGAGCGCACCCGTCTTCGCCAGTGCACGCACGACCAGCCAGGATCCGAGACCGGCCACGACGATCCCTGAGATGGTGGTCGTGATCGTGTAGATGATCGCGAACTCCGGCTTCACACCGGGGTACGAGACGACGAGGTCGAGTACCGACTCCGCCAGTCCTGCGCCTGCGCCCGCGAGCAGCGCCACGTAGAGCCGCCAGTTGGCGTAGAGGAACAGAGCGAAGACGATCTCTGCGCCGAGTCCCTGGACGAAACCGGAGAGGAGCGTCGTCAGTCCCCATTGCGTTCCGAGCAACGCAGAGACGATGGCGGCGACGAGTTCTGTGAAGATCGCGGCGCCGGGCTTGCGGATGATGAGGGCGCCGAGCACCCCCGCGAACAGCCAGGGACCGTTCAGGATGCCCTGGAGTCCCGGAAGCGCCGCCGTCACGGGCGCGCTGATCGGGGTCCAGGCGATCCCCCACGCCCAGAAGATGACGCCGCTCGCGACGGCGACGACGCTTGCTACGACGATGTCGACGACACGCCACTTGAAGGTGCGTGTCGGTCGACCGGTGGTTGATGCAATGGTTGCGTGCACTGTTCGTGCCCTTTCACTTGGGAAAAGAGGGCACGGGATTGAGAAATGCGGCCTCCCTGCGCTGGCATTATCCAGATCAGGTTCGACGGTCGAAGCTTGAGAAGCTTCCTCTCAGCCCGGCTCACCGGACTCCCGTGTTCGTGGAACAGTCTAGTGCGGCGCTATCGCTTCAGCGCGCGGATGATGCGGGTCCAGGCGTGTCCGGCCACGAACACGAAGGGGATGCCCACCACGAGGAGCGTGATGATGTTCGGCCGGAAGCGCAGGCCGTTCCGGTCGCGCACATATGCGCCGAGCGGAATGCTGTATCCGCCGCCACCGCCGCCTCCGGCACCCGTGTCCGGCTCTCCGCCCATGGAGCCGGCGCCGAAGCCGTACTGCACGAGCGCAACCGGGATCAGCGTGATTCCGTCGAGTTCGACAGGGTCACCGTAGACCGACCTGATGCCGTTGGACGTCAAGGTCTCTGCAAGCCGGAGCGAGGTGTTCGTCATGCTGCCACGCTACCCGCCGGGGCGGTCGGTGAACAGGGCGGTTTCGAGTCGCGTACAGGCTGCGTCCAGCGTTTGCGGATTCTTCTCACCAGAGAGCACGGAATAATCGTCAGGTGTCGAACGCCAGAGCAGCCCGCGGACCCCGCGGCATCGCCGTCGGCGTTCTGGCACTCCTTGTCGGCGCGCTGATCCTCTGGCACGGAATCCTCCCCGACGTGGGTGGCGCCGCCTCGCTCATCGAGACATTCCTGCCCTGGCTGGGAGGTGCGATCCTCCTCCTCGGCATCGCCGCGCTCCTGCGGTTCTCGCTCCTCGGCGGGCTCTGCGTCGCCGTCGCCGTCGCCATCTGGTCGCTCACCTTCGGGCCGGCGATGCTTCCCGGCATGGCGACCGGCGCGACGTCGCTGACTGTCGCGAGTGAGAACATCCACGCCCAGAACACGGCTGCCGGATCGATCGCCGCCGACCTCGCGGCGAAGCACCCGGACGTCATCGCACTCCAGGAGCTCGACTCGACATCGCGGGCAGCCGTCGGCGCGGCGCTCGACGCGAAGTACCCGTACTCGCAGATCGTCGGCACGGTCGGCGTGTGGAGCACGATCCCGATCAGAGGCGAGAAACGCCTCGATCTCGGCCTCGGCTGGGATCGGGCGCTGTGGGTCGACCTCGACACTCCGGGCAGCCCGACCAGGGTCTACGCCGTGCATCTGGCGTCGGTGCGCCCGGGTCAGTACCAGCAGCGCGACACGATGCTCGCGAACCTCACGGCGACCCTGAAGGCCGATCATTCGTCGCGCGTCGTCGTCGTCGGCGACTTCAACAGTGCGTCGACCGACCGCGCGTTCACGCCGCTCACCCGGATCGTCCACGAGGCGTCGCAGAGCGATCTCGGGTTCGGCTTCACCTGGCCGGCGGAGTTCCCGGTCGCCCGCCTCGATCACGCTCTCACCCGCGGCCTGACGACTGTCAGCAGCACGGTCCTCCCCGACAACGGCAGCGACCATCGCGGCATCCTGGTCGGGATGCGCTGACGCCCCGACCTGTGCCGAGTCGCCCGGTCCGCCGGATCAGTCGTCGGGCATCGCCCGCGGGTTCGCCGTCTCGCCGACGGTCGAACCCGTGGACCTGACCAGCGACGCCGGACCGATCGCTCCGCGGCCGAATCGTGCGCTCACCTGGTCGAGCGTCCGCTCCGCTTCACGCCACTCCTCATCGGGATCCCAGAGGGCGAGCCGGTTGTCGCCCGCTTCGCCGAGCTGCTCCATGCGCACGCCGATCAGGCGGATCGGCGTGCGGCCGAGTCCGAGTCCGTCGTAGATCGAGGTCACTTCCTCGAAGATCCGCCGCCCGACGTTCGTCGGCTCGGCCAGCGTGCGCGAGCGCGTGACGGTGCGGAAGTCGGAGAATCGCAGCTTGAGCGCCACCGTGCGGCCGACCAGCTCGTGTTTGCGCAATCGCGCACCGACCTGGCTCGACAGCCGCAGCAGTTCGCGGCGGAGCCTGACGGGGTCGGAGATGTCCTGTTCGAACGTCATCTCGTGGCCGACGCTCTTCTCCCGCGACGTGACGACCACGCTGCGCGTGTCGACGCCATTCGCCAGGTCGTGGAGTTTGCGGCCGGCGGCATCGCCGACGGCGCGCTGCAGGACTGCGAGCGGCGTGTCCGCCAGATCGGCGACAGTGTGGAGGCCGAGTCGCTGGAGCGATTGCTGCGTGCTCTCCCCCACACCCCACAGGGCGCCGACGGGGAGCGGGCGCAGGTAAGCGAGGGTCTCGGATGCCGGGATGACCAGGAGACCGTCCGGTTTCGCCCGCCCGGAGGCGAGCTTGGCGACGAACTTCGTCGATGCCGCCCCGACCGAACAGGTGAGCCCTGTCTCGTCGCGGACCCGCGCCCGGATGAGCTCGGCGATGCGTCGCGGCGAGCCGAGCAGCCTGCGCGCACCGGAGACATCGAGGAAGGCTTCGTCGATACTGAGCGGCTCGACCAACGGGGTCACCTCGGAGAAGATCGTCATCACGCGCTTCGAGTAATCGCGATACTTCTCCATGTGCGGGGGCAGGATGATCGCATTCGGGCACAGGCGGAGCGCCTGCGACACCGGCATCGCCGACCGCACCCCGAACCGTCGCGCTTCGTAGGTGGCACTCGTCACCACCGAGCGAGGCCCCGGGTGGCCGACGATCGCGGGCTTGCCGCGTAACTCGGGATGGTCGAGAAGCTCGACAGCGGCGAAGAACGCATCCATGTCGACGTGCAGGATGGTGGCCGTGGCGTCGTCGACGGCATCGGTCGTCACCCGCCGGTCGCTGCCATCCGCTCGTCCCACTCCCCAAGCTTGCCACGCGCGCCTGGTGGGCGCCCCCGATTCCGCCTGTGGGCGGGGTCGGGTTCACCGTGGAATTGCCCGCCGGCGGGAGCGAGTAGCGTTTCTCCTATGGAATTCAGATATCTCGGAAACTCCGGCTTCAAGATCTCGGAGATCATCTACGGCAACTGGCTGACCCACGCTTCGCAGGTCGAGAACGACGTGGCGAAGCAGTGTGTCCAGGCCGCCCTCGACGCCGGCATCACGACGTTCGACACCGCCGACGCCTATGCGAACACGGAGGCCGAGCGCGTGCTCGGCGACGCCCTCCGTGGCCAGCGTCGGTCCTCCCTGGAGATCTTCACCAAGGTGTACTGGCCCACCGGTCCCAAGGGGCACAACGACGTCGGCCTGTCCCGCAAGCACATCATGGAATCCATCGACGCCTCGCTCGAACGGCTGGGCACCGACTACGTCGACCTCTACCAGGCCCACCGCTTCGACTACGAGACCCCCATCGAAGAGACGATGCAGGCGTTCGCCGATGTCGTGCGCGCGGGCAAAGCCCTGTACATCGGGGTTTCGGAGTGGAATGCCGACCAGCTGCGTGCCGGACACAAGCTCGCTCGCGACCTGGGAATCCAGTTCATCTCCAACCAGCCGCAGTACTCGATGTTGTGGCGCGTGATCGAGTCGGAGGTCGTTCCGACCTCGGCCGAGCTCGGCATCTCGCAGATCGTGTGGTCGCCGGTCGCCCAGGGCGTGCTCACCGGCAAGTACAAGCCGGGCGCCGACGCACCGGCCGGCAGCCGCGCGCTGGATGAGAAGGGCGGCGCGAACACGATCAAGGGCTTCATGCGCGACGACATCCTGACGTCGGTTCAGAAGCTCCAGCCGATCGCCGACGAACTCGGGATCACGATGGCGCAGCTCGCTGTCGCCTGGGTGCTCCAGAACCCGAACGTGTCGGGCGCCATCGTGGGCGCCTCGCGCCCCGAGCAGGTCGCGTCGAACGCCGAAGCCGCAGGGATCACACTCGACGCGTCGGTGCTCGCCCGCATCGATGTCGCCGTCGGCGACATCGCCGAGACCGATCCCGCTCAGACCGTGTCGCCGGACCGACGCCCCGCGTAATCGGCGCCCCACCCCGCCTGGTCGACGCCGAGCACAGGAAAAGTCACGTCATTCGCGAAGAATGGGGTGACTTTTCCTGTGCTCGGCCCCGATCCGGGCGGGCAGGGTCAGACGAGGGCAGCGATGAGGGGCGTGAACCAGTCGCGGAATGCGGCCGAGTCGTCGCGGAGGGACGTGCTCACGACGACGGTGTGGGGGGCGACGATCCAGGCACCCGGTTCGGCCAGCGGCAGTACATAGATGTCCAGCCGGAAGTAGCCGGCCTGCCTGCGGAGTTCGTGTTCGCGATCGCGCACCACATCGACGATGTCCGCAGCTCGACGCGAGTGCTGGAGAAGGCTCAGGCGGGCGTACTCCTCGTGACGCTCTGCCGCCCACGCGACGGCGTCCTCGTAGTATTCGGTGACCAGGTCCTGGAGTTCGATCGCCCGGTCGAAGAGCTCGAAATGCGGTGGCTTCAGCTGCGTGACGATGGGGCGACGCTCGCGCTGCAGGCTGAGCTCCCACCACGCCCGCCACTGGTCGGCGAGGGTCGCAGGATCGGGGTTCGACGTGTGTCCCTGGACGGTCGGTCGCGGCAGCGGATCCGAACCCGCAGCCGGGTGCATGACACGCGCGACAGCCGGGAAGACCCGTGGAATGGGCGGTTGCTCCACTTTCGTGAGACCGGCGAGGTCGCGGAGGGCGAGAGCCATCAGCAGGTCCCACGGACAATCCTCGGTGACCTGCCATCGAAGGGTCCCCTCGACGAACATGGTGTCAGCATAGATTCGACCCCTGACAGCCGCCAGTGGGTCTTACGCGCGATCCGCCTCAGACGGATCGCAGCGCATCCGCCGGCGACAGTCGGGCTGCCCGCGCGGCAGGGTAGATTCCGGCGATCGCGCCCACGACGACGGTCGCGAGCACCGCGAGGCCGGCCACCTGCAGCGAGACCACGGGCGGGGTCGCTTGCGCGGAGGCGACGATCCAGGTGATAGCCGCCCCGATGGCGACACCCGCCACGCCACCGCACATCGACAGGAGGATCGATTCGAGGAGGAACTGCACAGCGACGTGTCGGGATCGCGCGCCGAGCGCCCGACGCAGGCCGATCTCGGTTCGCCGCTCGAAAACGGCGATGACCATGATGTTCGCTATTCCCACCCCCCCGACGAGGAGTGCGACGCCCGCAAGCGCGACGAACAGGTCCACGAAGGTGTTGCGCGCTTCGAGCCGGGCGGCGAGTACGTCGGACGGGCGGCGCACCTCGACCTGGTCGGGCGCATCCGGCGACGCTGTGAACGGGAGCACAGCCGCCACCGCCTCGGTCCGGTCCGGGTCGGTCCTGACGTAGATCCTCGTTGGGGTCCCGTCGAAGCCGAATGCCGCGGTCGCCAGCGGGAAGCTGACGAGCGCCGCATCATCGAGTTCTGGCGCGACCGCGATCGGGCCGAGGATCCCGACGACCGCGAAATAGCGCCCGGCGATGAACACCTGCGTCTGAGGTCCCAGGGTGTCGATCCCCAGGTTCTGGGCGGCACTGAAGCCGAGGACGGCTTCGGGATACGAATCGGCCGCCCGGCCCAGGTACTGCCCGGCGAGGATGCGTCCGTCGAGCGCCGACATCAGCGACGCCTGGGCGGCCACCACGCTGATCCCGGACGTGTTGATGGCCGGGACGGCCGCACTGCGCCGCACCGTCGCGGCAGGGAGGGTTCCGACCGCGGTCACATGCTCGACCGGCGGGATCGCACCGATCATCGCTTCCGCCGTGGTCGGCAGCGGCGTGATGTTTCCGCTGAACGTCTGGCCCGTCGCGACGGTCAGGAGGTTCCCCTCGGCCCCCAACTGCGCGAGGAGCCCGGCCTGGGACGAATCCGAGAGTCCGAGGACCGCGACGAGGGCGGCCACCGCCACCGCGATCCCGAGCGCCGAGAGGATCGAACGGGTCCGGCGGGCTGCGAGGCCCGCAAGGGCGAGACGGATGGCCTCCCCGGCTCGCATCCGGGAGCGGAGTGCATCGTCCGCTGTCGTCGTACGCATCATGCGGCCGCCTCGTCGTCGATGATCCGACCATCCTTCAGCACGACACGGCGGTGCATGGATGCGGCCACGCGCGCGTCGTGCGTGATCACCACAACGGTCGTGTTGGGGCCGGCGAGCCCTCGAAGCAGATCGATGACCGATTCGCCGCTCACCGAATCCAGGTTTCCGGTCGGTTCGTCGGCGAGCACCAGGGACGGGCTGCCGACGATCGCCCGGGCGATCGCCGCGCGCTGCTGCTCGCCGCCGGACAGCTGGGCAGGGCGGTGGCCGCTGCGCCCTGCGAGGCCTACGCGTTCCAGGGCGTCGCGGGCGGCCGATCTCCGCTCCTTATTGGCCGCGCCCCGGTAGAGCAGTCCCGTCGCTACGTTGTCGAGGATGCTCAGGTGGCGGAGCAGGTGGAACTGCTGGAAGACGAAACCGATGCGGTTGGCGCGAAGTGCGGACAGCGCGTCGTCACCGAGCGTCGAGGCATCGATACCGTCGATAGTGAGGCGCCCGCTCGTCGGCACCTCGAGCGTTCCCAGGATGTTGAGCATCGTCGACTTGCCGGATCCGGACGGACCGGTGATCGCCATCGTCTCCCCCGCCCCGATCCGGAGCGATACGTCGACGAGCGCGTTCACCGCGGTGGGCGGCGGGTAGCGCTTGCTGACGCCGGCGAGCACGACGAGTTCGCTCATGATGCCGGAACCTCCACTGCGTCGCCCTCGTGCAGGCCAGCCGACGTCACCTGCACGAGCGTGGACGCGAAGAGGCCGGGCGTGACGGCGATGAGCTGGCGGTCGCTGCCATGCACGACGTAGACCGCGTAGCCGCCTTCGGCCAGCGCAACGAGGGCGGTGATCGGCACTGCCAGCACGTTCCGGACTGTCTTGTCCGTGACATTGACCGTCACGGGCGCCTCGTCCAGTGCGGCGGCAGCCGATGGGTCATCGAGCGCGACCGACACGGGAAGGGTCACGTCTGCCCGTCCTCCATTCGAGGGCTGTGGGCCGCCGGAGCCGGATGTGTCGGTGTTCGCGACCGCTACGCGGGACACGGCGGCCACATGGCCGTTCAGCGCGCTACCGGACGGGAGCGTGATCGAGACCGCGTCTCCGCGGTGCACAAGGTAGGTCTGGGATGTCGAGACCTGCGCGATGACCCCGACGGAGGACGCGTCGACGGTGATCACCGGGTTCCCGGGCTGCACGAGCGAACCCAACGCGGCCTCGGTCGACGCGATACGGACACCGGACGGTTCGAAGACAACGCTGCCGAGAGCGACCGCGCCCGTCGGCGCCTGACCGGTCGCCCGCTGCCAGCGCACTACGGCCTCATCCGTCACGGCCGTGAAGCTGTCGTCGACCGTCAGGTCGAGTCCGGCCGCATAGCCGAGTGCGACCAGGTTTCGTTCGAGTTGGACGACGTCGGGGCCCGCGGTCATGCCCGGCTGGAAGTCCCGCCAGGCGGGACGTGCGCCGTAGAAGAGCGTGACGGGTGAGCCGTCGACCTCGAACAGCGCCGAGCCGCGTTGTTCGATCGTCCCCGGCACCGGCAGTGCAGTCACGATTCCGCCGGGCGCACCACCGAAGACCGGGGTCGCGAACCCGTGTCCGAGGGTCCCGGACAGCTGGGTCGAGCTCGACAGGGTCGTGCGCTTGACCACGGCGGTTGCCACCGGTACGTCGGTCGACGGGGCCGAACCGGATGCCGGCCCGTGGAGCATCAGGAATCCGGCGAGCGACCCTCCCACCGCGACCGCAGCCGCTATGACGATCCCGAGTACGGCGCGCCTAGCCATGAGAGAGGGCACTCAACGACGATGCCCGCACCTCGGCGTCGAGCTGCTTCCTGCAGGCCTTGAACGCAGCCTGGAGCGACGGATCCTGCTTGCCGAGCGCCCCGTTGTTGGGAATCTCGTCGGCACTCAGCCCGAAACCGTGACCCGGGGTGAAGGGCGTCGAACCCTTCGGATCCCGATAGTCGGGCAGCCCGTGGGCCCGCAGGCACTGGGCCGCCTTCACACCCGCCGCGACGAGCGCGGGGGGCGCCGGCGGCTCGTCCGTCGGCGAGAACCCCGCGGCGGTGATGAGCGACGAACACGCCTGCTCGATCGCCTTCCCCTGCGCTTCGCTCAGGTTCTGGAGGCTGCGAGAGTCCGTGTAGACATGGCCCGTCGAATCCACGACGGGGTCCTGGTAGCCGGGGGCGCCGTGCGATCGGATGCAGTCTGCTGCTGCGTGCAGCTTCGCGGGCTGGTCCTGCCCCGACCCGGCGTGCGCCGATCCGCCTCCGAGGTGCGGGATGTCGCTCGATGTCCCGGACGTGCATCCGGCGAGCAGCACGACGAGTGCGCACACCGCAGCTGCTGTGACGAGGATCTTCATGATCGATCTCCTGGGATTGCGATGTCGACCGGACGCGGGTGCAGCCGATCCCTTTCTGTTGTAGGACTGGACCCGTTACACCAGTCGAACAGGCCGTGTTAGACCGCTGTCATCCCAGGAGTCGCACAATGGAATCGTGCGGATACTCGTCGTCGAAGACCATCAGCTGTTGGCCGACCGGATAGCGGAAGGCCTGCGGGACGCCGGCATGGCGTCCGACGTCGTGTACGACGGCGCGAGCGCGCTGGAGCAGGCCGACGCGGTCGCCTACGACGTCGTCGTGCTCGATCGCGACATCCCCGTCGTCCACGGCGATCGCGTGTGCCGCGAGCTCACCGCCGGCGACGCGAAGACTCGCGTGATCATGCTCACGGCAGCGTCCGAGGTCTACGACCGTGTCACGGGTCTCGAACTCGGCGCCGACGACTACCTCTGCAAACCTTTCGCCTTCGAGGAGCTCATCGCCCGCGTCCGCGCGCTCGCTCGGCGCGAGCCGTCGCAGCCCTCTGTCGTCGTCAGGGATGACCTCACCATCGACCGGGCACGCCGGCACGTCTCGCGCGGCGGCGATCCGCTCGTCCTGACCCACAAGGAGTTCGGCGTTCTCGAATACCTCGCGGCCGCCGACGGCGCAGTGGTCAGCGCGGAGGAGCTCCTCGAGCACGTCTGGGACATGAATGCGGATCCGTTCACCAACACCGTGGCAGTCACCATCGCTCGCCTGCGCAAGAAGCTCGGCGAGCCGCAACTGATCACGACGGTCGTGGGGGCCGGGTACCGGCTATGAGACGACTTCGACTCACCGCTCGCGCCCGCCTGACCATCCTCTTCGCGGCGCTCTACGCTGTCGGCGGCACGATCCTGCTCGTGATCACGTACGTGCTCGTCGCCCAGAACGTCTCCGTGGCCGACATCAACAGTCCCGCATCGGACGCGAGCTTCCAGAAGGCCTGCGCGAACGTTGCGACCTCGCCCAAGCCACTGGATGAGAACCTCAAGTTCAAGTGCGCGACGAGCATCAAGCTCGGGGCCGCGGCGGCAGCGGGCGCCCAGCGCCGGGCGATGCTCGACGATCTCCTGCTGTACGCGGCCCTCACACTGGTCGCGACAACCATCGTCGCAGCCTTCGCGGGCTGGCTGATCGCCGGTCGCATCCTGAGGCCCATCCATCGCCTCACGGAGGCGGCGCGCAACGCCAGCGAGAACAACCTGAGCCAGCGACTCGACCTCAACGGGCCGCACGATGAGATCCGCGAACTGGGCGACACGTTCGACGCGATGCTCGACCGGCTCGAATTCGCCTTCCTCGCCCAGCGCCGGTTCATCGCCAACGCGAGTCACGAATTGAGGACACCCTTGACCGTCATGCGCACGACACTCGACGTCGTGCTCGCGAAACGATCGCCCTCGAACGCCGAGCTGGTCGCGATGGGTGAGGACGTGCGCGCGGAGGTCTCGAATGCGGATGCGCTGATCACCACGCTGCTCGCGCTGGCACAGAACGAGGGAACCCTTCGATCGTCCGACCGGGTCGACCTGGGAGTGATCGTGTCCGGCGTCGTCGAGCGCACCGACTTCGGCACGCTGACCCGTGAGGTTCGGATCGACGGGGCGGACGTCGAGGGCGATCGACTGCTGCTCGAACGCCTCGTGTCGAACCTGGTTTCGAACGCGATCCGCTACAACATCCCCGGCGGCGACGTGACCGTCGACGTGACCGCGTCGAACGACCTTGTCACCCTGAGGATCGCCAACACCGGAACGCCCGTGGAGCCTGCGCGCGTCGACGAGATCTTCCAGCCGTTCACCCGCCTCGACGAACGCGTCGGCACGGAAGGCTTCGGACTCGGGCTCGCGTTGGTCGAGACCATCGCGACCGCCCATGGCGGGACGGTCGGCGCGACCGCTCTCGCGGCAGGCGGCCTGGAGGTCGTCGTGCGGTTGCCTGCGGCCTCCGCATCCGCTCCCGTCGAAGCGCCCGCCGCTGTCGGCTGACGCACGAAGGCCCGCCCGGTACGTCCCCCGTGTCGGGCGGGAAGATCGTACCGGACGGGCCGGGTCAGTGCAGGTGCCGGATCAGCGGATGCTGGATCAGCGTGCCGCCGGGGCCGCCGGACCCTGCGGGTCGGCTTCCTCGAGCATCGCGTCGAGTTCGAGGTCGGCGAGTTCGGCATCCAGCGGGTCGAGGGAGTCGCCCTCGCTCGCGAATCCGGCTTCCAGGTTCACCCGCGTCGCACCGTCGACCTCGAGGGTCTCAGCCACGACATCGCGCTCGATCGTGGTCGCGAGCGGCTTCTCCTTCACGAAGAACAGCACCACGACTGCGATCAGGATGAGCGGGACCATGTAGAGGAAGACCGGGGTCAGGGCGTCGTTGTACGCACCGACGATCACGTCGCGGATGGGGCCGGGCAGCGACTTGACGAGTGACGGTGTGAACGAGTTGCTGGAACCCCCGGAACCCGCGCCAGCGGGCATCCGGTCGGTCAGGAGTTGGGTGAGACGCGAGACGAACAGGCTGCCGACGATCGCGGAGCCGAGTGAGGCACCGATCTGACGGAAGTAGTTGTTCGACGCGGTCGCGGTTCCGACCTTCGAGACCGGGAACGAGTTCTGCACGATGAGGATGAGGATCTGCATGCTCATGCCCAGTCCGATGCCCATCACGGCGAGGAACGAGCAGAGCACCCACACCGGAAGGCTGGGAGTCATGGTCGACAGGAGTACCAGTGCCACGGCGACGATCGCGGTGCCGACGATCGGCAGCCACTTGTAGCGGCCGGTGCGGCTGACCATCTGACCGGAGACGATCGACGTCAGCAGAAGCGCAGCCATCATCGGGATCATCAGGAGTCCGGCCTGGGTCGCGTTCGCGCCCGTCACCATCTGCAGGTACGTCGGGATGTAGGCCAGGGCACCGAACATCGCGATACCGATGATCAGGCCTGCGATCGTGGTCAGGTTGAAGTTGCGGTCCTTGAAGAGGGCGAGCGGCATGATCGGCTCTGCGGCGCGCCGTTCGACGAGCACGAAGGCGACAGCCGTGACCACGGTGCCCGCGATCAGCGCGATGATGACGCCGGAGTTCCAGTCGTACGTGGTGCCGCCCCAGGTCGTGACCAGCACGAGGCAGGTGGATGCGATGGCCAGCAGGCCCATTCCGGCCCAGTCGAGCTTCGGCTTGCTGCTCGAGCCCTTCGGCAGGCGAAGGAAGACCACAGCGGAGAGGACGGCGAGGATGCCGAGCGGGATGTTCATCCAGAACGCCCAGCGCCAGCCGATGCCTTCGGTGAACCAGCCGCCGAGGAGCGGGCCGGCGACGGACGACAAAGCGAATACGCCGCCCATGATGCCCATGTAGCGACCGCGTTCGCGGGCGGGGACGACGTCGGCGATGATCGCCTGCGACAGGATCATGAGCCCGCCACCGCCGAGTCCCTGGACTGCGCGGCCAACGATGAGCCAGGTCATGTCGGGCGCGAGGCCGCCCACGACCGAGCCAGCCATGAAGAGCACGATTGCGCCGATGAACAGGCCTTTTCGGCCGATCAGGTCACCGAGTTTGCCGTACACCGGCAGCATGATGGTCGACGCGAGGATGTAGGCGGTCGTGACCCACAGCATGTGGTCGACGCCGTGGAGCTCGCCGACGATCGTCGGCAACGCCGTACCGAAGATCGTCTGGTCGAGGGATGCGAGGAGCATCGTGACCATGAGTCCCGCGAAGAGAAGGATGATGCTGCGCTTTGCAGGCGCAGCGGCGGCACCCGCGCGAACGGGTGAGCCTGAGTCGATGGTGGTGGTGTCTGTCATTTCAGTTTCTCTAGTGCCTCTCGGATGAGTGTGTTGGCCAGGTTCTGGAGTTCGTCACGGGTCTGCGTGCCGCCGGCGGCGACGAACGCTTTGACGGCGGACTTCACAGCCCCGGCGCAGAACGGAAGGATGAGTTCGGCGAACGCGATGCGTTCCGCGTCGGTGTCGCCGGCGAAGCGCGGGTAGCGGCCGACGATGACCGCGATCGCGTCGACGAGCTGCTGGCCCATGCGGCTGAGTTGCGCGACCTGCCGGCCGAGGAGCTGCGGATACTTGCGGGCCAGCTCCATGCGCCCCTGCCGGAGCTCGTGGTCGGGCACGGTCGGGCCGATGAGCGTGAAGATGAGGCCGACGATCGACTCGGTGAGGTCGGCGTCACGGAACTCGTCGAGGTGCGCCGCGAGCGCGGCCTCGTCGAGTTCGACGTCGCGCACACCGAGGATCGCGTCTTCTTTCGTCTCGAAGTAGTTGAAGAACGTGCGGGGCGAGACCGGGATCGATTCGCAGATCGCGTCGACCGTCGCGTTCTCCATGCCCACCTCGAGTGCGAGCGTCACGGCTGCGCGTTCGAGCTGCTGCCGTGTCTCGGCACGCTTGCGCTCGCGCAGGCCAGGGGTTTCGGAGGATGTCACCCTTCTATAGTTGCGTACACCGTAATTTTGCACAACTGAAACTATTCAGAAATGCAGTAATCACGGCGAATACTCAGGTCCGGGCGTCCAGCTCCCCCAGGATCCTCAGGACGGTGCGCCAGTTGCGTGCTGTCGCAGCGGGGCTCAGCTGCCGCCAGAAGGCTGCGGTCAGCCGCGTCTTCGACACGCCGAGCGGGCACCATTGATAGATCGCCTGCCTGCCGACCGCGACCACTTCGGGAGCGATCGAGTACGCATCCGGAACCTCCACCTTCTTCGGCATCGGCTCGGCACCCAGGAAGGTCACGACCTGCTTCGAGAAGTCGTCTCCGTCATCCAGCAGCGGGTTCTCCGCGGCGATCCGTCGGAACTCCGCTCCGGGAATGAGCAGGATCCTCGCAGCCACCCCGGAGCGGCCCGCGAGCTCCCTTTCAACCTTCGCGGCGGACCGGTCCACCGACAGGGCCGACCCGGCGGGCAGCTCGAAGACGACGTTGCCGCTGCGCAGCAGAGTGCGCACCGCGGTGAACCCGACTGCTTCGAACGACGCCGCCAGGTCGTCCATGGCGACCGCGGTCGACGGCCCGACATTGATGCCGCGAACGAGCCCGACGGCCGGTTTCACCCGCGGGGCCACAGGTCATCGCTGATCGGGTCGGCCGCGACGAGCCGCGACTGCGGTATCTCCGCCTGCTCGAAGGGACCCCGACCGTCCCGCCGGTACTGCGGCTCGTCGAATGCCACCACCCACACCGGGCCGGACGGGCCGGGAACGTTCGCCCCATCCGGACGCGCCGTGCCGGTCGAGACGATCACACCCGTCGGCTCGCCCTGCCACGCATCCAGCGCACCCCACTCCGCTTCCGGCACATGCACCTGCACGCCGACGCCGAACGGGTGATCGTTCGGGTCGTGCACGTGACGCGTCCTGCTTCTCCTCATGGCGCCCATTGTGCCACCGCGAGCAGGAGGCGGATCGAGGATCAGCGCGGGTCGGTGGAGAGAACGGCCATCGTGATCGCGTCGATCGCGGACGCAGGCCGCTGCACGTCAGCCGATCGCGGGACGCGACCTGGCGCCGCGCTCCGGATCGAGCATCCGACGCAGCGTGAAACGCTCCGCGACCGTCCACGCGGTCGAGGTCAGGATGTACACCGCTGCCGCCAGCGGTACGAACGCCGCGAACACCACCGTCACATACGGGAGGAACGACAGTGCCTTCACGAGCCCGTTGGGCATCGCCCCCGCGGGCTGCGGGAGGGCGAGCACGCGGCGCGAGACCGTGGTCACCGCAGCGATGAGCACCAGCACGACCAGGTATACGAGGATCGACGGCCACACCGATCCGACCGCGCCCGCAAGTCCGACGAAGCTCGTTCCGAGGGGCGCGCCGATCACCTGCTCGGCCAGGAGCGCGTTCGCGTGGCCGGCGATCTGGGTGTGCGTGAACAACGCGTAGACCAGCGAGATGACCGGAATCTGCAGCAGGAGCGGGAGGAATCCGGCGAACGGGGATGCCTTCTCCGTCTGGTAGAGCTCCATGGTCTTGCGGGTGAGTGTCTCGCGGTCCTTGCCGTGCTTCTTCTGAAGCTCCGCGAGCTTCGGGGCGAGCCGTCTGCGGGTGAATTCGGCTCGGACCTGCGAGCGGCCGACCGGGATCAGGAGGGCGCGGACGAGCATCGTGAGGATGACGACGGCGACGAGTCCCGCCGCCGTGCCGGCAACGGGTTCGACCGTCGTGGAAAGAGCTGTGACGAAGCGATAGGCCCCGTCGAGGATGGCCGCTATCGGGCCGAAGGTGAAGAAGTCCATGAGAAATGTGTCCCTGCGTCTACGGATGGGTGGGTACCGTATGGCCACGGGCGCGCACGGAGCAGCCCTCGTGCGGGCGCTTCGGAGGCGTCAGGCGGCCGAGAGGGACAGTGCCGGTGCTCTGGGTCGCGCGTGGCCGTCGGCGTCGGGATCGCTCTGACCGATCAGTTCTGCGCGATCGGCCGGCTCGATCGGATGAGCGAGCGCGTCGCTGACCACGAGGGAGGCGGCGAGCGCCACCACATAACGCACGGATGCTGCGACCAGCAGCGAGGCCAGCCCGATCGCGCCGACGGCGCCCGCGATCGCGAACGCGGCTCCCGGCCCGGACGTGCCGCGCAGGACCTCCAGCGACCCGGCGACGAGCCGGGCGAGCAGGTCGAGGAACTGCAGCATGGGAGCGTTTCTCCAGTCGGGTGGGCGCGGCCGCGACAGCAGCGGTCAATCGAGACCATACCAACCCGTGGCTCCGCTTCGACAGGATGTTCGCCTTGGGCGCAGCGGACCGCCTGGAGGAAGATGGAGCCATGACTCGCGTTGCCATCGTCGGTGCCCACGGTAAAGTCGCGCAGCAGCTGATGCGCCTCCTCTACGACAGGGGTGATGAATTCGTCGGCGTCGTGCGCAGTGACGACCACGGCGAAGACGTCTTCCGCCTCGGTGGCGAAGGCGCGCTCGTGGACATCGAGGCCGCGTCGGCCGAGCAGCTGGCGATCCCGTTCGCTGGCTGCGACGTCGTCGTCTTCAGCGCGGGTGCCGGTCCGGGCTCCGGCGTCGATCGCAAGATGACGGTCGACTATGCCGGGTCGGTGAAGTCGGTGCAGGCCGCGATCATCGCGGGGGTCCGCCGATTCATCCAGGTCTCGGCATGGGGTGTGGACACTCCCGTCGCGGCCGACGCCGACGAGCAGTGGGCGGCCTACGTGGCCGCCAAGCGCGACGCGGATGCGGTGCTCCGTCAGTCGGGTCTCGACTGGACGATCCTCCGCCCCGGCGCGCTCACTTACGAGGAGGGCACCGGCAGCATCCTTCTCGGGACCACCGTGCCGCGCGGATCCATCCCCCGCGAAGATGTCGCTGCACTCATCGTCGCCTGCATGGACGAACCGCGTTCGATCGGCGCCCAATGGGAGGTCATCAGCGGGGAGACTCCGATCGCCGAGGCGGTGCGCGGCGCGTAGGCTCGGTGCGTGACTACGTACGCAAAGCGGCCGTGGCAGGCCAGTTACGCCCCCGGTGTTCCTGTCGACATCGACCTCCCCGAGGGTTCCCTCGCCCACCTGATCGACGAGTCCGTGGCGACGTACGGCAGGAACGTCGCTCTCGAATTCTTCGGGGCGACGACGACCTACGCTGCGCTCGGCGAGCAGATCGGCCGGGCCGCGGAAGGTCTCCGCAAGCTCGGCGTGCGCAAGGGCGACCGCGTCGCACTCGTGCTCCCGAACTGCCCCCAGCACGTCGCCGCGTTCTACGCCGTCCTGCGGCTTGGTGCCGTCGTCGTCGAGCACAACCCGCTCTACACGCCGCGTGAGCTCCGTCACCAGTTCGAAGATCACGGAGCGCAGATCGCGATCGTCTGGGACAAGGCGGCCGCGACGGTCCAGGATCTCCCTGCAGACCTCGGCGTCTCCACGGTGATCTCCGTCGATGTCACCCGGGCGATGCCGGCGTCCAAGCGATTCGCGCTCCGCCTTCCCGTCGCGGCGGCGCGCACCGCCCGGGAGCAGCTGACGACGCAGGTGCGCGGCACGATCACGTGGGAGAAGCTCCTCGACAATCGGCGGATCGCTGCGACCTATCCGCGGCCCGAGGCCCAGGACCTCGCCCTGATCCAATACACCAGCGGCACGACGGGCGTCCCGAAGGGCGCAATGCTCAGCCACCGGAACCTCGACGCGAATGCAGCGCAGGCGCGGGCCTGGGTCCCCGCGATCGAACGCGGCACGTCGGTCGTCTACGCGGTGCTCCCGCTGTTCCACGCGTACGGACTGACCCTGTGCCTCACGTTCGCGATGAGCATGGGCTCCCGGCTGGTGCTGTTCCCCAAGTTCGACCCCGACCTCGTGCTCGACGTCGTCCGGAAACGCCCGCCGACCTTCCTGCCCGCGGTCCCGCCGATCTACGAGCGGCTCGCGACCGCGGCGAAGAAGAAGAAGGTCTCGCTCAGCGGCATCGACATCGCGATCTCCGGCGCCATGAATCTCCCGGACAGTATCGTCAGCATGTGGGAGAAGGAGACCGGCGGTTATCTGGTCGAAGGGTACGGCCTGTCCGAATGCTCGCCGGTGCTGATGGCGAACCCCGTCGGCAGCACCCGTAAGGCCGGGACGGTCGGGCTTGCCCTGCCGAGCACCGACCTGCGTGTCATCGACCCCGAGCATCCGGACACCGACCGGGAATTCGGCGAGGAAGGCGAGCTCGTCGCCCGGGGGCCGCAGGTGTTCTCGGGATACTGGCGCAAACCGGATGAGACCGCCAAAGTGCTCGATGAGCACGGCTGGTTCCGCACGGGCGACATCGTGACGATGGACGACGACGGCTTCGTGCGCATCGTCGACCGCATCAAGGAACTCATCATCACCGGGGGCTTCAACGTCGCGCCGACCGAGGTCGAGGACTGCCTGCGCACGGTCGAGGGCGTCGCGGATGTCGCCGTGGTCGGCGTCCCCCACGGGCGCGGCGGCGAGGATGTGGTCGCCGCGGTCGTCATGAAGCCCGGCGCCTCATTCGACGAGGCCGCCATCCGGGCCTACGCCCGCGAGAACCTCACTCCGTACAAAGTCCCGCGTCACATCACCCAGGTCGACGAACTGCCGCGGTCACTCATCGGCAAGGTCGTCCGACGCCAGGTGCGGGACCAGTTGCTGAAGGAGAAGGGCTCGGATTAGGCGATCGGGAAGACGAGCAGCGAGCCGGTGGCGGTCGCGACGATCTTGCCCGACGCATCCGTCACGACGCCGTCGGCGAACGCGACGCGGTTGCCCGGCTTCGTGACCGTGCCCACACAGGTGAGCGGGCCCGCATCCGCGAACACCGGCCGCAGGTAGTTCACCTTGATCTCGATCGACGTGTAGCCCTGGCCCTGCGCCAGCGTGCTCTGCACCGCGCATCCCAGTGCCGAGTCAAGGAGGGTGCAGACCAGTCCCCCGTGCACGGTGCCGAGCGGGTTGTAGTGCGACTCGTCCGGCTCGCACACGAACGTCGCCGTCCCGACGTCGGCGTCCACGAGACGCATGGTCAGGTGGGCCATGATCGGCGGCGGCGGAAGCTCACCCCGGATCAGCGTTCGCAGGTACTCCAGACCCGACATCGTCGGCATGACGGCGACGCCGGGCGCTGGGTCCTCCCACTCGATCACCCGGCTGCGGATGCCGCTGGTCGCTTCGGGCTGCTCGTCACCGCTCACTCGCGTTCCTCCGGTGGCTTGCCGAAGTTCGGATCGGCCGGTGGCAGCTCGGACGGGGTGTCGACCGGTTCACCGGTCTCGACGTTGATCGCCGTCTGGCCGGGAGGAAGGTTCGACAGGTCGGGGGCGATGACCGTCGCGAAGACGCCCGAGTCCGGAAGCCCGAAGCCGGCCAGCCCTCCTTCGACGTTCGCGAGCACGAGGTCGTCGGAGCGCATCGGAAGCGTCTTGCCCCGGAAGAAGTCCGGCCTGACCGCCCACCAGATGAACATCAGCACCAGTCCGAGCAGCAGTCCGCCCACACCGACGACCGCTTCGGCGCCGATGCCGAAGATGGTCACATTCTTGCCGGCGTCGTCGACCAGCCAGTCGGGGGCTGCGAACTGGACGAGGCCGTAGACGAACACGGCGAGCAGAATCACCCCGCCCACGAACGGGAACACGCCGCGCATGATCACGTTACGGAACGATTTGAACATCGTCTTGCGGTAGAACCAGACGCAGACGAACCCGGTCAGGCCGTAGTAGAACGCGATCATCAGGCCGATCGACCCGATCAGGGCGTTCAACAGGCTGAAACTGATCGCCGAGAAGATCAAGTAGAACGCCGCCGAGATGACGCCCATGCCGATCGTCGACCAGGTCGGCGTCAGGAACTTGGGGTGGATGCGGGCGAACTTCTCCGGGATCGCCTTGTAGACCGCCATCGACAGTGAGGTGCGCGCCGTCGGGAGGATCGTCGTCTGGGTCGACGCCGACGCGGAGGTCAGGATCGAGAAGCCGAGAAGGGTCAGGAGTATCGATCCGATGGGTCCGGAGCCGAACAATGTCGGCCCGATGGCGGAGAACACATCACTCGAGTTGGCGGGGTTCGCCAATCCGATGCCTTTGTCTCCGACCCCGGCGAATGCAATGGCCGCGACGGTGACGATCGCGTAGGTGAGGAGAAGGAGAATGGTGCTGATCACGGCCGCACGTCCCGGGGTCTTTCCCGGGTCCTTGGTCTCCTCGTTGATGGAGACCGCCGTGTCCCAGCCCCAGTAGATGAAGATCGCTGTCAGCATGGCCGGCGCGATCGTCTGGCTGAAGTCGAGCCCGAACGGGTTGAACCAATTCCACTGCGGGATCAGCGAGTAGGGCTCGGCGTTGCCGGTGTAGACCTTCACGAGCGCGAAACCCGCGAAGAACAGCAGGATGATGACCTCGAAGGCGAGCAGCACGTACTGCACGCGCGCGGAGATCTCGATCCCCCGGTAGCAGATCCATGTCATGACGGCGATCCACAGGAGGCCGGCGATGAGCGTCGCGAACTCGTTCGTCGCGAGCGCCGCCACCCCCGGCAGCCCGAAACCACCGATGAAGGTGAACGTGTACGACCCGGCGATCTGCGCCAGGTTCGACATCACGATCACGTCAGCGACGATGATCCCCCATCCGCCCATCCAGCCGGTGATCGGCCCGAAGGCTCGGGTAGCCCAGGTGAACGTCGTGCCGCAGTCCGGCTCCGCCTTGTTCAACTCCTGGTAGGCCACCGCGATCAGGTACATCGGGATGAACGCCAGCAGGACGATGCCGGGCGCATGCACGCCGGCGGCGAGCGTGCCGCCGACGACGATGAACCCCAGGCTGGCCGCGAGGCTGTAGGCGGGGGCCGTCGAGGCGACACCCACCACGACGCTCGAGACGAGCCCGAGCGCGCCGGACTTCAGTCCCTTGCTGTCGACGGATTCGGAGTTGGAATTGGGGGGAACAGTGGTCGTCATCGGGTCTCCCAACACTGCGGCCGGCATGCCGGCCGAACCTGGTCGCGAACGGCTGTTCAACGGTGAACAGCCCGACTAGACATGTTTACGCCTTTTCATCCGTTCCTGCACGTACCTGTGGAGTCGGCATGGCGCGCGGGGAAAGGGCATACAGTCAGCACTACGGAGTCGTTCGACTCTCGATCAAGGGAGTCACCATGTCTGACAAGTCACCGAAGAAGAACAGTTCCAAGACCGCCGCCACCAAATCTCTGAAGGAGAAGCGGCTCGAGAAACACGCGAAGTCCGACGCGAAGGCACATATGGACGCCGTCTCCGATATCAAGAAGCGCTAGCGCCAAGCCGTTCCAGCCGCTGCCGGGCGGCGTTCTCTCCAGCGCTCCTCGGACCGAGCATCCTGCCGGCTCCGCGGAGCACGAGAGACGTCGCCCCGGCGATGGGCAGTGGCACAGGGCCGAGCCGGGGCTCTCGGAGGCCGAGCAGTTCGCGGTACGGCGTCTCGAGCGAATGCACGGCGCCCGCGAACAGCACCGCGTACGACGGCCGCAGTGTCCTCCGCAGCGGCGCACGCCGCACGAAGCGGACGATCTCGTCGGCATCCGCTCCCCCGGCGAGTTCGGGCAGGAATTCCGCCAGCTGTGTCTTCAGTTCGGCGCGCGACCGCGGCGGATTCGGGACGTTCATCAGCTCGCCCGCGGTCGCCCACTCGCGGACGTACTCGTCGGACCCACCGGGGATCGGCGCGCCCCACAGCTCGTGTGCGGTCAGGAACGAGTCGGTGAACGCCAGGTGCACCCAGCTCAGGAGGTGCGGATCGTTGGCCGCGTATGGGTGGGTGGCACCCCGCGCATCGACATAGGTGCCGACCACACGTTCGTGGAGCCGGAGAACCCACTGCGAGCCCTCTGCCGCCTGCGTCGTGTCGCCATAGGTGACGGTGTGGATCCAGCGGATGGTGCCCGCCAGTCTTCCGAGCGGATCCTCGCGGAACCGCGACCAGTCCCGCACACCCGCGAGCGCGCCCGGATGCAGAGCCTGCATGAGTAGGGCGCGAACGCCGGCGACCAGCGTCGGCATCGAACCGTGAACCGTCCAGGTCGCGCTTCCCGGACCGAAGAATCCGGCGTCGTCCCCCTCTTCGAACTCCCGCACCCAGCCGGGCACACCGTTCGGCTGTCCGGCCAGTGTCTCGAGCAGCCGCACGCGGATGGGGTCGGTGAGGCGGGTCATCCGGTCGGCATGTCCACCGCGAGGCCGTCGACGACCCGGATGCCGGGGAGAGTGCCGAGCGTCGCTCCGGGCAGCAGGAGCTTTGACCGCCGCACCCCGGAGCCGATGATGACGACGTCCGTCGCATCCACCCGGCTGTCCACGTACACGGGCCAGTCTTCGGGCAACCCGATCGGCGTTATGCCGCCGTACTCCATCGAGGTCAGCTCGACGGCGCGATCCATCGGGAGGAAGGAGCACTTGCGCACGTCGAGGAGCTTGCGGACGACAGTGTTGATGTCCGCACGCGTGGTCGCGAGGATCACGCACGCGGCGATGCGTTCGACGCCCTCGCGCTTGCCGGAGACGACGACACAGTTGGCGAGGGTGCCGGCGTCGAGGCCGAACCGCGCCTGGGTGGCCGCCGTGTCGGAGACATCCGGATCGATCTCGACGACGCCGATCTCATCCGCAACGCCTGCAGCGGCGAGGGCGGCGGCGGTCGGACCGCTGAGAAGGTCGGGACGAGTGGATGCGGGCACCGTGGTCAGATCACCGAGTGTGAAGACTCCCATGACCCGATTCTGCCAAACTCAGCCGGCCGGCGTGAGGGTGCGCGCCATCAGGGTCGTGCCGGCGAGCACGCCCGACGGACTCAGCGCGTACTGCGGGATGGCTCCGACCTGCGTCCAGCCCCAGCGCGTGTAGAGGCGCTCGGCCGGACTCCCCGTCTCCGTGTGGAGGACGAGGAGCGTCCGGCGATCCACGTGGACACGCCCGGACTTTGTGTGAACGCCGCCCACCAGCCGGCCGCAGCCGCCCGCCTGGGAACCTGCACCCATCCGACGCTCGCGCCGCCGCCGACGCAGTCGGCGAGCACCTCCGCCAGGCCGTCGAGAACGCTCGGATCGAGCGTCTCGCGGTCGAGGAGGCGGATGCTCACCTCGGTCATTGCTGGGAGGACGCCCGCTCGAGCACGAGCTCCCGCACGCGAGCCGCGTCCGCCTGGCCCTTCATGGCCTTCATGACCGCGCCGATCACGGCGCCCGCCGCCTGCACTTTGCCGTCGCGGATCTTCTCCAGCACATCCGGCTGGGCCGCGAGTGCCTCGTCGATGGCCGCGATGAGCGCACCATCGTCGGAGACGACAGCGAGCCCGCGAGCGTCTACGACCTCCTGGGGCGTGCCTTCGCCTGCGATGACGCCTTCGAGCACCTGGCGAGCGAGACGATCCGTGAGGGTCCCATCGTCGACGAGTGCGGCGAGCGACGCCACGTGTTCGGGCGAGACCAGAGTCTCGGCGGGGACGCCCTGCGCGTTGGCGAGCCGGGCGATCTCGCCCGTCCACCACTTGCGGGCGGCCGCAGGCGATGCGCCGGCGGCGACGGTGGCATCGACCGCGTCGAGCAGGTCCGCGTTGGCGACATCCTGGAACTCGAGCGCGGTGAATCCCCACGCGGCGGCGAGTCGCTTGCGACGTGCGGCCGGCATTTCGGGAAGGGTTGCGCGCAGCTCTTCGACCCACTCGCGGGACGGCGCGACCGGGACGAGGTCGGGCTCCGGGAAGTAGCGGTAGTCGTCCGCGTCGCTCTTCGGGCGCCCGGCACTGGTCGTGCCGGTGTCCTCATGCCAGTGCCGGGTCTCCTGGGTGATGGTGCCGCCGGCTGCGAGGATCACAGCCTGGCGCTGGATCTCGTAACGGACGGCGCGCTCCACCGAGCGCAGCGAGTTCACGTTCTTCGTCTCTGTACGCGTACCGAGCACCGACGATCCCCGCGGACGCAGGGAGACGTTCGCGTCGCAGCGCACGTTGCCCTCCTCCATTCGCGCGTTCGACACACCGAGTGCCTTGACGAGCTCCCGGATCGCCGCGACATACGTGCGGCCGACCTCAGGCGCGTCGGCCTCAGCACCCTCGATCATCTTGGTGACGATCTCGACAAGGGGAACGCCGCCGCGGTTGTAGTCGACGAGCGAGTAGTCGGCGCCCTGGATGCGGCCGGTGGAGCCGCCGACGTGCGTCAGCTTGCCGGCGTCCTCTTCCATGTGCGCGCGCTCGATCGCGACGGTCACCGAGCGACCGCTCTCGAGTTCGATCGTGATCGTGCCGTCGTAGGCGATCGGCTCGTCGTACTGCGAGGTCTGGAAGTTCTTCGGTGTATCCGGGTAGAAGTAGTTCTTGCGCGCGAACCGGCTCGTCTCGGCGATGTTGCAGCCGAGTGCGAGTCCGAGGCGGATGCTCGACTCGATCGCCTTCCTGTTGACCTGTGGCAGACCACCGGGCAGGCCGAGACAGGTCGGACAGGTGTTGGTGTTGGCGCCCTGGCCGAAGGCGTTCGAGCAACCGCAGAACATCTTCGTCCTGGTGTTCAATTCGACGTGGACTTCGAAGCCGAGGACAGGCTCGAAGAGCTCGATGGCCTTGTCGTAGTCCATCAGTTCAGCTGCGGCCATCAGACGGCTCCCTCTTCGCTTGCGAACATCTCAGTGGCCGACAGGTCGGGCGCCTGGCTGAGGAGGCTGTGCCCCCACTGCTCTTCGAGGAGCTGCTCGAGGGCCGCACCGATCGTGTAGAGCCGCGCATCGGCCCGTGCCGGTGCCATCAGCTGCAGGCCGACCGGAAGGCCGTCCTCCGGGGCCAGCCCGATCGGCAGTCCCATCCCTGGTACGCCGGCAAGGTTCGCCGGAATCGTCGTGACGTCGTTCAGGTACATCGCCATCGGGTCGGCCAGCTTCTCGCCGAAGCGGAAGGCGGTCGTCGGCGCGCTCGGGCTGACCAGCACATCCGCCTTCTCGAACGCCGCCGCGAAGTCGCGCTGGATGAGCGTGCGAACCTTCTGGGCGCTGCCGTAGTAGGCGTCGTAGTAGCCGGCGCTCAGCGCGTACGTACCGAGGATGATGCGGCGCTTGACCTCCGGGCCGAACCCGGCGTCGCGCGTCGCGGCCATGACGCGCTCGACGGTGACGGGTCCGTCTTCGGGGTCGACCCGCAGACCGAAACGCACCGAGTCGAAACGGGCGAGGTTGCTCGAGGCTTCCGCAGGAAGGATCAGGTAGTAGGCGGCGACCGCGTACTCGAAGCTGGGAGCGGAGACCTCGACGATCTCGGCGCCCGCGGATTCGAGCAGGGCGAGCGATTCCTCGAAGCGCTGCTTCACGCCGGCCTGGAAGCCCTCACCGGAGAGCTCCGTGATCACTCCGACGCGAACGCCCTTGAGCGCGCCGCCCGCGAGTCCCACCCGGGCGGCTGCGGCCATCGACGGCCACGCGTCGGAAAGGGACGTGGAGTCGAAGGGGTCGTGTCCGCCGATAACGTCGTGCAGCAGAGCGGCATCGAGGACCGAGCGCGAGACCGGGCCCACCTGGTCGAGCGAGCTCGCCAGGGCGATCGCTCCGTACCGGCTCACGCCGCCGTACGTCGGCTTGACGCCGACGGAACCGGTGACGGCAGCGGGCTGGCGGATGGATCCACCGGTGTCCGAGCCGAGCGCGAGCGGTGCCTCGAAAGCGGAGACGGCCGCGGCCGACCCGCCGCCCGAACCGCCCGGAATCCGCTCGAGGTCCCACGGGTTGCGCGTCGGACCGTAGGCCGAATGCTCCGTCGAGGAGCCCATGGCGAATTCGTCCATGTTGGTCTTGCCGAGCGGCACGAGGTCGGCTTCGCGGAGCTTGCGCACCACGGTCGCGTCGTAGGGCGGCAGCCAGCCTTCGAGGATCTTCGAGCCCGAGGTGGACGGCATGTCCTTCGTCGCGAGCACATCCTTGATCGCGATGGGCACACCGGCGAGCGTGGACAGCTGTGCGCCGGCGGCACGGCGCGCGTCGACGTCGGCCGCGGTCGCGAGTGCGGCTTCGCCTGCGACATGAAGGAAGGCATGTACGTCCTCGTCGACCGCTTCGATGCGGTCGAGGTGTGCGCGGGTGGCTTCGACCGACGAGATGTCGCGGGTGGCGAGCAGGTCGGCGAGCGTCGAAGCGGAGAGCCTGGTGAGGTCGGTCATGGTCTACTCCTCGTCCAGGATCGGGGCGACGCGGAACCAGTCGCCCTCGCGGTCGGGGGCACCGGAGAGCGCCTGCTCGACGGTCAGGCCGGGCACGACGACGTCTTCGCGGAAAACGTTGGTCAGCGGAAGCGGATGACTGGTCGCGGGAACGTCGGGGCCGGCGACCTCGGTGACCTTTGCGACCGCGTCGACGATCTGCCCCAGCTCGGCTGTCAGGCTGGTGATCTCTTCAGGGCTCAGGTCGATCCTGGCGAGGCTCGCCAGGTGCGCGACCTGTTCGGCGCTAATTTCGGACATGGGTCTCCGTCTGCTGCGTCAGTGTGTGGATTCTTCAATCCTATTCGAGCGACCGGGGACTGGTCATCGCCCGAACAGCCCCGCACCTTCCCGGTTGACGAGCTCGTACGCTTCACGGAGAGGAGCCCGACGAGTCCGATCCCGGGCGGGCTGAGCGGGCGGTCCTCGTCGCCGGGACCCGGGCCCGCGGCTTCGGGGTTGATCGGAATGTACGGCGGGTGGGTGTCGTTGATCACGGTGTTTCGACCGGTGTACGCCGAGATCGCGATCGCGGGGACACGCACGCCGAGCCGGTCGAAGCCGAAGCCGTGCTCCCCGACAGTGTCGTCGGGTGGGACGGCCGCTCCCGGGGCCACGTGGTCATCCTCCAGGCGGTTGAAGATCGTCGGTGCGGCATTCCTCGGGTCGAACCATTTGCGGAGCCCGCCGTCGCCCCCGTTGGTCACGTAGCCGTGCGAGGTCGACGCGTGGAAGAACGAACGATTGCAGAGCACCTGCGACGGGACTGCGCAATGCCAGTCGTCCTAGACCGCGAACTGCCGCGCAAGGGTCGAGAGAACGGGCAGCATGTCCGGGCTGAACGACCCCATGATGCGGCTGTACTCGTCCAGAGTCGGCGATCGACCCTCGTGCCCCGCCTTCAGCGCGCCGATGTAGTCGCGCACGAAGACCGTCGAACCTCGCGCCCGCGGGGAGGTTCGTTTCGTCGTACAGGTAGCCCGCACCACCGATTACGCCGCCGACGTCGACGCCTGCCGTAGTGAGCCCTGCACCCTTCAGGAACGCGCGACGGGATGCGCCGCGGCTCCCATCCGGGGCATCATCTCGATCGGGCATCGCATCGTCGGGGACCACTCGCCGCTCCCCGTCCTCACGGCACTACCTGCCCGAGGCAGTCGTCTCGGTGACCGGCGCGGCCGGTGCAGATCCATCCATGACCAGGTCCCCCATGTCGATCCCGATCAGAGCGAGGTTCCGCATCGATTCGCTGCCGGCCGCGAAGTACTCGTTGTGCCCGGAGGAGCCGCCGAGCGTGTCCTGGGTGATCGGGTCGACGCCGCCGGAGACACCCATCGTGCGCGCACCATAGGTCGCGGCTCCGGGGTCGCTGCCGAAGAAGGCGCTGTGCACGATCGGATCCATCGGCGCCTGGCCGACGAAGACGTTACCGTCTGTCACGCTCAGCTGGGAGACGGACTGGGCGTCACTGCCGGGCGATCCGAGGAGAGCGAGGGCGTCGATCGAGACGTTGTGCCGTTCGAGGGCGAGGAGAACGGCCGTCGATCCGTACGAGTGCGCGAAAACGCTCACGTATGGCATGTCGGACTTGCGGAGCGCCTGAAGGCCCTCGAGAGCGCGTTCGATGTTGTCGGCGCCCTGAGTGGCGAGGTCGAGCCCTCCGATGTTCATGAGCTCCGGCGTCTGGTAGCCGATCCACGCGACAGTCGCGACGCCAGGGGTCGCCTGCGTACCGCGGGGCCCGAGCACACGGTGCAGCCATTGCGTCTGGCTGTCGTAGAGTTCCTGGGCGGTCTTGGCCCAGTCGACGATCTGTTCGTCGACCGACATGTACATCCCGGGTACGAGATAGCTGACGAAGTGTGCCCTGGACAGGTCGCCGATCACGATCGCCGCGCGCGCATCCGCTGACGTGTCGAGTGAGACGAGCGTGCGTTTGACGCCGTCGTGTCTGGCGAGCGCACGGTTGACGTTCTGCAGAGTGTCGAGGCTTCGCTTCAGTTCCAGTCGCTGCGCCTTGCCCGGCACCGACGCGAGGCTGGTTCGTTCGTGCCCGATGGTCTGCTTCAGGTCGAGGACGTTGGCGCGTCCACGAACGTCGTACGGGATGCCCTCCAGATTTCCGACGACATGGGGTGCGGAGTGGATGAGCGAGGCCTGGGTGGCGGGGTCGATGAGGCGCCAGAATCCTGCGACGTCGCTCGCCCGTGGAGGATTGGAGAGCATCGCGTCGAGTGCCGCCCGATGCGAATCGACGAATGCCGGTACGTCGGTCGCGCCGATCTGGCTGAGCGCTCCGAGCATGTTGGCGGCGAGCAGCCCGGTCTGCGAGTTACCCGCGGGCGCATCGCCCACCGTGGCGGCCCGCGTCGTGTCATGGGAGAGAACAGTCGAATACGCGGATGCGGGCTGGTAGGCAGCGGCGTCTACGGGCATGACTCCGACCCCGGCCACTCCTCCTATGACCGAGGTAATCGAGAGTATTGCTGCAAAGCCGACCAGCACTCCGTCCGGGTCCCTCCGAGAGCGACGAGCAGAGCCCTTGCACCGCCCCTGGCGAGGCGCGCCCTTTGATGCTATCGGTCGGTTAACCTCCGCCAGATACTCGTTCTACCCCCTGTTCGGGAGTAGAACCACCATTTTAGCAGGCTCAGACGGCGTCTGGCCCACCTTCGAGCAGTCTGCGGAACCCGTCGGCGTCGAGGATCGGGATACCGAGCTGCTCAGCCTTCCCCAGCTTCGACCCTGCGCCGGGGCCGGCTGCGACGTAGTCGGTGTTCTTCGAGACGCTGGATGCGGACTTGCCGCCGGCCGCGATGATCGCCTCCTGCGCTCCCTCCCGGGTGAACCCTTCCAGGCTCCCGGTCGCGACCACGGTGAGTCCCGCGAGCGTGCCTCCCTTGTCTTCTGCGGAGCCCGGACCGGGATGCCCGGGAGTGGTGAACTGAACCCCCGCTGCCGCCCAGCGCTCGACGATCTCGCGATGCCAGTCGACGCCGAACCAGTCGCGGACCGCGTCGGCGATGATGCCCCCGACGCCGTCGACCTCGGCGAGCTCGTCGCGGTCTGCCGCACGGATCGCGTCGAGCGACCCGAAATGGTTTGCCAGTGCCCGCGCGGCGACCGGGCCGACGTGACGGATGTTCAGGGAGACGAGGATGCGCCAGAGCGGCTTGGCCTTGGCCGCCTGCAGATTGACAAGCAGCTCTTCGGCGTTCTTCGACGGGACAGAGTCCTCGCTTCCGGCGAATTCGGCCGCATCAGGGTCGTAGGGCCCGTCCTTCTTCTGACGACGGCGACGGAACGGGGTGTCGGTCTTCTGCTCCCCCGACTCGGTGAGGCGCGGGAGCCCGGTCTCCGGGTCGCGGACGACGACCTCGATCGGGAAGAGATCGGCCATCGTGAGGTCGAAGAGGCCCGCCTCGGTGGGCAGCGGCGGCGTCTTCGGTTTGAACGGCTGCGTCAGCGCGGCGGCGGCGACCTCGCCCAGGGCTTCGATGTCCAGCGCCCCCCGGGACCCGATGTGCTCGACGCGGCCCCACACCTGGGCGGGGCAGAACTCCGCGTTCGGACACCGGAGGTCGACGTCGCCCTCCTTGGCCGGTGCCAGTCGCGTGCCGCAGACCGGGCAGTTCTCGGGCATGACGAACTCACGCTCCGTGCCGTCGCGCAGTTCGACGACGGGGCCGAGGACTTCGGGGATGACGTCGCCTGCCTTGCGAAGCACGACGGTGTCGCCGATCAGGACGCCCTTCGCCTTCACCACGTCCTGGTTGTGGAGGGTGGCCTGGCGAACCTCGCTGCCGGCGACCCGGACCTTCTCCATGACCGCGAACGGCGTCGCGCGCCCGGTGCGCCCGACGCTCACCACGATGTCGAGGAGTCTCGTGTTGACCTGTTCGGGCGGGTACTTGTAGGCGATGGCCCATCGGGGCGCGCGGCTCGTGGCGCCCAGCTCGTCGTGCAGAGCGAGTTCGTCGACCTTCACGACGACACCGTCGATCTCGTGCTCGACACTGTCTCGGTGCTCGCCGTAGTAGCGGATGAACTCGGCAGCCCCCGCAATGGAGTCGACGACGCGATAGTGGGTGGAGGTCGGCAGCCCCCATTCCTTCAGCAGCTCGTAGGTCTTCGACTGGCTGTCGACCGGCGGGTTCGCCCAGGCCCCGATTCCGTGGACGAGCATGTGCAACCGCCCGAGGCGGGCGCGCATCAGCGCGAGCTGCGTGTCGTTCTTGCCTTCGGCCTTCTGCCGGAGGGAGCCGCTGGCCGCGTTCCGCGCATTGGCGAACACCTTCTCGCCGAGCTCGGTCTGCGCCGCGTTGAGCGCCTCGAACTCCGCGACGGGGAAGAAGACCTCGCCGCGCACCTCGACGAGCGGCGGATGCCCGGTGCCCGAAAGGCGCGTCGGGATCGCCGGGATGAAGCGGATGTTCTCGGTCACGTCTTCGCCGACGACACCGTCGCCCCGGGTCGCGGCCGAGACGAGGCGCCCGCTCTCGTAACGCAGATTGATGGCGAGACCGTCGATCTTCAACTCGCACAGGTAGTCGACCCTGCGCCCCGCATCCCGTTCGACCCGCGCCGCCCAGGCGTCGAACTCGTCGATCGAGAAGACGTTGTCGAGGCTGAGCATGCGCTCCGCGTGCTCGACCGGCGCGAAAAGCGTGGTCTGTGCCCGGCCGCCGACGGTCTGGGTCGGGCTGTCCTGGCTCTGCAACTCGGGGAAGAGCCGTTCGAGCTCTTCGAGCCGATGGATCATCTCGTCGTACTCGAGGTCGCTCACCAGTACCGTGTCGCGTTCGTAATACGCGTCGCGCAACTCGATGATGCGCTCGGTCAGCTGCTGTGCCTCGGCCCGTGCCCGCGTGGGGTCATCCGCTGTGTCGTTCACCACGTTCCCAGCATACGGACAGCCGCCGACGCCGGGCGTGACCACGCCTCGCCGCCGCCGGGTCGCTCAGCCGACGGGAACCGCGCTGATCGTGCGGTCGATCGTCGTCTGCCCGAGCACGCGGGTTCCGACATAGACGACCGCGGTCTGCCCCGGTGCGACGCCGTTCAGCGGGGTGTCCGGTGTGACCACGAGCTCATCGGCACCGTCCGCGCCCGGGCGCACCACGGCCACTGCGGGCACCGGGTCGGCGTGGGCACGGATCTGCACCTCGCAGGCGAACGGCTCCCCGGGGTTCTCCGGGGCACGACCGGCCCAGGTGAACCGGGAGCCGGCGATCTCGGCGATGTCGAGCGCCTCCTTGGGCCCGACGACGACCGTGTTGTCCTTGGGGCGCACCTCGAGCACGAATCGCGGCTTGCCGTCGTCGGCGGGGAACCCGATGTTGAGGCCCTTGCGCTGTCCGACGGTGAACGCGTGCGCGCCCTCGTGGGACCCCAGCCGGTTGCCCTCGCGGTCGAGGATGTCTCCGGTCTCGGCGCCGACACGCTCGGCGAGCCAGCCCCGGGTGTCACCGTCGGGGATGAAGCAGATGTCGTGCGAGTCGGGCTTGTTCGCGACGCTGAAGCCCCGCGCCGCGGCTTCGGCACGCACTTCGGCCTTCGACGGGGTCGCTCCCAGCGGGAACATCGCGTGTGCGAGCTGCTCCGTCGTGAGCACGCCGAGCACATAGGACTGGTCTTTCGCCCAGGCGCTCGCGCGGTGCAGTTCACGGTTGCCGTCGTCATCGGTCACGATGGCCGCGTAGTGGCCCGTGCAGACGGCGTCGAACCCGAGGTCGAGCGCCTTCTCGAGGAGGGCGGCGAACTTGATCCTCTCGTTGCAGCGCATGCAGGGGTTCGGTGTGCGGCCGGCCGTGTACTCGGCGATGAAGTCGTCGACGACATCGAGCTTGAAACGCTCGGAGAAGTCCCACACGTAATACGGGATGCCGATGATGTTCGCCGCCCGCTGCGCATCCATCGAATCCTCGATCGTGCAGCAGCCGCGGCCGCCGGTGCGCAGCGTACCGGGCATCCGGCTCAGTGCCAGGTGCACGCCGACCACGTCATGGCCGGCTTCGACCGCGCGCGCCGCCGCCACCGCCGAGTCGACGCCACCACTCATCGCTGCCAGAACTTTCACCCAACAAGTCTACGGCGCTCCTGCTGGCCGCTCGCCGAGAGCGCCCGCGGTTCAGCGCCCGAGCCGCGTCGCCCGTTCGGCGAGCCCGGCGCGCGCCGCCTGTTCGTATGCGGCGGGCAGCGCGGCGACGACCGCATCGATGTCACCCTCGGTCGTCGTCCGTCCGAGAGTGAGGCGCAACGCACCGCGCGCCTCCTCATCGGTGCGTCCCATCGCGATGAGCACGTGCGACGGCTCAGGGATGCCCGCCTGGCACGCCGACCCGGTCGACACGGAGATCCCCGCGACGTCGAGCAGGAAGAGCAGGGAGTCTCCCTGTGCCCCGGGGAAGACGAAGTGCACGTTGGACGCGACCCGCCCCCGGTCCCCCGCGGGCATCCCGCTCAGCACCGCCTCCGGGACCTCCCGGGCCACGCCCGCGATGAGGCGGTCCCGCAGCCCTTCCAGCCGCATCCGCTCCGTGTCCAGGTCGCGCACCGCCCGTTCGGCTGCGACGGCGAAGGCCACGGCGGCTGCGACATCCTGCGTGCCGCTGCGCACGTTGCGCTGCTGGCCGCCGCCGTGCACGAGCGGCACCACGGTCGCCTTGCGGCTGAGCACGAGCGCCCCGATTCCGACGGGACCGCCGACCTTGTGGGCGGACACGCTGAGCCCGACGAGACCCGCCGTGCCGCTTCCGGTGGCCTGCCTCAGTCCCGCGAAATCGATCGGCAGGTGACCGTAGGCGGCGACCGCATCCAGGTGAACGGGAACCCGGTGCTGCTGCCCGAGCCGGGCGAACTCCGCAACGGGCTCGATCGTCCCGACCTCGTTGTTGACCCAGAGCGCCGTCGCCAGCGCGATCGAATCGCTCTCACGCGCGAACGAACGCTGCGCTGCGTCCAGGTCGATCAGACCGCGCTCGTCGAGCGGCAGCCATTCGACCGAGGCACCCTCGGAGCGTTCGAGCCATTCGAGAGTGTCGACGGTCGCGTGATGCTCGCCTCCGGGCGCGAGAACCCGCGGCCGCGCGGGCTGGCCGGCGTCGTTGCGCGCCCAGTACATGCCTTTGAGCGCCAGGTTGATCGCCTCGGTGCCGCCCGAGGTGAACACGACCTCGATCGGGTCGCACCCGAGCGACGCGGCGACGGTCTCGCGAGCCTCTTCGAGCATGCGCTTCGCCTGCTGCCCCTGGCTGTGGATCGACGACGGATTGCCGACGACGCTCATCGCTTCGGCGTACGCCGCGATCGCCTCGGGCAGCATCGGCGTCGTCGCCGCATGGTCCAGGTAGACAGCCACTGCCATCACTCCCTCTGCACTCGCCTGTATTCACTACTCTAGATCGCATGACTCCTGCCGATCCCCTGCGCAATCTCGGCGTCCGACAGACCTCGAACGGCGGCGAATTGCGTGTCTGGTCGGAGAACGCCGACGCAATGGAACTCTGCCTGTTCGACGACAAGGACGCGAACTGGCTGGTCAAGACCATCCGGATGGCGAAGGACGCGAACAATGTCTGGGTCGGCAAGTCGCGAACGCTGACCCCGGGCCGGCGCTACGCCATCCGCGTGTCCGGGCCCGCGAGCCCGACCAACACGTTCAATCCGGAGACGATGCTGATCGATCCGTACGCGCGCGGCCTCGTCCACACGGGATCGAACGGATGGCTCTCCTACGTCGTCGAAGATGGCTTCGACTGGGGCGGCTCCCGCAAACCGGAGACGCCGCTCGACCACACCGTCATCTACGAGACGCACGTGAAGGGCATCAGCAAGCTCAACCCCGACATCCCCGAAGAACTGCGTGGAACCTACGCCGGCCTCGCCCACGAATCGACGACCGGCTATCTGAAAGACCTCGGGGTCACGGCCGTCGAGCTGCTGCCGGTCCACGCGTTCCTCTCCGAGCAGCGGCTCATCAATCAGGGCCTCACGAACTACTGGGGCTACAACACGCTCAACTTCTTCTCACCGCACGCCGCGTACGCCTCACGGGCGGCGCAGGCCGCGGGTCCGGATGCGGTGCTGTCCGAGTTCAAGGGGATGGTCAAGCTCCTCCACGAGGCCGGACTCGAGGTCATCCTCGACGTCGTCTACAACCACACGGCCGAAGAAGGGATCGGCGGGCCCCGGTCGAGCTTCCGCGGGATCGACAACGCCAACTACTACCGCCAGGACGAGCACGGCGCCTACATCGATGTCACGGGGTGCGGCAACACGATCAATTTCGGTCACGATGTGCCGGTCAGACTGGTGCTCGATTCCCTCCGGTACTGGGCGAACGAGGTGCAGATCGACGGCTTCCGGTTCGACCTGGCGGCCACGCTCGGGCGCGACGCGAACGTGAACTACTCCCCCGACCATCCGCTCCTGAGGGGCATCCTCGAGGACCCACAGCTCGCGAACGTCAAGATGATCGCCGAACCGTGGGATGTGGGTGCCGGCGGCTGGCAGACCGGGAACTTCCGGCTCGGCTGGTCGGAGTGGAACGACCGCTACCGTGACCGGGCGCGAGCCTTCTGGCTGGCCGACATCGCCCAAGCTCGCGCGACGGGCGCCGCTCCGACCGGCATCGGCGGTTTCGCGACACGACTGGCCGGATCGTCGAACACCTTCTCGCCCGAGCGCGGACCGCTCGCATCCGTGAACTTCATCACCGCCCACGACGGATTCACGCTCGCCGACCTCACGACCTATGACGTCAAGCACAACCTGGGCAACGGCGAGAACAATCGTGACGGCACGGACAACAACCGGTCGTTCAACCACGGAATCGAAGGCCAGACGACAGACGAAGCCGTCCTCCTCAACCGGCACAAGGCGATGCGCAACCTGCTCGGCACCCTGCTGCTGTCGGCGGGAGTCCCGATGCTCACCGCCGGCGACGAATTCGGCCGCAGTCAGCGCGGCAACAACAACGCGTACTGCCAGGACAGCGAGCTCACGTGGATGGGCTGGCTCCGCACCCGCGACCAGCGCGAACTCTTCGCGACCACGCGGAGGCTTCTCGAGCTCCGGCGCACCAACCCGGCCCTCCGCCCCAGCAGATTCGCAGTCTTCGGCGAGACGACCAAGAACGCCAGCCACATGGACTGGTTCGACGCGACCGGCGCGCTGATGGACGACGACGACTGGAACTCGCCTGAGAACCGGACGCTGCAGTACCTCGCGGCGAGCACCCCGGACAAGGAGCAGTTCAACCGCATCCTGCTGATCGTCCACGGGGTCGAGGACGACGTGACCGTCTCCCTTCCGGTCGCTCCGGGCGTCGAGTCCTACACCCTGCTGTGGGACAGCGCGACCGAGGTTCCGATCGAGGAGGATCTCGGGTCGCTCGCACCCGGATCCGAGCGCCTCGTCGGCGGCACATCGATGCAGCTCTTCCGGGCGGACGGACCCCGTGTCGTCGCCGCTCCCGGCGCCGCGCCGAGCCCGCATCCGATCACGGACCCGCTTCCGAGCTGATGGCGAAACGCACGTCGGCCGGCACCCCTGCGACGGTCGCCCTGACCGCTGCCGGCATCCCGTTCGCCGTCCACGCCTACGACCACGACGCCTCGGTGACGTCGTTCGGGCTCGAGGCCGCCGACGCGCTCGGAATCGAACCCGAGCGCGTGTTCAAGACGCTCCTGGCAGACACCGACGCCGGGCTGATCGTCGGCATCGTCCCCGTCGATGGCAAGCTCGACCTCAAAGCCCTCGCGACCGCTGTCGGGGCGAAGCGCGCGGTCATGGCCGACCCGGCGGTGGCCGAGCGCAGAACCGGCTACGTGGTGGGCGGGATCAGCCCGATCGGGCAGAAGGTCCACTTGCGGACCGTCCTCGACGAGACGGCCGAACTCTTCGACACCGTGTTCGTGTCTGGCGGCAAGCGGGGGCTCGACCTCGAACTCGCCCCCGCCGACCTCATCGCCGCGACCGACGCCGTCGTCGCCCCCATCGCCCGCCCCTGAGCTCCTTCGTCGAGAACAGGGGTGAGTCAGCCGGCGACGGCGACGAGGCCGAGCTCGGCAGAGCTGAGCAGCAGGTCGTTGCGCGGGACGATGCGCACGGTGTAGCCGAACGACCCCGCGCGCCCCAGCTCGACGGTCCCCGTGTATTCGAAGGCTCCGCCGATCGACGACTCCTCATTGACCTCCAGGTCACGGATGCGCACCTCGGTGAGCTCGTCGCCGTTCTGGCTGCGACCGTAGACCACCTGGACGGCGACGTCGTCCGGTGTGAGTCCGTTCAACTGGATCCGCGCGCGCAGGTGCAGTTCGTCGCCGACCTGCGGGGTCGCATCCACGCCGCCTGACTCGACGTGGACGACCGCGACGCCTTGCCAGGCCGATCGCACGCGCCCCTTCCACGCCGACAACGCCCGCGCTCCTGAATAGCCGTCGTCGCTCACGCGCCGCTCGAACACGCTGGCCGGGAGGTACATCCGCTCGACGTATTCACGCACCATGCGGTCGGCGCTGAGCGAGGGCGACAGCGTCGACAGTGTGTGCCGGATCTGCCCGACCCACGCCTCCGGGACACCGTCGCCGTTCCGCTCGTAGAAGCGCGGCGCGATCTGGTTCTCGATGAGGTCGTAGAGCGCTTCGGCCTCGAGGGCGTCACGCTCGCTTCCGTCACCTGCAGCATCGGCCGAAGGGATCGCCCAGCCGTTCTCGCCGTCGTAGTACTCGTTCCACCAGCCGTCGAGGATCGAGAGGTTGAGCGCGCCGTTCAGCGCCGCCTTCATTCCCGACGTGCCGCAGGCCTCCAGCGGGCGCAGCGGATTGTTCAGCCACACGTCCGTTCCCGGATAGAGCAGCTGCGCCATGCCGATGTCGTAGTCCGGGAGGAACACCATGCGCGTCCGGATGTCCGGCTCGGCCGCGAACTGGACGAGCTTCTGGATGAGGCGCTTGCCCTCCTCGTCGGCCGGGTGCGACTTGCCTGCGATCACGATCTGCACGGGGCGTTCCGGGTTCAGCAGGATGGCCCGCAGCCGGTCGGGGTCGTGCAGCATGAGGGTGAGTCGTTTGTACGTCGGAACGCGACGGGCGAACCCGATGGTGAGTACCGACGGATCGAGCAGCTCCGACATCCAGGCGGGCGCGACGCCGCCGGGGTTCTGCTTCTCCCAGGCATCGGCCACACGTCGGCGTGCGTCGCCGACGAGCTGTTCGCGCATCCGCGTGCGCACCGACCAGATGTCGCGGTCGCCGAGTCCGCCGGAAGCCCAGTCGGCCGCCGTCGTGTCGGTCGTGCCGAGGCGCTCTTCGGCGAGCGCGCGGAGCATCGGATCCGTCCAGGTCGGCGCGTGCACGCCGTTCGTCACCGAGTCGATCGGAACTTCGTCGACATCGAATCCCGGCCACAGCCCGCGGAACATCCGCCTGCTGACCTGGCCGTGCAGCTTCGAGACCCCGTTGGCGTGCTGGCCGAGCCGGAGGCCCATCACGGCCATGTTGAACACGTCGGGCGAGCCGCCCGGGTAATCCTCCGCACCGAGTGCGAGCACATCGGCCACCTGCACGCCAGGAAGGAGGTCGGTCGAGAAGTAGCGCTCCACCAGCGGGCGCTCGAACCGGTCGATCCCCGCGGCGACCGGGGTATGCGTCGTGAACACCGTGCCCGCGCGCACGACCTGGAGCCCCTCGTCGAAGGTGAGGCCTTCGCCGATCAGGTCGGAGATCCGCTCCACTCCCAGGAATCCGGCGTGACCCTCGTTCGTGTGGAAGACCTCGGGCTCGGGCATCCCGGTGAGTTCGGCCCACACCTTGATCGCGCGCACACCGCCGATCCCGAGCAGGAGTTCCTGCAGCAGCCGGTGCTCTCCCCCGCCGCCGTACAGCCGGTCGGTGACCGAGCGCAGCGCGTCGTCGTTCTCGGGGATGTCCGTGTCGAGGAGGAGGAGGCGGATGCGGCCGACAGCAGCCTGCCAGACCCTGGCGTGCAAAGCGCGGCCGTCCGGCAGCGCGAGCGTGATCTGGACCGCGGTGCCGTCCGGCTGGCGGAGGACGGCCAGCGGCAGCCCATCCGGGTCGAGCACCGGGTAGCTCTCCACCTGCCAGCCGTCCGGTGAGATCGCCTGCGAGAAGTAGCCGGACCGGTAGAACAGGCCGACACCGACCAGCGGGACGCCGAGGTCGGACGCGCTCTTCAGGTGGTCTCCCGCGAGGATGCCAAGTCCCCCCGAATACTGCGGAAGCGCCGCTGCGATGCCGAACTCGGGCGAGAAGTAGGCGATCGAGCGCGGCGCGGTGCCGTCGAGTCCCTGGTACCAGCGCGGCTCGCTGAGGTAGGCGTGGAGATCGTCACGCAGCCGGTTCGCCCAGTCCACGTATCCGTAGTCGTTCGCCAGCTCCGCGAGACGCGCGGGGTCGACGGCACCCAGCAGCGCGATCGGATCGTGCCCGGTCTGCTGCCAGAGCTCCGGCGAGATGCGTGCGAACAACTGCCTGGTGGGTTCATGCCACGACCACCGCAGGTTGCCTGCGAGCTCTTCCAGCGCCCCGAGCTGCTCGGGGAGTACTGCGCGAACGGTAAACCTTCGGATCGCCTTCACGCCCAACAGCCTAGGCGAGTCGGATTGGATGCGGTAAGCGCTTGCGTTGGAGGGTGCCAAGTCGCGGGCCCGCGCGGTACGGTCAGGGGGTGGGAAAGACTGCGGAGAACCAGAAGGCGGGCAAGGACACCCGCACGGATGCTGTACCGGCCGGCGACGGCCCTGCGCCCTCCCCGTTCGCGCCGGCGGTCGGACGCATCCCGATCCTCGCCCTGTCACCCCAGGTGGACGACGGAACCTGGCCGGCCAAGGCGTTCAGCGGAGAGGTCATCCCGTTCCGGGCGACTGCCTTCCGTGAGGGCCACGACCTGATCGGGGTCGACCTGCTGCTCCTCGACCCGAACGGCACGCAGACCGAGCACAGGATGAAGGCGGTCGCTCCTGGCACTGACCGGTGGGAAGCCCTCGTGCAGCTCGAGACGGAGGGCCTCTGGCGCTACCGCATCCAGGCGTACGGCGACGAGTATGCGACCTGGCTGCACAATGCGACCGTGAAGGTCCCGGCCGGTGTCGACGTCGAGCTCATGTTCACGATCGGCCACGGACTCCTCGAGCAGGCTGCCGACGACAAGCGCCGCAGCACGGCGGAGCGGCGCCACCTCGGCGAGGCCGCCAAGACCGTCGCCGACACGTCGAAGACGCCGGATGAACGGCTCGCGGCCGCGACGGACACCCGCGTCGTCGGCGTGCTCGACGCGCGGCCGGTCGTCAGCCTTCCGACGCTGTCCCCCACCCGCAGCATCCTCGTCGAGCGCACGCGCGCCGGTGTCGGCAGCTGGTACGAATTCTTTCCCCGCTCCGAGGGCGCGAAGAAGCAGCCTGACGGGACCTGGAAGTCGGGCACCTTCCGCTCGGCGGCGAAGCGCCTGCCTGAGGTCGCCGCGATGGGCTTCGACGTGGTCTACCTGCCACCGATCCACCCCATCGGGCGGGAGTTCCGCAAAGGTCCCAACAACACGCTCAACGCAGGTCCTGGCGACCCGGGATCCCCGTGGGCGATCGGCAGCGCGGAGGGCGGCCACGATGCGATCCATCCCGAGCTCGGTACGGAGAAGGATTTCCTGTTCTTCGTCGGCAAGGCGAAACAGGCGGGCCTCGAAGTGGCGCTCGACCTCGCGCTCCAGGCCGCACCCGATCACCCGTGGGTGACGTCGCATCCCGAGTGGTTCACCACGCTCCCGGACGGGACGATCGCCTACGCGGAGAACCCGCCCAAGAAGTACCAGGACATCTACCCGATCAATTTCGACAACGATCCGATCGGCCTGCGCGACGAGATCCTGCGCATCGTGCGTTACTGGATCTCTCTCGGTGTGCGGATCTTCCGGGTCGACAACCCGCACACCAAGCCGATCGGCTTCTGGGAATGGCTGATCCACCACGTCAACGCCGACCATCCCGATGTGATCTTCCTCGCGGAGGCGTTCACGCGGCCGGCGATCCTGCACACCCTCGGTAAAGTCGGCTTCCAGCAGTCGTACACCTACTTCACGTGGCGGAACACGAAAGAGGAACTGGCCGAGTTCCTCGACGGGCTCGCCCACGAAACCGCCGACTTCCTCCGGCCCAACCTCTTCGTGAACACGCCGGACATCCTCACCGAGTACCTCCAGTTCGGCGGACCGGCCGCCTTCAAGATCCGCGCTGCGATCGCCGCGACGGGAGCGCCGACGTGGGGCGTCTACTCCGGTTTCGAGCTGTACGAGAACGTCGCCCGCGCCGGGGCCGAGGAGTACATCGACAACGAGAAGTACGAGTTCCGCCCGCGGGACTATGCGCGGGCCCAGAACCTCGGCAAGTCGCTCGCGCCCTACCTGACGATGCTGAACCGGGCCAGGAGCGAGCATCCGGCCCTGCGCCAGCTGCGCAACCTGCACGTCCACGAAAGCGACGACGACGCGATCCTCGTCTACAGCAAATACCTCCCGGGGGCGTTCACCCGCAGCGGGAAACCGGATGCGGTCATCGTCGTCGCGAATGTCGACCCGCATTCCGTCCGCGAGACCGTCGTGCACCTCGACGTCGCGCAGTTCGGCGTCGCGCCCGGCAGCCTGTTCGAAGTGAAAGACATCATCACCGGGGCGAAGTGGACGTGGGGGGCCGACGACTACGTGCGGCTCGACGCGTTCACGGAGCCCGTCCACATCCTGACCGTGAAGGGGACCCCCTGATGAGCCCGATCCCCGAAGGCGCGGCCGCGATCGCCCTGCCCACCCTGCACGACTCTCTGCTCGCCGCTGTTGCGTCCGGCAGCAACCACGATCCCCACGCCGTGCTCGGGCAGCACGTCGTCCGGGCGCAGGGCATCGACGACCCGATCACGGTCATCCGCGCCCTGCGGCCCCTCGCGAGCGAGGTGGTCGCCGTGCTCTCGAACGGCTCACGTGTCGAGCTCGGGCATCTCGCGCACGGCATCTGGCAGGGGTTCAGCCTTCTCGGGCCGCAGGACTACGTCATCGAGACGCACTATGCCGACGCGCCGTCATGGACGGCCGACGACCCGTACCGGTTCCGCCCGTCGATCGGCGAACTCGACCTGCACCTGATCGGCGAAGGCCGGCACGAGCGACTGTGGGATGCTCTCGGCTCCCATTACAAGGCCCAGTTCGGCGTGACGGCCGAAACGGTGGGAACGGGATTCACCGTCTGGGCCCCGCACGCGCGCGCGGTGCGCGTCGTCGGCGACTTCAACGACTGGGACGGTACCCAGCACGCCATGCGCAACATGGGTACGACGGGGGTCTGGGAGCTCTTCATACCCGGTATCGCACCCGGGACCATCTACAAATACGACCTCCTCGGCCAGGACGGCAACTGGGTCCGCAAAGCAGACCCGATGGCCCGCTACACGGAGTGTCCTCCGGCCACGGCATCCGTCGTCGGCGAGACCCACTACGACTGGCGCGACGGCGACTGGCTCACGGCGCGTTCCTCGCACAACCCGCACAACGGCCCGATGAGCGTCTACGAGCTCCACGTCGGAAGCTGGCGCCCGGGGCTCGGATACCGCGAACTGGCCGACCAGCTCATCGAGTACGTCGGCGAGCTCGGGTACACGCACATCGAGTTCCTGCCTCTGGCGGAGCATCCGTTCGGCGGATCCTGGGGCTACCAGGTCACGGGCTATTACGCACCGACCAGCCGGTTCGGGCATCCAGACGATCTGCGCTACCTCATCGACCGTCTCCACCAGGCCGGCATCGGCGTGCTCATCGACTGGGTTCCGGGGCACTTCCCGAAGGACGACTGGGCGCTCGCCCGATTCGACGGGCAGCCCCTCTACGAGCACTCCGATCCACGCCGGGGCGAACAGAAGGACTGGGGCACCCTGATCTTCGACTTCGGGAACTCCCAGGTGCGCAACTTCCTCGTGGCGAACGCCCTGTACTGGCTCGAGGAGTTCCACATCGACGGGCTGCGCGTCGACGCCGTCGCCTCCATGCTGTACCTCGACTACTCCCGCGAGGAAGGCGAGTGGGAGCCGAACAAGTACGGCGGCCGCGAGAACCTCGAAGCGATCGGCTTCCTGCAGGAGGTGACGGCGACAGCGTACAAGCGCAACCCCGGCACAGTGATGATCGCCGAGGAGTCGACCAGCTGGGGTGGTGTCACGCAGCCCACCTCCAGCGGCGGCCTCGGTTTCGGCTTCAAGTGGAACATGGGGTGGATGCACGACTCGCTGCAGTACATCCATGAAGATCCGATGTACCGGTCGTACCACCACAACGAGATCACCTTCTCGTTCGTCTACGCGTTCAGCGAGAATTTCCTCCTCCCGATCAGCCACGACGAGGTCGTGCACGGCAAAGGCTCGCTGCTCAGCAAGATGCCGGGCGACCACTGGCAACAGCTCGCCAACGTGCGCGCCTACCTGTCGTTCATGTGGGCCCATCCCGGCAAACAGCTGCTGTTCATGGGTCAGGAGTTCGGCCAGCCGTCGGAATGGAGCGAGGAACGCGGCCTCGACTGGTGGATCCTCGACCAGCCGACGCATCGTGGGCTGTTCGACCTCATCGGCCAGCTCAACCGCGTCTACCGCGACAATGCCGCTCTCTGGGCGCTCGACAACGACCCGGCGGGCTTCGAATGGATCGACGGCGGCGACGCGGCCGGGAACGTCGTCTCGTTCCTGCGCTGGGACGACGACGGCAACCCGATCGCCGTGCTGATGAACTTCTCCGGGAATCCGCACAGCGACTATCGCGTCGGGCTGCCCTTCGCCGGGCGGTGGGAAGAGCTGCTCAACACCGATGCTGTCGTGTTCGGAGGCTCCGGCGTCGGCAACCTCGGCGCGGTCGAGGCCGTCGACGAACCGTGGGGCGGTCGGCCCGCGTCGGCGCTCGTCACGCTGCCCCCGCTCGCCGGACTCTGGCTCAGACCGTCGAGTTGAGCCAGCCCTCGAAGTCGAGACCGTTGATCGCCTGATCGGGAGCGAGGTTCTCGCCGGCGCGCCACGAAGCGCCCAGCGCTCCGGCCTGCCGCACACCTGCGATGACGGCGCGTGACCCCGTCGCGGCCTTCCAGGCCTCGGCGAGGGCACGGCTGGTCTGGATGCGCGGCCCACCGACGGTACGCGTCGCGTTGGACGGTCCCGAGCCTTCGGCAGCATCCAGAAGGATCCGCGCGACATCGGCTACCGCGATCGTCTGGAAGCGGACCTTCGTGAACGCCGGGATGACGCCCATACGGGCGCCTGAGGCGAACATGGAGGCGAGGAAGTCGTGGAACTGCGTCGTGCGCACGATCCGCGACTCGATCGGCGAGTCGTGGTAGGCGCGCTCCTGAGCCGCTTTGGCGCGGTAGTACCCGTACCCGGACCGATCGACGTTGACGATGGAGAGCAGAACCGCGTGACCGACGCCGAACCGTGCGGCGGTGTGCAGGAGGTTCTGAGACCCGGCCATGAACGTGTGGCTCGCCTCGCGGCCGGTGCCGTTCGAGGAGTCGATGAGCACGTCGACACCGTCGACCGCTTCTTCGAGACCGTCGCCGGTCACCAGGTCTGCCGTCGCATAGACGGTGCCGGGGACGTAGGCCGGGCTGTCGTCATCCGGAACCCGCCGGCTCGCCACGACCACATCATGACCCCGCCCGACCGCTTCGCCGGCGATCGCGCGGCCCGCCAGCCCGGTCCCACCCACGACGAGGACGCGCGCCATGCGAAGCCTCCCGGGGTCTGGTCTGGCGTGGGTGTCAGTACAGAAGCGACGCCAGCCTAGCCCGGGCCTTCATCACACGCGGGTCGTCCACACCGACGATCTCGAAATAGTCGATCAAGCGGGCGCGGACGGAATCACGTTCGGCGGCGCCGAGTTTCGGGAACAGAGTGAGGAGCCGGTCGAACGCATCGTCGACGTGTCCGCCGGAGATGTCGAGGTCGGCGACGAGCTCCTGCGCCTCGACGTCGTTCGGGTCCTGGGCGGCCGCCGAGCGGATCTCGTCGGTGGTCCGGCCTTTGAGCCGGGCGAGAAGACTCACCTGGGCGAGACCTGCGACCGCCATGGTGTCCCGAGGGTCCTGGGCGATCGCGAGCTTGTACTCGGCGATCGCTTCGTCGAAGTCGCCGCGCTCGATCGCTTCGTAGGCTTCGGCGTGGTGCGGCGGCAGCGGCTCCGGCTGCGGCTCCGCCCCTTCCTCCGCTTCGGCCGGCGCGGCTCCGTCGCCCTCCACGGTCACACGGCCGGTCACGCCGTTCTGCGCGGCGAGCTGCAGCAGCTGCTCGAACACATCGCGGATCTGGGCCTCGGGCAGCGCGCCCGCGAACAGCTGGACCGGGCGGCCGGCGATCACCGCGGCTGCCGCGGGCACCGACTGGGCCTGGAAGGCCTGCGCGAGCTGCGGGTTCGCATCCACATCGACGGTGACCAGCACGAAGGTGCCGTCATAGTCCAGGATGACTCGCTCGAGCGTCGTGGAGAGCTGTTGCGACGGCTCGGCCCACGATGCAGCCAGGTCGACGATGACCGGGACGGTCATCGACAGGTCGAGGAAGTCGTTGAAGTTGGCGTCGGTGCCCTGGAAGAAGAGGCTGGGCAGCGCGAGGGACTGTGCCGGCTCGGCCTCTGCTGCGCCGGGCGCCGCCGGCCCGGGCAGGGCAGCCCGATTGACCAGGGACGAGAGGTCGACGGCTCCGCGCAGGTTGGCGGGATCGAGCTGGCTCATTGAACCTCCTTGGCTGAGACGAGGCCCTGGGCGAACCCGAGCAACGTGATCTTCTGGTCGGATCCGGCCGGCGGAACGTAGAACGCCAGCTGGTACCCGTAATTCGCTTGGATCCCTGTCTTGCTCGAATTCGTTCCGAGAAGGGCAGCCGTCTGACTGTTCGCCGGCAATGTTATCTCGGCACCCGCCTCAACTACCTTCGTGGTCTCGAATTCCTCGAGGCTCGTCCAGACGATCGCGCCCGAATCGTTCGTCGCCATCGCGATCGGATCACTCGCACCGACCTTGTTCGTGAAGGTCAGGGAGGCGGTCTTGGGGATCGCCGCCTTCTTCTTGGTCTTGTATTCGAGCCCGACCGCCGGCCGAAGCGTGTCGCCCTGGGCCTCGAACAGGTTGAAGTAGGTGCTCTTCGGACCCTTCATGAGGATGTCGCCGTATGCGGCCGCGACCTGCTGGGGCGGGAGCAGGAGCAGCTTCGAGTCCGGGGGCACGACTGCCGCGCCGATGGCAGCGGGCGCCAGGTCGGGGACCTTCGCCTTGGGTTCGAGCGAGACAGCGTATGTCACGAGGTAGTTCGACCGCGGGGTCTCCTGCACCAAAGTGATCGCCTGCGGCGCCTGCGTCTTGCTCGATCCCTGGACCACGGTGGAGACGACGCGTGGCCACATGGAGGTCGCCTGCGGGAGGGTCAGCGCCAGCGGACCTGCTGCGATCGCCGGAAGGGCCGGTTCGTTGGACTTCTTCGCCCGGATGGCGTAGTTCGCCTGGCGCAGCTGAAGGGCGGGACCGGTGAAGCGGGTAGCGATGCCCTTGGAGTCGAGTTTCGCATCCGCCGTCGTCGCGGAAGCGGAGATCTTCGTCATGATCCGCTCGAGCTGGGGAACGGTCACGGCCGGAGGCTGCACGTCCTTCGACTTCGGCAGCTCAGTGGTGATCGGAGTCGACGTCGCCATGGGAGTCGTCCCGCCGAAATGTGGCCAGTAGTCGCCTGAGCAGCCCGAGAGGCCGAGCGCCCCGACAAGCACGACCGGGACGGCGATCATGGCCCGCCGGGCCGATCGGCGTCCCTTGGGGGTCGCCTCGATGGACTTGGAGGGCTTGTACTTCGGTGCCTTCGGCAGCTTCGGCATCTTGGGTCCGCCCTTGCGCCTCGGCCCACGCGACCTGCGCAGTGCGTAGAGACCCCAGAGGTACAGCCCGAGGCCGACGATGAGCAGCGCACCCCCGCCGACGATCAAGGGGCCGGCCCACGGCGTACTCGCGTCGAGCGGCCAGACGATGCGGATCTGATTCGGCGCGGGGGCCGTGCCGTCGCTCGCGATGATCACGCTGATGTTGTTGGGCACGTTCATCCGGGTCACGTTCGCATCGGTACCGTCGAACTCCTCGAGCCACAGGTCGGAACCGGCGGGGTTCGGGCCTTTGGCGTCTGCAGATGGAGTGCTCGAGGTCGTCGGCGCTGTCGTCGACGGTGCCGTGCCCGAGGTGTCGACGGCCGGCGACGGCGTCACGTTCTTGCTGGTCAGGCTGGCGGTGGTGGCGTCGTACTTCAGCGTCGCGTACGACTGGTCGCCCAGCCACGTGGTGACATCGGCGGTACGGCCGTAGGCGACCAGTTCGTTCTTGGCGCCGTCGACGTAGAGCGTCTGCTGGCCGGGGTGCGAATTGAGCACAGCGCCGTCGATGACGATGAACCGCGGCTCGCCGCTGACCGTCGTGGCCGCCGACACCTGGGCAGGTGGTGCGAACACCGTGCGCTGGGCGATGCCCGCGAGAATCATCACGGCAGCCACCACGAAGGCGACGATGGCGAGTACGAAACGCAAAAAAGCTCCTCCTGTGCTGCCCGTCCTCGCTGAGCGATCCCGTGGTGCGGCCGGACGACGGTTGTCGCCCTCATCGGGTTCTGGACCACACCATCTGCAGCGGACGCACCGCCACTGAACGGCAACAAACAAAGTCAAGTAACGATACCGGACCACCCTGAGAGCGCGCTAACCGTTGCCTGCAAGCCCTTCAAGTGCGGCACGCAGGTCGGGTGGCTAAGATCGGATCGGTTGCAGCGCCCCACCCCCGAATGCCTGCATTCAATTGACCAGGAGAGACAGTGGCGACCGACGACGAGAACTTCACGCAGGTATTCCGCGGCTACGACAAGGACGAGGTAGACAAGGCCATCCAGGGCCTCCGTCGCGAGCTCATCAAGTCGAACACGCAGAGTTCCGACTCGGCCAAGGAGATCAAGCGGCTCCAGATCCGTGTGGAGGAGCTCAATGCCGAGATCGAAGAGGTCGGAAGCCCGACCTTCTCGGGGCTGGGCACCAAGCTCGAGAACACGCTTCGTGTCGCCGAAGAGCAGTCCACACGCCTGATCGCCCAGGCAGACATCGACGCCGAGAAGCTGCGCAGCGGCGTGGCCGCAGAAGTCGACAAGATCAAGCAGGCGGCGGCGCAGCAGGCCGAGCGGGTGCTCGCGGATGCTCGGGCGCGCGCGACGACCGCCCTCGAGGATGCGCAGATCGAGGCTGCCGAACTCGTCGCCAAGGCCAAGGAAGACAAAGAGACCCTCACGCAGGATGCGGTCCGCGAGGCAGCCGCAATCCGCGGCGCCGTCGCCACGGAGGCCGCGGAGCTGCGTGCGACGAGCAAGCGGGAGTCCGCGGCCGTGCGTGCGGAAGCCGAGCGCGAGGCGGCCGAACTCAAAGTCGTCGCGACCAGGGACGCCGCGGCAGCCCGTGCAGAAGCCGACAACATCGAGCGCGAACTGAACCAGCGCCGCGCGGAGGCGACGGCAGACCTCTACGCGGCGCGAGCCGCATTCGAGAAGGAATCCGAACAGGCCCGTCTGGCCCTCGCCCGAGACATCGAGCAGACACGGGTGACCCTCGACGCGGAGACGCTCGAGGCGCGCACGGCGCTCGCGAACGAGACCCGGCAGGCACGTGCAGACCTGGCGGCCGAGACCGAGCGGGCGCGGGCCACCCTCGCCAGTGAGACCGCACAGACGCGCGCCGACCTGACCAACCAGGTGGATACGACGAAGCTCGCACTCGAGACCGAGGTCGAACTGACGAAGCGGGAGCTCGCCGTCGAGGTCGAGCAGACGCGCATGGCGCTCACGGCCGAGGTGGAGCAGGCCCGGAGCGCGCTGAACGACGACGTCGTGCAGACACGCAGCAGCCTGGCCGACGAGGTCCTGCAGACCAAGACATCGCTCGCCACCGAGGTCGAGCAGACCCAGGCGAACCTGGCCGCAGAGGTCACCACGACGAAAAGTGCCCTCGCCGCCGAGGTGGAACAGACCAAGAGCGCCCTCACCACCGAGGTCGAGGAGACCAAGCGGAAACTGGTCCTCGAGGTCGAGCAGACGAAGAACACCCTCGCCGCCGACGTGGACAGCACCAGGAGCGCACTCGCCACGGAGGTCGAGGAGACGACCACCTCCCTCGCCGCACAGGTCGAGAAGACCAAGGCCGACCTCGACAATGAGGTGTCCAGCACCCGGTCCGAGCTCGAGAACGAAGTCACGACGGCCCGGGCGGAGCTCGCCAACGAGGTCAACACGACGAAGGCCGAGCTGGATGCCGAGGTCACGGCGACGAAGGCACAGCTCGACGCCGAGGTCACCGCGACCAAGACCGAGCTTTACGCCGAGGTCACCGCGACCAAGACCGCACTCGAGAACGAGGTCAAGAACACCAAGGCGGCACTCGAGAACGAAGTCACGAACACCAAGGCGGCACTCGAGAACGAAGTCAACACGACCAGGGCTGCGCTCGAGAACGAAGTCAGCACCACCCGGGCCGCACTCGAGAACGACGTCACGAGCGCTCGGGCGGCTCTCGCTGCCGACATCGACAAGACGAGAGCCGATCTCGCCACCGAAGTGGAGAAGACGAAGACGGAACTCGAGACCGAGGTGCGCACGACGAAGAACGCGCTCGCGGCCGAGGTCGAGGAGACCCGCAACGCGCTCACGGCCGACGTCGACAGCGCACGGGCCGAACTGGCCGACGAGGTGCTCCAGACGAAGACCGCCCTCGCCACCGAGGTCGAGCAGACGCAGGCGAACCTCGCCGCCGAAGTGACCGCGACGAAGAGCGCCCTCGGAGCCGAGGTCGAGCAGACGAAGAGCAAGCTCGCGACCGAGGTCAAGCGAACGAAGAGTCGGCTTGCGGCCGAAGTCGAGAAGAAGACGAGCGCGCTCACAGAAGAGGTCGAGACGACCAAGGCCGCCCTCGCCGACGAGGTCGAGACGACGAGGGCCACCCTCGCCGAGGAGAGCGAGACAGTCCGGCTCGAGCTGGCGAACGAACGCGAGCAGACGCGCGTCGCGCTCGCTCGCGAAGCCGAGGACACCCGCGTCGCCCTCGCTGAGGAGACGGAGCAGGCGCGCGTGGACCTCGAGAAGCAGTCGTCGGAAGCGCGCGCCGAGCTGGCGCGGGAGCTCGAACAGGCGCGCGCCGACCTCGCAGACGAGATCACCTCGACCCGCTCAGCCTTCGCGGCGGAGAGCGCGGAGGCGAAAGCCGCCCTCGGATCGGAGCTGGCTACAGTCCGCGCCGATGCCCTTGATGCCGCCCAGGCAGGAGCCCGCGAACTCGAGCAGGCGCGCATCGACCTGGATGTGGAGTTGAAGGCGAGGCGGGACGAAGCCGAGAAGGAGCATCTCGCCCGTCACCAGGAGGCCGTCGCCCAGACCCAGAAATACCTGGACGAGGCGAACCAGCAGCTCGCCGAAGCGATCAAGCGGACGACTGAGAAGCGCGAGGAGGCCGACGCGATCGAGGCCGAGGCCCGCGCCGAGGTCAAGGCGGCTCGCAAGGAGGCCGAGGCGACCGCCCGGAAGATCGTCGGTGCCGCCGAGAAGCGCGCAGCAGACCTCATCGACGATGCAGAGAAGCGCACGGAAAGCCTCGTGGCTGACGCGGAGGACCGGCTCGCTCAGATTAGGATCGAGCGAGAAGCCGTCGCCGGCTACTTCGAGAACCTGCGCGGTGTACTCCAGCAGGCTGAGAAGGTGACGGCGGACAACAACGGTTAGACCACGGGGAGGTCCGGATGAAGATCCAGAACGCGTTCAGATTCGGCCTCATCGGAACTCTGGGCGTTGGCCTCGGCCTCCTGATCCTGATGTCGATCGTCACACTGTCGACGATCCTCACCTACATCGGAGCCGCGCTCTTCATCGCACTCGGCATCGAGCCGCTGATCGCGTTCCTCGAACGCCGTAAGTTCCCCCGGTGGGCCGCGCTGGTGACCGTGCTGGTCATCATCATCGGAGCATTCGCCGGGCTGATCTGGGCCATCGTCCCGATCGCCGTCGGGCAGGCCACGCAGCTCGTCCAGGGCATCGTGACCTGGGTGCAGAAGGGCGACGCCCAGAAGTGGTTCGAGAACCTGCAGCACCAGTTCCCGACGATCGTCAACCAGGAGAACATCAACAACGTCGTCCACTGGCTGCAGAGCAACGTCGGAAACATCACCAACGGGATCGTCCAGACGGGTCTCGGCATCGTGAGCGGGTTCTTCGGCGTGATCGTCGTGATCATCCTCACGATCTACTTCACCGCATCCCTGCCCAACATCAAGCGGGCAAGCTACCTGCTGGTTCCGGCGTCCAAGCGCGCCCGTTTCGCCGACCTCGCCGACCAGATCACCGATTCAGTCGGCAAATACGTCATGGGCCAGGTGTCGCTCGCGCTCGTGAACGGTGCCCTCAGCGCCATCTTCCTCACGATCATCGGCGCGAAGTTCCCGATCCTCCTCGCGTTCATCGCCTTCTTCTTCTCGTTGATCCCCTTGGTCGGAACCATCACCGGATCCGTCATCATCGTCGCCATCTGCCTGCTCTCAGGCTGGCCGACTGCACTGGCGGCGGCGATCTACTACCTCATCTACATGCAGGTCGAGGCATACTTCCTCAGCCCGCGCATCATGAACCGCGCCGTTTCCGTGCCCGGCGCGGTCGTCGTCATCGCTGCGCTGGCGGGCGGGTCGCTCCTCGGCATCCTCGGCGCGCTGATCGCGATCCCCTTCGCCGCATCCATCCTGCTGATAATCAAGCAGGTCGTGATCCCGCGCCAGAACGAGCTCTGACCGGCTCGCAGCTCAGGCGTCGGGCGTCGGCTCCGCCTCGCCCGATCCCGACCATTCGGTCGGAAGCGGGAGCGCGCCCGGATTGACCCGCCGCACGATCTCCGTCAGCACTCGCCGCGTCTGGTTCTCACCGACCCACAGATGCTTGCCGCCTTCGACATTCACGAGTTCGATCTGGGGAACGGGCGCGAAGCGTTCCGCTGCAGCGGCCGGCCTCAGGTAATCGTCGTGTTCGGGGATCAGTGCGACCATGGGCCGGTTGTCGCCCGCCCACGCGGCCAGCTGTGCCGGGGTTGCACGGTGTAGCGGTGGGGAGAGCAGAATGACTCCGTCCACGGCCAGCTCGCGACCGTACATGAGCGCCAGCTCCGTGCCGAACGACCACCCGACCAGCCACGGATGCGGAAGCCGACGTTCAGCGACGAAGGCCATCGCGGCCTCGACGTCCAATCGTTCGTCGACTCCGCCGTCGAACTGACCGCCGCTGGTGCCGCGCGGCGATCGTGTGCCGCGCGTGTTGAAACGAAGGACCGCGATGTCCGCGAGTGCGGGCAGCCGCCCTGCCGCCTTCCGGAGGATGTGCGAATCCATGAAGCCGCCGCCCGTCGGAAGCGGATGCAGTGTCACCAGGGTGGCGACCGGTTCTCGATCGAGCGGCGAGGCGAGTTCGCCCACGAGGGTGAGCCCGTCCTTCGTGTGGAGTTCGATGTCCTCGCGACGGGCAGGAAGCTCGACTCCCCCTCTGATCTCGATCGTCAACTGATCCTCCAGCAGTGCGTGTGCCAGTGTCGCCGCGCAGCGATGTCGGCGGCGTCGCCCATGAGCCCATCCGCCCGCCACGTCACGAGGTGGGCGATGCCGGGCTCGATCTCGAGGCCGCAACCCGGGCAGACGTAGACCTTGACAGCCTGCACGGGCGAAACAGGCTGGACGTTCCAGGCGAAACCGCGGCGCACTTCGGTACGGCGCCAGCCCTGGGTCACGCGCGACAGGTCGAGAGCCTCGTCTTCGTCCTGACTGGGCTTGCGGCCTCGGGGACGGTTACTGCGCGGCATGGTTTCAGTCTAGGACGGGCGCGGTCTCAGACCTGATCGTCACGCTGGGATGTGCGCGACTCCTCGAAGTCGAGCATGAGCTGGGCGTGGGTCAGAACGCGTGACGAGTAGCTGCCGCGGCTCCGCGCATCCAGCAGGGCACTGCGCTCCGCCTCGAGGACCTGCTCCCGGAGTGCCTGGTACTGCTGGTGCGGCCCGAAGCCGACGCCGTCCGACGCCTCCCGCTCTGCGCGCTCCCACTGCGCCTCGACGCGCAACATCGTGTCCTCCCGCACCCGCTCGACGACCTCCGGGTCGAAGGTGCGGCCGGCTTCTGCGACATCGTCGGGGTGCTCGATGGCGGCGAGGCCCGCCTTGCCCATCTCCTCGAGGAGTCCGGCCAGTTCGCGTCGGTCCGCCGCGGCATCCGAACCGGTGACGTCGAGTCGGCGGATCACCCACGGAAGGGTTCCACCCTGGACGAGGAGCGTGACGACCGCGACCGTGAAAGCGATCAGGATGAGCGGTGAGCGGTACGCCGTCTGCGGCAGCGACTGGGCGGCCGCGAGAGTCACCACACCGCGCATCCCGGCCCAGACGAGCACGAAACCGCCGCGCCATCCGATCGGCCGCTCCTGCAGGTCTGTCACATCCGCCTCACGACGCTCGAGGTAGCGGGTGAAACGGTTCCAGCGCCGTTCCGTGCGCTCATCCTGCGGTGGGCGCTTCTCGCGTTCCGTACGCACCCGCTCCAGGCCGTCCGAGAGGCGCTCACCAACCTCAGGAGCGCGCTTCTGGCTCGCACGAAGCCGCCAGATGATCGGAATGACGAACAGGGCACGGATGATGAGCAGCAGTACACACAGAGCCAGCCCGATCGCGAACGAACCGCCGACGCCCAGAATGCTGCCCTGCGCCTGCGCGATGATCGTGTTCAGCTGAAGTCCCATCAGCAGGAATACGCCGTTCTCGAGGAGGAACTGGATCGTGCGCCAGTTGATCTGCTCGCTGAGTCGCGCCTGGGCGGTGAACGAATGCGCTGCCCGGTGACCGGTGTAGATGCCCGCGACCACGACGGCGAGCACACCGGATGCGCCCAGCGACTCTGCGGGGATGAAGGCGACGAAAGGAACGACGAACGAGATCGCGGTCTCCAGCACCGAATCCTTCAGCCTCGACCGGACCCACACATTGACGACACCGACAACGAGTCCGACGCCGGCCGCGATGACCACCGAATAGAGGAAGTCACCAGCGATCGCCCAGGCGCTGAGAGAAGCCGCGGTGGCCCCGAGTGCGGCCTTCAGCAGTACGAGCGCGGAGGCGTCGTTCACCAGGCTCTCGCCCTCGAGCACGGTGACGAGTCGGGTCGGAAGTCCGAGGCGTTTGGCGATGGAGGTCGCGGCCACCGCATCGGTCGGGCTGACGATCGCACCCAGAGCGATGGCGGAGCCCAGATCGAGCCCCGGCAGGACGGCGTGCAGCGCGAAGCCGACGACGAAGGCGGTCGCGATCACCAGGAAGACGGACAGCGCCGAGATCGTGCCGAGATTTCGCCGGAAATCCGTCAGCTGCACCTGAACGGCGGACGAGTACAACAGCGGCGGGAGGACAAGCGTCAGGATGACCCACGAAGGCACGAAGAAAGGCGACGGCAGTCCGGGCAGGAACGACGTCGCCACGCCGACGACGATGAGCACGAGCGGCGCGGCAATGCCGAGCTGTTTCGCGAAGGCGGCCACGGCGACGACCGTGACGACCCCGACGACAGCGATCAGCGCGATCTCCATGGACCTACGCTACAAGCCGACCCGCCTGGGAAGCGATCGACGACCGGATCAATACCAGCCGGTGCTCTGCGAGTGGTCCCAGGCGCCGCACGGCGTGCCGTAGCGGCCGGTGATGTAGCCGAGGCCCCACGTGATCTGGGTGGCGGGGTTCGTCTGCCAGTCAGGACCCGCAGAAGACATCTTGCTGCCCGGGAGCGCCTGCGGGATGCCGTACGCGCCGCTGTTCGCGTTGTAGGAGTACACGTTCCAGTGCGACTCGCGGTTCCAGAGTGCGACGAGGCAGTTGTACTGGTCGTCTCCCCAGCCACGGTCGTGGACCATCTTGTAACCGATCGCCTGCGCTGTGCCGGGGTCGGGCGTGCCCGCAGCGGGTGCTCCGCCGCCTCCGCCGCTGCTGCTGCTGGACGACGTGGACTTGGTGGGAGCCGGGGGCGGCGGCTTGGGCTTCGCTTTCACCGAGACCGCTTCGCGCGTGACCGTGGTCGTGTATGAGCCTTCCACAGTCATCTTCTGGATGGGCTGGGTGCCGAAACGAGAGGTCGTCGGACTGAACGTGGCTGCGGTCGCGCCCGAGTACGGGTCGACCACGTTCACCAGCAGGAAGCCGACCGCCGCACTGAATGCGAACACCCAGAGGCTCGCCCGCGAACGGACGTGCGGTCGCCTGACAGCAACACCGACCGGGTTGGACGGCGTGAGCGGCACTAGTTCGGCTTCTCGTCTACTCACGATCACAAAACCATAACGGACATCCGCGTGGATACCAAGACGACGCGGTCACACTCAGCGAACGGCCAGCATGACATCGGTCACGCTGTCGAGCAGCAGATCGACCTGGATCTCCTTGTATCCGCCGCGCTGCGGCCGGAAGGTCACAGTGCGGACTTCGTCGACGCTCATCGGTCGCGCGTCCTGAAAATAACGCACCAGGCGGCCCGCGAATCGGTCGACATCGGCGCGGTGGTAGCCGAAAGTGAGAATGCTCGTGCGGGCGAATCGATGCCCCTCCGGGCGGTCGAGCCGGTTCAGGATGACCTGTGCCGTCGTGCGCGCCTCGTCATACCAGGCGCTGTCTCCGAGCACGCCCCTGGCAGCCTCGCGCTCACGCGACGCGAACGCATCCTCGAGGCGCTCGAGCGCCGAATCGACGTGCGAGGTCGAATAGCCGCCCTTCTGCATCGTGAAGGCCGTGTGGCGGATGTCTTCTGCGGTCAGCAGCGCGACGCCGTCATGGTCGGAGTCGTAGGCGCGCCTCGCCTGCTGGAGGAACTCCTCGACCTGGTCGGTGTCGTAGCCCAGCTTCGATTTGCGGGTGCGGGGGAAGGTACTCACTCCCCTATTGTGCCAAATGCTTTATCGGAAGATCAGGAAGAGCGCGTAGGTGGCGGCCGCGGACGGCAGAATCGAATCGAGCCGGTCGAGGAAGCCGCCGTGCCCGGGGAGCCACGAACTCATATCCTTGATACCGATATCGCGTTTGATCAGGGATTCTGCAAGGTCGCCCAACGTGGCGGTGCACAGCAGGACCAGTCCGAAGATGATTCCGAACCACCACGGTTCGCCGATCATGAAGATCGACAGCAGGATGCCCGCCACGACACTCGCGACGGCGGCGCCCGCGAAACCCTCCCAGGTCTTCTTCGGGCTGATGGTCGGAGCCATCGGATGCCGTCCGAACGAGAGACCCGTAGCGTACGCCCCCGTGTCGATCGCGATCACCAGGATGAGGAAGGCGAGCGTCCACCACTGGCCGCCGTCCTCGGCCAGCAGGAGCACAGCGAAACTCCCCAGGAAGACCACGTACAGCTGGATGAGCGCGCCTGCGCCGAGGTCGCGCATCAGCTGCGTCCGGGACACGCCGGGCCGTTTCACCGCCGCCTCGACGAGACGCCACACCCAGACGAAGACGATGCCGGAGGCGAGTGCGATGAGCTGGCCGCCGGAGTGGCCGTAGTAGGCCGCGGGAATGATCACTACGGACGCGATCATCGTCGGGATGCGCGGCACGTCCCAGCCGGCCGCGCGCAGCGCCTGAGTGAGCTCGAACGCCGAGAACACGACAGTCGCAGCTGCGACCACCATGAAGAGTTCCTTGATCACGATCAGGCTGAACAGCATCAGCAACCCGAACGCGAGCCCGATGAGGATCGCCAGGATCAGGTTGCGGCCGGTGCGCGCCTCGATGCGCTCATTCGTCGCATCCAGCTGCGCCTTGCGCGCCTGCATCTGGCGTTCGATGTCGGCACGTGTTGCCTTCACCTGCGCCCGGAACTCCGCGCGCGACGCTCTGCCACGCTGCGGCGGTACCGGCGGACCCGGTTCACCCGGAGGAGCTTCGGTCATTGCGTGGCGCCCTAAACCTCGAGGAGTTCGGCTTCCTTGCGCTTCAGAGCCTCGTCGACCGCGTCGACGTGGGTCTTCGTGAGCTGCTCGAGCTCTTTCTCGCCGCGGGCCACGTCGTCGTCGCCGACCTCGCTCTTCAGCGCGTCGAGGTCGTCCTTCGCCTTGCGCCGGATGTTGCGGATCGCGACCTTCGCATCCTCGCCCTTGCCGCGAACGATCTTGACGAACTCGCGACGGCGTTCCTCGGTGAGCTCCGGGAGGGTCACGCGGACGATCTCGCCGTCATTGCCGACGTTCGCGCCGAGGTTCGGCGTGTTCACGATGGCCTTCTCGATCTCTTTGAGCGCCGACTTGTCGTAGGGCGTGACCAGCAGGACGCGCGCCTCCGGGTTCTGCAGCGAAGCCAGCTGCGCGAGCGGGGTCGGAGAGCCGTAGTACTCGACCATGATCTTCTGGAACAGCTGGGGGTTCGCCCGCCCGGTGCGGACCGTGCCGAAGTCGTCCTTCGCCGCCTCGACGGTCTTGCTCATGCGCTGGCGGGCGTCGGAAATCACATCCGCGATCACGGTCACTCCTTCAATCGGTGGGCGTCAGTCAAGCTTACCGTTGCGCTCAGCGCACGCCGGCGCTCAGCAGCGTGCCGATTTCCGCGCCGAGGATGGCGGCGGTCACATTGCCCGCAGGCTCGATTCCGAAGATGCGCATCGGCATCCCGTTGTCCATGCAGAGACTGAGCGCCGTCGAGTCAACCGCGCGGAGGTTCTGCTGAAGCGCCTCCTGGTGCGAGATCTGTTCGATCATGCGGGCGTTGGGGTTCTTCTTCGGGTCGTCGTTGTACATTCCGTCGACACCGTTCTTTGCGACGAGCACGATGTCCGCCTCGATCTCGAGCGCACGCTGCGCTGCCACGGTGTCGGTCGAGAAGTACGGCAACCCGGCACCGGCGCCGAAGATGACGACACGGCCCTTCTCGAGGTGCCGCTCCGCACGGCGCGGGATGTACGGCTCGGCCACCTGGGTCATCGAGATCGCCGACTGGACCCTGGTCTCGGCACCGGCCTGCTCGAGGAAGTCCTGGAGCGCGAGAGAGTTCATCACGGTGCCGAGCATGCCCATGTAGTCGGCGCGACCACGGTCCATCCCCCGCTGGGAGAGTTCCGCACCGCGGAAGAAGTTTCCTCCGCCGACGACGATCGCTACCTCTACATCGGAAGCGGCCTGTGCGATCTCACGCGAGATGGCGCTGACGATGTCGGGGTTGACGCCGAGCTGTCCCCCGCCGAACGCCTCACCGGAGAGCTTGAGAAGGACCCGACGCCTCTTGTGCGATTCCGACATGCGTATTCGAGTCCTTCCGATCCGGTTTTTCTAAAGCTAGCTGCTGTGGGCAGAGAAAAGGAGTCCGGATCGAGATTCGATCCGGACTCCTTCACGTGTGGGTCAGGCGCCGACCTTGAAGCGGGCGAAGCCCGAAACGGTGAGGCCCGCGTCCTTGAGCACAGAGCTGATGGTCAGCTTGTTGTCCTTCGCGTAGTCCTGCTCGAGAAGAGCGACCTGCTTGAAGTAGGCACCGAGGCGACCCTCGATGATCTTCGGCAGTGCGGCCTCGGGCTTGCCCTCGTTGCGCGAGATCTCCTCGACGATGCGACGCTCGTTCTCGACCGCTGCGGCGGGGACGTCCTCGCGGCTGAGGTACTCCGGGTTGGCGAATGAGATGTGCTGCGCGATGCTGCGAGCGGTCTCCGCGTCGTCACCCGAGTATCCGACCACTACGCCGACCTGCGGAGGCAGGTCTTTGGAGGTCTTGTGCAGGTAGATCGCGAAGTGCTCGCCGGAGACGACCGCGACGCGACGCAGCTCGATCTTCTCGCCCAGGATGGCCGCCTCGTCGCTGATCAGGTCAGCGACCGTGCTGTTGCCGGCAGGAGCCGCGAGGCCCTCGTCGACCGTGGTGGCGCCGGCTGCGGCGACCGCGTCGAGCACCTTGTCGGCCAGCGCGATGAACTTCTCGCCTTTGGCGACGAAGTCCGTCTCGCAGGCGAGCTCGATGAGCGTTGCGGTCGAGCCGTTCTCCTTGGCGGCGACGAGGCCCTCACTCGTGGAGCGGTCGGCACGCTTCGCGTTGCCCTTCGCACCCTTGAGGCGGAGGATCTCGGTCGCCTTCTCGAGGTCGCCGTCGGCTTCCTCGAGGGCCTTCTTGGTGTCGACCATGCCCGTTCCGAGCTGCTCGCGCAGTGCCTTGATGTCAGCGATGCTGATGTTTGCCATGTTCTTCTGAGAACCTTCTGTCGAAAATGTACGAAAAGGTGAAGCCGGAGTTACTTGGCTTCTGCGTCGGTCGCCGGAGCCTCGGCCTCGGCCTCGGCCTCGACGACGGCCTCTGTCGCGTCGTCAACGGCGACGGTCTCGTCAGCGGCGGCTTCGGTCTCCTCGACGGCCTCTTCCAGGACCTCGGCTTCAACGGCCGCCGAGCCGAGCTCGGCCTTGGCTTCCTTGAGGTCGGCGTCGACCGACTTCGCGGTCTCGGGGCTCGACTGGAGCTCCTGGCCGGACGCTCCGAGGAGCTCCGCTTCCCACTCGGCGAGCGGCTCAGCCGGCTCCGCGCCCTCTTCGGGCTTCTGGTGACGCTGGATCAGACCCTCGGCGGCAGCGTCGGCGACGATGCGCGTCAGGAGGCCGACCGAGCGGATGGCGTCGTCGTTACCCGGAATCGGGTACTGGACTTCGTCGGGGTCGCAGTTCGTGTCGAGGATGCCGATGACCGGGATGCCCAGCTTCTTTGCCTCGTCGATCGCGAGGTGCTCCTTCTTGGTGTCGACCACCCACAGCGCGCTCGGGGTCTTCGTCAGGTTGCGGATACCGCCAAGCGACTTGTGCAGCTTGTCGAGCTCACGCTTCTTGATGAGGAGCTCCTTCTTCGTGAAGCCGCTCGTGGTGCCTTCGAAGTCGAGCTCCTCGAGCTCCTTCATACGGGCAAGACGCTTGGAGACCGTCTGGAAGTTGGTCAGCAGGCCACCGAGCCAGCGCTGGTTCACGTAGGGCTGGCCGACGCGGGTCGCCTGCTCGGCGATGGCGTTCTGGGCCTGCTTCTTGGTGCCGACGAAGAGGATGGTGCCGCCGTGGGCGACCGTCTCGCGGACGAACTCGTAGGTCTTGTCGATGTAGGCCAGCGACTGCTGGAGATCGATGATGTAGCTGCCCGAACGCTCGGTGAGGATGAAGCGCTTCATCTTCGGGTTCCACCGGCGGGTCTGGTGTCCGAAGTGGACGCCGCTGTCGAGCAGCTGGCGCATGGTTACGACGGCCATTTGCCGTACTCCTGTTCCGGCACGCCGCACGTGTCAGCGCGGATGCCAATCGGTTCTCAGCGACGACCGGACGGCCGCCACTCCTGGTGCCCGGCGCGCATCCGCCACCCCTGTTTCCAGAGACGGACCGTGTGGATGCGACGCGGCGCTGCATTCAGCGCAGTGTGCACGCGTAGTCACCCCGGCGAGCGGGGTGCTCCATGAATAGTACCATCCGGCGGCGGGCGGCCTTTCCGCCCGGCGTCAGCCGGCCGCAGGCACCTATCCGATGCTGTCTCCCGAACTTGTGACCGAGACACCGCGCGACTTCCTCGCGTTCGCGAACAGGGTCTCCGCGTGCTCGAGAGCCATCCCGTTGGTCTCCGGAATCTTGAAGAACACAAAGATGAACGAGAGCGCGGCGAAGACGGCGTACATCCCGTACGTGAAGACGAGCGAGAAGTCGGCGAGCGGCGGGAACGTGACGGTGACGAGGAAGTTGGCGATCCACTGGGCGGCCGCGGCCATGCCAAGCGCTTTGGCGCGGATCTTGGTGGGGAAGATCTCGCCGAGCAGGACCCAGACCAGCGGACCCCAGGATGCGCCGAAACAGACGACGAACACGTTCGCCGCGACCAGCGCGATCGGCCCCCACGGATTGGGAAGGCTGACCGTGCCGTGCACCTTGTCGGAGAAGCTGAAGGCGAGAGCCATCGTCGCAAGCGACAGGGCCATCCCGACCGATCCGGTGAGCAGGATCGGCCGTCGGCCGACTCGGTCGACGAGCAGGATGGCCACGACGGTCACCAGGACGTTGGTCACCGAGGTGATGACAGTGATCAGGAGCGAGTTGCGCTCCGTGAAGCCGACAGCCTGCCACAACGTCGTCGAGTAGTAGAAGATCACGTTGATTCCAACGAACTGCTGGAAGACGGACAGGATGATGCCGATCCACACGATCGGCTTCAGACCGAAGGACGCGCCTCGTAGAGTGGCCTTCTTTCCTTCTTTGTCCTCGGAGATGGACCGTTCGATGTCGCCGATCTGACGGTCGAGATCGCTTTCAGGCACGAGGGTCGAGAAGATCTCCCTGGCTTCGTCGCGCCTGCCGGTGGTGATGAGGTATCGCGGCGATTCGGGCAGCGTGAGCGCGATGATTCCGTAGACGACCGATGGGATCACGCCGACCAGGAACATCCACCGCCACGCTTCGAGGCCAAGCCACAACTGGTCAGAAGCGGAACCCGCGATTCCTGCGAGCAGAGCGTCCGAGAGCAGAGCGACGAAGATGCCGATCGTGATGGCGAGCTGCTGGAGCGAGGCGAGCCCACCACGCGATTGCCGCGGTGCGATCTCGGCGATGTAGGCCGGTGCCACGACGGAGGCGATGCCGATTCCGAGCCCGCCCACGATTCGCCAGAGCCCGAGATCCCACGCGGAGAACGCCAGGCCGGCTCCGATCGAGCTGACCAGGAACAGCACAGCGCCGAGGAGCATGACCTTGAGGCGGCCCCACCGGTCGGCCAGGCGGCCGGCGATGTAGGCGCCGACGGCACATCCGAGCAGCGCGATGGCGACGATGAAGCCGGTGACGAAGGCGTTGAGGGCGAAATGTCCCTGGACGGAGTTCACAGCACCGTTGATCACGGACGAGTCGAATCCGAAGAGGAAGCCGCCGACCGCTGCCGCGATGGAGAGACCCACCACTTTGCGCCTCATTGCCGGGGTCGGCTTCGCACCCTCCCATTCCTCGATCTTCGAGGATGGTGTGTTGTCGTGTCGATCGGACATCGGTACCCCCTTGAGTCGCTCCGCTTCCGCACACGGTACCCCTCCCCTGTGCGGAGGTAAGTGGTTTGCGGAGGTACGGGGCACGACTCGTTCACAATTCGGCAGGTCTGATGGATGCGCACAGATCGGGCAGGACACGCCCTCCTGGCGACCTCGGTTCGCGACGATGGTTCCATGCACCGACGTTCTCTGCCCGGATGGTCGGCTCGTGTGATCGCTCGGGTCGCGTCCGTCGCTGTGCTCGCCTTCATCCTCGGATCCCCGTCCGCCACGATCCCCGACGAGGGCCCGCGCTGGCCGTGGCCCGTCGCGCCGCCGATCGTCGTCGGCCGGGGGTTCGTCGCGCCGGCTACGCCGTATTCCGCGGGCCATCGGGGCATCGACCTCACAGTTGATCCCGGATCGGAGGTGCGCTCACCCGCAGACGGCGTCGTCACCTTCGCCGGCGTGGTCGTCGATCGGCCCGTTCTCACGATCGATGTCGGCGGCGATGTCCTGGTCAGCTTCGAGCCGCTCGAGGCCGCCGTAGCAGGCGGTGATCGCGTCGCGCGAGGCGAGCTGATCGGCCATCTGGCCGCGGGTGGGCATTGCGGACCTTCGTGCCTGCACGTGGGGGTGCGGGTTCGTGGCGCCTACGTCTCGCCGATGCTGTTCTTCGACCGAGTGCCACGGGCTGTCCTTCTGCCGCTCGAGTGACGGCGTCAGCGGTGGGTGCCGGCAGCCGGAACGGGATCAGGCGCGCGGATGGGCGGTCCGGTAACTCTCTTTCAGTCGCTCGGTCGAGACGTGCGTGTAGATCTGAGTCGTTCCGAGGCTTGCGTGGCCCAGGAGCTCCTGTACCGCTCGAAGGTCGGCACCACCGTCGAGCAGGTGGGTAGCCGCGGTGTGGCGCAGGGCGTGGGGACCCGCCGGTCCCGATCCGGGTACGTCTGCGAGGAGGCGCGCGACGAGCTGGTAGACAGCACGGGTTCCGAGCCTTCGACCTCGATCGCCGAGTAGCAGGGCCGGGCCGGATCCGGTTGTGGCGATTGCGGGTCGGGCTTCCTGGAGGTACGCGATGACGGCTGCCCGCGCGGGCACGCCGAACGGGACGACACGCTCTTTGGATCCTTTCCCCAGCACACGCAGTGTGAGCCGCTCCAGGTCGACGTCATCGCTGTCGAGTCCGGTGAGTTCGGATACACGGATTCCTGTGGCGTAGAGGAGTTCGATGACCGCGAGGTCGCGTTTCGCCGAGGGGTCGCCGGTCGCCGCATCCGCCATGAGCGTGTCGAGCAACCCGGACATCTGCTGCCGGTTGATCACCCTGGGCAACGTCTTGTCGGGTCTCGGCGAGCGCAGTCGAGCGGCGGGGTCCTTGTCGGTTCCGCCGGCGCGCACGGCCCAGGCGCTGAAGCCTTTGGCGGACGCCGCGCGCCGCGCGAGCGTAGCCTTCGCGAGTCCTGCCTGGGATGCGTTCCAGAGCCAGTCCCGGAGGAGGTCGAGTGTGAGGTCCTCAGTCGTCCCCACGTCGCGTGTGTGTGCAAAGGCGACGAGCACGGCGAGGTCGGAGCGGTACGCGCGGACCGTCTGCGGCGAGTATCCCCGCTCCGCGGTCAGGTGGACCGTGTAGTCCTCGATCGCTTGTTCCAACTGCACCTCTCCAGCTTGCTCTGCGAATCGTCGTCCTCACCGGAGCGACGCTCCGCCATACCTTCACTGCCTTGGCGGATGCCTGATCCTCGGCGCAGAAGTTTTGGTCGCTATGGGGTCTCCTAGGGAGATTTCAGCCAGAGTCCATCACGGTGACGGGCCCTTCCGTCGAGGTCGAGGGCGCCGAGCGTTGCGATGACATCCCGTGTGGACATCCCCGTCACAATCGAGAGTTCACCGACGCTTCGGGGCTTGCGAGCACTCAACGCATCGATCACCCGAATTGCCTCGGGCCCGTCGGACGCATCCCGACCGGAGGTCGTTTCGGCTCCGTCGGCCGACGGCGCCTCGCCGGCGAAACCGGCGAGTTCGGCGATCTCCTCTGCGCTGGTGACGCATTCCGCCCCGTACTCGCGGATGAGACGGTGGCAGCCAGAGGAAGCGGGTGAGGTGACCGGACCGGGAACCGCCCCGAGCGGACGGCCGATGGTGGCGGCGTGGCCCGCGGTATTGAGCGATCCGGATCGTCGGCCGGCCTCGACGACCACTGTGGCCGTGCTGGCGGCCGCAATGAGCCTGTTGCGCATGAGGAAGCGCCACTTCGTGGGAGACGACCCGCACGGCAGCTCGGCGATGAGGAGGCCGCGCTCGGCCACGCGGCGGAGAAGCTCCGTGTGACCGGCCGGGTACAGGCGGTCGACACCTCCCGCGAGGAAGGCGACCGTCGCCGCATCGCTGGCAAGGGTCGCGCGATGCACCGCTCCGTCGATCCCGTAGGCGCCTCCGGACACGGTGAGGAATCCACGGTCGGCCAGTCCGGAGGCCGCCTCCATCGCCACGTGCTCGCCGTAACCGGTTGCAGCCCTGGCACCGACCAGCGCAACGGACCGCCCGAGACTGCCGAGGAGACCCACATCTCCGCGTACCCACAGCGCGTGAGGCGCACCGTCGCCCAGGTCGTCGACGGCATGTGGCCAGCAGGCGTCCTCCGGTGTGACGAGCACCGCGCGAAGGTGTCCGGCCGACTCGAAGATGCGAACGGCGGCCGACTGTGAGGCACGCGGTCTCCAGCGCTCGAGCGCCTTAGCGAGCCGACCCTGCATGCCGTCCGCCATGGCCGGATCATTCTCGCGGATCAGGTCGAGGACGCGGGGTGCCTCCCACCCCTCGACTATTGCGCGCAGTGCTCGAACCGGACCGATCGCTCCGACGATCGCACCTGCATCGGTGTCGCCCGGCTCGCCGAGCGCCGTCATCACCCCGCGTGCGAACCGGGCGCGCGTGGTCGACGGCCCAGTCTCGCCCGATCCCGGCGTGAAAGGCCCAGCCTGTCTGGTAGGAGCCGGGACCACAGGGCCCACGCAGGCACTCAGCTGCTCGTCGGTCAGGCCGAGGAAGGTCATGACTCCATCCCCCGCCGAAGGAACAGTGCCGCGCCGACGTGGTGGGCCGTCGGCGCCTCAGCCGTGTCGAGGTCGGCGAGCGTCCACGCCAGCCGGAGCGTACGGTCGAACCCGCGCATGGTGATCGCGCCTCGCTCGAAGGCCCGATCGAGGGCCGCGGTGGCGGCGTGCGGCAGCCTTCTCGGCCCGGTTCTCAGCCAGCTTCCGGTCACTTCTGAGTTGCGCGTCCAGGGGGTCGTCGCAAGCCGCTCTGCCGCGACCGCTCGTGCCCCGACGACCCGATGCCGGATCGCCTCGCTCGTAACCGCGGCAGACGTCGTGACCCCGTCTGGCTTCGACGCAGGACTTGTGGCTCCCGACGCACGCATTGCCGCGACGCTGAGCCTGCGCACGGTCAGCCGGATGTCGACACGATCGAGCAACGGCCCCGACAGTCGCGCGAGGTAACGCCTGCGAGCGATCGGAGTGCAGGTGCATTCGTCGTCCTGCGAACCGTACCTCCCGCACGGGCAGGGGTTCGCCGCAAGAACGAGCTGGAAACGTGCAGGAAAGGCGGCGACGCCGCTCGCGCGATGAATCGCGATCCGTCCCGACTCCAGAGGCTGACGGAGCACGTCAAGCACGCGCGCGGGAAATTCGGGTGCTTCGTCGAGGAAGAGCACTCCGTTCGTCGCGCGAACCACGGCGCCGGGGACGATCCGCCCGCTGCCTCCACCCACGATCGAAATCGCCGATGCCGTGTGATGCGGCGCCTCGAACGGCGGGCGTCGCACGAGCTCTCCCCCGACGCCAACTCCCGTCAGCGATCTGATCGAAGTGACCTCGAGGGCCTCCTCGTCGGTGAGGTCGGGCAGGATGCCTGGCAACCGGGCGGCGAGCATCGTCTTGCCAGCCCCCGGCGGCCCGACCATCGACACGTGGTGCGCGCCTGCGGCCGCGACGATGAGCGCCTCGATCACATCCTCGTTCCCCAGCACGTCGCTCATGTCGAGACCGCCCTCGGCTGTTTCCCGACGGTCGGTCGAAACGGGGAGCCCCACGGGTTCGACCGGCCGCGGCGAGAAGCGGCCGCCGTGCCAGATCGCAGCATCCCGGAGGGACCCCACGGCGATGACCCGGATCCCGTCCACCAGGTGAGCCTCGTCGGCATTCGCCGCTGGAACCATGACATTCGCGAATCCGGCCCGACGCGCGGCGGCGACCGACGGAAGCACCCCTGGAATCGGTCGGAGCCGACCGTCGAGCCCGAGCTCACCGAGGTGGACCACACCCGCCACGGAATCGACCGAGACGTCGCCGGCCGCGGCGAGAGCCGCGACTGCGATCGCGAGGTCGAATCCGGAGCCCTGCTTGCGCAGAGCTGCGGGCGAGAGATTGATGGTGAGTTTGCGCTGCGTCAGTGGGCATCCCGCATTGACGGCAGCCGCTCGGACGCGTTCGCGGGACTCGCCGAGTGCCGTGTCCGGCAGTCCGATGAGCACGAACGCCGGAAGCCCCGGTGCGATGTCCGCCTCGACTTCGACGACGTGTCCCTCGAGCCCGTTCAGCGCGACGGCGAATGTCCTCGCCACGGCCATCAGACAGCTCCGCGCACGTGTTCGACGATCGGACTCGGGCTCCACGCGTCGCGGACCGCCACGACGTCGATACGCAACTCGGCGGATGCCCGATTCTGCCTGCACCATTCCGCCGCGAGCCGTCGAAGACGTGCGGCTTTGGCTGGAGTGATCGCCTCGAACGGATGCCCGAAGGTGGTCGACGACCTCGTCTTCACCTCGGCGAAGACAGTCGTCTCGCCCTCGCTCAGAACGATGTCGATCTCGCCTGACCCACAGCGCCAGTTACGCGCGATCACCGTCATGCCCCGCTGTTCGAGCCACGTCGCCGCGATCTCTTCACCCCGTCGACCGAGGTCGTCTTTGTCTGCCATTGGTGCCTCCGGAACCAGCCTCGCGGCATCCGCGAGACGATTTCCGGGCGCGCAGAAATCTGTGGAGGAAAGCCCTCAAAGGCGCTCTGTGGAGGAAGCGGCCCTACTCGTCGAGCGCGAGTTCCTTGGGCAGCTCGAAGTCTTTGCTCGACAGCTCCTCGATGTTGACGTCTTTGAACGTCAACACACGCACGGACTTGACGAAGCGGTCTGAGCGGTAGACATCCCACACCCAGACGTCGTTCATCGTCAGCTCGAAGTAGAAGTCGTGCTCGGTGTCACGCCGCACGAACTCCACTTCATTGGCAAGGTAGAAACGCCGCTCGGTCTCGATCACGTACTTGAACTGTGAGACGACGTCGCGGTATTCGCGGTACAGTGCCAGCTCGACCTCGCGGTCGTAGTCGTCGAACTCGTCTTCATCCATCGTCCGACAAGTCTATGCCGGTTTCACTCGACCTGTTCGCGCGGGACGTCGCCCTTCAACCAGCTGAGCCGGTGATAGTCACTCGGCCCGAGCAGATCGATGGCGGCGAAGTGGGCACGGCTCGCATACCCCTTGTTCGACGTCCAGCCGTAGCCGGGCGTCACGACGTCGCGTTCGATCAGCAACCGGTCGCGGTGCACCTTGGCGATGACGGATGCCGCGGATACCGACGCGCAGTCACGGTCCGCCTTGATCCTGGTCACCACATCCACCCGCGCGTCGAGTGCGGGGTTCAGGTAGTCCCAGTTGCCGTCGAGCACGAGCGTGCTGGTCGCGATCGGCGCACCGAGCGCCTCGAGGCTTTCAAGGGCGCGCCGGCCCGCGAGGCCGAGGCACCGGCTCAGCCCGAGCGAATCGATCTCGTCCGCCGAAGCGAGTCCGACGGCCGAGTACAGAACCCATTTCGTGCACAGAGGGGCGAGCAGCTCACGGTGCGGCTCCGGCAGCAGCTTGGAGTCGCGGAGACCCTTCGGCATCCGCTTCACGCTCTGGTCGATCACGACCATGCCCACCGCGACCGGTCCGGCCAGCGCTCCGCGCCCGACCTCATCGCAGGCGATGATCGACTCAACGCCGCTGCGGAACAGCGAACGTTCGAATCGCAGGGTCGGATCTGCGGGCATTACTTCTGGTCGTCCTCCACACCACGGAACACGTCGGGATAGTTGTCGAGCCAGGTCCACCGACTGACCGGCCAACTGATCACGAACGCGCGGCCGACCACGTTGCTGATCGGCACGAAACCCTTGCCGGGGTCATTCACATGGTAACGAGAGTCGGCCGAGTTGTACCGGTTGTCTCCCATCACCCACAGCGACCCCTTAGGCACGGTCACGTCGAAGGTGATTCCGGATACGGCCTGCGAGCCCGGCGGGAGGAGAACGTAGGGCTCCTTGAGAGGAACACCATTGACACTCATCTGACCGAGTGCGTTGCAGCACGTGACGTGATCGCCTGGAAGGCCGATGACGCGCTTGATCAGGTGGTCATTGCTGTCGGGCGCGGAGAGACCGACGAATGAGAGGGCCGCGTCCCACGCAGCGGCGATGGGATTCTGGTTGGTCGGCAGGGTGGGCGGAAGCCAGCCGCCCGGATCGCGAAAGACGACGACATCTCCGTGCTGGATCGGGATGAGGTTCGGCTCGAGCTCGTTCACGATGATGCGGTCGTTGATCTGGAGCGTGTTCTCCATGGACGCCGACGGGATGTAGAACGACCGGACGACGAACGTCTTGATCAGGAAGGAGACGAGGACCGCCACCACGAAGATGATGAGGATGTCACGGATGAAGAGCTTCACGCTGCGCTGTTTACGGCGCTTGTCTGCCGCCGCGCGGTCTGTCCGCGTGGGCAAAGTATCTTCTGTCGTTTAACCGCCTGAGCTCCCGACCCAGTTTATGGGATCGGGAGCTCAGGATTTGCCGGGAGCCGACCGCGGGTCGGCGGCAGCGGCTTAGCTTTCGCGCTTTTCCTTGATCTTGGCCTTCTTGCCACGGAGCTCGCGAAGGTAGTAGAGCTTGGCGCGACGAACGTCACCGCGCGTCACGACCTCGATGTGGTCGATGATCGGGGAGTGAACCGGGAAGGTACGCTCGACGCCGACCTGGAAGCTGACCTTGCGGACCGTGAAGGTCTCGCGGACGCTCTCGCCTGAGCGGCCGATGACGACGCCCTGGAAGACCTGGATACGAGAGCGGCTGCCCTCGACGATGTTGACGTGGACCTTGACGGTGTCGCCCGCGCGGAAGTCCGGAATGTCCTTCTTGAGGGACGCTGCGTCCAGCTCATCGAGAATGTGCATGTGTGTTCGCTCTCTGTACCCGCCACAGGTCGAGGACGGACTTGGGGCTGCCGTGCAGGGTGCACGACGGGCCGAATTGTCAGTTATGGGGTGACCGCGAAGAATGCTGGCTCCCCTGTGGCAGAGCCTGGCCGCGGCACAAACAACTATTCTGCCATGGACAGGCAGTCTTTACCAAAGCGGTCGGAGCCGGGAGCCCGCCCGCGCCTCCATCATTCCTCGTCGCGGCGCTCTTCGATCACGATGTACTCGCCGCCGTCGACGAAACCGGGATCGGGGCGCCCGGCCTGATCCGGCTGCGCAGCACGCTCATACGCGTCGAACGTCAGCTGCACACGGGCGCGCGTCTCGACGAGAAGCTCCCACAGCGACACCCAGAACATCGCGAGACCGAGCAGGATGCCGAGCACCGCGATCCAGCCCGCCGCACCCGGGATGAAGCATCCGAACGCGATGATCGAGACATGCCAGGCGGCAAGAAGCCCGACGTCGTACCAGGACACGGCCCTGGCTTCGCGGACGCTTCTGCGCGCAGCGATGATGCCGCCGATCGCGAGCATCGCGATGAAGAGCACGGGGCAGGCGATGAGCAGCCCCAGGAATGTCCAGCCGCCGCCTCCGAAGATCGCCCAGCCGACGAGCAGCCAGGCAGGAAGGATCACGGCGGATGGGAACAGCCACCAGTAGAACGCCCTGCGGAGGATCACGGCACCAGATTATCCTCGGCCGGCTGTGCACGGCCTGCGGGTTCGCTGACGGCATGAAAAACTGTCTCCATGATCGAGTTGAGGACGCCCGCGGAGATCGAGGCAATGAAGCCGGCAGGCAGGTTCGTCGCGGAGGTGCTGCGCACCACGAGCGCGGCAGCCAAGGTCGGGGTCAACCTGCTGGAGCTTGACAGGATCGCGCACGACCTCATCCGCAAAGCCGGTGCCGTCTCCAGCTACATCGACTACCACCCCTCGTTCGGCGCCAGCCCGTTCGGCAAAGTGATCTGCACCTCGGTCAACGACGCCGTGCTCCACGGCCTCCCCCACGATTACCGCCTGCGCGACGGCGACCTGCTCTCGCTCGACTTCGCCGCGGCCGTCGACGGCTGGGTGGCCGACTCGGCGGTCAGCCTCGTGGTCGGCTCGGCTCGTGCAGACGACCTCCGGCTCATCGACACCACCCGGCGCGCTCTCGACGCAGCGATCGCCGCCGCGCATCCGGGCAACAAGATCGGCGACATCTCCGCGGCGATCGCCGCGGTCGCGCACGCGGAGGGCTACTCGATCAACACCGACTTCGGCGGCCACGGCGTCGGCCGCACCATGCACGGTGATCCTCATGTGCCCAACGACGGCCGGGCCGGGCGCGGCTACCCGCTGCGACCGGGACTGGTGATCGCCATCGAACCCTGGTTCCTCGAGACGACGGACAAGATCGTGACGGATGCGGACGGCTGGACCCTCAGAAGCGCCGACGGCTCGCGAGGGGCCCACTCCGAGCACACCATCGCGATCACGGACGACGTCCCCATCGTCCTCACCGCCCGCGACTGACCGCATCCCGCTCATCGAGCACAGGAAAAAGCACCTTCAGGCGCGCGAATAGGGTGCTTCTTCCTGTGCTCGACGGAGACTCTGGTCGAGAGCGCGGGCGACGAGGGCGGCTCAGTCGAGAAGATCGGGGCGCACGCGGCGCGTGCGGTCGAGCTGCTGCTCACGTCGCCAGGCGTCGATCGCTCCGTGGTTGCCGCTCAGGAGCACCAGCGGGACTTCGCGCCCGCGCCAGACCGACGGCTTCGTGTAGCTCGGGTACTCGAGCAGTCCATCTTCGTGTGATTCCTGCACCAGGGACTCCGGGTTGCCGACAACACCGGGGATGAGGCGACCGATCGCCTCGATCATCGCCATCGTCGCGACCTCTCCCCCGTTCAGCACGTAGTCGCCGAGGCTCATCAGCCGAACGCGGGCGCGGGAGGCGGTCTCGTCGAACACGCGCTGGTCGATTCCTTCATAGCGACCGCATCCGAAGACCAGATGGTCCTCGCCTGCGAGTTCGCGAGCGGTGGCCTGGGTGAACACGTCACCCGCCGGCGACGGGAAGATGACCACCGGATCCCCCGGGCTCGTGTCGAGGATGCCGTCGAGCGCTTCACCCCACGGCTCCGGCTTCATGACCATGCCGGCGCCGCCGCCGTACGGGGTGTCGTCGACTGTGCGGTGCCGGTCGTGCGCGTTGTCGCGGAGGTTATGGACACCCAGGTCGATGATCCCCGACTGCCGGGCCTTGCCGAGTAGTGAGATGTCGAGCACATCGAAGAACTCGGGGAAGATCGTGACGATGTCGATGCGCATGGAGGCCAATTCTAACGGGGCCTATTGCGGCACGACGGCGAGCTCCCGGTCGCGCGGGACCAGCGGGATGGCCGCGAGCGGGCAGAGCGCCACCGACGCGAAGGCGAGGGGGAACCCGATGAGTGTGATCAGGCCGCCGACCGCGGGGCCCACGATGGAGGCCGCGAGGAACTGCCCCGTGTTCTGGGCGCCGAGCGCGCGTCCCGACCAGAAGGGACCAGCGATCTCGGCCACCGAAGTGTAGGCGAGACCGTTGTCCGCGACCGTCACCACGGCCGCCACGACCAGGATGACCGCGGCCCAGGTTGCTCCGAGAGTGGCACCGACGGCCATCAGCAGCATCACCGCGACGGCCGAGACAGCGACCCAGCGCAGGGGCGCTAGCCGACTGCCGACGCGGTCGCTGAGCACCCCGACCCCGATCCGCCCGACGGCGCCGACGAACTGGCTCGCTCCGATCACCAGCCCGGCCCCGAGAGCCGGGAAGCCGAGTTCGGTTACGAGCCACACCAGGCCGAAGGTCGAGACCGCGAACTGCGGCACGACGAGGAGGATCGACACCCCGTGGATGCGCCACAGCAGTGACGTCGAACGGTACGGATTCCATCCCGCCTGCGGATGCGCATCGACCTCGTTGCTCGCACTACGTTCCGGCCGCGGCGGATCGACGATCCAGATCGCGCAGAGAACGGCGGAGACGCCGGTCAGCACAGCGGGAACCACCAGCGCAGCGGGAATGCCGAAGGTGGATGCCAGGATCGGGATGCTCACCGCCGCTATCGCAACCCCGAGCGGCTGGCACATCTGGCGGATGCCCATCGCGAGGCCCCGGCGCTCGCGCGGGAACCAGCCGACCACGACGCGTCCGCTCGCCGCATTGGGACTGGCCGACGCCATCCCACCGATCAGCAGGAAGAACCCGAGACCGATGTAGCCGCTCGCGAACATCGCGCCGATCGCCGCCAGCGCCGTCACGGCGAGGCCGGATGCGATCACCCACCGTTCGCCGATGCGATCGCTGAGCGCACCCCAGGCGATCAGGGTCGTGACCATTCCGAGTGTGGGCGTCGACGCCAGCAGGCCCGCCTCCGCGAGGCTCAGCCCGCGTTCGGTGTGGAGGAGCGGGATGAGGAAGGCCGGAGTGCTCACGAAGACCGTCGAGCTCGCCTGGGCGACGACACCGAGGGCGAGCATCAGCCAGGGGCGGGCGGTTCGTGTGCGGGTGATCGTTGCGGTCACGGTGCTCCTTCCGGCATCAGCGAGGTCTTTTGGTATACCCTAGCGGTATACCAGCTCGGTATACCAAGCGAAAGGTCGTCCATGCCCGAGCAGACTCACGTGTACGAGCTCCTGCGCTCCGAGATCCTCGACCTCGAGCGCACGCCGGGCGCCCGCCTCACCGAGCGCGGCCTCGAAACGGAGCTCGGCGCATCCCGCACCCCGCTCCGTGCCGCGTTGATGCGACTCGAAGGCGACGGTCTTGTGGAACGCGTCGGGCGTGCCTGGCAGGTCTCGCCGATCGACCTCGGCGAGATCGCCCAGCTCAGCGAACTGAGGGATGCGCTCGAGACCGCCGCGGTGCGCCTCAGCTGCGAACGAGCACCCGCAGAAGCGATCACGTCGCTGGGGCGCAGACTCGGGGCCTTCGACATCGCCGCCCCGAGCGACGAGGGTGTGCGAGCGGGAACGCATTTCCACGTCGAACTCGCAAGGCTGTCCGGCAACCACTTCTTCGCCGACAGCGTCGCGTCGGCCATGACCCGCCTTGAACGCACCAGGTGGCTGGAAGTCCGCACCGAGGACGCACGCCGCACGGCCTGGCAGGAGCATCGCGAGATCGTCGACCTCGTCGCCGCGCGGGATGCGGATGGGGCGGCGGACCGCATCCACCACCACATCGTCGCGACGCACCAGCGCCTGCTCGCGTCACTCGACGCGGACACCCGCATCCTGCGCGCTCGCGGCCTCGCCGTCGTGCGCTGAGATCACCCGGGAACGAGAAAACGGACCGGCGCACCTCAGCGGCGCAACCGGTCCGTTTCGTGATCTACTCGGCCGTTTCGGGCTCCGCGTCGTCAGGGGACTCGTCATCGTCATCGGGCAGTTCTTCGAACAACCCCGTCGGCGGCGTGAGGATGACGGTTCCCGCTGCCAGATCGACCGAAGGCACGATCGCTTTGACGAACGGGACCAGCACCTCGCCCGCATCCGTCTTGATCGCGAGCAGGTCCTGGGCAGGCAGGTGGTCGACCCGGGCCACGAGCCCGACCTTCACGCCGTCGCGCACCGCGGCGAGACCGACCAGCTGGTGGTCGTACCAGGCGTCCTCCTCTTCAGGGAGCTCCGCCGGGTCCTGATTGACCCAGAGAATCGCCTTGACGAGAGTCTCGGCTTCGCTGCGATCGTCGACGCCCTTGAAGAAGCCGACCGCGTGACCGTTGTACCAGCGGAGTTCCGTCAGTTCGAGGGTCTTGCCGTGCCACTTGGAGCCGGTCGGGACCTGCAGTGTGAACACCGCGCCGGGCGTGAACCGCTGCTCGGGAGTGTCCGTATACAACTCGAGTTTGAGGGCGCCCTTCAGCCCATGCGCCTTCGTCAGACGACCGACCCGAAGTTGAGTCTGGGCAGGCTTGTCGGCCGACACCTCAGTAGTCGGTGTCGACGACGTCGACGCGCACGCGACGTCCGTCGGCGAGCGCGGCGACGAGCGTGCGCAGCGCCTTGGCGGTGCGCCCGGCCCGGCCGATGACCCGGCCGAGGTCCTCGGGGTTCACGCGAACCTCGAGGACCTCGCCGCGGGGCGAATTCTTTGCTACGACGTGCACATCGGCCGGGTGATCGACGATCCCCTTGACCAGGTGCTCGAGAGCGGGACCGAGCAAGGCTAGGCCTTCTCGCCGTCGGCGGCGGCTTCGGTGATCTCTTCCGCAGCCTCGACGACCTCGGCCTCGGCGGCCTCTTCGGCCTCGACCTCGGCTTCGACGACGGCCTCGGCCTCTTCGACCACCGGAGCCGGCTTCTCAGCCTTGGGCTTCAGAACCGGCTTCTTCTTCTCGTCAGCGACGAACTCGACCTTGGCTTCCTTGGTCTTGACCGTGTTCGTAGCGTTCTTGTCACCCTTGAAGGTGCCCCAGTCGCCCGTGAGCTTCAGCAGCGCGGTTACCTGCTCGGTCGGCTGTGCGCCGACACTGAGCCAGTACTGCGCACGCTCGGAGTTGACCTCGATGAGCGAAGGCTCCTCGGTGGGGTGGTACTTGCCGATCTCTTCGATGACGCGGCCGTCGCGCTTGGTGCGCGAGTCGGCGACGACGATTCGGTAGTAGGGCGCGCGGATCTTGCCGAGGCGCTTCAGACGAATTTTGACAGCCACAATTCTCCTGTGTTGTATGAGGTGTTTGAACGAACTGACTGCCGTGAGCGTGGGGGCACACTCGGCAGGAGGTCTATGGGGTTCTCTCTCGCCTGATTAGAGGGTCGGGCGGAACAGAACTCAACTAGCTATTCTGTCAGATACACCGGGCTTTGAATAATCGGATGGGCGGAACGACCAGATGCAGATCGATTTCGCAGCATCCGAGAGGTCGACCGTCGGCATCGAATGGGAGCTCGCGCTCGTCGACGGGTCATCCGGTGACCTCGTGCACATCGCGCAGGAGGTCCTCGAGGCTCTGGGTACGCCCGACGGCAAGGAGCATCCGCAGATCACCCACGAGCTCCTGCTGAACACGGTCGAACTGGTCAGCCGGGTGCATCACACCGTTCCGGATGCGGTCGCCGACCTCAATGAGCTGATGGCGCTCGTCCGCGAGGTCACCGATCCTCTCGGCGTCGAGCTGATGTGTGCGGGGACCCATCCGTTCGCCCAGTGGTTCGACCAGAAGGTCACCCCGAACGAGCGCTACGACCGACTGCTCGACCGCACACAGTGGTGGGGCCGCCAGATGATGATCTGGGGCATCCACGTCCACGTCGGCATCGATGAGCGGGACAAGGCCCTGCCGATCGTCAACGGCCTGCTCACCTACTACCCTCACCTGCAGGCGCTCAGCGCGTCCAGCCCGTTCTGGGGCGGTGCGAAGACCGGGTACGCCTCGAACCGCGCTCTCATGTTCCAGCAGCTGCCGACAGCGGGACTCCCCTGGCAGTTCGGGAGCTGGGCGAACTACGAGGAGTACGTGCAGGACCTGGTCAACACCGGCGTCGTGCACGATTACAGCGAGGTGCGCTGGGACATCCGTCCGTCCCCGCACTGGGGAACCGTCGAGATGAGGGCCTGCGACGGGCTGTCGACCGCCGAGGAGGTCGGGGCGGTCGCGGCGATCATCCATTGTCTTGTCGACCGGATGTCCGGCCAGCTCGATGACGGCGTCGAACCGGTGAGCCTGCAGCCGTGGTTCGTCCGTGAGAACAAATGGCGTGCCGCCCGCTACGGGATGGACGCCGAAGTCATCCTCAATGCCGCCGGAGACGAACGCCTGGTCTCGGACGAGCTGCGCGACCTGGTCGTCGAACTCGCACCGATCGCCGAACGGCTCGGGTGCCTGGAACAGCTGGAGAACGTCGACCTCATACTGGAGCGTGGCGCGAGCTACCAGCGACAGCTGCAGGTCGCCGAGGAGAACGGTGGCAGCCTCCAGGCCGTGGTGAGCTCGCTCACCCACGAGTTGCGGAACGGACTTTCACGAGTGTGAACGCCGACACCGACGGCCGGGTCCCGACACGCGGCCGCACTCACAGCATCCGCGCAGTTCCGAGGATTTACGCTCACTCCGTGCGCGTGACGACTTCCCCCCGACGACTGCTCTTCGTGGTCGCCGGCCTGACCGTGCTCGCAGCGCTCAGCGGGTGCTCCGCCGTAGCCGCAGAGCGGTCGGCGGCAGCGGATGCGAAGGCGGCGTCGGCGGACCATGCAGCGGCCACCGTGACTGCCGTCGCCATCGGCGACTCCATCTCCCACGGCCGCGGAGTGCTCCCCGCGCAGGCATGGCCCGAGCAGGTGGCCGCCGCGCACAAATGGGCGCTCGACGATGTGGCGATCAGCGGTTCCGGGTTCGTGAAGCCCGGCTGGGACGGTTTCACCTACGACGCCCAGGTCGAGACGGCCATCCGCCTGCATCCCCGCATCGTGCTGATCGCGGCGACGCGCAACGACCTGACGATCGGCGACCAGGCGCTCCGGGCGAAGGCCGTAGAGCTCCTGGGCCGCATCCGCTCTGCGCTTCCAGAAGCGACGATCGTCGGCACCAGTGCAGTGTGGGGAGACAACACGCCGCCCGCGCGCCTGGCCGCCGTCGACGCCCTCGTGCATGAGGCAGTCACCGGCGTGGGCGGAACGTGGCTCGATCTCGGTTTCCCGCTGGCCGGGCACCCGGAACTCCTCCAGGCCGACCACATCCACCCGAACGCGCCCGGTCAGATGGTCGTTGCAGACGTCGTCGAGCGCGCGCTCGACGCTGCCCGCATCACGGGCTGACTGCGCGCCGGTACCTCGAGAGCGACAGTTCCGGCCGAGGGCGACCGGCACACCTGACCCGCTCGACCGCAAGTGTCACTCTCGCGATGAAGTCGCGCTCAGCGCCCGAGGAACTTCTGCAGCGACGCGAGCTCTTCTTCGGTCGGGCCGTCCTTCTTCGCGGCTCCCCCGAGTCCGAAGCCTGAGCCGCCCGCAGCCGTGACCGGCTTGGCGCCGGACGCCAGAGCTGCGTTCTCGGCTGCGCGCTTGGCCGGGTTGCCCGAACGCGAGCCCTTCTTCTTCTGCTGCTGCTTTCCTCGGCCGCCCGTGAATCCGGCTCCCGGGATCGGCCCCATGCCGGGAACGTTCGGAACGCCGCCCTTGGAGACGGTCTTCATCATCTTCGCGGCCTGCTCGAAGCGGTTGACGAGCGAATTCACCTCGGTGACGGTGGAACCGGCTCCCTTGGCGATGCGCAGGCGGCGCGACCCGTTGAGGAGTTTCGGATTTGCGCGCTCCGCCTTGGTCATCGACTGGATGATCGCCTCGGTGCGCACGATCTCGCGCTCGTCGAAGTTGTCGAGCTGCTGCTTCATGGCGCCCGCACCCGGCAGCATGCCCATCATCTTCTTGATGGAGCCCATGTTGCGCAGCTGCTGCATCTGCTTGAGGAAGTCGTCGAGCGTGAACGTGTCGGTCGCGAACTTCTCCGCGACCTTGCGTGCCTCGTCTTCGTCGAACGCTTCCTGCGCCTGCTCGATCAGGGTGAGGATGTCACCGAGATCGAGGATGCGGCTGGCCATGCGATCGGGATAGAACGGCTCGAAGTCGTCGAGTCCCTCTCCGGTCGACGCGAAGATGATCGGGCGCCCGGTGACGGATGCGACGGACAGCGCCGCACCACCGCGGGCATCGCCGTCGAGCTTGGTGAGCACGACGCCGGTGAAGTCGACGCCGTCCTGGAACGCCTTGGCGGTGGCGACCGCGTCCTGGCCGATCATCGCGTCGATGACGAACAGCACCTCGTCGGGGTCGACGGCCTTACGGATGTCGCCGGCCTGCTTCATGAGCTCGGCGTCGACGCCGAGGCGGCCGGCCGTGTCGACGATGACGACGTCGTACTGTTTGGTCTCGGCGAACTTCATCGCCTCTTTGGCGACCTTGACCGGGTTGCCGACACCGTTGCCGGGCTCGGGAGCGAACACGGGCACGCCCGCCTGCTCACCGACGATCTGCAGCTGCGTGACGGCGTTCGGGCGCTGGAGGTCGGCCGCGACGAGCACCGGGGTGTGGCCGTCTTTGGCAAGCCACTTCGCGAGCTTTCCGGCGAGTGTCGTCTTGCCTGCACCCTGGAGGCCCGCGAGCATGATGACGGTCGGCGGCTTCTTCGCGAACTGCAGACGGCGCTGCTGCCCGCCGAGGATCGTCACGAGTTCTTCGTTGACGATCTGTACGACCTGCTGGGCAGGGTTCAGTGCCTTGTTGACCTCGTCGCTGAGCGCGCGCTCGCGCACGGTCGCCGTGAACGCCTTGACGACGTCGAGCGAGACGTCGGCATCGAGGAGTGCGCGACGGATCTCGCGAACGGTGCCGTCGACATCCGCGGGCGTCAGCTTGCCCTTGGTGCGGAGGTTCTTGAAGGTGTCTGCGAGCCTGTCAGACAGGGTTCCGAAAGTAGCCATGGTCCAGACAGTTTAACCGGCGGATGCTGAGCGCACGCGCTCGTTCAGCCCACTGCGCACATCCGGCCACTCTTCGGCGAGGATCGAGAACATCACGGTGTCGCGCACGGTGCCGTCCGCACGCCTCATGTGGCGCCGGAGCACACCCTCATAGCGCGCGCCGAGGCGGTCGATCGCCCGCTGCGAACGCTCGTTGCGGATGTCCGTCTTGAGCTGCACCCGGCCGGCACCGAGCCGGTCGAACGCGTTCTCGAGCAGCAGCAGCTTCGTCTCCGGATTGACGCCGGACGCCCACACCGCCTGCCGGTACGCGGTCGAACCGATCTCGAGCCGCGTATCCGGTGCCGAGACGTCGAGATACGACGTCTGGCCGACCGCCGTCCCCGCCGCCAGTCCGCGACAGGGAACAGCCAGCCGTACGATCCACTGGAAGCGCGGACCGGGCTGAAGCGCGTCCTCGAGGCGCGCCTGCAGCGCCTCGACATCGGCCGGCCGGCCGGCGATATGGCGCCAGACCGCGTCGTCGTCGAGCGCGGCGAACAGCTCACGCGCGTCGCGCTCCGGTTCGCGCACCCCGGTCAGCGTCACGATGCTTCCGCGCAGTTCGATCGAGGGGTCCATCGGCCACTGCAGCTCGGGCCAAACGGTATCGTCCGGCCGAGGATCCTGCCGGGGCTGGAACAGCTCCCCCATCAGCCCTGCATCTCGACGGCGACGACGTCGCCCCGGATATCGAAACTCACGATCAGCACCGAGTCGGTGTCGTCCGGGCTGATCGAGTAGTCGAACGTCGCGAAGACGTCCTCCTCATCCGAACGCTCCGGGTAGAGCGCGACCCGCATGAGCTGCAGGGAGCGCAGCACGTCGACCGCGATGTCGCCCGAGTTGTGCACCAGGAGATCGATGAGGCTCTCCCCCATCTCGTCCATCTGCTGGTCGACGTAATTCACCGTGGAGGACGCGCGTTCGCTCAGCTGCGCGACCAGTGCATCCCTCGCCCGGGCGTCGAAGCCTTCGAGCGCCTGGATGAGCGCCGCTGCGGCATCGAGGGAGTATTCGGTCACCCGCCTCTCGGACTCCGCCTGCAGGTCGACTTCGACCGCCTGGTCGCCGAGCTCGATGGTATCCTGCCAGGCCAGCCCGCCGCTCGCGGTCTCGTCGATGATCCCGAAATACTCGTGTTCGATCGCCATCGGATCCTCCTAGCCGATCAACTGCTGTGCGAAGACGTGCGGGGTGAAGCCGGTCAGATCGTTGATGCCCTCGCCCTGGCCGACGAGCTTGATCGGGATACCCGTCTTCTCCTGGACGGCGAGTACGAAACCGCCCTTGGCCGACCCGTCGAGCTTCGTCAGCACCAGCCCGGTCACGCCCGCGTGCTCGATGAAGGCTTCCGCCTGCGCGAGGCCGTTCTGCCCGGTCGTCGCGTCGAGAACGAGCAGAACCTCCGCGATCGGCGCCTGCTTCTCCACGACCCGTTTGATCTTCGACAACTCGTCCATCAGGCCGCCCTTGGTCTGCAGCCGGCCGGCCGTGTCGATGATGACGATCTCGATGCCCTCGGCCTTCGCGCGCTCCACCGTCTGGAAGGCGACGGATGCCGGATCCTGGCCCTGCTGCTGCGGGCGGACGATGTCGGCCCCGGCGCGCTCCGCCCAGGTCGCCAGCTGCTCGACCGCCGCGGCACGGAACGTGTCGGCCGCACCGACGATGACAGTTCGGTCGTAGGTGCGGAGGAACTTCGCGAACTTGCCGATCGTCGTCGTCTTGCCGACGCCGTTCACACCGACGACCAGCACGATCGCGGGACGCTCGGAGAGTTTGAGTGTCGGGTCGAGCTTCGACAACCGTTCCTCGAGGGTCTCCCGCAGCATCCGCTGGAGGTCGGCCGGGTCAGTCGTGCGGTACCGTTCGACCTTCGCCCTCAGGTCGTCGACGATCGCCTCGGTCACGTCCGCTCCGAAGTCGGCAGTGATGAGCGCGGTCTCGAGGTCGTCCCAGGTGTCGTCGTCGATGGTCTTCTTCGAGAACATCCCGCGGAGGGCGCTCGACAAGGACCACGGGGTGCGTTCAGCCATGGATTCACCCTAGTTGTTCGCAGGGCGCCTCTTCCTGCGACCGGTGCCTGAGGGGTACGTTTTCGACATGGAAGACGATACGAGCGCGGGGGAAGCCGTCGTCCGCGTTCTCGTCTTCCTCGACGCCGAACTCCGTGATCAGCTGGCGGCGGTGCGTCGCAACGACCCGGATGCGGTCCACCAGGCGCGCATCCGCGTCCGGCGCATCCGGAGCGTGCTCGCGGTGTATCGGCGGCTGTTCGCCCGCGGGCAGACCGAAGAGCTCAGGCGGGATCTCCGCACCCTCGGGGCGGCCCTCGGCACGGCGCGCGATCCCGAGGTGCGCGCGAAGGCGATGGAAGATCTGCTCCTCGCACGCACGTCGCCACCGGTGATCGATGCGGTCGAAGCTCTGGCCGCACAGTCGCAGCGAGAATTCCACCGGGCGCACGGCGCTCTCCTGCAGCTCTTCGAGACGGCCGAGCACGCGGCACTGCTCGACCGGATCACCCGGTTCGCCGTCGAGCCCCCGCTCCATCGCCGGGCTGCGCTGCCGGCCCGGCGCTGGTTCCGCAAGGCGCTCCGTCGTGAGGTCGCCCGCGTCGACGCGCGCGCACGGGCGGCGGCCGACCTGCGTCTCGAAGCTCTTCATGACCTGCGCAAGAAGGCCCGCCGGCTGCGGTACGCGGCAGACGCCGTGTCGAGCGAACCGGCACCCGTGCTCGGGTTGAGGACGCAGCGTCTCGCCTACGCGGCGGAGACAGCACAGGACGTGCTCGGCGACCATCGCGACGGCATCCTGCTCGCCCACCATCTCCGGCACGCCCTGGACCGGCACACACTCGGCCGGTCGGCTGCGACCGGCATCGGGATCTTCGCATCACGGAGCGAGAAGCAGGCGACCCGGGAACTCGACCGCCTCGACGTCGCGCTCGACGGCATCCGCGAGCTCTATCCGCCGAAAGGCTAAGAAGCCTTCTCCTGGGCGACCCGCTGCCCGACCACGGCGGACACGCCGTCCTGACGCATCGAGACGCCGTAGAGCGCATCCGCGATCTCCATCGTGCGCTTCTGGTGGGTGATCACGATGAGCTGGCTCGACTGGCGGAGATCCTCGAAGATCGTCAGCAGCCGCCCCAGGTTCGCGTCGTCGAGCGCGGCCTCGACCTCATCCATGATGTAGAACGGGCTGGGGCGCGCCTTGAAGATCGCGATCAAGAGGGCGACCGCTGCGAGGGATCGCTCTCCGCCCGACAGCAGTGAGAGGCGCTCTATCTTCTTTCCGGCGGGCCTCACCGACACCTCGATGCCGGTCGTGAGCATGTTGTCGGGATCGGTGAGCTGGATGCTTCCCGAGCCTCCGGGGAACAGCACCGGGAATACTTCGCCGAACGCCGCCTTCGTGTCCTCGAACGCGCTCTGGAAGATCGACTGCATCTTCTCGTCGATCTCCTCGATGATGGTGAGGAGGTCGCGGCGTGTATTCGTCAGGTCGGTCAGCTGCTCGGTCAGGAACTTGTGACGCTGCTCGAGGGCGGCGAACTCCTCGAGAGCGAGCGGATTCACGCGGCCCAGCTGCGCGAGCTTGCGCTCGGCCTGGGAGAGGCGCTTCTGCTGCTGCTCACGGTCGAATAGTTTCGTTTCAACCTCGTCGGAGTTCCCGGCACCCTCAGCATCCGGTTTCACATCCACCGGCACCGGAACCTCCGGCCCGTACTCGGCGACCAGAACGTCTTCGACCAGACCCAGTTCGCTGCCCGCACGCTCGAGCAGGCTGGACAGGTGCAGCTTCTTCTCGTAGATCTGCAGTTCCAGGCCGTGCACGTTCTCGGTGATGGCCTGCAGCCGCTCCCGGAGGGCACTCTCGTCCCGCCTCAGAACGGCCAGCTCCTCGTTCTGGCTGGCACGCTGGGCTTCCGCCGTGGCAAGCTCCACGCGAGCCTGGGCGACCGAACGATCGACCGAGTCGAGCACGGCGGGCAGCGCTTCGATCACGAGGGTCGCGGCGTCGACCTGCCGCCTGCGGATCACTGCCCGGCGGGCGGCCTCCTCGGCTGCCGCGCGTTCCGCGTCGAGCTGCCGGGCGAGCGCTTCGCCCCTGGCCTGCTCGGCGCGCACCCGTTCCTTGGCGGTCTCCACTCCGAGGCGCGACTCGACCTCCGTCTCGCGCGCCGTCTCGAGTTCGGCGTAGAGGGAGTCGCGGGCGCTCACGTCGAGGATCGGGCGCGGGCGTGCGCGAGCCGTCTCGAGCTCCGCCCTGGCCTTCTCGGAAGCGGCTTCCGCATCCGCCACCCGCTCCTCGGCGAGGCCGAGCGCGACACTCAGGCGATCGAACTCCGCCTGGGAAGCCTCCATCTGCACCTTGAGCCGGTTCAGCTGCTCGGTCTGCGCGGCGAGCTGCGAATCGAATTCGCGCAGGGCCGCGAGCGCCGCAGCCGACTGCTCCTTCGCGACCTGGAGCACGCCGCGCTGCTCGGCGAGAGCGAACTTCGCCCGGTCGATCAGCGACGTCACTTCACCGAGACGATCCTCGGCCGCATCGCGATCGGCGATCAATTCGATTCGGCTCTGCTTCGCGCCGGAACCGCCGCGGAGGACGAACTCCGTGAGCACTTCGCCGGCACGGGTGATGATCGTGACGGGAGCTCCGAGGCCACGCGCGCCGAAGGCGGCCGATGCCGCGCGCGCCGCATCGAGGTCGTCGGCGATCGCCGTGAACGACAGGACGCCGAGCACCCCACCGGGTGCCTCCACGACGGAACGGGCGGCGACGACGCCGTCGATGCCGGACAGGTCGACGTCGGGAGCGCTCGCGGCCGCGATGATGATCTCCACGCGTCCGAGATCGTCAGCGGATGCGTGGGCGACCGCCTCGAAAGCTGCGTCGCGATCTTCGGCGAGCACCGCATCCGCCAGCGAACCGAGGGCTGCGGCGATGGCAGCCTCGAATCCCGGGCGCACGCGGATGTGCTCGGCCGCGAGCCCCCTCACACCGGCGAGTCGGGCCTCGACGAGGGCTGCGGAGCCGTCCCTCTGGTTGAGCGCCTGCGAGAGGGCGCTGGTGCGTGCGGCGAGAGCGTCGCGCTCCCGCTCGAGCACGTGGAGTTCCTCGCGCAGCCGGTCGATTTCGCCTTCGGCCTCGAAGACGTCGGCCTGCGCGAGCTCGTAGGCCTCATCGAGGTTGCCCTCGCTCGCATCAGTGATCTCCGCCTCCGACTCGCGAGCGTCGAAATCGCTCCGCGCCTTCTCCTTGCGGTCGGTTGCGGCGTCGAGCGCGTTCTGCTGGCGAAGCACCTCGCCCCGCACTGCGGCGAGCCGTGATGCGGCGGCGTCGGACTGTCCGGTGAGCTTCGTGATCTCGAGGTCGTGGCGGGAGACGAGAGCGCTCTGGGCGGCGATCTCCTCATCCACCGAATCGAGACCGGCGCGCGCGGCGCGTGTCTTGGCCTGCGCGGCGACCCAGGCCGCCTCGGCTTCGGTGACGACGGCACGCAGTCGTTCGACCTCGGCCCGCGCATCCTCGACCATCTGGGGCGTCACGCCGGGCGCAGCATCCTGTGCCTCGGCCTGCGAGCCGAGAAGGGCAAGTCGCTGGTTCGCCATCGTGTAGAGGTTGCGGAGCCGCTCCTGCACCGACTCGAGCCCGAACGCGGTACGGCGAGCGACATCCACGTCGTCGCCGACCTGCGCCTGCTCGAGACGGGCGACCCTCAACTGCTTCTGTTCGAGCTGCTCCTGCAGGACGATGCGCTCGCTGTGCCGTTCGCTCTCAGTGCGCCCGTGCGCGTCGAGAGCGGTGCGCAGCGAGACGACCTCGTCGGCGAGCAGCCGGGCGCGCGCATCCCGCACGATGGCCGCGATGGACTGCGCTTCACGCGCGATCTCGGCCTGGTGTCCGAGCGGCTTCAACTGGCGCCGGATCTCGCCCGCGAGATCGCTGAGGCGCGTCAGGTTGGTCTGCATCGCCTCGAGCTTGCGCAGGGTCTTCTCCTTGCGCCTGCGGTGCTTCAGGATGCCCGCCGCCTCTTCGATGAAACCGCGTCTATCCTCGGGGCTCGCGTGCAGCACAGCATCCAGCTGGCCCTGGCCGACGATGACGTGCATCTCGCGGCCGAGACCCGAGTCGCTGAGGAGCTCCTGGACATCGAGCAGACGGCAGGCCTGTCCGTTGATCGCGTATTCGCTGCCGCCGTTGCGGAAGAGCGTGCGCGAGATCGTGACCTCGGAATACTCGATCGGGAGCGCCCCGTCCGAGTTGTCGATCGTCAGGGTGACTTCGGCCCGACCGAGCGGACCACGGGTCGAGGTGCCGGCGAAGATGACGTCTTCCATCTTGCCGCCGCGCAGGGTTTTCGCGCCCTGCTCGCCCATCACCCAGGCCAGTGCGTCGACGACGTTCGACTTGCCCGAACCGTTGGGCCCGACGACACAGGTTACGCCGGTCTCGAAGGCGAACGTCGTCGGCTGAGCGAACGACTTGAACCCCTTGAGCGTCAGGCTCTTCAGATACACCTGCCGCCCTTTCGTTCTGCGCGCTGGAGCTATGAGAATCGCACCGCGATTCGGCGACGCCGGCGCCGAGCGGGCTGCGCTCGCGAGGTCATCGCGAGCAAGATTACCCGACCGGCACCGCCGCGCCGCGCAGCCCACGCGCTCGTACCCCGTCGAGCACAGGAAAAGGCACCCTAATCGACGTGGATGAGGAGATTTTCCCTGTGCTCGACCAATGTGAGCGAGGAGCCGGCGTCAGCCCACCCCGAGGTAGGCCTCTTTGATGGCGGGATTGGCGAGGAGCTCCTTGCCGGTGCCGGAGTGGGTGATCGAACCCGTTTCGAGCACGAAGCCGCGGTTGGCCCGCGCGAGCGCCTGGTTCGCGTTCTGCTCGACCAGCAGGATGGTGGTCCCCTGCTGGTTGATCTCCGTGATGATCGAGAAGATCTGCTTGATGAACTGCGGGGCGAGGCCCATGGACGGCTCATCGAGCAGCAGCAGTCTCGGTGACGACATCAGCGCCCGGCCGATGGCGAGCATCTGCTGCTCGCCGCCGGACATCGTGCCGCCGGCCTGCGTGCGGCGTTCGGCCAGCCGCGGGAACAGCGAGAAGACCCGATCGAAGTCGGCTTCCATCCCACTGCGGTCCTTGCGGCCGAAGGCTCCCATGTCGAGGTTCTCCATCACCGTCATGCCGGGGAAGATCCCCCGGCCTTCCGGCGCCTGCGAGATCCCTCGGACGACGCGGATGTGCGCCTTCATCTTGGTGATGTCCTCGCCCTCGAACATGAGGGTGCCTTTCGACGGGTTGAGGAGACCGGAGATGGTCTTCATCGTCGTCGACTTGCCGGCGCCGTTCGCGCCGATGAGGCTGACGATCTCACCCTCGTCCACCGAGAACGACATGTCGTGGATCGCTTCGATGCGCCCGTAGGCGACGCTCACGTTCTTCAGCTCAAGCAACGTCATCTTCGGGCTCCCCGAGGTAGGCGGCGATCACGCGCGGGTCATTGCGGATTTCGACAGGAATGTCGTCGGCCAGTTTGCGCCCGAATTCGAGGACGACGATGCGGTCGGTGACACCCATCACCAGGCGCATGTCGTGTTCGATGAGCAGCACCGTGTAGCCGTCGGCCCGGATGGTGCGGATGAGCTCCATCAGGTCCTCTTTTTCCGCCGGGTTGAACCCGGCGGCCGGCTCGTCGAGGCACAGCACCTTCGGGTCGGTGGCCAGCGCGCGGGCGATCTCGAGTCTCCGCTGGTAGCCGTACGGCAACTGGCGGGAGGCGGTGTTCGCCAGGTCGGCGATTCCCACGAACTCGAGCAGCGCCATACCGCGCTCGATCGCCGACTTCTCCTCACGCGTGTGCCGTGGCAGGCGAAGGAGCGCGCCGGGCACACTGGTTCGGTGTCGGGCGTCGAGGCCGACGACCACGTTCTCGAGTGCGCTCATCTCGCCGAAGAGTCGGATGTTCTGGAACGTGCGCGCGAGGCCCAGTCGCGTGATCTTGTGCTGCTTCTGGCCTTTCAGCGATTTTCCTTCGAGCAGCACGTCACCACTCGTCGGCTTGTAGACCCCGGTCATGGCATTGAAGCAAGTCGTCTTGCCCGCGCCGTTCGGCCCGATCAGCCCGAGGATCTCTCCTCGCTTGATGTCGAAGGTCACGTCGTCGAGGGCCAGCAGGCCGCCGAACTTCACCGTGAGGTTCTTGACCTCGACGAGCTTGTCTCCGACCTCGACCGCGATCTCACGATCCGGGGCGGCGGCTTCGGCGATGTCGAGGTCGACGTTGAGTTCGGCGAGCTCGGTGGGATCGGCTCCGGCCTCCGTCAGGTTGTCGGCGTCCTCGGTCATGATGCGCCTCCCTCCGACACATCGGCCGCCGGTTGCGGCGGTGGCGGCGGCGCAGTCGGCTTCGCCTTCAGGTACTCGAGAGCGTGACGCCCGTAAGCGAGCAGCCGCTGCTTCGCGGGGATGAGGCCCTTCGACCGATAGATCATCAGCAGCACGAGTGCGATGCCGAAGATCAGGTACTTGTAGTCGGCGATGGCGGTGAAGCGCAGCGGGATGTACGCCACGATCGCGCCACCCAGAATCGCGCCCACCTTGTTGCCGGAGCCGCCGAGCACGACGGCCGCGAGGAACAGGATCGACGTCTGCACGTCGAACTTCTGGTTGTTCACGAAGCCCACCTGGCCGGCGAAGAGCGCACCGGACAGGCCACCGACGGATGCCCCGATCGCGAACGCCCACACCTTGTATTTGAAGGTGGGGACACCCATGATCTCCGCGGCGTCCTCGTCTTCGCGGATGGCGATCCACGCACGACCCACGCGACTGCGCTCGAGGTTGCCCACCAGCAGCAGCACGATGATGATGACCCCCAGCGTGAGCCAGTACCAGGGAATCCCGTTCGAGTTGGAGAAGATCGGTTCGCCGTTCGCATCGTTGCCCGGCGGGTGACCGACGTTCTGGAATCCGACCTGTCCCTGCATCGCCGGGATGATCGTCGCGAGGATGCGCACGATCTCACCGAAGCCGAGCGTCACGATCGCCAGATAGTCGCCGCGGAGGCGGAGCGTCGGTACGCCGAGGATCACCCCGAAGGTCATCGTCACGGCCATCGCGACCGGGATGGTCCACAGGTACGGGATGTGCGTGAACGGTGAGTCCGGGCTCGTCAGCATCGCCGCCGTGTACGAACCGACCGCGAAGAACGCGACATATCCCAGGTCGAGAAGGCCTGCATAGCCGACCACCACGTTCAGGCCCACCGCGATGAGGGCATACACCGCCATCGCGAAGCACGCCAGAGGCCAGTCGTTGCCGGGCTCCGTCGTGAGCGGGAAGAAGTTGAGGTACGGCAGCGCGAACGCGATCGCGACGACGATGAGCATCCAGAGCCACTGGACCGCACGAGGCAGTCCGTTCCAGCGGTCGCGCAGCGGCTGGAAGAAGCCGCCGCGCCTCTTCGGGGCTGCCTCGGTATTTTCGAAGGCCTGCTCGCTGCGGGCGTCGGGCAGGACGCGAGGTCCGTCGTTGGTGCTCATGCTCTGCTCCTTCCCAGTGACGTTCCGAGGATTCCGGTGGGTTTGATGAGCAGCACGAGCACCAGCACGACGAACGCGACGACGTCGGTCCATTGCGAGTCGCCGAGCAGGATCTGCCCGTAGTTGCCGATGACGCCCAGGAGCAGACCGCCGAGCAGCGCGCCCCGGACATTGCCGATGCCGCCGAGGACGGCCGCAGCGAACGCCTTGACACCGAGGATGAAGCCGCCGTTGTAGATCACGCCGCTCGGCACGAGCATCACGTAGAACAGCGCCGCAGCACCGGCGAGGAGACCGCCGACCACGAACGTGATCACGATGATGCGCTCCTTGTTCACGCCCATCAGCGTTGCCGTGTCCGGGTCCTGCGCGACCGCGCGGATGCCGCGGCCGGTGCGGGTGCGACGGATGAACATGTCGGTGAGCACCATGAGCAGCACGGCCGCGATGACGATGATCAGCGACTGGATGTAGATCGTGGTGTTGAACACGTCGAACACGGGGATGGCTTTGAACATCGTCACCGCCGGCTCGGCGTTCGCGCCGCGCACGAGGAAGATCGTGTACTGGATCGCGAACGACGCGCCGATGGCCGTGATCAGGAACGCCAGCCGTGGCGCGTTGCGTTTTCGGAGCGGACGGTAGGCCACGCGTTCGAGCAGGAACGCAGCGGCCGCCGATGCCAGCATGCCGACGATGAGTGCGAGGAGTAGGTCGCCCACGATGGCCGGGACCGAGAGGGTCGGGGCGGACGGGCCGAAGCCCAGCGTGGTCAGTGTGATCACGACACCATAGGCGCCGATGATGAAGACCTCGGAGTGGGCGAAGTTGATGAGGTTGAGCACGCCGTAGACGAGCGTGTAACCGACGGCGATGAGGCCGTAGATCGCCCCGAAAGTGAGACCGTCGAAGGTCGCACTCCAGAAATTCTGTACCAGGGCGTTGACATCGAAGTTGATCCACGAATTATCGAGGACCGGGTGGAGAATCAGTGCTTCGAGCATTCAGGCATCCAGATCTTGACGAACACGGATCGACTTTGATCCGAGTGGATAGCGGCCGGGAGTGGATGGGATGCCGCGGGCCGCGACGGGCGGACCCGCGGCATCCTCATCTCAGTCGGCTATCCGATGGTCCCGATCGGGACGATCTTGCCGTTGTCCACCTTGTAGCCGTAGACGGTCGGCGCCTGCAGTTCACCCGTGGAGTCCCACTTGTAGTGCTTGCTCAGGCCGTCCTTGTCGTACGACGTGACGAAGCTGAGCAGGTCGGGACGGGTGGTCTTACCCTGGTCGATGCCGCTCAGCAGCACGGTCGCTGCGTCGTAGCCCTCGATCGAGTAGGTACCGGGCTCGGCGCTGAACGCGGTCTTGTACGCGCTCTCGAACGTCGGGATCAGCTCACCGGGGATGCAGGGGCAGGTGAAGTACGCGTTGCTCGAGGCATCGCCGGCCAGCTTGATGAACTGGTCGTCCTTCACGCCGTCGGGGCCGACGAACGTGCCCGTGTAGCCCTTGTTCACCAGCTGCTGGTCGAACGGCGCACCCTCGGCGTAGTAGCCCGAGTAGTAGACCGCGTCAGGCTTCGCGTTGATGATCTTGGAGATCACCGCTGAGAAGTCCTTCTGGCCCGTCGTGACCTTGTCGGTGCCGGCAAGAGCGCTTCCGAGGCCCTTCGAGACCGACGACGCCAGGCCGATGCCGTAGGCGCTGTCATCCTGTACCAGGTAGACCTTCTTGGCCTTCAGCTTGTCGGTCATGAACTTCGCCGCAGCCGGACCCTGCACGCCATCGTTGCCAAGTCCGCGGAAGAAGGTCTTCCAGTTGTTCGTGGTCAGCTCGACAGCTGTCGCAGACGGGGTGATGTGCACCAGCCCCTGCTGCTCGAAGATGTTGCCGGTCGCCTTCGACTCGCCCGAGAACGGGAGCCCGACGACGCCGATGATGTCCTTCTCGTTGACCGCCTGGGTCACCGGTCCGGTCGCCTTGTTCGGGTCGCCTTCCGTGTCGAACTTCTTGAACGCGACCTGGCATCCCGTGTTCGCCTGGTTGTGCTGGGTGATCGCGAGCTGAACGCCGTCGTAGATGTTCACACCGAGCTGTGCGTTCGCACCGGTCTCAGCGCCGACGTAGCCGATGGTCAGGCCACTCGGGCAGGTCGCCTTGCCGTCACCCGCGGGAAGGACGGCGCCCTTCGGGGTTTCGATCGAGGTGATCGCCGGAATGTCGACCTTCGAGTTGTTGCTCGTCGATCCGCCGGTCGATGCCTGGTTGGCGCAGCCGGCAAGGAACAGGGCGACCGACGCTGCGACGGCCACACCCGCTATTGCTTTCTTTCGTAACATGTGATTCTGCCTCTCGACGTGAATCCGTCACGAGGCCACGACTTGCGGCCTCGTCCCACGAATATGTGCCCTGAGCCTACAAGGAATGCATGCCTCTGCATCGTGTTTCGGCACGCAGATTTACCTGATCGAAACCAAACGGATAGAGGTCTTTTGTCCGCGTATGCAAGGCGATAGGCTGGTCGGCTCGGCTCACCCGGCCGACACGTGAGGAGGATGCAGGTGGCAGGGGCACCCGGTCTGACCCTCTCCGAACTCATCGTGCCCGAACGCATCGGGGCCTCCGGCTCCGCCGTGTTCGAAGAGCTCGTCGCGATGGTCAACGGCATTTCAGTCGAATTGTGGGGCAACCACGACTTCGTGTATTCGGCCGAGGCCGAGCTGCCGGCCTTCCGGCCCCAGGAGTTCCTGGAGCGCATCACGTTCTTCGCCCGCCTCGACGGCATCATGGTGGGCCGTGTCATCGCCGAGTTCCCTCTCGAACCGGATGCGGTCACCGCGACACTCCTGGTCGACGTCGTGCCCGCCGCACGCGGCCGCGGTGTCGGTACGGCACTCCTGGCGAAGGGCGAGGAGCTGGTCGCCGACGGCGGACGCACCAGCATCTCGACGTACACCGAGTATCCGGCGTCCCGCCTTCGCACCGATGGACCACTCATCCGCCCCGAGGTCGGACCGAACGGCGTGCCCGCCGATTCGCCCGACACACGCTTCGCACTCGCCCATGGCTACCGGCTCGGGCAAATCGAAAGGTCGAGCGAACTGCCGCTCCCCATGCCGCCCGGCCGGTTTGCGGAGCTGCAGGCCGAGGCGGCGCGTGGGGCGGGATCCGACTACCGCGTGCTCGGCTGGTGGCGGCACGCCCCCGAGGAATATGTGGCCGAGTTCGCGGCCCTGCGCGCCCGGATGACCCGTGATGTGCCGCAGTCTGGCATCGCCCTCGACGACGAGGAGTGGACGCCGTCACGCGTACGCGAGCTCGAGCAGCTGATGATCGATCGCGGTGAACCGTTCCTGTGCTCGGTCGCCCAGCACATCCCCACCGGACGTCTGGTCGCATATACCGACCTCGTGGTGCCGGAGGGCGGCGGCAAGGTGGAACAGCACGACACGCTGGTCGTCCGCGAGCATCGCGGTCACCGACTAGGGATGCTGGTGAAAGCCGAGAACATCCGTCGCCTGGCCGAACTCCAACCGGACGCGACGCGCATCCTCACCTGGAACGCGGACGAGAACGAGTACATGCTCGCCGTCAACAACGCCTTCGGGTTTCGCCTGCACGGCCTGGTGGGCAACTGGCAGAAGGCGCTCGCCTGATCAGCGGATGCGGAGACGCTGGCAGTGCGGGCAGAGATGCGATGAGCGGTTCATGAACTGCTCGCGCACAATGGGTCGACCGCAGCGCGGACACGGCTGTCCTTCGCGGCCGTAGACGTTCAGGCTGTGCGAGAAATAGCCGGAAGCCCCGTTCACATTCACGTATTGCGCGTCGAAGCTCGTACCGCCTTCGGCGAGTGCACGCGAGAGCACGAGCCTGATCTCGGCAAGCAGCACCCGGATGCGCGCCCGGCTCAGGCTCGCAGTCGGTTGTGCATAGTGCATCTTCGCCGCCCAGAGCGCCTCGTCGGCGTAGATGTTGCCGATTCCGCTCACGACGGTCTGATCGAGGAGCGCACGCTTGATGCCCGTGCTCTTGCGCGCGAGCGTCGTGGCGAACCGATCGTCGTCGAAACCGGGATCGAGCGGATCGCGGGCGATGTGCGAGACCTGCTCGGGCACGAGCGCGGCGTCGGTCCCGAATCCGCCGGGGAGCCCGTCGGCCGTCGGCACCAGTCTGTCCACGGCCATGGACCCGAAGATCCGCTGGTCGACGAAGTTGACCCAGAGTTCGCCGTGTGCCGGAGTGTCGAGGTGGAGCCGGATGCGCAGCAGACCGTCCTCGGCTGTGCCCGGCTCCCGCAGGAGGATCTGTCCGCTCATGCCCAGGTGTGCGACGATCGCGCGGTCTGGGTCCCCCTCGAAACGCGGGCGGAGCGGGATCCACAGGAACTTGCCGCGCCGCGCCGGGGCGCCCATCACGCGACCGGTCAGGAGTTCGGCGAAATCGCCGGTGGTGGCATCATGCCGGCGCAGGGAACGCGTCTCGAAGACGTCGACACCGGTGATGGTCGCATCCGTTACCGCGGGTTCGAGACCCGCGCGCACGACCTCAACCTCGGGAAGCTCTGGCACGCCGTTTGGTGAGTTCGGTCCAGGCGGTGAGCGCCGCGGCCATCTCGGCCTGCTTCTTGCTGGTGCCCTCGCCGGTGGCGACGACGAGACCGGACACCTCGACTGTCGCGTGGAAGACCTTGCTGTGGTCGGGGCCGGTGTTCGTCACCGTGTACTGCGGCAACCCCGCGCCGCGGTGCGCCGCGGCCTCCTGCAGGCTCGTCTTGGGATCCATTGCGGCCCCGAAACGTCCGGGGTCGTCGAGGAGCGGCTCGATGAGCCGGAGGACGAGGGCTGTCGCGGCCTCGCCGCCGACGTCGATGTACGCTGCGCCGATGAGCGCCTCGACCGTGTCCGCGAGGATCGACGCCTTGTCGCGACCGCCGCTCTGGTCTTCGCCGCGGCCGAGCCGCAGGAATTCGCCGAGCCCGATAGCGCGAGCGACTTCTGCGAGGGCCACGGAACTCACCAGGCTGGCCCGTCGTTTCGCGAGGTCACCCTCGTCGAGGTCCGGGTTCTCCCGGAAGAGTTTGACGGTGACGGCCTGCCCGAGAATCGAGTCGCCGAGGAACTCCAGGCGCTCGTTGTTCGGGATCCCACCGTGCTCGTACGCGTACGAGCGGTGAGTGAGTGCAAGTTCGAGAAGCTCCGAGTCGATGTCGACTCCGAGCTTCTCGAGGAGGGCACTCCGGTCGGGGTGCGCGCTCACAATTGCACTGATGTCACGTGCGCTGTCGTCACGTGCAGTCTGACTAGACGTCGGCGACCTTGCGACCCTTGTACTCGAGGAACAGGGCGGTGCCGGCAGAGTCCTCGACGACCTTCGCGCGGTGCGGGAGGCTGTAGGTGACCTTGCCGTTCTCCACGGTCTTGACGAGCGTGGGGACCTCGGCCTTCCACTGCGAACGACGAGCGTGCGTGTTGGCGCGTGACTTCTTCCGCTTCGGAACAGCCATGACTATCTCTCTTCTCTGTCTGCAGGGCTGGCATGGCCAGCACTGGTGTCTTCGGAAGCCTGGAAACCTGCAAGCGCAGACCATCGCGGATCTGCGATTTCTCGTGGCTTGTGGTCCGGTCTATCCGCCAGCCGTTCCCCTGTCTCGGGGTCGAGACCGGGGCAATCTGGCCGGCATACCGGCTGAAACGGAAGTGAAAGCACTACCGCGTCCCTGATCAGAGGTTCAAGATCCACGTGGTCGTCGTGAACCTCAAAATCAAAAGCTTCGTCAGAAGAATACGCGAAAACTTCCTGGAAATCGACTTGGACCGGCACCTCGATGTCGGTGAGGCATCGACCGCACACCCCGACGGCCGTCGCGGAGAGCTCTGCGCTGACCAGGATTCCCTCGTGGATCGACTCGAATCGGATGTCCGCATCGATCGCAGAACCCTCGGGAACACTGACCAGCCCCTCCCCCATTTTCGCGCCGACAGGGAAGCTGATCTCCTGCTCGCGCATCTCACCTGGGCGGTGCATGAGGTCATACACATGAACGGTGTACGGGGTGGTTCTGAACTTGGTCACGTTGACCGATTCTACGCGTTCGTCGGGCGCACTCCCGCGGCCGGCGACCAGGACGGCGGGATGATGGACACGGGTGCGAGCAGCGCCTTCACCCGCACGGCCCGGCCGGCCCCCGCCTCGAGTCCGGAGAGCGCCTCCTGCAGGTCGTCGGGCACACCATGGGCGATGTATCGGCCGGGAGGCCCGAACGATTCGCGTTCGACGGCGGTCAGCAGTCTTCCCACGGCGGCGGAACCGTCATCCGCACGGATCGCCCCTCTCAGCCTCTCCGCGAAAGCGCGGGGCGTCTCGGTATCGGGCACCGACCAGCCGAGGTCGCGCGCGGTGTCGCGCAGCTCATCCCACGCCAGGATCGCGAGGCCCCACTCATCGCTGAGCTTCCTGAAACGGCTGCGACGCCGGAGCCTGCGGAGGAAAGCGGGGGTGAGCAGCAGCAGGATCACGAGCAGCGTCACGCCGAACGCCGAGGCGATCGGCTGCACCGCGTTGGTCGGGGCACCGGTCGCGCTGTTCGGGCCGTTGGTGATCTCAGGGGCGAGGGAGGCGTGTCCGGCAGCGCCCGAGGCGCTGGGGTTCGCGCTCGAGGTGCTGTTCGACGTCTGCGGCACGGTGTACGCCGGAACGAACCCGCGCGAGACGGTCGGCTCGAACGGGACCCAGCCGACGCCTGCGAAGTACAGCTCGGGCCACGCGTGCAGATCGTCGCTGGTCACGGTGTAGATACCGGGGTTGTTCACGGACCCGCCGTTCGACGTTCCGGGCAGGTAGCCCTCGGTGACGCGGGACGGGATGCCGAGCGTTCGCGCCATGAGCGCCATGGCGGACGCGAAATGCACGCAGTAGCCGCTCTTCACTTCGAGGAACTTCGCGATGACGGCGCCGCCGTCGCCGTCATACCCCTGCTTGAGCGGTGTCTGCACCGAGTAGACGAAGCCGTTGTTGCGGAAGTAGTTCTGCAGGCCGACCGCCATCTCGTACTCGTTGGTCGCACCCACCGTGGCTTTGATGGCCGTCGTCTTGATGATCGGCGGAAGCGTCGACGGCACGAACAGGTCCCTCGTGATCGACGCGGGGACGAATCCGCCCGCCGCCTTCAGCTGGTCGGCAGTGGGCTGGAGCTGCAGGCTGGTGACGGTGTACTGCTGGCCCTCGGTGGAGGTCCCGACGCCACCGATCGTCAGGTCGTCAGGATCCCACGACCAGGTGCCGTTGAGGCCATGCACGCCCTTGACCGGGAACGGTACCGGCAACCAGCGGCTCTGCATGTTGGCGATCTGGACGCTCGTGCTGACCTTCGTCGTCTTCACCCCATTCGACAATCCGGTGACGGGCCCGATGGAGTTGCCGACCGGGAGCCGTTTGGTGTCGCGTTCACGGTGCTTCCAGACCGTGCCGGTGAACTGATCGAGCGACGCCAGCTTCAGGTACTCCGCAGTGCTCGAAGTCGTCGTGTAGGTCAGGACCTTCACCGCCGCGGGCCTGCGCAGGTCGCGTCCCAGGTCGATCAGCGGAGTGACCGTGCCACCGATCGAGATCCCGCCGGCTGTGAACGAGGTCGCGCCGCCCCGATCGAGACCCGGCGCCGTCGCCGAGAGGATAAGCGCCACGACGATCGACCCGGCCGCGATCGACAGCGATGCGGTCGGGCGCGGAGCACCGGGCCTTCGCGTCCGGACGTCGCAGCGCAGGAGGTAGAGGAACGCTGCAGCGGATTCGGCGAGCGCGATGGGAGCGACACCGTCGCCGAGCAGAGCGGCGGGCACGATCAGGATGGCGATGATGCCGATCGCCGAGAACGCCGGGATGCGGAAGGCGATCGCGGTCGTGTCGAGGAAGATCGCGATGAGACCCGAACCAGCGACGATCAGGAACATGAACTCGGGAAGAGGCGGCGCCGGCGTCCCCTGCTGGTAGATCGACAGCATCGCCTGGTCGAAGAGCTCCCCGAACTTACTGAAGGTCGCCGGGGTCGGGACGACTCCGAGCAGACCGGTCCCGCCTCCGAAGCCGATCGTCATGATGATCCCGTACTCGACCAGGAGCAGCAGCGGCACCGCTTTCGGCGGGACCCCCAGCATCCGGAGCCCGGCACCGCCGACGAGCACCAGGGATGCTGTGAAGAGCATCAGGAACCACCAGCCGAAGCCGTCGATCAGCCCGATCAGCGCGAAACTCACGGCGAGCACCATCAGCAGCAGCGCCGAGGTGAGGCGCCAGTGGCCAGTCCTGCGCGCGACCCGCACCCGCGCGGGGGCGGCGACGACGCTAACCATGCTGCACCGCCCGGTGCCGCCCGAGAGCCTTCTGCCAGGCGGCGACCGTGCCCTCTGCGCTGCTGAAGGGCACGCAGATCCAGCCCGCGTCCGTGAGCGTCTCCGCAACAGCAGAGTCAGCGCTCGCACCCACGAAGGCGACGGCAGGATCGCACATCTGCCGGAGCCCGGCGAGCGCGCCGATCTCCTCCGTGGACCCGGCGAGGAGCATCGCGAAGACCGGAACCGCCCGGCCGCTGCGGCGCAGCCCCGCCGAAAGCTCGGCGACCGCATCGTCACGGAACTCGGTGGTCTGCTCGATGCTGGCGAGATCCGCGAGAAGGAGCCTGTCCGCTCCCCCGAGATCGTAGGTCGGCGTCGTGCTGCCCATCGTCCCCGAGCGCCCGGCGCCGGTCCGGCCGCCGAGCTGGCGGGGTGCCGTCTCGACGATGCTGACCACGAACTCCTCGTCGAGCAGATGAACACCGACCGATGCGACCAGTTCCACCAGCTCCTCGAACTCGGCATCCGCACGCTCGGCGGCACCAGGGACCACGAAACGATCGTGCTGCTGCGTGTGGGTGTCGAGGAGGATCCAGGCCTCCGGATTGCTGCGCTGCTCCTCCTGGCGCACCATGAGCTTGTCGTGGCGCGCCGTCGCCCGCCAGTGCACCCGGCGCAGCGGGTCGCCCGGGCGGTACTCCCGCGCGATCAGCTCGTCCGCGCTCGGGATGCTGTGCCTGAGCAGTTCGTGCTCCGTGCCCTCGCTTCGCGCGATGTCGAGCTCGCCGCGCGAGAGGGTGCGCACGCGCGGAGTCACGATGAGCTGTCGAGACTGCCCGAGCGCGTACTCGGCGTACGCCAGGCCGAAGGGGTCCGTACGGCTGACGATCAGCGGGCCGATGCCGTGCGAGCCGCGATGGTTCGCGCGGACGTCCTGACGCAGGGTGACCGTGTCCCTGGCCCGGTGGATGGCGGGCTGGTGCGCGTCGAGGCGCGGGAAGGGTGCGGGTGCCTGCACTTCGAGCCCGCTCGGGGCGAACTCGCGCCAGCGGGCCGGAGGGCTGGGTCTCGGCGATTCGTTACGCACGGTCGTCGAGACGGTCGCTGCCTCGCCGACTGCCACGACATCCGGATGGAACGTGCGGGAGACGCTCATCCGGGGACGGTCGACCGTGACCGAGATCATCGCGGCGAGCGGCAGCGTCACCAGGAACAGACCAAGGAACAGCACGTCGGAGCGTCCGAAGCTGATCGCCGCGATGAGTGCCGCGACTCCCACCCCGAACAGCGTCCAGCCGCGTGCAGTCGGACGCGGTCTGCGTACCGGCGAAGACGAACGCTGGCGCCCCGACATGGCCGGCTAGCTCGCCGAGCCTGATCCGACCGGAACGGGAGTCGCGGCGACGATCCGCCGCACGATCTCCGCGATGACGGGCGCGCTTTCGTGGTGGTGCCCGAGCGCCCTGCTCGTCGGCAGCAGGCGATGCCCGAGCACCGCGACCGCCAGCATGTCGATGTCGTCGGGGAGCACGAAGTCCCGGCCGTCGAGCGCCGCCTTCGCCTTGGCGGCACGCACGAGCTGCAGGGTGGCGCGAGGGCTGGCTCCCAGCCGCAGATCCTTGTCATCCCGGGTCGCGCGAACGAGGTCGACTGCGTACTGCTTCACCGGCGCCGAGGCGAACACGCTGCGTGCTGTCGCCATCATCGCCTTCAGCTGCGCGCTCGTCACGACCGGCCCGATGCGCGACAGCGGACTGGAGGTGTCGCGGGTGTTCAGCATCGCCAGCTCCGACTCGTCATCGGGGTAGCCCATCGCGATCCGCGCCATGAACCGGTCGCGCTGGGCCTCGGGGAGGGCGTACGTGCCCTCCATCTCGATCGGGTTCTGGGTGGCGACGACGATGAACGGCGACGTCAGCCGGTAGGTCGTCCCGTCGACGGTGACCTGTCGCTCCTCCATACATTCGAGCAGCGCGGACTGCGTCTTCGGGCTCGCCCGGTTGATCTCGTCGCCGATGACGATGTTCGCGAAAACGGCGCCCGGCTTGAATTCGAAGCGTCGCTCGGCCTGGTTGTACACGGAGACGCCGGTCACGTCGCTCGGAAGCAGGTCGGGAGTGAACTGGATGCGGCTCACAGTGCAGTCGACGGATTTCGCCAGCGACTTGGCGAGCATCGTCTTGCCCACACCGGGGACGTCCTCGATGAGGAGGTGTCCCTCGGCCAGCAGCACCGTCAAGGCCGTACGGACCGCGTCGTGCTTGCCGTCGATGACGGACTCGACGTTCGCGGTGATCTGCTCGGCAGCGTGTCGCAGCTCGTCGAGGCCCATCTCGTCGGATTCGCCGAGCTCAGTGATATCGCTCGGCGCGACGGACGAGTCCGTCGGCTGGCGCGTCGGGTAGCTGTTCATGTCTCCTGCAGATAGTCGTAGACGGCGGCGGGAACGTACGGGCTGACATCCCCGCCCAGGGCTGAGACCTGTCGGACGAGCGAACTCGACACGTGGGCATTGGCGGGGTCGGGTAGGAGGAAGATCGTCTCGACGTCGGCGAGATTGCGGTTGACGATGGCCATGGGTGTCTCATAGGCGACGTCGATCTGGGAGCGGATGCCTTTGACCAGGACGTGCGCGCCGACGTCGGTGCAGTAGTCGACCAGGAGGCCGACGCTCCAGGACGCGACGACGATGTTGCCTTCGATGCCCGCGTCTTCGATCGAACGCTCGATGAGAGCGACTCGTTGGGCGATGGGAAGCAGCGCGGCCTTGTCGGGATTGTGCACCACAAGGACATGGACCTCGTCGAACAGACCGGCAGAGCGCTCGATCACATCGAGGTGCCCCAGTGTGACCGGGTCAAACGAGCCAGGGACAACGGCGATCCTGTTCATAGATTTCCAGAATAGCTGTGGAACCGGGGCATTCGTTGTGAATCTGTTACTTCCGCGCTGGAGCTAAGAGGATCACCCCTTCCCGAGAAACTCCCGCTCCTGGGCGTCGAGCCGGCGGGCCAGTGCCTCGCCGAGCGCCGGATGCCCTGCCAGGCCGCCCCGCGATTCGAGCACACCCTGCGCCGCAGCCCGCGCCTCCGCGATCAGCGCTCCGTCCTTCGCCACCCGCAACAGTCGAAGCGAGGATCGTCCGCCGGACTGCCTGCTGCCGAGCACGTCGCCTTCCTGTCGCAGTTCGAGGTCGATGGTCGCCAGCTCGAAGCCGTCCAGTGTCGAGGCGACGGCATCGACGCGTTCGCGCGCAAGGCTCCCCTCCTCCGCGCGTGTCACGAAAAGGCAGAGGCCGGGTATTCCGCCCCGACCGACCCTGCCGCGCAGCTGGTGCAGCTGCGAGACGCCGAACCGGTCCGCATCGAGGATCACCATGGCCGACGCGTTGGGAACGTCGACCCCGACCTCGATGACCGTCGTCGCCACGACCAGGTCGAGGCTGCCGTCGGCGAAGGCGCGCATGACGTCGTCTTTGGCGTCGCTCGCAAGCCGCCCGTGCAGTACTCCGATCCGCGCCTCGGCGAAGAGCGGATCCGCGCGGACCTGCGCGGCGACGGACTCGACGGATGCGGTGGGCACGACGGGACCGGAGCCCGCATCCTCGTCTTCCAGCCCTTCGCCGTCGTCCTCCGCCTCTTTCCCCGAGATCGCCGGGCACACCACGAACACCTGGCGTCCCTTCGCGATCTCTTCGGCGGCGCGTTCCCAGATGCGCCGCTCCCAGCCGGGCCGGTCGGTCAGCGGCACGACGAAGCTCTCGATGCCCTGGCGCCCGGCCGGCAGCTCCGCGATGGTCGAGACATCGAGGTCGCCGAACACGGTCATCGCGACCGTCCGCGGAATGGGCGTCGCCGTCAGCACGAGCACGTGCGGCGGAGTGCCCGCCTTGAGCCGGAGGGCCTCGCGCTGGTCGACCCCGAAGCGGTGCTGTTCGTCGACGACGACGAGCCCGAGGTCGAAGAACGTCACGGCGTCGCCCATCAGGGCGTGGGTGCCCACGACGATGCGCGACTGGCCGGAGACGGTCCGCAGCAGCGCCCTCTTACGGTCCGCCGTCGGAAGCTGACCGGTCAGCAGGGTGGGCATCAGCTCGGCGGCGAGGTCGGGCCCGAGCACCTTCACGATCGAGCGCAGGTGCTGCACGGCGAGCACCTCGGTGGGCGCGAGAAGGGCGGACTGTCCGCCTGAGTCCGCGACGGCGAGCATCGCCCGCAGCGCGACCAGGGTCTTGCCACTGCCGACCTCGCCCTGGACGAGCCGGTTCATCGGCGCGTCTTCCGCGAGGTCGGCGGCGATGGCGACACCAACGGTGTCCTGGTCGCCCGTCAGCGTGAACGGCAGCGCTTCATCGAATCGCTCGAGGAATCCACCCGGCACGGGCAGCCTGGGCTCGGCATGCTGTTTCCGCGCCGTCGCACGCTGCTGCAGCAGGGCGGCCTGCAGCACGAAGGCCTCCTGGAACCGGAGGGCGTCCCTGGCGCGCTGCCAGTGCGCATCCTTCTCCGGACGGTGGATGAGCTCGAGCGCTTCCCGGAACGGGAGGAGACCGCGTTCCACGACCAGCGCATCCGGCACCGGGTCCGGCACGTCGCCGAGCCCGTCGAGGACGAGTGCTATCGCCTTCTGCACCTGCCAGCTGGCGACAGTGCCCGTCGCCGGGTAGATCGGAATCGGTGTCTGCGCCCAGGAACGCGCCGTCTCCGCATCCGCCCCGCCCTCGTCGGCCTCGAACAGTTCGTAGTCGGGGTGCGCGAGCTGCAGTGCGCCCTTGTAGTCGGACACCTTGCCCGCGAAGATCCCTCGCACGCCGGGACGGAGGTCGCGTGCGCGCCACGCCTGGTTGAAGAACGTGAGGGTGAGGATGCCCTTGCCGTCGGAGATGCGCACTTCGAGGATGGACCCGCGCCGTGCACGCATCGGCCGCTCGCGCACCTCCAGGACCTCCGCGACGATCGTCACGTTCTCGTCGACCGGGAGCTGCGTCAGCGCGGTCAGCTCACCGCGCCTCGCATAGCGCCGCGGGTAGTGGCTCAGCAGGTCGCCGACCGTCACGACGCCGAAGGCCTTCGCGAACGCGTTCGACGTGCGCCCGCCGAGCACTCCGGCGAGCCGGGTGTCGAGCGCGATGGCGCCGTCGACGGCCGCGACCGGTGTTCCGCTCATTCTTCGATCGTAGGGGGCACATCCGTCAAAGCGGCGATCTCCGCAGCGACGTCGGGGTCGTCCGGTCGCTGGGCCGCGAGGCGCGACTGGATGGCGAGCGCTTCGGCGTCGCGGCCCAGCTCACGCAGGCACCGGGCAACGGTCCACTCCCCCATGAAACGCTGATCGCTCGTGCCGAAGTCGCGTGCGGCGACGAGCGCCGCGGCGAACTCCTCCAGAGCTGCTGCGGCGTGGCCGGCGTCGAAATGATGCCAGCCCAGGTTGTTGTGGAGCGCGATCTGCCAGCGCTGCGTGCGCTGGTCGTCGGTGGAATGCAGCTCGACAAGGGCGAGACGCGTCCAGTGGTCCTCCTTGCCGGGGTCGGACAGCGCCAGCATGTGCATCGCGTCGACCACCAGGAATGTCGACGCCGCCTCCCGGGCGGACTCGAGCGCATCGAGGAAGCGCGGGGTGGCCGCGGCCGCGTCCCTGGACGACAGTCGGACGCGCCCGCGCTCGAGCGCGACACGGGCCGCAACGACGGCTCCGAGAGGCGGGATGGCGTCGAGAACGGCGTCCGCCTCGTCGTAACGGCCCTGGAGCCCCAGCGCACGCGCACGCTGCGTTTCGAGTTCCGCCCGAACGGCGTCGCCACGCATCTCGTCGTCTTCCGCCGTACGGAATCGGCGCTCGGACTCGGCAGCATCGCCGTGATCCCAGAGTTCGTCGAGCTCGGCCTGGCCGAGGCGTACATCCGTCACATCACCATCATCACCCCGGCGGGCGCCCGCCGATAGGCTCTACACACCATGACACGCATTGTCGCCGGATTCGCCGGGTCGCTCGCACTTCAGGTCCCGAGAACCGGTACACGGCCGACCAGCGACCGTGTGCGCGAAGCGATCTTCTCGGCGCTCGAGTCGCGCGATGCGATCCGCCATTCGCGGGTACTCGACCTGTTCGCGGGCTCCGGCGCGCTCGGCCTCGAAGCAGCGAGCCGGGGAGCCGCAGCGGTGACCCTGGTCGAGCGCAGCAGCGCCGCAGCCCAGATCTGCCGGCGCAACGCCGCCGCCGTGCTCAAGGCTGCGCCGGCGACGGCCGGCCCGACCATCGATGTCGCCGTGACGACCGTGCAGTCGTACCTCACCGCATCCGGCGCCGAATTCGACCTGGTCTTCGTGGACCCGCCGTACGAGCTCTCCGACAGCGAGCTGGAACACACCCTGAAGACGCTCGTGCCGCGGCTCTCCCCCGAGGCCATCGTGTGCGTCGAGCGCAGCACGCGCACCGGCGAGCCCGACTGGCCGGCCGGCCTTACGCTCGACCGGCGCAAGGATTACGGCGAGACCGCCGTGTGGTGGCTCTCGGCCGACTGACCGGATACGCGCAGCCGGTCAGCCGGAGTGCCCGTCCCAGCCGACGTAGGGGTCCCATCCGCCGAGTTCGGCATACGGCCGTCCGTCCACGAGCACACCGGCTCCCTCCACGACCTCACCGATGCGCCGGAAGCCGGCGGGGAGCTCGGTACCGGGCGCGAACGCGGCAAGCAGGCTGTGGTCTTCGCCGCTCGAAAGCGCGGAGCGCGGGTCGGCGCCGAGAGCCGACGAGTCGATGGCGATCGCCACGCCGCTCGCGTCCGCCACCCGGTGGGCGTCGAGGGCGAGACCGTCGCTGAGATCGAGCATCGCCGTGGCGCCGGCGCGGGCTGCGAGCGGGCCGTCGGCGATCGGCGGATGCGGTCGCAGCTGCGCCAGGATCGCCTCGGGATGGTCGCGTCGAAGGTCTTCTGCCCGCTCCCGGCTGGGTCGCCCGTCGGCGTCGACGCCCGAACCGAAGAGCATCCGGAGTCCCTCGCCGGCAGCACCCAGCGGGCCGGACACCGCGACGACGTCGCCCACACGTGCTCCGCTGCGGAGCACAGGGTCGCGTCCCTCCAGGTCGCCGAAGGCGGTGACGGCGATCGTGAACGTACCGGACACGGACAGGTCGCCGCCGACAACGCCGCAGCCGGGAGCGAGCGTCTCACAGGCTTCACGCAGACCGTCCGCGATCGCCTCGAGCTCCGACACGCGAGTCTCGGCTGGAGCTGCGATCGCGACCACGAGCGCTGTCGGGACGGCGCCCATCGCGGCGACGTCGGACAGATTCGTCGCGGCGGCCTTCCATCCCAGGTCGTACGGCTCCGACCATCCCCAGCGGAAGTCCGGGCCGTGCACCATCATGTCGGTGGTCACCACATAGCGACCGTCCGGCGCCGCGAGCACGGCGGCATCGTCTCCGGGGCCGACCACCGTGACGGACGCCTTCGGCAGCCGGGGAAAGATCCTGCGGAGGGTCTCGCGTTCGTGCACCGACCCGAGGGTGCCGTCGTCGGGGTCCGTGCTCCCAGCCATCGTCATGAATGAAACGGTAGCCTGAAAGGGATGCCACTTCGTCCTGCCGCCCTGCTCGCGGTCATCCTCGCCGGCGCAGGGCTGGCGCTCACGGGATGCACCCCGACCGTCTCACTCGACCCGGCCGCCGACGCCAACAATCCGGGCTGCGCGGAGATCTCCGTTCGCCTCCCCGACTCGATCGCCGGCGAGGCGAAGCGGGAGACGGATGCGCAGGCCACGGGTGCGTGGGGCGACCCGGCCGTCGTCCTCCTCCGGTGCGGCGTACCGCCCATCGGGCCTACGACCAAGCCGTGCGTGAACGTGAACGGCATCGACTGGGTGCTGATGACGGATCCCGCCGCGAAGTCCATCGTCTACCAGACCTTCGGCCGGACACCTGCGACCGAGGTCATCATCGACCACGTGCACGGCGTCTCCGATTCGGCAGTGCTGCCCGAGTTCGCGAGCGCGATCGCGAACGTCGAGCAGAAGCAGAAGTGCCTGGACACGCTCGACACCGAGACCTCGGGCGCTACGCCGACGCCGAGCCCGACATCGGCACCGACCGCGACACCGGGGCCGAGCCCGTCGAAGTAGGGCGTCAGGCCGCAGCGCGAGCCAGCGCCACCTCGATCAGTTCGTCGATGAGGGCCGGGTAGCTGAGCCCCGACTCCTGCCAGCACCGCGGGAACATCGAAATCGGAGTGAATCCGGGCATCGTGTTGATCTCGTTGATCACGAACCCGTCTGCGGTGAGGAAGAAGTCCACTCGCGCCAGCCCTTCGCCGCCGATCGCGTCGAACGCGCGGATCGCGAGCTCCTGCATCGTCGCGAGCTCGCCCGACGTCAGATCGGCCGGGCACACCAGATCGATTCCGGGGGCGTCGAGGTATTTGGCTGCGAAATCGTAGAACTCGCGGCCGGTCATCACGATCTCACCGGCGACGGATGCGCGTGTCGGCTCCCCCGGGCGACCCCCGAGCACCGCGACCTCGACCTCACGCCCAACCAGACTCGACTCGACGAGCACCTTGTCGTCCTCCGCGAACGCGGTCGCCACCGCCTCGTCGAAGGTCGAGAGGTCGGTGACCTTGCTGACTCCGACGCTCGAGCCTGCACGCGCCGGCTTGACGAACACCGGCAGGCCGAGCCCGGCGACCCGGGCGCGGACCGCATCCGGCTCCGTGGCCCATTCGTAAGCGGACACCGTCTGCCACGGCGCGACCGGAATCCCGGCGTGCTGCAGGACGGTCTTGGTGAAGTGCTTGTCCATGCCGAGGGCGCTCGCGAGAACGCCGCTGCCGACGTACGGCAGGTCGACGAGTTCGAGCATCCCCTGGATCGTGCCGTCTTCCCCCCACGGACCGTGCAGGATTGGGAAGACCAGGTCCACATCGCCGAGCGATCGACGGGATCCGTCGGGCTCGGTCACGGTGAGCTCGCGGGTCTCCGCGCTCTCCGGCCAGTGGATGCGGGTGCCGTTGTCAGGCACGACCGGCATCGACTCGGGATTCAGCGCGAAGAAGGCCGCGTCGTCCGGCTGAAGGGTGAACACGCCGGACCTGGTGATGCCGACCGGGATGACGTCGTATCGCTCGCGATCAATCGCGGCCAGCACTCCCGCCGCCGTCGCGCAGCTGATCGAATGCTCGCTTGAACGACCCCCAAACAGAAGAGCGACTACGAGTCTGTCCGTCATCCGTGGTCCTTTCACCCTGCGGTTCGTCCGAATCCGTGGTGAGATGCGGTGCGATGTCTTTCGGTTCGAGCGTACCGGCGAGCACCTGGCTCACCTGCCGCACGATGGGCATCTCGACGCCGCGCGCCTCGGCGAGCGTGAGGATGGGCGCGACGGAGGCGAGACCCTCCGCGGTCTGGTTCATCTGCTTCACTACCTCGGTGAAGCTGTAGCCCTGGCCGAGCAGCCTTCCCGCGGTGTTGTTGCGGGAGAGCGACGACTCGCAGGTCGCGATGAGGTCGCCGAGGCCGGCGAGCCCCGAGAGTGTCTCGGCCTTGGCGCCGTACGCGACGGCGAAATCGGTCATCTCGACGAGCCCGCGCGTGATGATCGACGCCTTCGTGTTCTCTCCGTAGCCGACACCATCCACGATGCCGATCGCGACGGCGATCAGATTCTTGAGCACACCGCCGAACTCCGTACCGATCACGTCGGTGTTGACGAAGCTGCGGAAGTAGCGGTTCGTCGCGGCCATGGCAACGGCCTGTGCCGTTTCGAGGCTCGCCGACGAGACCACGGCGGCCGTCGGCTGCTCTTTGGCGATCTCGAGCGCGAGGTTCGGCCCTGAGGCGACGGCGATCCGTTCCTCATCGATCGGGAGCCCCTGGGCGATGACCTCGCTCATGCGCAGCCCCGTGCCCTTCTCGACACCCTTCATCAGGCTGACGACGACCGTCGTCGGGCCGAGGTGGGGAGCGATCGCTGCGAGGTTGTCGCGCAGGGACTGGCTGGGGATCGACACGTACACCTGCTCGGCACCGGCCAGCGCCTCACTGAGCTGGGCGGTCGCCCGCAGGTTGCGTGGCAGGTTGATGCCGGGAAGGTAGTCGCTGTTGCGCCGCCCTTCGGTGATCTCGCGCGCCAGTTCGGGACGCCGCGCCCAGAGCACGACCTCTGCGCCGCCGTCCGCCAGGATCTTGGCGAACGTGGTGCCCCAGCTGCCCGCTCCCAGCACCGCCACGCGACGGGGCGGAACGACGACCTTCTTCTCGCTAGCCTTCAAAGCGGCCGGTCTCCTTCTGGTCGTGTTCGGCAGGATTCCAGCGCTGGGCCGGTGGCTTCTCGTCCCGCAGGTCGGCGAGGAGTGCGGTGATGCTGTCCATGATCACCGTCGTCGCCTCGTTCAGCGTGGCGGCGTCGAGATTACGCCCCCGGAACGCCGACAGGTCGACCGGGTCGCCGATCTTGACGGCGATCTTCTTGGGCGGGAAGAAGCTGATCTTCTTCGAATACCGCGCCATCACCTGCTGCGTGCCCCAGTGGGCGACCGGGATCACCGGGATGTCGTGTTCGAGCGCCATGCGGGCGGCGCCTGTCTTGCCACGCATCGGCCACAGGTCCGGATCGCGTGTGAGCGAGCCTTCGGGATAGATGATCACGACCCCGCCGGAATCCACGAGCTTCTCCGCGGCCATGAGGGAGGCGTTGCCGCGCGCGTTGCTCCGTTCGACCGGGATCTGGCCCGACCTGCGAAGGATCCAGCCCACGACCGGGACCCGGAACAGGCTGCCCTTCGCGAGGAACCGCGGCACGCGGCCGAGCTTCCACACAACAGCGCCGACCATCACCGGATCGATCTCGGTGTAGTGGTTCGGCGCCACGACGTAGGCGCCGGTGCGCGGGAACTTCTGGCGGTCCGTGATCGTGAAGCGCGCCATGAGTCCGATGATCGGAAGGATCAGCCCCGCGAGCACCCAGAAAATCGACGGCGTGGCCCGTTCCGACCGCGGACGTTTCACGGGCTTTGCTGTGGCGGAAGGATCACTGGACGACGGTTGGGCGGCAGGCTTCTGCTCTGAAGACGGTTCGGGCACGAACCCATTATCCTTCGAGAACGAAGTCGGCTCCCAGCAGCTCCAGCTTGGTGATGAAGTTCTCGTACCCGCGGCTGATGATGCCGACGTTGCTCACGGTCGACGTTCCTTCGGCGCTGAGCGCTGCGACCAGGTGGCTGAAGCCGCCGCGCAGGTCGGGGACCTCGACGTCCGCGCCGTGCAGGCGCGTCGGACCGGTGATCACCGCGGAGTGGTTGAAGTTGCGCTGCCCGAACCGGCACGGGTGCCCGCCGAGGCATTCCTTGTGGATCTGGATGGTCGCACCCATCTCGACGAGGGCGTCGACGAAGCCGAACCGCTGCTCATAGACCGTCTCGTGCACGATCGACACGCCGTTCGCCTTCGTCAGTGCGACGACGAGCGGCTGCTGCCAGTCCGTCATGAACCCGGGATGCACATCGGTCTCGATCACGACCGGCTTGAGCTCGCCTCCGGGGTGGTAGAAGCGGATGCCGTCGTCGTGGATCTCGAAGGCACCGCCGACCTTGCGGAAGACGTTGAGGAACGTCAGCATTTCGGGCTGTCGTGCGCCGCCGACGAAGATGTCGCCGCTCGTGGCGAGGGCTGCAGCAGCCCAGCTGGCGGCCTCGTTGCGGTCGAAGAGCGCCGTGTGGGCGAACCCTTCGAGGCGGTCGACGCCTTCGATGCGGATCACGCGGTCGGTGTCGACCGTGATGATCGCACCCATCTTCTGCAGGATGTTGATGAGATCCATGATCTCGGGCTCGATCGCGGCGCCCTTGAGCTCCGTGATGCCCTCGGCGCGCACAGCCGTCAGGAGGACCTGTTCCGTCGCGCCGACGCTCGGGTACGGGAGTTCGACCTTCGCACCGTGCAGCCCGTTCGGGGCGGTCATGCGGATGCCGCTCGGGAGCTTGTCGACGATCGCGCCGAACTTGCGCAGTACCTCGAGGTGGTAGTCGATCGGGCGGTCGCCGATACGGCAGCCGCCGAGGTCGGGGATGAACGCCTCGCCGAGGCGGTGCAGCAACGGCCCGCAGAACAGGATCGGGATGCGGCTCGAACCCGCGTGTGCGTCGATGTCGGCCATGTGGGCGCTCTCGACAGCGCTCGGGTCGAGCAGCAGCTCGCCCTCGTCTGCGCCATCGGTCACCTTGACGCCGTGGATCTCCAGCAGCCCTCGCACGACGCGCACGTCACTGATGTCAGGCACATCGCGGAGCACACTCGGGCCTTCGCCCAGGAGTGCCGCGACCATCGCCTTGGTGACGAGGTTCTTCGCACCCTTCAGTTCGATTCGACCACGGAGCGGGATCCCACCGTTGATCGTGATCCGATCGCCTTTGAGACCGACATGTGCGCCTGCGGCTTGTGCGTCCTGAAGAAGTGAGTTCACTGCGTTTTCACCGGTAACGTTTTGGGCCGCCAGCTCTCGCGGCGGGCTTCGAATTCTGTGATGTGCGCTTCGTCACGCAGGGTCAGCCCGATGTCGTCCAGGCCTTCGAGCAATCGCCATCTAGTGTAATCATCGATCTCAAATGAAACCGTGAGGTCACTGATGCTCGCAGTCTTGGCAACCAGATCGACGGTGGCATCTATTCCCGGGTTCGCTTCGATCGCCGCCCAGAGGCGCTCAGCATCCTCTTCGGTGATCTGGCCGGCGAGGAGGCCCATCTTGCCTGAGTTGCCGCGGAAGATGTCGCCGAAGCGCGGGCTGAGAACGGCGGTGAACCCGTAGTCGCGGAGTGCCCAGACGGCATGCTCGCGCGATGAACCGGTGCCGAAATCCTGGCCGGCGATGAGGATCTTGCCCGCGCGATACGGCTCCTGGTTGAGCACGAAGTCCGGGTCCTGACGCCACGCGTAAAAGAGCGCGTCGTCGAAGCCGGTCTTCGTGACCCGCTTCAGGAAGACGGCAGGGATGATCTGGTCGGTGTCCACGTTCGAACGTCGCAGGGGCACCGCAACACCGCTCAGGGTCGAGATCTTGTCCATCAGGCGTTCACCTTTCCGCCCGTACCGTCGGTTTCTGTCCGACGCAGCATAGCTCCGTCGGCGCTGGCGTCGCGGGATCGCCACGCAATCCCCTCAGCTCCAGCGCGCAGCGAGCCCCCAGAACCGTCGCCATCGAGGTCCCACGGGCTGGAGAGCGTCCCGCGGATCGCGGTGGCCGCGGCGACCACCGGAGAGACGAGGTGGGTGCGTCCGCCCTTGCCCTGCCTGCCCTCGAAATTGCGGTTCGACGTGGATGCGCAGCGCTCGCCGGGCGCCAGCTGATCGGGGTTCATCCCGAGGCACATCGAGCACCCCGCGAAACGCCATTCCGCGCCGAACTCCTCGACGATCTTGTCGATGCCCTCGGCCTCGGCCTCGATGCGCACGCGAGCACTGCCGGGGACGACCATGACCCGCACGCCGTCGGCCTTCTTGTGACCTTTGATCACGGAGGCAAAGGCGCGGAGGTCTTCGATGCGGCTGTTCGTGCAGGAGCCCATGAAGACCGCATCCACCGGGATCGCCTTCATCGGCGTGCCCGCCTCGAGGTCCATGTACTCGAGTGCGCGCTCGGCGGCCGCACGCTCGTTCGCGTCGGCGATCGCGGCGGGATCCGGAATGGATCCGCTCAGCGAGACGCCCTGGCCGGGGTTGGTGCCCCAGGTGACGAACGGTTCGAGCTCGTTCGCGTCGAGATAGACCTCGGCGTCGAAGACCGCGTCCTCGTCGGTCGGCAGGGTCTTCCAGTATTCGACGGCGTCGACCCAGTCCTGTCCGTGCGGCGCGTGCGGGCGGCCCTCGAGATAGTCGAAGGTCGTCTGGTCGGGCGCGACCATTCCCGCGCGTGCGCCGGCCTCGATCGACATGTTGCAGATCGTCATCCGCCCCTCCATCGAGAGGGAACGGATGGCGCTGCCGCGGTACTCGAGCACGTAGCCCTGGCCGCCGCCGGTGCCGATCTTCGCGATCACAGCGAGGATGATGTCTTTGGCCGTCACGCCCGGGCGCAGTTCGCCCTCCACCGTGATGGCCATCGTCTTGAACGCCTTCAGCGGCAGGGTCTGGGTCGCCATGACATGCTCGACCTCGCTGGTGCCGATTCCGAACGCCATGGCTCCGAACGCGCCGTGCGTCGACGTGTGGGAATCACCGCAGACGACGGTGATGCCCGGCATCGTGAGGCCCAGTTGCGGGCCGACGACGTGCACGATGCCCTGCTCGATGTCGCCCAGCGAGTGCAGGCGGATGCCGAACTCTTCGGCGTTGCGACGGAGCGTCTCGATCTGCGTGCGGCTCGTCAGGTCGGCGATGGGCCGGTCGATGCCGATGGTCGGCGTGTTGTGGTCTTCCGTGGCGATCGTGAGATCGGGACGGCGAACGGGACGGCCGGCCATCCGAAGGCCGTCGAACGCCTGCGGGCTGGTCACTTCGTGTACCAGGTGCAGGTCGATGTAGATCAGGTCGGGCGAACCGTCCTCGCCCTTGACGACGAGGTGATCGCGCCACACCTTCTCGGCCAGCGTGAGGGGGGTGTGCGCGGTTTCGGTCGCGTTTGTCTCGACGTTGCTCATGACTGCGATTACTCCTTGCTTGCTTGGTGGTCAGCCAACGACAAACTCCGCGACGAGTGAGGCCTCAGATCAGGACTCGTCGCGGCAGCTAAGGAGAAGCAGACCGTACAGCACGTCGGCAGTTTATCACCGGGGCGGGATCAGGTCTGCGACCGCACGACGACGACTGTGACATTGTCACGTCCGCCCGCGGCTACGGCGGCGTCGACCAGGTCTCTGGCGGGGTCGGCCGACGGATCCGCAAGGGCGTGGGTCATGATCGCGGCGATCTCGTCGTCGTGGAGCTCCCGCGTCAGCCCGTCGGAACAGACCAGGAACACCTGCTCCCCCGTTGCCTGAATGGTCCACGTGTCGGGGTCGACGTCGTCCTCCGCACCGAGGGCACGAGTGATGATGTTTCGCTCGGGGTGGGAGTCCATCTGCGCGGCCGTGATCAGTCCGGCCTCATAGAGCTCCTGCACCGCCGAATGGTCGACGCTGAGCTGCTCGAGGCCGGTGCCGGCCAAGCGGTAGAGACGCGAATCGCCGACGTTCAGTGCAAGCCACTCTGTGTCGTCCTCAGTCGCCACCTCGACCAGCCCGACAAGTGTGGTTCCGGAGACGGCCGGACCGATGTCGTCCGGGAGTGAGAGGGCGCGCACCGCGGTGTTCGCAGCGGAGATCGCCGCGACCACCGCATCCGGATTCGCGGGAGCGTCGTCGGGGAACGCCTCGTCGAAGACGCGGATGGCGGCCTGGCTCGCGGCGTCGCCCCGCGCGTGGCCGCCGAGGCCGTCCGCCACCAGGAACAGCGGCCTCCGCGCGATGTAGCTGTCCTCGTTGAGCGAGCGCACCCGGCCAACGTCCGTCCACGCCCACACATCCGAGATGGAGGTCATCGACCCGTGTTCTCCTCGTTCGCCGACTGATCGGTCGTGTCGCTGCCGTGAATCGCTTCGGCGACGCTGACACCGGTGATGCGAAGCTTCACCAGGCTTGCAATCGTAGCGACCGCCATCGAGATGAGGATCACCGCCAGTGAAGTCCAGGTGCTGATCTCGGGCGCCCATTCCACCGGATGGCCGCCGTTGACGAACGACACTTCGTTCGTGTGGAGAGCGTGGAACACGAGCTTCACACCGATGAAGGCGAGGATGAATGCGATGCCGTATTTGAGGTATTCGAGGCGGTCGAGCAGGTGCCCGAGCAGGAAGTAGAGCTGCCGGAGACCCATCAGCGCGAAGACGTTGGCCGCGAAGACGATGAACGGACTCGTCGTGATGCCGAAGATCGCCGGGATCGAGTCGAGCGCGAAGAGCAGGTCGGTCGTGCCGAGCGCGAGGAAGACGATGATCAGCGGCGTGAACATGCGTGTTCCGCTCACCGTCGTCCGCAGTTTGAAACCCTCGTACTGGTTCGACACCTTCAGTCGCTTGCGCATGAAGCGCACGAAGGCGTTGTCCTGATCCTCGTCAGCGTCGTGCGAGCTGAACGCCTGGTGGACGGCGGTGTAGAGGAGGAACGCCCCGAAGAAGTAGAAGATCCAGCTGAAGCTCTCGATCAGCGAGGCTCCGAGGACGATGAACACCCCACGGAAGACCAGAGCGATGATGATGCCCACCATCAGCACTTCCTGCTGGTTCTTCCTGGGCACGGCGAACCTAGTCATGATCAGCACGAATACGAAAAGATTGTCGATGCTGAGGCTGTATTCCGTGAGCCAGCCGGCGAGGAACTGCCCGGCGTGCTCGGCGTCGCCGATCAGGTACATCAGCAGCGCGAAGATCAGCGCGAGGGCGACATAGAAGACGACCCAGAGCGTCGACTCCTTCGGGCTCGGGATGTGCGGGCGCTTGACGACGATGAGCAGGTCGGCGAGCAGGATCAGGACCAGGACGATCGCCGAGGTGATCTCGAACCAGGCGGGAAGAGCGAGCTCCACAGAAAACCTTTCGAAGGGTGCCGAAAACGGCCCGAAAGTCTCTCCCGCATCCGCAGCTTGCGGATGCCGCCGTGCCCGGGACCGTATGGACGATCCGTGATGACGTTCACGGCGCGGACCCTCATCGGGCCCTTCGGGATACTCCCCTTCGCGACTCCGATCCTATCGGATGGCGTTGCCGTCCGGTCCGTGCCTCGTGGTGTCGCGGTCGCTCTGACCGATCCTTTTCCGGCGTCGACTCTGCTCCATCAGGAGCGCCACGGGGATGAAATATGAAATGGCCAGTGCAATCAGCAGCCAACCCAAAGGCGGATACCCGGCACCAAATGCCACGGCGGCCGCGATGACCGCCAGCGCCAGGATGGCAGCGCCAACAATGACGAAGACGCGCGCCTTTTTGACATCCACGGACCCAACCTTGCCCGATCGGACAGCATGTGTCGCGAAACACGACGCGGGTTCGACCAAAGGCGCCCGATCGTGCCCTGGGTTAGGCACCGCGGGTGCGGGGGTCAGTTATTCAGGAAGTCTGACGAGGATGGGGGCTCGCCGTGGTTCCGACCAGGGGTTCTGTTCGGTTCATTGGCGTGGGGGGCGCATCCCTCACATGAGTTCCTGAATTCGTTCACGTCTCTGGCGCGTTCAATCCGACCGCGCCGCCGGGTTCTCAAAACAGGAAGCACCTCGAACTGGGGAAACCGAGCAGAACGTGAGGCGGGCATCATTGTCAGCATGCACACGACGGCCGTACAAAAGCTCCGCAAGGAGATGATGCGCCGCATGAACGACGACTGGCACCTCGACGGCGACCTCCGCACCGCTGAGATGTGGATGCGCCACCTCGTTGTGCCGCCCGTTTGGCGCCTCGCGGTAGAGCTGGTCAACCCGGTGGCGTGGTTTCTGGGTCCGACCTACCCGACCGTCTACCGCCGGATGCATGTCTGGGTGGACGAAGCCGGCCGTCTGCATCGCCGGACAACGGGGAAGATCCCATCCGACTGGCCGCAGCTGCACTCGTGGGAAGCACCCGACGGCCCGGTCGTCCCGTAAAACGCGCCGTCAGAACTTGTTCAGTCGTTGCCATTTTGTTGCCGCTCCACACCTGCGCCCTTTATGGCGTAGCCATGGCGCGAACACCACGATTCTCAATTCACCGGCCGCGCGACCGTTGATCTTGGCGCCGTGAGCCACCGAATCAAGGGCGCTCCGCGTCGCTTCGCGATGCAGCGAAGCTGGACCCTTGACGCGGATGCTCAAGGCGCGAGGATGCTGTGTGCGGGCAGCCGAAGGAATGGCTCCAGGACCGATTGCCACGGTCCTACTCAGCCATGCACCAACCAACGAGAGCGCGGCGATCGGCTTGAGGTGACCACCCTTGGCGGTCCAAGTTCACTAGGCGCGTAGGGACTGCCGCCGAGGGTGAGGGCGACACCAATCCGTTAGTTCGCGGGCGCGACCGATGAGCATGATTCGGGCTGTAGCGTTTGGGGCACCGTCACCGGGCATATTTGCGGGCCGGTCTTACGGGAATCGCGCTCGCGCAATAAATTGCGATCGGTCGGATTGGGCCCAGGCGACCTCTGGTGTGCCGCAGATCGACCGGCTTACGGGCACCCCTTTCATCGAGGTAACGGCGGTCGAACGGCGCCTGTAAGCCAAATGTCAGTGGAGCAGCGGGACGCAAGTCGTGGAAGATTTATTCGTCTGGTCGACTCGAAGTAGTGGTCCTCGCCTCGAGTCGACCAATTCCAACGCGGATAATCCGGTCGATGTGAGTCTGGCTCCGCTCATTGCATTGGGCTCCTTGAGCAAGCGCCGCTTGGAGCCACCCCGGGCCTTTCCGGACAGACACCTCTGGGGCAAGACGCTCCAACTCGCCGTATCGAACCATGACGATTCCCCAGGATTCCAACAGCTCGAGCAACAGATCGAGGTCGGTTCGAGCGGTCCCACGGAACGCATCGACACCGTAATCCTTCACATCCGCCCAAGCCGACTCCCGGGCTCGCGCGTTTGCGAGCAGAACGTCTCGGACCTCCGCCGTGTAGTTCTCGTCGATCCGCGGCTGCAGCGCGGCCTGAACGGCATCGAGGACGTGCGACACCTTCACAGGGTCGCGCGGAGCCCGTTGAGCAGCCGTGGCCCTTGTCCAAAGCTGCTTGCCGGCATCGTTCCAGTCTCCGCCTAGCGAGCGAACAAGGCTGGAAAGCTCAGCTTCGTTTGAAATCATGTCGAGATCCGGCGCTGCGATTACGGGGACCTCGATCGCCTTCAGAGCTGAGGCCACTTTCGCCATCCCCGCTTTGCCACCCGTTGCGACGAATAGGACCTCTCCGGCTGGAATACTCGAGGGCTCGCGACTGGCGCAGTCCAAGGCTGCCCCTAGATACGCGCAGTCCCCTTCGGCTTCAGCCAACACAACGACGCGGTGGAACAGTCCATCAAGCACGTTTGAATAGTGCAGAACTGGATCGTTCCAGAGCCCGCGCAATTCTGACGCGTCCAGCTGAAACGCGCGAGCGCTTCCCGAACCCCGAGTGGCGCGCACGACGGACACATCGACCTGAGAGTCCAGCAGCCCAGTGAGGATGTGACGGTCGTGTGTCGCGATGAGTATCTGTACGCCCCTCTCTACGGCGAGTTTTCCAAGCTCAACGCCAAGCGCGTGTGCCTGCGGAGGGTGCAGGAAGGCTTCAGGCTCGTCGAGGATGATCACGGGGTACGTTGCAGCGACGACCGGCAGTACTTGCCCGAAGAACCCACGCATCCCGTCGCCTTGCTCATCGAGCGGACGCAAGGTGGCCATTGCTTCACGGTAGGCGCGAGGGATGTTGTCGACAGTGGGAGCTTCCGCGTCCACCTTCCCTACGCGAAGTCGTATCGTGCGTGCCAAAGTGTCGAGTGTCAGCGGGCGCTGAAAGACTGACTCGGATAATGCGCTCACTCGATCACGAAGGTTTCGCGAGTCTTGGAGTGAATGGACTGGGTGGCTGGGCGGATCATCAACCGCATCACGCATCTCCGCTGAACCACCGACAGAAAAGCGACCCGCAGCATTTCCGTAGAAGCAAAGGTAAGCAGCGAGGCCTGCAAGGCCGTTAGACCGTTGCGTCCAGAAGTGGGCGAGCATGTTCGGCTGCTCGAATCCCGCCATCGGACGAGTGAAGCCCATCGATTGGCCTTGCACGGCGAAAGTCGAATTCCCAAGCAACCACGCGAAAAGGTCACGGGGTTGCCCCGTCGCGGCCAAACCAATCGACTCGACAGAGAGCTTGGGTGGCGTGGGGTTGCTCGGGTGATTCTGGAGGGTCTCGACCACTTCGCGAAGAATGGTCGACTTGCCGGCGTTGTTCGCCCCTACGATGGCCGTGACGCCGGCCGCCTGCGGTCGGATCACATCACCGCTCTTGAGGCGAATCTCTTCGATTCCGAATGAGAACTGGTCCGCAGAACCCGATGCCCAATCCGGGTTGGTCGTAATAAAGGCGGCTTCAAAGTCGTCACGGTTCAGGACACCCATCCTGCAAGACTGGCATGAATGCCAGGAAATCCATTGACTGCGCTCGGCCGGTTCTGCGGCCGAGAACTGGGGGTAACCATTGCCCGCATGGTTTGAATCCAGGAGACTTGGACTCAAGTAGCAAAATGATGCGCTGACCGATCGGCTTGCGGGCGGGGCACACCCCTCATTGGTCGAACGCTCAATGAGAATGAAGCCATGACGAATGAGGCGAAAGACAGCGAGCTTGCCGCCCTGGAACCGCTCCTTCACCGCCTGCCAGTTGGGGCGGACCGCTCGTTGATCGAGTCCCTGCTGGAACCCGACTTCTTCGAGGTGGGCGCGTCTGGATCGGTCTATCAACGTTCCTTCGTTCTAGACGAGGTCGAACGCCGCTATGCCGAGGGGGTCGATCCCGACGATGACGCCTGGAGTATCGAGGAGTTCTCGGCATCGTCGGTGGCAGTGGATTTGTACCTCGTCACGTACCAGCTTTCCTTCGCCGGTCGACTCTCGCGTCGCTGCACCCTGTGGCGTCGATATGAGTCGGGGTGGCGGGCTGTCTATCACCAGGGAACGATCATTCCGGCTAACTGAGCAACTGCCCGCTCAGCCATCCGCTACCGTTACCTTTTGCTCTCTGACGTTGTCTGACGCTGAATGGTTCTGTAGACGGTAGATCGCGCGACGTTGAAGAGTTCGGCGAGTTCCGCCGTGGTGTGAGTACCTGCGTTGTGGACCTCCATTAGGTGACGCTGCTGCGGGAGAGAGAGTTTTGGCTGCTTGCCGCGGAGGCGACCTTTCGCCTTCGCTACCTGCATGCCTTCTCGAGTTCGAGCGCGGATCAGGTCGGATTCGAACTCCGCAACCATCGCGAGCACGTTGAACAGCAGCCGTCCGACGGGGTCGAGTGGGTCATGGACTGAACCGCCGATGCTGAGCTTGACGTGTTTGGCGGTGAGCTCGTCGACAATGTCCTTCGCGTCGCGTAGCGAGCGTGCCAGCCGGTCGAGTTTCGCCACCACGAGGGTGTCGCCGGTCCGGCACGCGGCGAGAGCTTCACGCAGTCCGGGGCGGGCGCGATTAGTCCCCGTCAACCCGTGGTCGGTGAAGACGTATGCAGGGTCGACGCCGAGTCGCTCGAGGGCGACGCGTTGTGCGGTGAGGTCTTGCTCGTATGTGGACACGCGTGCGTATCCGATCAGTAATTCATTCATGCAGAAAGCGTCGCCCCGAAGTCTCCGCCAGACAGAGGGAGTGTTGACGAGATGTCCCAAGGAGGGACCGGCTAGCGTGCGCCGTCGGTCGCCTTCCACACCCACCTCAAATGTCACCTATCCATGTCGCAGAATCATTTTCTGTCACCTGTCGATTTCGGATGCGCTCTCACGTCGTACTGCTGAGTCGACATTTAACGTCGACCAGAATCTGAAGGAGCACACCATGTCTGCTTTCGTTCTTGCTTTCCGCAACGATCCCGCCGTGAATGCCACCGAGGAAGAGGTCGCTGCGTGGGGCGCCTGGTTCCAGAAGCTCGGCGCGGCCGTGACCGACATGGGCAGCCGCGTCGGGGCGACCAACCTGCTGGGAACGTCCGCCGGAGCCAACGCGTTGTCCGGCTACACCCTTATAGATGCAACCGACCTGGCCGCGGCGACCGCCCTAGCCGAAGGATGCCCCGGCCTCTCCTACGGGGGCAGCGTCGAGGTGGGCGAAGTGGTCGCGATGTAGAGAGCGCTGCGCTCGACCTCGAGAACCGTGTGATCGTCTCCCGTGTGCCGATTGGGCTAGGCGCTTCTGTGAGCAGATCGCTTGCGCTCGGCTGTGCGCATGACGACCCGCTACCGGGATAGGCGCTCGCTACCTTCCACCAACGACGGGGTAGCGCTCGCTCGTCTGCTGGAGGCTGTCGATCATTGGAGCGAGATGCGTCTGGTCCAGGTCCCGAAGGGCGAACTGGAGCTCGTTACCGGGTCGTCGCTTGTCGCGCACGATCCCGCCTGCCTCAACAGTGCCGTTTGGGTTCGCCTTTATGGCAAGGGAGATCCATGCCTCCGTGGAGATAAGACGAGCAGTGCCAGTGAGGTTCTGGTACACCTCCGCCATTTCATCGCTAAACACACGTAACTCGTCGGCGCGCAGTGCGACACGGTCTAGATTCGCGGTCATGCCATCTACGTCAACTTTGATTGCTCCAACGAGCCAGTTTCCGTCTTCCCAGCTCAGGTCATCGGGACGCTCGCGTCCGGCGATGCGGATGGTGATTTCGTTGTGAGCTCCACCTAGAGCGATCTCATCCATGAGCCCATCATCGAGCACCGCAAACGCATTCTGCGCAAGCCGCACGGTTGGTTGGACGACCAGGCCACCCAGACGGAAGAGTTTCCGGTCCGATAGCTGGCCAACCGCACGACAGCGGATGCTCAATGGTGCGCGGATGCTCCCGCCCGCAACGGATTGTGCTCGGGCGTCGTCCACGGCAGTCTGGGCAAATGAAGTTCCCATGTCCGTGCTGTGGTTACCTAACCCTCGAGGACCCCGAGAACGGCAGCTATGAGATTTGTCCAGTCTGCTTCTGGGAAAACGACGCAGTTCAGAATGATGACCCGTCCTTCGCCGGTGGGGCAAACGAACCAAGCGTGATATATGCACGGGCGAACTTTCGGCGGTTCGGCGCCGTCGAGGAGCGGCTAATTCCCCACGTTCGCCCTGCTCGCCCGGACGAAATTCCGGTGAGTAGTCACTAGGCCGTCAAAGTGTCCTCAGAGCGATCCGCTTCGGCTACCTCTTGCTCTCTGACGTTGTCTGACTTCGCTACCTGTATGCCTTCTCGAGTTCGAGCGCGGATCAGGTCGGATTCGAACTCCGCAACCATCGCGAGCACGTTGAACAGCAGCCGTCCGACGGGGTCAAGCGGGTCATGGACTGAGCCGCCGTTGCTGAGCTTGACGTGTTCGGCGGTGAGCTCGTCGACGATGTCCTTCGCGTCGCGTAGCGAGCGTGCCAGCCGGTCGAGTTTCGCCACCACGAGGGTGTCGCCGGTCCGGCACGCGGCGAGAGCTTCACGCAGTCCGGGGCGGGCGCGATTGGTCCCTGTCAGCCCGTGGTCGGTGAAGACGTATGCAGGGTCGACGCCGAGTCGCTCGAGGGCGACGCGTTGTGCGGTGAGGTCTTGCTCGTATGTGGACACGCGTGCGTATCCGATCAGTAATTCATTCATGCAGAAAGCGTCGCCCCGAAGTCTCCGCCAGACAGAGGGAGTGTTGACGAGATGTCCGATGAGGGACCGGTAATCGCGCAGTCGTTCGGGAGGTCATGGACGTAGAATGTCGTGTGCTCTGAGTCGTTTCAGCGAGAAGGTGATCGTCGATGAGTTCTCGGCAGTCGCAGCCCGACCCGCGAGTACGGTTCGCGCTCCGAATGTTCCGGCTGGTCGATCCACTCGCCCGACGGATGATCTCCGCCGGGGTGCCAACGGGTGCACCAAACGTTCTTCTGATCGTTCGGGGTCGCCGGTCGGGGATCGAGCGAACGGTGCCCGTCACCTTGCTGAACCTCGATGGAGGCTGGTACGTCCACGCTACTTACGGTGCAGACGGCTGGGCTCGAAACCTTCGTGTAGCCGGCGAGGCGATTGTGATCCATCCTGGCGGCCGTCGCAGTCCGGTTCGTGCCTACGAAGTTCCGCTCGATGATGCAGCCGCGATTCTTCGTCGAGTGCTTGAGCCGTTCCGCTCGCCGCGCCTGCTACGTAAATTGCTTGGCCCGAACATGAGGCCACCTGTCGGCGTACTGCGCCGATGCCGAATACGCGTCGACGACACCCCCGAGGATTACCTCGCCGAAGCCGGACGCCATCCGCTCTTCGAGCTCCGACCCGTCTAAAGAAGCCAGTCGGCCGCGCAAGCGAAGCGTTTTTGGATGGGCAGTTGCAGTCGGGGATCCGCCACCGGGCGGCTTGCGGTGCGATTATGGAGTGGATGGAGCGTCCAGCGCAGCCTGAAGACCTCGGCCGACTATTTATCGAGCAAGCGAACGCCGGTGACGCCGACGCGCTCACGGACCTCTATGAGGAAGACGCCGTGCTGGCACTCGCGGACGGTACAACAGCAATTGGGAAGGCCGAAATTCACGAGTTCTACACTCGACTTCTCGCCGATCGACCGACGTTCACGGCAGCACCGCAGCGACCCGCGTTGTGCAACGGAGACTGGGCACTCACATCGACAAAATTTCCGGGCGGCGCCACAGCAGAAGTAGCTCACCGGCAGCCGGACGGTACTTGGCGATGGATCCTCGACCAGCCCAACGTCCTCGGCGAGTAGCCGCGGACGATTCGCGCCGTGCCCTTTAGCCCATGGCCAAACGCGCACGGAGAGCGACCGGCTTACGGACGTGAGCGATGGCGCCGGACTTGGTGAATCAGGCGCTCGCTTCGAGCGTGTTGCGGGCTTGCAGAGTGGCAGTGTCCATAGTGTGACTGGGTGACAGACATCGACTGGATCGAGAGCACGCGGAGCTCGTATGACACAGTGGCTGATAGCTACACAGACTTTGTCGATGCCGCAATCGGCCACTGGGACCCTTTCGTGTGGGCGTTTCTGGACGCCTTTGCGGCCCTGAGCAAGGCGAAGGGCCCGGTTCTCGACGCTGGGTGTGGCCCGGGACGCGTCACGGCCCACCTGAAAGACAAGGGTCTCGACATCAGCGGCATCGATCTGTCCCCACGTCTCATCGAGATCGCCCGAACACATCGCCCAGACATTGACTTCACCGTCGGGTCGATCACTCAGCTTCCGGTCGATGCAGCACACCTGGCCGGCATCATCTGCTGGTGGGTGCTGCACCACGTTCCGGACGACTCCATCGGCGCGGTTATTGGGCAGTTCTTCGAGAAGCTTCAGCCGGGTGGTGTTCTGCTTCTCGGCGGCCACCTCGGTTCGTCGACGCACACCAAGACCGAAGGCTACGGAGGGCACCCGATGAACGTGCACATGGCCAAACGACCGCTGGAAGACGTCGCTGAAACACTCGAGGAGAACGACTTCGTGATCGACCTCCAGGCGACACTAGATCCTCGGTCGACAGCCCCATCGCTCGTAGTCCTCGCACACAAACCGATGTAGAGGCGCTAAATCGACGCACGCTGAACGATCCCGTTACGCGCAATTGCGTCGGTGAATCAGGTATGCCACGCCTCGCGGAGGTCGAGTAAGCGCCACTTGGCGGCCCGGTTTCCTGGTTGGCGGCTCTCGACCTCGCAAGAAGGCGCCTGACGGTTCAGCAGACGGTCCTCGCAGACAGGTGCTACCAGCAGGTGGAGCCACCGAAAGACTACGAGCGCCGCTCCATCCCCATCTCAGGCTTCCTCGTCGACGCGTTGCGCGATCCAACGAGAGAGCATGGCGGAGACGATCCGGACTTCTACGGCAGCCGGACGAAGATCTGCTCTCGATAACGCAGCAATGAAATCAACGGTTTCCAAAGTGTTGCCACGGAGTCGATTTCGCGGCTTCAGCGCCGACGAAACGAAAAAGCCCGGACACCAGTAAATGACTGGTATCCGGGCGATTGTGACCCCAGCGGGATTTGAACCCGCGTTACCGCCGTGAGAGGGCGACGTCCTAGGCCGCTAAACGATGGGGCCGCTTTGCAACTCATCGAGTATGCCATACCCCGTGGGCCCCGACCAAACCGGCGGGCACGCGTCGGGCGCGGCGCGGCTCAGGAGAGCACGCGAAGGGATGCGGGAACCAGACTGATCTCGACGGGCAGCGCGCCCACACGTTCGCCGTCCGCGTAGGCGACCACACGGTCCGCGCTGAGCTTCACCGACCGCACCCTCTGGAACGAGACCTCGGGGAGCGTCGTATGCGTCCCCTGGAATACTTTCGGGAACACCCGGAGAAAGCCCAGCCGGGACATGGGTTCGACCACGAAGAGGTCCAGATAGCCGTCGTCGAGTTCCGCATGCGGCACGATCCGCATCCCGCCGCCGAGCGAGACGTTGTTGGCGACCGAGATCAGCAGTGCCCTACGGCGCGAGACCACCCCGTCCGCCTCGACCTCGTATTCGATCGGCTTCAGTGTCGCGAGCTCGCGCAGCATCGCGAACACATAGCGCGAACGCCCGCGCGGGCGGGTCATCATGTTCGCACGCTCATTGACGGTCGCGTCGAACCCCGCCGAGACCACGCACGCGAACCAGGTCGTCAGCTCGCCGTGCTTGATAAGGCCGGCGTCGATGATGCGCGGAGGCTTGCCGAGGGCGGCCAGCAACTGGTCTGTGGCTGCTTCGGTGTCGTCGATGCGGATGCCGAGGCCGGCAGCGAGATCGTTGCCGGTCCCGCTGGGAACGATTCCGAGCGGGATGTCGGTCTGGGCCACGATGTTGGTGCCGAGGCTGACCATCCCGTCGCCGCCGACGACCACGAGAGCATCAGCGCCCGCTTCGACAGCCCGGATGGTCTCGCGCCGCAGCAGTTCCACGTTCGGTTCGGCGACGTCGACGACCCTGTGCCCGGCCCGGCGCAGACGTTCGACAACGTGCGGACCGACCTCGCGGCGTTTGCCGAACGACGCCTGCGGGTTGATCGCCACGACGACGGTGAGCGGTGCTTCGGCCATAGTCCACGATTATGTCGGACGTCGCGGCCCATGCCGCGCCCGCTCGGTAGACCATCCGTTCGGCGCGCCGCGCTCAGTCGAGTCTGGTGCGGCGAAGCAGCTGTGCGTTCAGAGCGACGACGATCGTCGAGACCGACATCAGCACGGCGCCGAGGGCCGGTGAAACGACGAAACCGAGCCCGATGGTCACACCTGCCGCCAGCGGGATCGCGATCACGTTGTAGCCGGTCGCCCACGCGAGGTTCTGCAGCATCTTGCGGTAGGTGGCGCGCGAGAGCCTGATCACCTTCGCCACCCCGCGCGGGTCGCTCGATGCGAGCACGATCCCTGCGGACTCGATCGCGACGTCGGTGCCGGCTCCAATCGCGATGCCCACGTCGGCCTGCGCGAGGGCGGGCGCATCGTTCACACCATCTCCGACCATGGCGACGCGCGACCCGTCGGCCTGCAGTTTCGCTACCACGCCGGACTTGTCACCCGGCAGTACTTCGGCGAAGACCTCCTCGATTCCGAGCTGGCGTGCGACCGCATTGCCGACGTCCCACGAGTCGCCGGTGAGCATGGCGACGCGCACTCCGCGCTGTCGCAGGGTCCGGACCGCCTCGGCCGATTCGGGGCGCACCACGTCGGCCAGCGCGATGAGGCCTGCGACCTCGTCTCCGCGAACGACGAAGACCACGGTCTGACCGTCTCGCGCCGCGTCGCGTGCCGCATTGACCAGCTCGGCGGTCGGTGTGAGTCCGCGCTCGGTGAGGACTCGCGGCGCGGCCACCAGCGTCGCGGCGCCGTCGACGATCGCGGATGCGCCGCGGCCGGCCAGCGCTTCGAATTCCGTGGCACGAACGACAGCGAGACGACGATCGCGTGCTTCGGCGACGATGGCACGGCCGATCGGATGCTCGGCCGGCCCCTCGACGGCCGCCGCGAGGGCGAGCACAGCATCCACCGTCACCCCGTCCGCCGGCACGACCGCGACCACACCCTGCCTGCCTTCGGTCAGGGTTCCCGTCTTGTCGAAGAGGACGACGTCGATGAGGCGCGCATCCTCCATCGCGTGGCGGTCGCGGATGAGCAGGCCGTTCCTGGCACCCAGCACGGTCGAGATCTGAGCGACCAGAGGAATCGCGAGTCCGAGCGCGTGCGGGCACGCGATGACGAGGACGGTCACGACACGCTCGAGGATGAAAGACGGATCGCCGGGCGCCAGGATTACCCACACGACGAGGGTGATGAATGCTGCGGCGATCGCCACATAGAAGAGCCACGCGGCCGCGCGGTCGGCGAGGACCTGCGTGCTCGACTTGCTCGCCTGCGCGTCGGAGACCAGGCGCATGATGCCGGCGAGAGCGGTATCTCCGCCGAGTTTCGTGACCCGCACGACCAGTGAACCGCTGCCGGAGATGCTCCCGGCGACCACGTTCTCGCCCGCCCCGCGGGTCACCGGCTTCGATTCGCCGGTCAGCAGGGATTCGTCGAGGTCCGACGAACCGTCGACGATCTCGCCGTCGACGGGCACGCTGGAGCCGGGACGGACCCGCACCAGGTCACCGACCGAGAGTGCACTGACGGCAACGGTCTCGGTGCGTTCGGCTCCCGGGGCGCCAAGCACCCGCTCGGCCTGGTCGGGCAGGAGTTTCGCCAGCTGGCCCAGCGCATCCTGAGCACCCATCACCGCCGACATCTCGATCCAGTGACCGAGCAGCATGATCGTGATGAGGGTCGCCAGCTCCCACCAGAAGTCCATTCCGGAGAGGCCGAACGTCACCGCCAGGCTGTAGCCGAAGGCCACGACGATCGCGAGCGAGATGAGCGTCATCATCCCCGGCTGCCGGTCGCGGAGTTCTGCGACGGCGCCCCGGAGGAAGACCATGCCCCCGTAGAGGAAGATCGCAACACCGAACACGGCCGGGATCCACTGGCTGCCGGGGAATCGCGGGCCGTCGAGGCCGAGGATCCCCTGGAGCCCGCGGGAGAAGACGAGCGTCGGGATGGTCAGGGCAAGCGAGATCCAGAACTTGCGACGGAAGACGGCGGGGTCGTGCGCCGAGTGGTCGGCATGCGAACCGTGGTCACTGTGCGCCGAGTGGTCGGCATGCGAACCGTGGTCACTGTGCGACGCGTGGTCGCCGTGGTCATGCGCCGAAGCGTTTGCCGTTGTGTCGGTCGCATGGGTCATCTCGTTCATATCCACCTCTCAACGGTACCCCTAGGGGGTATATTCCTCAAGAGTTGCAGCACGGGGGTGAAAGGTGTTTGCTCAAACCATGAAGCTGACGAAACTCGAGCACGCCGCCCTGATCCTCGAAGAAGCCGGAAAGAAGCTCTTCATCGACCCGGGATCGTTCACGACTCCACTCACCGACACCGCTGGCGCCGTGGCCGTCGTCATCACGCACGAGCACGCCGACCACTGGACCCCGGAGCAGCTGGCGCGCATCCTCGACATGAACCCGGGCATCCCGATCTACGGGCCCTCAGGCGTTGCCAAAGCAGCCACCGGCATCGAGATCACTGTCGTGAACGCGGGAGATGTCGTCACTGCCGGGCCGTTCACGCTCCGCTTCTTCGGCGGCAAGCACGCCGTCATCCACTCGAGCATCCCCGTCGTGGACAACCTGGGCGTCCTCGTCAACGATGAGCTCTACTACGGGGGCGACTCGTTCACGGTTCCCGAAGGCATCGCGGTCGACACGCTCGCCGTCCCCGCCGGAGCACCTTGGCTCAAGATCGGCGAAACCATCGACTACGTGCTCGCCGTGAAGCCGAAACGCAGTTTCCCCACGCATGAGATGGTGCTCGCCCGTGCGGGCAAAGACATGGCGAACGGGCGCATCGGATGGGCGACGGAGCAGAACGGCGGCGAGTTCTTCCCACTCGAGCCGGGCGACTCACTCGATCTCTGATCCGTCAACGCGCGTGCTCGGCCAGGATCTGGTCGACGTCGATGCGCTTGAGCAACGCAGCCCAGTCGATCGACCTCGCCTCAGCTTCCTTGTCCTCGTCGGCGAGGACGAGCCCGTTGCGTTCGACGACGATTCCGGCCGGCAGCATCCGATTCAGCTCCGCAAGGATCGCATCGTCGACCGCTTCGGTGTTGAAATCGGCGCCGACCTGGGCGTAGTAGTCGCTCGAGAGCGTGTAGGAGACGATTCCTGCTTCGACCTGGCTCATGACGCGCAGTCTAACCCCGGGACCGCCGGCGACGTCAGGCCCCGACGCCGCTCTCGCGGGCGAGATCTGCCTGCGACTGCTCGTCGATCTCGACCGCGACCAGCGAGCCACCCGCCTCGCTGAACTGCTTGCGCACCTCGCCGAGGGCGACCTCCGTGGCATACGCCGCGACCGCCCAGTGTCCCGGACGCAGCGCCTTGGTGATCTGCTTCCGGATGTCGTCATCCACACTGTCGTCGGTTGTCTCCATCGACTCGAACAGCGCTCCGATCGTGCCGCCGACGGCGAAGCCTGCGACAGGCGCGGTGACCAATGCCCCCAGGATCTGCCCGAAGGCCGCCGCCTCGGTGAGGTCGAGCGGCGCCGTGGGGTCGTGAGGTGCGCTCCGCAGCTCGATGTGCCCATCCCTGCCGACCGCGATCCACGCCGCATCGGCCAGGCGGAGCAGCGCAATACGATGCAGCTCGAGGATCTTGTCGAAAGCAGCGGAGGCGTCGGCTTCTCTGTCGAAGCCGAAGATCATGAGGGTCGACATCGCCGGGTCCATTCGTTCGTTTGTGAAGGTGCTGGAGAGTGACCGTACGCGCTCTGCAGCCGTGCGGCAAGGGGCTTGACGGGCGACCTCCGACACTCCGCGCCGCCTCCGACGAGCGCGCCGCAGCGAGCGCACAATCGGTGCCATGAAGACGTTGATCATCTGCGAACGGTGTGACGGCACGGGCGCCGACCCCGACCAGGACGGCACCGAGGTGCGAGCCTGCGTGGAGTGCGGAGGCGACGGCTGCCACATCACCTACTACGCCGAATTCCAGCAGACGGCCTGACGCGCGTTCAGCGGCCGCGTTTCGCGCGGCGACGCTGTCGCCAGGTCATGGCCGCGCGTTCCGCACGCTCGCGCTCGCGCGCCTCGACTGCGGCCCGGTAACGCGCATCCCGCCTGTCGCGCCACGCCGCCACCTCGGCCTCGACATCGCGGAGCTGGGTGACGACGGGCGGCCCGCCCTGCAACTGCCGCCGCGCCTCGACCACTCGGGCGTTGAAATCCTTGAGAAGCTCCCTCACCGCACCCTCGGAGGGCGCCGCATCCATCCGGTCGCCGAGGGCGGCATCCTCCGTCCGGAGCGTGAGCGCGGGAGGTCCGAGACCGGTGAGGCTCTCGCGTTCGATCTTCTTGCGGATCCACCAGTTCGGGTCATGGATCTCGTGAAGGTTGCGAAGCGGCTTGCCTGAACCGGGCAGGTCGTCGAAGTCCCCGCGGCGCATCGCCTGGACGATCGAGATCTCGACGAACTGGGTGCGCTGGTCCATCGACGCCTGCCCCGCCGTGTTCGTGTCGTCGTCATCAGCGGTCTCGCCCTGGACGCCCGCGAGCTGATCGACCTGGTAGCGGGCGACATCCAATCGCGGGTCGCCCCGGTTCTTCTTGCCGGCCACCCATCCAGCCTACGACTCGCATCGCGTCGACAGACCTCGACGATCGCTCCAGCCCCTAGGATCGAGCCGATGAGAACTCAGCTGCCGTACGAACGAGAGCGGCTGCGCTCCACACGCTCCACTTCTTCTGGCCTCGCGCGTCGCGCGGGCATCAGCGCATTCGTCGGCGCCGTCGTCGTGCTCGCGCTGTCCGGATGCGTGGCGCCGGCACGCTTCTCGGCTGCTCCCGCGGCATCCGTGGCGACGCCGGCTCCCGGTGCTCCCGACCTCACCGGGTCGAGCGTGCTGAGAACAGTGCCGTACAAGCAGCTCGCCATCGGCGACTGCACAGACGTCTCGGCGCACTCCAAGGTCAGCGAGACCGTGCAGATCCTCGACTGTGCGAGCCCGCACGCCAGCGAGGTGTTCATGACCATCAACTTTCCCGATGTGACCACTCCCAAGCCGGGCTCGCTCCAGGCCGTCGCCGAGGACGTCTGCGGCGCGTACACCGATCCGCTTCCGGCGTCGATCACTCCGATCTGGGTCGGGCCCACCACTGCCGAATGGGCGACCGGCACTCGGTTCGGGCTGTGTCTCGCGGTCGATAGCGCAAACCACGCGCTCACTGAGCCGTTGAGCCAGCTCGAAGGGGGCGCGGCACCCGCTGCGCCCGCTGCACCCGCCCCGCCGAGCACGACCTACCTGCGCGACCTGGCGTTCGGATTCGCGGTGGGCCTGCTCCCGGCGCTTGCCCTCGGGGCTCTGTTCGTGCTCGCGTTCTACATGGTGTGGTCGCTCGCTCTCACCAGCCTTTTCCGAAAGGTCGGCATCCCGGTCTGGAAGGCGTGGGTCCCGTACGTGCAGACGTGGACTCTGCTGCGGCTCGGCGGTCAGAACGGCAACTGGTTGTGGCTGATGTTCGTGCCATACGGTGGCATCGTCACGTCGGTCTTCATGTACATCGGGATGCACCGGATCGGTATCGCGTTCGGTAAGGACTCCGGGACGCTCGTGCTCGGCATCTTCCTGCCCTTCGTCTGGGCTTTCACGCTCGGGCGCACGAACGAGGTGTACCGGCCCGAGGCGCTGGCGTGGCACGGCTATCCACCGCCGCTGGAAGGTTACGGCTCGATCACGTCCGCTTCCGCGTGACGATGAGCACGATCATGCCGATGAGAGCCATCGCCAACAGCACGTAGCCGATGATCGTGAGTGCCTGCCCGGCCGCCGTAGCGCCGGAGACCGCCAGGATCTCCCCACCGTAGATGGCGACGGGGCTCACCACGATGAGCACGGGGACGCACACCCACAGAGCGATCCGGGCGGCGTGGGTCGCCCGGTCATCGTCGGGTCGAGTGACCATACGTCGACGATACCCCCGTTATCACAACTGCCTCACGGGTGCGCCCGCCGTCAGCTCGAGGATCTGGGCCGCCGTGAGAGTCTCCCCGTCATGGCGCCACATGGCTTCGCCGTCGATCATCACCTGGGTGGCGACATGAGACTCGCCGTCCCGGGACTGCCAGGTGATGAACTGCGAGTCCGGCAGTCCGTCACGCATCGCTGTCGGCCGGTCACCGACGGTCCCCCGGTTCTCGACGACCAGACCGTAAATGGTGAAGGCGTAGATGCCCAGACCCAGCACAGCGAGCACGCCGGCGATCGCCGGGTGGGGCTTGTAGTCCGAGACGGCGACGATCACACCCACGATGACGATCGTGGTGCCGGCGAGGAAGGCAAGCCGCAGCCACAATGGCGTGGTCGGCCTGAACCTCTCCTTGAATTTCACGCTCTCATTGTCCATGACGCACCCGTGAAACCGGACCAAACGGCTCGTCGGCAACCAGCCCAGTTCGGGGCTGACGCGCCGTCCCCTGGGCCGGTACGCTCGGGCCAACCTTCTTCGCAAGGTCAAACCGGCTGCCTCATCGTTGAAAGGAATCGACTCGCGCATGGGAGACGACTGGGATTCGCGCGAATTCATTGTTCCCGAGCCGGGATGGGTTGCGGTCGACGAAACCGGGTGGGATGCGCTCAAGCTGTGGTACGCGGGTCCGGACAATCGGGCCCGCGCTCCTCGTGACGACGGCGATCGAGTGGTGCGAGTAAGTCGCGAATCGGCTGACAGGCAGAGCCTGTCGATCACGCCCTTCAACGCTGATGACCTGCAGATCTTCGAGTCGGGAGTCGACGCCTACCTGGAGGATGCCGGGATACTTCCGCTTCCTCACGGATACCGGTGGTATCTGCGTCTTCCGGATGGCTGGTCGGTCGACTTCGTGGATCAGATCGATGGGATGCTGAATCCGCGGCTTTCAGGCGCACCGAGACCCGCCGACGTGCTTGGCCACCTGAAACCGATCATGGATGCGCTCTATCTGCGGTAGATCTGTGTCTGGGCCGATCTGCACAACGCTCGATCGATCCTTGAACTTCCCTCGCCTCATCTGGCCATGCAAACCCATCCAGCCGAGGTCGCTCAGGTCATCGTCGAGGCGATCGCCACCTTCATCGCCGAGCAGCTCATGCGGGTGGACGGCGACCCCCGGTCGGTCGTGGTGCCGGGACTGGACGGCGAGAACTATCCCTCACCGGCGAGCGACCCGGTTTGGGGCTGACGGGCTGACCCCGAGGTCGTTACGCTCGGCTCGACCGTCTCCTCAAGGTCAATCGGTCTTCCGAATCGTCGAAAGGAACACGGATGAACGTGCTCGGAGTCCTCCTCGTTGTCGTCTACGCCGCGCTGTTCGTGCTGTTCGCATGGGCAACGATCGTATTCATCATGGTCGGGATGCGATGGCTCAGACTGAACCCGAGTCATGACTATGGGGCGCCGAAGTTCAAGGACGAGCTCTGACGACCGTTCGATGCGTTGTCCGGAATACAGCGAAGTCTGCCACCCACAAGCGCGGTCAGTGGCAAGATGAGGCCGTGCCCGAACCACGTGACCCGGAGGAACCGCTGCCATACGGTCTGCCTGAGGAGACGCAGGAACCCTATTTCCAGATCGTTTCACCGAATCTCGACAAGATCTCGTCGGTGTCGTTCGACGGGTCGAGCGTCAGCGGGAGGCGCTCGCGACGCGGACTGATCGTCGTCGCTGTGGTGGTCGGAATCTGCGTCGCAGTCGTCGCGATCGGCATCCTCGTTCAGACCCTGACAGGCGCGGTGAACTAGAGCTCCACGAGGTACCGTCAGTTTGTTCGCCCTTCGAGTTTTCGTCAGGCCGTGTTGCGCGCTTCTCAGCGCTTACCGAGTCCCCAGCGATCCAGGAGCGACGAGTGGTCACCGCGCCCTGAGAAGAACCCCCCGCCGTGCCAGTGCGGCAGCACCGGCCGTGTGGGAGGCGTGGCGCCGCATCCGACGCACTGGTCGGGAATGTTGCCCGCCACTATCGTGCGCTTGAGCTGGACCGGCACCTCGGAGTAGATGCCGCCTCCGCTGCGCACCGCGGATGTCGGCCCGAGTAACGCGTTTGCGCTGACGACGGTGTCGGTGAGGCTCAGAGCGCTCAATACGTCGGTGCGGGTGCCGGGGAGCAGGGCACCTGTTGCGATGCCGCCGCCGAGGAGGGTTCCGCCCGATCCCTTGGCGATCCCCTTGTTTCCGGTGATCGCCACTCGCGTGAGGGTGAGGTCGGTCTGTGACAGCAGGCCCGCACCGAGGACATCGGCCCTGCCGGTCGTCGTACGAGCCGTCGCTGTGTTGCCCGCGATGATCGAATCAGACACGACGGTCTTCGCATCGTTTTGATCAGTGAGAAGGCTGAGACCACTGATGGCGGCGGCGGCGGACGCATCCCCGTTGACGGCGTCGACGGTGACGGTGTTGCCGATGAAACGGCTGCGGGTGATTGTGGCATCCGAATCCCACTCCATAACGCCGCCGATCGGGCCTGAGGTGTCGGTGAGTATCCGAGCCGACAGAGCGTTGTTGCTGAGGGTGGAGTCGGTCATGGTCAGCCTCGAACGGTAACCCATCTGCAGGCCAGCATTGATGGCGCCCCAGTCGCCGTTCGGGTTGTCGTAGCTCGTCCGGTTGCCGTCGATGTGAGAGCCGGTGATGTTGACGGCTGCGAAGTCGCCGACATGGATGCCGCCGCTGTTCGCGAGCGTGTCGATGAGGGTGCCATCGGAGGTCGCCCGAGGCCACGTGGCCTGCAGGGTCGATTCGTTGTCGTTGATCGAGCTCCGGGTGATGCTCACCGTCGAGCCACTGTCGGCGAAAATGCCGCCGCCTTCGGCGTAGCGGCCATTCGGTGCCACGACGTGAGCCTTGTTTCGTGCGACCACTGAATCGGTGACGGCCAGCTGACCGTAGATCCAAATGCCGGCTCCATCGGAGTCAGACGCGAGGCTTCCGTCAGCGACGTTGTCGACGATGGAGGATCGCACGATCGTGACGGATCCGAAGGCATAGATCCCCCCGCCCACGGCAGCGGCGGCAGGGCAGTAACCGTCGGGACACAGTGGCCAATTTTGAGCGGCCTCCGGCGTCGTCGGCCCGGTGGTGGAGACGGGCGACGCTACGTTGCCTGTGATGACGGAGCCGGTGATAGTCAGGGATGATCCGCCGCCTGCGACATCGTTGAGAGAGAGGATGCCGGCCCCGGCGGCAAAGATGCCTGGAATATCCGAATCCGGCACATCATGCGCGCCTCCCCCGGTGATCGTGATTCCGCTGATCGTGACGGTCGGTTCGCTACCGGCCGGGGCATTCAACGTGCCGACCGTGATGACGTGCTCTCCGCCCGAGAGGGTCGTCTTGGATGCACCGGCGCCGCGCAGGGTGAGCGACTTGGCAATGAGGATCCCTCCTCGGAAGGTGCCGGCTGGTACCGCCACGACTGCTCCCGCCGGTGCACCGGCGATCGCGGCTTGCACGGTCGCGAAACACGTAGACCCGACAGAGATGCACGGCGTCGGCGCCGCCGCAGTGACAACCGGTACGGCAAGAAGCGCCGCTACGATCGCAGCAACGCGCGCAAAGGTTGGGATGGGCATGAGTGATCCCCTCGTGGGTCATCTGCTTTGGTGAGGCATCCCGCCCAGCTTGACCACCTGACAGTGGTGTCTCGCGCTTCCACAATGCTGACACTTGCTCACGTTAAACGTCAAGGAAAACCACACAGTTCGCACAGCGCTCTCAAAACAATGCACAGGCGCAAAGAGTAGACCGCAGCACCATGACCACCGCCGCCGCCACCGATGAGATCGCGGTCTGGTTCGATGAGCAGGCGGAGCCCGTGTACGTGAGGGTTCGGTCCCGGGGCGAAAATGCGGACCCTGCTGTGGTGAAGGTGTTCGAGTACTTCGAGCAGCCGCGACCCGGACTGGTTCTGCGGCACCCGTCTCAGAACCCAGGCTGCTTCAAGTGTTGGCGGTGATACGCCTGCGTTGAAGTATTCGCCCGACGATGACAGCGATGAGGAAGACGGCCGGCGGAATCAATGCGAACGGCAGCAGCAGAGCCTCTATCGTTGCGGACGCTGCTAGGTCAGGGATGTAGGAGACGCAATCGTTCGCGCAATCCGCGTGAGCGAGAGTGAGCGACACCACGGCAAGGAACCACGACAGGAACCCGAGCAGGACAGCGCAGCCCGCGAACGCGATCGACATGCGTCCCATGCGGTTCCGGTTCAGCAGGAAAAGCAGCGTGAAGCATCCGTAGATAGCTGCGACAAGCAGTGATCCGGTGAAGATCTGGACATACTCAGTCCATTGGAGGGGGACACGCTCGTACTGAATGTCGGAGAGTTCAGAGCGGTGCCAGATCGGAGCGAAAGTGAGGAACAGCCAAGTCAGCAGCAGTACCGCCGACCAGCCGAAATAGGACCAGCCGGCGGCGCGTTCGATCTTTACCCCCATGAGCTGAAGGTTAGCGACACCCCGGGCCGGGAACCCTCCCCAATTCGGGTCGAGGGGATCAGACGACCTTGTACTCATCCTCGTTCTCGTCCTGGGGACATAGAGATGGGTCGCCCGCCGGCCGTTTCGAGCGCCATTCCCGCGGGTAGCAGTCCCCGACGGTCCAATCCGTCACTGCCCGTTTGCGGCGTTCGTGCTGGCGCGTTTGATCATCTCGAGGGTCCAGTCGCCGGGGTCCAACGTCATGTGCGGTCTACTCCGTGGTCTTCGCGGATGATGCGGTGGACGATTGGAGACCGGACGACGACCGTCGACTGGTTGTCCATCGCCGGCAGACAGACATCCAACGCAGACGCCTTCCGCGGACAGTACCCCGTCGACGACCCGAACAGCGCGGAGCAGCTGTAACGCGACCACGGCATGATCGCGCCCTGGCTGCTCGAGTGGGCCGATGGCAAGCGAGTCCTCGACGAGAACGGCCAGCCGAAGCTCGCCCCCAGTCGAGCTTCTCGGCTTCCTTACGAGGCTTGAATCGCGGTCGAGCGACTACGAGCTTCGGCTGGGCTATTCGTGCTCCGCGACATTGAAATGGATCGCGCCTTGGGTAATCATGTCCAGATTGATGACATCGACGCGGAGCCGGTCGCAGCAGAGCAATGTCATTTACTCGACATAAACTCCCAGGTGCTTGAAGGATTTCGGGTGACATCCAATGACAAAGGCTGGGCTTTCATCCGCAGTCTTCGAACCCGCCACGACGGCGAAGATCCCAGTGTTATTGCGGCGTACAACGCAGAAAACCCCGATTTCTCGGGGGTCTCATTCGCTGGTTTCGCTTTCGAAAGCTGGGGTACCTGGACTCGAACCAAGAACAACTGAACCAGAATCAGCCGTGTTGCCAATTACACCATACCCCACTGGCCCACACCGAAGTCCGGGCCGAGTGTCAACTTTAGCCTACTGAGAGGGCCCAGCCAAAACCGACGTAGCCTCAGCAACGGACTGCCCGATCAGGTCACGATTCACGGCCGCGGCGACGACTGCTCCGGCCCCGGCGGCGACGATCAGTTGCTGCGGGCCGGGCGGTGTCGAGTCCCCCGCCGCGTACACACCGGGCACGGATGTGCGCCCTCTCGCGTCGACAACGATGAGCCCCGATTCATCGCGTTCCAGCCCCAGGCCGTCCACGTAGTCGAGTGTGGGCGACCAGAGGGGACGGACGAATCCACCGATACGTTCGACGACACTTCCGTCTTTGAGGCGGATGCCCGTCATCACTCCGCGCTCCCCCTCGATGTCGTCGATCGGACGGCGATTCACGGATACACCGCGAGCAGCCAGAAGCCGCTCCTCGTCATCGGTGACCGTTCCGACGCCATTGGTGAAGACGATGAGGTCGCTCGACCACTGGCTGAGCAACAACGCCCGCTCGGCGAGGTCGTCGGTCTCGCCGATGAGCGCCAGTGCCGCATCCGATTTCTCGTAACCGTCGCATTCCACGCAGCTGTGCAGCTGGGTGCCGTAGTAGGCGCGGATGCTCGGGATGTCCGGCAGCGTCTCGGAGAGTCCGCTGGCGATCAGGATGACTGACGCCGTCGCATCGATGTCCGCAGAACCGCGCACGCCTCGCGCGTGAACTCCGAAGCCACCGCCCTCGAGGGCACGAACCTCGTCGACGACGGCGAAGACGACTTCGCCTTCGTCGTAGCGTTCGATCTCGTCACGGCCGAGCTTGCGGAGCTCGAGCGGCGAGATGCCGTCGCGCGAGAGGAAACCGCGGGCCAGCAGAGTCGCCGCGTTGCGCGGGCGGTTGCTGTCGACCACCAGGGTGCGCCGGCGGGCGCGCACCAGGTTCAAGGCTGCGGACAGCCCACCCGGGCCGCCGCCGATGACGATGACGTCCAGTCGCTCATCCGGCGTCGACATCTCCTGCTCCGCTCAGCCGAGCAGCGAGGCGGAGAGCCGGTCGAGTCGCGCAAGGGTCTCGGGTTTGCCCAGGATCTGCATGGACTCGAAGAGTGGTGGCGAGATCCGGCGGCCGGAGACGGCGACACGCAGCGGCCCGAACGCGACGCGCGGCTTGAGCGCGAGACCGTCGATGAGTGCGTCGCGCAGGGCGGACTCGATCACGTCGTGAGTCCACTCCGCCTCGCGCACCAACTCCAGTGCGCCGAGCGACGCGGCGAGGATCTCACCGGCGTTGGCGGGGAGGGATGCGCGCGCGTCATCCTCCACGATGAGCGCGGAAGCCTCCGTGAACAGGAAACCGAGCATCCCCGGAGTCTCCCCGAGCAGCTGCACACGCTCCTGGACGAGCGGAGCGGCCGCGGAGAGGATCGCCGCATCGTCGTCGCTGATCGGCTCGGAGAGCACGCCGGCGGCGACGAGGTAGGGCACGGTGCGCGCAGCGAAGTCGTCGACGTCGAGCAGGCGGATGTGGTCTCCGTTGATCGACTCGGCCTTCTTCACGTCGAAGCGGGCCGGGTTGGGATTCACGTTCACCACATCGAACGCAGCGACCATCTCGTCGGTGGAGAAGACGTCGCGGTCGTGGGTCAGCGACCAGCCGAGCAGGGCGAGGTAGTTGACCAGCCCCTCGGGGATGAATCCGCGGTCGCGGTGGTGGAAGAGGTTCGATTCGGGGTCGCGCTTCGAGAGCTTCTTGTTGCCCTCGCCCATCACGTACGGGAGGTGGCCGAAACGCGGGATGAACGTGGTGATGCCGATGTCGATGAGCGCGTGATATAGCGCGATCTGACGAGGAGTCGACGACAGCAGGTCTTCGCCGCGGAGCACGTCGGTGACGCCCATCAGCGCGTCGTCCACGGGGTTGACGAACGTGTAGAGCGGATGCCCGTTCGGGCGCACCACGACGAAGTCGCTGAACGAGCCGGCCGGGAAGGTGATCTCGCCGCGCACGAGGTCGTGGAAGCTGAGGTCGGTGTCGGGGACCCGCAGCCGCAGCGCAGGCTCGCGACCCTCGGCGCGGAACGCCGCGCGCTGGTCCTCGGTCAGGTCGCGCTCGAAGTTGTCGTACCCGAGCTTCGGGTCGCGCCCGAGCGAGACGTTGCGGGCCTCGATCTCCTCGCCGGTGGCGAAGCTCTCATAGATGTGCCCGGATGCCTTGAGCTGCTCGATCACGCCACGGTAGATGTCGTAGCGCTGCGACTGGCGGTATGGCTCGTTGGGCCCGCCGACGTCGACACCCTCATCCCAGTTCAGGTTGAGCCAGGTGAGCGCGTCGATGATCATCGCGTAGCTCTCTTCGCTGTCCCTGGCAGCATCAGTGTCTTCGATGCGGAAGATCAGCTTGCCGCCGGTGTGCCGCGCATACGCCCAGTTGAACAGGGCGGTGCGGATCAGGCCGACGTGCGGGGTGCCGGTCGGCGACGGGCAGAAGCGGACGCGAACGTCAGCGCCGGTCGCCGTTGAGAAAGGGTGCGCAGTGGAGTCAGACATACGCTGCCCATCCTACTGGCGGGCTACAGCCTACTGGAGCGGCTATCGGGCGCGAGCCCGCACCGGGTTGCTGAGCGAGCCGATCCCCGAGATCTCGATCTCGACGATGTCGCCGTCGACGATGGGTCCGACGCCGGCCGGCGTACCGGTCAGGATCACGTCGGCGGGCAGCAGAGTCCACACGCTGGAGGCGTATTCGACGATCTCCGCGATGCCGTGCACCATGTCGCTGAGAACGCCGTCCTGCTTCAGTTCGCCGTTGACCCGGGTGCGCAGCGTCGCGACCGACGGGTCGAATTCCGTCTCGATCACGGGGCCGAGCGGGCAGAACGTGTCGAATCCTTTGGCCCGCGCCCACTGCCCGTCGGTCTTCTGCAGGTCGCGAGCGGTGACATCGTTCGCGACGGTGTACCCGAAGACGTAGTCCGCGAAATTCGCCGCCGGCACGTTCTTCGCAATGCGTCCGATCACGATCGCCAGCTCGCCCTCGAAGTCGACCTGCTGCGACTGAGGCGGAAGCACGATCGTGTCCCCCGGACCGATCACGGCGGTGTTCGGCTTGAGGAAGAGCAACGGCGCCTCCGGAGCTTCTCCGCCCATCTCTGCGGCGTGCTCTCGGTAGTTCTTGCCAACCGCGACCACCTTCGAGCGCGGGATCACCGGTGCGAGCAGGGAACTCACCTTGCTGAGCGGAACGCGCTCGCCGGTGGTGTCGAATCCGGCGAACATCGGGTCGGCCGCGAGCACCACCAGCTCGTTCTCGTCGACGATTCCGTAGGACAGTGCGCCTTCATGGCTGAAACGTGCGATCTTCACGCTTCGAGCCTAGCGATCGGCGGAGCTGAGCATCCACTCGCTTGCGTCGAGGTTGAGGAGCACGTCGGCGGTAGCGGCTATCGCCGGAACCTGGTCCGCGCCGACCGAGCCGACGAGGTTCACGGTGCGTCGATCCCGGTTGGAGGTGGGGCGCACGACGACGCCTGGGTGCAGCCCTGCGGATGCGACGGCCAGCGACGGCAGGAGCGCGACCCCCACACGTTCGGCGACCATGCTCAGCACGGCGATGAAGTTGTCGGTCTCGTAGGCGATGCGGGGGCTGTAGTCGCACTGGTCGGTGAGCTCGAGCAGGTGGCCGCGGCAGCGCGGGCATCCGGCGATCCACGCCTCCCCGGCGAGAGCCGCGAGGTCGACGGTCGGCTCGGCGGCGAGTGGATGGTCGACCGGGAGCGCGACCACCATCTCATCGAACCAGACGGGCACGACGGCGAGCCCGCGCGCGCTCTCCCGGTGGGGGTCGACGCGGTCGCCGGGGTAGCTGAACGTGATCGCGAGGTCTGCGGCCTGGGTGCGCACCGACTGCACCGCCTCCGGCGGTTCGGCCTCCGTGTAGGTGATCCGGACGCCGGGATGCGTGCCCGCCATCGTGCGGAGCAGCCGGGGAATGATCGTCGATGACGCCGAAGGGAACGCCGCGATTCGCACCCGCCCCGAACGGAGACCGGACAGGTCGGCGAGTTCTCCGGCGGCGGCGTCGAGTGCCGTCGTGACGGTCGAGGCGTGCCGTGCGAGCACGCGTCCGGCCTCGGTGAGGGCGACCCCGCGACCGACGCGGGAGACGACCGGCATGCCGATGCGGGCTTCGAGTCGCTTGAGATGCTGGCTGATCGCGGGCTGGCTGTAGCCGAGCGCCCGGGCGGCGCCGGTGATGCTTCCGTGGTCGCCGACGGCCCTCACCACGCGAAGCGCGTGCGAGTCGAGGTCGAGGTGGATGGCGTCGGCTTCGAGGGTCATTTCTGAATCATAATGCAAAGCTATGTTTTCAATCACACACTGGCTCTGGTCGAATGAATGAGTTTGCCTCACGCTGGATCTATGCCCAGCCAGACCCTCGAGCGCATCACCATCGACGAGGCGCGCGCCCACTTCACCGCCGGCCCGCGCTACCTCGCGGCATGCACCCAGGGCCTTCCGCTGCACGAGACGATGGCCGCGACGCGCGCCGACCTCGACACCTGGGAACGCGGCGAGACCCGCGCCGACCGCTACGACATCCCGGTCGCGTCCGGTCGAGCATCCTTCGCCGAGCTCGTCCACGTCGAACCGAGCCGGGTGGCGATCGGCTCACAGGTGTCCGTGCTGGCGAGCATCGTCGCGGCGGCGGCACCCGACGGTGCCGAGATCGTCTGCGTCGAAGGCGACTTCAGTTCGATCGTCTTCCCGTTCGTCGTCCAGGCCCATCGTGGCGTCACGGTGCGGCACGTCCCGCTCGCTTCGCTGGCCGATTCGATCGGGCCGAGCACCTGGCTGGTCGCGTTCTCGCTGGTCCAGTCCGCGACCGGTGAGATCGCGGATGTCGACGCGGTGGTGACAGCAGCGCGTGACAACCAGGCATTCACCTTCTGCGACGCGACCCAGGCCGCCGGATGGCACCCGGTCGACGCGGCGCGGTTCGACGTTCTGGCCTGCAGCGCCTACAAGTGGCTCTGCGCGCCGCGCGGGTCCGCGTTCCTGTTCGTCGGCGAGGAGATCGACCCTGTACTGCGTCCCATCCACGCCGGCTGGTACGCGGGCGACAACCCGTGGGCGTCCTGCTACGGTCCCGACATGGCGCTGGCGACGGATGCGCGACGCTTCGACGTCTCCCCCGCGTGGCCCGTGTGGCCGGGCACCGCCGCATCGCTCGACTTCTTCCGGCGACTCGACATCAACGCCGTGCACGCACACGCCTCCGGGCTCGGCGACGCGCTCTGCGAGCGACTGGGACTCGAGGCGAACGGCCAGGCCATCGTCACGTGGCCCGACGGCGACGGCAACGATCTTGCGTCGCTCACCGCTGCGGGCATCCGCGCATCGGGGCGCGCCGGTCGCGCCCGAGTCGCATTCCATCTCTGGAACACGACCGACGACGTGGACGCCGTAGCGCGCACGATCGGCCGTTAGCGGCCCCAATCTGACGAGAGCGGCCCTTCGAACCGAATCGAGGGGCCGCTCTCGTCAGATTGGGATGCGATCAGGCGTCGAGGCGCATCATCCAGCCGTGGCGGTCGGGACGACGGCCGTACTGGATGTCGGTCAGCTCCTGCCGAAGGGACATCGTGAGCTCACCCGCGGGGGCGGTGATGTCGCCGAGCGTGAAGCCCTCGGCCTTGAGTTCACCGATCGGCGTGATGACGGCCGCGGTCCCGCAGGCGAAGACCTCGACGATATCGCCCGACTCGTAGCCCACGCGCCACTCGTCGATCGTCACGCGCCGCTCCTCGACCTTGTGGCCTCGATCACGCGCGAGCTGGAGCACCGAGTTCAGCGTGATCCCTTCGAGGATGCTCTCCGACTGCGGGGTCACGAGCGTGCCGTCCTTGTAGACCAGCACCACGTTCATCCCGCCGAGCTCCTCGAGGTACTTGCCCTCGGTCGAGTCGAGGAAGAGCACCTGTGCGCACCCGTGCTCGTACGCCTCGGACTGCGGAAGCAGGCTCGATGCGTAGTTGCCGCCCGTCTTCGCCGCTCCCGTGCCGCCCTTGCCTGCACGCGAATAGTGGTCGGACAGCCAGATGGAGACCGGGCTGACACCTCCCGGGAAGTAGGCGCCGGCCGGGCTGGCGATGACGTAGTACGCCACCTTGTTCGCCGGACGCACGCCGAGGAACGCCTCCTTGGCGAACATGAAGGGCCGCAGGTAGAGACTGGTCTCCCCGCCGTTCGGCACCCAGTCGCCGTCGACGGCGACGAGCTGCTTCAGCGACTGGAGGAAGTACTCGACAGGCAGTTCCGGAAGTGCGAGCCGGTGCGCCGACCGCTGCATGCGCGCCGCGTTCGCTTCAGGCCGGAAGGTCCAGATCGAGCCGTCTTCGTGGCGGTACGCCTTGAGCCCTTCGAAGACCTCCTGCGCATAATGCAGGACCGCCGCCGACGGCTCCAGCTGGATGGGGCCGTAGGGCGACACGCGCGGACGGTGCCACCCGCCCTTGGCAGACCAGCAGATGTCGACCATGTGGTCGGTGAAGTAGTTTCCGAAGCCCGGGTTGGCCAGGATCTCGTCGCGCTCCGGTCGCCCGCGTGCGGCGAGGTTGCGGGTCACGGCGAAGTCGAGTGCGGCCGGTGCGGTTTCTGTTGCGGTAGGAGCGGTCATGACATTCCTTTGAGAGCTGGTGATCTAATTCTGCGTCAGCAGTGCCACGATTGCGTCGCCGATTTCGGCGGTCGACCGTGGCGACGAACCTCTGGCTGCCAGATCGGCCGTCACAGCGCGATCCACCCGGTCTGCATCGTCTGCTGCTCCGAGGTGCCGGAGCAGCAGTGCGACAGAGAGGATCGCCGCAGTGGGATCGGCCTTCTGCTGGCCCGCGATGTCGGGAGCCGACCCGTGAACCGGCTCGAACATGCTGGGGAAGGCGCCAGTCGGGTTGATGTTGCCCGAGGCCGCCAGTCCGATGCCACCGCTGATTGCGGCCGCGAGATCGGTGAGAATGTCGCCGAAGAGGTTGTCCGTGACGATGACATCGAATCTAGCAGGATTCGTCACGAGAAATATGGTGGCGGCATCGACGTGGAGGTAGTCAACGGCGACCGACGGATGCTCGGCCGCCACCGCATCCACCGTGCGTTTCCAGAGGCTCCCGGAGAACGTGAGGACGTTGGTCTTGTGCACGAGCGTCAGCTTGCCGCGGCGGGCCTCCGCCTGCTCGAATGCGAAGCGCACGACCCGTTCGACGCCGAATGCCGTGTTGACGGACACCTCGTTCGCGACCTCGTGCGGCGTTCCGACTCGAATCGCCCCGCCGTTTCCGACGTACGGCCCCTCCGTGCCCTCGCGCACGACGACGAAATCGACCTCGCCCGGTTCGGTGAGCGGGCTCGCGATGCCGGGGAACAGTCGGGTGGGCCGCAGGTTCACGTAGTGGTCGAGCGAGAACCGGAGCTTCAGCAGAAGGCCGCGCTCGATGTTCGCGTTCGCGAGTCGCGGGTCGCCGGGAACCCCGCCGACGGCTCCGAGCAGGATCGCATGGTGCTGCGCAATCGCCGCGAGATCGTCGTCGGTCAGCACGTCGCCCGTATCGAGGAAACGCTGCGCACCGAGCGAGAAGTGGGTCTTCTCGAACGAGAGATCCGAGGAGGCTGCGACCGCATCCAGGACCTTGACGGCCTCGGCGACGACTTCGGGTCCGATGCCATCCCCTGGGATGACGGCGAGCTTGTACGACTGCGGCATGACACTCCTGCGTTGATCTGCGTTCGGTACAGCCAGATTACCGGTGCGCCGGGCCGACTCTGGCCCTGACCGCCCCGACAGGTTTATGGTGAGGGCATGAGCCTCGGCGGCGGTATCTTCCTCTTCGTGATCGGCGCGATCTTCGCATTCGCGATCACAGTCAGCCCTTCGTGGATCGACCTGCAGGTGCTGGGCTACATCCTCATGGGCGCGGGTGTGCTCGTGATCATCATCGGCATCATCCTGCTGGTCAGGAAGCGCCGGTCGACGATCACGGTCCGCGAGGGCATCGACCCCGCGACGGGGCTGAAGTACAACACCACCGAGCGCCGGGACGACGCCGACATCTAGGCCCGGATCCTCCGGAGCGCCACGAACGCCACCACGGCGGCCGACACCATGAGCAGCACGCCGATGCCGGCGGTCAGGGCGACTCCGCTGTCGAACGCGTGACGCGCCGACTCGAGCAGCTGCGCAGCCAGTCCGTCCGGCAGCGCTTCCGCGACAGAAGTGGCACCACCGAGCGTCTCGTGCGCTGCGGCACGCTGTGCGACGTCCAGTCCGTCGGGAACGACCACGGCCGCGCGATATGACGCGGTGAGGATCGTCCCGAGGGTCGCGGTACCGAGCACCGCGCCCAGCTCGTAGGCCGTCTCCGAGACCGCGGATGCAGCGCCGGACTTGTCCGCCGGAGCACTCGCGATGATGAGTTCGTTCGAGACGGTCTCGGCAGCGCCGATACCCGCCCCGAGCGCGATGAACGCGAGCATCAGAGTGGATGCCGGAGCCGCGCCGCCGAGGAGGGCGATGATCCCGTAGCCTGCGCCTGACACCAGCACCCCGATCGGCACGAGGATACCGGGACGCACCCGCCGGGCGATCGGAACGACCACGAGCCCCGCGACGATCATCGTCACCAGCCCCGGCAGGAGGACCAGGGCGGCGTCGATCGGATTGAGACCGAGCACGAGCTGCAGGTGCTGCGAGACGAAGAACAGGAAGCCGACCAGCGAGATCACACTCAGCAGGTTCACGACCACCGCACCGCTGAACGCGCGGTTCCGGAACAGCCGCATGTCGAGCATCGGGATGGGTCGACGCAGCTGCCTGCGCACGAACAGCAGCCCCGCGACCACTCCCACCACGATGGCCGCGACCGCGACCGCGTTCACCCCGTCGGCTGCGAGTGACTTGATGCCGTAGACGATGGGCGCCATGGTCGCGAGAGACAGCAGGATGCTGACCACGTCGACGGGTCCCGGATTCGGGTCGCGCGACTCCGGAATGAGGATCGGGGCGAATACCAGGAGCGGGATGAGCACCGGCACCGCGAGCAGGAAGACGGCTCCCCACCAGTAGTGCTCGATCAGCACTCCCCCGACGATCGGCCCGAGAGCGGCGCCCGCCGCGAAGCCGGACGCCCACACAGCGATCGCCAGGCGACGCTGGTCGCGGTCGACGAATACGCTGCGCAGGAGGGACAGGGTCGACGGCATCAGCATCGCACCGAAGAATCCGAGCGCCGCACGCGAGGCGATCAGCCATTCGGTCGAGGGCGCGAAGGCGGCACCCACCGATACCGCGGCGAACCCGATCGAACCGATCAGGAGCAGGCGTCGCCGCCCGATCCGGTCGCCGAGGCTGCCCATGGCGACGAGGAGTCCGGCGAGCACGAGCGGGTATGCGTCGATGATCCAGAGCATGCCTGTGCCGCTCGGTTCGAGGGCTTTCGAGATCGACGGAAGCGCGAAGCTCAGCACCGTGTTGTCCACCGACACGAGGAGAACGGGAAGCATCAGCACGACGAGAGCCGCCCACTGGCGCACACCGGCTCTTCGCAGAGCCGGCCGGGTCTCGCCCGGGCCGCGTCCTGCGTCGACAGGCGTGGATGCGACGATCGGGCCGGTCATGATGCTGCTGCTTTCGGTCGGGACTGACTGGATATTACTACTATACCGTCCAGCCGGTACAGTATCCAGTCGGCGACCGCTACGATGGCCCCATGGCCGCAACCCCGTCCGCCCGCGATCGCATCCTCGACGCGTTCGAGGAACTGCTGATCGAGCACGGCGAACGCGCGTCGACGCTCGATGCCGTCGCACGCGGCGCCGGGGTCTCCAAAGGCGGTCTCCTCTACCACTTCGCGTCGAAAGACGCCCTCGTCGAGGGTGTGCTCGACAGGCTCGCAGCGCAGGTCCAACTCGACCTCGAGCGCATGCGAGCCGCGCCTGCCGGACCGGTCGAGTACTTCATCCGAACCTCCGTGTCCTCACAGAGTCCGCTCGACCGCACGATCATCGCCGTCGCACGCCTCGCCCAGGGTGCGAACCCCCGCGCACGCGAGTCGCTCCAGCGCATGCAGGCCGACTGGCTGGCGATCATCGAAGAAGCCGTGCACGACCCGGCCGTCGCGCGCGCCGTCATGCTGCTCGGCGACGGCATGTACTACAACTCGGCGCTCCTCCCCAGCGCCGGTGCCGTGGTCGCATCGGACGAAGACATGGACCGGCTGCTGGAGGTCGTGGCCGATCTCATCGAACGCCGTTCCTGACTCAGCCGCCCAGCTCCGCGACCCTGCGTTCGAGGAATCGGCGTACCCGGTCGTTCGGCTCCGCCGCGATCGCCTCGCGGTATGCGGCGACGGCCGGCTCGCGGTCACCCAGGCGCCGGAGGAGGTCGCCCCGGACCGCTGCGGCCTGACCGCGCAGCTGCGGACCGAGATCGTCACCGAGCGCGTCGAGTTCGGCCAGCGCCACCTCGGGACCGATGTCGTCGCTGTAGCCGCGGGCGACGATTCTGCTGAGCTGCGCCGATGGCGAAGGCCACACCTCGACGAGCCGGTCGTACAGTCGCGCGACCATCGTCCAGTCGGTGGCCCGCCAGGTCGGCGCGAGCGCGTGGAGCCCTGCGATCCCCGCCTGCAGCGCGAAGCGGCCACGACCTGCGAGCGAACGCGTCGCCAGTTCCACCCCTTCGTCGATCGAGCCCCTGTCCCACAGCGTGCGGTCGGCCTCCTCCAGCGACCGCAGTTCACCATCCGCGTCGAACCGCGTTCCCTGTCGCGCCTCCGTGAGGAGGAGAAGGGCGAGCAGTCCGGAGGCCTCCGGATCCGAGGGGGCGAGGCGCACGAGGTCCCGGGCCAGCGCGATCGCATCCCGTCGGAACTCGATCGTCGACAGGGGGCTCCCCGCAGGCGCAGCGTGGCCGACCGTATAGAGCAGGTACAGCGTCGTGAGCGCGTCGGGGACGCGAGCGGCGACGGCAGTCTCATCGTCGAACGCGAAGCGCGTCTCGGAGTCGTGGATGCGCTTCTTCGCGCGCGTGATCCGGGCGGCCATGGTGGGCTCCGACACCAGGAAAGCCGCCGCGATGTCGCGGGTGCCGACCCCGCAGACGAACCGGAGTGCCATCGCGACGCGCGCCTCCTCGGCGAGATCGGGATGGCAGACGAGCAGGATCAGTTCCAGGCGCTCGTCGCCGGTGAAGGTGAAAGGTTCGTCGGGCATGGCCGTCTCGTTCGAGCGGAGAGCTTCCGTCGCGAGGGCGGGCAGCGAGCGGGTCAGCGTCTGCCCTTTGCGGATGGTGTCGATCGCGATACGACGCGCCACCGCGGTGATCCACGCCGACGGGTTGCTCATCACCGCACCGTCGGCGGCCGCAGCCAGCGCGCGCACGAACGCCTCCTGCACGGAGTCCTCTGCGAGCTGAAGATCGCCGGTGTAACGGACGACGGCACCGAGGATGATCGGCCAGTCCTGGCGGAAGGCGCTCTCGAGCTCGGTGGTCACACCTCATTCAACCGCGAAACGCAGGATGCGTGCGGTGCGACCACCTCGCGCGGGGCTTCGCTACATCGAGTTGGTGTCCATGACCGGGAAGAGCTCCACCCAGCCGCCGGTCGGTACCAGGGCCGCGAGTTCACGGGCCTGTGCCGCGTCGCGGACACCGATCTTGTAGTACCCGGTCACATACTCGCGCGTCTCTGTGAACGGGCCGTCGGTGAAGACGGCGGGACCCCCGTCACGCCCGGGTGTGATCTTCACGGCGGTCGCCGTCGGCATCAGGGCATCGCCGCCGAGGATCTGCGCCCCTGCCTCCTGCACCGCCTGCGCGAATGCCGCGTGGGCAGCCGTTTCGGCTTTCCAGTCCTCTTCTGACACCTTCGACGGGTCCCATTCCGGTTCACGGATCAGGACAATGTACTCTTCGGCCATCATCACTCCTTGGTCTTGTGGTCGGTTGACATCCGTACGACGTGCGAGACCCCGCGAAATCGACAGGAACCCGAAGATTCTCTGTCCAGAGTGCGCATCTCGTACGCTACCGCGGTGCGACCGCCGCGGCTACGACCCGACCAGGACCGGTGTGCGGCGAGCTTTACTGCTCGGTGATGTCGATCTCGTGCATGAGGTCGGCGTCGATGGCGATCCGCACCGTCTCGAGCAGACCTTCCGGCACGCGGGAGTCGACGGTCAGCACGCTGAGCGCCTTGCCGCCCGCGGACGTGCGCGCGATCTGCATGCCGGCGATGTTGATGTTCGCCTGGCCGAACTCGTGCCCGTAGATCGCGACGATTCCGGGACGGTCGTCGTAGATCATGACGATCAGGTGCTCCGCGAGCGGGACCTCGACATCGTAGCCGTTGATCTCGGTGAGCTTCTCGATCTGCTTGGTCCCGGTCAGGGTGCCGGACACTGAGATCTGCGAACCGTCGCTGAGAGCTCCGCGGAGGGTGAGCAGGTTGCGGTACTCCTCGCTGACCGAGTCGGTGATCAGGCGCACCTCGATGCCGCGCTGCTCTGCGAGGATCGGCGCGTTCACGTAGGAGACGTTCTCGCTGACGACGTTGGTGAAGATGCCCTTGAGCGCGGCGAGCTTCAGCACGCTCACGTCGAACTCCACGATCTCGCCGCGGACCTCGACGTCCACACTGGTGAGCGGGCTGTGGGCGAGACCGGAGAAGACCTGGCCCAGCTTCTCGAGCAGCGGGATTCCCGGACGCACATACGGGTCGATGACTCCCCCGGCGACGTTCACCGCATCCGGCACCAGTTCACCGGAGAGCGCCAGCCGCACCGACCTGGCGACGGAGACACCCGCCTTCTCCTGTGCTTCGTCGGTGGACGCACCGAGGTGCGGAGTGACGACGACGTTGGGCAGAGCGAGGAGCGGCGACTCGGCGGGCGGCTCGGTCACGAACACGTCGAGGCCTGCGCCGGCGATCGCTTTCGCGCTGAGGGCGCGATAGAGAGCCTCTTCGTCGATGAGGCCGCCGCGGGCGACGTTCACGATGAACGCGGTCGGCTTCATCAGGGCGAACTGGTCGTCGCTGATCATGCCGGTCGTCTCGGGGGTCTTGGGCATGTGGATGGTGATGAAGTCCGACTCGGCCAGCAGCTCGTCGAGGGTCACCAGCTGAACACCCAGCTGCTGTGCACGCGCAGAGGTCACGTACGGGTCGTAGGCGATCACCTTGGTGCCGAACGCCTGGAGGCGGGCGGTGATGAGCGCACCGATGCGGCCGAGGCCGATGATTCCGACGATCTTCTCGTAGAGCTCCACGCCCGTGTACGTCGAACGCTTCCACTGGCCCTGCGCGAGCGAGCTGTGGGCGGCGGGAATGTGGCGGGCGAGGCTCAGGATGTGGCCGACGGTCAGCTCAGCGGCCGAGATGATGTTCGAGGTCGGCGCGTTGACCACCATGACACCGGCTGTGGTCGCCGCCTTGATATCCACGTTGTCGAGACCGACTCCCGCGCGCGCGATGACGCGCAGCTTCGGAGCGGCGGCGATCGCTTCAGCATCGACCTTCGTCGCGGACCGCACGAGGACCGCCTCCGCATCCGCGAGCGCGGCCAGTAGGGCGGGCCGGTCGGTGCCGTCGACCGACCGGATCTCGAAGTCTGGCCCGAGGGCATCGACGGTGGCGGGCGAAAGTTCTTCGGCGATCAGGACGACCGGCTTTGTCACGTGGCAGTTCCTTCGATTGGAGCAGGCTTGGGATGCTGGCGCCACTGTCATCGGGGCGCGGTCACCACACACTTTACCGGCAGGCGCAGGCCCGGTTTCGCACCGTTACGCCGGAGGTCGGCCGAGCGAACGAGCCGCGGCGACCGCCGCCGTTGCGACCTGGGGATCGGTCACGTCGTAGCTCGCGTCGCCCCCGCCGGGCCCGCTCGGCGGCCCGCTGACGGTGGCGCGTGCAGACAGGTGCACAGCATCCACACCCGTACCGGCGAGACCGGCGATGTCCGGAACGGTCACGCCCCCGCCGGCCATGACCTGGATGCGGCCTGCCGCTTGCGCGACGATCGCGGCCAGCGCATCCGCGCCCTCGATGCTGCGCGGCGCCGCACCCGACGTGAGGATGCGCGCGACACCCAGGTCGACCAGGGCATCGACGGTGGCGAGAGGGTCCTCGGCGGCATCCATCGCACGGTGGAAGGTGACCTCGAGCGGACCGGCGACGGCGACGAAGGCCTCGACCGCTCCCCGGTCGATCCCGCCGTCCGCTGTCAGCGCACCGACGACGACACCCGAGGCGCCGGCTTCGCGGGCGGCGATGATGTCGGCGACGCACAATCCGAGCTCGTCGTCGGTGTAGACGAAGCCGCCGGGGCGGGGCCTGACGAGGACGTGCACGAACCTGTCGCGATCCGACCGCCTGGCCGCGGCGACGGCGGTCGCGATCATCCCGGCCGACGGCGTCAGACCGCCCACCCCGAGCGCCGAGCAGAGCTCGATTCGATCGGCTCCGGCCTCGAGCGCGACGCGTACGCCGGCGGGGTCCTGGACCGCGATCTCGACAGCAAGCCCAGCGGCCACAGTCGTCCTCCCCGGAATCAGCGAGTCGTCACCAACTACCCGAACCCGCAGAGGATATGGGGAGTTGGTGACGACTCGGGCGATCAATCAGCTGCGTCAGCGTGCGACTTCGCCGTCGACGTAGTCGTCGTCGTTCGAAGCGTTCCACGCGAACAGCTTGCGGAGTTCGCGGCCGGTCGCCTCGATCGGGTGAGCCTCGCCCTTGGCACGGAGTGCGAAGAACTCGGGTGCTCCCGCGTCCTGGTCGGCGATGAAGCGCGCAGCGAAGGTGCCGTCCTGGATATCGGCGAGCACGGCCTGCATGTTCTCCTTGACGTGCGGGTCGATCACACGCGGGCCGGAGACGTAGTCACCGTACTCGGCCGTGTCGGAGACGCTCCAGCGCTGCTTGGCGATGCCGCCCTCCCACATCAGGTCGACGATGAGCTTCAGCTCGTGCAGCACCTCGAAGTAGGCGACCTGCGGCTGGTAGCCGGCCTCGGTGAGCGTCTCGAAACCGTACTGGACCAGCTGCGAGACACCGCCGCAGAGCACCGCCTGCTCACCGAACAGGTCGGTCTCGGTCTCCTCGGTGAAGGTGGTCTTGATGCCGCCGGCACGAAGCCCGCCGATGCCCTTGGCATAGCTGAGGACCAGAGGCCAGGCGTTGCCGGTCGCATCCTTCTCGACGGCGACGATCACCGGGACGCCGCGGCCGGCTTCGTACTCACGGCGAACCGTGTGGCCCGGGCCCTTCGGGGCGACCATGATGACGTCGACGCCCTCGGGTGCCTCGATGTAGCCGAAGCGGATGTTGAAGCCGTGGCCGAAGACGAGCGCGTCGCCCTCGGACAGGTTCGGCTGGATGTCGTCGGCGTACAGGTGGCGCTGCACCTGGTCGGGAGCGAGGATCACGATCACATCCGCCCACTTGGCGGCTTCGGCCGCGCTCAGGACCTGGAACCCGGCCTCTTCGGCCTTGGGCTTCGACTTCGAGCCCTCCTTCAGGCCGACGACGACCTCGACGCCCGAGTCGCGGAGGTTCTGCGCGTGCGCGTGCCCCTGCGAGCCGTAGCCGATGACGGCGACCTTCTTGCCCTGGATGATCGACAGATCGGCGTCGTTGTCGTAATAGATCTCAGCCACTTGTTGTTTCTCCTTAGTGATGTGGTTCAGTTTTTGAATACGCGTTCGGTGATGGACTTCGAGCCGCGTCCGATCGCGAGAAGCCCGGACTGCGCCATCTCCTTGATTCCGTACGGTTCGAGCACTTTGAGCAGTGCCTGGGTCTTCCCGCTGTCGCCGGTGACCTCGATCACCAGCGCATCCGTCGCGACATCGACGACGCGTGCACGGAACAGGTTGACCGCCTCCAGCACCTGCGACCGCGTCGAGTTGTCGACGCGCACCTTGATCAGCAGGTGTTCGCGCTGCACCGACTGGGCCGGGTCGAGCTCGACGATCTTGATCACGTTGATCAGCTTGTTGAGCTGCTTGGTGACCTGCTCCAGCGGAAGGTCCTCGACATCGACCACCACGGTGATGCGAGACAGGCCGTCGACCTCGCTCGTACCGACCGCGAGGCTCTCGATGTTGAACCCGCGACGGGCGAAGAGACCGGCGACACGGGTCAGCAGTCCGGGTTTGTCCTCGACGAGGAGGGACAGGACGTGGGTGCTCATGGCTTACTCCTCCTCGAATGCGGGGCTGTGTTCTTTCGCGTACTGCACGTAGCTGTTGCTGACGCCCTGCGGCACCATCGGCCAGACCATCGCATCCGCGCTCACGACGAAATCGATCACGACCGGACGGTCGTTGGTCTCGAGTGCCAGCTTGATGGCCGCATCCACGTCCTCTTCCTTCGTCACGCGGATGCCGAGCGCGCCGTACGCCTCGGCCAGCTTCACGAAGTCCGGGACGCGCATGGTGTCATGCCCGGTGTTCAGATCGGTGTTCGAGTAGCGGCCGTTGTAGAAGAGCGTCTGCCACTGCCGCACCATTCCGAGCGACGAGTTGTTGATGATCGCCACTTTGATCGGGATGTTGTTGATGGTGCAGGTGGCGAGCTCCTGGTTCGTCATCTGGAAGCAGCCGTCACCGTCGATCGCCCACACGACGCGCTCCGGCTGTGCGACCTTCGCACCCATCGCCGCAGGCACCGAGTAGCCCATCGTGCCCGCTCCCCCGGAGTTCAGCCAGGAGTTCGGGCGCTGGTACTTGATGAACTGGGCAGCCCACATCTGGTGCTGGCCGACACCCGCGGTGAAGATGCCCTCGGGCCCGGTCAGCTCCCCGATGCGCTTGATGACGTACTGCGGGGCCATCAGGCCGTCCGTCGTCGGCGCGTACCCGAGAGGGAACTCCTCGCGGAGTCCGTTGAGGTACGTCCACCATTCGACGAGATCGGGAGCCCCGTCCTTGGTCGCCTGACGGAACGCGGTGGTGAGATCGACGATGACGTCCTTGGCATCGCCGACGATCGGGACGTCGGCCGTGCGGATCTTGGAGATCTCCGCGGGGTCGACATCGACATGGACGATCTTCGCGTTCGGTGCGAAGAGCGCGGTCTTGCCGGTGACGCGGTCGTCGAACCGCGCACCGAGAGACACGATCAGGTCGGCCTCCTGCAGCCCGAGCACCGCCGGCACCGTGCCGTGCATCCCGGGCATGCCGAGGTGCTGGGCGTGGGAGTCCGGGAAAGCGCCACGCGCCATCAGCGTCGTGGTCACCGGTGCGCCTGTCGCCTCGGCGAGAGCCAGCAGCTCCTCGGATGCGCGGGCGCGGATCACGCCGCCGCCCACGTAGAGGATCGGCTTCTTCGCATCGGCGAGGAGCTGGGCGGCAGCGAGGATCTGCTTGCCGTGCGCCTTCGTCACCGGACGATACCCCGGCAGGTCGATCTTCGGCGGCCAGACGAACGGAACCGTCTCCTGCTGGGCGTCCTTCGTGATGTCGACGAGCACGGGACCGGGACGGCCCGTACCTGCGATGTGATAGGCGGCCGCGATCGTGGCCGGGATCTCTGCAGCACTCTTCACGAGGAACGAGTGCTTCGTGATCGGCATGGTGATGCCGACGATGTCGGCCTCCTGGAATGCGTCGGTGCCCATCAGGGTCGAGAACACCTGGCCGGTGATGAACAGCGTCGGAACCGAGTCCATGTGCGCGTCCATGATGGCCGTGACCAGGTTCGTCGCGCCCGGGCCGCTCGTCGCCATGGCGACGCCGACCTTGCCGGTGGCCGCCGCATAGCCTTCCGCTGCGTGTCCCCCGCCCTGTTCGTGGCGGACCAGGATGTGGCGGATCTTCTTCGAATCCATGAGCGGGTCATAGATGGGAAGGATCGCGCCTCCGGGCAGCCCGAAGACGACGTCGATTCCGAGCAGCTCGAGCGTGCGTACGACCGATTCGGCTCCGGTGAGCTGCTCGGGCGCGGCCCTGCCGGGCTGCGGAGTTGGTAACACTGTCGTTGGTGGTTCCGTGGACATGAGTGAGCGAATCCCTACGTACGAAACGGATGATGAGAGCGCAAGCTACCCGGTTATCGCGCCTTCCGCGGCGGAATGCACGAGCTTCGAATACTTTGCGAGAACGCCACGGGTATAGCGCGGTGGAAGCGGTGCCCAGCCTTCACGGCGGGCGGCAAGCTCGGAATCGTCGACAAGTAGGTCGAGGGAGCGAGCTGCGATATCGACCCGTATCAGATCACCATCGCGCACGAATGCGATCGGACCTGCGTCCACCGCTTCGGGTGCTATGTGGCCGATACACAGTCCGGTTGTGCCGCCTGAGAATCGACCGTCTGTCAATAGTAGTACATCCTTGCCGAGGCCGGCGCCCTTGATGGCCGCGGTGATCGCGAGCATCTCGCGCATCCCCGGACCGCCCTTCGGGCCCTCGTAGCGGATGATGACGACGTCGCCCGCGCTGATCGAGCCCTCCGTGAGCGCATCCATCGCCGCCCGCTCGCGCTCGAAAACGCGAGCCGGCCCCTCGAACACGTCGGCGTCGAAGCCGGCCGTCTTGACGACGGCGCCCTCGGGTGCAAAGGAACCCTTGAGGATGGTGATGCCACCCGTCTTGTGGATCGGGTTGTCGAGCGTGCGCATCACCTCGCCGTCCGGGGCGGGAGGGTTGATCTCGGCCAGGTTCTCGGCGACCGTCTTGCCGGTGACGGTCAGGCAGTCGCCGTGCAGCAGGCCGGCGTCGAGGAGAGCCTTCATCACGACAGGCACTCCGCCGTGGCGGTCGACGTCGTTCATCACGTACTTGCCGAACGGCTTCAGGTCGCCGATGTGCGGGATCGTGTCGCCGATGCGGTTGAAATCGTCGATGGTGAGATCGACCTCCGCCTCGCGGGCGATGGCCAGGAGGTGGAGCACGACGTTGGTCGAGCCGCCGAAGGCCATCGCGACGGCGATCGCGTTCTCGAAAGCCTTCTTCGTGAGGATGTCCCGTGCGGTGATGCCGAGCTTGAGCAGGTTGACGACGGCCTCACCGCTACGGTGCGCGAAGTAGTCACGGCGACGGTCCGCCGAGGGCGGCGCGGCCGAGCCGGGAAGGCTCATCCCGAGCGCCTCCGCGACGGACGCCATCGTGTTCGCTGTGTACATTCCGCCGCAGGCACCCTCGCCGGGAGCGATGGCGCACTCGATACGCTTGAGGTCCTCTTCGCTCATCTTGCCGGCCTTGCACGCGCCGACCGCCTCGAACGAGTCGATGATCGTGACGTCCTTCTCCGTGCCGTCGGAGAGCTTGACCCAGCCGGGTGCGATGGAGCCCGCGTAGAGGAACACGGCGGCGAGGTCGAGTCGCGCGGCGGCCATCAGCATGCCGGGGAGCGACTTGTCGCACCCGGCGAGAAGGATGGTGCCGTCGAGACGCTCGGCCATCATGACCGTTTCGACGGAGTCGGCGATCACCTCACGGGAGACGAGCGAGAAGTGCATCCCCTCGTGGCCCATCGAGATGCCGTCGGAGACGGAGATCGTGCCGAATTGAAGGGGGTAGCCGCCGCCCGAGTGCACGCCCTCTTTCGCACCCTGGGCGAGCCTGTCGAGGGAGAGGTTGCACGGCGTGATCTCGTTCCATGAGCTCGCAATACCGATCTGGGGCTTCTCCCAGTCGGCGTCGCCCATACCGACCGCGCGGAGCATTCCGCGGCTGGTGGTGGCTTCGATCCCGTCAGTGACAACCCGCGAACGCGGTTTCCAGTCGATTTCAGGCATGTGACGAGTCTAGAACGACCACGGCCCCGGATTTTTCACGCGGCGTCAGGCGATGCGGCTGCCTTTCGAGAGCCGCCGCGCGGGGGTGCGGGTGCGAGCCCAGGCGCCGGCCAGCAGACCCGCAGCGAGCAGGATGTGGATGCCGAGACCGACGAACCACGACGGAACAGAAGAGTCGTAGACCTCCTTCGACGTCGGTCCGCTGGTGGTGTCGTGGTTGCCGTTGGCCTCGGCCTTCACCTGCGCACAGTAGTCATCGACCACGGTGAGCGGCGGAGCGTGCTGTGCGGAGCGCACCCCCGTGGCGATGATGCTGAAGAGGTCGGCCGGGGAGCCGGCGCTCGTGAACGACCCGGGTGTCGCGTCGGCGACCACGACATACGGGTTCGAGGCGAGCATCCACCAGTAGTAGTCGTAGCGCGGCACCGGGTACGTGTAGGTCGTCGGCGGATCGCATTGGATCTGCGACGGGTCCGTGGTCGACGGATCGCCGGACGAGGCCGAGACGTTGGTCTGCGTGACGGTGACGTCGCTGCGCGTGACCAACGTCAGGAGTCCGAAGGAGATCAGCGACCCCGCGCAGAGCGCCGCGATCGTGAGGTAGCTGACCACGACCGAGAACAGCGGCCGGGAAAGCAGCCCGGACAGGCCGACGCCGATCGCCGCGAAGACGCCGAGTTCGGCGACCAGGATCAGCGCCGACGTGACGATGGTGACCGGGCTCAGCCCGCCAAGGGTCACGGCCACGATGATGAACGGCAGGCTCACCACCAGGAACGCCAGCGCGCTCACCCAGGCGGCGAGGAACTTGCCCACCACCAGCTGACCCGTCGTGATGAGCGTGACCTGTGTCGTCGCCAGCGTGCCGGTGTCGCGGTCGCCGTTGATCGCGCTCCCGCTCAGTGCGGGCGTCATCAGTGTGCTGAGCAGCAGGACGATGTACATGATCACGGAGTAGAGCGGGCCACCAGAATCCGCGCCGGGGGTGCTCACCGTGAACCACGTGAAGAGCCCGGTCACGGCGAGAAGCACGACCGCGAAGATGCCGATGAGCACATACCAGGCGGCCCCTCGCACGCGCTGGCGGAGTTCGAGGCCGACGATCAGCCACAGTCCGGGAAGGAACCTTCTCATCGCAGCTCCCCTTCGAGATTCGGGCGGTTGAGATCGAGGAACGTGTGCTCCAGCTCGCCGACCGCAGGCGAGAAGCTGCTGACCTCGACTCCCGACGAGACGAGCGCGCGGAGCAGAGCGGCAGCATCCGCTTCGCCCGCGACGGTCACGAGCGTGCCGAGGTTGTCGACCTGAACGCGATCGCCCGTGACGCCGAGTGCTGCGAGCGCGGTGGGCACGGAATCCCGGTCGAGTCCACGGATGCGCCACTGGCGCTGGGCCGCGGTCGCGCGTGCCACCGTCTCGGCCGACGCCGTCTGCCCTGCCGTCAGGTACACCGCGCTGTCGGCCATCTCCTCCAGCTCGGCGAGCACATGACTCGAGACGAGGATCGCCACACCGTCGCCCGCGAGCCTCCGGATCAGCTCCCTGAGGTCGGCCCGCGCCGCCGGGTCCAGACCCGACGCCGGTTCGTCGAGGATGAGCACCGACGGCCAGTGCACCAGAGAGCGTGCGAGGCTGAGCCGCTGCTTCTGGCCACGGGAGAGGACGCGGGTCGGCGAATCGGCGAGCGCACCCAGGCCCACGAGTTCGACCAGGTCGTTGGCGCGACGGGTCGCCGTTTCCGCGTCGATCCCGTACATACGTGCGGTGGTGCGGATGGTCGACAGCACGGTGAGGGTCGGCCACGAACCGAGGGTGTCCGGCATCCAACCCATGACCGCGCGCACGGCGGCCGGGTCGGTCACCGGATCGAACCCGCCCACGCGCACGAAACCGGTGGTCGGCTGCAGCAGGCTGGCCAGGATGAGCATGACCGTCGTCTTGCCCGCACCGTTCGGCCCGACCAGCGCGGTGACGGACCCCGGGGGCACCTCGAAGGTCGCATCCCGCACCACCGGTACCCCGTCGAACGCTCTCGACAGACCGTTCACGATGATGCCCCGATGCGGCGTATCCCCCGCTGTGGACGCGTGTTCGCTCACGTGCGCTCCCCCTCCCGAAGTCGACACGAGCGACTGTAGCAGTCGGCTGCAACGCTCAGGCCTAACATGAGCGCATGATTCACACGCGCCTGTATCGCAACGGCGTCGTCGAGCTCGAGGACTTCCCGCTCGCCGATGTCTCCGACCACATCGAGGACGAGACAGCGACCGTCTGGGTCGATTTCACGAACCCGACCAGGAAGGACCTGGCAGCGCTCGAGGAGGAGCTCGGCCTGCACCGGCTCGCCGTAGAGGACGCCATCAACGACTTCGAGCGCCCGAAACTCGACCGTTACGACACGCACCTCTTCCTCGCCGCCTATGCCGTCCATCTCGACGAGAAGACCGGGATCCTCACGAACCAGTCGATCAAGGCGTTCATCACGCCACGTGCGCTGGTGACCGTGCACAAGAAGTCGTTCGACATCGCCGCGGTCGTCGAACGCTGGGACAAAGAGCCCGACCTCGCAGTGCACGGCGTCACCTTCCTGCTGTGGGGCCTGCTCGACACCGTCGTCGACGGGCACTTCGACACCGTGCAGGAACTCGACGCGCAGATCGAAGGGCTCGAGGATTCGTTGTTCGACCCGAAACCGAAGTCGACGGAACTGCAGCGCCGCTCGTTCGAGCTCCGCAAGAGCCTCGTGCTGCTCCGGCGCGTCATCCTGCCGATGCGCGAGGTGGTCAACACCCTGATGCGCCGGGACCTCGAAGCGATCGACACGAGCATGGGGCCGTACTTCCAGGACGTCTACGACCACGTCCTGCGGGCGACGGAGTGGACGGAGTCCCTGCGCGACCTGGTGAACACCGTGCTCGAGACCAACATCAGCCTGCAGGGCAACCGGATGAACCTCATCATGAAGAAGGTGACGAGCTGGGCTGCGATCATCGCCGTGCCGACGGCCATCACCGGCTTCTACGGCCAGAACCTGCCATATCCCGGGTTCGCAACCCAGTGGGGTTTCATCTTCTCGAGCGCGCTGATCGTCGTCGGCTCGGTCGCTCTCTACTTCGCCTTCAAGCGCAACGACTGGCTCTGACCGTTCCGACCCGGGAAGCTAGCGGCGTGCCGCCCAGGCCTCACGAGCGTCCGCGAGCATCCCCAGGAGGGTTGCGATCGTCTCCGGGTCGGCGACGCGGAACCGCGCGGCGGTGTCGCCCTCGCCGACCTTGATGCCGACGTCGCCCGGCTTCAGAACGGCGAACCCGTCTTCATCTGTCACGTCGTCGCCGGCGAAGAGCACCGCTGTCGCATCCACGTGGTCACGAAGCCGCGCGATGCCGTCTCCCTTGTTCGCACCGCGGACGGAGAACTCGAGGATGTCCTTGCCGTCGCGGACGGTCAGGTCACCGCCGACCCGTGCGGCGGCGTCGTAGGCCGCGGCGTTGGTGCGGGCGGCGACCTCCTCGTCGAGGTTGCGTGTGTGGACGCCGAACCCGACAGGCTTCACCTCGAGACGCGTACCGGGAGTCGCGTCGACAATGGCGCCGAGCAGCTCGCCGAGCCGCGCGAGCGTCGCATTCTCGTCGTCGGTGAGATCCAGCGAGGCGCCGTCGCGACCGAACCGCAACTCGACGCCGTGCGAGCCGATGAGCAGTGCATCCGCATCCGCCTCGGTGACCTCTTCGAGGCTTGCGAGGGGTCGGCCGGAGACGAAGGCGACCCACGTCGCAGGCAGGCGTTCGAGCCGGTCGAGAGCGGCCTTCGCCTGCGGGAGCGCCCTGGCGCTTCGCGGCTTGTCGACGAATGGCGCGAGTGTTCCGTCGAAATCGAGGGCGAGGAGGAGCCGGTCTGCGCCGGCAGCCAGCTTCAGCGCTTCGGCGAGCGCCAGTGCCGACTCTGCGCGGCTGGGTGGAGCGGTGTTCGTCATCGTCTTCAGTTCATCCTCGGTTGGTCGGCGGATTCTGCAGCGGGTGGTCTCCGTGCGCGCTGCGGGTCAGTGCATCGAGGAACGACGCGGACCAGCGCGCGACATCATTCGTGATCACTCGTTTGCGCAGCGCGCGCATGCGACGGGCACGCTCGCGCCTCGGCATCGCGATCGCCGACATCATCGTCTCTTTGAGGCCTTCGATGTCGTGCGGATTGATCAGCAGCGCCTGGCGAAGCTCATCACTTGCGCCGGCGAACTCGCTGAGCACGAGCACGCCGTCTTCGTCGACACGGCTGGCGACGTACTCCTTGGCGACCAGGTTCATGCCGTCGCGGAGCGCGGTGACGAGCATCACGTCGGCCGCGAGGTACAGCGCCACCATCTCTTCGCGGGGATACCCGTGGTGCAGGTAGGAGATCGCCGTGTGGCTGATGCTGCTGTAGTCGCCGTTGATGCGGCCGACCGTGAGCTCGATCTCGTCGCGCAGCAACCGGTACGTCTCCACCCGTTCGCGGCTGGGGCTCGCCACCTGCACCAGCGTGACGTCGTCGACCGCGATCTGGCCTTCGGCCAGCAATTCGCCGAACGCCTTCAGGCGGTGACCGATGCCCTTCGTGTAGTCGAGACGGTCGACACCGAGCATGATCGTGGTCGGGTTGCCGAGGTCTTCGCGGATCTGGCGGGCGCGCTCCTGGATCTCGGGACGATTCGCCAGGTCCTGGTACTTCTGGGTGTCGATCGAGATCGGGAACTGCCGGGCGAGCACCGTTCGCACGAGCCCACCGTGCCGGTTCGTGGTCACGTGGCGGTGCGACCCGGAGGACGGATCGTCCGACACGATCGGCACCTCGATGATCGGTCCGCGCGTCTCGAAACCCTTGAGCCGGCGCACCGCGCGAGAGAAGTTGCCCGCATCCGCCAGGCGCTGGAACCCGATCACGTCCGCGCCGAGCAGTCCGTCGATGATCTGGCGGCGCCACGGCAGCTGCGAATAGATGCCGTACGGAGGAAAGGGGATGTGGTTGAAGAATCCGATCACCAGGTCGGGTCGTGCCTCGCGCAGCATCGCGGGCACCAGCTGGAGCTGGTAGTCGTGGACCCACACGACAGCACCGGGTGCGGATGCGCGGGCCGCCGCATCCGCGAACCGCCGGTTCACGCGCAGGTACGCATCCCACCACTCACGATGGAAGCTCGGGGGCGCGATGACGTCGTGGTAGAGCGGCCACAGGGTGTCGTTGGAGAAGCCCTCGTAATACTCCTCGATCTCCTGCTCGCTCAGCGGAACGGGCAGGATGCTGATCCCGTCGGCCTCGAACGGGTCGATCTGCTCGTCGGCGACACCGGCCCAGCCGATCCAGACACCGTCCTCCTGCCGCATCACCGGCTCGAGGGCTGCGACGAGCCCGCCGGGCGAAGGCCGCCACGAGGCCGACCCGTCGTCACCGGTCACACGGTCGACGGGAAGTCGGTTCGAGACGATGACCAGGTCGTACGTCGGGTCTGCGCGGCTGTCGTCGTCGTGGCCGTTGTGAGCTGAGATGGTGAGTCCTGTCCGTCGTCGTCCGCCGGGTTACGCACTCCTTTCAGGCTACCAGCGTGGCCGGGATGACGGCCCTCCGCGGTTCCCCTGCGGTTCCGGCGACGGTCATCCGCCGTTCAGGTGCGCTGGCTACACTCGCCGTGATGCTACGAATCGGCATGAGCACGTCCTGCGTGTATCCGTTATCGACGGAGCACGGATTCCGCTTCGCGCGTCTCGCCGGTTACGACGGTGTCGAAGTGATGGTCACGAACGACGAGACCACGCAGTATCCCAGTTCCCTCCTCGCACTGTCCGCCAAATACGACATGCCCATCATGTCGATCCACGCACCGGTGCTGCTTCTCACCCACTTCGTCTGGGGTCGCGACCCCATGGTGAAGCTCGAACGCTCGGCCGACCTGGCGCGATCCGTCGGCGCCTCCACCGTGGTAGTGCATCCGCCCTTCCGCTGGCAGGCTGGATACGCGGACAACTTCCTCCAGATCGTGCGCGAGACGCAGCAGCACTACGGGGTCGAGATCGCGGTCGAGAACATGTTCCCGTGGAAGGTCGCGGGCCGGAGCCTCAAGGCGTACTCGCCGGGCTGGGATCCGCGCAAGATGGACTGCGACGCGGTGACGCTCGACTTCTCGCATGCGGCACTCAGCGGACAGGACGGGTTCGAGCTCGCACGCGACTTCGGTGAGCGCCTGCGTCATGTCCACTTGTGCGACGGCTCGGGGTCGCTCGACGATGGACGCGTCTTCGACGAGCACCTGCTGCCCGGCTACGGGAGCCAGCCGGTCGCGGAGGTCCTCGAACTCCTCGGGACCGAGGGCTGGACGGGCAACGTCGTCGCGGAGGTCAACACGCGCAAGGCACGGACCGAGCAGGAGCGCCTCGAGATGCTCGTCGAGACCCTCGATTTCGCCCGTCTGCATGCGACAGTGCCCCGACGGCCCCGTTTCTCTCCGTCGCGACGCGCACTTGCGGCACGCATGCCCGGTTCGCGCTGAACCGCGTCAGTCGGAGGGGCAGTCGGCGCGTCAGTGAGGCTGGTCGGTGACGGCTGGTCAATGCCGTCCGGTCAGGGCTGTCTCGAAGGTGCGCGCGTACTCACGGTAACCGGCCGCCGTCGGGTGGTAAGCCGCGAAACCCTTCGTGTTGACCCACGGCTTCGCACTACCCACGCCGTGACCCGTGAAGCTCACCGGCACGTACCAGATCTTCACGCCCCGCTCCTGCTGGCGGGTGACGGCGGACTCGGCGTCGGCGTTGAGTGCCGCCGTCGCCGTGTTCACGGCGGCCGTCGTCGCGAACTCCGGATTGCTGGTCGCCGGCAGCTCGAACAGCAGCGGATAGCCGGTCACGACGATGCGGGCGTTCGGTGCGGCCTCGGCGATCGCCTGGTAGGTCGTCGCGAGCCGGTCGGTCAGCTGCCCGATCGCGTCGACCGCTGCGGCGAAGTCGCTCTTGCAGTCGGCGGTCGCACCCGAATCGCACGCCGTCGCCAGCGCAGCGACTCCGAGATCGTTTCCCCCGATGCTGACGCTGACCAGGTCCACATCGCCGTTCAACGCCCACAACTGCTTGTTCACCAGGTCGTCCGTGGTGGCTCCGCTGCACGAAGCATTGTGCAGCAGGCGAACCCCTGTGTCGCCCGCGAAGACCGCGGGATAGCTCGACAACACACTTCGCGCGCAGCCGCCGTGCTCATCCCCGGCTCCCATGCCTGCGGCGAACGAGTCTCCGAGCGCGACATACCGCGTGTCGCCTGTCAGTTGCAGGGGCGGCATGTTCTCCGCCTTCGGAATCGGCGTCGCAACCGGGCTCTTCACTGCGATCGCGCGTCCGTCGCCGGGTGGGGTCACCGGTGCTGTCGAAGCCCCTACCGCCCACGCGCCTGCGGCGAGCGCGAGCACGCCCACCACGGCTGCCGTGGTGATCAGGAGAGTACGTCGACGCATCCGATCGACGCTACCCGCCGGAGAGAGCGTCGGCAAAACTCCTCAGCTATTTCGCGGGAATCTTCTCGGTCAGTGCCAGCACGACGGCGGGCATGCTCTCCGACACCCGCTCAGACAACGGCCGCTGGTCACCGGCGAGAATGGCGTTCTGCTCAGCGCTCGCGCAGAGCTCTGCGATGATCCGGACTGCTTCGAGGGGGTCGATCACGAAACGTCGCGAGACCGAGCCGAGCGCACCGACCACGATGGCCGTCAGTTCGACGAAGAAGCGGTTCTGGAAGTCGAGGTACGAGCGCGCGACCTCCGGATCGCGCAACGCCAGCAGCATGAACTCCCCCTGGACCAGGCACCAGCGTCGATCGTCGGACTGAAGTTCGAGCACTTTCGCGATGACGCTCCCGACCAGCTCATCCCGAATGCCGTCTCCCTGCTCCGCGAACGGACCGAGGTATTCGCTCACGCCCACCTGGAGCTGCTCGATCCTGAGTGCGTTCTCACGTTCCATCAGCGCGAAGAACAGCTCCTCCTTGGTCGAGAAGTTGGAGTAGAACGCGCCGCGCGTGAAGCCCGCCGCCTCGGTGATCATCTCGACGGACGACGCGTGCACGCCGTTCTCGGCGAAGATCTCGAAAGCGGCGTCGAGCAGCCTCGCACGCGTCTTCTGGCGTCGGGCCGACTCGGTCGGTGCATCGTCGATCAGTGCTGAGGAGTCCAAGCTGAAACCTTCCTGAATCGGTTTTGAATACATCAGTGTATTCGATACATTCGAGTATCGGATACGTCGCTGTATCGAAATTCACACTACTTCCTGCGTAGGAGAACGCGTGTCCTCTCTGCTTTATTCGATCGGCCGCTGGGCGTTCCGCAGCCGAAAGCTCGTGGTCTCCCTCTGGCTCGTCCTTCTCGTCGCCCTCGGCGGCGGCGCGATACTGCTCAACCAGGGCACCGACAACTCGTTCAGCATTCCCGGCACAGAATCGCAGCGGGCGCTCGACACGCTCAGCCACAACTTCCCGCAGGTCAGCGGCACGTCGGCCCAGGTGGTCGTCGTCGCACCCGAGGGCAGCACAGTCCGAGCCGACGACATCACGGCTCCCGTCACCGACGCCGTGAAGTCGATCGGCGAGATCGACGGTGTCGCCGGCGTCACCTCGCCGTACAGCGAACAGGTGAAGAACACGATCTCCTCCGACGGCTCCGCGGCCGTCATCACCGTTCAGCTCACCGGCCAGCAGAGCACCGTCAGCGCCGACACGAAGAGCGCGGTCAAAGCCGCCGGAGCCGACCTCCAGTCGGCGCTTCCCGCGGGCGCCCAGGTCGCCGTCGGCGGGCAGGTCTTCTCCCAGAGCCTGCCCACCATCAGCGCGACGGAACTCATCGGCGTCGGTGTCGCACTCGTGGTGCTGATCCTCACCTTCGGCTCGTTCATCGCCGCCGGAATGCCCCTGCTCACCGCTCTCCTCGGCGTCCTGCTGTCCGTCTCGCTGATCTTCATCGCGACCCTCTTCGGGCCGATCTCGTCGACGACTCCCCTGCTCGCCCTGATGCTGGGCCTTGCGGTCGGGATCGACTATTCGCTGTTCATCATTTCGCGACATCAGAGCCAGCTGAAGATGGGCGTCGACCCCGAGGAATCGACCGCCAGGGCCGTTGCGACGGCAGGATCGGCGGTGCTCTTCGCCGGCATCACCGTCATCATCGCGCTGGTCGGACTGTCTGTCGCGGGCATCCCCTTCCTGACGACAATGGGTATCGCCGCTTCGGTCGCCGTGGCGATCGCCGTGCTGATCTCGCTCACCCTCACGCCGGCGCTCGTCGGCTTCGCCGGCAAACGGATCACGCCCGGATACCGGGCCACCCGGCGACGCGAGCGTGCAGCTGCTCGCGCTGCCACGGCTTCGCCCGACACTGCAGCGCCCGCGACGGTGGATGCGGCACCCGCGGCACCCGCAGCATCCGCGCAGGGCACCTCGCTCGCGCACGCCGCCAAGGCCGACATCCCACCCGGATTCTTCCGCGGCTGGGTTCGAGCGGTCACGCGGTACCCGATCGTGACGATAGTGGCCGTCGTCGTCGCACTCGGAATCGCCGCCATCCCTGCGGCCCAGCTGCGACTCGCCCTGCCCGACGCAGGCTCGCACGCCGCAGGCGACCCCGCCCGCGTGACCTACGATCTCGTCTCCGAGCACTTCGGACCCGGCTACAACGGCCCCCTCATCGTCACCGGCTCGATCGTGTCGAGCACCGACCCGGTGGGCCTGATGACGAAGATCGGCGACGAGATCGCCGCCATGCCCGGTGTCGCGGCCGTGCCTGTCGCCACCCCGAACCAAACGGCGGACACCGGCATCATCCAGGTCATCCCGACGACCGCACCCGACTCGCCGGCGACTGCCCAGCTTGTCGCGGATATCCGGGCGAAACACCAGCATTTCCTCGACACTTATCACGTCGACCTCGCCGTGACCGGTGCGACGGCCGTGCAGATCGACGTGTCCGACCGCCTCGGCGGTGCGCTCCTCCCGTTCGGAATCCTCGTCGTCGGCCTGTCGCTCGTGCTCCTGACGATGGTGTTCCGGTCGATCGCGGTACCGATCAAGGCTGCGCTCGGCTACCTGCTCTCCGTGGGCGCGGCCTTCGGCGCGGTCGCCGCCGTGTTCGGATGGGGATGGTTCGGCAACGTACTCAACGTCGCCAAAGAAGGCCCTGTCATCAGCTTCATGCCGATCATCCTGATGGGTGTCCTGTTCGGCCTCGCGATGGACTACGAGGTCTTCCTGGTCAGCAGGATCCGCGAAGACTACGTCCACGGCGGCGACGCGCGCCGCGCGGTCGAGAGCGGCTTCGTCGGGTCCGCGAAGGTCGTCACGGCCGCCGCGATCATCATGATCTCGGTCTTCGCCGCGTTCGTACCCGAAGGCGACACCTCGATCAAACCCATCGCGCTGGGCCTGGCGGTCGGTGTCTTCGTCGACGCCTTCATCGTTCGGATGACGCTGGTGCCCGCCGTGCTCAAGCTCCTCGGAGACAAAGCGTGGTGGATGCCGCGCTGGCTCGACAGAGTGCTCCCCTCGTTCGACATCGAGGGAGACGGCCTGCAGAAAGAGATCGAACTCGCCGACTGGCCCGAACCCGGTTCGACCGCACTCGCCGCAGCCGAAGGGCTCCGTCTCTCCCGCCGCGACGAGCCCGTCTATTCGGGTGTCTCGTTCCGCGTGGACGACGGCGACGTCCTGGTCGTAGGCGGAGGTCACCACTCCGGCAAGTCGGCTCTGCTCCTCACCATCGCGGGTCGCATGGCCTCCGACAGCGGCAAGCTCAAAGTCGCCGGTTTCGCCCTTCCGACGAGACGCTCCGCAGTGCGTTCGCGCGTCGCGGTCGCACGGCTCGCCGTCAGCACGACCCCGGTTGACGATGTCCGCCAGGCACTCCAGGGCGCCCCGCAACTCCTCGCCATCGATGACATCGACCGCGTGGACGACCCGGCCGACCGTCGAGGCCTCCGCTTCGAGCTGAGCGATGCATTCTCGCGCGCCCGCATCGAGGGCCGGCCGTTCGCCCTCGTCGTCAGCGCAGCCGATCTCAGCGCCGTCGACGACGTCCTGCCGACCGACTCGGACACCGAGTCCATCACGCTCGATCGTTCCAGCGGCGACCTGGACGGGGCGCACAGCGCGGGCCACGGTGCAGGCCGGACCGATGCGCCCCGCCATACCGCCGACCGCATCCCACAGAAAGCGAACGCCTGACCATGTCGTTCTTCACCATCGAACGCGCCCGCAGCAGCAAGCGGGTCACCTGGCTCACCGTGGTCGGCATCCTGCTCGTCCCCCTGGCGATCGGCGGTCTGCTCGTCTGGGCGCTGTGGAACCCCACCGAGCGTCTCGGCGACGTGAAGGCGGCTGTCGTCAACCTCGACCAGCCGGTGAAGATGAGCGGCCAGCTCGTTCCGCTCGGCCGCGAGCTCTCCGCAGGACTCGTCGACAGCACGAACACGGAGAACTACAGCTGGGTCCTCACCGACCAGAAGGATGCGGCGGCAGGGCTCGCGAACGGAAGTTACGTCACCGTCGTCACCATCCCGAAAGGCTTCTCGAAGGCCGCGACCTCGTACGCGCGCGCGGCAGGCGACGCCCGCCAGGCGACGATCGACGTGCAGACCAGCACGAAATCGAAACTGGTGGACTCCGCGATCAGCCAGGCCGTGACCACCACCGCCACGTCCGTGCTCAACAAGCAGCTCACCGCGACCTATCTCGAGAACGTGTACGTCGGGTTCAACACGGTCCACGACCAGCTGTCCAAGGCGGCGGATGGTGCGGGCTCGCTCGCATCCGGTGTCTCGACCCTCGCGAGCGGTACACATTCGCTCGCATCCGCATCCGCCTCGCTCGCCGGCGGTGTCTCGACCATGAGCGCGGGCCTCCAGAACCTGTCCGGTGCGACTTCCGGGCTCGCCGGCGGGCTGGTGCAACTCCAGGCGAACACCTCCCGGCTCCCTGCGCAGGCGTCGCAGCTCGCCACCAGTACGCAGGGCATCGCCGACGGCACGAAGAAGCTCGGGGCCTCGCTCACCGACCTTGCGCAGATGTGCGCCGCGCACGGCGGAGACGCTCTCTTGTGCGGCAGCCTCGACAGCGTAGCCGCTTCGGTCAACACGGGATCGGCCGGCACACCCGGCCTGGCTCCGTCGGCCCAGAAGGTCGCTGACGGCGCTCACGCGTTCGCCGGCGGGATGCCCGCGCTCAGCTCCGGAATCGCGCAGAGCGCATCCGGTGCGTCGCAGCTCGCCAGTGGTGTCTCGCAGACGGCATCCGGAGCCGACTCGCTCGCGAGCGGCGCCGTCAAGCTCAGCGACGGCGTCACAGCGCTCGCGGGCGGTGCCGACAAGACCAGTGCGGGGGCCGCATCCCTCGCCACCGGTCTCACCACCGCGGCGTCGAAGATGCCGACCTACTCGTCGAGCGACCGGACCAATCTCGCGACCGTCGTCGCGCAACCCGTGGCGTCGAAGTCCGGGACCGGTGACCTGTTCGGCACCTCGAGCATCCCCCTCTTCGCAGTCGTCGCCCTGTGGCTGGGAGCCCTTGCGACCTTCCTCGTCCTCCAGGCGGTGTCGGCTCGCGCCCTGCTGACGACGCGGTCCTCCACGCGGATCGCGCTGGGCGGTTTTCTGCCGGCTGCCGGGATCGGAATCGTCCAGGGACTCCTGGTCGCCGGGATCATGCAGATCGCGCTCCAGCTCGATGTCGGTCAGTGGTTCGCCTTCGCTGGTGTCGCCGCCCTCACCGGGATCGCCTTCGCCGCGATCAACCAGGGCCTCACCGCCCTGCTCGGCGGGATCGGCCGTTTCATCTCGATGCTCGTCGTCGTCATCACGCTCGCCTCCGGGATCATCTCGACCGTGCCCGGCTTCTTCGACGCCTCGGTCACGTGGCTTCCCACGTCCGCCGCGATCACTGCCATGCAGGGCGTCATCGACGGCACCTCGGGAGCCTGGCGCGGTGTCGGAGCGCTCGTCCTCTGGGGGGTGCTCGGTCTCGGGATGGCCGTGGCCGCGGTCGCGCGCAGACGGACCGTGCGGGTGACCCAGCTCGCCGCACTCGACCAGGTCTAGACGCGGCCGGCCCGAGCCCGCGGTCGACCTAGACGGTCAGGGCGAGGGCGAGGGTCGCCAGCACGACCGTCAGCGGCGCCACCACCAGGCCGAGCACAATGTAACGACCCCAGCGGATCTGAACATCGAGTGTGGAGAGCCGCTGATGCCACAGCAGGGTGGCCAGCGACGCCCACGGCGTGATCAGCGGCCCGGCGTTGACGCCGATCAGTAACGCGACCAGACGGACCGGCGACCCGGCCACCGGCTCGAGTACGAGGTACGCGGGAAGATTGTCGAGGACGTTCGCCGCGAGCATCCCCGTGACCGAGACCCGGAGCAGCTCGAGGGGGGACTCACCGCTGCCGGACACCGTGGTCAGTGCAGCGCTCAGGCCGACGGACTGCAGCACTCCGATGAACAGGAACAATCCTGACGCGAGCGTGACCAGCTGCCACGGCAGGATCGAGAACCGGATCGCCGACCGTCGACGGACCAGGAAGACCGCCAGCAGGATCACCGCCCCCGCCGACGCCGGAATCCAGACGGGGATACCCGACACCAGCGCGGGGATGAGCGCGGCGACCACCGCCGCGGAGACCCAGAACAACACCGCGTCCTCGATCGGTTCCCGCGCATCCGGTTGATAGGTCTGGAACAGGAAGCGACGGGTCACCACGAACACGACGACGGTCGGCACCAGTATCGCGACGATCGCGGGCGCGGCGGTCAGGGCAGCGAACTCGATCGGTGACGGGTTGCCCATCGCGTGCTGCGCAAGCAGATTCGTCAGGTTCGACACGGGCAGCAGAAGCGACGCGGTGTTCGCCAGCCACACCGTCGTCAGCGCGAACGGGAGCGGACTCAGGCCGACGTGGCGCGCAAGAACCACCACGACCGGGGTGAGCAGCACAGCCGTCGTGTCCAGCGACAGAAAGATCGTGCTCGCGGTCGCGAAGGCGACGGCTAGAAGCCAGAGGAGCCAGGCCCGCCCGCGCCCCCATCGCGCAGCCTGCTCCGCGAGAGCACGAAAGAGGCCGGCACGCGCTGCCAGCTCGGTGACGACGGTGATCGCGATGACGAACAGCAGGATGGGCCACACCCGAGCCCAGAGCACCGCGACCTCGCTCACGGGGACGATACCGAACACGATCGCGTCGATCCCGAGGAAGAGCAGGACTCCACCGACGATCGCTGTTGCCACCGGGCCTCCCGCACGCGCGCTCCAGCAGAAAGGAGCGGATGTCGGACACTGTACCCCGCGGTCCACTGCGACTAGCGTTGGTGCGAACGGAGAGGGCCGAATGCGCAAGTACATCTTCAACGGGGCCGTGCTCAGCGCGGCGCTCGGCATCTGGACGACCGTGCGCCGCACGAAAGAGGGAGCGCGCGACTGGAAGGTCATCCTCCTCTGGATCAGTTCCGCGATCTCGCTCGCGATCGCAATCGGAACGGTCATCGAGGAATCGCGCGAACTCGACGACGAAGCCGAGTAGACGCGCACGCATCCGCGGGGTCTGCAAAGTAGCGCAGATCAACCAGAATCCGTGACGAGACACGCGGCGTGTCCGCCGGAGGTCGCGAGGGGATTCGGGGACACTTATACCAGTTGGTTTGCTCTCCTGGAAGGGGTTCCGCGATGTTCGGTCGCAGACGTCATGTCGCTGCAGTCTCGGCTGCCCCGATTCCGCAGTTGAGTGAGGAGCAGATCCTCGAGCTCGTGCACCAGAAACTGGCGGACTTCGTCGGCGAGCACGGCGAATGGACGGTGAGCCGTCGCGCCGACGCCGACACCGATGCCATCTTCCACAACATCCTCGCGCGCTCCGTCGCCGTCGGCATCACCGCGGCGATCATGGATGCGAAGCGCAAGCTCGAGACCGGTGAAACGGTCGAGGCTGTCGAGCCCGGACTTCACGTCGCCGAGGAGCCCGTCTCAGACCTTCAGCATGACGAGCCCGCAGCGTTCGGCTGGGAGCCCGCACCGATCACGGTGTGGACAGACCTGCGCAGGCCTGTGACCGGGGAGATCCCGGCCATCATCGAGCGCACTGCGGCTTAACCCCGGCGCATACAGTCGCCCGCCGCTCGCAGCGGGCCGGCGCGCTCACCCGATCGGCGGCCAGCCCG